>CAZVXY010000004.1:0-206013 GCA_964631245.1 uncultured Fimbriimonadales bacterium
GTGGTCCCGATGGGGGAGATGGAGGGGATGGGGGGGATGTGGTGCTGGTTGCCGATGAGCATAGGTCCACCTTGTTGGATTTTCGGTATCAGGCTACTTTTGAGGCGGGGAGTGGGGGTGCGGGTCAGGGTGGAAACCGGAAGGGGGCGCGGGGTGCTGACCTGGAAATCCGGGTGCCTGTGGGGACGTTGGTGAGGGATGCGGAGAGTGGGGCTCTTTTGGGGGACCTGAGAGAGCGGGGTCAACGGTTAGTGGTTTGTCGTGGGGGGCGGGGGGGTATAGGGAATAAACGATTAGCCACGAGCAGTCGTCAGGCGCCAGCGTTTGCGGAGCGGGGTCAGCCGGGGGAGAGAAAGCGTTTGAAGTTAGAGTTACGCCTTATAGCAGATGTGGGTTTGTTGGGTTTTCCCAATGCCGGGAAGTCCACGCTTATCAGCGCGATCAGCTCGGCGCGTCCCAAAATTGCTCCTTATCCTTTCACCACTTTGACGCCTCATCTTGGGATTGTTCGTGCTGGGGAGGACAGTTTTGTGGTTGCGGATTTGCCCGGGATTTTGGAGGGGGCTTCGGAGGGGGTGGGATTGGGTTTGCGGTTTTTGCGCCACGCGGAGCGGACTCGCCTTCTTGCCTATGTGATTGAGTGCGTGCCGTGGGATGGGAAGCATCCTAAAGAGCATTTGCGGATTTTGCGAGAGGAGGTATCTAAGTTTTCCCGGACGCTTGTCGAGAAGCCCTGGGTGATTGTGCTGAGCAAGGCAGATTTGTTGAAGGAGGAAGCCAGGCGCAAGGAATTACTGATGGAGATGCAGGGGGAGGGAGTGCCGGTGCTTCTTTTGAGTGCGGTGACGAGGGAGGGGGTTCAGGAATTCATTTATTTTCTCGCTTCCCTGCTCAGGACCCTTCCCCCGCCGGAGTATGAACCTATAGAGGTATCCTCTCCTTCGCTTTCTCCTGCGGAATGGAGCATCCATAAGGTAGACGATACGTATGTGATAACAGGTGAGCAAGTGTCTCGTTTAGTCCAGGCAACAAATTTGGAGAACGAAGAGGCACTCCAGCACCTTCATATGCATTTGAGAAGGCTGGGGGTCCTGGATGCATTGCGGGAGCGGGGCATTCAAGAGGGGGACACGGTGAAGGTTGGCGATGTTGAGTTTGAGTGGAGGGAGGAGGGATGAGGTTGGGGATACTGGGGGGCACGTTTGATCCAGTGCACTGGGGGCATATGGCGCTTGCAGTGGAAGCCCTGGAGCAATTAGGTTTGGATGAGGTCGTTCTGGAGGTGGCTCAGGTGTCTCCATTTAAGGGGTTTCCCGTAGCCCCCGCAGAATTGCGGGTGAAGATGGTTGAGGAAGCGATAAAAGGATGCTCTGGTTTGCGGGTGGGGACGTCCGAACTTCGGAGGTCTCCTCCGAGTTATACGGTGGATACCTTAAGGGAGTATGGAGGCGGGGGGGATGATTTGTGGTTGATTATGGGCACGGATGTGGTGATGGGCTTGGTGGATTGGAGGGATGCGGAGGAGATAGTGCGTAGGGCGAGGATAGGGGTGGGGGAGCGGGCAGGTTTTGCTCGGGAGTCAGTGGTTTCCCGTTTGCCTTCCCCTTGGCTGGATCGCATAGACTGGTTTAGGATGCGTGCTCTGGACATCAGTTCTACGGAGATTCGGCAGAGGCTTCGGAAGGGTCAGCGGGTTTGTCACTTGACCCCCTCAGAAGTGGTAAGAATTATAGAGGAGAACGGTCTCTATCGTGAAAATGGTGACTGAAGTTTGTTGACGACTCGGGAGAAGCTGAGGCGCATTCGGCAGTTTGCGGAAGAGGCAAAAGCGGAACGCATCCGCACGCTTGACATTCGGAAGAAGACCATTGTGGCGGACTATTTTGTGGTGTGTAGCGCTACTTCTGATGTCCATATGCGCAGCATAGCGGACAAGATAACGGAGAAGATGAAAGAACTTCGTGTGGTTCCGCACCACGTGGAGGGTCGTGGGAGTGGCTGGGTATTGCTGGATTTTGGCGACGTGGTTTGCCATGTGATGCGCGAGGACCACAGGCAGTTTTACGATTTGGAATCGTTGTGGGAGTCCTTGCCTACCCTTTCGGAAAAGGGATAGGGAGCTTGGAGATGGTGTTGCGTGACCCTGCAGAAGAGGCTGGCGAAACCCTGAGCAAGCGAGTAGAAATTCTTTATCAGCGGGGTGAGGTGGAGACCGCCCGGCGATTAGTGGAGGATTTTATCAAGGGGCATCCTGGGCACCCTGCGGCGATGGAATTAGAGGCGGACCTTTTGCGCTTGGAGGGGAGATATAAGGAAGCCCGGGACTTGTATGCGTCTCTCCTCCGCCAGCATCCTGGCAGGGTGAACGCAGAGCGAAAGCTTGCGGAGGTTGCGTTGCGCCTGGATGAGCGGGAATTGGAGAGGCTGGCGGCGTTGGAAGCCCTGGAGTGGCAAGAGATGAGGAATCCAGCGGGTTTACAGCGTCATGCCAGCACGAGTGCGTTTTTGAGCCTGGTGTTGCCCGGGTTTGGGCAGGCGTATAACGGGGATTGGGTGAAGGCGGGGGTTTTTGGGGTGCTGGCTATAGGGTGGTGGGTTTTATTTCTTTCTCTGGGGCTCGAGGAAGGGGGGTCTTTGACGGGGATGGGATGGTTTTTGCTGTTGGTAGGGGTGATTTTTTATCTCATAGCCATAGTGGATGCGGCTCTTGGGGCACAGGAGGCTCCTGGGGGGGGAAAGCCTCAGAGGCCTACTCCCCCTGTGGACAAGCCCTTTGAGTAAAATAAAGGGTGCACTTTGATGGATTGAAATTCTATTCAAAGGTAGGTGTGTGAGGAAGTATGGCAAAGCCAGAAAAGCGTTCCGAGGTCATTGAGATACATTGGGAGCATGCCATCACCTGGGGCGTTTTGGGCATTTTGAGTTTTCTTGTTGGCTTGCTAATCCATCGTTATGCTGCGGTGGAGTCTGTTTTCGGTGGGGCTCCCTGGTTGGACTTACGGAGTCTTTCGTGGCTTTTCTTTGGGGCGACTCCCTTGCTCCTTGCTTATGCGGTATACCGCGCTTTGGCGAGCAGGGTGGAGCCGAGTTACACGGCTGCTTGTTCCTATTGTGGTTATGAGATGGTTTTTGTGGAGCCACCCGAGGATGATTTCATTTGCGATGAATGTCACCGCCGCGTTCCCGTAAAGGGTGGGAAGGTTTTGGAAGTGACGGGGGTTACCTGTGGTTATTGCGGTGCTCTGAATTATATGAGTGAGAAGACAGAAGTTCTCATTTGTGAAAATTGCGACCGCGAGATTCCTTTGTTGGACCCCGAGACGGGAGAGATGCGTCACGTGCCGAAGGGATTTGCCCGCGTGGATGACGAGAGCGTTTATGAGCTGGTTCTCGTGGATGTTGGGCGAGACCGCGAGGAGGTGATCACCTCTTTACAGCATATGCTGGCACTGACGCGTCCTCAGGTGAAGGATATACTGGAGGAACTGCCTGCGGTTCTCCTGCGGGGGATTAATCGTCGTAAGGCGGAGATGTTGAAGGCACAGTTAGAGGCGAGTGGAGCCACTGCCGAGTTCCGCCCCATAAGTTAGGGTTAGGGGTTTTGGGGTAATATAGCCCTACTTCATCTGCGGTGAGGAACACCGCATCCCGGGAGATGCACACAGGAATGGATTCAATGACAGGGTTGTCCACATTGCGTTTGAAGGATAGACGCTATTTTTGGTACTTTTTCTTTGTTTTGATAACGTTCCTTCTTGCCCCCTTTTCGCTGGCGGTGGGTGCTGAGGCGAAAGTGGAATTGGAATTTACCCGTAGCGATTACGGTTTCTTATTTTTGTCTTTGGCTTTTGCCCTGATTGCCATTGGGGTGGGGGCATTTTTGGCTCGCTGGGCTTTGCGTCAACCGCCTGGGGATGAGCGAATGCAAGAGGTGAGCGCGGCGATTAAGGAGGGTGCCCTTGCCTATTTGAAGCGCCAGATCGAGACGATGAGCGTGTTCGTGTTGCTGTTGGCGATTGGGCTTTTCGTGTTGTTCCACGGGCGTTTTGAAGGGTTGACGCTGTATGGGATTCCTGCGGCGGCGTGGCTCTCCTTTTCGTTTGTATTGGGAGTTGCCGCTTCGTATATTGCGGGTTATACGGGGATGATTATGGCGGTGAATGCGAACGCTCGGGTGGCGAATGCGGTGCTTGGGAGTTATAAGCGTGCGTTGGAGATTGCTTTTCGTGCGGGCTCAGTTGCGGGGCTCATCACGGTGGGGATGGGGTTGCTTGGCGCGACCTTGATATTCCTCATTGCGGGAGCTCAGGCGATGAAACTCCTGATCGGCTTTGGCTTTGGCGGGTCGCTTGCGGCTCTCTTTATGCGTGTAGGAGGGGGGATTTATACCAAGGCAGCAGATGTGGGGGCGGATTTAGTGGGCAAGGTGGAAGCGGGCATTCCTGAAGATGACCCACGCAATGCAGCGACCATAGCGGACAATGTGGGGGATAACGTGGGTGACTGCGCGGGTATGGCGGCGGACGTGTTTGAGTCTTATGAGGTGACCCTGGTTGCGGCCATTGTGTTGGGGGCGGCGACGGCTGCGGTGTTGCCTATGAATTTGTGGATGAAATTGATCCTTTTTGCTCTTATGGCGCGAGGTGTGGGGATTCTCGCTTCCATTTTGGGAGTGTTCTTTGTGCGGGGCAAAGACGATGAGCGTCTGGATCCTATGGTTCCCATCAAGCGCGGATTCTGGGCTTCTGCCATTACCGCGATCATCCTCACGTTTGGCGTTGCCTATTGGATGATGCGAGACATCAACGTGACGTATTATCGGGATGCGGGTGGGAGAGTTCATTCGGGAATTACGGAGATAGACCGCAACGAATTGCGCCTTATCGGGCTTATCAGCCAGATAGAGTTTGTGGAGAAGATGAACGCGGAGCAGAGGCGCAGACAGAGAGAATTTACTCCCCCTCCTCAACCTCCTGCAGAACAGCAGGAAGGAAAGGCAGGCACGAACCCTCAATCTGGCTCCCAGCCTTCGCCCCAGGTGGGTCAGCCGGAAGAGGGTGCTCGTACGGGGGGGGATGTTTCGGGAGAGTTGACGGATGAGCAGTTAACGGAGAAAGTCAAGCAAGCCCTCAGGACCAATGCGGAGAGGCTTAAATCTTTTGAGCCGGACATTACCCTTCCCGAGGTCACGGTAGAGGAAGTGGCGAGGCTTCGCCGTCATCCCTTGAAAGAGTATGTGCTGTTGCAGGGTAACACTCCCGTGCGTCGGTTTGCCCATTTATTGGTTGAGCAGGAGATGTTTTCGGGTCCCTTCCTTCTGGTTAAGGTGAAACAACCGCCGCTTTTTGGGTCTGCAGGTGCCAAAGAGCACGAGACCTGGCGGTTGGCTACTAAGGCGAGTGTGACGCAGGGCAACCTTACCCCGCTGGATCAGGTTCCGCTTACGATAGGTATGAACCCGCGGGGCGAACTTTTCTGGATTGCGAAGAAGGAAAATCTGGACGCGGAAGCCCTTTTGGCTGTGCCCGCTATAGATTACGCTACCACTGCGGAAGGGTTGGTGGAGACGGGCGACCTCAGCGAGATGAAGCTTCGTGAGCCGGAGGGCCGTTTGGTGGCTGTGTCGGAGCAGAAGAAGGAGGTGGCTTGGTGGCTTTTTGGGTTGGCGATAACGTTTGGAGTAGTTATGGCGCTTTTGATTGAGATGCTGACGGGTTATTTTGTTGGGTTTGAGAAGAGGCCTGTGCGGGAGGTGGCGGCTGCTTCCACCGCGGGACCTGCGCCGATGATCATCCAGGGCTTTGCTTACGCTATGGAGAGCAGTGTGTGGTCGGTATTGGCGATTGTGGTGTGTCTCCTTGCCCCGCTTTTCTTGTTCCCGCCTGGAGAGTATGGAGGGTTCATCTTGAGTTTTTACGGCATTGCTCTGGTGGGGCTTGGGCTTCTGACCACGACGGGGTTTATTCTCGGGATGGATACTTTTGGTCCCATTTCGGACAATGCTCAGGGCGTTTATGAGATGTCGGGAGCCAGGAAACGGGAGGCAAGCGTTCAAGGGGCTATGCCCCCTGCGCGTGCGGTGCAAATGTTAGATGCGGCAGGAAACACGACGAAGGCGCTGACGAAGGGCTTTGCCATTGCCACGGCGGTGGTAGCGGCGGTTGCATTGTATCACTCTTATATTGAAGAGACCCGTTTGGCGGGTATTGGCTTGCCTCTGGACCTTCCGCAGATATTTATCGGGCTTTTAGTAGGTGGGGCGGCGCCATTTTTGTTCAGTGCTTTTGCGGTAAATGCCGTGGGGCGAGCGGGCTTTGAATTGATAGGCGAAGTGAGGCGACAGTTCCAGGCAGACCCGGGGATTTTAGCGGGCACCAGCAAGCCGAATTACGGCCGCTGTGTGGAGATCGTAACGGCAGCGGCTCAAAAGGAACTTTTGGGACCGGGGATTCTGGCTATTGCTCTTCCGACACTGGTTGCCTTTGGGTTGGCGATCGGGCAAGAGCCGGTTTCCATTGGGGGTATGCGATTCAATCTTGCGGGTGCTCAGGCGTTAGGTGGTTTTCTTGCGGGGGCTATTCTTGGGTCCCAGCTTTTGGCGGTTACGCTGTTCAATTCCGGTGGCATTTGGGATAACGCCAAGAAGACCATAGAGGATGGCTTATACGGGGGGAAGGGTTCGCCTGCTCATAAGGCGGGCGTGGTGTGTGACACGGTTGGCGACCCCTTCAAGGACACTGCTGGTCCTGCTCTTAACCCGTTGATCAAGGTGATGAACCTGGTGGCGGTTTTGCTGGCTCCCGTTATCATTCAAGATATGGCGGATTGGATTCGTGGGGTTGTGGTAGCAGGTTGTGTCCTTGCTCTGGGCGTGGCGGTCTATTGGTCCAAGAGAGGGACCCTGGGGACGGAGTTGGCGAAGGCGGGGAGTGCGGAGATGGTTGCGGAGCCTTAGGCGTTCAGGGGTTTCGTGCCTTTTTCCCTTTGTACATTTTGGCGATGCGCAAGCCCTCTTTGCTCATCTCCTCTCTGAGTTCCTTTGGGCTGATGACTTCGGCGTGGCTACCGAATTGCAATACCCAGCGCATCACGGGTTCAAGGGTCGGGGCTTCTAGGTAAAGGGTGAGGGAGCCATCGGCGTGTTCTTTGCGTCCCGTTTCGCCTTGCCATTTTTTTTCACGTATCCAGCGTGCTTGATAGGGGTCAAATTGCACGGCGACTTTATAGGCTTTTTTGCCGTGGAATCCCCCGAAGTGCCCACGGATGTATTCCTTTAGGTTGAAATTCGGCGAGGGCTGAAAAGTTTCTGAAGTTGGCGTCAGGGTGCGGATTCGGCTGAGGGCGAAGTCCCTGATTTCCTGGCTTTTTCTATCATAGGCAACCAGATACCAATCGCCCGCAAAGTTGTGCAAGTGATAAGGCTCAATCAGGCGATGGGTTAGAACATTTCGGCGAATGGAAAAATAGGTGATTTTCAGGCAATGGCGATTTTGTATGGCATTGAGTACCTTTTGGAAGGTTTCCACCTCTACAGGCCTTGCAGGACCCAGTTCAAAGGAGACGGCATCGGCGATGGTGCTGAGGTCAATGCTCACGGGACCGGGGAGCGCATTGCAAATTTTTTTGAACGCTTTCTCCAAAAGTTCTTCGTAGGGTGTGCCTGCATATTGTCGTAAGACCTTTTCTCCCACAAAGATGGAGACCAGTTCTCCCTCGGTGAGTAAGATGGCGGGAAGGACGAAGTTTCTATCCGTGTAGTAAAATCCCCGGCGTAGAGGGTCATAGGCGAGGGGGGCATCAAAATTATATTTCAGGAACTCAATGTCTCGGTACGCAGTGCGCAGAGAGATTTCAAATTTTTCCGAAAGGCGAACGGCGTTAGGAAACTTCCCTTCACGGATTTCGCGGTCAAACCAAACGACGCGTTCATAAGGAGAGCGCGTGAGTTTCCTTTTACGTGCCATCTCAAAGCCATTTTACTGGCGACGGGCGAGAACTTGCTTTGCGCCCTGGCACGCTAAGACGCAAAGAGTTCTCTGCCCTGTCGCCTTACCCGACCTGAAGGTTAGTGACGGAGGCGCCCGGACGTGACCCTGTGGGGGAGAGGATACAGGGTGCACCTTGCCAATGGCGGACAAGGGTAGGACATTTTTGGAGGAAATTGCCCGAAATGGTGCCCCGATGGGGTTTTCGCAACTTATGTCATAGGATTTAGAGCGTTTGGGAGGGAGGATGTCCCAAGTTGGTTGAAGGCAGTGAGGGCGCAAGTGGGGGTGGCAGGCTTTAGCGGGGACCCCTTCATTGGCGTGAAGGTTTTTGTGTCCAAGGTGGGTGGGCGTAGGTAAGAGTTGTGGGTTTTTTTTTTACTTATTCTCCTGTTTCGGGGGGCAGTCTTTGCCAGGAGAGGACATCGTAAAGCCCCGTTGTTGGGAAATAAGGGGGTGGCATATCGGCGAGTCGTGGGTCATAGTAATAGTCTTTGGCATACCCTGTGATGATTTGGCCTGTGGCGGAACTGAAGGTTCCTACCGGTCCTCTGGCTTTTTGAATGATTCCTCCGAGCAATCTCAGGACGCCTGGGGGTGTTCGGGTGTTGTAGTTGGCTACGTAGAAACTCCCATTAGTTGTGGAGGCACTGCCTGCGAGTATTACAGCGTTGATTTCCATAAATTGGGGTGCACTGGAGGAGATGATAACATTTCTGGCGATTAATCCTAAGGTTCCTGGTCGGAGATTGGTTGGGTGGTTAATGGGAAGGGAGGGATCGGGGGCGGAGCGATACCGGATGGGGTTGGTGATGGTAATGTTTGCGCCTGCATTGACGTCGGTAGCGATAGTATAGGCAGAACGTGCCAGGATGGTGGGTGGATCACCTGCTGAAAGGACGTTATCTGCTATGGTTCCTGAAAGGGATGTGATGTGGCTGGTGCAATAGAAGACGCCCGTTCCCGTTCCTGGCACGGTTATGCGTGGCGACCCCGGGCGTTCTACATAGCGGTAACCTGTGTGGAGGTCCACCGTCACCGTAGTGGTAGTGCTCCCCTGAGTGATGACGAATTGTTGATTACCGTTAGGGTCTACCTGGAGGGTGACACTGCAACTCCCCCTCACAAAGATACCGCCTTCGGGTGGAACATAGACACCGTTGGTGGTGGGGAATCCTGAGGATCTTCCCCACGCGGTATCGCGTTGTCTTTCGGTGGATTCGGGCAGTGGGATGGGATCCACGTTTAACCGGAAGCCCCGGGAGCCTGTGCGGAAGATGCTTAGAAAATCACTTTCCGAGTTTGGATTGCGTGGGGCATAGGTGATGAAGGAGGCTGCAGAGGTAACCATATCCTCAAAGATGGGCTGTGAGCCAGCGCTCCAGTGAATTTGAAAGTTTGATCCATTTCGGTTGTTGCTATGTGCAGGTCCGCGAATTCGGTCGCCACTGAAGAACCAGATGCGCCCCCCGGAGATGGAAGAGACTTCGCTGTCGGTGAAATAGGCATATTTGGCGAACGATTGGAGTCGCAGTACAAGGGATAGGCGCTCTGCTCTACTGCCGAATCTGCCCTCGGAGGTTACTGTGTAGGTTTTTTGAGTTGTTCCTGGGTTTGCTGGGTCCGGGGTGATGGTGACGCGATAGGTTCCTCCTGCGAGGGGTTGGGTTCCGAATGGGTCAAAGGGGGCGGTTCCCATTGGGGGGTACGGTTGGTCTTTCAGCCATCTTACTGCACGTTCCGCTCCCGATTCTGCGATGTTGAACGCAAGCACGGCGTGCTGGGTTTGCTTGGTTTGTTGTAGGGCTTGGGTTGAGAGGCTTACGAGAGCGGTACCAAGGAGGATAAGGAGGAACACGACTGCGGAGGCGGTAAAGAGGGCACTGCCTTTTTCTTGGTGGTACGCGTTCTTTTTTGCTGAGTTTCGCATAACGGGCAAAGGTCCTCCCTGTGTCATTTACTAATAGTTGCGGAGAAAGATGGCTCGGTGCTCCATACTCGTTTGGACCGTTTCACGTCCTGTATTCTCTGCGACGTGAATGGTGACGTTCACACTGCTTGGATTATCACTTGTGAAGGTAAGCTCTCGTACGTTTTTACAAACGATTCGCGGGGATTCCCAGGCGGGTTTCCTCACCAGATCCGTACCAGAGGGATCCGGCGTTCCATCGGTCCCTGCCAGGAAGTATTCCACCGTGTTGATTTCATCCCGAATTGCTCGGTTATAAGTTCCGTCGGGGTTTCGGACGGGATAGTAAATGCGTATCCGTGATGGGCTTAGAATGACGGCTTGTTTGGCTTCTTGCAGGTCGCGAGTAAGCCATTGGATAGCGATGGCAGTGCTTCTGTCCGTATTGAGTTTAGTTGTGTTTTTGAGAAATTGCTTACTTGTATCTGTGAGAAGTTCAGCGCTAATAGAGAGGAGTACAGCAAAGACGCTTAGGGAGAGAACCATTTCAACGAGCGAAAATCCTAACTGTTTCCTCATAAGTCACCTCGCGATGAATGCTATGGCTTCCATTTGACCACTTCCCTGGGTAAATCCCCCACCGCGCCATCGGAGGGTTACCGTTATCCGTTTAATGTTGGAGTATTCATCCACGATGGTGATGAGGGCTTCGGGTTCAGGGAAAATGTTCTGGAGTTGGTCTACTTCTTTGAAGGAGTAGGGTTGTGTGGAAGGTTCTTCGTCAATGATGCCTGCGCTTGTAAGTTCGGTGTAGGTTAGCCGTCCATAACCAACGGCGCGCAGTTGGTCAATTTTGTGCTGGACCAGGCTTGCTGCCTGTTCGTACTTCCCTATCATACTTCCTGTCCGGGCGGCGGTGGGCATCAAGGCGCTCAAAGCCATAAGCCCTCCCCCAATGATGCTGATGGCGATGACGATTTCTAAGAGAGCTCCTGCTTTTTGGCGATTCTTGCGAGGCATCTATTTAGGGATTTCCTTTTTTGACCTTGGCATTTTTCGGTAGATGTGCTAAATTTGTTTCCGCAAAATTGCAGGATAGGGGGATTTGGCATCATTGGGGAGGGGAGGTCCTTTTGTGGGACTCTGGCAACACTTCGGGGTGAGTGAAAAGGGTATATAGGAGGAAAGGGCGAACCCTCTGCTGGGAAGTTTGCCCCTTTTGAGTTTTGCGTGGAAGACAAAGATGGCTATTTTGATTGATCAGACGACTCGTGTGTTGGTTCAAGGCATAACAGGTCGTGAAGGGAGTTTTCACACCCGTGCGATGCGAGAATATGGGACGAACGTGGTCGCGGGTGTGACGCCCGGAAAGGGGGGCCAATTGGTGGATGGGGTTCCGGTGTTTGATACTGTAGAGGAGGCGGTGGAGGAGACGGGCGCGAATGCTTCCATAATCTTTGTGCCCGCTCCTTTTTGTGCGGATGCCATTATGGAAAGCGAGGCGGTTGGCATTCCTCTGATATGTGCCATTACGGAGGGCATTCCGCAGAGAGATATGTTGAAGGTAGTTCATCGTTTGCGGGAAAGGGGGCGTTCCCGGTTGGTGGGTCCGAATTGCCCCGGGATCATCTCCCCCGAGCGGTGTAAGATGGGGATAATGCCGGGCTATGTTTTTCGGAGGGGTCCGGTGGGGGTTGTTTCCCGAAGCGGGACCTTGACGTATGAGATTGTCCAGATGCTCACGCGGGCAGGGCTGGGGCAGAGTACCTGTGTAGGGGTAGGGGGTGACCCCATTTTGGGGACGCGCTTTATAGACATCCTTCCCCTTTTTGAGAACGACCCGGAGACCGAGGCGGTGGTTCTGATCGGTGAGATTGGGGGAGATGATGAGGAGGTGGCATCCCGTTATATTGCGGGTATGAGCAAGCGGGTGGTGGCTTTCATCAGCGGGCGGACTGCTCCTCCTGGTAAGCGGATGGGGCATGCGGGAGCCATCATCAGTGGGGGGATGGGGACAGCGGAGAGCAAGGTGAGGGCATTGAAGGAGGCTGGGGCTTTGGTTGCGGAGACCCTGTCCGAAATCATAGATTTTCTCCGCTCGGAGGTTCCGGGTGCTCGGAAAGGGGGTGGGAATTAGATATACTTTGAGTCAATCAGGTATATTAAAAATATGGACACGAACTATAGGGATACAAATGTCGTTGCTCGTGCTGAGCGGTTAGGTAGTCTTTTTGCTGAGTTTGTTCGTGTTGCCTTTCGGGAGAAAGCGGTGGAGGTGGGCAGTCCTCTGCCTCTGACTTACCCTCAATATTCTGCCCTTCGTTACTTGCAGAGTCACCCCCGGTGCACTGTGGGAGAGCTGGCGAGGGGGCTTCGTGTAAGTTATCCCAGCGCCACTCATATGGCTCAACGGTTGTATCAGAAGGGGTTGGTCAAGAAACATCCCCTTCCGATGGACAAGCGGGTGGTGCGTCTTGAGGTAACGGAAGAGGGCAATAGGGTTATAGAGAGTGTTAGAGAGACTCAGCGGCGCGAGGTTCAATCAGCGTTGGATAAGTTAGATGCGAGTGAACGCGCTAAGTTGCTTAGCGTTTTGGATAATTTTATCACGGCGATGACGAGTTCAGGGATGGTGCGTGCTGAGGATTTATGTTTGCGATGTGGGACGGATGGAGATGATCGCTGTCCGTTGATTGGCGCCCAGGTTGGCTACCGATGTAGATAGGTGGACGCCATGGAGACTTTGTATTTTGACAATGCGGCTTCTACGCGCGTGGACCCGCGAGTTCTGGATGCGATGCTTCCCTATTTTTGTGAGCATTATGCCAATCCCAGTGCCCTCCATACGATGGCGCAGTTTGCGCGGTCGGCGGTAGAGCGTGCACGGGAACAGCTCGCCTTGCTGTTAGGGGTTGAGGACCCTTCGGAGATCATCTTTACCGCCAGTGCCACGGAAGCAAACAACACCGTGCTCCGCACTTTTTCGGGGCGGATATTGGTTTCTGCCATTGAGCACTCTTCGGTTCTCAATCCTGCCTTGTCGCATTCAAGGACGGAACTCATTCCTGTGGATTCTGAGGGGCGAGTGGATGAGGATGCTTATTTGAAACTCCTTTCAGGGGGGGCGGAGTTGGTGAGCATTATGGCGGTGAATAACGAGATCGGAACGATCCAGGACATTCATCGGCTTGGGCAGATGGCGAAGGATTGGGGCGCCTATTTCCACAGCGACATCACCCAGGCAGTGGGAAAAATCCCGCTTCGGCTGGAGGATAGCCCCCTGGACTATGCAAGCCTCTCCGCTCATAAGATTCATGGGCCCAAGGGTGTGGGAGCTCTTTGGGTTCGCACGGGAGCGCCCTTGTCTCCCCTGCTGGTGGGGGGTAAGCATGAGGAGATGCGGAGAGCGGGGACCCTGAACGTACCGGGGATTGTAGGGCTTGGGAAAGCGGCGGAGATTCTGAGGGAGGAAGGGGAGGGGGACGTGAGCCGGATGCGCGACTTTCGTCGGAGAATCATTACCGGCGTTCTTTCTCGGGTGCCCGATTCTCGCCTCAATGGGCAGGAAGATGGGGCTCCTCATATCGTCAGTATTTCCTTTTATCGGACGGAGGGGGAGAGCATTATCATCAACCTGGATGCTCGTGGGATTTGCTGTACTGCGGGTGCGGCTTGTTCTTCCGGGGAGCGGAAGTATAGCCACGTATTGGAGGCGATCGGGCTTCCGGAGGAGTGGCTAAGAGGCACGGTTCGGCTGAGTTTGGGGCGCTTTAATACTTCTGAGGAGGTGGACACGGTGATAGAGGCCCTGGTAGATTCGGTTGCTAAAGTACGCAAATTAGCGGAGTTTCCAAGTTTATAGGTAAAAACCTGAAACGTCTTTCAGTGAAATGGCGTCTTAATGGTTTGGATTGTGATATAATTCACAAAGTGTACCTGTCAAGAGGTTTGATAACCTAAAAGGGACGTGCTACTTTGAGGGGGTTGGTTCGTCTATCCCTATAAGGAAGACAGCCTGCGTTTGTGAGCCCGTGGAGCTGACCCCTGCCACGAAAATGAAGGGGGAAACGTATCAGGGAGTGACGAATTCAATAACTGACCCGTCTTTGGAATGGTGAGTGCCTAGAGTTCTTATGACAAGCAAGACCATGATACCGACAATGGAAGACGAGCCTCAGGCTGACGAGCTCTTGGAAGCGGAAGAGGTTGAGCCTGAGGTTGACTCTGCGCTGGACGAAGAGGACCTTGAGCCCCAGCCGGAGGACGCCGAGGAGCTGGAAATGTGGATGCGCCAGACTCGGCGCGCTCAGCTACTTACTCCTGAGCAGGAGGTGGCTCTGGCTCGGCGGGTGCAAGAAGGGGACGAAGAGGCAAAGCGCATCCTGATTGAGTCCAACCTTCGTCTGGTGGTGAGCATTGCGAAGAAATACAATGCGCGCGGTATTCCCCTGGCTGACCTGATCCAGGAGGGGAACCTGGGGCTTATTCGCGCAGTGGAGAAATTTGACTGGCGCAAGGGCTTTCGCTTCAGCACGTATGCGACGTGGTGGATACGTCGTGCCATTGCCCGCGCTATTATCAACCAGGGGCGGACGATCCGCATTCCTGTTTACGTGGCGGAGTTGATCAACAAAGTGTTGAAGACCCAGAGCAGACTTCAGCAGGAACTGCATCGGGAGCCTACGGAAGAGGAAATTGCCTGGGCGATTGCGCGGGAGCGTGCGGAGCAAGAACTCACCCGTCGTCTGGGACGAAAGCCCACCCCGGAAGAGATTGAGAAAGCGGCTCCCAAGGAGTTGAAGTATCTTCCTGTGGAGAAAGTTCGGGAAATGCTGAAGGTATCGGCGGAGCCTTTGAGCCTGGAGACGCCTGTTGGTGAAAAGGATAACAGTTCTCTGGGTGACTTTGTGCCGAACCGTCATTTACCCGAGCCGACGGACGTCACGAAGAAACTCATCCGGGAGCAAGACATCAATGCCATTCTCAACCGGCTGACTCCTCGCGAGCGGGACGTGGTGCGGTTGCGATTTGGCTTAGACGATGGCCGTGCCCGTACGCTGGAAGAGGTAGGTTTGGCTTTGAACGTGACCCGTGAGCGTGTACGGCAGATTGAACTGCGCGCTATGAAGAAATTGCGCCACATCGGGCAGGAATTGCGGGCGCTGGGCGTGCAGTTGTCGCTACCCTCATAGGAGTATGCCTCCCGTGGGCATAGGGGAGCTTTCCCCTATGCCCCATTTCTTTAAGGAATTCACCACTGCTTCCCGTAAATGCTCCATAGGGATCCCCAGGGGGGTGGGAGAATGGGCTTGGAGAAAAACTTCCTCAGGGGGCGCGAGGGGCTCATCCACAGGGATACTACACTGGGCTAACACCCCGCTGGCTGTGATTCGGACCGCACACCCTACTATTTTTCGCCCGGTGGCGGCGTTCACGATGTCGTTAGGACTGGCTGTGAGGAAGCAATCTCCTTCTATCTTTCCCTTCCCTGTGGGGGATGAGGCTTGTCCAAATTCTGCGGGGATGTTAAGGGAATTCAGGGCTTCTATTAGGGGTGCTAAGAGAGCATAGTGCACGCGTCGGATATCGGAGCGTGGAATTCCCAGCAGGTCCAGGGGGGCACTAAGGGATACGGTCAAGTCGTGTCCGTGCAACACTCCCCCTCCTCCTGTGGGGCGCCTGACCCAGGGGATTTTCTCGGGGTGCTTGAGGACGGCATCGGGAACTTGATTCCGCCCAAGGGAAACCCAGAGCCCATTCCATTGATAGAGGCGCGCCATCCGTTGACGGGATGCGGTGGAATGGAGGAGCATCCTTTCATCCCTCTGCATATTTTCGTGCCCTGAAAGTGCTCCGTCCAGGATGATTTGGCACGGGTGCGGGGGAGGCTTTTGGAGGCTCATCGGGCGGTGGTTTCCGCAGGGAGGTGTTCTTCGCGGGTCCAACGCACGTTCAATTGCTTCACTGCCAGCGCTTCGTCCAGGCGAGAGATGGGGCGGGTGTGAGGAGCGGAAATCACGACTTCAGGATTTTCTTTTGCCTCGTTGGCAATAGCGAGCAGGGCGTCGCAGAAGGCGTCGAGGACCTCCTTGGTTTCTGTTTCGGTGGGTTCTATCATTAGGGCTTCGGGGACGATGAGGGGGAAATAGTTGGTGGGGGGATGGAACCCATAATCCATAAGTCGCTTGGAGACGTCCAGAGCACGCACTCCAAACTTTTTGAGGGGCTTGGCAGTCACCACGCATTCATGCATACAGAGTCGGTCAAAGGCAGGGGGGAATGCGTTTTTGATCCTTGCCTGGATGTAGTTCGCATTCAGCACGGCGTGGCTGGCAATGTCCGCAATTCCTTCCCTTCCGTAAGCCCGGAGATAAGCCCAGGCTCTAACGACCATAAGGAAATTTCCATACCAGCTATGAATTCGTCCCACCGATTTTGGTCGGTCATATTCCCATTCTATTTTTCCTTTTCGTTCAACGGGAATGGGGACGGGCAAATAGGGGGCGAGGTGCGCCTTCACCGCCACGCACCCACAGCCTGGACCCCCTCCGCCGTGAGGAGTGCTAAAGGTTTTGTGGAGATTGAGGTGCATACAATCAAAGCCCATATCTCCTGGTCGGACGATGCCGACCATAGCGTTCATATTGGCACCGTCCAGAAAAGATTGTGCTCCACAGTCGTGGATGAGTTCATTGATTTTCAGGATGTCTCGTTCAAACAGTCCTAAGGTGTTAGGGAGGGTGAGCATCATTCCCGCCACGTCCTCGCCGAGGTTTCGTTTGAGGTCTTCTAAATCAGTTCCCCCATCCGGTCCTGTTTTGACGGAGCGGACGAGGTAGCCTGCGCGTGCGGCGCTGGCGGGGTTAGTGCCATGGGCGGTATCGGGAACAAGGATGACTCTTCTTTTTTCGTGTTCCCCTCGTTCCGCGTGGTATTTGCGGATCATTAGCAGGCAGAGGAGTTCCCCCGAGGCTCCTGCTGGGGGTTGGAGGGTTGCTTCCTCAAAACCCGTGATTTCTTTGAGCCAGTTTTGCACGTCCAGGATGACCTGGAGGCATCCCTGGGTGGTGCTTTCGGGTTGGAGGGGGTGGCAAAGGGCGAAGCCGGGTAGGGCGGATACGACTTCGTTGACCCTTGGGTTGTATTTCATTGTGCAGGAGCCAAGGGGATAGAAGCCGTTGTCAATTCCATAGTTTCGGTGGCTCAAATTGGTAAAGTGGCGCACGACTTCCAGCTCGCTGACTTCAGGAAGTTCTGCATCCTTTCGGATGTTAGACTCTCCAATGAGCTCGTGAAGAGGCTTGACGGGGACGTCACAAGGCGGTGGATTCACTCCTTGTCGTCCTGGTCGTGATTTTTCAAAGATGAGGGGAAAGTCTTTCATAGTCAATTCACTGTTCTGGCAACTGCTGAGACGAAGGAATCAATTTCTTCCCTTTTGCGGACTTCGGTGACGGCGAGAAGGAGCGCCTGGTTCATCTCCGGGAAGTATTGACTCAGGGGTAAGCCGGCGAGGAAGCCCTGCTCTAACAATTTTTCATGGACCTTCTGAGCGTCCTTGGGGATTTTTATGGCGAATTCGTAAGCGAAGGGGTCGTTGGGAAACAGGAGGGAGACTCCGGGGATGGAGCAAAGTTTTTCGGCGGTGTAGTGCGCCTTTTGGATGCAGGTTTCGGCGACGGAGCGAACTCCCTTTTTTCCGAGCGCGCAGAGATACACGGTGGCGCAAAGAGCCATAAGGGCTTGGTTGGTGCAGATATTGCTGGTGGCTTTTTCTCGTTTGATATCTTGTTCTCGGGTGCGAAGGGTCATTACGAAACCTCGCCGTCCTTGCGCATCAAGGGTCGCCCCCACGATTCTTCCTGGGATGTGGCGAATGTACTCTTTGCGGGAGCAGAAATAACCCACCATAGGTCCCCCGAAGCCCATAGGGACTCCGAAGGGTTGTGCATCTCCGACGACGATGTCTGCTCCGAAAGAACCCGGGGGCTTGAGGACCCCCAGGGCGATGGGATTGGAGATGACGATGGAGAGAGCACCCACTGCCTTTGCCTGTTGAATCAAGGGGGCAAGGGGCATTACCCTTCCAAAGAAGTCAGGGTACTGGATGACGAGGCAGGCAACTTCCTTCGTGAGGGAGTTTCCGAGGTCTTCCCAGGGGACTTGATGGACCTGGATGCCTGGACTTTCTGCGAAGGTATGGATGCAGGCGCGGTAATGCGGGTGCACGCTTTCGCAGACGAGCGCTTTTTTTCGGTCGGTGATTTGGCTTGCCATTAGGACGGCTTCCGCGCTGGCGGTCGCCCCGTCATACATAGAGGCGTTGGCTACGTCCATCTGAGTGAGTTCACAAATCAGGGATTGAAACTCATAAATGGTCTGAAGGTAGCCCTGGCTCATTTCGGGTTGATAGGGGGTATATGCGGTAAGGAATTCCCCCCGGGTGATTATTTCGTATACAAGGCTGGGGACGAAGTGTTGGTATACCCCTGCTCCTAAGAAGGAGATGAATTCTCCAGCGGGCTTATTTTTGCGAGATATTTGGGTAAGTTCCTGCACGATGGCGTGCTCATCCAGTGCGTGGGGCAGGTTGAGAGGTTCGCGCAGGCGGACTTCTTCTGGGATGTCCTGGAAGAGGTCCTCCAGATGAGAGACGCCAATAGTGGCGAGCATAGTTTTTCGGTCTTCTTCGGTGTGGGGAATGTAACCCATTTTTCAGGAGAGTTCCTCCAGGAACATTTTATAGGATGCGGGGGTGAGGGTGTCAGAAGGCTCACCTTCTGCACGCACCTTGATAAGCCATCCTTCCCCATAGGGGTCCTGGTTGATGAGTTCGGGGGACTTTTCAAGCGCTAAATTCTTTTCGGTAACCTCTCCTGCTACCGGGGAATAGAGGTCAGACACTGTTTTAACGGATTCCACCGTGCCGAAGGAAGCTCCAATACTCAGGTGCCTTCCTGGCTCGGGCAGGTCCACGTAGACGATATCTCCGAGTTCGCTTTGGGCGTAGTCTGTGATGCCGATTATGATGGTGTCGTCTTCCTGTCGTATCCATTCGTGGGTCTTGGTGTATTGAAGATTGTCTGGAACTTTGAACATATCATCCTCCAGGTGAGCGATGGTCTATTGTACCCTTGATTCCGTAGTTTTGCGGGGTTTTTATATTTTACCTAAAAGTGGGAACAAAGGGGGTTCCTGGAGCGTCATAAGGCACATCTTTTGCAAACTGGAGGTAAAGGTGAAAAAAATCACCCTTTGTGTTTTGAGTGTGTTCTTTTGTGTTTTGCCCTTGTGGGGGCAGTCCCGGGCGTCGTTCCTTTCGGGGGATAGCTTTCAAGACGTGATAGTAACCGTAGCGGGTGGGGGGCTGGAGTATACAGTTACCCTGGGTCCCAATCCTGCTTTTGTTTATCAGTCCGTTGCCTATCCGATTACAGACCTGTTTGGCTTCTGGGTTCTTTCCAACGATGATGACCTCTTCCCTGTTCATAGTGACATCGGGGTGTGGCGGGCTCATGAAAACCAGGCAGGGACAGGAGGGATAGCGGGTTGGCACACTAACCCAAACACAGGATTGACCCCAGGCCAGCAGTTCACTTTTACGTTTGATAGCCTGAATGTTGCGAGCGTGGAGCAGTTTGGGTTTCACATACGTGTGAATGGCACTTTCCCGGGGACGAATGGCAACACGGGATATGCTACTGTGCCAGAGCCCGCCACTGGCTCGGCGTTAGGCGTGTTGGCGGTGTTGTTGGGCAGAAGGTTCAGGGCACGTAGCCAAAATCCCTGAGTTGCCAGGGATTGTTTGTCCAGCTTTCTCGGACGGTAACGTGGAGTTTCAGGAAGACTCGTGTGCGGAGGATTTTCTCCAATTCTTCGCGGGCTGAGGTGCCGATTCGTTTGATCATAGAGCCTTTCTTGCCGATAAGGATGGGCTTTTGGGAAGGGCGTTCCACGACGATCTGGGCTTGGATGCGCGTAAGGGGGGAGGGGTCGCCCTCTTGAGGGTCTTCCCAGCCTTCCACAATCACGGCGAGGCTATGAGGGACTTCCTGGCGGGTGTAAAGGAGTGCCTTTTCCCTGATGATTTCAGCGGCATACTCCTGGATGGTGAGGTTCAGGGGGAGTTCTCGATATAAAGGGGGTGCTTTTTCGGAGGGAGGTTCGGGCGTGGTTGGGTCTTCCTGGGGTAATGCTTCTTGAAGGAGTTTCAGGAGTTTGTCTATGTTATGTCCCTTGAGGGCGTTGGTATACATCATCGGCGCGGGGGCGACGAGTTTTTCGTAAGCGGAATAGTGCTCTGGAACAAGATGGATGGGCAGAAGGTCCATTTTGTTAAGGGCGACGACCGTTTTGGGAACTCCGCTTTGCTTGATAAGGTTTACGACCCGTCGGTCCTCTTCTCCAGGGAGTCGGGACACGTCCACCACGAGTAAAGCCACGTCCGCAGAGGCGAGAGCGGATTCAGCGGAGAGGAGCATCATTTTCCCCAAGAGGTTTTTAGGTTTTTGGAAGCCCGGGGTGTCCACCAGCCAGTATTGGGCTTCCTGGGTATGGAGGGCTGTTTGGATACATCGGCGCGTGGTTTGGGGGCGGAGGGAGACAATGGAGACCTTTTTCCCCACGATTTGGTTGAGGAGAGTGCTTTTTCCTGCGTTGGTTTTTCCTACGACGACGACAAGCCCTGAGCGCATTGGTTAATTTTTTTTACGGAAGGTAAAGCCGAGAGGTTTTTCCTCTTTTGGCTCGTCCTGGGGCTTTGGTCTTGGGCGCACCTTCTTAGGGTGCACTCGGGTGGAGGGGGGTGCTTTTGGGGGTTGTACCTCTTCCATCGCTTCTGCGAGGATGCTTAGGTAGTGGTCGTCGGTTGGAAGGGCGAGAATGGGGACATCAAAGTCGGAGGTGTCTTCGTCGGGTTCTGGTTCTTCAAATTCTTGGATTTGTGCCTGATGGAGGAGTTCATCTGGGTTAACGTTTCGGAGTTGCTCCCATACGGTTTCGTCGCCTATGAGGAGGAGGTGGGTGGTGCCAGCGGGGGCTTCTATTCTGAGGTGGTTCCCCTCAGTTTCCCATTCTTGTTCTGTGAGCAGGTTGCAGGCGCGCCTGTGTTCGGGGAGGGTGATAATGTGAGGACCGTCATTTCGGCAATGCAAAGTGAGGAAGGGGGGGCGAACGTAGATCACATCATCGGAGTGGCTCCAGATGTGGACACCTGCATACTGGCAAATTCCCCGGAAGATTCTTTCGTTGATCAGGGGTTCTCCCAGAAAGATAGATTTCCATCCTTGCGTGGGGTCTTTTTCGTGCGCGATTTCCCTAATCAGGAAACTGGGGAGCCCGGTTTGGGTGAATTCCCCAAGCACGATGCATCCTTCTTCTGCGATGGCGAAGTAACTGGGTTCCACCTGCTCTTCGTTTTTGAAGTCATCATCGTTGAGGTATTCAGAGACGGGGTGTCGTCGTCCCAGGAGGGTTGTGCCGATACGGCTGTAAAAGGGTTGGGGTTTCAGGGCAATGCCTGTGACCTCGCGAACGCTTTCCAGTGCGGGTCTTCCGTTTTCCAGGATACCTGCGGCGTAAAGCCAGAAAAGGGTGTTTTGGTCGCGGTGCAGGCGGGACTTGATGGCGGAGCGCACTTCGGGGCGGATGTCCCAGGCGTTGAGGAACACATACAGTTTTGCTTTTGGGAAATGGGGGCGATGGGCAAGGTCTGTGAGGAGGTAAAAGCCGACGCTCACACCTGCTCGGAGGACCGCTTCGCGGGCATCCTGCACGAGTTTTTTGAAGGCTCGGGCGTCGTTGAGGTAGGCAAGGCTTCGTTCGTCTACGAGGATGGCGACCTCGGGGTCAGGGGTCGGGACTCCGAGGGCTTTGGTGAGGGTTTGGAGGACACGCTGTCCCCTTTGCCAGATAGCCTGGGTATTGAGCCAGCCATTGCCCCATAGGTCCATCCAGGCGGTGCCGAACTTGTGGGCGAGAGCAGAGCCTGTTCCGCGCCAGTGAGCGGACTCCAGGTCTTGCGGGGATTCCATAAGGGGATTGAAATCATCGGGTTCTTTTCCCACAGAGATGGGGGTTTTGAAATCTTCTTCTGAGGTGAAGAGTTTTCGGTTAAGGAGTGTGGTATCTGCCAAGACGGAAGGGGCACCGGTGTTTCCCATAAGTCTCTGTTTGTATGAAGGTGGGGCACAAATGATGTCTACTTCGCGTGTTCGCAGGAGTTTTCCGAGGCTCAGATGTCCATTAGCGGGGTGGCTCCATTCAAGGGTGTATCCATAACTCACTGCCACCAGGAGCCTTCCCTCGCTGGCTTTTTTGACTCGCCAAGCCAGGCGCTGAATTCTCCCTACCACCGCGTCGCTGAGGAAGAGGTGATAATCTACCCACCGCCGTTCGTTTCTCCTGAGGCGGAGCAGGCTCTCTCCGGAAGGGGGGTAGTGAGTGTAGTCGGGGATGGGTGCGGTTTCAAAGCGCACCCTTCCGTCAAACCAGGAACTTCGGAGGGCAACGACGTCTCCGTTATAGCGGAACTTAAGCCATTCGCGGAACTTTTTTTCGGCGGAAGGGCTTGTGTCGTAGCCCCACTCATCGTGGAAGAACCATTCGCCCCGGTCCAGATGAATGCACAAGACGTGTTTTCCTTCTTCCGTGGCGAGGAGGGTTGTCAGAAATTCTTCAAGGAGGCGTTCCGCATCGCTCCAGAAGAGGTCATCGCAGACGCTGGGTTCGGCAAGGGAGCCATCTGCGTAGTAGAAGACGGCGTTCGGATATTTTTTGTCCCATCCGCGTTCTGCTCCGAAGACGAGTCGGAGGGTGACGAGGGCATCTGGGTCCACTTCCCTTATTTCCTGGAGGGTGGAGAGGGTACGCTGAAGAGCCTGTTGGGCCCTTTGGGGGTTCACCGTGAAGTCCACGAGGAAACTGTGCCAGTGAATACCTGCGTTGACAGCTTTTTTGACTTGCTGGATGAACGTTTCCCGTTTTTGTTCGTCGGTGGGGTTTCCGAAGAACAGGAAAGGCGGAATGACTTTGCGGTGATAAACGACGGGGCGTCCATTGATGGAGACGATGCGTGGGGCATCGGGGGGCACAGGGATGGGGGTTAGGTCGTGAGCAAAGGGTGAGGGGTAAGTTCTTTCCTTGGCTAAGGCGGTGCGCCTGGGTGTCGTTTCGGGTTTTGGAGTACGTTTAGGGGGTGGAGGGGTGGGGGGAGTTTCGGAGAGGGGTCGGGATTGGCGGGGTCGGAAGGTGACGCGGACGGGGTGGGTTTCGTCGGGAAGGGTGGATGAAGGAGAACCTACGGGGTCCGTTTCCGTAGTCAATACTTCAGAAGACGGATCTTGCTGAGTGTTTTTGTTTAGATCCATAGGTGGCACAATTTTTTCATACTTTTTTCTGCTATCCCAATAGGGGCGGGGTTTTTACGCCTGCAGGTTTTGACTCAGGCTGGTTTATCTTTTCAAGGTCTTTTAGAGTGAGAAAGTTTTTTGTTATTTCGGACAGGATTTTACCCTCTTTCCCCTGCGGGGTGCTTATCCTGCCCATCCTGTTCCTGGTCCGAGTGGCTCGCCCAGCCGTCCCAGTCCGAAGGGGGATGACTGGGGTAAGGCTTTCAGGCGGATAAAGAGAAGGACCTCGCGTCCCGGGCGGAATCCGACTCGTGTATCTATGATCTGGAGCACCGCTTCTGCGCAATGGAGGTCGTAAGTGAAGGAGAGATGGCGGGCGTCAAAGCGGTTGAGGAATCCGTTATAGAGGAAGAGGGTGGAGATTTGGAGGCGCCCGATGCGGACGCCGTCCAGCAAGAGGTTCAGGTTTGCCCATCGGGATCGTAGGGCATCGTAGCGCGCTGTGGTCACCAGGCGGAAGGTTTGTGTTTTCCAGGTGGCGTCCATTCTTACCGAGTTCCAGGAGGATTGAATGGCATCATAAATTCCCGCAGCGCGGAATTGGAAGGTGTCGTTGGGTTTATACTCCATTCGGATCCCGGGTGTTTGCCAGGGGACCAGATTTCGTCGTTCCCTGTTGATATCGTAGCCTACCTGTCCCCCTATTTTTAGCCCTGGAGCGACTTCTCCCATCGCATCCAGGAATGCGGAGTGTTGTTCTCCTACGCGATCTAACTGGAGAGGAGTGAAGCCGTTGGATTGCTGAAAGTGGTATCGGAGGTTGATGCTAACGCGAGTGGATTGTTTATAAGAGGAGAGGAGATTGAGGCGAGTGGTGTATTGGGCGGTGTTGTCGCTATAAAAGCCTTGCTGAAATCCAGCGTCATAGGTTACTTGCAGGTTTGGGTTCAGGAATCGCGTATCCCTGGCTCGGAGGTCAAAGAAATATCGCAGGACTTCTTTGTCCGTAAAATGGTCAATGAAGTTTCCGAAAGAGAGGGAGGCGAGGAAGAAGGGGATGGAGGTTTTTTGGGGGAAGAGCCGGTTTCTATCTGTGGAGAGGACGAGTTCAGGTGCTCGCTCTATGCCAGAGAAGAAGTCCAGAGTGGAGCCTATAGGTATTTGTCTCTGGAAGTTCAACTCCGCAATATAGAGGGGGAATTCCCATCGGTCGCGAAGTCGCACGTCCACTGCTTCGCGTTTGGAAATGAGGTTTCCAGCGGAATCTGCCCTGCTTTGCGCCCAGTTGATTTGGAGGGAGGTGGTGTGGGTTTGATTCCATTGGTATTGATGATTGAGGGCTATGTTGGATTGAAGGCTTTGAGAAGATGGGGAAAAGGTCTGAGTGCGAGAGAGATTGAGAGTGGTGGTTGCTCGGCGGGATGGATTAAAGGTCAGTTGCCCCTGGGAGCGGTGGGTGACGTTATTGATTCCTGTGAGGTAGTTGAATTGCCTTGTTTCGTGTTGAAAATTGAGTTTTCCGAATGGCAGTTCCTGGCGATGGTGGATGGAGGCTGTGACGTTATAGCCATTATTGGGGTTTCGCGAGAAGTCGCTGTACAGGGAGGCTCTGCCCTGATTGGTGGTTGAGCGATAGTCATATTGGAGTCCAAGCCCGATTCCGCGTTGAGACATAAAGTCGCCTCGCAGAGTGAGGGTGTCTTTGCCAACGGGGATTCCATAGCGGAGTTTGAGGAAATAGCCTTCGTCTCGTGCGTTGCCTGCTTCTGGGGTGATGGGGGGGCTTTCGCGAGAGATGGGAACGACTAACCTGGGTATCTGGAAGAGCGTGGTCTTTCCTACGTTGAGTCGGATATCATTGAATACGAGTTTAGAATCCGATATTCCCTGGATGTCTCGGGCAGTGAATTGGAAGTGCGGGGTTTCGTAGTTGCAGGTGGTGAGTCGGCAGATATGCCCCCGCACTTCGCCGGGCACGGCTTGTACAGCTTGGGCGCGGAGATAGACATCATTGATCACTCTTCCTTCCAGCAGGGAGGGGCGGAGGTCCATTTCACCCTGTTGAAGGCGAAAGATGCCTTGTTCAAAATCCACAAAGAGGAGTTCGCCCCGGATGACGAAATCCTTGCCGAGCAGGTTCACGTTTCCCCGGAGTTGGAACTGTTGCGTTTGCAAGTTTCCCTCTACGAAGTCGGCGCGGATGCGGTAACCTCGGAGTTCAAACGTGACGTTGGTGCCTTTCAGGGTGTTCGTGGTTGCCTCCAGGTTTTCAAATTGGAGGATGCGGAGGGTTCTTTCCGCTTCTCCTGCGGGGAGAGGTGGGGGCAGACGCGGGTCTCGGGCGGGGTTGAGGGGAAACCCGGAAGGGTTCAGGGGGTTTTGGGCAGGCAGGGATGGAGGCAAAAGGCAGAGGGCGAGCAGGAAGAGGCTGGTGAGGCTCACTCGGACTGCCATAGGGCGAGGACTCCCGCGACGCAGAATAAGACGTTTGGAAGCCACGCGCCGGCTATGGGCGGGATGAGGTTCAAACGGGCAGATAGGACCTGGGCGGTTAGGAGCCACAGGTTGTAATAGAGGAAGACGACCATCAGGCTAAGCAAGAGCCCCACGAAGGGTCCTCCCCGTGCGAAGTGAAACGCCAGGATGGGGGAGAAGAGGGCGAAGACGAGACAACTCATAGGGAGGCTTAGGCGATTATGATACTCCACTTCGTATTCTGCGGCATAGGAGTGGGCGCCCCTGGCTTTGAGTGCGTTGATGGTTTGCAGGAGTTCGTCCCGACTTTGCTCTTCAGGGAGGGGTTGGCCAAAGAAGCTTTCCAAGGGGAGGGAGCGAGTGATGAAGAGTTTTTTCTTCACGTGAAATTGGATAATCCTGTCATTCTGGATTTCCCATATTTGGGGTTGATCCAGCGTGAGGGTTCCCTGCTCATAGACTCCGGTTCCTGCTCGGACAACTTGCTCTCGGTCTCTTCCGGGGCGTGAGAGAAGGAGGACACCGGACATAAGAATGCGGTTTCCTTCTTTGCGCGCCGTTTGAATGAAGAGGATATATCGTCCTTCATCAAACTGGATGGAGATGTTGGATTGAGCGGGCAGGGCTTCTGCGGCGGCGAAGATATATCTCAGGGTGTTTTTCGCCAGGCGCTGGGCTTGGGGGGATATGTTTTCGGATGCGTAAAAATTGATGAGGGAGACGATTGCTCCGAAAACAAGAAAGGGGCAGAAGATGCGTTTGAGCGAGAGCCCTGCGGAACGGAAAGCGGTGATTTCGTTTTCCCGAACCAGTCGTGCGGTGGCAAGGCCTGCGGAGATGGTTATGGAAATGGGGAGCGCCAGGTTGATGGCGGGAGGGGTGGAATAAAGGATGAGTTGCAAGATGGCGGACGCGGGGATTTCCTTATTGAATAGGGGTTTGGAGTATTGGATGATGGTGTTGGCGAGAATCATAAGGAGGGCGCCAAGAGAGACCACCACGAAGGGGATAAAAATTTCCTTCAGGAGGTATCGGTCTAAGGCTTTGGTCACACAGGTCTCCGGCGCAAGAGCCGATAGAAGAGGAGAGTGG
The DNA here is from genome assembly GCA_964631245.1 of uncultured Fimbriimonadales bacterium. Lineage (GTDB taxonomy): Bacteria > Armatimonadota > Fimbriimonadia > Fimbriimonadales > ATM1 > CAZVXY01. The sequence goes on from CAZVXY010000004.1 coordinate 26,811, forward strand.
ACATTGTCAGTATAACGAAAATCGCGAGGGCGGCATAGATGGGGGGTAGGGTGTGAAGAGCATAAGGTGCAAGGATGAGGGCAGCTACGGTGATTGCCCAGATGTAGAATGCATTGAGAACAAGGTTATTTTGAATCCAACTCCCTCCCGCCAGGTGCAGGAGAATGGCCGATCCGCAATGTCGGCAATATCGGCTGTTGACCGTGTTATTGAAATGGCACTTGGGGCACTGGAGGACGTTTTGGGCAGAGCCTGCTCGTGCCTGTTCTGATTCCCAGATGCGGAGCACTTTCTTTTCGTCCTTTAACAGTTCCGGTGCGGACTCAACAGCATCGCGAAGGAGGGCTATGGCAGGAGTAAGGAGTCCGCGCTTGTAGCACAGTTTTGCGAGTTGAACCTTCGCTCCGACGTTTGTTCTTTTTGCATCCAGCAGGCGATAGGCGGCCCACATCAGGTCCATATCAATCTGGAGGTGCGCTCGCGAAGACATAGCCCTCTGGAAAAAGGGAAAAAGAATGCCTGCCACCGCCAGGGCAAGCACCGCGGTTATCCCGAAGAGGGGCTCTTTGGTTTGGGCAGTGATGAAGAGTAATGCCAAAACGGCACTTATGCCGAAAATGCCCTCTATCACGCCTATCTCGTCGGTGATCATCCATCCCACGAGGGTGACGGTCCAGAGGGTGGCGGGTATGAGCGCCAGCAATCCAAAAATGAGTCCTGGGTTCTGCAGGATGTTCTCCGATGGAGGCATATCCTTCGCGTGTTCTCCCAAATTGAGACGGATTAAACCAGAATATATGTTCTTTTTCGGGCGGAAAGGATACCTTCTTATGGGTTCCCAATGTGTTTTTGTGTGGTTTCAGGTCTTCTCCTGCCCAGGGCTGGCGGGACTATCCGTTTCTCCCTTCGCTTTGCGGGGGGTGAATTGGAAGCGGTGCTCCGTACCTTGAAGGAGGCGATGGATGTTGGGCAGGTGTTTGTAAGTGATTAAAGTAGAAATAAGTAGGTACAATAGGACTACTTCCCTACCGTAAGAGAATGCGTAGGCAGAGATGGGAGTGGACCACGCCCCTATGAGGCAGGAGAGGCTCATATATCGGGTGAGGAGCAGGAGGGGGAGCCATAGGAGGAGGGCGATCCCGGCGACGGGGGGAGTCACCGCCAGGACAACGCCAAGCCCTGTGGCAACGCCCCGTCCCCCTTTGAAAGCGAGGGCGGGGGAGAACATATGTCCTATCACCGCGCAGGTTCCGATGAGGATGCCGTAATACTCTTCGTGGAACTGGGGGACCTGGCGGATGAGATAGGCGGGCAGGAAGCCCTTGACAAAGTCCAGAGCGAGGGTGAGCAAGCCAAGCCCCACCCCCAGAGTTCTGTAGACGTTGGTGGCTCCGATGTTGCCACTTCCCTGCTTGCGGATGTCCACCTTTTTGAGCCTGGCAAGGAGGAAGCCGAAGGGGATGGAGCCAAAAAGGAAGGCAAGCCCTGCATACAACAGAAGGAGACTCATACTTCTTTCTCCATCACTTTATCCCAAATAATTTTCACTTCACTTTGAATTCGTTCTATTTTCTCATTGAGTTCGTGGGCGTTAGGAAGGTTGAGGGCATAAGCGACTTGTTGTAGTTTCTCGGGGTCGTCGGGAAGCATACTATCGGATTCCAGGTTTTGGAGAGTCAAGACATTGCGCAGTTGTGAGAGGAAGAGGTAGTGATGGGTGAGGGCGCGGGCATCTTCTATGGAAACCAGGTTTTCTCTGGCAAAGGATTGTAAAGTTTCGGGGAGGGTTAGGGAGGGCGTTATTACGGTTGGGTGTCTTAATTTTAGGATTGCGGTAGTCCATTCAATATCCATTAACATTCCCTCGCCCAATTTGATGTTTCGTGCCCGTTCTGTGGGTCGCACGCGTTCGCTGAGGGTTCGTTGTCGCATTGTCAGGATTTCCTGTTCTTCCGTTCTGGAGAGTCCTTTTCTCATCACGTTTTCATTCAGCGTTTCGGTGGTTTCCTCCCAGCCTCGTAAGGAGCGCCCAAAGGCGAGCGCCAGGCGTTCCCAGGTTTCCATTCGGGTTTCTGCATAGACGCGAAAACTCTCTCGGGTTCCCACGAGGAACCCCTGGCGTCCTTCGGGTCTCAGGCGGGTATCCAGTCGGAGGTAGGGGCAAGTTAGGGCGACTTGCCGTGAGAGCCGTAGAAACTCTTCTGCGATTTTTTCGGCGATGTTGGGTTTAAGGGTGGTAGGAGCATAGAGGATAATGTCCCAATCGGATGCGAGGAGGAGTTCTCGTCTGCCCAATCGGCTGAGAGCGACGATGTCTAACTCGTCTCCTCGTGCTATAGAGAGGAGGTGCAGGAGTATGGTTTCTGCGAGGGTGGTAAGGCGGTCAAAGGTGCGGTTGATATTGCAGTGGAATGCATCCTTCAAGGCGGTGAGAATAAATTCACGGCGAAGGACTTCTCCGATGATAGCAATGCCGTGTTGATGGGTGGAGGCGAGCTTTTCCTGTAAGGAGGCTTTGAAGTCCTCCTCGTGTTCGGGGAGGAGTTCCACTTCTTCAGAGAAGGCGACATCCCAGAGTTGCTTGTGGAATGCCAGTTCGGAAATGATGAAGGGGGCACGCTCTACGATGAGGCGAGCCCGCTGGCTCATATCTTGTGTTTCCGAGACGGCGGAAAGGAAAGTTGCCGGGTCTGGGGCGGAAAGCAGGAGTCGTTCGGCGTGTTGGGCAAGGTTGGTTCCCTGGGTGTAGCCAAGGATGGGTGCGAGAGTTTGGGGCACGGCATAGTCTTGTTGAAGGGCGGGCATACGTTCGGTGAGGATGCTTCGCACTAAAGCCATCTGCCGAGAGAGTTCATTGAGGAGTGATTCCCATCCTCTCACACCCAGAAGACGGGCGAGGACCTCTTGCTCGGGTGGGTCTTTCGGGAGCACGTGCTCCTGGAGGTCGTATCGGATTTGGATGCGGTGTTCCACCTGGCGAAACAGGCGATAGGCATAGGCTAAGTCTCTTGCCTCTCGGTTCGTTAGCGCTCCCACCCTTTCGAGGTGAGTGATGGCATTGAGTGTTGGTTGTGATTTGAGTTCAGGGTGTTCGTGTCCTAAAAGGAGTTGTAGCACCTGCACGAGGAATTCAATATCTCGGATACCTCCGGGAGCGGTCTTGATGTTGATGCCTGTTTTTTCTTTGGCGGTCTGTTCCGCTCGGCGTTTCACTTCCACAAGGGAGTTCAGGAAAATTTCGCTTCGTGGTCCCCGATAAAGGACGGGATCCATTTCTTCAAGGAATTGGGTAGCGATGGTTTCTTTTCCGCACACGTGGCGGGCGCGGATCATAGAGAGGATTTCCCAGGGTTCGGCGTAGTGATGATAGTACTGGAGAGCAGAGGCAAGCGTAGGAGTCAAGGGTCCACTGGCGCCCAGAGGACGCAGACGGAGGTCCACCCTGTAGAGCGCTCCGCGCCCCATCCGCCCACTGATTGCCCGGATCAGTTTTGTCCCGAATTTTGTTGACTCTTCTTCCGTCTTTTCATCGGGCGAGAGGAAGAGCAAGTCTATGTCAGAAGAGTAATTGAGTTCTTGAGTCCCCAGTTTGCCCAGGGCGATGATGGCGATGGGGACTTCTTTGAGTTTCAATTCTTTTTGGACGACTTCTGAGGCGAGTTCTATTACCGCGTCTGCTAAGGAGGAGAGCGACATCCAGGTAGCTTCAGGTTCTACGGCACTGCTCAGGTCTTGCCACACAATTTTCAGGATGGTTTTTTGCTTGAGGTAGCGGATGCGGTCTAAGGCATGGGTGAACGATGTTGCCGATTTCACCAAAGCTCTCCCTTCTGCGAGGAGGCTTGCCTGATGGGGCAGTTCCAGGAGGGTTGAGGTTTCTGCCAGCAGGAGAGCGAGTTCGGGATTCTGGATAAGCGAATCTGCAATTGCCTGGCTTGCACCCATAAGCCTGCAAAGACGGTGAAGGAGGGCGGGATGGTCTTTGAGGACGGCGGAGCGTTCGGAAAGGGAGCCGGGGGTTTGAAGCCAGCGGGAGAAATTTTTGAGGCTTCTGGGCGGGTCGGGGGACTCGGCAAGGGCGGACTGCAGGTGTTGAAGGACGTCTGGGGGGAGCCTCCTTTCCAGACGGGTCAGGAGTTCGGCTACGTCATCCGAGGGGCTATAGTTTCCTCTTTTTGGGTGCACGGCGGGGCAAGGGGAGAAGGAAGTGGGGATGGGAGAGACACCCTGCTATTTTCCATACTCCCGATAGCCTTTTCATTATAGCCCAGGCTTGCCTATCCGTTCGGATGGGGGAATGGGGTTGTCCTTTTGAACCCTTTCTTGGCTGGGAAACACTTACTTTACTGATGGCTCCTAAATCAAGAGAAACAGCGATGTTCCGATGTCTGTTGGGGTTGGGCGCTCTGGCGTTGGGGTGGGGTTGTTTTCCCCGTTCCGGGCCTTTGGAGGGTGAGCGTGTGTCCATAGCCTTTCAAGAGGAGGGTGTTGCGGTATCGGGTTCTGCCGTAGCTCGTGCGGAGCCAGACCTGGTGATCTTCCGCATAGGGTACACGGGTACTTCTGCCTCTGCAGTAGAAGCCCAGAGACAGGGGAGCGAGGTGATGAGGCGGGTGGTGGAAGCGCTTCGCGGGAAGGGGATTCAGCCAGGGGATGTGCGTACCGATGAATACTCTTTGACAAGGCTTCAGGATCCTCAGGGGCGTCCGATTGGGGGTTGGAAGTTTCGGAACATCGTGGAGGTTCGGGTGCATCAGGTGAATGCTGTGGCGGAGTTGATTGATGCGGGGGTTAGCGCTGGCGCTAATGTGGTTTTGGATGTGCATTTCACGGTTACCGAAGCGAAGTTAGAAGAACTGCGGACGAAGGCGAGGGAGGATGCCCTTGGGGTTGCCCGCCGTAGGGCGGAACAGATAGCCCAGCGTTTAGGTTTCAAATTGGGCAAGCCCCTGCGGGTGGATGATTCGGAACCTTATGTTCAATATGCTTATGCAAAGCTTCCCGCTATAAGGGAGCGCCCTGGTGAATGGGACTCAGGGGCGGGAGTCAGTGGGGGGCAAGTGACGGTGGAGAGCACGGTGCGGGTTGTTTTTAAGATTGAGTGAGGCTTTATTCCGGGGGTGGGGGAAAAGGTTTTCTCTGGGTGGGGTTTTTAGTTAGCCGAATGTCTTGTGGCAGATTCTTTAGTCTTCCGAAGAATGTTAAGTTTTTTTTTTTTTTCTTTTTTGCGTAGGGGAACTTTCTCGTATCTGGGGGGCGTATTGCTTCACAGACTCTATGGAACTCTCAGCTTCGCCTTTTGCTTTAATTTTCTCCGTTGCGGTTTATGGACAGAAGTTTCTGCTTTACGTGGATCCTGGGACAGGGAGTTATTTGTTCCAGATTGCTCTCGCGGGATTTTTGGGTGCCCTGTTCACCCTAAGATCCTTCTGGAAAGGGATTCGCGGGCGAATTGCTCGTTGGGTGTTAGGTCAGGCATGCCTAAGGTCCCAACGAGATGAGCTCTCCTAAGTCCGCCTATCGTTCTTCTTTTCGTGACCCGGCAGGGTTTGTGTTTGAGGAGAAGGGTACGTTTTTTCGTTACGTTTCCCCCCGATATGCAAGCACTTTTTGTGAGGCAGAGCGGAAGGGTTTATTACCAAGCCTTGTGGAGAGCGGGCTTCTCATTCCTTATGAAAGAGTTCCTGGGGAGGCGGGATCGGAGCACCTGATCCTTCAGCCGGAGCGTCTTCGTTTTGTATCTTATCCTTATGAATGGTGCTTTTCTCAGCTGCGGGATGCTGGCCTTGCGACGTTAGAGGTCCAGCGTCGTTGCTTACATAAGGGATTTTGGCTTAAGGATGCCAGCGCATACAATATCCAGTTTCATCGTGGACAGCCATTGTTAGTAGATCTGCTTTCGTTTGAGCGGGTGAAGGAAGGCGAACCCTGGCCTGCTTATCGTCAATTTTGTCGACATTTTCTGGCTCCCTTAGCCTTGATGAGTTGTCGTCATTTAGGGCTTGGCACGTTGTTTTATGGTTATCCTGATGGCATTCCACTGGATGTTGCCATAGACACGTTAGGCTTGCGTGGCATTTTCAAGTTTTGGGTTTCTCTTCATCTGCGAGCCCATAGGCGCGCGGAACAGCGATATAGGGGTGTTTCTTCAGCGGTGCTTAGGCGCCCGATAACTCTCCGAGCCCATCTCGGGCTTGTGGATAGCTTGGAGATGGCGATACGCAGTCTCCGACGTCCTGAGTTGCGTGGGTTTTGGAATGGATACCGTCGGTTCGAGCCGTATACGGAGGTAGCGCGAGGCGACAAGATGGCTGGAGTTAGGGAATTGGCGAGTGGAGTGATCCCTCCTCCCAAAACAGTGTGGGATTTGGGTGCAAACGTGGGAGACTACAGCAGGCTTATGGCTTCCTTGGGATTTTTCACTGTGGCACTGGATTCAGAGCGGGAGTGTGTGGAAGAAATTTACGAGAGAGCTAGACGAGACAAAGAAATAAATGTGTTGCCCTTAGTACAGGATATTGCCAATCCCAGTCCCTCTTCGGGGTGGAGTGAGGAGGAGCGCAGTGGGTTGAAGGAGCGAGGTCCAGCAGACCTGGTTTTGTCTTTAGCCTTAGTTCATCATTTACGCATCACGCACGGGATTCCTTTTTCTCGCCTAGCCCAATATCTTTCGTTGATAGCCAAGTGGTTAATCATAGAGTACGTTCCCAGGTCAGACCCTAAGGTGCATGAACTCCTTGGTCTTAGAGAGGACGTTTTTGAGGATTATCGCGAGGAGGTTTTCAGGCAAAGTTTTGAAGAGTATTTCGTTATCACTCGCAGGCGCCCCCTCAAGGAGAGTGAACGTATTCTTTATCTGATGCGGAGGAGGCGTTTGGATTGAAAAGGGTTCCCCTTCACCCCTTGTGTTTAGCCATTTTCCCCGTGTTGTTTCTTTACAGTCAGAATATATCGTTGATTCCCTTACGTGAGGTCATTCGTCCTCTGCTGGTAGTTTCGGGGTCGGCAGTTTTTGCTTGGTTATTGCTTGCTTTGTTTGTGAGGAGTTTGGAGCGGTCCGCGGTATTAGTGAGTGTGGTGTTGATTGGTTTATTTTCCTTTGGTCCTCTTGTGTCAGGCATTATGGGGGCGACCTGGTTTGAGAGCCATCGTGAGGTCGTTGGGCGCGGGTGGCTGGCGGGGTTGTTCTTGGTGGCGGTCCTATTGGCGTTCTTGCCGATAGATGTTTCTCGTGTGAGTTCTTTTTTGAATGCTTGTGGTTTGATCATAGTCATTTCCTCAGGGGGTGCTCTGGTTCGGTATGGGGTTACTCAGAAAGCATATATGAGTCCCTTTACTGGGGGGGATTCTTCTGGGGATTCCGTACCTCCCGCGAGTCGTTTGCCGGATATTTTTTACATTGTGTTAGACGGTTACGGGGGGCAGTCGGGCTTGAAGAAGGCTTTCGGTTTTTCCAACGATGAATTTCTTCAGGATCTAAAGAGTCTTGGTTTTTATGTGGCGGAAAGGAGTTATTCTAATTATGGGCAGACAGATCAATCTTTGGCTTCTGTTCTCAATATGAATTATCTTGATCAACTTATTCCTAAGAATAGTTTGGAGGGGTTGTCTCGTTCTTATTTTCACGAGATGATTGCTAAAAATCTCGTGGCGGAACACTTGAAGCGATGGGGCTACCGGTTTGTGGTTGTATCATCAGGTTATTTGCAGATAGAGAGTTCTTCTGCGGATGTCGTTTTTGGTGGTAAGGAGTATGCCCCTCTTTTAGAGGCACTCTTATGGAAGATGACTCCTCTTTCTCCACCTTCACGTCGTGGCTCTTACTTGTATGAAGAGCATCGTGATAATATTGTTTCCGCTTTTGAATATCTCAAGGGGCTGGCTCTGCCAACTGCTTCTCCCCGCTTTGTCTTTGCGCACCTAATGGTTCCTCACCCTCCATTTGTGTTTGACCGGTATGGTAATGGGGTTCCATCAAAACGTTTCTTTGGCATTTACGATGGGAGCCATTATCTTTCAGCTGGTGGGACTCCAGAGGAGTATGCGAAGGGGTATGTTGAGCAGGTTTTGTTTGTTAACCGAGAAGTCCTCCGTTGGGTCATGAAACTCATAAGCGATTCTACCATCCCCCCAATTATTATTCTTCAAGGCGACCACGGAGCCAAGTTGCGGTATGATTACGAGAGCCAGGAGTCTACAGATTTTGAGGAGTCGTACTCTATCCTCAATGCCTATTACGTGCCTGAGAGCATTCGGAAGAGGCTTTATGATTCCATCACGCCCGTGAATAGTTTTCGCGTGGTGCTTTCTGCGCTTTTGGGTCTTCCATTGGACTTGCTTCCCGATGAGCACTATTATTCTACGTGGGATGCTCCCTTTACCTTTGCGCGGGTAACGGGGGAATTGCGTCCCGTTTCGGGGGTTGCTAAAAGGAATTAGCGGGTAGGCTCGGCTGGAGAGGTTTTTTTGCCTGGGGATATAAGACCTTGAGTTTTTTTCCCGTGATTTAGTAGGAATATTCTTCCCTTTCCTGCATATAGTTGGTGTAACCCAAGATCAAAGCGATGAGAGCAATCCCCAGGGAGACGAGCCGAAGGACCCAACGCCAGGAGGGTGGGAAGGAGGTATCCCTCTGGAGAGCGCTGGCGCTCAGGAAGAGCCAGCTGAGAATCACAAGAGACACTTGGTGGACAGGCAGGTCCGCATAGGTCAAGGCGATTAAATACAGGGAACTTGTGAGGATGCCGACCATAAGCATCCCCCCGCGCCCCACGCTGAATTTCTTCAAGATGAGGGCAAAAAGAACCCCCACCCCTACTGCAGAAGCGAAGGAGCCAATGAGTTGCCCTAACAGGGCGGAGTGCCCATAAAAGAGGACGCCTCCGCTTATGGCGAGGAGGAGGGCGGAGAAAAGCGGTCCTGCCCACCCCTCTTCTGTTCCCAATTGGGATAGGGCGGTCGCCAGCACCCACCAGAGGATGCCCGCGATGAGGGTGGCACTCCAACCGACCGCTCCTTGCCACGTGGATTCCCGAAGCGGAGCTAACAGGAATGCGGAGAGAACGATGAGAAGGATTCCTGCTGAAAAGAGAGCAACAAGGGGGCGCCTGGGGGTGCCTTCCGCAAAGGTTCCCCATAGGGCGGATACGAGAGCGATGATGGGCAACCACTCAGTTACATCCACAGGGGACCAATTGATAGAGCCTCCGGATAGTTTGTGGACGAGGAGGTATCCCAGGGCAAGCCCCCAGGGAAAGAGGAGGCGGGCGCGTGGTGTTTTGAGGAGGGCGAGGGATAGAGCCCAAACCGCCACCACGGCGAGGGCAGGTATCACCGCGGGCAGGACCACGCCCCGCCAGAAGTTCATTGACGAACAGCCTCCAGGCTGACCGTTATCTGGACATCGTTAGCCAGCCCCTGTCCTATTCCATAGCGCACGTTGAAGTCCCCCCTCTGGATGGTGAAGACGGTGTGGAAGCCAATCACTTCCCTACCCTGAGGGGTGCGTCCCCTTCCGGTGATATGGACCTTCAGGGTGAGTTCTTTTGTCACGCCACGGAGGGTGAAGTCTCCCCGAACTTCCAGAGTACCATCCGGGAGCCTTCGGACGGACTTGCTCCGGAAGGAGACCTTTGGGAATTGGCGTGCATTGAAGAAGTCGGGACTGCGCAAGTGGTCATCCCGTCTTTGTTGTCCGGTATCCACGCTGTTGGCATCTACTTCTATGGTGATGGAAGAGTTGCTGATGTTTTGTTCATCCAGGACGATGGTGCCGGAAAAGGAGTTCATTCTCCCATAGAAGTAAGCGGCATCGTTATGCTTGCACCGGAATAGGATACTGCTGTGAACGGGGTCAATGGAGTACCGTATAGGGGCGAGCAGTTTGCCGCTTGTGGCGCCTGGGCTGAGAGCCAGGAGCAGTGTTGGGGCGAAAGCGAGAAGCAATGACCTTGTCATAGTGTTCCTCCTGATTAGTTAGGATTTTTTAGAGGGATTTCTTTTCCGGCGAGTTGCGGTTTTTTTCTTGCTCTTGGCTTGCGAATGAGATGCCAGGGATTGGATTTCCTCTGAGAAACTCTTCAGGGCGTTGGGGTCTGCCCGGAAGAAGTGATGTCGCCCTGATTTTCTCATATGGGCGAGTCCCGACTGGCACAGGAGATTGAGGTGGTGAGAGATGGTGGGTTGCTCCACCGGGAAGCGCCGAGCGATTTCTCCACAGGACAGTTCCTGTTCCTCTATGAGGAACCTGAGAATGCGAAGGCGGAGGGGATCGCTCAGCACTTTCGCAAGCCTTAGCAGTTTCTTTTGGTTTATGTGCCTTCTCGCCATTATAGAAATCTCTCTATGTGTTTATACGATTTGGAGCCCATATTGTTGCGGTAGGGGAGGATTTATTCTTCATTTTTTATGGTTCCCGACGGGGGATGGGAGCGGTTAGGGTTAGGGAGCCAGCGAGGCGTATCTCCCCACCCCCGATACTTATTTCTTTTATTTTCGTAATAAGGGGCCATTTTGTGAGGTCTACGAGTGGATTCAGTCGCTTCATCGTTTCATTTACCAGAGTCTCAGGCGCCTTGACGCCCGCTACTTCGGCTCGCATAGGTTGGAAGAGGAGTTTACCCTCTTGGAAGACGAGCGTACCTTCCGCCCCAACTTCCACGGAGAGAAAGCCTTTCTTCACGGCGAGGACGGTAAGGGTTCCATTCTCTGCACGGACACGGAAGTCGGAGAGCCCACCTGGTTGGGTCTCGTTCAGGTAGGCGGTTAGGTCGTCCTGGGTGGTCGTGATTTCCACGTCTATTTCAGTGCCTTCCGGGATGTAGGTAGGAGAAAGGGGCAGGGAGAGTTGGGGGATATTGAGATGCGCGTGGGCTAACCTGAGTCCTTCGGGCAGGATAAGCCCGGTTATCTTGAGGCTCAACTCAGTGGCGCGGAGGGTTTTGCTCATATTGCCTGAAGTTCTGGGCTACAGGTCATCATATCCGATTTCTTCTGATTCTGGCTTTTGGACGTCAGGGGGTGGGTGATTCGTTTTGTTTTGCTTCTATGGGGCATTGGCTATGGTTTTTTCTGGACTGCTTCCGAGAGAAGTTCTTCTAACTTTCGTTGGATTTCACCATAGCGCGCCCAATCTCCTTGTTCTATGGCGCGTTTGCCTTCCTTGATGAGTTCCAGGGCTTTGAGGATGACATCGTACTGGGTGGGGGGCTTTGGTTCTTCAGAAGGTGCGGTGGTGAGGGTTTCGGCTGTAGAAGTGTCTCCGAGGAGGAGTTCCAGAGCCTTGGAATAAGAGTAGGCGAAAACGATTTTGTCGCTAAAGGCAAGCACGATGAGTTTGAGTTCCGGCAAGACTTTCCCCCCAGGGCGAGCGGCTTCCAGGAACCAGGTTTTCACATACATCACGCTTTGCCCGATGGGCACGACCAGCAAGTTTCCGGAGACCAAACGGCTTCCCTGTTGGCTCAAAAGGGTGATTTCCTTGCTCAAGGGGGCGTGTTGGTCGAATTTGGCTTCCATTTGTGCGGGTCCGAAGATGTTGGTGACGTCGGGGAATCTATAGAGCACCAGTTGTCCGTATTGCTCGGGGTCGCAGTGGGCGGCGAGCCAGGCGATCATATTCGGTTTTTTGAGGGGGCTGAAGGGCATAATGAGCAGGAACTCATCCCGAGGTTTATCGGGGAGGCGCATTTGGACATAGTAGGGGGGGATGGAGCGTGCTTCGCCGGTGGGTCCTGTTTGTTTGGGTATTTCCCAGATGTCATCTCCCCTAAAGAAGGTGGGCACCTCGCGCACGTGATAGCGTCCGAGGATTTGGCACTGAAGGGAAAAGAGGAGTTCGGGATACCGGAAGTGGGCTATGAGTTCTGGAGGGGCTTCGCTTACGGGCTTGAGGATTCCTGGGTAGATGCGTTGGTAGGTTTTGGTGATGGGGTCTTCGGGGTCTACCAGGTAGGCTCGCCATTCACCCGTGTAGGCATCAATGGTTATCTTGACGCTATTTCTCATATAGTTGATAAAATGACGCCGTGTTTGAACCAGTTGGGAGTAGGGGATGGCATCGGTGTGAGAGTATCCGTCCAGGATCCACACCAGCCTGCGGTTAACGATGGCGATGTAGGGGTCTGGGTCCCAGAGGAGATAAGGCAACAAAGCCTGGGCGCGAATGCGGACGTTTCTTCGGAAGAGGAGTCGGCTTTGAGGCTGGATGTCCCTGCTAAGGAGGATATCGGGATGTTGAAAATACATAGCAAGAAGGAGTCGTCGGAAGTAAGAGTAGACCTGCATTCCTCCGGATCCCTGCCACCGATACTCGGTGTTTTCGCCCGCTCCGTAGTCAAATTCTGGTAGTCGGGTGCGGACAATGGCATACCGGTCGAGGGGCTGATTGAATTGGTCCATTGTGTCGGCATAATAGAGGCGGGGCTCCTCAACGGCGAGTTCGGGTTCTCCCGTTGGGGGGATGTCTTTGAGGAAATAGCGAGGGGCTCCCTGTTCGTCCACCTCATTGACGGGCACCACCACGACTCCTTCGCCGTGGGTATACAAGAGGTGCAGATTTTGCCAGTTTTGCTGAGATGGGTCCAGGATGGAGAGGTTCAAGTCTCGGGCACCAACCATCACCATCCGCTGGGTCCCGTTGATGACGTATCGGTCCACATCAATGTCATAAAAGGCGAAGTAATTTCTCAGGGCTTTCGCGTCTTCGTGTCGGCGCAAGATTTCAGGGTCCCACAGGCGCATATTTTGCAAGGTGGTCTCTGCTGATTTAATGGCATCCGAAGTAGGGCGAGGTTGAACATTAAAGGGTACGACTTTGATGGCATTCAAGTTGTAAGCCCAGCGCGTGTGAGTGATGGCATGCTCAATGTAGGGTTGTTGGTATCGGAGGGCGTTGGGCTTCACCACGAAGTTTTCTACCATCGCGGGGTAGATCACCACGCCAAGAATATAGAAAGCGAAGCAGGCGCCTCCTGTCAGGAGTATGGGCACGAGAGTTCTCTTCTTCCATCCGAAGTACACGGTGAGGATCGCACTTAACAGGAGAACGATGGAAGCGAAGCCCCTGGCACCAATGGCTTGGACCTCGGAATATCCTGCGCCGGTGAATCGCTCGTTCGGCTGGGTGAGTGCATCAAATCGGAGTAGCCACACTTCTGCGGAGAATAACAGGAAGCCGAGCACGGCAAGTAGGGTAAGGTGGATATGCGCCTGGCGTTGAGGCATAGAGGAGCGCGCCAGCACCGAGAATCCCCTCACCGTTGCATAGGCACCCACGGTGATAAGCGCACATATAAGCCACAATCCGAAGAGGAAGTCGGTGCACGCTTTCAGGAAAGGCAGACGGAAGACGTAAAAGGAAAAGTCGTAATGGAAAAGGGGGTCCCGGACTCCGAAGGGCTGTGCGTTGTAATAGAGCAAAAACGCCTCCCAGTTGGATGCCATAGCGAGCCCAAATAGGAAACCGAGGATGAGAGTGATGAGGAGGAGCAGACGGTGTCCGACTTGAAGTGCCCACTGGAGCAAGGTGATGTCAGAAGGAGCATAGAGCCAGGCATTGCGCTCCATTGTGGCGAGGGCTTCCAGGGCTCTTTTGCCTGAGAGGTATACCGCGAGCCCCGAAATAACAAACCCTATAGCAAAAAGAAGCAGTCGGGTTCGGAGGGGGACCCAAAAGACTATGGAGGCTTGGGCGTCTTCGGTGTACCAAAAATAGTTGACGAGGATGCGGACGAAAGAGGAACCAAAAGCCAAAACGACCAGCGCCAGGAGGATGACGATGCTCCAGCGGATGAGTTGACGCTGGGTGGCTGGTTCCAGGGGTGGCGGTTCGTGCATAGTTCTCGTCTTTCCGGATGGAGGAAAACATCCTACAGAGTACCTCTTTTTGGAATGAATTTGAAAGCCGAGTTTTTTCCCGTTTCTCTCGTTCCTGGGGAGGCGTGATAGTCCTTTGGGATGGGGACTTATGCGCTGGACCCGGTGTAATGGCGAAGGGCGAATCGGAGGAACGCCCTGCTCCCGATGAAGAAGGCAGTGCTCCAAAGGAAGGCGTAGAGATAGAAAATAGGCTCCAGTGTTCCCAGGAGCGCTCGAGAGGGTATCGTGGCGAGGAAGGCGAGGGGGATCACATAGGTGAGCGCTCGTTGTAGGCTGGCGCGAAAGATGTCTAAGGGATAACGAGCGACGGATACCACGGACTCACTGAGCACCCAGAGGTTGTCTACCCGGACGAACCATATGCTGAGAAGCATAAGGGACAGTTTCAGGGAATAAAAGAGGACGACCGCGCATAGAAGCAAGTAAAAATAGCCCATCACGGATAAGATGGTGAGGGCAGTGCCTGATATTTTGATCCCCGCGAGGAGCCAGGCAAAACCTACCATTAAAGTCCCGACTTCATCTATTTTGAACTTCCGCATACTTAGAAGAAACTGAATGTCTATGGGTTTGACCAAATCATAATCCAGGGTTCCCCTTCGTACTTTTTCTGGAATTTCCAGAAGGTTGTCTCCAAAGAAGGCATAGATAATGGACTGGAGGAGGAAACACGTTGCCATAAGCACGTGGGCGTCCCCTCTTCCCCACCCAGCTACGCTATCCGTTCGCGAATAGATCACCTGGAGTATGAGAACGAAGTAGGCGATCCAGATGACGTTTTCAAGAACCTTCGCCCAGAAGTTGGCACGAAAGAGCATTTCCCTGCTCAAATTGGAGCCCCACATAGCTCGATAGACCCGAAGCAGGCGGAGAAGTCCCATCTTTATGAAGTGTTGGAATCCAGCCAGGCGCAGAGTGTTTGAAGGTCGGAGGGGAACGGCGCTTCAAAGTTCAGAGGTTTGCCCGAGATGGGGTGTTCTAAATGGAGTTGCCAGGAGTGGAGGGCGGGCCTGGTGAGCAAGGGAAATGGGACTCCATAAAGGGCGTCTCCCAGCACGGGCAGTCCTGCATAGGCGAGGTGGACCCGGATCTGGTGCGTGCGTCCCGTTTGGAGACGGCAGTGGATTTGAGTGATGACGGTTCGTTTGCGATTGGGGTGAGGGATATGCCATTCCTTCATTTTCTCGCAATGAGTTATCGCTAATCGGGCATCGGGAGCAGTGGGCGGGACCACTGCTCGCTTCATTCTGTTCTTGGGGTGTCTGCCCAAATAGGTTTGGATGGTTTTAGTTTTTTCCTTCATTTCCCCTTCCACCCAAACACAATACCACCTGCGGATGCGTCCTGCCTGGAGGGCAGTTTGGAGGGCACGATGCACCGCGTCTTTTTTAGCGACCAGGAGCAATCCACTTGTGCCCTTATCCAGGCGGTGCACGATCCCTGGTCTGTAGGGTGCTTCGCCTGTGCTGAGGGGTGCTCCCCGTGCGAGAAGCCCCTGGACGAGGGTGGGTTCGCGCGAGGTGGGGGAGGGGTGGACTAACAGCCCGGGCGGTTTATTGATGACCAAAAAGTAATTATCCTCATAGACAACCTCAAAGTTCACGGGGACGGGGAGGAGCGTTTGGGGGGGCTTATCTTCCAGGGGCAAGACGCTCACTCTCATCCCCCGCTCTAATTGGAAACTTGGCTTGCGGGGCAACCCGTCCACCAGGACCTTCCCCTCGGCGATGTGCCTTGCGAGGCGTGACCTGCTGTGCTGGGGCAGTTTCCGTGTTAAAAAGCGGTCCAGGCGCTCTCGGCGGTCAGCGTAGAAATCCATAGCCTTTTTCTTGGTTGAAACGGATGCCTTCTCTGATTCCGTCATTAGTTGGTAAACTTGTGAGAAGGAGTTTACTATGAAAGAACCTGGCAGACCCTCGTACGGTCCTATGAAGAAGTTTCGGCTCATCTTGCGGGAGTCCGGTCAGCGGCGCGAGATGGGCGGAGAAGAGATGTCCATTGCGGTCCAGATTGTGGACAACATTTTTATGAATGCCATTGAGGCAGGGGCGAGCGACATTCATCTTCAGCCCGAACGGGACCAGCTGAAGATTCGTTTCCGCGTAGATGGGCAATTGACGGACAACGGGCAATTGCCCCCTGAGATCGCCGCCAACGTGATAGCCCGTTTGAAACTTGCTGCGGGGATGCATATTGATGAAAAGCGTGAGCCTCAAGATGGCAGGATTGATATGGAATACCTTAACCGCAAACTGAGTGCACGGTGTTCCACGATGCCCTCGCTTAACGGGGAGAAGTTTGTGATGCGAATTTTGGACCCTGCGGCGATGCGCGTGGATTTGGACCAGCTGGGAATGTCGGAGGACACCAAGCAGAGGTGGCTCAAAGCCATTCAGAATCCATATGGGATGATTATGGTGACAGGTCCCACGGGGAGCGGAAAAACGTCCACGCTTTATGCCAGTCTTCACAAATTAGATCGCAAGACCCGCAACATCGTCACCGTGGAGGATCCCATAGAGTATGAGTTTTCCGATAATGTGACTCAGGTGCAGGTAACGGAGAAATTGGGGTTTGCGCGGGTGATGAGGCATTTCTTACGGCAGGATCCCGACGTGATGATGGTAGGAGAGATGAGAGACCCCGAATCGCTGAGTATCGGCATCCAAGCGGCTTTGACGGGTCACCTTGTTTTGACGACGATCCACACGAACAATGCGGTAGAGACAATAGGAAGGATGTTTGATATGGGTGCGGAGCCCTACCTGGTGGCGGCGACGACCGTCGCGGTGATGGCTCAGAGATTGGTGCGCCTGAACTGCCCGAAGTGTGTGGAGCCTTATCAGCCAACCGAAGATGAGCTCCTTGCCCTTGGCTTTGAGCCTGGAATGCCCATTCAAGGGCAGTTTTTGAAGGGTAGAGGATGTCCGGAATGCAGGGGGACGGGTTACAAGGGTCGCACGGGCGTATTTGAATTATTCCTGGGGACCCCGGAGATGAGAAGTGCCATTGCTCGTGGGGCGGAACACGGGGAGATTATGGCGGCGGCACGCCGACAGGGGATGCAAACAATGCTGGAGGACGGGCGGAATAAAATTTTGCGGGGGCTTACGACTCCTGAAGAGGTCATCCGGGCGGTGTATAGCGCCACGGTGGAGTAAGTTTTTTCCCCTTCCCCGGGTTTTCCCTGAAAGGGTGAGACGGGAGGGCGCGGGTGGTCCGTTCTGCTGGAGCAGGGTTTGCTGGCTGCGTACGCTGCGCCTTGGGAGGGAGAGGGCGAACGGATCCAACCCGCGCCATTAGAGGAGGGTGGCGCTAATTCGTGGTCACCGTGATGCGTGGGGTAGCAGGTGCCGTCTCCACAATGGCGTGCGAAGGCGCCAAAAGGTAGACATGCTCCCCCAGTTCCTCCCAGGTCCCTTCTTGAGCATAGTTGACTCCCGCAAGGAAGTCCTTGATGCGCTCCCTCAGGGTTGCGTCGGCGGAGCACAGATTAAGAATTTGCTGTTCCCCCCGCTTGAGCCCATCCGCGGCAGCGACGGCGTCCGCAAACGTCATTACTTGCCGGCGGATGGTGATGTGATAGGGTCGTTGAGAGCTCGGATAGGGGTGGGTAGGAGTCAGGGCAGGCTCTTCGGTGGGGGGATCGTCTTCCGCTCCTTGCGCCCGCCACTTTGCCAGCAAACGCTGGAGAAGCCCTTCTCTTGGGGCGATGTCGTACTCTTCCATGATTGAATCCTCCTTCCTTGGATTGTGGTGCCCTTCTGCCCGTGTGGGAGAAGGACTTGTAGAATACCATATTTCAAGACGGAGTCAAGGGCTATATCGGTTCGGTGTTCTCCCCTGTTTGGGGACCTGCCGTGGGGCGAAGTTTTGACGTGCTCTTAACATTCCTCGTCCCTTCTCTGCCAGGGCTTTCGGTAGAATCCTTCCGTGGCTGAAATTGCCCAAGAAGGTGAAGTTGCTCTGAGCCGGGAATCACAAGCCGCTTTCAGTACTAAAGTTAGAGTTAGAAACCTGAGCTTTTATTACGGTTCTTTCCGCGCGTTGGAGGATGTGAATCTGGATGTTCCCTCTAATCGGGTGACGGCGCTCATCGGTCCTTCGGGGTGTGGGAAGACCACTTTTTTGCGATGCCTGAACCGTATGAACGACCTTGTAGAGGGTGCCCGCGTGGAGGGGAGAGTGGAATTGGATGGGCAGGACATTTATGCTCGTGAGGTGGACGTGGTCCAACTGCGAAAGCGGGTGGGGATGGTTTTCCAAAAGCCGAATCCCTTCCCTATGTCTGTTTTTGACAACGTGGCGTATGGTCCGCGGGTTCACGGCATTCGGCGGAGGTGGGAGCTGGAAGAGATAGTGGAGCGGTCTTTGAGGAGGGCTTATTTATGGGATGAAGTGAAGGACAAACTGGATCAGAGCGGACTCCAACTTTCGGGGGGTCAGCAACAGAGATTGTGCATTGCCCGGGTGCTTGCCGTGGACCCGGAGGTGATTTTAATGGACGAGCCGTGTTCCGCCCTTGACCCCATCGCCACTGCCCGGATAGAGGACCTGATAATGGAGTTGAGGGATCAGTATACGGTGGTCATCGTGACGCACAATATGCAACAGGCTCAGCGGGCGAGCGATTACACCGGTTTCTTTTACCGTGGCAGGCTGGAGGAGTTCCAGGAAACCTCGGGACTTTTTTTGAATCCCCAGAAGAGACTTACGGAGGACTATATTAGCGGAAGGTTTGGTTAGCAGGGCAATCGCCAGGGGGTATGATGAGGATATGGTTGCGGTTATTCTTGTGGTCTTTTTGGGTTTGTCTCCTCTTTCTGAGGTGGCGGGTTGGGTTTCAAAAACGGCCGGCGCGTACAGCGAGAATTTTAGTGTTCAGAAAGTGGATTATTTTGCGAATGGGATAGAGGTCCATTTCAGTAAGCCTCTTATGAGGGGGGTGGGGATCAGCTCAGAGGATTATTCCCTTTTGGTGGCGGAGAGGGGTGAGGGTGGGGACGTTCGGTGGCGGGAAATGCCGGTTGTTTTTGCGACAGTTTCTGGTGACCGTCGGAGTGTTTTTCTTTACGTGAAGGATTTACGCGAGTGTGCGGGGGCGGAGGCGCGGTTAGAGTTTTCTCGGGCGATTTACAGTGAGGACCTTCTTCCCCTTTCGGAGCGCAGGAAAGCACTCTCCGTTGGGAATTCGGTGCTCCCCGCCAAGGCGGTTGCCATACCCCTTTCGTCCCCCAATACCCTCACGGAGGAAGAAAAACGCGAGGGATTTCGGCTCCTTTTTGATGGTTTGTCCTTTTCGGGATGGCGTGGGTTTCGGCGTGAGACGATTCCTGGAACTTGGTCCGTTCAGGATGGGGCGATGACGGTAACTCCAGGGTCGGGTGGGGGAGACATCATTACGGTGGAGGAGTTTCAAGACTTTGAGTTGCGTCTTCAGTGGAAGATAAGCCCGAGGGGTAACAGTGGGATATTTTTCCGAGTTTCGGAGCAGGGGCGCTTTGTGTGGGAGACGGGTCCCGAGATGCAGATTTTAGATGACGAAGGGTATGGGGAGAGCCTTGACCCGAAGACGTCAGCGGGTGCGGATTATGCGCTCTACTCCCCTTCCCGTCACGTGACGAGGGCTGTAGGCAAGTGGAATGATGTTCGGATCATCGTAAAGGGTTCGCAGGTGGAGTATTGGCTGAATGGTCATAAAGTAGTGGAATATGTTTTGGGGAGCGAGGATTGGCTCAATCGGGTGAAGGCGAGCAAGTTCGCCAACCTGCCCAATTTCGGCAGACTCCCCAAGGGGCACATAGCCCTGCAGGATCACGGGTTTCCTGTTTGGTTCAGGAACATCCGCATTCGCCCTCTATAGAAAAGGCAGACTTGGCTTGCCCGGCATTTATCGTGTCTGGACGCGGATGGGTTGTCCTGTGATTCTCACGTCTATGGGGGATGCGGGATTGAGGGCAGTGGAGGAGACGCTTTTGATGTGGACATCCAGCGGGCGCGATAGGTAGGAGGGAGAGACCTCTACCAGACGTACGTCCACCGTTCCTCGCTGGGGAGGCGATGAGAAAGCCCAAATTCCCAGCGAGAGGAGAATACCCATCAGCACTCCAAGTAAGAAAAGCACACGTTTATAAGAACGCTCCAGGCGTTGAAGCCGTTCTTCCAAAGTGGGATGGATTTGGGAATCCATTTCTATACCTCCTTGAGGGGCATTATACCTGTGAAGGGGGCAGGGGCAGGTTCTATATCTGCCTTGATGGGGCGGATTATGGCTTTTCCCTGGCATCAGGTGTCAGGGAAAAGGGGCCCTCTCAATAAATAGAATCGGGGAAATAGTGACGTTGGGCGTTTTCTGGCGTGACTATCTCCACGTCCATTATCAGATGCCGGGGCATAAACTTGAGGATTTCTTCCTTTTTCCCATCTCGCAGGATGGAGACCGCTTCGTGGATCCCTATGGCAATCATAGAGGGGGGATAGGTAATGGTGGCGGGATACATAGGGTCTCGGTCCATTATTTTTTTCACGACCTCTTTCATCCCGCCTCCTCCCACGAGCCACATTTCATTTTCCCGCCCTGCCTCGCGAATGGCTTGCTCCGCTCCCAGAGCCATATCGTCATCTGCAGCCCACACGGCGTCAATCTTTTTGTGTTTCACCAAAATGGTTTGCATAACTTCATAAGCCCTCTGGCGATTCCACTCACCAATTTGCACATCCAGGATTCGAATGTCAGGAAAGTTCCGGAAGACGCTCATTGCGGATTCAAAGCGGTCCGTGTCTACGGTGCTGGGAATCCCTCGCAGAATCACGATATTTCCTTTTTCGTTGAGGCGCTGGACGATGTATTCTGCGGATTTTCTCCCGAAGGCTTTGTTGTCCCCTTCAATGAAGACGTCTGCGACAGGCTCAATGAAGCCCCGGTCCACACTGATGAGCAGGATTCCCTGGGCTTTTGCCCTTTTGGCAATGGGGGTGAGGGCAGCGCTTTCGGTGGCGAGCACAACCAGGGCGTCCACCCCTTTGACCATCATCGTTTCTATGTCGGATACTTGTTGTTCGGAGTTTTTCGCGGTGGCGAAGGTCCATTCCACGTTAGGATAGATTTTCATTGCCTGTTCTGCCCACCACTTGACGCCTGCCGTCCATCCGTGGTCCGCAGAAGGCACAGAGACGCCGATGTGCCACCGCCGGGTGAGGGGGGCAGAGGTATCTGAAGAGGACCTGGGGGAGCAGGAATAGAGAAGGAGAAGGGAAAGCAGAAGGAAAGGCAAGCCTTGAGAGACCATATTCTTTACTTATACCTAACGCCGTGGGGTGCTGGTTTGGGAGGCTACCGCCATAAGGATGATGGCACCCTTTACTGCCCCCTGCCAATACACGGAGACGTTTGACAGGATAAGGAGGTTGGTGATTAGCGCCATAAGGAGGACCCCTACGAGGGTTCCCCATACTCGCCCGTAGCCTCCGCTCAAGGGGGTGCCCCCCAGTACCACCCCTGCGATGGCATCCAGTTCATAAAGCCGTCCCATATCGGAGGTGGACACGGAGTTCATTCTGCTGGCTAACAGAATAGCCCCCACCCCCGTGAGAAGCCCCAGGAGAGTGTAGGCAGCCCACTTGGTGCCTTTTACGGGAACACCGGAATAAAGGGCTGATTCCTCATTCCCCCCGACTGCGGATGCCCACCGCCCAAGCACCGTATGGCGGACGAGGATATCCACCACGAAAGTTAGGGCGATCAAGACAAAGATGTTCCAGCCGATGACGAGGGGGGCGCCTGCGGTGGTGGAAAGAAACGGCAGGTTGATACCCCCATGGGCGATGGCGGGAAACAGGGTGTGGCTGGCAGAGCGAATTTCTCCTCCGTCTGCCAGGGCGAGAGCAAAGGAGCGGAAGCCTACCAGCCCAGCAAGGGTAGCCATAAAGGGCGGGATTTTGAAATAGCCTACTAACAATCCATTAAATGCTCCAAGCGCTCCTCCCCCAAGCAGGCATACGGTCACAGCGGTCAATACTCCGAAGGCTTCGGAATACCCCTGGCGGATGACGAAGTTTAGAGATTCTAAGCCAAGCGCTGCGGAGAGGGCTAAGAGGCTCCCAACGGAGAGGTCAATTCCCCCTGTCATTATCACGAGTGTCATTCCCAGTGCAACCACCCCTATAGGAGCGCTCTGGCTTATGAGGTTGCGGAGGTTTTCAGGCTTCAAGAAAACGTCGGGATAGATGACCGCACTAAGTAAAAAGAGGAGCAGAAAAGTCAGGATGCCGCCGTGGGTTCGGAAAATCCGAATGAGTTCTATCGGAAGGTTTCTTGTTCGGGAAATCTCTACGTCCCCCACAGAGGAAAGACTACCCGAGAGCCCTTTTTGATGGGGAATGGGATAAACTCTGGGCGCTTATGCTGTGGAGCATTGCCCTCGCGGCATTTGTCATAGTTCCCTGTCAGAAGTTGCCGGGGAAGGTTTACCCTGAGCCTTCCCTTTCCTGGGAGCCCGGGGAAAGGTCGAGCGTGCCTCACGGGGAGGCTCCTTTGCGCATTCTGTTTTTCACCAAAACCGCGGGTTTCCGGCATAGCAGTATTCCCTCAGCCATTCAAGCGATGAAGAAAATGGCGGGAGAGCAAGGCTGGGAAGCGGTGATTACTGAGGACGCAGGGGTGTTTACGGAATCCCTGTCTCGCGACTTTGATGTCGTAGTCTTTTTGCTCACCACGGGGGACGTGCTCACCCGCGCGCAGGAGCGGGCGATGGAAGAATTCGTTCGTTCCGGGAAAGGCTTTGTGGGAATTCATTCGGCTGGGGACACTGAATATGATTGGGCTTGGTACGGGAAGCTGGTGGGGGCTTATTTCAAGAGCCATCCTCCTGTGCAGAAGGCGCGCCTCGTAATAGAGGACCCCGGGCACCCCACCGTGCGCTTTCTCCCAGAGGTGTGGGAGCGTGAAGATGAATGGTATGACTATAAGGAGAACCCGAGAGGTCGTGTGAAAGTTCTTGTTAGGGTGGATGAGGCGAGCTACCGAGGAGGAACTATGGGGGAGGACCACCCCATTGTTTGGTGCCACGAGTTTGAGGGGGGAAGGAGTTGGTACACCGGAATGGGGCATACGGAAGCGAGTTATCAAGATGAGCTTTTCTTGCGAATGATTGCGGAAGCCATCAAGTGGGTGGCGCGGAAGTCGGAAGGAGGCCCGCCTTCCCTGCCTGAGTAGGATGTGGGGGGAACCCATAGAGTTTGTGGGGGAAGCGCTCCTGGAGGCGTTCACGCTCTTTTGACTCGGGGGAGAGGAGGCTTAGTGCGGTGGCTAAGGCGTCTGAGGTGAAAGCATCTTGCGCCACCACGGTGATGGTGTTTTGGTTGATGAGCGCTTTTCCGGTTCGGGGGTCAAGGATATGGGAGTGGCGCTGAGAACCTATTTGGAGGAATTGTTCCCAGTCGCCCGAGGTGCTGATCCCACAGTGGGCAACAGAAAGGGTGGTCCCATCGGGTAGGCGCACCCGCCATCCCCTTTGTCCTGGGGGAGGACCGGAAACTGCGATGTCTCCCCCCGCTTCTACTAAGGCTCTCAAGATGCCTTGTGCGGAGATGAGGCGCAGGGCTTCATCACAGGCGTATCCTTTAGCAATCCCCCCTAAGTCTAAAAGCATTCCCGGCTTATGGAAGGTAACGGAGGATGTGGCGGAATCCAGAGTGAGGAACTGCCAGCCCATCCTGGGTCGTGCGGAGAGGATTTCTTCTTCGGTAGGGGTTCTTCCTTCCCTACGGGCTTTCCGCCACAGGTGAGTGAGGGCACCTATGGTGACGTCAAAGGCTCCCGCGGTGAGGCAAGCCACTTCCTGGGCGCGTTGTAACACGACAAAGAGATCCTGAGATATCGGGATGGCTGTGCCATAGGGTGCCGAGCAGAGGCGCCGAAGTTCGCTCTCGGGATTGTAATCGCTGAGGCGGAGATCTAATTCAGCGAATCGGGCGAAGGCGCGCTTAGCCACTTTTTCTGCGGAATCCCGGGAGTGGGCATACAGGATGATCCGCACGCGGGTCCCCATATGAATTTGGCTGAATTCAAAGCGGTGAAGGGGGGAAGGCTGGTGGGGTGCTCTTTCGCTCCTTTGATGGGGGCTTAGGGGATCAGGGCTTGGGGGTGGCTTTTTCCTTGTGCTCACGGTGGTTGATTGTGGATTGTAGCGGATTTGAAGCGCCCTTTCTAACCCTTTCTGGCTCTTTCTTATGGGGGCAACAATCTGGATATAATGAGCCTTGCCTTGAGGCTTTTCCGTGATGGCTTGGTCGTTTGCTAAAAGGATTGCGCTCCCTGCGGTGAGGATACTCACCCTCACCACGGTTCTCCAAACTTCCCTACTCCCTTTGGGGGTCAAACCGCCGATGGATGACAAGGTTTTTGAGCAAAAGATTCCCAATTCCGTAGTTAGTTTCAGAATGATTCGTGTCCCTGATGGAGTGATCACGTACAGGGGAAAAGAATATCCCATCCGTAATCTCTGGATTTCTGAAACGGAGGTGACCTGGGACGTTTATGACATCTGGGCTTTCCGATTGGACCAGACACCCGAGGAACAGGCAATGGGGGTGGATGCCCTCTCTCGCCCCACGAAGCCCTATGGCGCCCCGGATCGTGGGTTTGGGCATTCGGGGTATCCCGCCATCGGGATGACTTATTTTGCGGCGACGGAGTTTTGTAAGTGGCTTTCGCAAAAAACGGGTCGTAAGTATCGCCTGCCTAAGGAGTGGGAGTGGGAATATTCCGCGCGGGCGGGGGCAATGGCGGAACCGAAGAACTTAGATGAATTTGCCTGGTATCGCGACAATTCGGGAGGGAAAACGCATCCTGTCGGGAAGAGGAAGCCAAATGCGTGGGGGCTTTTTGATTGCTTGGGGAACGTGTGGGAGTGGTGTACCGATGAAGAGGGCGAGCCTATCGTATGCGGGGGTGCCTATACCGAAGGGCGGGAGAACCTCACCTTTGGGGCTCGGGCTCGCCAGTCACCCAAATGGAACGAAACCGACCCGCAATTCCCCAAGAGCCTGTGGTGGCTTTCGGATGCTCCCTTTGTGGGCTTTCGTGTGGTTTGTGAGGGGTGAATCTAAACTTTTTGTGCTATGATGGGGGTATGCGACGTGGTGAGAAGATCAGCAGGAGAGAATTTCTTGCCGGGGCGACGGCTCTAACGGCGTTGTTGGCTTCTCGGGAGCGCTCCTTTGCTTTTGTTCAGGGCTCGGATACGTTGAAGTTTGGGCTCATCGGTTGCGGATCTCGCGGGACGGGAGCGATGGTGGATGCTTTTAATGCTGGTCCTGGCGTGGTGCTTTGGGCAATGGGAGACGTATTTGAGGATCGCCTGCGTTCTTCTCAAGAGCATTTGAAGGGCGTGTTGAAGGATGCGTATCAGGTGGGCAATCGCTCCTTCCTTGGTTTTGATGCTTATAAGGAGGTCATCGCGAGCGGTGTGGACGTAGTCATTTTGACCGCACCGCCCGCTTTTCGTCCTGCTCACTTTCGTGCGGCAGTGGAAGCTGGAAAGCATGTGTTTATGGAAAAGCCCATCGCGACCGATGCTCCCGGCGTTCGTTCCGTAATTGAATCCTCTGACTTGGCGGAAAAAAAGAGGCTATGTGTGGTGGCAGGGACTCAACGTCGGCATGATGTGGCATACCGGGAGGCTATTCAGCGCATTCACGATAAGCAGATAGGGGATGTGGTGGCGCTTTATTGTTACTGGAATCAGGGGGGACTGTGGATGGTGCCCCGAAAGCCGGAGTGGACGGATATGGAATGGCAATTGAGGAACTGGCTTTACTTCACCTGGCTTGCAGGGGACCATATAGTGGAACAACACATTCACAATATTGATGTGTGTAATTGGGCGAAAGGGGAGCATCCGGTGAAGGCGGTTGGCGTCGGGGGTCGCCAGGTGCGAACAGATCCTGCTTATGGTCACATATACGATCACTTTGCAATAGAGTTTGAATATGCGGATGGGGTGAAGATGTTGAGTATGTGTCGTCAGCAGGATGGTACCTCGGCTCGTGTGGCAGAACACGTCGTAGGGACGCGTGGGGTTTCCAACGCCAATACCTACATCAAGGGGGAGAAGCCCTGGGAGTTTAAAGGGGAGCGCCCTAACCCTTATGTTTTAGAGCATCGCAACCTCCTCACGGCTATCCGCGGGGGGAAATACATCAATGAAGGACGGCAGGTGGCGGAGAGCACCCTCACGGCGATTATGGGGCGAATGGCGGCGTATACGGGCTTAGAGGTCTCCTGGGAGCAGGCATACAATTCCCAGGAGAGTTTAGTGCCCGAGAAACTGGAGTTTGGTCCGATGCCGGTGCCCCCTGTGGCGATGCCGGGCAAGACGGTTTTGCGGTGATGGCTTTATGGATCTCAGCCGGCGCGAGGTGCTCAAGGCGGGGGTGGCAGTGGGAGTGGGAACCTGGCTTCCCCTGGAGGTGGAAAGGATGACGTCATCCAGCATAAAGAAGGCTCCTTTTCGCTTGAAATATGCTCCTCACTTTGGGATGTTTCGCCACCATGCAGGAGATGACCTGGTTGACCAGTTGAAGTTTGCGGTGGATGAGGGCTTTCGTGCGTGGGAGGATAATGGGATGATGGGTCGCCCTGTGCAGGAACAGGAACGCCTGGGCAAGGCGATGGCAGATTTGGGCATAGAGATGGGTGTGTTTGTTGCCCATGCGGAGTGGCGAAATCCCTTATATGTGCGAGGGGGGCGCGAAACTCGGTTAATGTTGCAAGAGCAGATGCGCCGGGCGGTTGAATGTGCCCAGAGGGTTCGTGCCAAGTGGTGCACCGTGGTGCCTGGGCCTTTTGATCCCGGGCTGGAATGGGGGTATCAGACCGCAAACGTGATTGATTGCTTGAAAGCAATGGCGGAGATCTGTGAACCTGCGGGGCTTGTAATGGTCCTGGAACCGCTCAATCCCTGGGCGAATCACCCGGGTATGTTTCTCACGAAAATTCCTCAAGCCTATATGATTTGCAAGGCGGTGAACTCTCCTTCTTGCAAAATACTCAATGATTTATATCATCAGCAGATTACAGAGGGAAATCTCATCCCGAACATAGATAAGGCTTGGGATGAGATTGCGTATATCCAGGTGGGCGATAATCCAGGCAGAAACGAACCCACCACGGGAGAGATCAATTATCGCAACGTGTTCAAACATCTGCACAGCAAGGGATATTCGGGAATTATAGGGATGGAGCATGGAATCAGCAAACCGGGCAAAGAGGGCGAACGGGCGCTTATAGAGGCGTATCGTTTCTGCGACAGTTTTTGAAAGGGGTATACTCTCTCATCTGGAGGTGTGTTTTGAAACGAGTGCTTTTTCTGGTTGTAACGACACTTGGTGTTTGCCTGGCTTCTGGCTCCTATGCGGGACGAGGTGACCGTCTGGCGGAAATTCGTCGCGAGGTGGAGCGCGTCTATTCAGCCTGGGACGCTTATGTGGAGGCAGGGCGCGTGGAAGAACTCGTGAAGATGATAGACCCTTCTTTCTACGCCATAGACACTGAGGGAAATCGTACCCATTATAGCGAGGCTGTAAGGATGTTGAAGGAAATGCTCTCTTCTGCGGGAAAGCCAGGCTCAAAAATGAAAGACCTTCGCTCAAGGATAAAAGTGGAAGCCATTTACCTTCAGGGGGATGAAGTGGTGGCGTGGGTGACGCTGAAGGCGTCCGCCAAAGTAAAGGAGAACGGGCAATGGAAGGTGCAGACCTTTGAGGCGAAGTTCGCGGAGACACTGAAGAAGTTTGGCAAGACGTGGCGCTTTGTGTGTTCCCAGATGTTGCCATAGTTCTGAGGCTGTGAAAGGGGTTCAGGATTTGCGTGGCTTGCGGGGGGAGCCCGGAGGGGGAGGATGCCTGTAGAGCGCTCTATCGCCCTGGCGGTTTTCATTCTGGCGTATGCGGGCTTTGTCACCTTCCCTTCTCACCGTCCGTGGCTCGCTCTGGCAGGGGCGGCTGTCTTGATCCTCACGGGAGTGGTTTCCCCCGCGCTTGCCTTCTGGGGTGAAGGGGACAAGGATGCCCTGGTGAGTTGGAACGTGATGGGGATTTTCGTGGGAACTATGATGCTGGCGGACCTGTTTATCTGGTCACGCGTTCCCCATTACATAGCGGAGCGATTGGTTAACCGTTCCCGCAGCGTGTGCTCTGCGATGGTGAAGATTTGCGCCTTTTCGGGGATTCTGTCCATTTTTGCGGAGAATGTGGCGGTGGTATTGATAGTGGCTCCCATCGCTTTTGCCCTTGCAGAGAAACTCAACACAAGCCCTGTTCCCCTGGTAATCGGAGTGGCATTAGCCTCTAATGTGCAGGGGACGGCGACGTTGATCGGTGATCCCGCGTCTATGATCTTTGCGGAATATGCGGATGTTGGCTTCAATGACTTTTTCTGGTACAGGGGGCAGGGGTTGGGCATCTTCTTCTTCATCCAGTTTGGTTTTTTGTGCTCTCTGTTTGTCCTGTATTGGAAATTCCGCCACTTGAACCACCGGCAGGTTTTGGTTATGGAGGAGCGAGTTGTGAGTTGGGTGCCTTTGGGGTTACTCATAGCGATGATTGTGGGACTTGCGGTCTCCTCCTCATTTCAAAAACATGGTTGGCTCGGGATCATTTGTATGGTTGCGGGGGTGGTGGGGATGATCTGGTATGAGGTTTCGGGGCGGAAGGACAGGGAGAAGTTTCCGGATACCCCTCTGGACATTTTCAAGAGACTGGACTGGCAGTCCACCTTTTTCCTCATCGGGGTTTTCATTATCGTAGGGGCGCTGGTGGAGAAGGGCTGGGTCAGCACGTTTGCGGAGTGGCTCCAGGGGAGGTTGGGGGGCAGTCTCCTGGCGAGTTACGTGGCTATCATCTTTTTTTCCGTGTTGGTGTCAGCTTTTGTGGATAACATCCCTTACCTGATGGCGATGATTCCAGTAGTAATGCATTTGGCGAAACCGGGAGAGGGCCAGGAGATTTTGCTTTTTGGGCTTCTCATTTCGGCATGCCTGGGAGGGAACATCACTCCGGTGGGGGCTTCTGCAAACATTGTTGGGGTGGGGCAGCTTCACCAGCGAGGGTTTTCCGTGTCTTTTTGGGAATTCGTGAAGTTCGGATTGGCTTACACCTTGTTTTCCACGCTTCCCTCTGCGGTTCTGCTCTATATTCTCTGGGGGATTTTGTAGGAGCGCTCTTCCCCAGGTGGTTCTGTTTGTGTTCTCTGGGGTTTTTATGGGGCAAGGGGGTTTGTGGGGCTGATCCCTTGCCTGCCCTGAGGATGATTTTATCTCACGCTTTCAGCAATTCGGGGGGCGCAGGGGCACGGCATGCCATGCCCCTACAGATTTCGTCCCCACGCGTGCGGGGCGGCCCTCTCAGATACCCCTGTCGGATTTTGACGGGGTGTTTTTTTGGGGGTTATTACTTGTAATAAGGAGGGAGTAGTGGGGGGAAGAGATGGAGCCGACGGTCGGATTCGAACCGACGACCTGCGGTTTACGAAACCGCTGCTCTACCGCTGAGCTACGTCGGCACGCATTCTATTGGTTCGTTAGGGGTTTCGTAATTATTATGCCATAAAGGGCGGGTTTTCGTAAGTCATTATATCATACGGGATGGTTTCGGGATTATTATGCCATAGGAGATGGCTTTCGGGATTCCTATGTCGGAAGGGGGCTTCTGGAATTATGGGGTCGTAAGGGGGGATTCTCATATCGTAAGGGGTGGATTTCGGGACCACTAAGTGCTAATGGATGGCATTCGGAATTATGATGTCCCCAAGGGATGGTTTCAGGATCGTTATGCCATAGGAAATGGCTTTCGGGATTACTATGCCATAAGGGAGTTGAGCATCACTCCTCAATTCCCCACTGGGGGACAAGGGATTGTTCCACCCCAAGGTGCTGAAGCACGCGGGCGACCACCGTATCGGCAAGTTGCTCCAGGGTTTGGGGGCGGTGATACCAGGCAGGGGTAGCGGGCAGGATGGTAGCCCCTGCTTCTGCGAGGGCGAGCATATTTCGGAGCATAACGATATTTAGAGGAGTTTCGCGTGGGATAAGTATGAGTTTCCTTTTTTCTTTAAGGGTTACGTCTGCAGAGCGAGTGATGAGGTCGTCGCTGATGCCGTTTGCGATTCGCGCCAGGGTGCCCATACTGCAAGGGATAATGACCATTCCGTCGTGGCGGAAGGACCCGCTGGCAGGCGGGGAGAAAAAGTCTTTGGGCTTCAGGACCACCAGCCCCGCGTGGACAGGGGTGGGGGGGAATTGCGCTATGAGGTTCTCTTCCATCAGATCCCATCCCAACTCAGCTTGCGCCACCTGTCTGGCTTGTTCGGTGTAAGTGAGGTAAATCTGGCGGAAGTGTTCCCGTGCGTGGAGGAGGAAGCGAAACGCATAGATAGCCCCGCTGGCGCCGGTAATCGCAACGACGAGCGTTTTGGAGTTCACAGGGGAAGTTTAGCCGATAGAGGCTCCTGGGGTAAAATGGGGATGTTTCGCTGGGGGGGCCTGTAGCTCAGCGGTCAGAGCGGGGGGCTCATAACCCCTTGGTCGCAGGTTCGAATCCTGCCGGGCCCACCAAGGTTTTCGTTTTTTAGGGATGGGGTCGTTTTTTTAGGGATGGGGAAGGCTCCTGTATAATTTGACAGGCTAACTAAAGTTTGCGTTGAACTCTTCCCTATTCCTTTCTCGTCTGTGTTATAATGAATCAAGTGAGATCAAAACCCCTTGCAGGAGGATTGAAATGAGAGTTTTGCTCCTTGTTCTTGCTGGATTGGTAAGTTCGCTGGTGTTTGCGGAGCAGTACTGGCAAGTTCGCTCTGGCACGATGTCAGTGATGATGCTTGAGAATCGGTTGGAGTCCTTCGGTGTCGGGGTGAGGAATTATCGTCCCACCTCAAAACCCACGGATTTGATGTATGAGGCGGTGGGTTTTCGGGTTTTGCCTGAGTCCAATTTTTCTTTTGTTGTTAGCCGGGGCATTTTCCGGTATTGGCTTCCCGGTGATCTGTTAGCAAGTGGAGGTTTTACACTGGTTGCTGGCAGTCGGCGGGTGGCTTTTGACGGCTTGACCTTTTTCTATGAGCCGAGGGGTACCGAAGAAGACCTCTTTGTTGGCAGTCGGCGTGGTGGTGTTCGTTATGCGTTTGAGGTTCATTATCCTGTGGTGAACTTCAATGCTCTGGAGAACCGCTTGGTGGTGGCTTTAGCGGACTTGCACGTCACGGAGGAGTTGGCGAACGCCCTTGGAAAGCCAGAGTTGAAGGGTCAGCTTGCGGGAGTGATAACCGTGGAGGGTGAAGCGGTGTGGGTAGGTGGTGAGCAGGATAAAGGTGGTGTATCTCTTGCTGGTGGCGGAGGGGACACGGCTTTGGACTGTGAGTTGTTTGGTCTATCTTCCTTGACGGCGGTTGCCCGTGTGGGAACCTTTCCCAATGGAGAAAATGGTCTTGCGATGAGCACCACGGCTTGTAACCGCGGTACGGTGAACATTCCCTGGTACGCTCCGATGGATGAGCGCCATCCCACGATTGCGATGAACCTGTATCGTGAGAGGAATGGTGTGCTGGAGCAGATCGGCTTTTCTTGGCTGAAACACGGGTTTTTGTCTACTAACTCCAACGCTTGCGGTACCTGCCAGAACCCTGGAACGGGAGCGCTTCTGGGAGTGAACTGTTCGGATACGTACGGTGTTGGGAATAACTCAGACCGGAACTGGTTAGGACCTCGGGAAGAGGTGAACCCGTTTATCGGGCGATGGACCTGCACGGGCTCTCACTTTGCAGGCGGACAACCGGACTGCGTCCGCCGGCACGGGGGGAGCGGGCATGGTCCCATTGACCATATGCTTCGCGTGCTGGATAGTGATTTGAACGTTTCAGGCGCCCAATTTTTCTACGAAGCCTATTATGTGGTGGAGGGAGATGTAAACAAGTATAACAACATCGGCTGGCGACAGGCGACTGCCTCCTGGACAGGCTCCACCTGGTCTTTCAGCACCGTCTCCAACCAAACGTTTGGTCCTGTGATCAATCGCTGGGGTGATATGCGGGCGTTTGCTGAGCCAAGGACTCAAGGCGATGCTATCGTGGCAGTGAAAGTGACAAACCTTGGGGGTGGAATGTATCACTATGAATATGCGGTTTATGTGCACGACCTGTGGCAAGAGATCAGGGCGTTCTACGTGCCCATCCCCGATGGAGCCACGGTGAGCAACGTGGGGTTTTATGGTCCCCGTTCGGAGACTCGTGGGGATCCCCAGACCCAATGGACGCCTGCGATAGGTGACGGGTTCGTGCTCTGGACCACGGCTACCTTTTCACAGAACCCGAACACCAACAGCCTGGCTTACGGGAGAATGTATAACTTCCGCTTTGATGCAAACGTGGCTCCTGTGACCTCTAAGGTCCTGCTGGGCACGTTTAAGCCTGGACCCATTACGTTCCTAACTGCGGGAGTGAGCACTCCTCCCGGTCCTTCCGTAGCAGAGACCCTAACTATATTCCGTGGTCTGGCACTGGGTGGCGACATCACTTCTACCTATTTCAGTGACGATACTCGCTTCCGCGTCCGCCCCTACATTGTGTTGAACCAGGCAGAGGCGCCGGTTCAGTTAGAATTAGAGACGACCGTTCCCCTTGGCAATCCGAGCCAACTGCGCGTGGCGCTGGAGGCGGGTGTGAACACCAATAACATTCTCCAGGAGATCCAACTTTACAACTTCACCACGAATAGCTATGAGATCGTGGATTCGCGTCCTGCCACGGTGGGGGATTCTCTGGTCAATGTTGTGATCACCAGCAATCCTGGGCGGTTCATAGAATCGGGGACGAACCGGGTGCGCGCCCGCCTATTGTGGAGACCCCAGGGATTGGTGCTCTTCTATCCATGGGAGGTAGGCGTGGACCGATACGGTGTCACGGCAATGCCGTAGGTGGATGGAATTTGAGGGCGCTCCTATGAGGGGCGCCCTCTTTCTTTTGGGTGAGGGTCTGGGGTATATTCCCAATATGCGCGTGACCTATGCAGAACTCGGCTCTCCACAAGATGCAGGGTGGTATGACCTGGAAGGTATTGGGATGGTTCGGATTAGGGAGGAGGACATTCGGCTCGCTAAGCGATTGCATGGGAAGGTTGGCTGGTTTTTGATTGAGTTGGAGGAAGAAGAAGTGGGTGACCCTGATATGGGACCTGTGAAGACTTTTGAGTTAGGGGAAGCCTTTCCTCTTGGTCACAAAGAGGAGGACATTTAGGCGATTCGGCGATTTCTTTTTCGGAAGACGAATGCCAGCACTTCTGCAACCGCTTGATAGAGGGCTGTGGGAATCATTTCTCCTACCTCCACTTGTTCATATAAGGAACGCGCAAGTGGTGGGTTGGCGATTATGGGGATTCGGTGCTTTCTGGCTTCTTCTCTGATGCGTTCTGCCATAAGGCGTTGCCCTTTTGCCAGGACCACGGGAGCGGGAAAGCGCTTGGGTTCATATTTCAGGGCAACCGCATATTCCACAGGGTTGGTGACGACCACATCTGCATGTTTGACGTTTGCCATCATTCGTTGTCGTGCCAATCTCCGTCTTCTCCGTTGCATCTCTGCCTTTAATTCTGGAGAAGTTTCTGTTTCCCGCAGTTCCCTTTTGAGTTCTTCCTTGCTCATCATCAGTTCCTTCTCCACTTGTCTCCGTTGAAACAAATAATCAGCAAGGGCGATGACCATCCAGGCAAGTGAAACCTTCAGCAGAGTGGAGGCGATAAAGAGGCCCAGCACTGCCATAGCAGAATGAGGGGGCAGAAACCCCAAGCCGAGGAAGGTATCCCAGTTATTCTTGATCTCGTAAAAGACGATGCTTCCGATGACCGTTAGTTTCCCTGCAGATTTGATAAACTCAAAAAGGGCTCTCAGAGACCATAACCGTCGCAAACCATTGATGGGGTTCAGGCGCGCCCAGTTTGGAGCGAGAGGCTCTGCGGAGGGATAAAAACCCACCTGGGCAAAGTTAGAAAGCGCCCCAACCAGAAAACTCAAAAGCAGGAGAGGCAGAAGGGCAACCACCGCAGGTAAAGCAGTCCGAATCAAATGCCCGAAGAGGTCTCCTTCGCTTACTGCCCACCGGGAGCCGTGCAATCCGAGATAGAGTGAGCGAAATAACCCTGCGGTGAGAACACCTGCCAGCAAGGGAGCCAACAACGCAAAGGCAAAGAGGTTCAAAGAGGCAGAGACATCGGCAGAACGTGCGACGGTTCCCTTGCGTCGGGCGCGTCGGCGCTTCCTTGGCGTTGGTTGTTCTGTCCTCTCCTGAGCGGTTTCTTCAGGCATTTTTTAGCTCCCCAGCCATCGTGCGAGCACCGAGGCAGTATATTCCATCCCCTGTTGAACTCCATAGGCGAAAGCAGGGAGGGCTACTGCTAAGGCAGTGAGTCCTGCGATCAATTTGGCGGATATGCCGAGCATCAAAACGTTGACCTGAGGAGCGGCACGGCTGACTAACCCCAATCCTGCATCTACGACTAACGCCACCGCGCCTACGGGCAGAGCCATTTGGAGTGCCAGGAGGGATAGTTCCTTAGTGGTTTTCAGGATCGTGGGCACCATAGGCATCGCAGAATCAAAAGGGGAAAGTTGGTAACTGTGGACGAAGACGGATATGATAAGGTGGTGCCCGTTGAGGACTAAGAACAGCACTCCTGCCAGCATCACTTTATAGCGAGCAATTACGGAGGCGGGTAGACCCACATTGGGCGCCAGCACCGCCGCCATTCCAAAGCCCACGTGAAGGTCCAGAAAGGCGCCTGCGAACTCTGCCGCCCAAAGTGCTGATTGGGTGATGAACCCTATAAACAGTCCAATGCCTACCTCTTGCGCCACCAGGAGGAGCAGGTCTATCAAAGAAGTGGGTACGGAGATATGAGGCGCGATGTTGGGAGCGAGGACCATCGCCATTGCGAGCGAAAAAAGGATGCGGAGTCTAACGGGTACTGCTCCAAGGGTGAATAGGGGGCTCGCGAGTAAAACCGCAGACATCCGCACAAAAGCAGAGAGGAACGCCGTAAGCAAGGTGGAGTCTAAACTCATTGCGTAATCCTTTGTATGGCTTGGAATGTATGGGCAGTAAAGGCAACGAGGTTGGAGAGCATCCAGGCACCAAAAAGGAAGAGCGCGAGGGCTACCGCAAGGATTTTTGGAACGAAGGTGAGGGTGACTTCCTGAACCTGGGTGACGGCTTGAAACAGGGCAATGGTAACCCCTGCAATGAGTGCGGATAAGAGCAAAGGCAGGCTAACCGTAACTCCCACCTGGAGAGCCTGGCGCCCCAATTCCAGGATGTCCGCCTGGTTCACCGGAAGCCTCCTAATAAAGCCTGGATGAGAATGGTCCATCCGTCCGCGAGGACGAAGACTAAGATCTTTGCAGGGAGGGAGATCAAGGCTGGTGGAAGCATCATCATTCCCATACTCATCAGAGTGCTCGCAACGATGAGGTCTATCACGAGGAAGGGCACAAAAATGTAGAAACCGATGAGGAAGGCGGTTTTCAATTCGCTCAAGATGAAGGCGGGGATGAGATGTCTCCAGCCGACATCTTCTATAGAGCGGAATTCCGTGTTGCTGATTTTAGCAAAGAGTGCAAGGTCTTTTTGGTAGGTCTGTCGGATCATAAAGTCACGCATGGCACTCCAGGCTTTTCCTGTGGCTTCTGGAAGGGAAATTTCTTTTTTCAGATAAGGCTGGAGGGCTTCTTTTTGAATGTGCTCCCAGGTGGGCGTCATCACATAGAATGTGAGAAAGAGGCTCAATCCAATGAGGACGGGGTTTGGGGGGATGGTGGGTGTTCCCAGTGCGGTGCGTAGGAAACTCAGGACGATGACGATGCGTGTGAACGCCGTGGTCATAATCAATAAAGCGGGAGCTAGGCTGAGCACCGTGAGGAGAGCGAGTATCTGCAATCCCGTGGCTATTTGCTGGGGCTCATTTTCATTTGAGAAGCCTATTTCAATTTTTGGGATGGGTACAGTGTTTCCGGTTTGGGAATAAAGGGGAGCTACTACAAGGAATAGAAGCGCCATCAGGCAAGCCCTCAAACATAAACTTCGCCCTAAGGACATCATTTTATTGCTCCAATTGCTGTAGTTTCTTCAGAATTTCCTGAAAGGCGGGTGAGGGTTCCGCTTGCGAAGGAGATGCGTGCAGAGGACTCTTTTCGTCTTCCCATTCGCTCAGGACGGTGATGCTTTGGGAGGTCACTCCGAGCAGAAGGGTACGGTCTATCGCTTTAACGAGATACAAGTGCCCGTTGGCTGTTGGAGTGGCATCCAAGACCACTACTCTTCCTGTGGAAGGGATTGCGTTTCCGGAAAGGCGCTGTAGTAATTTCGGCAGAGCAAAACGTAGCAAGAGAGCCACGAGAACGAGGGCGAGGAGCATTTGTAAAAGAGAAGCAGGTGTGAGGACTGGAGTAGGGATGGGGGGGGACGTAATTTCCGGTTTCAACCCGAATTCTTGTGCTTCCGCAAAAGCGACCGAAACAAGAGCGAGGGAAACAGGAAGGACCCTGAGGCATTTTCCAAAGGAGAGGTAGTCTTTTCTTACTCTAACTTTCATGCGGCTTCTCCCAGGCGATGGACCCGTTCTTGTGGACTGACTATTTCCGTGATTCGGATTCCAAAGTTTTCCTCAATCACCACAACCTCGCCCCGTGCCACCAATCGCCCGTTGACCAGGATGTCCACAGGCTCGCCCGCCGCCTTGTCCAGTTCCACGACACTGCCAGGGGCTAAATCTAAAACCTCCTGCAATAGAAGATTGGCTCTCCCCAACTCCACCGAAATGTTGAGGGGAATATCCAGAAGAAGGTTTAGGTCCCGTATGGTTCCTTCCGAGGGCTGATCCCAAGATGACGAGGCAGACTCATCCATGAGGGCAAGGCTTTTATCCATCTGAAGCAAATTAACGGCGGATTCCGTGGTAAGGAGCCAGGTGAGAGAACCTGAAACATTTCCAGCGGTAATGCCGACCTGGACGCGGAGCAGGTCGCTGGTGGCTTCTAAAACAGGCGGTAGGGAAAACACCCGATGTTCTACATTGAAGGAGGTAATCGGCGGGGCAGGGGAACCGCGAACCTCTGAAAGCCCCAGGCATAACCCATCAATGAAACTTCGCCACGGTTGTTTGACTTCTTCGCTTAAATCTTCCGGAATCTCTTCAACCGGTCCTCCGGAAAGAACGCTGATGAGGTGCTTGGCAACGTCGGTGGGCACCAGCAGGAGATGGGGGAGGCTTTCGCTATCCTGGAAGGAAAACTCCAAGATGAGCATAGGACCGTGAATTTCCCTTTGAACCTCCTCGGGTGTGGTGGGCAGGGCTAAAGGCGTTTCCAGAGAAATGGGAGTAGAAAACGCTTGAGAGGCAGACTCTGCTGACGACTTCCAGAGGTTGGCTTGGGCTGAGCCGAATGAGGTGAGTGCTTCAGGAGTGAGTTGAGCCATCAGAAAACTCCTCTATATGAGATTGTGAAGTGGGGTTCAAGAACTTGTTTTTGCGCAGTGGTGCTGATGGGATGGGGGGCGTTTTGAAGTGACATCCTCCCGTCCCAAAGGAAGGGAGTAGACTTCTTCGTGACATCGGTTTGGATTGAGTTTGGCTGTTCTTCATAGTGGGATGGGCTTAGACACTCGGAAGGCAAGATGTTTTCCTCGCTTGGCGGGCATACCGAGAAATTTGGGGTGTCCCGCAACGTAGAGAAGGATGTCCTCGTCGGTCCTTTGCTCCAGTCGCACGACATCGCCTTCTTTGAGGGACAGGAATTCCCTTACGGTGATGGTGGTGGCGCCGAGTTCGGCTCGGCATTCCACGCGCGATTTGACGATTTCGTTGGCGACGAGCAAACGCGTTTTCGGACTGCGCTTTTTGTGCACCGAAGAGACCCATTTTTGCCCTGAGAGTTTTGTCCCCAGAGGCTTGATGAGGAGGTAAGGGATACAAAGGCTCATTGCTCCCCGGTGTTCCCCGAAGCGAATTTCAAACAGAAGGGTCACGACGATGTCTGTTGGGGGAACAATGTTGATGAACTGGGCACTGGTTTCCACATATTCCACTTTGGGGTGAAGGATCACGATAGACTCCCAGGCACTGCGGAGGGCGGAAAGCATCTTTTCTGCGAGGTGACTAACCAGGGGCTTCTCAATTTCCGTGAGAGCGGTACGTGTGAGAGGTTTTCCTGCCCCCCCTAACATTCTGTCAATCATAGCGAACGCGATAGTGAACTCCACTTCCAGAAGGGATTGGCCCGATAAGGGAGCAAGGTTTACAATTGTGAAGACGGACTCATTAACGGTTCGTAAATACTCTTCATAGGGCACCTGATCTACAGACATAAGTTCCACCTGTACCGGCGTTCGGAGAAATGCGGAGAGGGCACTGGTGCTCAGGCGCGCGAAGGATTCGTGGACCATCTGCAGGGTGCGCAGTTGATCCTTGGAGAGCTTATCAGGGCGACGAAAGTCATAAGTTTCCCAGTGCCTTCCCTTTTTTCCTGAGTGGTGAGTGAAGGCTCCTGGGGTGCGTCCGTGCTCAGGGGTACCTTCGGATGCCTTCGCAGGAACCGCAGAAGGGCTCGCTGATTCCTCAAGAGCCAGCGAGCTCAAGAGCGCTTCTACTTCTTGTGGCGTTAGCGGGTCGGTCACAGTTTGTCGTGATGGGAGCGAACCGTCGGGTTAGTATCTCTGTGTGGCGAATGAGGTGAAATAAACTTCCAGCACAGGACCTTTAGGTGGTTCGCTCTTGGGGATGGCTTCGTCGTTTTTAGCCTTCCCCGCACCACCAGTCTTTTTATTGGCGGAATTGGCATCCTCTTCAGAGGCAGTGTCTTCTTCCTTGAAGAGTTTGTTCACTGCAGAAAGTATCTCCCTTTTGAGGCGTGCCTTCCCTGCATTGGAAGCGATTTGCTTAGGCTGTTTGGAAGTCAACACCATCACGATGGCATCTCGTATCCGAGGAAGTTGCTCCTTAATTTCCTCTTCCTTGAACCCCTTCATAATGCCAAGAGCGATGTGGGTTTTGAGAAAAGTCTTCTCATCCGCCAGATTGACGAGGAACTCTTCCAGTTCTATAATCTTGCCGACTTTGGGCTCTGCCTTCTCACCTGACCTGGCTCCCGCAAGTTTGAACCCAAAAAACCCTCCTGCGGATAGCACAAGCCCTAAGACGCCGAACACGAGCAGTTTGCCCATTTTGGAGGGCGACTTTTTAGCTTCTCCCGCGGGAGGGGACTCCTGGGATTCTTGTTTTTCGGGCTTTTGGGGGTCAGCCATAGAATCTCAAGGTCTCTTTCACCAAGTTATCGGCAAAATCCCCGTTTTTTTACAGGGAAGCGTTCCTGGCTTTTGGTATCTTTGTTACTAAAATGGGCGGGGGGAGAATTGGTACAATTTCCCTGTTGTGATGAACATTCTTTTGACCAATGACGACGGCGTGCGCTCGCCAGGGACGTCCGCTGTGGCTCGCGTGGTTTCCCGCCTGGGGAGGGTGGTGATTTGCGCTCCTGATAGGGAGATGAGCGCCTGCGGGCATGCGATGACCTTACGAGACCCCCTGCGGCTGAGGAAGGTCCCTCTGGAAGATGGCTGGGAAGCCTATGAAGTGAATGGGCTACCCGTGGATTGTGTCAATCTCGCGCTGACGGAATTCTTCCCTTCTGGTTGCGATTTGCTTATCAGTGGTATCAACAACGGGCCTAATCTGGGATGGGATGCTACTTATTCGGGCACGGTGGGGGGTGCCCTGGAGGGGGCGATTAATGGGATTCGCTCCGTGGCGATATCCGTTGCGAAGTTCGTGGAGGATGCTCCGGCTCATTTTGAGACGGCGGAGCGGTGGCTGGAAGAATGGTTGGATTGGCTTGTCCAGGCTCCCTTGCCCCCTTATTGCATTTTGAACGTGAATGTTCCCAGCATTGCCTATGACGAAATTCGTGGGACCCGCTTAGCGACGATGGGTATGAGGATTTACGAAGACCGCGTGGAGAAAAGGTATGACCCCTGGGGCAGACCGTATTATTGGCAGGGGGGTGTGGTGGTGATGGACAGGAGCCAAAAGGGCACGGACGTGTATTGGGTCAATGAGGGCTTTGTATCCATCACTCCCCTTCGTCTGGATTGGACGGATTATTCCGCTCTGGAGGCTCTGGAGCAACATTTTCCAGGGAAGAAGCGAGCAAAATGACTGGTGCCCTCGGGCGGACTCGAACCGCCAAGCCCTTTCGGGCACTAGAACCTGAATCTAGCGCGTTTGCCAATTTCGCCACGAGGGCGCTTGTAAAATTATACCCTCAGGGAACCTTTGGATACTGTAACTCGGTATGTATTTTTGGCGTCAATATAATGTATGGTCACGTCGGTGGCGAAGTGGATGACATTTGATGAAGACGAAGACGCAAAGGTAATCCAGGGCGCCCTCCAGGGGGATGAGACGGCGTGGCAGAGCATTTACGAAAAGTACCATCGGAAAGTGTACATCGTAGCAAAAGGCATCCTTCTGGATGCTCAGGATGCAGAGGACGCGGTGCAGGAAACCTTCCTCCAAATTTATCAAAACCTTCCCCGCTTCCGGAGGGAAAGCAAGTTCTCTACCTGGGTTTTCCGGATTGCCGTCAATACCGCCATTCAGATTTCCCGAAGGCGCAAGGGGAAGGAGGTCCCCTTAGAGGAGGCCCTGCAGGTGCCTTACCCAAAAGAGGTCTGGAACCCGACTGCGGACCAAATCCATTCTGCTCTGGCGCGCCTGAGACCTCCAGACAGAGCAATTTTGGTACTCATCTATTGGGAAGGACTCTCTTTAAGTGAGGCGGGGGAGATCCTCTCGTGCAATGCTAATGCTGCCAAAACCCGCCTTCATCGTGCCAGGGAAAGGCTCCGAGAGATTTTAGAGGAAATGGGAGGCTTGGAATGAAAAAGAAGCGAATACCCCCCGAAATTGATGAGATGCTCTGGGCCACTGCAGAGTCGTCTGAGGAAAGGGTGGTGCAGGAATTTGAGAGACGTTATCCTCAATATCGGGCGGAGCTTGCCAGGAGGAGGGCTATGCTGGAAGCTTTGCGCAAGGCGCGCCCCCGTGAATTTCCCACGAGGAGGGTCTCTCCGCTGGCACGGGACCGAACTCCGCCCCGCATTTCCCTTTTGCGATTCTGGTGGGTGCCCGTAGCTGCTGTGTTTCTGGTGGGGGTGGCAGTTGCGAGTTATTGGCTAACGAAAGGGATCATCCCTTCCCCTGCAAGCCAAGCCCCGGAGCGAGAAGCATTGTCCCTTCCCAGCGTTAGCCCCTCGCCGAGTGAGAAGAGAGAGGAAATGCAACCTGTGCCTCAGGCGCCCCGGAATGCTCAAGCACCGGGTTCGGTTCCCCGCCCCTTCACTCCTGCCCCGGATGCTCCCAGGGTTGTGCTCCCTCTCAAGGGGATGTCCCTTCATAGGGCTTTGGAGGAAGTGTCCCGACAAGCCAAAATTACTGTAACGATAATGCCTGATGTGCCTGAGATGACGCTGGATTTAGGAAGTCTCCTGAACCCACCACCCCCCTCGGGTGAGGTGAGCCTGCCCCTTGAGGAGATGATTTTGTTGCTGGAAAAAGTAGCACCCATTCGCTTTTTGGATAATGGGCCTGAAGGGTATGTAGTCCTTCCCCTGGAGAAGGTGCAAAACGTGCCTTCCGCGGGTGAGAAAGAGTCCTCGCAAGGGAGTCCTGTGGGGAGTGAGGGGAGTATGGAGAGGTCGTCTTAGTATAAAATGGAGGAGATGATGCGCAGATTTCGAGGCTTCACACTCATTGAACTTCTCGCTGTGATTGGAGTGATTGCTATTTTGATGGCTCTCCTTTTTCCCCTGTTTTCTCGGAGTCGGGAAGGAGCCAGGCGAATTGCCTGTTTTAACAACCAACAGCAGTTGGGACAGGCTTTGAATTTATACGTAGATGTGTTTGATGCCAAATTGCCGATGGCGTCCAATCTTGAAATGCCCCCCACGGAGCCTCTGCGGATGTGGCCCTCGCAGGTGTTTCCCTATATTCAAAACGCAAAAGTTTTTGCGTGCCCGTCTTCCGATAGCCGGGTGGCTTTCACCTGGGCGACTCGGAGTTGGCAAAACGTGGGATACTCCGGCGTCACCGCCTATGACCCCAATGGTTGCGGGGATAACGAACCTGACCCCAGGGGCTGTGAGGGGTTCAGGCGGGTCATTTCCTTTACGGAATTGAAGGAGCCTGCACGGGTGGCTTTATTTGCGGATACGCCAGCGGGCGAACTTGGGGAAAAGTACCGGGGATATGTGTTTAGCCCCTATAACGGAATCTTCAATTCTCGCTATCCTGAGTTAAGCCCCCCGCTTTGCTCGGACCGGGACCTGGTGCGAGAGTTGTCTCACTTGCCCCCGAGCCATTTAAAGCCCATTTATGCACGCCACCTGGCGGATGGAGAAGATAACGGTTATGTGAACATCATTTTCGCAGATGGCCATGCGAAGGGGTTCACAGCGCGGAGCGTCCTCGCTATGGAGAATGGTGCGAACATCATCTGGCGTTTCCGTTAGTTTATAAGGGATTCCCTCTGGTGCCGATAAATTAGGTAAAGTACGAGGAAGCCACTGGCTTTTGCCGACATTCTACTGCAGTAGTTGAGGTGACGGTTTTGAAGAAGTACATCTACCATTTCACAGAAGGTTCTGCCGATATGCGCGATTTATTGGGGGGGAAAGGCGCCAATCTGGCGGAGATGACTCGCCTGGGGCTCCCCGTTCCGCCCGGCTTTACCATAACTACCGAGGCGTGCAGGGAGTATTACGCTCGGGGTGGAAGACTGCCGGATGGGCTTATGGCGGACGTCCGCGAGGCAATGTCTCAAGTGGAGGCTCAGATGGGAAGGAAGCTCGGTGACCCCGAGGACCCCTTATTGGTTTCCGTTCGTTCTGGGGCGAAGTTCTCTATGCCTGGGATGATGGACACCGTCTTGAATCTGGGGTTGAATGAGCAAACGCTTCAGGGGTTGATCCGGGCGACGGGAAATCCCCGATTCGCCTGGGATGCTTATCGGCGGTTTATTTCTATGTTTTCGGATATTGTGCTGGGGGTGAATAAAGAGTTTTTTGAAGAAATTCTCACCCGAATGAAGGAACGCAAACGAGTTCAATTAGACACAGACCTTTCTGCGGAGGATTTAGAAGCTCTGGTGAGGGAGCAGATAGATTTTTTGGTGAAGAAACATGGCTTAGGATTTCCCGAAGACCCGTGGACCCAGCTGGAGATGGCGATCGAAGCGGTCTTTCGGAGTTGGAATAACAGGCGGGCTCAGGAATATCGGCGCAAGGAGGGAATCCCCGACGACCTCGGGACAGCAGTGAACATTCAGGCGATGGTTTTCGGGAATATGGGAGACGATTCGGGAACCGGGGTTGCCTTTACGCGCGACCCTGCGACAGGCGAGAGGGGCCTTTACGGGGAACTTTTGCTGAATGCCCAGGGTGAAGACGTGGTAGCAGGCATTCGGACGCCTATGGCGTTGAGCCGACTGGAGGAATTTATGCCTGAGGTTTATCGTCAATTTCGTGAGGTTGCGGAGTTGTTAGAGCGACATTATCGTGATATGATGGATATAGAGTTTACGGTTGAGAGAGGCAAACTGTACGTTTTGCAATGCAGGGTGGGTAAGCGGACGGGTCCTGCGGCGGTTCGCATTGCGGTGGAGATGGCGGAAGAGGGGCTTATCACGAAAGAGACGGCGATCCTGCGTGTTTTGCCTGAGCACTTTGACCAACTTCTTCACCCCCGAATTGATGAGTCCTTCATTGAGGAGAATGGCATCCAGCCCGTCGCCATTGGGCTTCCTGCCTCTCCTGGCTCTGCGGTAGGCAAGGTTGTTTTCAGTGCGGACCGTGCGGAGGAGCTGGCGAAGAAGGGCGAAAAGGTTATTCTGGTGCGCGAAGAGACCAATCCTGATGACGTGCACGGGATGCTGGCGAGTCAGGGGATATTGACTGCAAGGGGAGGAAAGACGTCCCATGCCGCGGTGGTAGCACGGGGGTTTGGGATTCCCTGCGTAACGGGCTGTGAAGCCATCAAGGTGGACGCGCAGGCAGGTTTATTTAGCGTAGATGGGCGCATCGTGCGCGAAGGGGCATGGATTACGATAGACGGCACCACGGGGAAGGTTTATCTGGAGCGGATCCCCCTTCTTTCTGCTCAGGTGGGAGGAGAAATGGCGGTTCTGCTCTCCTGGTGTGATGAGGTGCGTCGGCTTGGGGTACGTGCCAATGCGGACAACCCCCGGGAT
The DNA here is from genome assembly GCA_964631245.1 of uncultured Fimbriimonadales bacterium. Taxonomy (GTDB): domain Bacteria; phylum Armatimonadota; class Fimbriimonadia; order Fimbriimonadales; family ATM1; genus CAZVXY01. The sequence goes on from CAZVXY010000004.1 coordinate 71,028, forward strand.
GCCCGCCTGGCTCGGGAGTATGGCGCGGAGGGCATTGGGCTTTGCCGTACCGAGCATATGTTCTTTGAGAAGGACCGTTTGCCGATTGTCCAGTCTATGATTCTCGCGGAGACGGAGCATGACCGGGAGTTAGCCCTGGAGAAACTCCTCGCAATGCAGCAGAAGGATTTTGAGGAACTCTTTGAGGTGATGAATGGGTTGCCTGTAACGATTCGCCTTCTGGACCCTCCGCTTCACGAGTTTTTGCCCTCTTACGATGCGCTCCTTGCCCAGGTGGTGGAACTGCGCCTGGCGGTGAAGTCCATGGGAGCGGATGCCATAAAGGAGGTGTTAGGGGAGAAGGAGAAGTTGATGGAGCTGGTTCGGGGAATGAGGGAAGTCAATCCTATGCTCGGCTTGAGGGGCGTTCGCCTTTCGATTATTTATCCGAGCATTGTGGAGATGCAGACAAGGGCGATTCTTCAGGCGGCGATTCGTATGAAGAAGCGGGGAGTGGAGATTTTCCCGGAAATTATGATTCCCTTAGTAGGCAACGTGAATGAGTTGCGTTTCATCAGGGAGCACCTGGAGAAAGTTGCCCAGGAGACGGTTGCCGAGTCCGAGGAGGACATATCTTATAAGTTCGGGACAATGATTGAACTGCCCCGAGCCTGTCTCACCAGTGAGGAGATTGCCCCCTATGCGGATTTCTTTTCTTTCGGGACGAACGACCTCACCCAGACGGTTTTAGGAATGAGCAGGGACGATGCGGAAGGAAAGTTCCTGTCGCGCTACGTGGAGTTGGGGATTATAGAGGCGAATCCCTTTGAGACACTTGACATTCCAGGGGTGGGCGCCTTGATCCAGATGTGTGTGGAGAAGGCGCTCCGAGCCAATCCCCAGATTAAATTGGGGGTGTGCGGAGAGCACGGGGGTGACCCCGCATCCATTGAGTTCTTTGACCGGATCGGGTTGGATTATGTGAGTTGCTCTCCTTTCAGGGTGCCCATCGCTCGCCTTGCGACCGCCCGCTCAGCCCTGAAACAGCGCGTCCCCGCTTATGCGGAACCTTCGGACAAATAGGTTACCTTAGTGTTCTCTTTCCGGCAGGAACTCCTGCGCTTCAAAGGGATTCCGCACGCCTCGGAGGACGTCCAGGCACTTTTGCATCAGCGCCTCCTCTTCTACCTGCTCCCCTAAGAACCACTGGAGGAATTGGAACCCCGAGAAGTCTTTTTCCTGCATAGCAACCTGCGCCATTGCCTGGAAGGACTTGGTAACTTTTTGTTCATGTTTCAATGCGGATTCCACGGCGGATTCCGCAGAGGGGAATTTCGCTTTCACTTCGCCCACTGCGGGGATGGTGAAATCTATCCCTACATCTATCAGAAAATTGATGATGCGCAGGGCATGCCCCCGCTCTTCTTCGGACTGTGCCTTGAAAAAATCTGCCCACTTATCCAGGCTTTCGCTGGCGAAGTAGGCACTGATGCCAAGGTAGTAGTGGCTTGCAAAAAGTTCGTCTCCGATTTGCTTGATGAGCATTTGAGAAAGCTTCTTGCTGATCATTCTTCTACATCCTCCTGAAGCTTCATACTACCAGAAAGAAAAGAGAGTTTTCTGTGGGGAAGTCGGGGGGATGGGGAGTTAGAAAATTTTTTAAAAAAGTGGTAGAACTGCGATACTTTTTGGCTAATTATTCTGTCTTTTAATAATGGATTGCGAGAAACTCGCTGTTTTTCGGCGGGGCAACATCGCAAGATGGTGTCATCGCGCAATCCAAAATCCTAAGAACGGGAGGCAAAAAAGTGGCACGCAAAGCGAAAGCCAAAGCCGCCAAGAAGGCGAAAGCCAAGGGTGGCGGTAAGAAGAAAAAGAAGTAACGTCACTCTGGGGGGCTCGTTCAACGAAAGTTGAGGCGAGCCCCTTCCCTTTTATATGGGTGGGCTCGGGGCGCTAAGAGTCCAACAGGAGAGCCAAACGCAGTTCCCCGGGCTGGTGATCTGTATGGGCGGGGACCCATACGAGGCACTCCCCAAGGGCTAAGGAGCGAAGCCCGAATGAGCCTTGGTGGGCGGGGAGGATGGCGGTGGGCATTTCTGGCGTCTCCGGATCAGAGGTTAGGTTTGCCCGCACAAACTCATCTCGTCCCCCAGTTTCCAGGGGAGTCAGGAGGCGCACCCAGAGCCAGCGGGGATGGTAATGAAACAAACCACTGAGCCTTTGCAAGGCAGGCTTCCCGAAAAGATGGAAGCACACGAAGGCGCTGGCGGGGTTCCCGGGCAAACCGAATATCCAGCACTCCCCTATCTTGCCAAAGAGAAAAGGCTTTCCTGGCTTCATTTTGACTCCGTGAAGGATTATCTGCCCGTGGTGGGCAACGAGGTTGCGGATGTGGTCTCGCTCTCCCACTGAGGCTCCTCCGGATATCAGGATAACATCGTTCTCCGATGCTATCTCTGTGAGCATTTTGCTTATTTTTTCGGGGTCGTCGGGGCAGTGGGTTATATGAGTTACGTGGAGCTCAGGCTTTGTGTTTTTCAAGAGGCTTGCGAGCATAAAGGAGTTTGTATCCCGGATCTTCCCGGGCAATACCTTTTCGGATGGTGGGACCAATTCATCTCCCGTGGTGATGACAGCGACCCTCGGCTTGGCGAAGACGCTGACCTTTTGAATCCCCTGGGAGGCGAGGAGAGCGATCCCCCCAGAGTTCAAGCAAAAACCCCGGGGAATGAGGAGGTCTCCTTCTGGGAAATCCTCACCTTTTCTTCGGATGTGTTTGCCCTTTGGGACGGAGGTGAGAAGGCGGATGGCATCTCCCTGGGGCGCCACATCCTCTTGCATAATTACCGCGTAGGTTTCGGGGGGCAACGCGGAACCTGTGAACACCTTGAGGGCGAATCCTGGCTTTAGGGGGGAGACTTTTGCGGGGTTATCCCCCGCATAGAGAGTGCCCGAGACTTCCAGGATTCGTTCTGCACAGGCGTCTTCCTCACAGGAGAGGGCAAAGCCATCTACCGCAGAATTATCAAATGCGGGATAGGGTTCGGAGGCAAAGATGTCCTGGGCGACCACGCGGTTCAGCGCACAAGGCAAAGGGACTTCCTCGGTGTTCGTGAGGGGGGCCACGCTTTCCGAAACCTGCCTTTGGGCTTCCGGAAAGGATACATCCCTATTCATTCTTGTGCTCCTTCAAGCTTTTGACCTCTGGAGTCAGGTCGTTGAAGAATGATTTGGAGGAGCGTGGAAACCGCGCAGGAGGTGCCAGGGATGAGTTTGAGGGGTCCCAGGATGAGGGTGGCAATGCCTGAGTCAGGATCAGCCTCCAACCTGGAGGGGGCGGGTCCGCTGGCGCCCCAAGCCAGCTCTATGGAAACGGGGAGGGGCTCCCAATTTTCGCCCAGGGGTGGACCACCTCCCATTGGGGGTTCCCCTCGCATAAAGGGCACTTTTTGAGTTTTACCTTCACGGGTTCCTGAAATCTCCAAAAGTCCTCCCGATAGGGCTAAGGTATGCACTGTTTGGAAAGGTCCGAATTCAATCCAAGCGGTTGGGGGTGCCCCTGGTGTGGTCGCTAATCGTCGGAGGATGCGCAGATGGAGGCGGAAAGCGATGCCCCTTTCGGCATGTTCCGGAGTGAGGAGGAGTCGCCATTCCGCCACGGTGTTTTTGCCTGCGAGCTCAATTCCACTATGGGACCGCCGTTTGAGTCGCGCCCAGAGGGGATAGCGAGTGCCATCTTCCGCTACCAATTGGGCGATGTGATGGAGTACGCCCAGAGGAGCGGGTTGGGAGTTTTTCCCTTTGTCCAGGCTCACTAAAAGGGGACCAAAATCCAGGTCTGTTTCGTGGGCTGTAACGCGGAGTCCCCGGCTTCCCACACTAAACCACCTTGCTCCCCCTGCGATGCTGGGAAGGACAAAAGCGGAGGGAAGGCGGGGGGTGTGCTTCAGTGTAACTCCAGTGGTGGTGGTAACTCCTCCTTCGTATTGAATTTCAATTTGAAACGTCGCGAGGGCTTTAGTTTGTTTCAGCACCAGCCATCTTCCTGTTACCCTGTCTCCCACGGGAATTTCGGGAAGGGATAAGGTATGCCTGTATTCTTCGGAAAGTTGGAGGGAGTCGCTGTAAAGGGTCGCTAGGGCACTCCGGATTGGTTCGGAGCCTGTGTTTTTGAGGTCACAGAGGATTTCAAAAGGGGTGCCGGGTGGGACGAACATATACGTGCTTCGCACGCTTTGGATTTTCAAGCGGTAGCCCACGGGCTCCAGAGCAACCCGGGAGACACCCACCTTTTTTCCTGTAGGCGCAGTGACCTGGATACGAACGGGGGATTCCTGGGGGACCACTTCTTCGCTCAGGTCAGGTTCAATCACTCGTTCCCTGCTGATGAGGGCGAGTTGACATTCGCCGGGCAAGGCTCGCTCTACCCGTAGGGTGTAATGCGCACCAGGAAGTACCTCTATAGGCTCACTACAGATGGCGGCGGGGAGCCTACCGCCATTCAGAACAACGAAGCGCTTTCTTTCGGACGACACAAGAGTAACCCCCATAGGGGTGCAGTCCCAGCCTCTTAGACCCTGGGAGAAGTCCGAGTTTGGAATCAAGTTGCCCCCCACCGGTTCACCTCTTCAGTGGTTTCTTCAGGGTTTTACAGCCTGGCGCAACGGGGTTTGAGAGGGGGGGGCGAGACAGTTGTATTCAAAATCGTCAGTAGCGTTGGATGATAAAGGGTGATGCTTCGCACGCGTTTAAGATACCACAGTTAGCGGGAATAGCAGGGGGGTACGATCGGGTGGAGAGGCTTATTCACCACTTCTTTGGCGATAGCGTTTAGCCTGGTCAGGGTCTACTTTTCTCATACGGCGGATAAGTTCGTTATCGCCTCCAGGCTTCCGGATGTCCCTTTTTGCGGGTCCCTCATCATCGGCGGGACGACGGTCCGGTGCAGGCAGGTCCCGTTGTCGGCGTTCGCCATATAGGAACATAGAGTTACCTCCATCTACTTACTTTTGATTAACGACGTCTGGATGCGTCGTTTTGTTCTGCTTATTATATAGAATTTTTGGCGATGTTTGTTGTTTATTTTACCCAGTATTTTCAAGGCTTTTCACCTGTTGCACCCATTCTTCCACAGAAGTTGCGGAATTAATGATACTTCGGTCGCAGACGGTTACTGGTAATTCCACCGAGTGGTCCTGTCCGTTTGCGGTAATGATGAGTCGGCGCCACCCCACCGTTCGGATTTTGTCTTTGAATCGGGCAATTGCAGAGCCCCGGATCATAGCCCTGGTGTCTGCCGGTGGCGTGGTCATCGCGTCAGCGATTCGCGCTTCGTTGACCAGGAGGCGAGTCCTTTTCATTTGGGCGAGGGCTCCATAGAGTCCCTCCTTGGGGTTGATATTGTGATATTCCAGGTCAAGGGCTTGCATTCTGCTTTCATCCCACTTCCCTGCCTGGGTGGCTGCCTCCTCCAGGATGGCTTTTTTAGCAGCCCAGTCTGCGCGGTCGCTCAGGCGCATCGGGTCTTTCGCGAGGTCGTCCAGCGCTTGTTTCCATTCGTGGAGGATCCAGTCGGTTTCCGCGTCGCGCCCTTGCAAGAACCGTTCAGCGGAAGCGCGAAAAGCCTCCATAATTTCGGGTGCGGTGGTCCAGGAGTTGCCTTCAAGAGGGATCTCCCAGCGATAGGATTCATCCTTGCTGAGTTCCTGGGCTGTTTTCACGGGGTCCATCAGGGCAAAGAGAGGAGCCTCTCCTATTTCCACGAGGTCCAGTGCCAGGCTCATCGTTCCCACTTTCATTGCGGTTGCCCACTGGGACCGGTTGGCATCACCAGAAATGATGTGCAGTCGCATCCAATCTCGTGGGCTTGCGTGGGGTTCGTCTCGCGTGTTGAAGATGGGTCGGCGATACAGAGTTTCCACGCTTGCGACTTCGTGGCAGAATTCCAGGCGTTGACTGAGTTGGTACCTGCAGGTCTTCCCCACTTCACTTCCTACCTTACCGGCGCCCACGAAGATGACTCGTGCAAGGAGGAAGGGCACCAGATGTGCTATCAACTGGGAGACATCTACTTTTCGGGGGACCAAATAACTTTCGTGAGTTCCGTAACTGGCGCCGTGAAAGTCCGTATTGTTTTTGTAGAGGCGGACTTTATAGCCTGTTTTAGAGGCATAGGCTTGGGCAGCGGAGAGGAGGATGCGTTCTCCCGCAATGTCGTAAGCGACCAGATCGGTGATATGGGCGCATTCAGGGGTTGCATATTCGGGGTGGCCATGGTCGTTGTAGAGTCTGCCCCCGTTTGGGAGGACTCGGTTGGTGAGGAAGTTGCGTTCATATCCAGGTGGGCGCCCTGCATCCCATTGAGCATCGTTGGGGTCGGGCGTGAGACGGTCCACCTGGAATCCGCGAAGGTCTGCTCGTGGGGATTCGTGGGCATAATCCCAGCCTGCGAAGACGGGGAGAGGCAAGGAGGCGATAAGCGCAGCCGCATCCTCAATCTGGTCGCCGGCGGTGCGTCCTTCTATCCAGAGTCCGTATTCCGTTTCTATCCCGCAAAGGCGCACTCAAGGGATAGTACCCCTTTTCTTTCCCTGGCTGCACGATGGGAGATGATCCCTTCGCTTTCTCGGGAGACCGTTAGTGGGTAGGGGGTAGAGCACGCCCGGAAATAGTGGCTTTTTGGGCGACCATATATACCGGTGCCAGGGGCCATTGATCCACGGAGACGTAGAACTTTTTTATCACTCCCGTGGTGTTAAGCCAGAACGTTCCTTCCCCCTTCATTCCCTTCTCCTCGCTTTCTGAAAACTTAGCCCGTACCCTCAAAAGTGTTGAGCCTTCTGCTTCCTCAGTTGCCTCCAGGTGATATTCCGCTGAATACTTTTTGGCTTCATCCGAAAACTTCCAGTGATCGCCCACCTTTACGGGCTTTTCCGGATAGACAATAAGGAGCGGGAGGGTCATCCGCCTCATATCGTCTCCGAACTCGCTGGTCGTGGATACGGGGAACCCGAGTTTGTTCAGGGTCATTTCAAAACTGTAGGGGTCCATTTCCTGTCCTTCCACGCGTATATCTTTCCAGGAAATCACCACCGCAAAGCCCGATTCGGTGGCGGATTTAACTGTTAGTTCACCCACAAATTCCACGTGGGTTGTTTCTTCGGCGCCTATCGTCACGGATAGGTCTATTGCCATACGCGAGGTAGTGCCTTCTTTATAGGGAAACGCTATCTGCCATTCGTTTTGCGGAGTCCCGAAAGCGCCTGGAAGGACACAAAGACTCAGGACGGTAGAGAGAACCATACTGCTTATTGTACTCATCAAGATAGGGGCGTTCTCAAGGATGGCGTTTTATTGGTGCGGAGGCCAGCGAGTGGAGGGAGCCAGGTGATAACTTCTATGGGCTTCTAAAAAACTCCCCCAAAATCTAACGGTTTTTTGGGAAAATCCTGAAAAATATAGTGGGGAGTTTCTCTGGCTGATTCCTGGAGTGGGGTAACGTGGAGGCGGATGCTAAGAAATGCTTCCATCTCTCGGCAAAGAGGCAGGCGCGAGCGAAGTGTCCCCGTCGTGCCCGTGCGGGATGCGGTTCATTTCCCTTATGTGATGAACACGCTTCTTGTGGGTCGAGAGGTTTCCTTGCGGGCGTTGCGGGCAAGTATGACTTCCAAGCAATTCCTATTGGTCATCTCTCAGAGGCAGATTTCTGTGGAAGACCCAAAGCCTTCTGATTTGTATGAGGTGGGAACCTTGAGCGAGGTTCTCCAGGTTGTGTCTTTGCCCGATGGAACTATGCGCGCTTTTTTGAAGGGGATTTCCCGCTTTCAAGTGGAGAGGTTTTTCCTGCGCGGTGGTTATTGGCGTGCGGTGGGACGTCCTGTGGAGGAACGGGTGAGGAATCGTCCCCTTGCGGACGCGCTGGTACGGGAATGTGCCCGCTTGTTTGAGGAAGTGATTCAAGCAGGGCATCCCATCCCTGTGGAGGCGATACAGTTAGCCCTGCAATCAGAGGCTCCCAATGAATTCGCCGATTATGTGATCCATCATCTCCCGTTGCGGGTGGGTGAGAAGCAGGAATACCTGGAGGAGTTTGACCCCCTACGACGTTTGAAGCGACTTCTCCGCCTTCTGAATAGAGAGAAGCACCTGCTGGAGTTGCAACGTGACCTGAGGACACAAATAGATAGGGAGTTGGGTGACCTTCAGCGGGAGTACTATTTGCGTGAGCAACTGCGAATCATTCAGAGCGAACTCCGGGAAGGGGCAGAACAGGCAGAAATTGGGCACTTACGTGAGAAGATTGAGTCTGCGGAGATGCCCGATTATGCCCTTGAAAAGGCGCAATCGGAACTCCTTCGCCTGGAGCGCACCTATCCCTCTTCGCCCGAGGCAGGGGTCATTCACAGCTATCTGGATTGGCTGATTAGCTTGCCCTGGCAAAAAACGAGTCCGGACGTGCTGGATGTGCGGGAGGCGAGGCGCATTTTGGAGCAGAGCCATTGTTGGTTAGACACTGTTAAGGAGCGGGTGCTGGAATACCTTGCGGTGCGTCAATTGGGGGGTGGGAACCAAGGTCCCGTCCTTTGCTTTGCAGGACCTCCTGGAGTTGGGAAGACGAGCATTGGGAGAGCCGTTGCATCCGCTATGGGGAGGAAGTTTGTGAGGGTTTCCCTTGCGGGTATCCGAGACGAGGCGGAGATCCGTGGTCATCGCAGAACCTACGTCGGCGCCTTTCCTGGCAAGATTCTCCAGGGCATTCGTCAATGTGGAGTCAGGAATCCAGTCTTTATGCTGGATGAGGTGGATAAGGTTAGCCCGGATTCCTTTGGGGGTGCCCTTTATGCTCTTTTAGAAGTTCTGGACGCCGAGCAGAACCACCAGTTTGTGGACCACTACCTTGAGGTTCCCTTTGATTTGAGCGCCACGCTCTTTATTACCACCTCAAACGTCTTGGAGAACATTCCTTTGATTCTCCGCGATCGCTTAGAGGTCATTTCCTTCCCGAGTTACACGGAAGAAGAAAAAATTCAAATTGCCCTTCATCATCTTCTTCCCCGGCAGATGCGGGAACACAAATTGAAAAAGGAGCACTTGCGGTTATCTTCGGGAGTGATACGTGAGGTGATCCGTCGGTATACCCAGGAGGCAGGGGTTCGGCAATTGGAGAGGAATCTAAGTGCCCTTTGTCGGAAGGCTGTTCGTCAGGTTGCGGAGAGAGGGGAAAAGCAGATTAGAATTCGGGTTTCTGATTTACCCGAACTTTTGGGTCCCCCGCTTGTGGATCCATGGCGGCAAAACAAGGTGAGTCGGATAGGGGCGGTACAGGGAGTTGTCTACACGGAATATGGGGGGAGTGTGGTGGTGATAGAGGTGGCTTTGTTACCTGAGACCCCAAATCCCCAACCCCCCATTCTCACCGGTCATCTTGGGGAGATCCTTCAAGAGTCAGCCCGGACGGCGGTATCTTGTGTCCGTTCGCAGGGGAGCAATCTTGGAATGAATGTTGAGGTTTTATCCAAAAACTTACACATACATATCCCTTCTGCGGGGGTGCCTAAGGAGGGTCCCAGTGCGGGATTAGCCATTGCAGTGGCTTATGCTTCCATGTTATTGGGGAGGGCAGTCCGGGGAGATGTGGCGATGACGGGCGAAATCAGTCTTCACGGGGACGTTTTGCCCGTGGGGGGGCTTCGTGAGAAAGTGATGGCAGCGCAAAGAGCGGGGATCCCCTTTCTTTTAGTGCCGAAAGGGAACGTGGATGAACTAACCGAATTTTCTAATCAGGTTCGTGGGCGAGTGAAGTTTATTCCTGTGGCGACTTTGCGGGAGGCTCTGGAGGTGAGCCTGGTGAGGTAGGGGGTTCCTGAGACAGGAGGGTTCGCCGCAGGAATTCAAAAATAGTGCGGTAGAGGTGTCGGCGGAGGGATACTCCGTGGCGTTGATGGGGATAAAGCATCATTTCAAATGACTTGTTGGCTCTCTGGAGTTCCTCGGCGAGCCGAAGGGTATTTTGGAGGTGCACGTTATCATCGCTGGTCCCGTGAATTAACAGCAGGTGGTTCTCAAGTTGGTTGGCATAGGTCAGGCAAGAAGAGTTTTTATAGCCTTCTTCGTTTTGCTGGGGTGTTCGCATATAGCGCTCGGTATAGATAGTGTCATAGTATCGCCAGTCAACCACGGGGGCTCCTGCAATAGCCGATTTCCAAATGTTCGGGTATCGGAGGATACAACTGCAAGCCATAAATCCTCCATAACTCCATCCGTAGATGGCAATTCTATCTTTGTCCACGAAGGGCTGGCGAGAGAGCCAGCGTGCAGATTCCGCTTGGTCGTTGCTTTCACATTCTCCAAGGCGGAGGTAAGTCGTTTTTTTCCAGGCGCGTCCGCGGGCACCCGTTCCCCGATTATCTACGGAAAACACGATCAATCCCTGTTCGGTGAGGAATCTTTCAAATAAAGCCAGGTCCCAGGAGTCCAATACTATCTGGGAACCCGGTCCGCCGTAATTGACCATATAGACGGGATATTTTTTGTTGGGGTCAAAATCGTAGGGTTTCAGAAGTTTGTAATAAAGTTTATGTCCCTGCGCGGTCTCAAGTGTTCCGTATTCCCATTCTCTATAGCGGTAGGCGCTAAGCCCATCCTTGGTGTTCGTGACTACTGCTCTAATGACTTTTCCGCTGGAACGGCATAGTCGGCTCTGGGGAGGTGTTTGGTGATTGCTCCAATTCTCCAGATAAAGCGTCGCTTGGGGGTTCATCACCACCGAATGAACTCCCGGCTCTTCAGTTAGGCGAACCATAGGTCCTCCGCTCAGTGCGGTATAGAACAGTTGACGCTCAGTGGGATTGGGACAGGCAGAGATAAAGTATACTAATTCGTGCTCTTTATCCAATCCCGCGATGCCCATAACGTCCCAATCGCCCTGGGTTATCTGGCGAATGAGGGTTCCGTCTGCTTCATAGAGATACAGGTATTGGAAGCCGTCCCTATCAGAAAGCCATAGGAAGCGACCGTCGGGCAGAAGTTTGAGGTCCCCCTGACGCTCCACCCAGTAGGGGCTTTCTTCTTGGAGTATCACCTCTATTTTTCCCGTTTTCGGGTCCGCGAGCAAGAGATCAATTCTATTCTGAAGTCGTGGGATGCGTTGGATTAAGAGTTTGCCATCGTCGCGCCACTGGAGGTTGACAAGGTAGTCGTCTTCCTTTTCTGTTGCTTTTAGCCAGAGGGTTTCTCCTCCGGTTACAGGGACAACCCCGATTCGTACCTTTGGGTTTTTTTCTCCTGCCTTGGGATACCGCATAGTAAAGCCAGACATATTGACGCTACGGTATTCCTGAATGTGGATGAGTGGAACTTCGGATTCGTCTACCTGCCAATAGGCAATAAGTTTGCTATCGGGAGAGAACAGAAACCCATCCGTAAGCCCCCATTCCTCCTCATAAACCCATCCGAAGCGTCCATTGTAAAGCGCCTCGTTTCCATCAAAGGTAATTCGGTGTTCCTGTTGTTCCAAAAGGTTGTAGGCGTATAAATCGTTATCGCGAACGTAAGCGACCCATTTCCTGTCGGGGCTCATTTTAGCGTTATACTGTTCTCGGGTGCTATGTGTGATTTTTTGAATTTCCTTTGTTTCTGTGTTTAGCAGGAACACGTTGCCGTGAGAGCGGGTGGGGCGCGAGGTTCGTCCCCTCTCAAAGAAAAGAATATGCCGTCCCCCCGCATACACTTTTCGATGGCTGAAGGTGACCTGTTGCCAGATAGATTGCGGTTGAATTTCTGCGGGGAGGAATAAGGGTGTCCGCTCCCCGGTTTCCGCCTCTTCTTTCCAAAGGGTGAGCGTTCTGCCCTCTGGGACGGTGTCTTCCCGAAGCCAGTGTTGTCCATCGGGAAGCCACTCAACAACAGGCAGGGGGAGGATGCCGAACTCTCGGGAGCTTTGAAAGACCGATTCCAGGGTAAAAGGCTTCGCTTGCTTTTTCCTTCTGGGCACCTGTCTATTGTGGCACTCTGGTGTGCCTGGTGATATAACGGGGGCTTCGCCGGATTGAAATTTTTCAGGGTGCCATAGGATAATAGGGGTTTGCTATCACGAAGCCGTGTACCCAAGACGAAGGAGCAGAGATTGCAGACAACAACATTGGGATACCCTCGCGTGGGGCCCAGGCGTGAGTACAAATGGTTGCTGGAAAAGTACTGGGCTAACGAAATTGGGAGAGAGGAGTTCCGCCAGGGAATATCCGCTCTTAAGGCGGAGCGCCTTCGGACCCAGCAAGAATCGGGCATTGACGTTATAGCCTGCGGTGATTTCAGTCTTTATGACCACGTCCTTGATCACTCCCTAATGTTTGGGTGTATTCCCGACAGATTTTCCTGGGACGGAAACTCTCCGGATGAAGATTTGCTCTTCGCTATGGCACGGGGAAAGGACGGTGTGCCTCCTTGCGAGATGACGAAGTGGTTTGACACGAATTACCATTACATAGTCCCCGAACTGCCAAGAGAGTTTCGTTTGACAAAGAACAAGCCCCTTGAGGACCTCATTTTCGCTCTCTCGCAGGGGATTGCGAATCCGAAGCCGGTCATCTTAGGTCCTTATTCCTTCTTGCGTTTGGCGAAACAGTCGGGGAAACCCTTGCTCGCTTACCTGGAATCCTTGACACCTCTTTACGTAGAATTGCTCCGGGGTCTTTCCCCTAAGGCACCGGAGTTAGTCCAGATTGATGAGCCCTGGCTGGTCGGGGATGTATCTCAAGAAGAGTGGGAAGCCTTTGCGCGCAGTTGGGAAGAGATGTCTTGCGTGGGGGTTCCCCTGTGCCTGCAAACCTATTATGGAGACGTGGAACCTCTTTATCGTAAGTTATTAGACCTTCCCTCTTCCGCACTGGGATTAGATTTCGTTATGGGGAAAACTGGAAACCTTCGGGCTTTGCGCGAAGAAGGATTTCCTGGTGACCGCATCCTGATAGCAGGGATAGTTGATGGGCGCAATGTGTGGCGTTCCGACCCTGGAAAGAAATTGGAATTGGTCCGATTTCTTTTACAACACGTCTCCCAGGAGAGGTTATGGCTTTCGCCCTCGTGTTCTCTTCTTCACCTTCCAGAGACCGTGGAAGGGGAAGAGCGTCTGGACAAGACCCTGCGCCAGGGGCTTGCTTTTGCCCGCGAACGGTTACGAGAATTGGTTTTGCTGAAAGCGCTTTTGACGGACGCCACGGAAGAGGTGGAGGAGCAATGCAAGGAATGGGAAGAGTGCCTTCGTCAGTTACGGGAGATGCCTGGGAGGGAGCGGAGGGAGGTACGGGAGCGTTTGGCTCAACTCCAGGAAGCGGATTTTCGGCGCCCCCCTTTGCCTGAGCGCAAGCTGGCGCAAAAGGCGGTGTGTCCCCTTCCGTTGTTGCCGACCACCACAATAGGTTCGTTCCCCCAGACGCCTGAGTTGCGCCGGGCACGAGCCAGGGCGAAATCTACCGGAAATTACGAGGAGTACCGAGAGTTTATCTTCCAGGAGGTGGAAAAGGTCATTCGGCTTCAGGAGGAACTGGGACTGGATGTATTAGTTCATGGGGAGCCTGAACGGAGTGATATGGTGGAGTTTTTCTCGGAGCAATTAGAGGGCTTCACCGCGACGGAGAACGGGTGGGTTCAGAGCTATGGTAGCCGGTGTGTGCGTCCCCCGTTGCTTTTTGGGGACATTGTTCGTCGCTCACCTATGACGTTAGAGATGACCCGTTACGCCCAGTCGCTCACCAATAAGCCTGTGAAAGGAATTTTGACGGGACCGGTGACGATGTTGAAATGGAGTTTCGTTCGGGATGACCTGCCTCCGGGAGAGGTGGCGATGCAGATCGCCCTTGCCATACGTGATGAGACTTGTGACTTAGAGCGACAAGCAGGCGTGAAAATTGTCCAAATAGATGAGCCCGCCTTTCGGGAGGGACTCCCCCTGCGCAAGCAAGATTGGGCTGGATATTTTGCGTGGGCAGTGAAGGCTTTTCGTTTAGCCTCCTCAGGTGTCTCCGAGTGGGTGCAGATTCACACGCATATGTGTTATAGCGAATTCGGGGATATTTTGCCTGCCATCGCCGAGCTGGATGCCGACGTGATCAGCATAGAAGATGCTCGCAGTTACGGCGAGATGCTGGCAAAACTCAAGGATTTTCGTTATCCTGCGGGAATTGGTCCCGGCGTTTACGATATTCATTCCCCCAATGTGCCCAGTGTGGAGTTTATAGCCCAGAAAATCCGAAGGACTCTGGAGATTTTGCCTATTGAGCAGGTATGGGTTAATCCTGATTGCGGGTTGAAGACGCGTAAATACGAAGAGGTGATCCCTTCGCTTCGTAATATGATGGAAGCCGTGCGTCAGGTGCGAGCGGAGTATGCCTCTGTGGTGGGGGAAACAGGTTCGCGGTAATGCGGGAGCATTTTGGGGGGTGATTTCCGTAAAATAGAATCTGGAGGTAAAAGATGCTCTACTGGGCGTTGGCTGGTTTCACAATAGGAGTAAGCCCTTCCCTATCACAGGACTGGGCACGGGCGAGGCTTGAGAAGTCTCCCCGCCATCAGGAATGGGTTGCCGTGAAGAACGGAGACCGTATCGTTCACTCCTTTGTGGTTTACCCTGAATCCAAGGAAAAGACGAGCGCGGTGGTGGTTATTCACGAAATTATGGGGCTTACGGATTGGGTGATGAGCGTGTGCGACCAACTGGCTGAAGAAGGCTATATCGCCATCGCTCCCGATCTCCTTTCCGGTATGGGACCTGGGGGTGGGCGAACAACCGCCTTCCCAGACATAGGGGCAGTGAGAGAGGCGATTTCTCGCCTTCCCACTTCTCAAATCTTATCGGACCTGGATGCCTCGGTTCGTTACGTTGCGGGGTTGCCCGCCTGCAATGGGAAAGTTGCGGTGGCGGGTTTTTGCTGGGGAGGAACGCAGGCGTTTCTTTTTGCCACACACAACTCTACTTTGCGGTCTGCCTTTGTGTTTTATGGCACGGGTCCATCCCAGAAGGAACTCATAGATAAAATTCAGTGTCCCGTGTATGGGTTTTATGCGGAGAACGATGCGAGGGTCAATGCCAGCATTCCCGCCACAGCGCAGGCGATGAGGGAGGCAGGCAAGACCTTTGAGGCTGTAACTTACGCGGGTGCAGGGCATGGTTTTATGCGCGCGGGAGAAGCGCCGGACGCCTCCGATGCCAATCGGTCTGCTCGGGAATCCGCGTGGAAGCGCTGGCGGGAGTTGCTTCGTAGGCTGTAAGGGTGAGGCGAAGGCGCCCTGAGTTTGATATTTATGTCGCGATAGATTGGAGTGCCCACTCTAAGCCTAAGCAGGGCAAGGACAGCCTATGGATTGCCACTTCCGAGGGGATATGGGTCAATCCTCCCACCCGCCACGAGGCGTTTCAATGGGTCCTTCGCCACTTGTGCGAATGGGGGGAGCGTGGGGCGCGGGTGTTGATAGGATGGGATTTTCCTTTTGGTTTGCCCTGGGGTGGTTGCGCCCTCGTGCTTGGCAGGCGGAGGGCTTTATGGAGGGACCTTTGGGCTTTTTTGAACCTGCACGTGAAAGACGACGAGAGGAATGGGAACAACCGGTTCAGAGTGGCTCAGGATTTCAATCGCCTGGCGGGGGGTGGGGGCCCCTTCTGGGGCTGGCAAGGAAAGGCTTCCTTTCGGGGAGTTCCAGTCAGGAAACCTCTCTTCCCCTTCCGAGGGGTGGCTGAGTTTCGCGAGTGCGATTTGTGGGTTCGCCGTCTTCACCAATGGGTTTCCTCGCCCTTTCAAATGTCAGGGGCGGGAGCAGTGGGGAGTCAGATGATTATGGGGATTCCCTACGTGTATCGTCTTCGGCAATTCCCTGCTTTTAGGCAGAGGTCCTTCATCTATCCTTTTGAGATGGGTGAATTGGAACAAGCGCTCAATGAGAAGGGAGCCTTAGTGGTCCATACGGAGATATTTCTTCCCCTCTCCCTCTCCGAGCAGAGCCTCACTCCAAGAGATAAGGACCAGGTGCTCTCTTTCGTTTTCAGGGCGGAACAAGCGGGCAAAGGGGGAGAACTCTCACAGGTTTTTCATCAAATATCGGAACTCCCGGCAACAGTGCTGAAGAAAGTTTTGAGAGAAGAGGGTTGGACTCTGGTGTTATAGCTCTTTCAAGAGGAGCGGGCAGAGAAAGAAGTTATCAGCGAACACGGGCACCACTGGGAACCTCTTTTTCGGGTTGAAGGAGAATGGCAGAGCCTTCCTCCGTTTCTGCTGCGAGGATCATTCCCTGGCTTTCCACTCCACGCAACTTCTTAGGCTCCAGATTTGCCAGATAGACTACTTGCCTCCCAATGAGGGTGTCTGGTTCATAGTCCTCCGCAATTCCTGCCACGACGGTTCTCTTCTCACTCCCCACGAGCAATTCCACTTTGAGAAGTTTGGAAGTATTGGGAATTCGCTCGGCACTTACGACCGTTGCGATGCGCAGGTCCAATTTTTGGAATTCCTCAAAGCTTATGACGGGTTTCTCATCCATAGGAGGGCTCTCCTGTGCTTGATGGCTTGTCTGGATTTTTGCTTTTTGCTGTAAGCGAGGAAAGATAGGCTCGGGCGGTGCGACTCTGTGTGACTCAGGCACGGACGTCGGGCTTCCTACGTCGTCCCATTCTTTCAGGGGTGGCAGGGCAAGCAGACCGGCAAGGCGGTCGGCAACCCCTGGCATAATCGGGCGATAGGCGCCTTCCAGGGTTCTCACCAGGTAGGCAAGGGTACGCATCACGGAAGGGAGTTTGGAGTCGTTGTTTTTGTGGAGGTCCCAGGGTTTTGTGCGGTCAATAACCTCATTGAGATAATGAGCCAAACGAACCAGTCCTCGCCCCACCTGGTCAAGGCGCAGTTTCTGGTAAGCCTCTTCCAGGGAGCGCAATTCTGCGCGAGTTTCTTGCACCACTTGCTCCTCAAGGCTCCCTGCCGGTATGGCTCCTCCTGTAAAAGAGTTGAGCATAGAGATAACGCGATGCACTCCATTGGAAAAGTCGTTGACGAGGTTTCCGTCATAGATGGCGTCAAAGTGCTCTTGAGTGAAGCGTGAATCTTCTTCGTAAGGCAGGGTTATCGCCATATAGTATCTCACGGCGTCTATGGCGAAGTCTTTAGCACATCCCGCTCGCTGGACCAAACTCTCGGCGAGGTCAAGCGGTGCGACCACGTTTCCCCTGGATTTGCTGATCTTATGTTCTCCGATGAGCATCCATCCGTGCCCCATCAGGGTCTTTGGCAGGGGTAAGCCAAGCCCCATAAGCATAGCGGGCCAGAGGGTTGCGTGGAATCTCACCAAGATGTCTTTTCCCATCCATTGAACATCTGCGGGCCAAAATTCGTGCCAATTCCCATCGGGATAACCAATGGCAGAGATATAGTTGATGAGAGCGTCAAACCACACGTAGATCACTTTGCTCTCGTCTTCTGGGACGGGGATGCCCCACCCCGTGTTGGTGCGCGTGATGCAGGCATCTCGTAATCCCTGTTTGATAAAAGAGACCACTTCATTTCTTCGTGGCTCGGGTTGTATGAAGTCAGGGTCTGCCTCTATGTGGGCGAGGAGCCTATCCCCAAAAGCCGATAGCTTGAAGAAGTAGTTTTCCTCTTTGACCCAGCGCACTTCATTGCCATCGGGGCTTTTTCCATCAACGAGTTCGGAATCCTTATAAAAGGTTTCCGTGACTACGTCGTACCATCCTTCATATTCACCAGGGTAGATAAACCCCGCTTCTCGCAAGCGGTCAAAGACTTCCTGGACCACGCGAATGTGATGGGGCTCCGTCGTCCGGATAAAGTCGTCATAGGAGATTTTCATTTCTCGCCATATGCGGATAAACTCCTCGGAAACCTCGTCCACAAATTCCTTAGGCTCCTTGCCCGCCTTCCGCGCCGCTTCTGCCACTTTGGTGGCGTTTTCATCGGTCCCCGTGAGGAAGTGGACGTCGCGCCCCTTCATCCGTTGAAAGCGGGCGGTGACATCGCTGGCTAACGTAGTGAGAGCGGTGCCGATGTGGGGCACGCTGTTGACGTAGTATATGGGGGTGGTAATATAGTAGAACTTCCGCATCTTATTCCATAATACCCAGTTGGGGGGCGGGGGTATGCTCTGTTTCGCGTTTTGACGATGGAAGAAGCCACCCACGGTCTCGGCGAGCAACTGGAGGAACTCCTGGAGCAGTCCCGGCTTCGGGAGGCGCGGGAGCTTTTAATAACAGCCCACCCGAGCGACGCAGCCCAAGCCATTACGGATATTTCCCCCCACCTGCGAGAGGTAGCCCTGCGGATTCTGCCTGCGGAGCAGGCAGCAGGGATTGTGGAGGAACTGCCCGAGGATGTCGCCGCTTCCGCCCTTTCCGCAATGAATGAGGAACACGCAGCGGCCATCCTGAGCGAGGTGCCCTCCCACAAAGAGGTGGATGTCCTGCAGGAGGTGCCCGAGCAAAAGGCGGAAGCCATTCTTCAGCGGTTAGAAAAAGAGGAGGCAGAGGAGGCACGAGAGCTTTTAGAATACGAGGAGGACACCGCAGGGGGGCTGATGCAAACGGAGTACATTGCGGTGCCCGCGCATTTAACGGCAAGTGATACGGTGCGTTTCCTCCGCGCCAATGCAGGAGAGTTTGCAGATTATCCCGCGGCGTATCTTTATGTGGTGGATGAAAAGGAGCACCTGCTGGGCGTTTTGAGTATGCGAAACCTTCTTTTATGTGACCCGGAGACCCCCGTCACTCAACTTATGAATCGTGATCTTGTATCTGTAACTCCTGACACTCCCGGAGAGGATCTGGCAAAACTTTTCCGCCGACACCACTTTCTCGCTATACCTGTGGTGACCACTCACGGGCGACTTTTAGGTGTCGTGACTCAGGAGGAGGCTCTGCGGTATGAGGTGGAGGAATCCGAAGCTGACCTTCTTCAGATGAGCGGAATTATTTCAGGGGAGGAATTACGAGAACTCCCACTCCTTCCTCGCACTCTTCGGCGTTTGTCCTGGCTATTGATCAAGAGTGGCTTGAACCTGGTGGTGGCTTCGGTGGTGGCTTTTCACGAAAAAACCATTCAAACGGCAGCCGCCCTGGCGGTGATTATGCCTGTGATTTCAGACCTGGGAGGTGTGGCTGGAAGCCAAGCGATTGCAGTCAGCATCCGGGAACTTGCCTTGAATCGCATCCGACCCAGCGACTTTCTGGAGGTCTTGATCAAAGAGACGGCGGTTGGGGTCCTCAATGGCTTGCTTCTGGGAATCGTGCTGGGGGTTGCTACCTATATTTACAAGCAAAACCTGGCGCTGAGTCTTGTGGCGACGACTGCCATTGCGCTCAACACCCTTATAGCTGCGACCATTGGTGGGGTGGTTCCCCTGGTGATGCGCAAGATGAGAATTGACCCCGCGGTCGCCGCTCATCCCCTGCTGACGTTGATCACGGATGCTTGCGGATTTGCTTTAGTTCTCGGCTTGGGCGCACGCTTCGTAGCTCATATTGGATAGCCTATGAGGAAACTGGGAGGATATGAGGTTTATGCTGTGGAAGCGGGGCGCTTCCGCCTGGATGGTGGCGCAATGTTTGGCGTGGTGCCCAAACCCCTGTGGGAAAAGAAAGCCCCCGCGGATGAAAAAAATCGCATCCTCCTTGCGATGCGGTGCTTGCTGTTGATAGGTTATGAGAGGACCATCCTCGTGGACACGGGCATTGGAACGAAGGGCTCGGAGAAGTTCAATGAAATATACGCGGTTGACCACGAGCACTCTGAACTCCTGAGGTCTTTAAGGGCGCTGGGAATAGAGGCAGAAAGGGTGAGTGATGTCCTTTTGACCCACTTACATTTTGACCACTGCGGGGGAAGCACTTTTTATAAAGATGGGGAGTTAGTGCCCACCTTTCCGAACGCGGTTCATTACGTCCAACGGGAACACTGGGAATGGGCGCTTCACTCTAATGCGCGGGAGAAAGCCTCCTTCTTGCAGGAAAACTTTGTTCCCCTAAAGGAGCAAGGCTTGCTGAACCTCTTAGAGGGGGAAGGAGAGGTTTTCCCCAACATAGAAGTGAAAGTTTTCCACGGACACACGAGAGCGATGCAATCGGTGCTCCTGCGAGGAGAGGAGGGTTCCCTTTTCTATGGCGCGGATCTCTTCCCCACCTGCGCCCACCTTTCCCCCCTATGGATTATGGGATACGATATAGAGCCTCTGGTAACCCTGCAGGAAAAAGAGGAGATACTGGCTCGGTGCGCGGAAGAAAATTGGCTCTTGTTTTTTGAGCACGACCCCGAGACGGCAGTGGCTCGCGTCTCCCACAAGGACGGGCGATACGAAGCGATACCACTGGATTCTTAAGTAGGAAAAGAGAAATCCCCCAGCGAATAAAAGGGTATGCCCGAACGAGAGACACTAACTCGTAGAGATTTCCTCTTCCTCAGCCTTAGCACGGCGGTGGCGGTTCAGGCTCGTGCCTGGGAATCCCTTCCTCGCCAAGGGGGAGGGGGGCGGTCCCCTTCTGCCACGGGGAAAGGTATGCCCGTGGCTATAAGTAGTGGGAATGGTCTCAGAGCCACAGAAAAAGCTATGGAGATTATCAAGGGAGGAGGGGACACCCTGGAAGCAGTCGTCGCGGGGGTGAACATAGTAGAAGAAGACCCCAACGATATGAGTGTGGGCTATGGGGGGCTTCCCAACGAGCGGGGCGAGGTGGAATTAGACGCCTGCGTGATGCACGGTCCCACGTACCGCGCGGGGGCGGTGGCGGCGCTAAAGGGGATCAAAACCCCCAGCAGGGTTGCCAAAATCGTTATGGAGCGAACTGACCATGTGCTCCTGGTGGGGCAAGGAGCTCTGGAGTTTGCAAAGGCGCACGGCTTTCAAGAGGAGAATTTGCTTACGGATAGAGCCCGGCGAGCCTGGCTGAGATGGAAGGAGTCCCTTTCTACGGAGGATGACTGGCTGAGCGATGAGGAGATAGGGATGATCAATTCTGAAAGCCCGTTTCGGGAACGCCCGACGGGCACGATTACCTGCCTGGCTCTGAATGAGAAGGGAGAGATTTCGGGGGTGACCACCACCAGCGGTCTGGCATTCAAGATACCGGGACGAGTGGGAGATTCTCCTCTTATCGGGGCGGGTCTTTACGTGGACAACGAGGTGGGAGCCTGTGGCTCCACAGGGCGCGGGGAAGCAGTCATCCTGTCTTCCGGCAGTCGCATCGTGGTGGAAAATATGCGTCATGGGATGAAACCTCTGGATGCCATCCTGGACGTGTTAGATCGCATTTGCCAAAAAACCCGGGACAAACGCCTCCTTCACCGGCGAGGCAGACCAAACTTCCAGGTGAACTTTTATGCCCTCAACAAGGATGGAGAATATGCGGCGGCAGCAATTTATCGGGGGTCTTCTTATTCGGTGCACGATGGAAATGTGAACAGCCGGCAAGAGAGCGGGTATCTTTTTGAATCTCCCGATGCTTGATTTTCCCTTGCTCCCTGTTGCGATGACTGTTATAAGCCTTTGGCTCTGCAAAGTTGTGTGTACAGGTTTTCAAACCGTGGGGCAAGGACCTTCCAGGAAAAACGTTCTTGATAAGTGCGGATCGCTCCTTGAGACAATGAGGTGTAAACCTCATCATTTGTAAGGAGTTTTAATAACGCAGAGGCGAGGGCAGGTACATCCCTGGGGGGCACGAGGATCCCATTGACATCAGGTTCCACCATATCTTTTAGCCCTCCCACGTTGCTTGCCACCACGGGCACCCCAAAAGGGCAAGCAATGGAGAACACTCCGCTCTGAGTCGCGTCCGTATACGGCAAAACGAGGACCGAAGCGCGCGCAAAAAGATGCGATATTTCTCGTGGTTCGAGATGCTTTGCGATGAGTTCTATGGAGGAGTGCTTTTGAATTTCAGAGAGGTGCGCGTCCAAGTCTGGTCCTGCGCCTGCCACAATGAGGTGGGCATCGGGCACCTCGTGGGCAACTTTCTCCCAGGCTTGCAAGAGTACCCCCAACCCTTTGTAGGCTACCACCCTGCCAAAGAAAAGCACGCTTCGCCTCTGCTTGCTCCCCTCTTGGGGAGACCACCGCAGGAAGAAATCCATTGCGCCGTGGGGAATGACCACAACCCGTTCGGGAGCAATTCTGGGATGGAGACGAAGCAACTCCTCACGGCAATGCTCCGATAGCACCACGATCGCATCAGCCATTCCACGGAGACGATGAATGAGGGGCTTGCGGAGGCGGTAAAGGCGCGGAGCATCCCCAGAATGGGGCTCAGGGTCGTGAACGGTGAGAACCAGGGGTCCCTTTCTGCGCCTGAGGGCAAGGAAGAGCGCGAACAGGAGAAGCACGTCGTTAGAGTCCTGTAAATGGATGAGGTCCGCCTGCGCGCCCGTTTTCCGGAGAAATTGGGTTTCCGCCCAATAAAAAGAGAGGGGTTGTTTTTGGCGCGTGGAAGTACCCCCTCCGTAATGGACGTGTACCCTTGGGGAAAGGAGCTCCCTCCATTCGCCTCCTAATGGCTTTGCCCCGAGTGCATTGAGGGTAAGGTGGATATGATGCCTTTCAGAAAGTTCGTTGATCAACCCGAGAGAATACGGCATAAAGCCGTATCCTCCGTAGAGAATGTGCAAGGATGTCATTTGGCACGAGTCTGCCCTTGGGCAGGCAAAACAAGGAGTTTACCTGAGATACTTTAGAGTGTGGATTGGACGCGGAGAGAGATTTTGCAGGCGGGTCTGTCTGCTTGTGCGTTGCTTGCCCTGCCCCTAAGGACACGGAAAGAAGATGCCCGGGTGCCTTCCCGTTTTCTGTGCCTTCACCTTGCAGGAGGAGCCTGCGGGATAGACACCTTTGATGCCAAGCGGGGGGTGCCTGAAGGGGTGAGGGGAGGGATGGGCGTGGTAAAGGGTTCTAATGGAGCTTGGCTTAATGAACATCTCCAGGGGTTTGCTCACCTGGCCCATCGCTACGTTTTCTTTCGAAACTTGACCACCCAGGAATCCCACCACGAGCGCGCAAAAAATCTCTTCTTTTATGGTAGTGCGATTCCTGCCCAAGATTCCACGTATCTGCCCGTTATGTTTGCAAAGGGAGCAAGCAAGAAAGGGCTTCTTCCTTTGGCAGTAGAAATGGGTGAAGAAAAGTGGCACGTGTGGGCAAGCATTGACTCCGAGATCTCTATCTTGAGTGTTCCAGGTGCTCCTGGCTTGAACCTCCTGAATAGAGAGGCTCCGGAAGGGATAGGAGACCCTCCTGGGGTTTCGGAATCTGGGCTGTGGAAGCATCGTTTCTTCTCTCCTCCCATTTCATTCTGTAACTCTCAGCCTCCTTTTCTCCAAAATTGCCGGCTTGCGGTTCGGCTGTTAGAAATGGGAGTCCCCTCCGTGGTTCTCCGGCTGAGCGGTTGGGATACTCACTGGGGAGCAAGGGAGAGGCTTATGCAACGCCAACTGCCCCTTTTGGATAAGGGCTTGTGTATCATCACCCAGGAACTCATCCAATCGGGGCTGTGGGCCGAAACGCTGGTTGCTTGCGTTACCGAGTTCGGGCGAACGCCCATCCTCAATCAACGATGCCCGCCCGGAAGGGACCATTGGACCCAAGCCTTCCCTGCCCTCCTGGGAGGGGGGGGCCTATCGGAAGGAGTGGTGATTGGGGAAACGGACGAGTTCGGGCAATTTATCGTTGGGGAAGCCCTATCGATAGTAGACTTTAGAGCCCTGGTTTTGCAGATTTTAGGCATAGAGAAGGATAATTTAGAGGTTATGCCCATTGCCAAGAGCCTGACCTCGCGGGGCACCCAGGGGTGATGGGTCCCGGGCGCTTGCCTCGTGGTTATCGTCGGTGGGAAAAAGCAGGGCTTGCGGTTTTGCGCCGTGGAGATTTGATAGACGGTGCCTTTTCCCTTTATCGTGCGGGGGCGCCAGAGCTTTTACGGGCAATCATCGTACCCGCTACGCTCACTTTTGCCGTGCTTGCCCTCTGGCTTCAGTTCGTGCCCCGAAAGCTCTTCACCACCCCAGAGGGCACCAGCGTGCTTCGTCAAGCGGTGGATGTTTTTGGCTGGGTTGCGATTGGAATTGTGTTTGGCGCTCCGCTCCTCCTGGTAACTTATGCGTATATGACGGGGGTGGTTGCCCTGTTTACTTCTCAGCGTTACTTGGGGCAAGAGGTGGAGCCTTCCTTGATTCGCCAGGTGGCTTGGACGAAGCTCCCCCTTCTGGTGCTTTCCAATCTTGCCCTTTTCCTTGCCTCTTTTGGGACCACCTTGATTTCCCTCCTCTTACTGCTTCTCTCGGCACTCCTATCCGAAGCCAGTGGAGGGACTGATCGTCTCGCCCCCTTTGTTTCTTTTCTTGGGCTCACGGGAGTGATCGCAGGCATTATCCTGATCCCCTTTGCGTATAGTTCTTACTGCCTGGCGCCCATTATTGTGGTGATAGAGCGCTGTGGGGCGAAAAAGGCATTGCAGAGGTCTTCCGCCTTGATGGGGGGACCCATCAGTGAGGCTCGGGGGACTGCGATCGGTCTATTTTTCTTATGCCTTTTTTTGCAATTCCTCTTGTATCAATCTTTCTCCTTGCCTGTGGGATTTCTTTCGGATTACCTGACGACTATCAACCTTTTGCCCACTTCCCTGCTTATGCGCACCTTGCGTGACCTGCTCCCCCTCACAGCCGGGGCAGTTTCTTTTATAATCGTCCAGCCCATCTTGTTATGTGGCTTGACTCTGCTATATTATGACTTGAGGATTCGCTATGAGGGGTTGGACATCCAACTTCTGGCTCAACAAATCTGGAGGCGTGCCCGTGCGGTGGACTTTGATTTGTAGCCTTTTCCTTGTGGCTTCCAGTCTGTTGGCACAGGGCGCATCGGAATGGCTGGAGCGTCTTTCGCAGGCGGAAAAAAGGGGGAAGGAAGCGGTCAATAGCGTGCTTGAGGAAATGCAAACTCGGACGGACTTCCCCGATGCTAAGTGGAAACCCTTGCTTTCTGAAGCGTTATCCAGTGGAAAGGAAAGCGATGTACAAGAGATTAAAAAGCGATTGGAATTTTATTCCCAATGGGAGAAGCCCCTTTCAACTCCTGCAAGAGAGCTGGCGCAGGACATTCTAAAGGAACCCGTGTTTCGAGAAGCCCGTGAAGAAGGGGTGCGCCAGAATTGGCTGGCGCGAGCGCTGGAGCGTCTATCAGAACTCGCAAATCCCCCTCTGAAACCTCGCACTCGCGAGGTGCCTGAGTTTGAGGTACGCAAGCCTCGTGATGCCCCCTTCCTTTTTTATGTAGCCTGGACTATTTTGGGGGTGGCTCTCTTGACGGCGAGTGTTGCTTTATGGCACCACTTGCGGAGCCAGAAGATAACCCTGATAAAAAAGAAAACAAAGATCAAAGGAGAACGCTCTCTTTTGAGCCCCGAAGAAGAAAGAGTAACTCTGGATGAATGGCTGGATCGGACTAAGCGGTTAGAGGCTCAAGGGCGTCTTAGGGAGGCTTATCGTTGCCTTTACATCTCCCTTCTGACGACTTTGGCGCAGGAGCGTCTTATTCGCTGGGAGCCCTGGAAAACCAACTGGGAACACCTTTGGAAAATAGAAGCCTCCCCTGCTCCCAAGGAGGTTTCGTACCGGGCTCTCACCCAGTTATTTGACAGGGTTTGGTATGGGCAACGCTCTCCTTCGCCTGAAGAATGGGCTTTTGCCAAGGAGCAATTTCAACTTTTGTATGAGAAACTTGGGAGGGTTTCCTGATGCGCTCCTTTGCCTTTCCAATGTTTATGGCGTTCATCATTCTGGCGCTGTGCGCCGTGATTTTTTACGCTTTTGGGAACGTAAGCGAGGACGTCTATCCCAGCACCACCTCTGGGGATCCGGGGGGTGCTTTAGCGTTTTATGAGCTTCTGGAACGCTCTGGAGTGAAAGTGGAACGTCTTTTTCGACCCACCTCCAAGCGGAGGAAAGACATCGGTTTGGTTGTCCTTTTCCGGAATTTTGTTATATCTGCTCAAAGGTCCTTTCCTTCCTTGGCCGTTGCTGGAGACTATGGGTGAGGGTTTGAAGGAGCAGGATGCTCCTTTGAAGACGTATCGGCTCAATTCCCAAATGCGGATGCCATTCTTTATCTGTATTTGGGTGATAAATTGCCTGAAAAGTCTGAAGCCAGTAGCCTTGATGTGATGACGCAATTTCGTGGCTTCCAAGCCGTGAGAAAAGTTGCCGTGCCTAGGCGAGGCTACCTCCCTGAAGAGCAAGTTACTCTCCTTCAAACGTCCACGGGCTCCCCGTTAGTTGTCGCAGACGTAACGGTAAAACCCATAAAGATTTCCGCTAATGGATTTCCATTTTTGAACCGCTTCATAGGGATGGAGGACAATGCGGAGATGACCCTTGCGCTAACCAAAGCGCTCTTGCGAGAGGGGAAAGTGGTAGTCTTTCCTGAGTACATTCACGGAATCACCGCTTTTGACAACGTTTTCACCCGCATAGGTCCCTCAGCCTCCTCTTTGGCAGTTCAGTTGATTCTGTTCGTGCTTCTTGCATTCTATACTTTTAGCAAGCGCTTCGGACAGCCCACCGAAGAAAGAACTCCTGCTCCTGGTGCCGTTGATTTTGTGAGTGCCAGTGCAGAAATACTCAAGTCTGCTCGCGCAACGGACGTGGTTTTGGAAACCGCCCTTCAGGACTCGTTGAAAACCCTGACTCGTATTTACGGAATTCCGGTAGACCTTTCGGTTGAGGAGAAAATTCGCAGGCTCCCTCCCTCCGTTCGCGCCTCCCTGGAGGCAATACACCACCGGGCATCCGCCAAGCCACGCGTGGAAGAAACTATTAGGTTATTAACGGACCTGGAAAAGGCTCTGGAAGACTTGCAGGCAAAAGGACGCTGGACAGCACCCTAACCCAGACAGCAGACTCGCACGGGACCCCGTGCGTGGACTATAATCCACCTGATGCAGGTTTTGCTTGTTTGCTTGATCGCTTTTTTCCTTGCTGGCTGTAGTGGGCAGGCTCCAGAGCAAGCCTCCGAAGTAAGCGCCTCCCCTCAACAGACTGCTGGGGCTTCCCTACAAACATCTAAGGACGATCTTTCCCATTTGCAGAGAGAATACGAGAGAACGAAGGAAGAGTATCGCAAGGACCCAACGGAGGAGAATGCCCAACGCTATGCGGATGCTATTGTAGGGTATGCGAACGCGGTGATGTATAGCGATGCCCCTCCAAAGGAAAAATATCCGAAAGCCTTGCAGTTATATGAGGAAGCCCTGAAAGTGGATCCCAATAATAAGGTTGCTCAGGAAAACCGCCAGACCATTTTAGACATTTATAAGTCTCTGGGCAGGAAACCACCCGAGGGAGGGAAATAACTGCCCCAGCAGACCTCTAAAAAGACCTTGCGGTCTTCTATCTCCCTTTTGCTTTTTCCTCTTCTCGTAGTGGGGCTAAGCAGTGTTCCTTACGTGTACGGTTGGTGGATGCGCCCTCCCGGCTGGTCTTATCTGGGCGTACATACCAACTTTGACGACCAGGCAGTTTACGCAGGGTGGATTAAGCAAGCGCAGGAAGGCAGATTTTTCTTTGAAAACCGTTTCACCACAGATCCCCAGCCACGCTTAACGGTCCATCTCTACTTCTGGTTATTAGGGCAGATCAGCACCCTTACGGGGATCCCGCTTGCGATGCATATAGGGCGCATTCTTTTCTCCATCCTCTTTTTGCTCCAATTGAGGAAACTCATCAACCGATATGCTCAGGACGAGTTCACGAGGAACGTCTTGTGGGGAGTTGCCACGTTTGGGGGGGGCCTGGGGTGGATTGCCTGGCAGAGGTATGGGCACGATGCGCCCATAGATGTCTGGCAACCCGAAGCGTTCACCTTTCCCTCCCTGATGACAAACTGCTTGTATCCCCCTTCCCTATGGTTGATGGTGGTGATATGGAATGCCATCCTGGATGCCAAGGAGGGATGGAGACCTGTATGGATAGGAGCGCTCGGCTCTTTTTTGCTTGCCAATATCCACACCTATGATGTGCTCACGATTGCCGTGGTCGCGATGGCATTTTTGGTCAATCAAGTGGCATCCCGAGAGGTGAACCGGGCGTGGGTGTTGCGAAGCCTTGTCATTGCACTGGGGGCAGTTCCTTCCCTTGGGTGGTTTGTTTATGTGTGGGCAAATGACCCCATCTTTGCCCAGAGAGCAGAGACGCCCACATTTTCTCCTCCCTTCGCCCGCGTTCTGGGGGGATATGGGGTGCTGTTAGGGCTTACCCTTATGGCTTGGCTGTTTCAGGGGAAGGAAAAGGGGCGGTTCGGGCTTGCGGTGGTTTGTTCTTTCGTTTTTTTGATGATGCTTGCCTGTATTCTCATTCTGCAAAGGAGTTACATCGGTGGAGACCTATGGGTAGGTCCTGTGGGTTGGTTAGCACTTTTTACGGGTGCCCTATTCCTGAGCGCGCTCTATGCACCATCCTCACCTGCCTGGGGCTTGTGTTTCTGCTGGGTTGTAGCAGGAATTACCGCTCTTTATTTTCCCGCGCTCTTTCAGCGGAAGCTGATTATGGGCTTGCAGATCCCACTTTGCATCGGGGCAGGCTGGTTCATCGCTTATATTTCAGGAAAATTTCGTGCGCACTTGCGTTCCTGGCTGGCGGTGTTATGCATTCTCTTGATAGGGATTTCTTCTGTGAAATGGTTAGAAAGGGAAATACATATGGCGAGGGACAACATTAGCAACACCGCTATGCATTCTGTGTACTTAGACCCGGACGCAACCGCAATCCTAAAGACGCTTCAGAGGATTGCCCATCCTGGCGACGTCGTCCTCTCCACTCCGGGAATTTCTGCACGAATGGATACAGGAGATTTTTTATTGATCGTGCCGGATTTGAATCCCGTTTTCACGGGCTGGGGAGGATTCCGCACCTGGGCTTCTCACTGGAGTGAAACTCCCTGGTACTTGGAGAGGCGTCGCATCCTTGCGAGCCTTTTGTATTCCAGTCCTTTGGACACTCCGAGGGCGCGCCATTTACTATTGCAAACAAAGACAAAATATTTCTGCGTTCCCGCTTTTCCCCTTGCGCAAGAATTGGGCATCCCTGCCCCCGAAGCCTACCAAGCCCTTGGGGACCCTGTGTACCGAGGAGAATCGTTTTGGCTTTTTCAAACACGAACGAGCCCTGGCTCCGCCTTCTAAAAATAATCCTCTTGAGCCAGGCGACGGGCTTCTCTTAGCACCATACGAACGAAGACGGGGAGGAGGATTGCCTTCCGCCATTTACGCGGGTTCAAGATAAGCCTCCATAACCACTCTAAGCGCAATCTTTGAAGAAAGAGGGGGGCACGCTTCACCTTTCCGCTAAGCACATCAAAACTTCCCCCAACTCCGATGGCGACTTTGGCATTCATTTCGTAAAGGTGTCGTGAAATGAAGATTTCCTGCTTCGGCATCCCCATCCCTACAAAGACAATATCAGGAGCGCTGTTTCGGATTTGATCCACTATCTTGGGTTCTTCTTCCAGTGTAAAGAAACCGTGGCTGGTCCCGACGATATTAAGCCCTGGATATTTCGCACAAAGCCTTTGGGCAGTGATCTCCGCAACGCCCGGTGCGGATCCGAGCAAAAACAATCGGTAACCTTTCTGGGAACTGAGCCGGCACAGTTCCTGAACTAAATCCACTCCGCTTACTCTCTCAGGCAGGGGATTTCTGAGTTTACGAGAAGCCCATAACACGCCTGCTCCATCCGCGGTAACGAGTTCGGCGTTTTGTATAATGTTATGGAACTCGGGGTTCCTACTGGCAAGCACCAGAGCGCTTGCATCCGCGGTAACTACCTGTTTCGGTAAGCCTTCATGGATGAACTTCTCTATCCTCTCGCAAGCCTCCTGCATTGTAAGCACGTCCACCCCTACGCCAAGAATCCAGACTCTTCGCCTTCCTTCCATACTTCCTTCCGATTCCGACAAGCGGTCTTTGTGAAGGGTTTGGAGTTGTCCCGGCGGATTAGCGTCCCGCATTTTTCTTCTTTGAGGTGCCCTTTTTCCTCAACTTCACGGCGCTACGAGAGCGCTTCCTCTTGCCATCCAACGTACTGTCTAACGCACTTCTCAACACCTCTTCCGCATCTCGCACAAAGCGGACGTCCAGCTTCTTGCGCACCTGAGGGGGTATCTCCTCTTCAAACTCCTTTTGGTTTCGGTAGGGGACGAAGGCTGTTTTGAGCCCAGCCCGATGGGCTGCCAGGAGTTTCTCTTTCAAGCCCCCCACGGGGAGCACCTCCCCACTGAGCGTAATTTCTCCCGTCATCGCAAGGCGGGGTCGCACAGGCTTTCCTGTAAAGAGGCTGGCGAGGGCAGTCAGCATCGTTATTCCAGCGCTGGGACCATCTTTAGGGACGGCTCCAGCCGGCACGTGCAGGTGAATGTCCACTTTATTAAAGAGTTCCGGGTCTATATTGTATTCTCTCGCATGGGACCGCAAGTAACTGAGTGCGGCGCGAGCGGACTCGCGCATAGTCTCCCCTAACAGTCCTGTGAGCGTCAATTCCCCCTTTCCCGGCATAGCCGTGCTTTCCACAAACACGACATCGCCACCCACAGGAGTCCACACTAAGCCGACCGCAATGCCTGGCTTGAGTTTGCGTTCGGAAATTTCGTCGCGCAAGTATCGGGCAGACCCCAGGCATTGTTCCACGTACTCTTTGGTGACTTTAATAGGCTCAGAGCGCCCTTCTGCAAAGGCACGCGTTGCCTTCCTGCATACGGCGGCGATTTCCCTCTCCAGGTTCCGCACCCCTGCCTCACGGGTGTAAAACCGAATTAGGTACCGCAAGGCTTCTTTAGTCCACCTCACATTTCTCCTGCTCAATCCATGTTCTTTAAGTTGCTTTGGAACGAGGTGGCGCCAGGCAATTTCTAATTTTTCTTCCTCAGTGTAACCACTGATTTCAATCACCTCCATACGGTCGCGCAGGGGCGGAGGCACCGTGTCCAGGAGATTAGCGGTCGTGATGAAGAAAACGCGGCTGAGGTCAAATGGGGCATCAATATAGTGATCACGAAACTGATAATTCTGCTCCGGGTCCAGGACCTCTAAGAGGGCGGAACTGGGGTCTCCACGGAAATCCACTCCTAACTTATCCACTTCGTCAAGCATAAAGACGGGATTGTTGCTTTCCACCCGGCGCAGGCTCTGGATAATTTGTCCGGGCATAGCCCCCACATACGTCCGGCGATGCCCTCTTATTTCAGCCTCGTCCCGCATTCCCCCAAGGGAGATTCTCACGAATTTTCTTCCCATAGCGTGCGCAATAGATCTTCCAAGCGACGTCTTCCCCACTCCGGGTGGTCCCACGAAACAGAGGATGGGTTGCCTCACCACGCCGTCTCGTTTCATTTTTCGCACCGCAAGAAATTCAATGATGCGCTCCTTAATCTTTTCCAATCCATAATGGTCACGGTCCAGCACTTTTCTCACGTGAGCAAGGTCAAGCCTATCCTGGGTGCTCTTATTCCACGGGAGAGACACCATCCATTCAATATAGGTGCGAGCGACCGTATATTCGGGAGCCCCTGGGGACATCCGCCGGAGGCGGTCAAATTCCCGATTCACCTCCTTGAGTGCCTCCTGGGGCATCCCCGCAGCTTCTATTCGCTCCCGGAGCTCTTCAAGGTCCTCTTCTCGTTCATCAAGTTCCCCCAGTTCCCTCTGAATAGTTTTGAGTTGCTCACGCAAGTAATAATCTCTTTGAGATTTTGTGAGCTCCGTTTGAACCTTACTTTGAAGTTTAGAGGTGAGTTCTAACACACGGGCTTCTTTTGCCAGGAGTTCAGCCAGGAACATCAGGCGGTCTGTGGTAGGCACAGCCTCCAGAATGCGCTGTTTGTCTTCCACAGCAAAGGGCATATGTGCTGCGATGAGGTCAGCTAACACATTGGGCTCTTGAACGGCTTGGGTGAGCGAACGCAATTCATCGGGCAAATGAGGCGAGAGTGTAACGCACTTATCAAACAGGTCCGCAACCGTGCGCCGTAGCGCTTCCACTTCGTCTTGCTTGTCTTCGGGAACGGGTTGTTCCTCTACCACCTCTATCCTGGCACGAAGATAAGGCTCTTCCTGCACCGCTTCCACGATGCGAATCCGCACGATGCCCTGAACAATAAGGCGGATGACATCGGTGGATTTAACCAGTGTTCGGATGATTACGGCGCATCCAAACTTATATACGTCTTCAAAAGAGGGCGATTCAATGGAAGGATCTTTTTGAGTTACTACACCAATAACGCGGTTGTTGGTGCTGACTGTATCTTCAATAAGCCTCATACTGCTTGGGCGCCCAACGGAGATGGGAGCAATGAGCATTGGATAAACCACAGAATCCCGAAGAGGCAAAATTCCTAATACATCCGGAATGGACTGCCGTGGCTCTTTGGATTCCTCTTGTGATTCTTCTTTTACTTTCAGGTCAATTTCTGCCATCACTCACTGGTTATCATAAAAGTTCGCCGTTCTGTCTTTCTTTCCTTCTTGGGTAACGTTATGGTTAACATCCCGTTGTCATAGCGCGCCGTAATAGCGTCCACATCTACATGCCATCCAGGAAGGGAAATGTGGCGCTCAAACTCTCCATAGAGGACCTCCAACTGGAAACACCGGCGCGCCGAGGAACACGAGGGCGCCTTCCGATTCCCTTTGATCGTCAACCGGTTGGTATCGGAAGAAAACGAAACATGGATGTCCTCAGGCACCATTCCTGCCAACTCTACCGTCACCACGAAGGCGCTCTCCTCTTCGTAAACATCCACATTAGGCACCCAGACGCGCCGGGCGGAACCAGGACCTCGCAACCATCCCTGCAGAAGTTCGTCCCTCTGGCTCCAGGCTCGCCGGGACGCCTGCCAGAAGAAAGTCTCACGCCTCCGAATTTCTGACACTGCCACTATTATATCCTCTCCAGGGGGTATAATGGGGCTATGGCTACCCTCATCAATATCCTTATAGGCGTCCTCGTGGCTATCTCCGTAGTTTACATACTAATTACGGTTTTCTTTGGCAGTAAGTCGGACGCCCTCTCCGGGGCAAGCAGTCAGGTTCGGACCACCTTTAGGGGTAAGCCGGGCTTTGACGATATGATCTCCAAGGTGACCCTCTATCTTGGGGGGGCGTTTCTCCTCCTTTGTATCATCATCGCCGTCTTAGCCTCCCGAACGAGCGCCCCGTGACCCCCCACCCGCTCCGCCCGATCATCTTTGGGCTTCTCCTGGCAATCGTCTCCTTAGTGGTGGTTCAGAATGTGCGGACGAATGCCCGCCTTCTGGCGTCCCTCCAAAGCGACAACGATGAGGTGACTGCCAGGGCTTTTCGGGAACTCTTGGCACGCCCGGACCACCTCAACCTGGTGCAAACCCTGAGTATTCCCCAGCGTCAGAAAATCGCCTCCCGCCTGGCGAGGTGGGACGCCCCCGAAGCGGTACGCCTTGCCGGGGAACTCCTTCAGGACCCTGAGCCTGAAGTCCGGGAGAGCCTTACGGAATGCCTCATTGTATTAGCGCGCAAATTTCCTTCTGCCTATGCAGAACAACTCTCCGCAACAAAGCCCGAGGTCATAGCGGGACTGATAGACGCTGCTGAAAGGTCAGGAAAGGATAGCTTAGTCATCGCGGAGAAAGCCCTTCGCCTTCCGAACTCGCGGGAGAACGCAGTTCGCCTTTTTTTGCGCCTGGGCGAGGGGGGAAAAGAAACCCTTGCGCGCCTCCTTCAAAGTAGCGATTCGGAAATATCCCTCCTTTCTGCAGAAGTGCTCTCCCGGATACCCTCTGCGCGTCCCGAACCCTCCCTTTCTAAAGCCCTCTTGGTGCTTTATCAGAAGCATCGGGAACCTGAAATCCGGGAGCGCCTCCTGGTCTCGCTTAGTGCCTATCCCTCTTTAGAAGCCAAATCCATCTTTGAACGCGTCCTTGGGGATGTGGGTGCCTCTTTACCTTTGCGCTCTGCGTGCGCTTCTGCCTTGATACGCCTCGGGGCAGAAGAATCCCTCTGGAGAGTGATCACCGCGCCGAACGCTGAAGTTCTTTTACAAAGCCCTATTTTCCTTAGAGAAGTGGGAAAGGCATTTGCAAAAGACGAGAGGAAGGGAGTGCAGAGGGTTATTCAAAGCCCGCTCCTTCCACGGTCTAAGGTTGCCCTGTTAGCGTGGAACAATTCCCCGGAAGCAGAAATCGCCCTTTTGAGCCTCGCCAGGCAGGGGGTAAATGAAGCCCTGATAGCCTTATCCGGGCGGAACCCCCTCCAGCAAAGCACCTATATGTTTCTTCGTACGGTCGTCCTGGACAAAAAAGAGGCTCCTGGGCGCCGGTGGCTCTCCGCCCGATGCTTAGCTTCTACCCCAGAGGGACGGAAGCGGCTCCAAGAGATCCCCACGGAGGAGGAGGGATTTTGGATAGCGAAAGTTGCACTGGATGAAGTTACTTCCCCTATCCCTCCGGACACGCAGAATAATTTTTCGTTAAAGGTTTGACGAAAGGACATCCCCCTCGGCATAAACGGAGCTTTTCGTTGTACAATGATATGAGTGAGCACCCGACACGTTTTCCAGGAAGATTTGAAGGCTTTAGAGCAAGACCTGATTGAGATGGCAAGCCTTACGGAGCAAATGTTAGCCAATGCGGTGGAGAGCCTTATCACTTTGAATGAATCTCTTGCCCTGGAGACCATTCGTTTTGACGACGAGATTGACCGCCGGGATTTAGAAATTGAGCAACATTGCTTGAGAATCCTCGCTCTTCAACAACCTATGGCAAAAGACCTGAGGGTGGTGGGGACGTGTATGAAAGCAATAACGGATATTGAGCGCATTGGAGACCTCTCGGTAGATGTTGCCAAAATCGCTCTCAAACTCAAAGCCTGTGGAGGGGACCCGACCATCGTGGACATTCCCAGGATGGCAAACCTGGCGAGGAAAATGCTCCGGGAAAGCATAGAGGCATTCGTCAAGCGGGACCTTGAAACGGTCTACACCGTTTGCCGAACCGATGATGAGGTAGATGCGTTGTACCGGGAGTTACGAGGGCATCTCCACGAGGTGATGAAAAAGTATCCCGATAAAGTGGTGGAAGCCAGTTGGCTCCTTCTCGCTATTCACCACCTGGAACGCGTGGCTGACCACGCCACCAACATAGCCGAGCGAGTGTTCTTTATGGAGACGGGACGGCTGGAGACCCTCGCCACGTCCCACAAAACGGATTCTCAGTAGTAGTTCTGATGGGGTAGTATTTCGGCTATGGACGAGCACCGCTACCAGGTAGCAACTTTCGCCGCAGGTTGCTTTTGGGGGGTAGAAGCGGCCTTTCGCAAGGTCCCCGGCGTTGTAGAGACGGAAGTAGGATATTGTGGAGGGCACGTGCCCAACCCCACTTACGAACAGGTCTGCACTGATACCACGGGGCATGCGGAGTCTGTCCGAGTCGTTTTTGACCCCGAAGTCGTTAGTTATGAGCAACTCCTTGAAGTCTTCTGGAACATTCATGACCCCACCACCCTCAACCGGCAGGGTCCTGATGTAGGTTCTCAATATCGCTCCGCTATCTTCTGCCATTCGGAGGAGCAACTTGAGACTGCTCTCCGCTCCAATGAAGAATGCGAACGTTCTGGTCGGTTTAAAAACCCCATAGTGACGGAGATATTGCCCGCCCCGCCCTTTTATCGTGCGGAAGAATACCACCAGCGATATTTAGAGAAACACGGCGGACTCGCCTGTCATTAGTAGCTATTAGCGTTCAGGTCTCTGGCTCTAAAAGCCCATAGTGCCCATCTCTCCGCCGATAAACGACTGCAAACTTCCCCGTGTCTGCATTGTGGAATGCAAAGAAGGGGTGCCCCAGCAGTTCCATCTCCAGGGCAGCTTCTTCAGCAGACATAGGCTTCGCGGGGAACGTTTTTCTCTCCACGATTTTGGACACCTCCCCTTCTCCCCCTGCCTCTTCAAGCAAGGCGGTGGGCACTTCTCGGGCGCCTCGCCTGCGGTGCAAATCCACCAAGCGAGTCTTCAATCTCCTCAAGCGGTTTTCCAGAAGTTCCGTTACTTTATCTATGCAAGCCCGCACCGTCTCCTCCTGCTCTTCCCCACGAATACGAAACTCATCCGCAAACACGGTAACTTCTATTTTGTGCCTTCCCTTTTGCTCCGAATGGACAAGTTCCACACGGGTAGCCTTGTTGAAATAGCGCTGAAGGCGCCCTAACTTCCTGGAAGCATATTCTCGCTCCCGTTCGGGAAAAGTGCCTTCATCGTTTCTGATCACCAATTCCATGAGTCCACTCCTTAGAATCTCAGTTTTGTCCTTGAAATAGTTGCTATAGCGTAGGCGGCGATACCCTCGCCACGACCAATGGCGCCCAAGCTTTCGTGAGTCGTGGCTTTCACGTTTATTTTATCCGAAGAGACGCCCAAAATGTCGGCAATGAGGCTCCGCATCTCTTTCCGGGAGGCTCCTATTCGGGGCTTTTCCGCCAGAATGGTGATGTCCACGTGAAGGAGGGTTCCTCCTGCATCCCGAAGCAACCTATTGGCTTCCTGCAGAAACACCCTGCTCGGAGCGTCCTTCCACTGCGGGTCACTATCGGGAAAGTGTTCCCCAATATCCCCCCTTCCTATAGCGCCGAGGATGGCATCGGTAAGGGCATGGAGAACGACATCAGCGTCCGAGTGCCCCGCCAGCCCCTGTTCCCCAGGGAAGGCAACCCCTCCCAGAAGCAGTCTCCTCGCGGGGTCATCGGAAAACCGATGAATATCATAGCCAAACCCAACGTGGATCGTGTGTTCCAGAGCCATTCTCTTTGCCCATTCCAGGTCTTCGTAAGAGGTAATTTTGATATTACGGTAATCCCCCATCACGGTTGCCACAGGGAACCCTGCTTTTTCTAAGGCTTGTGCGTCGTCCGTACAATCGGAGGCGTGTGGGAGCGCGGTAAGAAGCCAGTCCCGCCGGGCGACCTGGGGAGTTTGAGCTCGGAAAAGCCCTTCCCTTCCAATGGTGGCGATGATTTCAGAGCCTACCACGCGCTTGAGAGTATCCTCCACTGGAAGAACGGGAATTGCGGCGCCGGTTTGTTTCCCCGCTTGGATGACACGGGAGATCAGGTCCTCTGTGGGGAAGGGGCGCGCCCCATCGTGCAGAAGAATCCATTCCGCATCTTCAGGGGACATAAGAACACCCTGGAGGGCGCTTTCCCATCGCTCTCTGCCCCCTGCTACCACGAAATGAGCAGGAACATCACGAAACTTGCCTTCCTCCCCTGCCCTGCATACAATTCCCACTCCCTGCACTTCGGGATGCTGATGGAGGCGATAAAAGGCAGACTCCCAAACGCGCCGATTACCATCCAGCCGAGCAAATAACTTGTCCTTTTCTATCTCCTCAGGAGGACAGGTGAGGGCAAACCGACGAGAAGACCCCGCAGACAAAAGCACGGCGAACGTCATACTGGCTTTGTCTTTTTCAATCGCTCTGCTTCTTCTCCTTCGCAGGGGATCGCAAAGAGCATTCGCCCCGCCGCACTTTGGTGGATCTGAGTCACGCGAACTTTAATGCGAGTCCCGATCGCGGTCTGAGCATTTTCCACCACCACCATAGTGCCATCTTCAAGATAGCCCACACCCTGTCCCGGCTGACTTCCTTCTCTGGTGATCAGAACCTCCAGTTCGTCCATAGGCAAGAATTGAGGGCGTACCGCCATAGCGAGGTCGTTAACGTTAAGGACGCGAACCTGGTGGACCTGCGCCAGTTTGTTAAGGTTGAAGTCATTTGTCACGATGGTAGCCCCCAATGCCTTGGCAAGGGTAACCAGGCGGGTGTCCACCGGATCGCGAGGAGAGCCTGCGTGCACGTCCTGGGTTCCTATCTCCACTTCAAAATCTCCCTGCAGGTTCTTCAGAATGTCTAACCCTCGGCGCCCTCGCTGGCGCTTATTAGCCTCGGGGCTATCCGCCACCGCCTGGAGTTCCCTCAGCACAAAGGAGGGGACGTAAAGTTTTCCCTCTATAAACCCGCACTTAGCAATGTCATAAATGCGCCCATCTATGAGCACACTTGTATCCAGGATCTTTATGCGCCCCCCTCCACGCACGTGAGTTTTGGGCAAAGGGAGGGCTTCTATCACTCCTGAGAGCACGACGTGAGTCAGCCCTATGAAAATAAACGCAAGTACCAAGCCGCCCACCATAGCCACTGGTCCGAAATAAAAGAGCAACATCTGGAAGGGGATGCTAATGGCAAGCCCGATGATGATGGAGGCTGCCAGTGTAAGCTTTTCCTGTAAAGACATCACTTGATAACGAGCCCAGGCACGCTCCACCCACACCACGAGGGTGAAAGTCAACAACCCGAGGGTGATGGCACCAAAAATGGCATCTCCCGCCACTGCGATGGGAGCATCAAACGGTGGCGCCTCAACACCTGGACCGCGAAGCCTGACGAAAACTTGTTTAAGCCCCCTGGGGATTAGCAAAGCGGCGCAAACTCCGCCCGTCACCATTCCCACAAGAGTTATAAACCCACGGACGAGTCGCATCACAGATTCCCACCCCCTTTACCTTCCTTGTGAGTGATGCCAAGGACCCTCACCTTCACCAAGTCCAGAGTTGAGAGGACGAATGCTTCCTCGGGATCCCCTTCGGCAAATTTTATATGGGTGGCATCCACGCCTACCTGGTTGAGTGTGGGGTCTACTCCAATCCAGCGACTACCCGTCCAAACCTCCACCCAGGCGTGGTAATAGAAGGCGCCTTCGGAATACACCATTCCAGTAACCAATTTCGTTGGCACACCTGCGGAGCGCAACAGGCTGGCTGTCAGGATGGCATAGTCTCGGCAGACGCCTTCCTTTGTTCGCAGCACTTCGCGGGCATCGCGGAGGAGAGCAATGCTTGCGTTAGGGCGCATCTCTCGGTAAACGAATTCTGTGACTCGGTTCACTATATCCATCACCTTGTCCGCACCAGAAGTAATCCGCCTTTGAGTAGAGCGCAGGGTTTCATCTTCCAGGTTCAGGTAAGAAGTGTCCTTCAAAAACTGCTCCTGTCCCCGCAAGTTTTTGATGGGGATATTATCAGCAGGCTTGGGCTGAGGGGGCTGAACACGGATAATGATGGCGTTCCCCTCTTCTCGGGATACCTTCTGATGCTCGTTAGAGGGAAGTCGGGCGGGGAGTTGACCTTCTATCCGCAGGGTCAAGGATTCTACAAGGCGCGGTTGGGGAATGGGCTTGTCGGGGACGACACGGGTAGCGGTTGCCAGGTCTATGGATGGGAGATAGCCCTGGGCGCCTTCCAGGGCTTCTTCCCTTGTGAGGGGGCGAATTTCTATGCCCAGCATCATTCTTCCCTCTAAAAACTTTCCTCTTTCATCCAAGTAGACATCCATAGTGCCCTGGGGCACCACGATTTGGAAATGTTCTGTTTTCTGTTTTTTCCCATTGATCTCCCTCTCTTCTGTCCCCAAATAATGGACCTCCCCCTGCAACAAAGCCAGCGCCATAGGGTCAACCCAATAAAATGCCACTTTGCTTCCTTTCTCAGGTCTTTCCTTCCCCCAGGCAAAGTTCATCGGGTCATCAACAAACATTGCCCCCTCCGGCGCAGGAATTTCTTTTCGTTCTAACTTCCCCTCGCTTTCCCGCGTAACTTGTACGACCTTCTCAAGAAAATGGACGGTAACACGTTGCTCTCTGCCTCCGCTTGTGATGAAATACACTTGCTTGGTCAGGCGACCTGTGGAGCTCATCCAAGCCTCGGAAGCGATTTCCAGGCGAGTTGGGGTGCCCAACAATTGCGCCCCCAAACTCGTCTTAACAATACTACGCCGTCCACTCTGCTCCTGAACGTTGGTAACGGTGATGAGCCCAATTCGTTGTTTTTGCAGGAAGAGACCGAAAAATTCTGTGGTAGGCTGGGAGAGTGCCCCCTGAATTAACAGGAGAAGAGAGGTAATGGCAGTGAACTTGCGAAGCATTTCACCAGTGATTGTACAACTTTTTGCGCCTTCCACGAGCGGGGCTTGGGGGGACGGCTTGACAATGGGGGACTGGGTTGGGTACTTTGAGTGGGCGTTGCGGGGCAGGACCCCCTATGTGGGGTTGCCCGAATAAGGGAAATGCCGATACTTTTTGTATGCCAGCGGAGCCTGTTGGGAATCCCCGTTGTTCTAAACTTACCCTGGCTCCTCAAACGGTAACAAACCCTATGCCTGCAGGAACCTAACTTCTATGAAAGCAACTCGGAACGGAAAGCAATTGGTCATTGTGGAATCGCCTGCCAAGGCGAAGACCATCAGCAGGTTTTTAAACAGTTCCGAGTACGTCGTGGAAGCCAGTTATGGACACGTGAGGGATTTGCCGGAGAAGCGCTCACAATTGCCCGAAAAATATCGCCGAGAACCGTGGGCAGACCTGGCCGTCAAAGTAGATGAAGGCTACGAACCCATATATATCATCCTCCCGGACAAGAAGCGATATGTGAAAAAACTCCAGGAAGCGGCGAAGAAATGCTCTGCCCTGGTCCTCGCAACGGACGAAGACCGCGAAGGTGAGAGCATCAGCTGGCACGTCCTACAGGTGCTCCGCCCCCCAAAGACTATGGGGATCAAGCGGATCGTGTTTCATGAGGTGACAGAGGAAGCCATCCTGCAGGCGTTGAAAAACCCGCGCGATCTGGATGAGAACCTGGTACGCGCCCAGGAGGCGCGTCGCATCCTGGACCGCCTTTACGGTTACTTGCTGTCTCCCCTCCTTTGGAAACGCATTGCAAGAGGTTTAAGCGCAGGGCGAGTCCAGAGCGTGGCGGTCCGTCTGCTGGTACAACGAGAACAGGAACGTAGGGAGTTTGTGCCTGCGGGATATTGGGACATAAAAGCGACCCTTCAGGCAGAAAAAGACCAGTTCAATACCCGCCTCACGCGTGTTGGGGAACAAAGGATTGCAGATGGAAAATCCTTCAATCCTAAAACGGGGCAACTTAGCGATGAGTCGCGTTTATGGTTGAAAGAGCAGGATGCCCTGGATCTTGCTGAGCGTTTAGCGAAAGCCCGCCCCTGGCGAGTGACTTCGTTGGAGGAAAAGCCAGGCAAGGAATATCCATCCCCTCCATTTACCACCTCTACCTTGCAACAAGAAGCCAACCGCAAACTGAGATTGTCTGCCCAAACCACAATGCTCATCGCCCAGCAACTCTATGAAGGGGTAGACCTCAATGGGGAGCGAGTTGGGTTGATCACCTATATGCGCACGGATAGCGTTACCCTTTCTGAAAAGGCTTTGACCCAGTGTCGTGAGGTCATTCGTCAGATGTATGGGGATAACTTCCTACCACCCCAACCCATACGGTATAAGACGAAAGCCCGAGGAGCCCAGGAAGCCCACGAGGCGATCCGCCCGACTGACATCGGCCGAACTCCCGAATCCGTGAAGCCCTACCTTACCGAGGACCAATACCGACTCTATGAACTGATTTGGAAGCGCACCGTTGCCTCTCAAATGGTGCCTGCAGAGGTGCTCCGCAAATCGGTTGAGGTTACTGTAGAAGAGGGGGAGACCCCTTACACCTTCTCCGTGTCGGGCAAGCGAATCCTCTTCCCTGGCTTCCTGCGCGCTTACGTGGAAGGCTCCGACGACCCCGAAGCGGAATTAGCCGACCAGGAAACCCTTCTTCCCCCTCTTTCTGTGGGGCAAGAATTGGAACCTTTAGAGGTTACAGCAGAAGGGCACGAGACCAAGCCTCCTCGCCGATACACCGAAGCCAGCCTTGTCAAGCGCCTGGAAGAGGAAGGCATCGGAAGACCAAGCACCTATGCTTCTATCATCAGCACCATTCAAGAGCGGGGATATATCTTTAAACAGGGCAACGAGTTAGTCCCGACTTTTACTGCCTTTTGTGTAACCCGCTTCCTTGAAGAACATTTCCCTGATCTTGTAGACCTCCAGTTCACCGCAAAAATGGAGAGCGCGTTAGACCTAATTGCGGAAGGTAAAGAGGATAAGGTCTCCTTGATTGATGCGTTTTATCGCGGGTCAAAAGAAAGAGAGGGATTGGTGAGACGGATACAGGACGTTAGACCCCATTATCCCGTTATTCCTATTGGAGAGGACCCACAGACGGGTAAGCCCTTAGTTGTTCGCATAGGGCGTTTTGGGCCCTATCTTCAGCGGGGAGAGGGAGGACCAGGAAACGTTTCCTCCATCCCCGATACCCTTCCCCCGGATGAGCTTACGGTGGAAAAAGCCCTGGAACTCCTGGAACAAAAGAACACCCCTGACCTGCTTATGGGTACGATGGAAGACGGGAGTGAGATATGGCTTCGGGCGGGGCAATACGGTCAATATTTAGAACTACGAAAAAAGAATCTCTCGGAAGAAGCAGAAACTAAACCCAACAAGGGGAAGAAAGGAAAGCGGACTGACCCCTCCGTACTGAAGCGCGTAAGCCTCCCCAGGGGCCTCCAGGCTGAGGAACTCACGCCTAAGTTGGCACAACAACTCCTTGCCCTGCCTCGCGAGTTGGGAAAGGACCCCGAGAGCGGAGAAGCTATTTTTTCTACCATTGGACGATTCGGTCCTTATATCAAGCGCGGTGGGGAGACCCGTCGCCTCTCCTCGTGGAGAGAAGCGCTGGAGATAACCCTCCCGCAGGCACTGGACCTCTTGAAGACCCCGAAAGCAACCAGAGGCTCCTATCGTCGGCGGAACCGGGTGGTCAAAGAGTTTCCATCGGAAAATGCGGTCAATGGCGTCATCCGAGTTATACGGGGTAAGTATGGTCCCTATGTAACCGATGGAACCGTAAACGCCAAACTTCCCCCCGAATGGAATCCTGAGGAAGTTACGGTAGAGCAGGCTCGCCAGCTTCTGGAAGCCAAGCGGAGTGCCTAACTTATGGCAGACAGAGAGCAACGGCTTATATCCGCAGTTCACCTGGCTATAAAGAAACTCTCCTCAACGCGGAGTGTGGAAGAGACCCTTCGGGAAGTTTTAGAACTTTGCGTGCAGGCAAGCGGTGCCTATGGGGGAACCATCTATATTCACGATGAGGGCGCACGACGACTGCGCTTCCGTCACGTGCTCCCCGAGGAAGTGCGATCGCGCTTGCCCGTAGAGGACATCCCCGACGACTATGGGATAGCAGGAAGGGTTTTTCAAAGGCGGATCCCTGAAATCACCCTCACCTCTCAGGGCGAATCACGCGGGCAGAGTGACATAGAGCGAGCTACCGAAGTCTATGTTCGGACAATGCTCACGGCTCCCCTGATGATTCCCGATATGGCACCTTTTGGAGTCGTCCAACTCATTAACAAACAAGACGGTGATTTTGACGAAAACGACCTGGCGGTGGTGGAAACAGTGAGTGCGGTGAGCGCCCTTGCCTATATGAACTCTTTACTAAGGGAGGAGGCAAGTCGAGCTGCCAGCCTGCTGGGAATGGGCAAAGTATCTCACGATATTGGGAACCTCTCTGCCACCCTGCAGGCACGCCTCAACCTTTTGACCCCCCTGCTCCAGACCGCCAAGCAAAATCCCTCTCCTGAATCCATCAGTGCCATAAGTGAATCTATGGGCGAATTAGAAAAGAGCGTAGAGAAAATTATTTCCTATAGCCGACTGATTTCTGACCTGTCAATGGGAAAACCCCTTCGCCCTCAATGGAGCCTGGAGCGTATTCCCAATCTGGTGTATGAGGCGACCAGTTATTTTGAATCCGAGGCGCGCCGGTTGAACGTGACGCTTATCACGGAATGCGAAGATAACCACCAACCCGTGTGGACGGACGCCCAGTTCATTTTCAGGATCGTGCAAAACCTGGTGGGGAATGCCCTGCGAGCGGTGGCAGAGAAATCCGCAGGCGAGAATGGGAAAACGAATGGCAAAGTCATCGTTCGTGCCGTGCAGGACGAGCGAGAATGCACGATAGAGGTTTCGGACACGGGTCCTGGAATGCCCCCTGAGATGGTCCAGAGTATCCTCCAGGGCACCGCTGGGTCCCGTTGGGCAACTCGCACTGGCACCGGATGGGGCACGAAGATCGTGCGGGAACTAACCTGTGCCCTGAAGGGCACGCTGGAAATTGAGTCTGCCCTGGGGAAAGGAACAACCTTTCGCATCAAGTTGCCCTCGCTCAAAAGTTCCCCACTGGGGTAAACTCCTTGAACGGTGAGGCTGATAAAACTGCTCCCTCATCCCTTGATCCTTCTTTGACCCGATTCTAAACAAATATGCGCTCAGACTCTATGAAGAAGACACTGGGGTGGATTCTCTATTCCCTT
Source organism: uncultured Fimbriimonadales bacterium (assembly GCA_964631245.1). Taxonomy (GTDB): domain Bacteria; phylum Armatimonadota; class Fimbriimonadia; order Fimbriimonadales; family ATM1; genus CAZVXY01. The sequence goes on from CAZVXY010000004.1 coordinate 115,323, forward strand.
TACTGCCTCCTCGCTCTTGGCATAGGGGCATTCCTCGGTTTTATGATTCGCTACCCCCTTATGGCAGAGTTCGTAATGGGCAGTCTGGGAAGCGCGGTAGGGCTGAAACCTGCCAATCCCTTTGCAGGAAAAAACGACTTTTATGTATTGATCCTGGGATGCGATGTAGACCGTGACCGGCACGGCAGAATCATCAATAAATATGCCCGGGCAGACACCATTCACCTCGTCCGCTTTGACTTTGTGCACGAAGGCATTGGCATTTTGCACATTCCCCGAGACCTTATCGTTGACTTACCTGGATATTCCCCCCAACGAATCAATGCCCTCTTGCCCTCTCACGGCACTCACGCTATGGCAGATGCGGTTCGGTGGCTCACGGGCATCTATCCCGATAGAGTCCTTATCTTCTCCTTTGATGACGTGGAGGAAATCGTAGACACAGTGAGGGGAGTGGAGGTTTTTGTGCCAAAAAGAATGGAATACACAGACCGCAGGGGAAACTTGCGAATAGATCTAAAACCCGGCAGACAGCGCCTGAGCGGAAAACAAGCCATTGGCTTCCTGCGGTATCGTTTGGACAGCGATTTGTACCGGGGGCAACGTCAGCAAGAATTCCTTCTCGCCCTTCGCGATGAGGTAGCCAAAAAACCCACCACCCTCCCCTTGCTAAGTGAACTCTTTCGCCGGATGCTTGCTGATTCCTTTACCACTTCGGAAATAAAGCACCTCATTTTTTTCACCCAGAGCATTCCTTCAAGCAGGGTCAAGCACGGACAGTTCCCCACCCGAGACGGTCCTCAATACACCCTCCTCCCGATGCCTGACAAAGTGGAGTCGGCGCTCATCCAGAGCGGGATAAAAGACCCAACGCCCTCCATCACTGCCGGGGGGGGCATTGAGTGAATACCTTAGACTCCGAACGCGAGGAACCCGGACGGCGTACCCCCTATATGACCCGAAAGGAGATGGCGTACGCTCTCCTCATCCTGCTCGCCGTTTTTGTGGCTTACTATTTTTTCTTTTACCTCCCCAATAAGGACCGAAGAGACTACGTGGTCTCGCAAGGAAATCTGAAACAACTCCACCAGGTCCTCATCGCTTATTCCGAACAAAATGACGAAGGACTGCCAGCGGTGTTTGGAATGGGTCCCGAAGGACGGGTCTCCCTGGACCGCTCAGGGCGCCCCATCACCTGGGCGACCCTCACAGGAGCCCATTTTTTGCCCCCCGATACCCTTAAAAACCCAAAGAACCATCCTGAATGGGATACCCTCATCACCTGGGGTAAGGATCCCAATCGCCCCGTGAACTTGAGCTACGGTATGCTTGCCCCCTTGGGGCTCCAGCGCCGTTACAGCATCTTGAACCCCAATGAAGCCATCCTTTTGGCAGAAACCATTGGGGGGGGGCGTGCGAACTCCTTAAACCCCCTCCCTCTAGATGTCCCTGAAAAAAGGGATGGGTTTATCATTGGCTATAACGACAACAATGAAAAGCCCACCCAGGATTCCGAATATGTCACCAGGCTGGCTTTCACAGCCCCTGACCCCAATACACCCCTTTCCGCACGGCAACCGGTGCATCCTGGAAGAAGCACCCTTGCCATAACGGTAACCGGCAGTCTTGTCCAACTTTCTGCTTCTGATATGGTCGTGGATAAAATTGGAAATGCTCCATCGGGGAGATGGGCTCCTTTCCGATGAACGGCGAGAATCCCAAAAACTGGAAAGAAAAGACTTCTCGTGCTCTCCGCACCTGGGGGTTATCCATAGGAGACCTCAGAACTCAATTCCCGGAAGGCGAAAGCGCTCTTCTCTATGGAGTTCACTCCATTAAGGGCTTCTTGCAACCTGCCAGGCAAACCCTCCTGTTCATACCCGAAGAAGATGCTTCTCCCACGATCCCATTGGGGATGGAGGTCAAGCTTGCCTTCCCGGGGGGCACTGCGCCCGTTCTTCTCCTCCAGCGCACTCCAGAAGGCTTGGTCCTCGCACCGGCACCCCTGAGGAAGGAAAGGAGGAAGACACCCAGAGTAGTAGCCTCAGGTTTTGCCCTTTTGGGAAGAGAAGGAGAAGCCCAGCACCCTTTGAGGGCAACCCTTTGCGACCTTTCCCTCGGGGGCATAGGGCTTTTATGTCAAGAGCCTCTCTATGGTATTCGCTATCACGTGTTCTTCCAAATTATGGGCGAACTTCTGATTAGAGGTGAATGCCTGGCACGGGTTGTCTCCTGTCGCCAGGTGAAGCGCGACGAAAAAGGGCTTTGGCGCGTGGGCTTTGAGTTTATGACCCTGCCCGAGTCGTTGAGGGCGCAGATCCAACAGATGACCCTTCCGCCGTCATCGTCTTCAAGCGCGAATCCCCATCCCGATAAGGGATGATGGTGGAAACACCCGGCTCTTGCATAGAAATCCCATACCATACGGGGCTTCCATAAATGGTGATGGGGTTATGAGTCACCACTATAAACTGGGAGCGTGCTGAAAAATCGTGAACTACCTGGACAAAGCGTTCCACATTTGTAGCATCTAAAGGCGCATCCAACTCATCTAAGATAACCACGGGGCTGGGGCGAACCTTTAGCAAGGCGAACACCAGGGCACAGGCAGCCAGCGCCCGCTCTCCCCCTGAGAGCAATTCCAACCTTTGCGTTTTCTTTCCAGGAACAATGACCTCTATATCTACGCCCGTTTCCAAAAGGCTTTCAGGATTAGTGAGAATCAGGCGCGCATCTCCACCCCCGAAGAAGTAACAAAACATTTCACGAAATGCCTCATTAACCTTTTCAAAGGTCTCGGCAAAAGCGCTCCGCGTCACCCGGTCCAGTTCTTCCACACTCTGGTCTAATTCCTTCTTCGCACTAAGCACGTCCCCTCGCTCTTTGCAGAGGATTTCATACCGTTCATACAAGCGCTCATAAGCCTCCACTGCCCCCGTGTTGACGTCACCGAGTTCGCGAATCTCACGGCGCAGGCGGGAGGCTATCCGCGAGGCATCAGGGGGAAGGTCCAAGGAGCGAGCACGCTCCTCTACCTCGCTTTCCCCAATGGAGAACTCCTCCAGGAGGCGAGCAAGAATGGCAGACCGCCGGGTTTCTGCTCTGGCTCGCTTGATGTCCTCTTCATAAGCCATCTGCTCCAACAGGCGGGCTTCTTCTCGCTGACGGGCGATTTCCTCCCTCAGGTGCTCAATTTCGGATTGGAGCCCCTGCCGTCTTCGCCTGGCTTCCTCCAAAGCCTGCTCACACCGGGCATAGGATTCCTTTTCTTGCTGAACTTCGCGGATAGACTCTGCTACCTCAGCCTCTGCAGATACTTTCGCCATAGCCCAGTCGTCTGCCCCACCGGGGAGCCCCTCGTGCGCAAGCGCCTCCAGGTGCGACTGGAGTTGCCCCAGCCTGTTTTGGAATTCCTTCAGGCGCTGTTGAGATTCCTCAAGAGCCTTTCGGGCTTGCCCGGCATCTGCTTTGCTGGCGAGCATCTCCGTCAGCGCTGAGTTGCGCTCACTCTCCAGAACCTCCAAGGAAGGGATGGGGACATCCCCGTGATCTTCGGGAACTTCTTCGGTCGGCTGAAGGGTGCTATGAAGGTTCGCAATCAGGTCTTTCAAAGCCTGTATGCCCTGTTGAATTTCCGCGATAATGCCCTCCATACCCACCTCTAAATGCAGAACTTGTTCCCTCGCCTCTGCGACGACGGGGTTGTAATGCTCCCTTTGTGATTCATCTAAAATGTGTCGGATTCTTGCCGCGCGCCCAAAAGCATCGCTGAGAGAGACGAGCAATCTTTGCAAATCCTCCTCACACTGATGAAGGGGGGCGACGAGCCTTTCCAGGATTTGTTCCGCATGCCTTGCTTCAATTTCCTTAACGAGTCTGCGCCTTTCTGCGTCCCTGGCACTGGCAAGGGTTCGGCTCAATTCCGCCACTCGCCTTTCACACTCCACAGCCCTTCGCTCCGTTTCCAGAAGCACCTGGGATAACAGGGATATTTTCTCTTCCTCCCTCTGGATATGCTTGCTCACATCCGCGATGGCTTCCAGAAGGATTTGTCGGCGCTCCGAAGCGGCACGTTGGACCTCCTCATTGCTCCACCGCAGTTCCAGGAGGTCCTGAAGCCTTTGCTGGGCAACCGCACGCCTTGCCTCGGCACGTTCCACCGCTTGTAGTCGCTGTTGAAACTCTTTCTGGAGTTTCTCCAATTCTGCATCGGCGGAACGCAATTCTTCTATCAACTGTTGCAAGCGTGACTCCGCGGTATCCGCCATCTCCCGGAGTTCAAAAGCGGAACGCCTTCGCTGAGAAATGCCTTCTTGAGCGAGTTTAATTTCTTCGTCAAGTTCGGTGCATTCTTTGATCAAAACCCCTGACTCTAATTGACGCAATGCCTCCCGTTTCTCACGATAGCGTCGGGCAATTTCCGCTTCCGCCTTGAGGGGTTCTAATTGTCGCTCCAGTTCACTGATGACGTCGCTGACACGCTGAAGGTGATGAAGGGTGGCCTCAAGCCGTTTCAATGCCTCTGCCTTGCGGGTGCGATACCTCTGGATGCCCGCCGCTTCGTCAATCCAAACCCGTCGTTCCTGCGCCGAGGCGAAAAGAGCAGCTGCCACATCGTTTTGATTCACGACTGCATAACCGGTGCGTCCCAATCCCGTTCCCGCAAACAATTCATAAACATCCTTTTGCCGACAAACCTTCCCGTTGATGGTGTAGGTGCTTTCCCCGCTTCGGTCTACTCTTCGCCCAACAGTAACCTCGGCGGTTGGCACAGGCAGGGTACCGTCCTCGTTATCAAAGGTAAGCACTACCTCCGCAAAGCCCAGAGCCTTCCTTTTTGTGGAACCTGCGAAGATTACATCAGTACTGCTCTGCCCCCGAAGTACCCGGGGACTGGACTCCCCCAGTGCCCACAAAATAGCATCTATCAGATTACTTTTGCCACATCCATTAGGTCCCACCAGGGTGACAAGGGAGCTGTCCAAGTCTATGCAGGTCCGCTCTGCAAACGTCTTGAACCCGTAGAGACGAATTTCTTTTAGTCGCACCGGTGCCTCAGTTGATCCACTTTGAGAAATTACCCATTCCCTTGCTTCCGTAGAGAAGCGAAGATGACGCCCATCCGGGCGCCATTCCCGCAGGGCGCCTCCTTGCTTCGCATCCCTTCCGTGGACGAGCGAACAGGCTTCATCAGTTAACGACGTTTCTCCGTCAACAAATGAACCACTAAAAGTTTACCCTTTTCCCTGCCTCCGGCGCCTTGCATACACAAGGAGACCAGCAATCAGGAGGGGGGCAAGGCTGGCAGGCTCCGGGACCACCGTTATCCGGTCAATCCCCAGGTCGCCCGAAATAGGATCGGGACTGCCCACTAAAGGGGGCAAATCGTGACGGAAGAGCAACCTTTGAGAGTTCTGAAGGGCGCTCAAAAAGGTGTCCGTTCCCTGGATGCGGGTCCACAAGGCTTCGTTCCTAACATCCACAAAGAATTCTTGCCAAGAGTTTTCAGGGGGATGAAACCCTTGAGTGTAGAGCCAAAAACTTGTGGCAGGCGTGCCAATGCCAACGTGAATTTCAAAGTCCTCACTGGTCCCAACATCATTGAGATAAAACGAAAAGCCGGTGACCCCGTCCGCGAGGAGATTTCCAGTGAACTCGGTCCTATCTGTGGCAGCGCCAAAATTGCCCGGAGAGGACAAACTAATCAGCAAGAACCCGTCGCCCTCGCCCCCTACCCCGCCCGTGCCAGGATTAGATAGGTTTGCTCCACTGAAAAACCCTGCTGTGCCCCGCTCAGCTGGAAAGTCCTCTACATAGCCTACAATAGCCGAGTGAGCAAAGACAGTACCCAAAGAACAAGCGATGAGAAGCCCGTTTCGCATTGCGATTTCATATTAGCATAGCCTATGCCAAAAGGCTTTAATCATAGGGGGCATCCTTCGGCCATAATGAGGATATGACAGGGTTGCCAGGAGCAATCCTCCTCGCCATAGTAATGGGTTTTGCGATCTGGGGTTGCGCTTGCTCTCAGAAGAATGAACCGCCCCCCCAGGAGAGTTTGCCCAATCTTCCTCACAAGCAAAGCATAAGTACCAGGGAAAACGAGGAGGCAAAGCCCGGAATTGTTCAAGTATCACCCCCAAAAGTTATACTCAATCAATCTAATAATAAAGGAAAAGGTACTTTGCTTCGCCTCAACCTGCATCCCGGCGTTTCCTGGCTTGGAGACATTTCTGCGGATATATCCGCCTCTTTTGACCCCGGCTACTTACTCCCCTCCGAGTCTCCCATAGCGCAAGGGCGCTTCACGGTCTCTCTGGAAGCAAAGGTGAAGGAGGTGGAGGGAAACCGCATAAGGATCGCTTCGCGTTCCAGCCAAATAGTGCTCACCCCGAAGGGGGAAGACGCCAGCCCGGGTTCGTACCCTGAGCAAGAAGCGGAGGTGGTGGTGGACAACCAAGCAAGATTGCTTGCCCGTGAACTGGGCATATTCCGTTGGATTCATTATGTGCCCTATCTTCCCTTCCCTCTGGAAGAGGTGGGGAAAAATGCCCGATGGAGCGTTGAGAGTGCCCACTCAGGCGCGATTCTCGTAGGCGAGGAGATGGCACTTCCCGCGGATTACACATTGCAAGAGACCTATGTCCTGGAGGGCGCACGACGCTATGAGGGGAGAGAAGTATGGGAAGTCAAAGGTGAGGCAGTATCAAGTGATAAAAAGTTCCGGGCTTTCGGGACCTATTATGTGGACGTTCAAACAGGATTAGTTATTTTCGCTCGTGTGAAGCAAGAAGCCTCTGTGGAGGCACCTTACCCTCAAAGGGGGAAAGTCCCTGCAACTTTCACGGGCACGATCATTGTGCGGGCAAAGATTCGCGAGCCTCGCCCCGAAGGTCATTAAACATAGAGAGCATTTCCCAACAGTAGGACAAGACTGCCAGAGTTTCTTCCTGGCGCTCACGAGGGAGCAAAGAGAGGAGGGCATCGTAGGTGGATAGAGACTTCACCGCAAATTGTTGCATTCCGCGCCAGTCCCTATGTTCTTGCTCCAGTTTAGCTCGTTCCTCCACACTCACGATAGCATGTCGTGCCATCTCTTTCCTGATGGTTCCAATCATTTCCACTATTTCCAAATAACGCTCCTGGGTCGGGTCGGCAATGACCTTGCGATTGAGGGCGATTAGTTTTTGAAATAGTAATTCTTCACGCAAGGCAAGCAAGGCTTCTTCACGAGATGAAACGCCTTTCTCCCCCCTGTAACAATTTATCGCCTCAAGGAAGTTATGTCTCATCTCGCCTAAAATCTCTCGGTACCTTCTCAATCGCTCCTGGTCATAATCTTGCAAAAGAGTAAAGCGAGACTCATTTTGGCGTTGAAGGCAAAGGGTGTAAATTCGAACAGCCTCCTCCTCGGCTTTTATCCCGTCTGATGAGGTTTTTGAAGTATAATACTTCACCCATTCTTCAACCTTCATCCGCAAGATGTCCTCATCGGAGAGCCCCAACGCAATTTGCTGAGGAAAAACGGAAGCGGACATCACGCACAGGGAAAATATCACTCCTATCGCCTTGAACATAAAAACCTCCATTTCCTCTTTTCCCTATCAGGGTTATCAGAGTCCACGTAGTTTTCTTTGCTAAAATGGAAGGGTGAAGCGCTATCAGGGTCAAGTCTTGCCAGCAGATTGCAAAATCGCGGTCCTTGCCAACGATGCCATTGGCAATTTTGCGGTTTGCAATCCCCTGCTCCAGGTCATCCGTTTCCATTACCCTCACTGCACTCTGGACTATTACGGGGGGGAACGTACTGCTGAATTAGAGACTGCCAGTTTGTTGGAGGCAGAACACACAATCCCTTACCGGCTTATTAACTGGAGGACCTCCATTCGGGGAGTGAAGATACGAACTGCCTTTCGCCAAGCTCTCCGACGCCAGCGGTTTCTTCGTGGCTACCATCTGGTGATAAATGTGGAAGCCTCGGAGCCTTATCCCACGCTGTGTGCCTTACTGGGCACGGGGGGTTTTGTGGCGGGACCCTGTCTTGCACCAGACGGGAGGGGTATGTATTCCTTCTCCGAGGACCCCCAAGGGCACCTTTGGGCAGACCCCGATTGGAAGGCGCCCGACCTCATCAAGCGTTATCCTTTTCTCACCACAGGTTTCATTTCCGAAATTTTCATCAAGGCAAGTTCTCTTCTCCCAATGCCCTCAAGCCCCTGGCCCGGGGGGATTCCCAAATACTGCTTTCCGAAGGAGAAGCCTCCTGCCGTCTTTGAAGGCGTGGTAGCTACGGGAGCCAGTCTGCCCGAAAAGATGTGGCCCACTGAGAAATGGGTGGAACTGTTATCCTGGCTCAAAACCCTGGGGATGCGCTTCGCTCTTATTGGGGCACCCCCAAAGAAAGCGCGCTCACTTTATGCTCAGGTCACAGACGATAAGGAGTTAGTTCGCAAAAACCTTGTGGAAGACTGGCGAGGCAAGCTGACACTACCTGAAGTAGTTGGCGCGCTGTCCGATGCCACACTCGTGATAAGTGTGGACAATGGGATTGTGCACCTTTCTGCGATGGAAGATGTGCCGACGGTGGCTCTTTATCGCCCTGGATTTGAGCGGTTATGGGCTCCTCCCAACCCAAATTTAGTCAGGATTTCTCCGATGCAGGGGGCGGTTAGGGACATTCCTGTGGAAACTGTTTTCCGCGCGATTGAGACGGTCCTGGCGGAACGGCGCTAATCACCTGCTTCGTTCGCGAACAATCTCCACCCCCGCACTACTGACCGGAAAGTCCACGGGGGGATACAGTTTTGCGACGCGCAAGCGAATTCGGTTCACCATAGGGAACTGTTCAAAAAGGCGTTCCACAGACTTTTCCGCAAGGCATTCTAGCGTATTCCGCGAGAATTCACTGGAAACTCTGCGGAGACAGTCAACTGCCAGGGCATAATCTGCGGTTTGGTTAATGTCGTCTCTCAGCCCTGCTTGTTGGGTATCCAAAAACATCCACACGTCAAAACGAAACGGGCGCCCTAATTCTTTTTCCGCATCACGGGTGCCGTGATAGGCGTAAACGACAAGCCCTTCCAGAAAAACGCAATCCATATTATTTATGGGGCGATGGTGACGCGTTCCCAGCCTGGGATGGGTTGCCCTCGCGTGCGAAAATCGCCGATGGTAAGGCCTACCATAATAATGAAGAACAGGATTCCCGCCCCTGCCCAAACAAAGGTAAGCCCACGGCTATAATAAAGGTGCATAAAGAAGAGTACCACCAGCCCCGCTTTAGCACACGCGATAAGCATAGCGATGATGATGTTGAAAAACCCAAAGTCATAGTAAGAAACCCAAACCGTGAGCACCAAGCCCACGAGCAGGGCAAAGAATACCCACGCATAGACTTTGACGGGAACGATGTGAAGTGACATATTTTATCCTCCATGCAAGGGACCAATGAGATAGAAGAGCGGATAGAGGAAGATCCAGACGATGTCCACAAAATGCCAGTAAAGCCCCGTCATCTCCACGGGGACAAAGTCCTGCCTTTTGTTCCGCATCAAATAGGTGCGGATCATCAAGGCGGAAATGGCGATAGCTCCAACCAGCACGTGCAGTCCATGAAGCCCTGTCATTGCGAAATAAAGGACAAAGAAAATCTCCGCGTGTTGAGCCTGAGGCACAGGAAAATGGAAATCTGGTCCCGGCACAAGATGATGTTGGAATTTATGCCCGTATTCAAAATACTTGACCACCAAAAACCCGAGGGCGAATAACAACGTCAGACCCAGATAGGCTATTTGCGGTTTCCAGCGGTCTAACATAGCACTGCGCACAGCGAGAGCCATAGTGAAACTGCTGGTTAGAAGGATCGCGGTGTTCAAACCGCCCAGCGGAACGCTGAGTTCTTGATGGGCATAGGCAAAATCCACAAAGTATTTAGAGCGATAAATGATATAAGCGGTAAACAATCCCCCAAAGAACAGAACTTCCGTAACGAGGAAGATCCACATCCCAACGGTATAAGATTCCACCTGTTGTTCCAGGTCTTCAAACTGATGACCTATTTCCAATCCCTGTTCCTCGTGCACGTGTTCACCTACACTCATACTTTCACCTCATCGTGATGAAGGGGCTGATAGGCATAGGCTTCCTCGCGTACCACGGGCTTTTTTTCAAAATTGTAGGAAGGGGGAGGCGAAGGGGTCTCCCATTCCAGCCCTTTGGCATTCCACGGGTTACGGGGGGCTTTTTCACCACGGAACAAACTCCAGAGGAAGCTGAGCACATTGAGAAGCACTCCCGCCGCGAGGATGAAGGCACCAATTGTGGAAATGACGTGAAGCGTATGGAATTCAGGCGGGTAAAGATGATAACGGCGTGGCATTCCCAGGGTGCCCAGGATAAACTGCGGGAAGAACGTGACATTGAACCCGATAAAGGTCAAAGCCCAGGCAGAAAGCGCCATCCTTTCGTGGTACATCTTCCCTGTCATCTTGGGCCACCAATAGTGCATCCCCCCGAAAAACCCCATCATCGCACTCCCTGCCATCACGTAATGGAAGTGGGCGACGACGAAATAAGTGTCCGTGAGGGGCACGTCCATAGCGAGCGAGGCGAGGAATAAGCCCGTGAGTCCGCCGACAGTAAACAGCCAGAGAAACCCAAGGGCATATAGCATTGGGGCTTTCAGTTGCAGGGTTCCCTTATACATAGTTGCCACCCAGTTGAAGACCTTTACCGCAGAAGGCACTGCCACCATAAAGGACAAACCCGAAAACACAATGCTGGCATACATAGATTGCCCTGCAATGAACATATGGTGTCCCCACACGACAAAGCCTATAATGGCGATGGCGATGCTGGAATACGCCACAAAGTGGTAAGAGAACACCCGTTTTTGAGAGAAGCAGGCGATGAGTTCGCTCATCACGCCCATAGAGGGCAAGATCATAATATAAACCGCGGGGTGGGAGTAAAACCAGAAGAGATGCTGAAAGAGCAAGGGGTCTCCTCCAAGGCGGGGATCAAAGATGCCAAGGTGCAGGGTTCGCTCCACCGCAAGGAGAAGGAGGGTGATGGCGATGACGGGCGTGCCCAGCACCATAATCACGCTGGTTGCATACATAGCCCAGACAAACAAGGGCAATCTCATCCAGGTGAGCCCGGGAGCTCTTAGTTTATGGATGGTGACGATGAAATTGACGCCTGTAAAGATGGAGGCGAATCCCGCTACGAAAACCCCCATCACCGCAGTGGCCACCGCCGTGTTGGAGTAAATACTGCTGTAAGGAGCATAAAACGTCCAGCCGGTATCCACACCCCCCATCACCATAGCCACCACCGCCAAAAGAGCGCCCGCGGTAAACACATACCAACTGAGGAGGTTCAGCCTGGGGAAAGCGACATCGCGCGCCCCGATCATCATCGGCAGGACAAAGTTCCCCAGCACCGCAGGAATGGAAGGAATGAGGAAAAAGAAAATCATCCCTACCCCGTGAAGGGTGAACATCCGGTTATACATATCTGAAGACAGAAAATCAGGTCCCGGGTTTAGCAGTTCCAGGCGCACCAATAATGCCATCAAGCCGGCAAGCAGTAAGAAAACTGTGATGACCAAAAGGTAGAGGATGCCTATTCTCTTGTGGTCCAGAGTGAGTAGCCAGGACCTGATGCTGTAGTCTTCGGTAAGGTAGTTTTTAGGTTCAGCAGGCACGGTCGCAGTTTGGCTCATTGCTTCACCTCGGAATTAGCAGAGTTATTTAGAGTTTTTAAGGATTTTATATATTCAATGAGTTGGAGGACTTCGAGTTCATCCAACTGTCCCTGAAAAGTCGGCATTATGGGTTCATAGCCCTCAACCTGCATTGCATTAGGTTCAAAAAGGGAGCGACGGATGTATTCTTCATTGGCAATCACTTCGCGTCCATCCCGCAGTTTCCGCCTGCTTCCAAAGAGTCCTTTGAGAGAGGGGGCTTTTCCGGAAGTGGGGTCATGGCAGGCGCCGCACTGTTTGGTGAGGTAAAGGCGTTCTCCTGCTTCTGCCATAGTTTCCAGGCGGACCTGCCCCCAACGGGTTTCCTGGAGCCATTTTTCATATTCCGCTGGCTCCATCACGTAAACCCATCCTGTCATTTCCGAGTGCTTGGGCCCACAAAACTCTGCGCAAAAGAGGCGATACCTTCCTGGCTTGGTCGGCGTGAACCACAAGTTGGTGTAGCGCCCGGGCAAGGCATCCATCTTGACCCTGAAAGCAGGGATGGCAAAACTATGGATTACGTCTTGAGAGATGAGCAACACGTGAACGGGGCGCCCCACGGGGATATGAAGCTCATTATTTTCCCTTTGGCCCGTGGGGTGCTGGAGATGCCACATCCATTGCTTGCCCACGACGCGTATCTCCAGAGCATTGATATTTTCGGGAGGAGTGTACATTTCCACATAAAGCTTTGCCGCCCAAACAAAGATGCCCACCCCCAACGCAAAGGGGATGAGCGACCAAGCCATCTCAAGAGTAGTATTGTGATGGACAGGATTGGAACGATCGGCAGGGCTTGACGCCCGGTATTTAATCAGGAACCACACTGCGGGAATTGCTACCAACAAGAAAAACAGGAAGGCAAGCCCCGTAATCGTCCAGAAAAGCCGATCAACTTCGTGGGCGAAGTTAGAAGCGCTATCCGGCAAAATCGCAATCGGCATCACAAGAACACCCCCGAAGGAAGAATCCTCACGTAGATCATTTTACGGAAACTCCATTACCCTTCATTGATGTTTCAAGGGAGCGTGCCTGCCTTCCTCGTCGCGCCATAAGGTAAATGCTAAGCCCCAGGACTAAGACTGTAAGCACTCCCAATATCTGTACCAGCCGGATAATGAGCAAGGAGTATTTTCCCACCGAGGGATCATAGGCAAAGCAATAAAGAATCACCGCATCCACCAGAGAACCAATGCGTCCTTCTGAGGCTTCCACCAAGCCCAATTGTATATCACGAGACGAATATTCCACACCAAAGAAATACCGAGAGAGTACCCCGTTGGGAGTGGCAATCATTATCACCGCAGGATGGGAGTATTGGTCCTTCTCAGGCAGATAGACGTAGTGAAATCCCGTTGCCTCCGCAACGCGTCGGATGGATTCCTGGTCCCCTACGAGAAAATGCCAACCCGATTCGGCACCATCCCGACCATAAGCGCGGACGTGCGAACTTTTTTTAGCCATCGCAAGTTCTGGGGACTCTCTTGGGTCTATGCTTATCACCACCACTTCAAAATCCTTCCCCGCATCAAACTTTACTGCTTTCAGCGCGGTGACCAACCCATAGAGAATCCGATTGCAAAGCATGGGGCACCTATAATATACCAGTGCAAGGATAACAGGCTTTTTCCCAAAGTAACTCCCCAGGGTCACCAATTTCCCCTGTTCATCGCGGAAGGGAGTATCCAGAGGGAGGAGGGTATTCAGTTTTTGCTCCACATTGGTTTTCTGGATAATGTCCTGGAGGTTTGCCTGGGCACCCGCGCTCACCGTGGCAAGGACAAAGGCACTCCCTGCAACCACTCGGATTCTCTGGGCAAATCTTTCACTTTTAAGCGTCATTGTGACTCCTTAACCACCTGGGTCTTGCGTGCGGGCAACCCCTTCTCAGTGAGAAGTTCCATTGCACGCTCAATCGGCACATATACTATACCTCGCTCTTTATCCACCCATCCATAAGAACTCAGGCGTCCTTCCTCCACCCGGCGAAGCTCCACAATATCCATTTGGGGATTGGCTTGCAGGGCGGGACGGGGGACTAAAGGAGGGCTCGCCTGGGCTTGGGCTTCACTCTGGCGACGCGCCGAGGCGGTAAACGCATCCAGCATATACTTGGAAACAACTAAAGCCACAATGATCATCACTGCCAGAATCAGTAAGCCCCAGCGAAGGGTGCGCCAGACCAAAATTTCTTCCGTTTCGTAGGGCTTCTCTGTTTCGTGGGGTTTAGGGGGAGTACCTTCAGACATAATCTATCGCCTCCTCACGTGCAGGTGGATATTTAGGCAGAAGGCTTGCCTTCCTCATCTCGTGGACGAACAAGACAAGCCAAACACCGCCAAAGAACAAGAGCGAAGCAAAGTCTGTCCACAAAACTGGGGCTCCCTCACGTCCTAAGGAGGGCAAGACATTCCAGGCTAAGTCCACCACGCGGATAATCAAGATGTATATGGCTACGCCTCTCAATAAATGGGGGGAGACCTTAATGTGGCTGGAAAGAAGGAGCAAGAAGGGCAACATAAAATGGAGAAAGATGAGAATGACGGCCACCGCATTCCAGAAGTCACCAGTTCGGCGCACATAATACACCGCCTCTTCAGGCAAATTACCTGCCCAGGTAATCAACCATTGAGAGAAGGACATATACGCCCACAAAATGGTGAGCGTGAGCAAAAGGTTGCCCAGGTCGCGCCAGCTCTGGCGAGTCAAGATGTCGCTGAATGGGGCTTTGTTCGCAAAGGTGGTGAGATAAACCGTGGCAAGTGCCATCGCGGAGAGGGCTTGGCTCACCACGAAAAGAAACGCAAAGATGGTGGAATACCAGTGAGCCTCCAGTGACATTACCCAGTCCGTTACCGCAACAGTCCCTATGAGCACGAAAAAGACGGCCATCGGTGCGCTGAAATTCGCTCTAAGGGCAGAATAACGTGATTCGCCCGTTTCGTCTTCCAGGCGCGACCATCGGCTAAGCGTGTAAGCCACAAAGGTCCAAAAGAGGAAGTACACAACGGACCTTCCCACGAAGAAAGGAAAATTCAAAAAAGGAGAGCGCCATTGGGCGGGAGAGGCTTCTGTTGCGGGGTTCATCCACCCATACAAATCCTTGATCCAGATGAACCCAATGGGAATGAAAAGAATACCCATATAAGGGACAATTCGCGCTCCCGCTTCAAACATACGAATGATGGGATAGCCCCATTGGGCGCGAACCATATGTTGAAGAAGTGCCAGGGCAAGGCACCCAAGGGTGAGAACCATCCAGCTGTAAAAGCCAAACAGGTAAGACCCCTTATAGTCCACCCCCGAGAGGGCACCCACTATCAAGCCTACCAAGCCGAGCGCACCTATCCCCATACCAATGCGCTGCAGGCGCTCCAGAGATGAGTAAATCGCCCGATCAGTGTCCACCGCCAGTTCCTCCTTGTTTTTGAGGTTCCAGTTTTGCTCGTTCCTCAGGGGATAAATCCGTTACCGGCACCCGTTGACTATATTGCAAAGCGCGGATGTAAGCCACCATCGCCCACCGGTCTTTCACAGGAATCTGGCGAGCCAGCGCGGGATGCACCATATCTCCCTCACCGACTGTAACCACGCCGCCCACCAGGTTCGGGTCTCCCACCAGGGGGCTCCCCTTGGTAATTCGGGAAAACAGATAACCCACGGGAGCCTTTTGAAAATCTTCCTTATGAAGGGAGCGAGGTCTTTGGAAGCCACGCTGGACGATCATCCCCGTTCCATCACCCGTTCTCCCATGGCAGGGAGCGCAAAATATGTTATATCGGTCCTGCCCTCGCTGGAGATCCTTCAGGGTGATCTCAAACGGAAACTCATCGGCATAAGTCCCCCCTATCGTCCCCTCATACAAGAGTTCGTCCTCTTTCAAGTGCCCACGTGGGACGGTTCCCGCCACGGGTTCCCGCGCCGAGCGACCATCAGGGAACACGGGGCTTGCAGAAAAGGTTTTCACTCGCGGCTGGCCCCAGAGGTCCCTATGGCAACCCCCAAGAAGTCCCAGAAGGCTTACCCCGGCAAGAAGCAAAAGCCCTTTCTTCATGTCATCACCTCCTCTATCGCGATGGCTCCACATCGGGTTAGCGCCTCCTTCGCTTTTTCTGGCGGATAATCCTTGCCCTGCAACTCAATACAGAGGACAAACTTATCGGTGGTCACCCCTTCAAACAGTTTGGCGCCAAAGAGCGGGTGATAAAGCTCCGGCAAGCCGTTCAGGATTAGCATCCCTATCAGGGCACCAAACGCGGCACACAGTACGCCACACTCAAAGGTGATAGGAATGTAGGCGGGCCAACTAAAATTAGGTCTCCCACCCACGTTGAGAACGAGGTTACTGGTAGTAACCCACGTTTGCAATCCAAAGCCCGCCAAAGCCCCCAACACTCCTGTGATGAAAACAATCACAGGCACACGGTCATCTCGGCGCCCCACATCCTCCACCAGATCTTCCACGGGAAACGGTGTGTAGGCTTCCACGTGGGCGAAACCCGCCTCCCGAACCTGGCGCGCTGCTTCCCGAAGCGCCTCGGGGCTGGGGAATTCTCCCAGCACTCCATAGAGTTGTTTGCCTCCTGTTTGATGGGTCGCCATATCTTATCCTCCTGTTCGCACGGTCTCCTTCTCGCGAGGATGGAAGCGATGGTGTAGCAAATGCTTGATTTCCGACATAGGAATCATTGGCAAGAAGCGAGCGAACAGAACCATCCCGAACACAAAGAAGCCAATGGTACCGATATAGAGAAGGTAATCCCAGAATGTGGGAGTATAAGAATCCCAGGCACTGGTCATAAAGTCCCGATGCAAGCTTGTGATGACGATAATGAAGCGCTCCAGCCACATACCTATATTGACGATGAGGCTGATCACAAACAAGGTGGGGATGTGATGTCGGACGCCTTTAATCCAGAGGAGTTGGGGCACCACTCCGTTACAGAAGATAAGCGACCAATAAAACGGAGCATAAATGCCAAGCCAGCGGTTTTTCATCATAAACCACTCATAAATGTTGGCGCTATACCAGGCATAAAACGCTTCGGAGAGATAACCATAAAACACAATCAAGCCGGTCACCAGCATAATCTTCGCCATCCAATCCAGGTGGCGAAGGGTGACAAGGTCTTCTAACTTCCACCATTTCCTTATGGGAATCACAAGGGTAAGCACCATCGCAAATCCGGAATAAATCGCACCCGCGACGAAGTAGGGCGGGAAAATGGTCGTGTGCCATCCCGGCAAGATGGAGATCGCAAAATCCAAACTTACGATAGAGTGAACAGACACCACCAGCGGGGTGGAAAGCCCTGCCAGGAGAAGGTAAGCAGACTCATAACGGTGCCAATGAGACGCCGCGCCTCGCCAGCCAAGCGCCAGAATGCCATAGACGACTTGAGCCATTCGCCGTTTCGCTCTGTCTCTAAGAGAAGCGAGGTCGGGAATGAGACCCACATACCAGAAAATAAGGGAAACCGTGAAGTAAGTGGTCACCGCAAACACGTCCCACATCAAAGGACTGCGAAATTGGGGCCAGAGAGCAATGGCATTGGGGTAAGGCAACATAAACCAAAACACCCAGGGACGCCCCAGGTGAAGCAAAGGCATCATCCCAGCACACATAACCGCAAACAACGTCATCGTCTCGGCAAGGCGGTTGATGGAAGTTCGCCACCTCTGCCTCATCAAAAGCAAAATGGCTGAAATCAGCGTCCCTGCGTGGCCAATTCCAATCCACCAAACAAAGTTGATAATCGCAAAACCCCAACCAACGGGAATATTGATGCCCCAAATTCCAACACCGAAGATGAAAAGCCAGCCTATCGCCACCACCAAACCCACGACCCCAAGCCCTGATAGCACTGCAACCACGTACCAGGGCTTGGGCGGGGTCTGCTCCAATACGATTCCGCCGATCTTCTCCGTCACCGAAGCGTAGGAATGCTCCGCTTCAATCAGTCGGCGTCCTTCCAGCGAGGGTTCCTGTGTCGTTCGCATTTATGATTTCTCCGTCGCTCCTCCCGTTTGGGGAATGGTCCCTTTTGAAGAAAGACTTGGCGAAAGAGAGGCGACCCTTTCGCCTGGGCTTACAAGCCGTGGGTTGGGGTTACGAAACCGAACAAGATAGGTCGTTCGCGGTTCTACATTCAATTCTTCCAGCAGTCGGTAGTGATGATTCTCCGAACGCCACTGGCTCACTTTGCTGTTGGGATCATTCTTGTCTCCAAACACAATGGCTCCTGCAGGGCAAACCTGCTGACAGGCGGTCATCACTTCCATATCCCGAATTCGCCGTCCTTCTTTTTTCGCCGTCTTGCGCGCCTCATTGATTCTCTGCACGCAATAGGTGCACTTTTCCATCACGCCTCTGCTCCGCACCGTCACATCCGGGTTTTTCAAAAGGTGAAGAAGCGGAACGTCCCAGTCGTTGAGGTCAGGGCGCGTGTGGTAATTCAAGAAATTGAATCGCCGAACCTTATAGGGGCAGTTATTAGAACAATACCGAGTTCCCACACAGCGGTTATAAACCATCTCGTTAAGCCCCTCTTCGGAGTGCACCGTTGCTGCCACCGGGCAAACCACCTCACATGGGGCTTTCTCGCAATGCATACAGGGGACAGGCAACGGACGAATTTCCGATGGCACATCCACATCCCCTACATAGTATTGGTCTATCCGGATCCAGTGCATCTCCCTTCCCCGCTTCACTTGCTCCTTGCCAACAGTGGGAATGTTATTCTCTGCCTGGCATGCCACCACGCACGCATTACAGCCCGTGCACAAGTTCGTGTCAATCACCATCGCCCAGGCATAACTCTCATACTCCCTCTCCGGGTATAGGCTAATTTTCTCGTGAGCCTCCTCGGGGTGCTCCGCCTGCCACTTGGAAAGGGCGTAACTTCGAGTGAAATCGCGTCCTTCCATCGTGAAATGAAGCTGGGTGCGGGCAATGGGATGTCTTGCCTCCGTCTTTCGCAATTCTCCTCCACCCAGGTAACTCCCACTCTCGGGGAATAGAGGATAGGCGTTGTATCCTACGCCCTGCGCAATTTTCCCTCCCTGGGTCCTGCCTAAGCCCAACGTCAGAGTAACCACACCATCCGGATGACCCGGCACCACCCAGATCGGAACCCCCGAAAGGGTGTTCCCTCCCACGGACACATCAGCAACCACCGCATAGGTGCCCCTGCCTTCTCCGTATTCCGGTTCAAGCCCAAGAGACTCCGCCGTGCGAGGGCTTACTATCCCCACGTTGTCCCAGCAAATTTTAGTAAAGGGTTTCGGAAGTTCCTGAAGCCATGCATTATTCGCAAAGCGCCCGTCATAAACCCCAGGGTCAGGGCGGAAGCTCACTTCAATGCCCCCGATTTGCTCTAGAGGCGAAAGCGATAAACTCTTCAATTGAACACTTCGCGCTACCGACCGGGTATCCGGAATGACTCCATCGTGAAGCCACTTTCGCCAATCCTTTTCAAAGTCTCCCTTGGAATGGGCTTTCCAGTAGTCCTTCAGGATGGTATAAGCATTCCGGGAATCTCCCAATAAAGCGGAGACCAATTCCAAAGGAGATTTTGCCCCATACAAGGGTTCCAGGAGGGGTTGAATAATGGAAGCGGTCCCATCATAACTTCGGACATCGCCCCACGCTTCTAATTCGTGAGCCATAGGAATATGCCACCCGCACGCTACCGCCGTTTCGTCCGCATACATTCCCAGGTGAACGGTAAAGGGAACAGATTTTAGCAACTCCGCAAATCTCAGGTTGCCAGGAGCAGTCAACACTGGATTCCCTCCCAGAATGAAGAGGGCTCTTACCTTGCCCTCCCTCATCTCCTGGGCGAGTTCTTTCAAAGACTCTTTTTGAGCCTTTGTCCCCTCGGGAGGCACAATATAGTTCACTGTAGTCCCAACGTTCCCGAGGTGAGCATTAATGGCGTGAGCGACCGCGTGCACCGCAGGGGTCTGGCACATTCCAGGGATGACCACACACCGACCTCGGTGAGACACCAGGTCTTCCCGGACTGCCTCCAGAAAATTCTCGCGTTCTTCGGTGTTCGCCCAACCTCCATCTTCTACTCCTGAAATCCCCAGGCGAGACGCCAGGGAGCGAGCAAACGCTTCCACTTCAGAAGTTCGCAGGGCGAGGCGATGGTCCGCCGTCCATCCCGTAATGGTGGAAGACGACTCCACCGCATAAAACCTCGGCATATCAGCCTTTCCTTTCCTTATCGACCTGCTTTGGCTCAGGTCCCTGGTGTAGCGAACGCGTGCAGGTCCTTCCATCAGAAAATCTGCATCTAACGAGAGGATCACCCGGGCAGAGGCAAGGTTATAAACGGCGCGCAGAGGCTCCCCAAAAGCAAGCCGCGTCCCCAACAGTTCGGAATCCTGATTGAAAGGCTCATATTGGTACCATTTCGCTTTGGGATAACGCTCAAAAAACTTTCCAAAAAGATGATGCAACGTTGGGGAGGTAACTGTTTCCGTCAGGAAGCGAACCCCATCCGGCGATTCAGAAAGGACCTTCTTTGCTTGCTGAAGGAACTCTTCCCACTCCGCTGGCTTCCCGTTGTGGAGCACTTTTTGGGAGCGGTCCGGGTCATAAAGGTCCAGGATCATCGCCTGGGTGAAGGCATCGGTCGCCCCCAAGCTGGCGGGGTGGTCGGGATTGCCCTCAATTTTCGTAGGCCTTCCCTCGTGTGCCTCCACCAGAACGCCAATTCCATAACCTCCAAGAGTAAGAGCAGAAGCGTAGAAAAGGGGTTTCCCGGGCACGATCTCCTCGGGAGCCTTTACATAAGGGACGATCTCGTGAATGGGTCTTTTCCTGCATCCAGCAAGCCCCGCGAGCATCAAACCGGCTCCTGCGAGTTTCAAAAAGTCACGGCGGTTAACGGGACTCTGCCAGGGAGCAACTCCCGGGGGGAATTCGTGGTTCTTGAACTCCAGATATTCCGGGGTCTCCGCGATCTCATCTAAGGCTCGCCACGCCATTCCAACTTTCCCTTCTTTCTGGCGCGCCCGAAGTGCCGAAATATCCAACTTGCGTCGCTGAGAGTCTTCTCTGGGCTTTCTCACCTCCTCCCGTCGGATCAAGAAAGGCTCTTCGCGTATATCCGGGGCAGTCGTGGGCTCCTTCCTCTGGTTCTCCATATCCACCTACCTATGACACACCCAGCAATCCTGTATTTGCACTTTGTTTATCTTGTATTTCTCAACCAATTGGGTCCCTATCTGCATTTGCTGTGCCCCTGCAGAATAAGCAGGGTTCACCACCTGGTCGGGGGGCCTCAAGAACTGCTCGGGATTACGGTGGCAATCCAGGCACCATACCATTTGAAATGCGATGGGCTTGAAGGTGAGATTCATCTCATCCACTGCCCCATGACAGGTAAAACACGAAACCCCGCGAGCGATATGGATACTGTGGTCAAAGAACACAAAATCTGGCGTCTCGTTCACTCTATTCCATCGCACTGGCGTATTGGTGAGATAACTCTCCCGCACCACTTGCAACAAGGGGCTATTGGTCCAAATCTGAGAGTGGCAGGTCATACAGGTTTCTGTGGGGGGGATGCCCGCAAAACGGCTTTCCTCCACCGTCGTGTGACAGTACCTGCAATCAATTCCTAACTCTTTGAAGTGGTGCTTGTGGCTAAAGGGAGCGGGCTGATCAATTGCCACTCCCAAGCGGTGGGTGTAGGGAGTGATGTTAGCCCCAATCAGCCAGGCCGCTATGATAAGCAAAATGCCAAAGGGCACGCTTGCCCGCGCGAGGACATTGCTGGCAGGGCTGAAAACCTGGGGCATTTATCTCTCTCCTCCTACCCCCGAAAAGCACTCCTTTGGCGACAAAGGCTTCGCCACGTGGTACTCCTTCCGCTTCTGGTTTCCCATCATCTTCTTAGTTCTCACGGACAACGTCCTTGTTTTCGCCAACCCCCTCTTTTCCACACGCGCCTCATAAGGAAAGACGCCATAACCCTGCTTCTGGCGTCCGTCCTTGTGCATTTTTTCACAAAGTCTCCAAGCATTTCAAGCCCCCTTTTTCCCATCACCGCCAGTGATACAGCATCAGGTAGACAACGACCCCGGTCAGGGATACATAGAGCCAAATGGGCAAGGTCCAACGTGCCCACGCCCGATGCGTGGGGAATTTCCCTCGCAAAGCATAAAACAATGTAATCAAAACGAGAGGCACCACCACCCCTGCTAATACCGTGTGAGTACTAAGAATGGCAAAATACAGGGAGCGGAGCCAGCCTGTGCCCGTATAGCGGGTCACTCCGTGATGATAATGGTAATATAAGTAACTGCTCAAAAAGGCTACCGAGACACAAAAGGCGCTAATCATCACCGCACGATGAGCAGAAACGCGCTTTTTCCGGATCAGCCAATACCCCGTTATCAAAAGTACCCCCGAAGTAGCGTTCAGGAGAGCATTGAGAGAGGGCAAGTGCTCAATCATCGCCAGGCAACGCGCCCTTTGCCCCTTCCCCAGGCTCCCCCTCCCGATGCCCCCCTGCGCCCCCCACACGGAATGGACCCCCCTGCGGTATTAGGGCAATCACCACACTCCACCCTCACCTTCCATTCCTTTCAAGCCAGCGAATGTCTTCTATCAACTGCTCCACTTCTGTGGTCTCGGTGCCCCTATAAAAACCCCGTATGATTCCCTCTTTATCTATGAGCACAAAGCGGTCACTGTGATAAAGGGCACCATCTGACAGCCCTGCACCCAGGCGAAAACCCTCACTCGCAAGGTGATAAATCTTCTGAGCCTCGCCGGTCAGAAAAACCCACCTCCCCTCTTGCGCGCCTACCTTCCTGGCGTGCTCGGATAAACGCGCGGGTGTATCGGTTTCCGGGTCTATGGAGATAGACACGATTTGTAAGTCTTCAACATCGGTAAGGGCATCCTGGACCCTCTTCAAATTCTGCGTCATCGGAGGGCACACGCCCGTACAAGACGTGAAGAAGAAGTCAAGCACCACAATCCGTCCCAGCAAACGCTCGCTCTCAAAGGGCTCACCAGTATGGGCAATGAGTTGAAAGGCAGGCATCCGCCCCATCCTTGGGAGTCTTGCTTGCTCTTCCAGTTCCCTTCTTGCCTTGAGTCCCGCCGAGATCAAAAACCCCGACAAAACAAGCAGGGCGCAGGCAGATAGATAACTGAGAAGTTTAAAGACCGAGAACCCTTTCATACTTTTTGCAGTTTACCTCAATGACCTCATCCTCATAAAAACCAAAGCAAACAGAAGAAAACCAACCACACTGCATCCATCAGGTGCCAATAAGCCATTGATAAATCCACGGGAACTCGTCTGCTCATACTATAGAGTCCTCTGCGCGCTCCCTGCCACACATAACCCAGCCACGCCAGCCCGCCTGCGACGTGCACCGCGTGAATCACGGTCATTACATAAAACAAATTCACGAAGGGGTTTGGCTGTCCCAATTTTTTGGCTTGAGCGAACTGAGGAGCCATTTGCATCCAGGCTATGGTTTGAAAAGCCACAAAGAGCCAGCCCAAAAGAAAGGTGATGCCAAGCCAGCGAGAAAGCCCTGCTTTGTCATTCCGATTGATGCAAAAAACTCCCCCTTGACCCGTAACGCTGCTTATCAGGATCACTGCGGTGCTTGCCCACAAAATCGCAGGAGGCTGGAACCAGTAATTTGGAGCATCCTTAACCCTGCGAGCTATATAGAGTATCGCCAAGGCAATAAACATCACTCCAAACGCCAGCACAATCAGCGCCATACCAAACCTTGCAGTGCGGGCGCCCTCAGACTCCACAGAATAAGGGGTCACCCCATTGGCTTTGCTTTCTTTCTTTTCTTCCAACTCGTTTGCCATAGTCAAGCACCTCTGCCCCTCATTTCGGGGACCTCTCGCTATATCCAAAGGATCACTGTTAGAAGCAACCAGGCGGGCAAGAAAAGGAGGGAACCGCGCATCACCGCGCGCGCCGTCCTTTTATTCCTTTCCCTGAGGAAAAGGAGCGATGGGTGAATTATTACCAAACTTATCAGCAGGCATCCTATGACGTACATCACAGGCTGGCTGGCAGTTGGGGATAGCAAAAGGCTAACAGGCAGGAGAGCCACCGCGCACCCCGCCACGCCCCAAGCCAGCACCTCCACCCCACGAGGACCTGCGGGCATCATCCGGAGCCCTGCCCGCTCGTAATCTTCCTGGTTCAAATAGGCTATCGCCCACAAATGAGGGAACTGCCACAAAAACTGCACCCCAAACAGCACCAAGGCACTTCCATCCACCTCCCCTCGCACTGCGGTCCAGCCTGCCAAAGGAGGCATCGCACCGGGTATCGCCCCCACCACTGTGCACCAGGAAGAAACTCGCTTGAGAGGGGTATAGGCAAAGGCATAGAGGGCAATACACAAAACGCCTATTCCAGCGGTGAGCGGGTTCACAAACAAGGCAAGCCCTAAAACCCCCAGAAACCCCCAAAGACCCGCAATAAGCGTCGCCTCCAAGGGAGAGAGCCTTCCATCGGGCAGGGGGCGCTTTCGCGTGCGGGACATCAGGGCATCGGTATCCCGCTCCAACACGTGATTGAAAGCGTTGGCTGAAGCGATCACAAACCAGGAAGCAATCAAAGTGGGCACCCACAACCCGCGTGGCGCTTCCGTTCCACGAGAAGCCAGATACATCCCTCCCGCCGTGGTGAGCCACACCAGGGCGCTAACCCTTGGCTTGCTAAGGAGCCAATAGTCCCTCAATCGCCGGGACAGCGTGGCAAAAAAGCGATAAGCCTCAAGGGCAACACTCGGAGTGCGATAGGTTGCCTTCACGGAACCGCCCCCGGCTGAGGGGCAATGGAGGTGGAAGGCACCTGGTCTTTCCGCAGGACATAAGCACAGGCAATCACCAGGGAAATCCAGAACAAATGCCCCAAAAGAAGATGAAGTAAAGCAAGGGAGGTGGGCGCTTTGAGAGCCACATTCGTAATCCCCAGCACCATTTGAAGGAAGAGAAGCCCAACCATCACCCCCAGGGAGCGCCGCGTGAGCAGGTCTCGGCGTACGTCGCCTGCAATCGCCCACAGAATCGCACACACAAGCCCCGACCCTACCGCAATAAAGGGATGCCAGAGCCTTAGACGCACGATCACATGAGCGGTGGGAGAAAGGCTCGCCTGAATGGCTTCCGGCGTGCTCCCCGGGGGAAAAACGGTATCCCCAAGAGAGGTAACCGCACCGCTAACTCCCGTGAGAGCGACCGCAAGGAGGGAGAACAAGCACAGCCATCCTAAAGCATCCCCGTTGCCAATCTTGATGGAAGAAAACCCAGAAGCCCATAACCCCGCCAAAGTAAGGCTCCCCAGCAGTAAAAGGGTGTTGAACATATGCACCGCCAGCGCCACTGCCCTACCGATAGAGGTATCTGCCTCCACCCACCCCATCAGCACAAACATAGCCCCAAAGAGCGCCGAAATCGTCGTGAAGATAAGGGCAGACATTAGCATCCGCCTTACTTTATTTCCCCGAGGATAGACGAAACGAGAGGCGATATATCCCCCTAAGACCAGAAGCCAGGCAAGCCCGCTCGTGAGTCGGTGGGTGAATTCAATAAGCGTCTCTACCCGCTCCGGGCGAGGAATGACCTCACCATTGCAAAGGGGCCAACTCCCTCCACACCCAGCCCCCGAGCCCGTGTGGCGCACGAAGGCACCCCACAAAATGGTCGCCAGAACGAAGCCCAAAAGCCCCCAAAGGTACTTAGGAAACCATCTCCCCAACCGTGTCCCTGCGTTCGGCAGAAGGCGGGAACTCGGAGATCCATACCCCGAAAGGACACTTTCGCCCGCCGAGGGCTTCGGGGATCGGGTGGGCAGAGGCATAGTTCTCTTTTCGCATTTTGACCTTTGCTCTCTCCTCTTGTCAATAGAAATCCCGCACGGCTATGGGGCAGAATGGAAAAAAACCGGGACCTGACGACAATAATCCTGAGAGGTTCGCTAAATGAGTGTGAAAAAGCCAGTACACCTTGGGTTGAAATCCCTTCCCCTTTTTCAGAAACCGCAGGTCCATTTGTTGTTAGCCTTCTCTGTCGTAGGAATTGCCCCGTCCTTTTGCCTCGCCGTGGATTGGGTGGTGGAGCCTCAGGGGAAGATAACCAGCATTCAAGCCGCCGTGGAAAAATCGGCTCCGGGAGACCGCATACTTATCCGTAAGGGGGTTTACAAAGAAATGGTGCGCATCTCCTCCAAAAAAGACCTACAGCTGCTCGCCGATGAAGGCGCCGAACTCCAACTTGCCGAGCCGGTCACCAACCCCGTCATCCTTATGGTGGAAAGCTCCCAGGATATTCGCATTGTCGGACTGCGGATCAATGGTATGGCAAACGGAGTGGGGGATAAGTTTTATGGAGTCGTATTCGCAGGCTCCTCGGGACTCATCAAGGATGTTACCGTTACAGGAGTGAAAATTCGGCAGGGAGACCGAACGAAATCCATCGGCATCGTGATTGATGGCTCTGTGGGTGCCTCCAGCGTCACGGTCGCCCAAACGAGGGTGTCGGACTTCGGGAAAGCGGGTATTGCGGTTCATGGTGCAGGAGCTCGCGTGATTGTGCGCGATTGCGTCATCAATGGGGCAGGGAAAACTTCCGAGATCCCTCAAAACGGGATCCAATTGACCGAGCAAGCTTCGGGATCGCTCATCCGTAACGTGATAGAGGGGTGCTGGTTCGCGGGCGAAAAATGGGCGGCGACCGGAGTTCTGCTCACCACGGTAAGCGAGGTCCTTCTCCAGGAAAATCTTTTGCGAGAATGCCTGGTGGGGATAGGCTACGAGCACGGAGATAACAAAAAGTTAGTGAACAACTCCTTCGCAGATTGCAAATTCAACGTGGTGGATTGGGGAGCGGAAAACAGAGTCGCCCCGGTCTATGAGGTAGAAAGCCCCCCTTTCTGAAGGCTTTTCCCTTCGCGTCCCCTGGGGCAAAGCGGACTCTTGAAAGGGAGCCCCACTCGTCCGTTTACCCCAGCCCCTCCAGCGCACTCTTGACCCTCTTCCCTATTTCCTGCACGACGTCTTCGCCAATGGTGAGGGGGGGAGCAAAGCGGAAAGTTCTCTTCCGGGTCTCCTTGGTCACGATGCCGTTCTGCAGGAAAAGACGGGACAACCGATCCGTATCAGTCCCTTCCCGCACCTCCAAACCAATCAAAAGCCCCCGCCCTCGCACATCCTCTATGCACGGGTGATTCAGCCCTTGCAGGGTCTCCAGAAGGAGATTGCCCATCTTGAGGGAGTTTTCACAAAGGTTTCGGGTTTCCATTTCTGCGATCCCCGCCAGAGCGATCACGCAAGCGAGGGGATTCCCCCCGAACGTGCTCCCGTGGTCTCCAGGCGTAAAGACATCCATCACATCCTTTCGCCCCACCACCACAGAAACGGGCATAAGCCCCCCTCCAAGGGCTTTCCCCAGGCACATAAGGTCCCCCGGAGCGTCCTCCCATTGCCAGGCGAATCGCCTCCCCGTCCTGCAGAACCCTGTCTGTATCTCATCCCAGATGAGGAGGATGTTATGCTCGTCACACAAACGGCGCACCCCCTCCAGATAGCCATCCGGGGGAATGATAATGCCCCCTTCCGCCTGAATGGGCTCCAGAAGGATGCCTGCGGTAGAAGGCGTCACCGCATGGATAAGTGCCTCTATATCTCCAAAGGGGACGATGCGAAACCCCGGGGTGAAAGGAGAAAAACCTTCCCGATAGGGTTCCTCCGTGCTGAAGCTCACGATGGTGATAGTGCGCCCGTGGAAATTTCCCTCCGCGGCGATGATCTCCGCCTCCCCTTCAGGAACCCCTTTCACGGTGTAAGCCCACTTCCTGGCGAGCTTAATGGCAGTCTCCACCGCTTCCGCTCCGCTGTTCATCGGACACGCTTTCTCACAACCAGTGTACTCGCAAATCGCCTTTAGAAAAAGGGCGAGTTCGGAGGTATACACTGCCCTGCTCGTAAGGGTCAGCCGATCCATCTGGGCTTTCGCCTGGGAACAGATGTATTCATTGAGATGCCCATGGGCTACAGCGGAATAGCAACCGACACAATCAATGTATTCCTTTCCCGAGCCATCATAGAGGAGGTGACCACGAGCGCGCACAATGTTCAGGGGAAGGGGACCATAGTTGCGAGCCCCATATTTTTCCGTCATCTCAATGGCTTCTTCGTCAGAAAGGGTTTCCACCGCAGAAGCCACCCCGCGTTCGCGAAGGACCTGCCAGAGATTTTCTGTGCTTAGAGTACTCATTTCTTGCTCCTAAAAAGAAAAAGTTGCGAAAACACCTTTCTTCCACCCGGAACAATAGCCCCGGCGACTTATCGCCGTCGCAACTTGCGTGCGGAAAAAAGACACGTTTTTCGCAACAGTGAAAACGCTACCCTATCTTACAGGAGATTGTCAAGCCGCCCCCTTACCCGGTTCCCTCGGGGGCTTCAATAAGATGGCAGTTGCCTCACTCGCCCATCCCACCGCTTCAATGTAGGCTTGGGCAAGGGCAGAGGTCTCCAGCCCAAATTGGCTTACCTTGTCCCAGTCCCCTCTTTCATAAGCGAGGGTGCAGGCTAAAGCCATCCCCAAAGGACTGCTCCTATCTTCACCCAGGAGCACCCTATTCACATCGTGGGAAAGCGGGAGAAGTTTGATAAGGTCTTCCATCGGCATATCCATAAGCACGTCTAAGACGGAAAGAAGCCCCACGGTAAAGTACTTTTCGGGTTGCCGGGTCTTCGTGAGGGTGCCCAGCCGTTCGCACATCTCGGCTCTAATCAGGGCAATGGCAAACAACTCCTGGGGTTTATCGGAAAGCCCTGCAAGCGCCACCAGAGAAACCCAACTCACGATGGTCTGGGTCCCCAAAAACAAGATAGCCTCTCTAAGAGACTCCACCCTCCGGGGAAGGGCGTAATAAGCAGAATTGATGCACCTCAAAAGTTTGAAACTCAAAGCGACATCGCGGGAAATAATGGCTTCCAATTCTTCCAAACGCACATTTGGGTCCCCCAGGCGAGCAAGAAGGTGAAGGACTGCCGCCTTGTTGGGAGCGAGAGTTTTGGTGCGAATGATATGAGGACGGGAAAGGAAGTGCCCCTGGAACCAATCAAAACCCAGATCCCTGCACACCTGAAACTGGGTGAGGTTTTCCACCTTTTCCGCTATGACTGTCAGGTTCCTGCGCTTGAGTTGGCGGATCAGAGTCAGAAGGTCTCCATACCGAGCGTTGAGAACATCTACTTTTACGATATCGGCGTAAGGGAGAAACGACTGCTGGGAGAGTTGGTTGGCGAAGTCATCCAGGGCTATGCGATAGCCCGCTCTCTTTAACTCTTGCACCGCAGCAATAACACCTTCCTCGTCTTTCACATCTTCCAGTACCTCAAAAACGATGCGTTCCTTGGGGGGAGAAAATTGGCGTATCACGTTCAGCATATCCCCAGTCAAGTTAATGAATGCAGGATGCTTACCCGTGAGTTTTTCTAAGCCGACTTCTATGACCGCGCTGAAAAGCAGTTTTGCCGTCGCTTCCGTGCTTCTCTCCGCCGACTCGTTCTCCTTACCCTCCCGATACAACAACTCATACCCAACGACCCGCAATCTGCCGTCGTAGATCGGTTGTCCCCCAACAAAAACCTGACTCATAGAAACTCTATGGGGCCCATCCCCGCAAGATCTTCACTGTTTGCTGGCTTACCGCACAGATTGGAGAAATTGCTGTGCCTCCAGAAAGCGTCATTAGGATTTTCGGCAGGATAAGGTAAGAAATGTTCCCCGTAAGAGTTGGTGTATTTTGATCGTAATGGGAGGGATTGGATAACCCCCGCCAATCTCCCAGGGATGGGGAAAAACCGAGGAGGGATCCCCTTCAGGTTAGAAGGAGGGTTGGGGACTCAAGATATTTTCTCAAGGTCCCCATAAACTCTGCCCCCACCACACCATCAATCAAGCGATGGTCAAAGGAGCCTGTAAGCTTCATTCTGTACCCCACTCCGATTTGATCCCCCTCCCGAACCACGGGTTCCTTTCTAACGGAAGCAACCGCCACGATCCCCGCATTGGGCGGGTTGATAATGGCGGAGAAATGCTCCACCTCATACATTCCCATATTGCTTATGGCAAAAGTACTTCCTGTTAGTTCATCTGGCAATAACTTGTTTTGCCGAGCTCGCTCCGTAAGGTCCCGGGCTTCCTGAGAAATTTGTCTAAGGGTTTTAGATTCACAATTCTTTATCACGGGCAGGGTTAATCCATCTGGCACCGCCACAGCAACCCCTATGTTGATAGCCCCGTGAAGGCGCTGTTTGCCATTTTCATAACTGCTATTGACAACCGGCATCTTTTGAAGAGCCAGCGTACACGCCTTGATAATGAAATCATTAAGGCTCAGCCGATGGTCCGGGTTTTCTTCATTCATCTGTTCCCGCAAACGCACCAACTTTTCTGCATCCACGTCCACCGTCACATACCAATGCGGGATTTCCCTTTTGGAAAGCGAAGTTCTTTCCGCGGTAAGACGCCGAAGGGTGTTGAGTGTCCGCAATTCTTCGGAGAGGGCAACCGCACGCAGGGGTTCCGCAGGAGCGGGCGCAGAAGCTTTTTCTATGGCGCGAAGCACGTCTCGCTCCACAATTCTGCCCCCGGGACCCGTACCCTGGATGGACTCCAGCGATATTCCTGCTTCCTCAGCGCGCTTGCGAGCGAGGGGGCTTGCGGAGACTCGCCGGGTGCTCACAGACGCCTGAGCGGGCGCCGAAGGCACCGGCTCGGGGCGAGGCTCTCCTGCCTGGACACCCGAAGGGACAGGAACCCGCTCCTTTCCCCATTCTGCTGGGAGCGACTCCCCTTCCCCGAGGATAATCGCAATAGGCGTTCCCACGGGAACTGTATCCCCTTCCTGGATAAGAATGCCAGACAGGATTCCCGTGCCTGGAGCAGGGAGTTCCACCACCGCCTTGTCGGTTTCAATGTTGGCAATGGGCTCTCCTGATGTCACGGATTCACCCTCTTTCTTCAGCCATTGCACCAATGTCCCGGACTCCATAGCATCGCCCATCTTGGGCATGATGACTTTCACCATCTTGTGCCTCCAACGAATCCTATCTTACCTTTGACGGGCTTCTGTGAAAGGACACCCCCTGTTCTCCCGCTCAGGTTTTCAAAAAGGAAAGAGGACACAGGGGCAACGTTCATTCCCTGTACCAGACCAGATTGACCTCCTCCGTTTCGGGAGGCAGACATTCTGTGGGTGTACAGAGTTGATAAGTGACCTCCATTTTGCCTTCGCCCTCCCTTCCCTGAGGAACCTCTGCAAGGACCGACCATTTCACCTCACCCGTTAGAGTCCCCTCTGCAGGAATGCCCTCTATGTGTGAGGTGACAAAGCCACGTACCCGCACCTCCAGCGGCACACCTTCCAACCTGGAAGCAGTCCCCCCAATATGAAACCCCTCAGGTATTTTCATCGTTGCGGAATATCGCACCTCGTTTCCCTCCACTTTGCATTCACCTGGATCCACGAAAAGGCGCACTCGGGCAGGAGCCACCGCATAAGCGGGAGGGCGGGCACTCAAATACTCCGAAAGAGCCCAAAGGAGGGTGGGGACCGCCTGAGGAAGATGCTGCATCCACCCCAGCCCTTGCGCCAGGGCTTTTTCCGCCGTACCCGTGTCCCCTAAACGCAGGGCATTTCTCACCATTACGCCGTAAGGACTAAGGGTGGCATTGTCTGCGAACGGCTTCCGCTTTCCTAAAATGTCCTGATGACTATGGGAGGAGAAAAACCATCCCCCCTGCCCGTCAGCAAACTCTTCCCTGAGTTGCTCATAAAGGGATTGAGCCGATTCGCCCCAGAACTTCTCTCCCGTCGCTTCCTGCAAGTCAAGCAAGCCCTGGAGGAAAAAGGCTATGTCCAGATAAGGTACCCCGTAAGGCTTTCCTTCCACAACTTGATGAGGAAGGGGCTGATGCTTCAGAAGGGTGCGCGCCAGCTCCTCCGCAAGGGCATTCTCCCCAATGGAAACAAGTCCGGAGAGGAGCAAGCCGTTCCATGCCACCAGGATTTTGGGGTCCCTCATAGGGGCAGGGCGTTTCTCTCGGATCCTAAGTAAAATCTCAAGTTCGGGATCAAACTGGTTTCCTATAGGGTGATAGAGAAAGAGAACATTTCTTCCCGTTCGCCTTCGGGTGGCTTCCTCCTCAAAATTGCCCTCCTTCTTCACATTGAAAATCCTTGCAAACTCTTCCACTCGGTTCCCGAGGGCGTCCTCCAGTTCCTGGTAGGTCCAGGTATAGTAGGCGCCCTCGCCCTCCTGAGTGTCCGCATCCAGGGAACCCGCGAATCCCTCATCTTTTAGGTACATGTCCCGCAACAGCCATTGTATGATGCGCTTTGCAGTACGCCTGTACTCCTCATTCTGAGAAATTTGAAAGGCAATGCCATAGCTCCACAATAACAAAGCGTTATCATAAAGCATCTTTTCAAAGTGAGGCAAAATCCATTGAGCATCCGTTGAGTAGCGATGGAATCCCCCTCCTACCTGGTCGTGAATTCCCCCCAACATCATTTTTTCAAGGGTGCGCTCCGCCATCTTCCAAGCCCTGGGTTCCTCACGCGCCAGAGAAAGGTGAAGAAGAAACAAAAGGGTTCCGTGATTGGGGAACTTTGGACTGTCTCCAAATCCCCCGTATTCCTCATCAAAATCCGCTTCCAGGGCACTCACCGCTCGCTCCACCACTCGCCAACTGAGAGACTCGTCCAGGGGTCTAAAAGTGAGGCTCCTGTGGTGGGCAACCTCCCGCGCAAGGTGTTCCGCAATTTCCTGAATTTCCCCGTGCCGTGCTTGCCACGCTTCCGCTATGCGCAGAAGCAAAGAACGAAATCCGAGGTGGACACCGTGGTCATCCTTGGGAAAGTACGTGCCTGCAAAGAAGGGCTTGCGTTGAGGGGTAAGGAACACGCTCATAGGCCATCCGCCGTGCCCCGTCATCAGTTGGACAGCGGTCATATAGGCATCGTCCACGTCCGGCTGTTCCTCGCGATCCACTTTGATGCTGATGAACCGCTCATTGAGGATTCCAGCAATTTCCGGATCACGGAACGATTCCTCTTCCATCACATGGCACCAATGGCAAGACGAATAGCCGATGCTCAAAAAGACCGGCTTGTTCTCGGTGCGGGCGCGCTCAAAGGCTTCATCCCCCCACGGATACCACTCCACGGGATTGTCACTGTGCTGACGCAAATACAGGCTCGGCGACTGGGTCAATCTATTTCCCATACACATCTCCATCTTATCTGGCAGGAAGGGACCTGCCTATGCTAAACGGGGGCACGGACGCGGAAACACGCTAATTGTAACACACCTCTTGCTTCCCGTGCAGGCAAAACCTCACACCCGAAGCACGCAAGGGAAACCCTTCCAGGCTCCACCCCCTTTCTTTCCCCCCGTTGACCTTTTCCCGCAGGAATCCGATATAATACTTGGTACGAATCATTGCCCTATGAGAGGTGATAGAACATAAAACGCCGTCCCAAGAAGGACCAGCGCCCCGAGCCGGGTCCCATCATCAATGAGCGTTGCCTGCGTTTTCCCGACGTTCGCCTGCTGGACCAATTCGGCAAGCAGTTAGGCATTATCCAAACCCGAAAAGCCCTTCAAATGGCGGAAGATGCGGGGCTGGATTTGGTTATCGTATCGGCAAACGTCCACCCCCCTGTGGCGCGGATTGTGGATTATGGCAAGTGGAAATACGAGCAAGCCAAGCGCGAAAAAGCGGCAAAGAAAAAGACCCAGGAAACAAAAGGGATCAAACTCAAGCCCGGTACCGCAGAGCAAGACCTCAAGATACTCCTGCGCCGGGTCTGCGAATTCCTGGAAGAAGGTCATATGGTGCGATTTACGGTAAAATTACACCCACGCGAAGTGGAGCGCCCAATGTTTGCCCAGGAAAAACTAAACTGGTTCTTGAACCACCTTCAGGACAAGGCAAAAGTTATGAAGCCAATGTCCTTGGTGGGGCGGGAACTCACAATGGTAATTGGACCCCTAAAACGTGAGGAGAAAGCAAGTGCCAAAGACAAAAATGAAGACGTCCAAGACCGCAGCCAAGCGGTTTAAAATAACCGGGAAGGGAAAAATCACCCACCGGAAGGCTTTCAACAGCCATATGTTTCTTCATAAAAGCGGTTCGCGGAAACGCCGGCTTGAAAAAGAAGCGGAAGTCAAGCCGGGCGACCGAAAGCGAATCCGCAGGCTGTTGGGAATATAACCCAGAGCGAGAAATAGGGTATAGTCCCCCCTACCGACCCAGTCGGAATTCACATACAGGACACAAAAACTATGTCAAGTACCACTCCCCCACTCAAGGTGGGCACTCTTTGCTGGACGGAACTCGCTACCCCCGATGCCAAAACTGCAAAGGCTTTCTACGCCGAACTTTTTGGTTGGGACATCCAGGAACAGGATATGTCGGGCTTTCCCTATAACATCATCCACACTCCTTCGGGAGAGCAGGTTGGTGGAATCTATGAGATAAGCGGGCAAGAGTTTCAAAACCTACCCGCACACTGGCTCATTTACTTTTTGGTAAGTGAACTGGACGCCACCGCCAAGAAAGTGGAAGCCCTGGGAGGCGCCGTCAGGGTCCCCCCCAGCGATATTCCCGGGATTGGGCGATATTGCATCATCCAGGACCCAACCGGCGGTATCGTAGCCCTGTTTGAACCCCTCTAAGGAAGAAGGGGAATCAAGCAAGCATCGGAGGGCGGACGTTGCCCCGCAAGCGCCCCATCGGGTATAGTGGGAAGACCCCTGCGGGGTTTTCGGACACACTGCCTTCACCGCATTCCGAACTCCGTCAGGGCTCCTAACATCCCTTCCTGAGAGACGAAAAAATAACCTATGGCTCGGATCAAAAGAGGACTGACCAAAAGGAAACGACACAAGCGAATTCTTGAGAAAGCAGAAGGCTATTGGGGTCGCAAGAAGAGCAATTTCAAAATCGCTAACGAGCAAGTGATGAAGAGCGGCCAATACGCCTATCGCGATCGGCGCAACCGGAAACGCGACTTCCGGCGCCTATGGATAGCGCGAATTACCGCGGGGTGTTTGTCTCTCCCTCACCCTTTGAAATACTCCCAGTTCATTTGCGGGCTGAAAAAGGCAGGCATCGCCCTGGACAGGAAGGCTCTAAGCGAGATGGCAATTCACGACCCCGCCGGGTTTTCCCTGCTCGCAGAACGCGCACGTTCCGCCCTGAAAACCTAACGGGTGCCCTCCAGGTCCTTTACACCGCCACGTGAGATAAGGTCCCTAGCCCTTCCGGGGTGCCCTGGGGGTAGAATGGAAAACACTGTCGTGCAAGCCCTCCCTCACACCCAAAGGATAACTGCCTGGCATCCCTGCCCACTTCGCCTCTCACAACGCAGGAACAACCTCTCCCCAGGACTCCTTCGCTCCCATTTCCCCACCCAAATTTGCGGGCTGGAGTTGCAAGACGAGGATGTCTAAGATGAACAAGGTGGACGAAATCCTCCAACGCTCCAAAGAGGAAATAGACTCTGCCAAAACCCTGAAGGATCTGGAAGCCCTGCGAGTTCGCTACCTGGGAAGAAAGGGGAAGCTCACCCAGGTTTTGCGTTCTCTGGCTTCCCTTCCACCAGAAGAACGGCGAACACTGGGCAAGGATGCAAACCTTGCTAAAGAACTTCTGGAGGCTTACCTGGAAGATCGCAAGAAAAAAATCATTGAGGAGGAAGAACGTCAGCGATTGCAAGAGCAGGCAACGCACCTGGACCTGCCTGCTCGCCCGCTTCGGGTAGGCATCCCCCATATTCTCACCCAAACGATGGAGCAGGTGAAGACCACAATGATAAGCCTGGGCTTTGAAATGGTGGAGATGCCGGAAATAGAGAAGTTCTATTATAACTTCACCGTTCTCAACTATCCCCCTTATCACCCCGCTATGGATGAGCACGATACTTTTTATGTTGATCGCCCCTACTCAGTACCCCCCGAAGATCCCAAGTTCAATCCTAAAGATACCTATGTGATGCGGACACACACAACCCCCTTCCAGGGACGTCTCTTTGAAGAAGTCAAAGAGGGAAAAAGAAGCTTGCCCCTGCGTGTGTTCACCATTGGGCGCTGTTTCCGGCACGAGGCAGTAGATCGCACCCATCATCACACCTTCCATCAAGTGGATGCCTTTATGGTAGATGAGGGAGTGAGTATGGCCCATCTCCGGGGCACCTTAGGAGAATTTGCCCGCGCTATGTTTGGGAAAGGCGTCCGGGTGCGCTTCAGACCGGATTACTTCCCCTTCGTGGAGCCTGGCGTAGATTTCGCCATCTCCTGCCCCTTTTGCCAGGGAACGGGCGATAACTGCGGTGTCTGTAAAGAATCAGGCTGGATTGAGTTGGGTGGAGCGGGAATGGTTCACCCCAATATCCTCAAAAAACACGGCATTGACACGGAACGATACACAGGATTTGCTTTCGGGCTGGGAATTGAACGCATCCCTATGATCCAATATCAAATTGACGATTTGCGCCTGTTCTGGGATAACGACCTTCGGTTTCTGGAGCAGTTTCCTTTATGAAAGTTACCCTTGAATGGCTAAAGGACTTCGTGGAGACGTCTGCCAGTGCTTCTGAAATTGGCGAGATACTCACTATGCTCGGTTTTGAGTTGGAAGCCATCCAGGAATCCCCATTGGGACCCGTCCTGGATTTCAAAGTAACGCCCAACCGAGGAGATTGCCTGTCAGTGCTGGGAGTTGCCCGAGAACTGTGCGCCAAGGACCCTGAAAGTTTTAATCCCACGCCCCTTATGCGCGAGTGCGTGCAAGGGTTGAAAAGAGGGGACGAGAGCGACCCGGAGATAAAGAAATTTTCCCAGGTAGATGTTCAGGAACCTTTCCTTTGCCCACGCTACGGGGCGCGCGTCTTTCGGGACGTTGAGATTCGCCCCAGCCCCGAAAAAATCCAGGCACGCCTTCTCGCTTGCGGAATGCGTCCCATCAACCTCATCGTAGACCTCACCAACTACGTGATGTTGGAGTTGGGACAGCCCCTGCACGCCTTTGACTTAGACCTCCTTTCGGGATCCACTATCGTGGTGAGGTTGCCTCGCCCTGGCGAACGCATCACGACCTTGGATGGTGTGGAACGCTCGCTGGATAAGGAGATGCTCCTCATTTGTGATGCGGAGAAGCCCGTAGCCATCGCGGGAGTTATGGGGGGAGCCAACTCAGAGGTGCATCCCCGAACCCGGAATATCTTGCTGGAATCCGCCCACTTCCGTGCAGAAAGTATCCAGAAAACGCGAAGACGATTGAGGTTATCCACCGATGCCAGTTACCGCTTTGAACGATACGTGGACCCCGAAGGGATTGTTCGTGCCCTCAATCGCTTCGCTCAGCTTCTGGAACAAGAAACGGGCATCGTCCCTGTCCGCGGAGTGTGGGATGTTCATGATCAGGCGGAACGCCCCAAGCCCGTAACCGTTCGCCCTAAAAGGTGGAACCTTCTCCTGGGCTTGGAAATACCCACCCCTATTGCAGGGACTCTCCTCAATTCTCTTGGATGCACGATAGTAGAAGAGGAAAACGACGGAAGCCTCCGTGTTATCCCGCCTTCCTGGAGGACAGACCTTCTGCAAGAGGACGATTTTGTAGAAGAAATCGGGCGCCTCTATGGGTACGAGAAAATCCCTGAAAAACTTCCAGAAGGGAAAACGGTCATCGCAAAGGAAGACGAAAAATGCGCCCTCATTTCTCGGGTCCGGCACGTTTTCTTGAGACTCGGTTTTACAGAAGTTATGAACCACACCTTTTGCGCCCCCTCGCCCCTGGATGACCCCGAGGGAAGTGCTTTCTCCCTTCACAATCCGGTGTCTCCTGAGTTCCGTCAACTCCGCAACTCTCTGTTACCCGGGTTATTGAACTGCGCCCGGAAAAACCCCGGAAGACCCCTGTTCCTGTTCGAGATAGGCTACATATATAATCCCAAAGGGACAACCCTTTCCGTTGGCTTTCTGATGCGAGGACGCTTGCTGGAAGAACACTGGGAAAAGAAAGAATCCCCCCTCGCGGACTTTCATACGGGAAAAGGGGTGTTGGAACAATTCTGTAGGCTTATGCGCAGGGACCTGCCTGGCTTAGATTTTGTTGCGGTCCTGTCCCTTTCAAATCCACCCGACCCTCGCTTTGACCCTGCCCTCCAGGCAGAGGTTGTAGTTCCTGCAGATGTGAAATCCTCTACAGAGGGAGCGTGGGTCCCCATAGAACGCCTCGGTGTTTTCGGGGAACTTCACCCATCCTTAGCAGAAGAGTTTCGTATGACTGAGAAGGTTGCGCTGGGCGAGATATTTTTAGAGAGAATAAAAAGACACCAGGACCTCCTTGCGAGAGAACAGGAATTGCCCAAACTCCACTACAGGCGAATTTCTCCCTATCCTCCCATCCGCCGGGATGTTGCCATCGTAGTTTCCAAAGATAAAAAGATCTCAGAAATCATCAAGGTCATCCACCAGGAAGTGGGTGAGGTGTTGGAGTCCGTCCGGCTGATAGACCGTTATGAGGGTCATGGAATTCCAGAGGGTCACCATAGCCTTGCCTTCGCGATGGTATTCCGTCACCCCGAGCGCACCCTTACGGATGAAGAAGCGAACGAAATCAGGGATAGGGTGTGGGCTCGCCTGTCTCAAGAGTTTGGCGCTCGCGTGCGGTGAAAGCGAGTTCCCATCCAATCATCAAAAGACTTGCCACGAAGACAGTCCTGAGGGCGAACGGGAAAGCGTAGTAATGGGCATGGGTCTTTTGAAAGGCGATGACCGCATAAGCCCCCACCGAAGCGAGAAGCCCAAAAGCGCAGGCAAGCCATTGTCGGCGCGCCTCCAGAAACCCCACGAAAGAAAAAACGAAGAAGATCACATTCTTCCAAAAATCAATCACCCCTAATGCCAGCCAGGCTAAGCCGGTCCTGGCGAACAACCAGTATGCCATCTCCACGTCTTTGGCAGACGGGAAAAGCCACGCTCCAATCTCCCTTACTCCCGGCACAAAGGAACGGGCTTGTTGCAGTCTGTATCGGGTATCCGCCTTCAAAAGAAGACTGTGCAAAAGAGCAAAAGTGACTGCAAGAACCCAAAACACCACGTGCCATTTCCATCGCACCTTGACACCTTGAAAATGGAGCACCAATCCACACGCCAGCAATACCCCGGGAACCGAAACCGCCTGCTCATAACTCATCAAAGCCCCGATGTAGAGAAGGACCGAAAGAAAGCCCCAAGCCCTTCTATCCGTTCGCTCCATCCGACAGTAGGCGGAAAGAGACGCCAGAGAAAAAAGGGTCATCATCACCGCAGTCCGTCCGGGAGGCCAGGTGATGAGGCGATAAGCCAGCGTCTGACTTTCTAACTCGCCATAGGGGGGAATCCCGAGAAGTTCCCGCCATAACAAAGCAATCACCCCCAGACAAAGAAAATAGCGCACCCTGTCCGCTTTGGATAGGAAAAAAGCCAGGAGGCATAAAACCGCCACTCCAGTCAGAACGGGTCCTATGGGCAAAACCTGCACCAATCCACTTCCCCACAGAGCGTACAGCAAACCACACCCTATGGCAAGCCCCTTCCTCCGAAAAAGTTCCCACACAAACCACATCACGCCCAGTTCCACCAGAAGCACCATCAACCAGTTGGTCAAACGATAACCAAAAAGTTTATTGCCCCAGAGGCGGTCATCTAAAATGAAACTGACGGTTGGCAGAGGTCGGTAAAGTCCGTTCCCCAGGGGCCAATCCCCCACGAACCACTTGAAAACGTTGGGTTCCTGACGCGTAACCTCCAGGAGGTATTCCAGGTCCCGGTAAGGCTTGTCCGAGATTTCTCCCGGAAGAGGCAACAGGATAAGCCCATAAAGGTGCACAGCCGTCACCAAAGCAACGCCAAACAACCAGCCTTTCATATTCCTTTTGACAAAAGCGAGAAGCACCCTCGGAGCAAAGAAGTCCGCTTCCATTTTGCCATAATGAAGGCGATGTCGGCTTATCGCTATAAACGGCACTTCACCATAGAAGAGGCGAATCAGTTGTTGACTCGTCTGGCTCCTCTGGTGAGCCGTTTACGGGAAGCCTGGCTACGCTATCACAAAGCCCGCCTGCGAAACCTGAAAACGCTTGTGGAGGCTTCCATCAACGGCAAGCAGGGACCTATGAAGGAAGGCGAAGCCCTCGCAGTTATGGAAGATTTGATCCAGCAAATCCAAAATTATGGATGCGTGGTAAAGGGTCCTGGAGAAGGATTGATTGACTTCCCTGCTCTTTATCAATCTCGGGAAATATTCTTGTGCTGGCGCCTTGGTGAGGAAAAAATTGTAGCCTGGCACGAATTAGACGCAGGCTTTGCAGGAAGAAAGCCCTTGTCCCTTTTAGAAGAGGCAGACTCCCCAAAAGAGGCGACTTGACCTCACGCTTTCGCCTCAAGGGTTTGCAAAGAGCGCCCAAACACCTTCAAAAGCGCCCGCACCTTTTGCATCAAATCATCAAAAACTTCGGGAGTGAGGGCTTGCGCCGCATCAGACAGGGCTTCTTCAGGATTAGGATGCACCTCCACCATAATCCCGTCCGCACCCGAAGCGACGGCCGCAAGAGCCATCGCAGGCACATACTTGGCGTTGCCCGTGCCATGGCTCGGGTCTACAAAAACAGGCAGGTGGGAATGCTCCTTCAAGACGGGGACCGCAGACAAATCCAGAGTGTTCCTGGTGTACGTGCGGTCCAAAGGATGAACTCCTCGCTCGCACAAAATAACTTCCGAGTTCCCATTAGAAAGCAAGTATTCAGCCGCCAAAAGGTATTCGTCTATGGAAGCACTCACTCCCCGCTTAAGCAAGCAGGGCTTTCCGCTCTTCCCCACTTCAATCAGGAGCGGAAAGTTTTGCATACTCCGAGCGCCAATCTGCAGGATATCCACATACTCCGCCACCGTTTCCACCATATCCGGAGACATCACTTCCGTTATAGTAATCATCCCCACTTCCTCTCCCACTTTCTTCATAATGCGCAAGCCCTCCAGGGCTAACCCCTGAAAGGCATAAGGGGAAGTGCGGGGTTTGAAGGCTCCTCCGCGAAGGATGCTCGCTCCTGCCCGCTTCACCGCCACTGCAGCAGAACGCAACTGCTCGTAACTCTCAATACTACAGGGACCTGCAATAACCGTCAGCTCGGGCGGACCTATCCGAATTCCACGCACCTCAATCACCGTGTCAAAGGGATGAAATTCGCGGGAGGCAAGTTTATAAGAACGACTGACGTGGGTGACGTGGTCCACCCCTGGGAGAATCTGGAGCCTCTGTGCCAGCGGTTCCCGCACATCGGGAGGGATAGCCTGGGGAATGCCTATGGCCATCACACTGCCAGGCATCTTGAGCGGGTCAAAGCCGTGCTTGCGGATGACTTCACACACCCGCTCAATTTCTGCTTCTGTTGCTTCACGACGCATCAAAACAACCATGTTCACCTCGGAATTCCACCAAAAGAAAAGAGACCTTGCTGGTCCCCGGAAATGCCTCCATTTTATCCCAAACGCTCAAAGGGGACCTGCCAGAGCAAATCCCTTACGAAAAAAAAGCAAAGGGCGTGCCAGGCAAGCCAGCACACCCACCTACAGGGGCTTCTTACCCGCTCTTCAGGGTCAAGGTCCGCCCATTGATCGTCACTGAAATAACCCACTCCTTGGGCGCCTGGGGCAAGGTTCCCAGCAATTCGCGCTGTTGCG
This sequence comes from uncultured Fimbriimonadales bacterium, assembly GCA_964631245.1. Taxonomy (GTDB): domain Bacteria; phylum Armatimonadota; class Fimbriimonadia; order Fimbriimonadales; family ATM1; genus CAZVXY01. The sequence goes on from CAZVXY010000004.1 coordinate 156,880, forward strand.
GGGTGAGGTCTTCCACCCGCAGGTAACCTTGCCGGGAATGGAGGTCCCATTGCTCCTTCGTCAGTGAGTCCATCAATTTCTGGAGGTTGTTGGCTCGGAAAACGAAGGAGCGCCCTGCTTCCACGCGTGGAAGAACCTTCAGTCCCCCTTCACCCAGAATCTCTTTATGCTTCTCCAAGAGTTCCGTGATTCTCTTCTGCAGGTCCTCCTGCAAGCCCTTTTCAAAAATCTCCCTGTGTTTCCTCAGGAGTTCTCTATCTTTCTCTATGAGCTCCGTAATCCTTTTCTGCAGGTCCCCTTGTAACATTCTGGGAAACTGCGGAAGCACCACCCCCCTTCCCCAGGCGCCCGGCTTGAGAATATAGATGTTGCCTTCACGCTCCCAGTGAGCATTCAACGCTCGGGCTACCGCGTTCAGCACATCCCGCAAAGGCTGGTCTTTTACCGAAAGAGAAATGACGCGCCCTTCCCCGAAGGAGCGCGGATCCGCAACGAAATTAATGCCCTCCACCTCCAGCCACTTGAGAACATCGGCTACACGAGCAGACTGAAAAGTAACGGAAACCTTTCGGTCAAACGCCGGGCCGGTAAAAAGTGACTGGAAAGGCTTGAGCTGAATGACCTGATGGGGAGTCACATCCCCCTCGCAAACTGGGCAAAGGGGTGCCTGAGATTGGCTTCCCAGGGAACCCACCGGGACGGGGGCGTCCCTCAACCCCGTGGGACCTAACGCTTTCACGCTCCGCCCATAGGGAGATGCCAGAACCAAAAGCCCCGCCACTCCCAGCAGGGCAATACCCATTGCTCCCAAAAACACACCTTTTCGCATAGTCACACCTCCATCAGCGTTTGCTAATTTTGTTAGACGTCCTTTTACCTCCCGGCGTTTCAACGGCGAGAAGCCCTGGCGGTACGGGGGTCAAAGTAGTCCCTCAGCCCGTCTCCGATGAAGTTAAGGGCAAGGATGGTCAGACTGAGCAGGAGACAGGGCCAGAGGAGGAGCAGGGGCTGGGTGCGCATATAGGCTCGGGCTTCGTTGATCATAGAGCCCCAACTGGGCCAAGGCGGTTGAACCCCTATCCCCAGGAAACTAAGAGAACTTTCCGCCAGAATAATCATTGCCATTTCCACCATAGCCACCGCCAGCACAATCCCCCACAAATGGGGAAGGATGTGCCGAAGCACGACGTGGCGCCGGGGAGCCCCCAGGGCACGCACCGCAGTGACAAAATCCTGCTCCTTCAGGCTCAGGACCTGGTTTCTTACCAGACGGGCAAGCCCGGGCCAAGCCACCACTGCAAGCGCAGCCATCACGGGAATGACCGCCACCACGTTTTCGGGAATCCGTTCTGCCCAGGCTTCCGGGAGAAAGGCAAAAACTGAGTCGGGATCCGCACCAATAACTCCAATAATCAAAATGCCCAACAAAATATCAGGGAAGGCGAACATCCCATCTGTAAAACGCATCAAAAGCGTATTCAACCACCGGGGACCGTAACCCGCGGCGATCCCCATCACCAAGCCAATCACAATTGCAATTGCTTCCACCCCAACGCCGATCAGCAAACTCACGCGAGCGCCATAAGCAAGCCTCGCGAACACATCGCGATTCAGGTAATCAGTACCAAGCCAATGCTCCGCACTTGGGGGTTCAAAGCGCCCTCCCACGGATTCCGTGACATCGTAACGCAGGGGTCCCAGGATAGCAAACACCAGCAAGGCAACCATATAAACCACGCTTAGCCAGAACAGAATGCTCCTCATGTCGCAGACTCCTGTCGTATCCTTGGGTCCAGCAAGGGAAGCAATAAATCAATAATGAGATTCACGACGATAAAAAGGAAGGCGAACAAAAGAACCGAACCCTGGATGACGGGATAATCGCTTTGCTGAATAGCCTTAATGCTGGTAAGCCCCAGTCCGGGAATGGTAAAGGCGGTTTCAATAATAAATGAGCCTGTCAGTAAAAAGCCAAAACTCGTGCCGATAGCAGTCACCACTGGAACCAGAGAGGAGCGCAAGGCGTGCTTCAGGATGACGCGGGAAAACGACATCCCCTTAGCAAACGCCATCCTCACATAATCCTTACTGAGGGTTTCAATCATAGAAGCACGGGTGAGGCGGGTGATCACCGCGGCAGGCCTCATCGCTATAATCACCACTGGCAATATCAAGTACGGCAACGGACCTTCTGGGGCAGATTCCCGGTAAGCAACAGGAAGAATGTTTAACTTTATGGCAAAAACATATACTAATACAGGCGCCAGGACGAAATTCGGAATGCAAATGCCCAGGGTGCTGAAAGTGGTCGCGATGCGGTCAGGGAGGCGATTATGCCAGACCGCTCCAACCGTGCCCAGCGATATGCCTATGAGACTCGCCAGAGTAATGGCAAGAAGGGCAATCATCCCTGTGTATCGCAACCCTCTGAGAAGGATTTCGGTAACGGGCTCCTGGTTTTGAAACAGGGAGTTTCCCAAATCCAATCTCACCGCATTGACCACGTACTCCCCAAAGCGCACGAGGAAGGGGCGATTCAGCCCAAGTTCTTCCCGGATTCTCTCCACCTGTTCCTGGGTTCCGTGCTCCCCTGCCAGAAGCACCGCCGCATCCCTCGGAGCCAATTCCCCAGCAGAAAAGGTGATGAAACTAATGAAAATCAAAGTCGGGACCGCCCAAGCAATTCGCTGAGCGATGTGGCGGAAAAACGTTACCGTAGTTTTTTCTTCACGCTCAAGGAGCACCTCTCGTGCAAGGCTCATAGAACACGCCTCACTTCACTTGCTCCAGACCACATCGGTCTCTGTGTGTGGGAGTGGTCCCAGCAACATACGCCGAATGCCGGTCACCTGGGGGCGGACGAGTTCCAGGTCGCGCTGAAAGTAAATGGGAATCCAGATCGGGTCTTCCACCACCGCGATACGCTCCGCTTTGCGATACAACTCTATACGCTTAGCAGGGTCAAATTCCCTGTCCGCAATATCACAAAGGCGGTCAAACTCTGGATTAGACCAGTCAAGAGTATTCTCGCGAGCCTTAGAATGCAGCATAAAGGAGAGAAAGTTTTGGGGGTCCAGGTAATCCGCATGCCACCGCAGGTGGAAGAAGGGCAACTTGCCTTTATTGCGCAATTCCAGGAGACTGCCCCATTCCATTCCCTGGAGGGTCACGTCCACGCCAAGGTTTGCCTTCAAATCTTGTTGAACCATTTGGGCGACGACCTTTGGGTCGTGGCGGTCAATTCGGAAATAGAGTTGGAGGGGGGGCAACCCCTTTCCATTCGGGTATCCCGCATCGGCGAGAAGCCTCCGGGCTTCTGCGGGATTGTAGGGCAAGCCTTTGAAATTCGGGTCATATCCTGGCACCCCTGGTGGAATGATGCCATCCGCTCGCTGGTTCGCTCCCTGGAAGGCTTGCTGAATGATGCGGTCCTTATTGATAGCCATCGCGAAAGCCTTCCTCACGCGCACGTCCCGGAAGGGGGGATACTCACCAAGGTCAAAGCCCACATACCAGATGGCGGGACGGTCCACCCGCTTGAGAAACTGCTTCAACTCGGGGCTTCTTTCTACGAGGTCCTGGTCTTGCCTTTCCAGTTGAATCCAATCCACTTCCCCGCTTTCAAACATAGCAAAACGCGTTTGGGGGTCCGCAACGATAAGGCGCCGAATCCTTTCCAGTTTAGGCTTGCCTCCATGGTAATCATCAAATCGCACCAGGTCCACATATTGGTCACGGCGATAGTCTTTGAACTTAAAAGGTCCCGTGCCGATCGCCTGGGAAACATCTGTAATAGGCTTCAAGCCACAGGCTTCTTTGGCAACCACATAATAACAGGGATACCGCAAATAGAGAATCCAATAGGGCTTAGGCTCTTTCACGCGCACTTGAAGGGTGTAATCATCCAAAACCTTAACCCCACTCAAGGTAGTGCTTTTGCCATCTAAAACGTCTTCCACTCCCACGATGTCTGCCATATAGCCCCTTGCGGTAGGGCTGAGGACCGCAGGATTCGCCGCACGCTCCCAGCTGAATTTAACGTCTTCCGCAGTCATCTCCCGTCCGTTGTGAAATTTAACTCCCCGCTTCAGGTGGAAGGTATAAGTCAAGTGGTCTTCACTAATTTCCCACCTCTCGGCGAGGTTAGGCACCACCTGATTATTCTCATCAAACTGAATGAGCCCTTCAAAAACCTGCTCCAGCACTTCAATGGTATCTCCATCTTCCACCGCGGCGGGGTCCAACTTGGTGGGATTGGTGGGGATGGGATACACGAGGACGTGGTCTGCCTTGGTGCCTTCCAACCTCCCCTCAGAGGCCCCTCCACATCCCCCAAGCATCCCTGCCACCACGCCAGCAAGAAGGAAAGCCAAACTGTGTCTCCACATCATAAGTCCTTATCTTGCTCGCAAAAGCACCTAAAGGTCAAGCCCCCCTCCTGGCTGGAGACTCCCTTGCCCCGCTACCCTTTTTCCTCTCCACTAACCAGTACGAATGATAGGGTAAGTTAGGGGGTGATCTCCAGAATCCGGGATGCCTGTTCACTATGAAACAGTACGAGGCAGTTATAGAGGCGATGAGGCAAGAAGGAGGATATGCCACCTTGGGCAAGCTTTACCGATCCGCCTTGGAGGTGCCAGGAGTTAAATGGGAGACCAAAACACCCTTTGCCAGCATTCGCCGGATTGTCCAAACTCGCCCCGAGTTTTTCAAAATAAAACCTGGACTTTGGGGGTTAACAGAGCGAAAAGAACAAATCCTCAAAGAGCTCATTGGGGGAAAATCACCCACTCAAGGAGACAACCTTTTCACACACAGTTACTACCAAGGGCTGATCGTAGAATTAGGCAATCTTTACGGCTATGCAACCTTCGTGCCCTCCCAAGACAAGAACAAGCCTTACCTAAACAAAAAACTACATCAGATAGCCACAGTCTCAAACATATATCCCTTCACCTATGAAAAATTGATCAAGCAGGCACGTTCTATAGACGTCATCTGGTTCAACCAGCGTCAGATGCCCCACGCTATGTTTGAAGTAGCGCACACTACAAACCTACAGGATGCCTTGCTGAAGTTTTTGGAGTTTCAAGATTTCCGAATCAACTTCTATATCGTTGCCAGCGCTACAAGGCGTACTGATTTTGATGAAAAAATCAAAAAGTCAGCCATTGAACCCATTCGCCCCCACGTAAAATTCATCAACTATGACAAACTGGTTGAATATTACGAGTGGACGTATTCTGGCTTGAAGCTTAGTAAGGCGCTCCGATTACGACGGCATAACATCATTTCATAAAAATACCGCTTCAATTGCAAAAACCAATAGCACGCCTGGAGTAACAGCGAAACCATCACCTCTGCCTCATATCCAGAGCATATGCCCCAAAAACAAAAAGCACAATCGCTCTGGCGGTTTGGAGGGACACAATAAAATGACCTATCCGACTAACTCCGCTGTCACCCCTTCCATAGCCTCCTTCAGCAAATAAAAGCTACCCGTGACCAGAACCCCTTCGTTCACGCCACACTCACTAAGGGCGCATCGCAAGGCGTCCGCAGGGCTACCAACCGTCTCCCACTTCTCACGATCTAACTCCGCCTCCTCCACGGCGGTTTTCAATGCCTCTATGGACAAAGCGCGCTCGTTCTCCATCTGGCAAAGGTAGATCTTTCTGGCAATGGCTCGTAGAGGCTTCAAGGTCCCCACCGTGTCGTGCCCCGTGCTCCCAGAAAAAACAACGCGAAAAGCATAACGGGGGAACTCCGCTCGGAGGGCTTCGCAAAGGGCTTCCATCGCCGACGGATTATGGGCTCCATCCAGAATGATGAGCGGATCCGAATTCACAATTTGGAACCTCCCCGGAAGGGATACGTGCCGTAGCCCCCTTCGCAGGGCGGATTCTTCTACCGAGATCCCTCCCGCATCCAGGGCACCCACCGCCCCAGCTAAGTTTATGGATTGGTAATCTCCTCGCAAGTTCGTGCAAAGCCCCTTCCACACGGAGCGTGGCGTTTCCACATCCCAGCCCTCATTAGACCGCTTGACTCTGATTTCCCTCCCATACAGCCAAAGTTCACTCTTCCTTTCCCCCGCCACCGCTTGAATCACTTCTTGAGCCTCCTCATTTTCTGCCACACACACACAAGGTCTTCCTTCTTTGATGATCCCCGCTTTTTCCCGGGCTATCTCCTTTATCGTGTTGCCCAAAATGTCTTGGTGGTCAAGGGCAATCTGGGTGATGACGCTGACGAGGGGAGTCACTACATTAGTGGCGTCTAATCTACCCCCCAATCCCACTTCCAGAGCCACAAAATCACAATTCTTCTCAGCCCAATACAAAAACCCCATAGCGGTTTTGAATTCAAACTCCGTGGGTCCCCCTAAGCTACTCTGGCTCATTTCTTCAGAATGAGGAATGAGTTTGCAGGTCAACCGTGCCACGTCCGACTCGGAGATATATTCGCAATTGAATTGGATGCGCTCTCGAAAATCAAACACATAGGGAGAGAAAAACCCCCCTACTCTGTATCCCGCGTGAGTCAGGATTGATTGAATCATTGCCGTAACACTTCCCTTCCCATTCGTCCCCGCAACGTGGAGCGCTTTTAGACCCTTATGGGGATCACCTACCCTGCGCAGAAGTTCTTCCATACGGTCAAGCCCCATCCGCCAGCCACGGCGCCTTAAGCCCGCAATGTATTCAAGAGCCTGTTGGTAAGTCATAGGGAGGAGGACTTTCCTGCTGTGATGCGCGTGGCTTCCGCCATTCTCCTGCCCGCTTCAGCCACCCGCTCTCCATCCTTGTCACCAGACACCGTGAGGCTCATCCGAATAAAGCCTTCGCCTGCATTACCATAACCAATCCCGGGCACCACGAGGACGCGCGACTCTTTCAAAAGCCTCTCCGCGAACTCCATAGAGGTCTCCCCTGTGGGAACGGGAGCCCACACGTAAAAACTCCCTTTGGGAGCCTCCACATCCCAACCCGCTGACCGCAAGGCTCCCACTAAGAGGTCTCGGCGTTTTTGATACAGAGCGAGCGTTTTGTCATTTCTCACATATTCAAGGGCATAAGCCCCAGCCTCCGCAATGGCGGGAAACTGTTTGCTATCCAGGTTCTCCTTCAGTTTCGCCAGAGTAGCCACAGCGTCTTTGTTCCCACAGGCAAAGCCTATCCGCCATCCCGTCATATTAAACGTTTTGCTCAAGGAGTGGAATTCAAGGGTCACGTCCTTAGCACCATCCACTTGCAAAGGAGAAGGTGACAGGTAACCGTCGTAAGTAACCTCACTGTAAGCCATATCCGCAACCAACAAAATGTCATACTCCCGGCAAAACTCCACGAGTCCTTGATAGAACTGAATGTCCACCACTGCACCTGTTGGGTTATTTGGATAACACACAAAAAATAGTTTCGCCCTCCGTGCCACTTCGCTGGGAATGTCGCTCAAGACGGGGAGAAACCCGTTCTCACGTTTCAGGGGCACCTCATATACAGTGGCACCACACATACGAGAATGGATGCGATATACCGGATAAGAGGGGTCGGGAACAATGACTCCATCACCAGGGTCCACAAACGCCCAAACCAGATGAGCCAAGCCCTCTTTACTGCCAATCAACTCCAGGATTTCAGAATGGGGATCCAGGCTCACCCCGAAACGACGAAGATACCACCTGGCAACGCTTTCCACAAAAGGCTCCCAGCCACGGGGGGATTCATCATAGGTATGGGTGCGGGGGTCGGCGCAAGCACGCTGGAGCGCGGACACTATAGGCTCAGGAGTGGGCTGGTCCGGGTCGCCAATGCCAAGGTCAATGATGTCCTCTCCCCTGGCACGCATTTCCGCCTTCAACCTGCTGATCTCGGAAAAAAGGTAGGGAGGGATACTCTCCAATCGCTGAGAACGTTGAGGCATAGGGGGTATTCTACAACAAAGGCACCACCCTTCTCAGAGTGCCCATCCTCAGAACCAGAAGGGTTTCAGGGAGGCAGGATGTGATATGATAAGGGAAAGGAGGCAATCGATGCCTGAAGAAGCCATTGGGAAAGTCACCCACTTCTACAGCAAACTGATGGTGGCGACGCTGGAACTCACCCAACCTCTGCGCCTTGGAGACGAAATCCACATCAAAGGGCACACGACAGACTTCCGACAAAAGGTGGAGTCTATGCAGATTGAGCATCAGCCCGTGGAAGTTGCCCGGCCAGGAGACAACGTTGCCATCAAGGTGGCGGACCACGTTCGGGAACACGACGTCGTTTATCGCGTAGAAGGGTAAAGCCCGGCGGAAGTACCTCGTCCTGACGCTAAGCAGGGACTATTGGGGATTACTCCGTGAGTTTTGCATCATATTCCCAGTTGATCCCAGATAGCATCTATTCGTGCTTTGATCTCCTCAGACATAGTGATGAGGGGGGGCCAATCGCGGGGGTATCCCTCTGCTCGCCACTTGTGAGTGCAATCAAAGCCTATCTTTCCGCCGAAGGCTTGAAGAGTTGACGCATGATCAAGGTGGTCCAGGGGTCCCTTGACGATCAGAGAATCTCTCTGGGGATCACAGTTCGCCCCGATCCGAAAAAGCACATCCCGCAAATCGTGTACATCTACATCCTCATCAAACACAAAGATAAATTTGGAGAACATTATCTGTCCAAGTCCCCATAAGGCACTCATCACCTTGAAGGCGTGCCCGGGATACCGCTTCTTTATCTTCACAAACGCCATATTATGAAAACAGGCTTCTACGGGCAAATTGATGTCCAGCACTTCGGGCAGAGTTAACCGGATGAGGGGCAGAAAGATCCGCTCCACCGCTTTGCCAATGTAGCCATCTTCCATAGGGGGTATCCCCACAATGGTAGCGGGATATACTGGCTTGCTTCTCATCGTCATACACTCCACGTGGAAAACAGGGAAAGGCTCAGGCATTGAGTAATAACCCGTATGGTCTCCAAAAGGTCCCTCCATTCGGCGCTCGTCGGGGTCAACATAGCCCTCTAAAACGATCTCCGCATCAGCGGGAACATAAACATCTACAGTCCTGGCTTTGATTAACCTCACAGGCTCCCTTCGGATAAACCCAGCAAAAAGCATTTCGTCTATGCCTGGAGGCAAGGGCGCCACCGCAGAAAAAAGGCAGGCGGGGTCGCCCCCTAACGCCACCGCCACCTCCATACGCGCCCGTTTGTGCTCTCGCGCCTTCACCATATGTTCCATCCCTACTTTATGCATTTGCCAGTGCATTCCCGTGGTGCGCTCGTCATAAACCTGCATCCGATAAACGCCCACATTCCTTCGTCCCGTCTCGGGGTCATGAGTGAAGACCATCGGCAAGGTAATAAAAGGACCCCCATCCAGAGGCCAACAGGTGAGATGGGGCAATTTCGTTAGGTCCACTTCCTCGCCCTGAAGCACCACCTCCTGGCAAATCCCCGAAGAGACTTTCTTAGGCACAGCATTCACAAAGCGAGAGACTTTCTTAAGGGCACGGATCTTCTCCAGAAGTCCGCCCGGAGGTTGTAAAGACAAAAGCTCCTCCAGTTCCCGGGCAATATCTTCCACGTCGCTAACGCCCAGTGCCAGGCTCATCCTTTTACGAGAGCCAAGCGTGTTGATGGCAACAGGAATATCAAAGCCAATGGGATTTTCAATGAGCAAAGCAGGACCCCCTCCCGGACGCTTCATACACCGGTCCGCCACTTCGGTGATTTCTAATTTCGGACTCAGGGGATGCTTCACTCGCTTGAGCTCGCCAAGCTCCTCAAGGGTTTGGAGAAATGCCTGGAAATGTGGATACATCGCAAGACAATCTACCGCAATAAGCCCCCTTTACGACACTTAGCGGAAGCCCCAGAGCCTTACCGGCTGATCAGGGACGCCCAAATCCATACGTGATAAACCACCACGCCTACCATAATCCCATTTGCCAAAAACAGGATTCGGCGGACGAAGGGGCGCTGCCAGAGTTTGAAAGCCACACAGCACACTAAAAGGGTCAGAGATAACTTAGCAAACTCAAACAAGCCCTGCTGGTGAAACCAGGCAAGCCCTGGGTTTGCCTCTGTGGCACCGAGATGAAAGGCGGCAAGCGTGAGGGCATAGTCAATCAACCCGAGGAAGGCATACACCACTACGGGCAAAGGAACCCGCCTCCGGAGATACCCCTCCCTCGCCATCTCCCGCAAAGCGCCCATAGAGCTACGGTCTTTTTCCATCTTTGCCAGCATTTATTATTGTAACGATTGCGAGATCCGTGCCAAAATCTTTGACAAAGACCCCTCTCCTGAGCCACAATCTTCTTTCAGGAGAGGTCGCATAGTGGTCTAGTGCGCCGCACTCGAAATGCGGTGGGGTCCTTAGGGCCCCCGTGGGTTCGAATCCCACCCTCTCCGCCACCTTTGGTCTGTATGTCTCGCGAAACCATCCATACCTTCGTGCCTTACCTGACACCAGCGGACTGGTTGGTCTTCCTCCTGCCCGCAGTCCTCTCCCTTACCTTTTTCTGCGTGGCAATAGCCCTGCTCCTCCGCAAAAGGGGGAAAGAGGGGGTTCCCCTGGGCGTGGCAGGGCTTCTCCTGATGGGATGGTGGGGACAGGGGCTTTCTTCCCTGAACACGGTGGAGTTTCAAGGCTCCACGATGAGTATCGTAGGACCCCTCACCAAGGTGCACTTGAGGCTAAGCCAGGGGAACAGCGTGGAGGAACACAGGGGCGTGTTTCTCCTGCTCACCCAGGAAGAACAGGCTCAATTGCCCCGCAATGGCCGATGGAGGTGGGGAGAAATCTGGGTGGATGCGCGCTATCTGGTGAACGAATTCACGGGGAGGTCCCAAAAGCGAGGACCCGACGGCAGAATCTTAGCGCTCCAGAAGCCGGGTGATGTCCAGCGTCATCACCGCGATAAAAAGCAAGCCGATCGTAATTAGCCCCGCAGTCATAATGGCTGCCTCCACCCTGGGAGAAAGCCTTCGCCCGCGCCGGAACGCCTCTATCAGCGTAATCAACAATCTCCCTCCATCAAAAGGCGGAACCGGCAGAAGGTTGACCAAGCCAAGAGAAATGCTGATAAACCCCAAAACCAAAAGCCATGCGGGGAACCCTTCTCGCGCTGCCTGAGAAGAGATGCGAGCAATCATAATGGGACCCCCCGCCTCCTCCTTCAACCGATGAGGGGTGCGCATAACCTTCACAAACTCCGAGAGAGCCCGCACCGTCCACTGAAGGGCAGAGCTATGAGCCTGGGCGAGACTCATAGAACGATAGACAACATCGGGGGCAACACCCATCTGCCCTATTCGCCTCTCAATCTCCTTACCTGTAGAATCCTTCAGAGGCTTCTTATCCTTCCCAATGACCGGCAAGGGAGTCTCTGACAGGCGAGGAGTCACAATCAAGGTCATTATCTCCTCTCCGCGTTGGAGCTTCACCGTGAGAGGCTTGCCTGGCGAATCCTGAGTGATAAGCCGAATGTCCCAATATTCCCGAATAGGCGTCCCGTTGATACTCAGGATGACATCCTTGGGCTTTATCCCTGCCCGCTCCGCGGGGGAACCTTCCAGAACCGCCCCCACCACCGGCTTGTCGTTCGGAACCATCTCTCCGAATCCCGCAAAAACCAACAAAAGAACAAAGTATCCCCCCACCACGCTTGCAAGGGGACCCGCGGACACCACAAAAGCGCGTAACATAGGGTTCCTGCTGTAAAAACTCCCCTGCGCAGTCCCCTCCGGTGATTCCCCCTCCAGCACCAGCCCCTTTATCCGAACAAATCCCCCAAGAGGAATCAACCGAAAAGACCATTCCGTGCCCGAGCGTGTTTTGAAACAAACCAGCCTTTTCCAAAAACCCACCGAAAACTCCTCCACCGCCATCCCCGAAAGGCGCGCCGCCCAGTAGTGCCCCAATTCATGAATCACCACCACCACGGTAACTAACAACAAAAACCCCAATACCTGGAGGAAAATGCTAAAAATGTCAAGAACCACGGGAAAATTATACTTGAACCCCGATGAGAAATGAGCGAGAGATAACCCGTACCTCTAACAGGCTAACGGGCGCTTCCTCTTTCAGGCGCCTAAATGGGTGGCTCACGCCACGGGAACTCCTCCCCTGCCAACGCCTGAATAAATAGCCCGAAACCAATAGGATTAGCGGAACATCAACTGAAGAAGAGTCTCCTCCCGGGAATCAGGCACTATTCCCCAATCGGTTCAAAATGCGCCGTGAAGTGTCGCAAGAGGGGAGGCTCCCAAACAATGCGCATCCCCCGCGCTTCTTCTCGGTGCTCAAATGCTTCTTTAATCACCTCCACCACATAATTGACATGCGACTGCGTATACACCCTGCGAGGCAAAGCAAGCCTCACCAGTTCGTGCTCCGCGAAAGTCTCTTTGCCCGTCTTGGGATCCTTTTTGCCAAACATCACACTCCCAATTTCCACTCCCCGGACGCCCCCAACCCGATAAAGTTCGCAAACCAGGGTCTGGGCAGGATACTGCTCGGGAGGAATGTGAGGATAAAAATGCTTCGCGTCAATGAAGACCGCATGCCCACCAGGCGGTTGAACCACTCGCACCCCAAACTCCAAAACCTTGTTCGCCAGGTATCGGGAACACGCCAGGCGATACTCCAGATAATGCTCGTCTAACACTTCTTCTAAGCCCACTGCCAGCGCTTCCAGGTCTCTCCCTGCCAGCCCCCCGTAGGTGAGAAAACCTTCGGTTAAGATAAGAAGGGAACGAGCCTTTTCTGCCAGTTTATCATCGTTGAGAGCCAGAAAGCCCCCTATGTTGCCAAAGCCGTCCTTCTTCAACGACGCCGTCGCCCCATCGCAGTAAGAAAACATCTCCTGAGCTATTTCTTTGGGCGTCTTATCCTCGTACCCTCGCTCCCGCAACTTGATAAAATAGGCGTTTTCCGCAAAACGGCAGGCATCCAGAATCAAGGGTATCCCATTTTCATGGGCAATTTCCGAAACCTCCCGAATGTTCGCCATACTCACCGGCTGACCCCCTCCCGCATTATCCGTCACCGTCAGCATCACACAGGGGACATTTTCAGGCCCGTATTTCCTGATATAGGCTCGCAACTTCTCCGTGTCCATATTCCCTTTGAATGGAAAGCAGGAATCCAGGTCCTTCGCTTCCTCTATCACCAGGTCGTCTGCCTGCGCGCCTGTGAACTCTATATTCGCCCTCGTGGTATCAAAATGATGATTGTTGGGAATGAACTTCCCAGGTCCCCCAATCAAACTGAACAACAACCGCTCTGCAGCACGCCCCTGATGGACAGGAAATATGTGCTTTAGCCCCGTTAACTCCTGAACCTTCTCCTCAAAGCGATAATAACTTTTGCTCCCTGCATAACTCTCATCCCCAACCATCACCGCACCCCACTGTTCAGAGGACATCGCGTTGGTCCCGCTATCCGTGAGCAAATCAATCAATATGTCCTCGCTCGGAATCAAAAACGGGTTGTAATGGGCTTTAACCAAAATCCTCTTTCGCTCCTCTTCCGTAGTAAAGCGAATCGGCTCCACGACCTTGATGCGAAACGGCTCTATGATCTCTTTCATTCCTATCTCTCCTTATTCATTCTGCCCCAAATCCATAGTGCTCTATGGGGAGGCACTCCTCCGTCCAAAAGGCTCGGGATTAACAACCCTAAAAATCACCCTCCAGCAGTTTAAAATCCCCCTTCACCTGCCAAAAATCCTACTGTCTATGACCAACTACCGGGTCAACCTGGGCGAGGAACTGTGGGTGGAACCTCTCGGTATCCCCAATGCCACTCAACTCAAAGGGGAGGTCGCCGAAGTCACCGATAACGGCTTCATCCTCTCCTTCCCTCACTTGGAAAACCCCTTCAGCCAAGGCACCCTGCTCTTCCTTCGCCCAGCCCGAACGGAAGAGGTGGTGGGGTGGGGATTAGCCAAAGACATCAAACAGGATGGCCAACAGGCTCGGGTGTTTCTTCAAAACCCCGTTTGGGAAACACCACCCGAGCGACGAGCAAGGCGAGTGCCCGGTCCCTACTGGGCGCATGTAAACTATCTCTGTGCCAGCGAAGGGCATTCAAAGGCACGGAAAACGGTGGGACAACTCATCAACCTCAGCATCTCGGGGGTAAGAATCCGCCTGCGTAGTTCCGTCAAAGTCGGGGAGCCTGTCCTGCTCAAAGTCTACATTGGTGAAGACAAGAGTTTTGAAGCCATAGGAAGAGTGGTGCGGGTGGTCCCGGGGGCGGAAACTGCTACCGGCGGATTTGAGGTAGGAGTTTGTTTTGTGCGAATCCTGAGGGGCTATCCAGAGTTGTTAGAGGCAGTGGGCGCCCTCGGTCTCGCTCAGGAAGAGGGGGAGGCAGGCGAGGAGGGTTGCCCGAGCGACCAGCCGGACGCTCCGGATCCTAGCCCCCAAGACTCCCAAGAGGAACCCCCTCAGGACAACGCCGCTTAGCGGTATCTCTTACACCGCAGGGCGATCCTCGTAAAATTACCTGGGCAAAAAGAGCCAGTAAATGGAACAGATGGGACGTGGCGACCGGTTCCCACGGAAGGTGTGTGCCGGCAACGGCAAACCGGCGCTTCTTACAAGGGGCGCAGTTCAAGATGGGACGAGTCAGCCCTGAACCAACCAAATCATCAAGGAGGAGTAACGAATGGCGTTTCGCATCAACACGAACCTGACCGCGCTTAACGCGCTCAGAAATCTGGACAAAACGTCCGTTGAGTTCGCCAAATCCGTCGCCCGACTTTCTTCCGGCTTACGAATCACCACCGCAGCCGATGACCCTGCGGGGTTGATTCTCTCAGAGAACTTCCGGGCACAAATCGCAGGCGTCTCCCAAGCCATCCAGAATAACCAGGACGCTATCAACTACGCCAAGACAGCGGAAGGGGCTTTGGAGGAAGTCGGACGGCTTCTCAATGACATTCGCAAACTTGCGGTTGCCAGCGCCAACACGGGAGTGCTGGACGCGGCAGCCATTCAAGCCAACCAGGAACAAATCCGCCAAATGCTCGCATCCATTGACCGAATTGCAACGCAAACGCAATTCGGCACCAAGAAACTCCTGGACGGCTCTTCCGGCATCGTCTCCACCGTCGTTGACACGGACGACTTCGCCGCTATCGTCATCGGGGGAACCTTTGCGGGCGAAACCGTCAACTCCAGTGGCGACGTCACGGTACAAGTGACCCAGGCAGCCCAGCGAGCGTCCATCACCGGCAGTGTGAACCTCAGCGCAAATGGGCTCAATACCATCATCGGAGCGGGCACCTTCGTGATCAATGGCTATGTGTTCACCACGGACGGAACAGAAACCCTGCAAAGCCTCCTCAACCGGTTCAACAATGCATCCAGCCGAACCGGGGTGACCTTCGGCTTTAACGGCACTAACGTCACGATGGTGAGCAACGAATATGGCAGTAATGCCACGATCACCTTCACAGACACGGAAGGGCGCCTCAATACCGCTGGGGTCGCCACGGACTCCGGGGTAGATGCCATCGCCACCGTGACGGTCACGACCATCAATGGAACCACATCGGCGACGTTCACTGGCGGTCGCAATGGCGACAGTGGTCTTCGCCTGACAGACAACTACGGTAACGTCATCCTTTTGACGGAACAGGGCAACGTGGCGGGTGCCGCGCAATTAGCGGGGCGAATCCAGGCTGGTTCCGCCCAATTCCAGGTGGGAGCCAATGCGGGGCAAACCGTGAGCCTTTCCCTGGCGAATATGCTCACCAGCAACCTGGGGAACGACGTCATCCCGGGCGAATCCCTCGCTACCATTGATGTCACCACCGCATCGGGGGCGGAAAATGCCATCCGCATCGTGGATGCTGCCATCAAGCGCGTGGCTCAAATTCGGGGTGAAATTGGCTCCTTCCAAAAGAACACCCTGGAGAGTAACGTGCGCTCTCTCGCGGTAGCGCTGGAGAATTTCTCTGCCACGGAAAGCACCATCCGCGACGTGGATATGGCGGCAGAGGTTGCCAACTTCACCAAACTCCAAATCCTCCAGCAAGCAGGACTTGCCGTCCTGGCGCAGGCGAACTCAGTACCCTCGGCGGTTCTGAGGTTGCTGTAACACTTCGGGGTCCAGGGCCCAGGGGATTGTCCGTCCCATCCTAAAGGGCAGTCACCGAGCGAGGGTCGTCAAGGAAGCAGGAGGAGGGGTCCGAGTTCTCGGGCCCCTTCCTTGCCCTGTAAAGGGATGCCTCGTGAAAGGCTCAACGCATCCCCATTCCCCCGAAGAGAAAAATCTTTGCTTTTGGGGCTCCCGGGAGCAAGGTGGTCGCCCACACTTGCCGATGTCCAGAGTACAGCAGGCTATTTTATTTCCACGCTTCCGCCCGCTTCCTCAATGACCGCCTTGACTTTTTCCGCCTCGTCCCGGCTAATCCCTTCCTTGATGGCTTTGGGAGCCGAGTCCACCAGGTCCTTCGCTTCTTTCAAACTCAAACCCGTGACCTCTTTCACCGCTTTAATGACCTTGAGTTTCTCCTGTCCCGCATTAGAGAGGATGACGTCAAACGTCGTCTTCTCCTGGGCAGTTTCTGCGGGAGCGCCACCCCCAGCGGGGACGGCGGCCACCGCAACGGGGGCAGATGCGGTCACGCCAAATTTCTCTTCCAGCGCTTTCTTGAGCTCGCTCAACTCCAGCGCTGTCAGCCCCGCAATGTCTTCAACGATCTCTGCTACGGAACGACCCATTTGTTCTGTTACCTCCTGAACTTTCAAATTTCATCCCACTGCGCCTGCCTTTTCCGCAATCGCAGTGATAGCGCGGATAGGACCCGCCAATACTTCAGAAGCCACTCCTGCAATTCCCTGAATGGGTGCCACCACCAAGCCCGCAATGGTTGCAAGCAATTCCTGACGGGTGGGCAATTGCGAGTACTGGAGGAACTCCTGCGGACCCAACACTCGCCCCTCAAGATAAGCGCCCTTTATCTGAAGCGCTCGGTGCTCTTTGGCAAAAGAGACCAAGGCTTTAGCACAGGCGGACTCATCCTTCATTACAAACGCCGTGGCGGTGGGACCCGAGTGAAATTCGGCGGGCCATTTCTGTATGTCCTCACCTAACGCTCTCCGCAAGAGCGTATTCTTCACCACGTGGAACTCCGCTCCTGCAGAGCGCAAAGCCCGCCGAAGGGCCTGCATCTCTGAGACCGTCAAGCCCCGGTAATCCGTGAAAACGACACCAATGGATTTCTCATACCATTCGCGTGTCTTTTCAACGACGGCAACCTTTTCTGGAGTGGGCATAGTGTTCCACACAAAATAGCAAGGGTCCCGTGCAGACCACGGGACCCCAACACTTAGAGGCTCCAATTTGACAAGGCTCGCCCCTCTACCGGCAACAAACCTTTAAGCCCCACAGGGCACCGGTGGTCTGCGGAACGATTAGCCTATTCTTCCACAGAAGGGCAAGCCATGTCAAGCCGCCTGGCGACGCTCAGACTCTTGCCGTTCCAAAGCACCCAGCGCATAAGCCAGTTTCCTGAGCGCCGAGACCCCTGCGGGACTCTCCCTGTGAACGCTGTTCAAGGAAAGGGTGAGAAGCTCCCCCGCTTCGTCTTCGGTCAACTCAAGGTACACCATAGGTACGTCGGGAACGGAATTACCCGGCACCTCTGCGCGGTTCGGATGAGACGCATCGGATGAATGTGGAAACACCGCCACGATAACTTCCATTCCCCGTCTAACCTTTATAGAAACCCGTGCCAATACCCAGTTTCAGGAGGTATTCACAAAAACCCGATGAATAGACAGGATATCTGGGACGAATTGGAGCAAAATCGCCCTCCGCTCACTCTTGAGGAGGAAATGTTTGAACTGGTTTCTGCCTATTATGATGGAGAATGTTCCTTAAAAGAGCAAAAATTAGTGGAAGCCTACCTGTCGGAAAATGCCCACGCTTCCCACCTGTTAGAGGACTTGCGCTTCCTCCACACCCTCTGGAATCAATCGGAGGTTACTCCACCTCCTACTCTCCGAGAAGCTATCTTGAGGAGCACCACTCGACGCCCCGAAAAGCCTCGCTTCCCTATCAGGCTTGCCTGGGCAATGGGTATTTTGGTTTTCCTCGGTGGGTTATGGTTCTTCCAGCAAGCCCAAAAGCCCACCCTTCCCAATCCTGAAAGGAACTTCTCGTCTTCATCCTCTGCTCCCCTGCTTGCTCAAACGCCCATTCCCAAGCCCGCCCCAGCTGACATATCCCTCCCCCCTTCTCCGGGGCACTTCCATGAGAAGCCACGCCGTGATCTGAGAAACCCCAAGCCCTTCTCCGGCGTCCCCCTCCCGAGCCCGCCGAAGACCTTATCCCCCTCCGATGGGGTCAAAAACAGCCCCCGAAACGCACTCCAGGCTTCTCCGACTGTAGAACCTCCTAATAACCCAACCCGTATCCCAGACTCATCCCCGCTCTTCCCTGAAATCCCTCCCCCTCCCTCTAAACCCGTTCCAGAAGTACCTGACCTGGTTGCCCTGAATTCCCAGGGAGAAGGTGAGGGCATGGAAAAAGCTCCCGCTAACTTGCAAGATTCCCCCACCCCTGCAGGATCCCTTAGCCCTGAGGCACGAAGCCGTCTCCGAAAGCGCCTGTCCGAAGTAAACTCTACTATGGACGAGTTACGAGAAGCGGTCAAATCGGGAACTCCCCGACGCTCCTAACTTGAGGCACCTATGACGCTTTCAGGTTATCAATCACTACCAAAAGTAGAGCGGAAGAGGAAAAGCCCTCTCCTCGCATTGAAAACCCTTGCAAGGACCGCTCTCGGGGTGGTTTTACTGCTTCCCGCATCCGTTTCCGCCCAGGGGCTTTTAGGCACCCTTGAGCACCCCCAGGGGACGACTAAGGAACTCCGGGGGAAGCCTGCGGTGGACATTATGCCTGCACAATCTCGCTCCCTGGGATTGCCCTTGCGCCACGGCAACATCGTTCCGGGAACCGTGCACGTGCTCCTCGGCACTCAATCCCTAAAGGAGGGTGAGGATTACACACTGGATTATGCAGGGGGGGTTCTTTATCTGTTACGCCCTGCCAAGCCTTATGAATCCATCCGGGTGGCTTACCGATACGACCCGAGCACCCCGGAATCCCCATTGCCTGGGGGTGGCTTTTCCCTGCTCACTCTAAGCTTTCAAGGATTAGGCACCCTTCAGTTACTGGGGGGGCTCTCCTCCGTCCAACGCGAAGGAGGAACACTGGCATTCAGTAATCAGTTTGGTTTCAATAATGCGTTTTCAGTCCGCGGTACCACCCTCCAGGGTCTTTTTCTATTTAGCGACACAGCCCCCGTAGCGGTGAGCCCGGATGGGGCTTCCCCAGATCGCTCCATCCCCCGCAGTCCGGTCGCCTCGCGTGACCTTTTCATCAGGCAGGCTCTTCAGGCTCCCCTATTTGCAGGACTATCTTTGACAGGACAGTACCAAAGCGTGGGCTCACACTTCGCGGGATTTGGAATGCTACGTTCGGTGGGGGTGGATGCCACTGAGACCCATCAACTTCAGGCTGAGAAAGGGATTGAACGCCTTTCCGCCAAGTTAGAAGGTGACACGGGTCTGGGCTTTCACACTCGGTATGAGTATCAAACCATTGGAGAAGGAGCCTCCGGCATTGAGAAGCAGTCTTTTGAGGCGGGGAATGACCGCGCCCGCATTTTTTACTCTCAACGCAAAATAGACGAAACCTTCACCCGTTTTAAGGACCTTGCGGAAAAAGATCGCCAGCAATGGGAGAAGGAAAAAGGAATCACCCGAACAAACTTTGGCGGGTCATTGCAATGGGGTAAAGGTATTCTCTCTTTTGACCAAATGGCTATTGAGGCACGGGAGGATGGCATCTATCGTCGGTCCTTCTCCTACCAATCGCCCTTCTTGCACGCCTCGTGGTTTTCTCAAGATATTTCCCAAAACTTCACTCGTGTCAATGACCTTGCGGAATCCCAACGAGCCCAGTGGGCAAAAGAGCGTGGGTTCCATAGAGAAGAAGTTATGATGGGCATCCCACGAGGGGATAAGTCGTATAACGCCCTCCTGGAACAAAAGAAGATTGAATACGGCAATAACGATTTTGTATCCCGAAGGGTGGAATACAACGGGTCGCAAATCCAGGCATCCCACTGGGAATGGGGGGCATCCGCAGGCTTTACACGGCTTAATGACCTTGCACCTGCTGAACGGGACCAACTTCTGGAAAGGACGATGTCCGCCTATGGCGCCAAGGTTGATGGAAAGGACCGGGACACTTTTTCTCGCCAGAACGGGCTTTTCCGGCGATATTCCCGCCTCCAAGCCCAGATGGGACAAGGAACTTCCCTCCTTGCTGACTTTTTGCGCCTGCAAGACGGTTTCGGAGTCATCGACCAACAACACGTGGGCATCACAAGCCCGCAATGGAAGCTGGACTGGCGAAAGCAAGACATTGACCAAAACTTCAGAAAAACCTCGGACCTATTCCAAGCCGAAAGAAAACTTTTTGGTAACCAGTTCGGGCTCACGAGAACTGACTGGTCCTTCTCATATACGCCCAGCAAAACGCAGGCACTTGAAATCAGTCAACTTAGGGCAAGCGATGCCCAAGGTGGCTTGGAAAGGCTCTCCGCAAAATGGTCCGCCCCCAATTTGGAGTTTCAGGGCACTTTTAGAAAGGTGGAGGAGACCTTTACTCGTGCTTTAGATCTCAATGACCCCGAAAGACAGTTATTATCCCAGCTCACGGGGTTCCGGCAATACGATGTCCTCGCTCGCTACAGCCCCAACAAAAATATGTTCCTGGAAACTGCCCTTTACGAGGCTGACCATTCAGAAGATTCCCAGCACCGCTCCAAGCGCCACGCCCTTTTGCGCTATGCCCCCGATGCCCACACTCAATTGGCTCTCCAATGGGATGGACACCGCTTCACGGGAGGTAATAGCCCCACAGACAACCTGCTTTACCAGCTTTTCTCCCTGCAAGGGAGCAGGCAATTAGGCTCGTTGGGCACACTATCCGTGAGAAGGGAGGTGGAGCAATTTGAGGGAGCCCAGGTGGAAAGACCCAGCAGGCAAACCACTGCGGTGAAATATGAAAAATCCCTTTCGCCCAACACGAAGATAAGCACGGAGCAAGTGAGAACGGAGTTCCAGGACGGAGGCTATGAAAACGTGCAGGCATACCGAATGGATTACAAGGTAAACGAACGACTCGCACTTCATGCAGGGCACGTCAGTGTGGACAGAAACCAGGGTAAGCCAGACGTTAGCACCCACGACATAGGCTTCAAGTATGCGATGGGAGGAGGGCTCGTTTTGGGCTACACCTGGATGCGAGACCTCAATACCGTTGGCACCGGGCGGGAAAATCTATCCTGGTCACTTACCGAAGGGGAACTGGGCGGATTCCGGGTCGGAGGCTCTTACGAAGAGCAAAGGCAGTATCAAGACCACAACAGGCGCACCACCGCGGTAGGAGGGTTTTCCCTTTCCCACGAAAAGCCCTTCAACTGGGGACCATTTCAAAATGTAAAGATTCGGCTGGGCTATGAGAGCAAGACAGAAGGAGGTTTGTGGCAAAAGGAAAACGAACTGGCGGAGTTCTCTGCCACCGCTTTTGGGGTCGCCCTCGGGTCCTCTTACACTCAAATAATGCTCCCAGGTGAACAGCGAGCCATAGATCGCCTTTTCACCCTGGACCTTGACCCCTCCCATCAAAAGGACCTTCAGGCGCGTATGAAATACAAGATACGCACCCTCCCCAATGACACAACGCAAATTATTAGGGAGTATGACCTTTCCTACAAGTTAGGAGACCTCTTCAAAGTAAGCCACACGTTGAAGGCACTGCCCGAAAAACAACAAGGGGGGCTTCCCTTCGGCACCCTTGCTCAACCCCTGGTGACGCGGAAATGGGCGCTTGAATACCTACCGAACTCCGACACCTCCCTCACCTTTGGGTTTGAAGATATGATGAACAGCGAACGCCACACCCTGGACCGACGAACCGATTTGTCCCTCACTTTGTTCAAGAGTTCAGGAAGTCCCCTTCGGCTCCGCTATGGGGTAGAGCAGAGAGAACAGCCGAGCACCGGACGTCGCACCCGTCACGTTTACGAACTCGCCTTTGACCAAAAACCGGGTCCCAATCAAAGCCTGAGCCTCATCATCGGCAACGTGACGTGGCAACACGGGATAGCGGAAGGGCAATACTGGAACAGTTGGACCTTCCGATTGGACTATCAACTGAGGTTCTAACGGGACACCTTTTCGCCATAGCCACTTCCTCAATCCCGAGTAAAGTGCCTGTCTTCCACTTGAGAGGGGCTCATCACGGAAGTGTGCCCATCCGCCCAGCCAAAAACCGCCACTCCAAAATGGGTCACCACACGATTGACCTCGTCAATCTCCTTTTTGAGGGTGATGTGGCGAAACTCAATGCTGGGATTGCCGTACCAGAACATAGGAGGGTCAATAAAACCTGTCTCGTAGACCAGGTTATCCCCGCCGTACCAGGAAGGGTTGACAAACCCCGAATCAGCAAACAGGATTTTCTCCGCTGGGTTCGTCAGGTCAGATTCTCTTGCAGGATTACGGAGATTGGGCCACCCCGACCAATCGTTGGTTATGTATACATCGGAACCAATGTAGCCCCAGTTGTAACCATATCCGTTCCCATCTCCAAAACGGGGCAAGGCAATGGAGGTAGGGCATTTTTGAAGTTTTCCTTCCTGGATGTACATTTGGAGCAAGCCTCCGCGCTTGTTCCACTGTCCGGGCGCAACCTCCCTGGCAAACCAAGTTTGGCGAAGCCCATTCCCAAGGGCATACATTGCTATCACATAGCGCCCCTCATAGTCCTGGGCATACAGGCTACTCGCCATTACAAGCTGGCGGATGTTAGCACTGCAAGCGGTCCTCTTGGCAGATTCCTTCGCCCCCGCAAGCAAAGGGAAAAGCAGAGCCGCAAGCAAAACAAGAATGGCAACAACAACCAAAAGTTCAATGAGCGTGAATCCTTGCTTTCTTTTCATCGTCTTCGCCTCCTGGGGGACCCCAGAGGCTAAGCGATGATGAACCTTCCCCGCCCGAAAAAAAACCTGTCCTATAGGATCGGGCAAAGGGGAGAGCGCCATCCCCTTTAGCTCGAAGGGTCCCCACAATGGGGTCCACCTCAGCCGGGCATTCGGGCTTTCACCGTTGCGGCACAGCGCCGGAATTCCACCGGTCTTCCCCCGCCTTGCGAGATTCTCGCAATTCCGTGCCACGACAGCACGGAGCTGAGGGTGGCTTTGTAGCCGTTAAGACGCCCTCAAACAGGAAAAGGATGCACCCACTCATTAAAAACCTGAAACTCCCTTCCCCTTATGACACTTTTTGTAAGAGGGGCAAATGCAGAGCCTCCTTCCCCTTCTCTGGTAAACTGGGCGCTCGTGTCAGGAAGGGTTCTGGTTACGGGAGCATCCTCTGGCATCGGGCGCGCCATCGCCCTGCGCCTTGCACGGGAAGGCTGGAGGGTGGTCTTCCACTATCATAAAAACTTTGAGTCCGCGAAATCAGCAGTGAAGGAAGTGGGAGGGGAACTGCCTCCCTTCGGTGCGGATTTATCCCGAATGGAAGAGGCTCGTAGACTGTGGGATTGGGCGGTGCAGGAGATGCCCCTGAATGCCCTCGTCAACAACGCGGGCATCTATAAGCCCCTGCCTTTTACCGTGGAGAGCGAAGAGGAGTTCTTTGCCAACTGGTCCTCACATTATGCGACTAACTTCCTCTCCACCCTTTGGCTTACGCGTTGGTTCGTCCGCCACCGTCTCCAACAAGAGAACTCCTCCGGGCGGATAGTCGTCATCTCTTCTCGTGTGGGCTTCAAAGGGGAGGCTGGGGCTTCTGCCTATGCGGTTTCTAAGGCGGGTCAAATAAACCTTGTTCGCTCGCTGGCTGTTGAGTTAGCTCCCCTGGGCATCAGGGTCTACGGGGTTGCACCCGGGTGGGTGGATACCGCTATGGCGCGCCCTGGAATGAAGGAGCGCCTTCCTCAAATCCTGGAGGGTATTCCCCTCGGGCGCGTCGCGACTCCGAACGATGTCGCGGGGGTGGTTGCCTTTTTGCTGGGCGAAGACGCAGAGTACTTAAGCGGTCAGGTGGTAGACGTCAACGGAGCGAGCTATTTCCACTAAGCGAACTCCCAAAAGGACAAGGGTACGCCAGCAGGAAGGAGGTTTCGCCCGCTCTATCCAGGGTACAGGAAATCACCCTTGCAAATCACCGGGAACTTATGGTAAGGTATTAGGGTTTCCCCCCAGGAGCCCAATCCCGCTCCGTGAGATATCTTGTCCTGAATGACGGCACTGTGTACCAGGGGCGACCGCTCGGCGCCGACGGCGAAGCGGTCGGTGAGGTGGTCTTCAACACCGGCATCACAGGCTACCAGGAGATACTGACTGACCCAAGTTACGCTGGGCAGATCGTAGTCCTCACCTATCCTCTCATTGGCAATTACGGGATTAACGCCGAAGACTTTGAGTCCGACAGGATTCAGCCCTCTGCCCTCGTGGTGAAAGAAGCCTGTGAATATCCCAGTAACTGGCGCGCCCGATGGTCCCTGGATGCATTTTTGAAAGAGAAGGGGGTGCCAGGGCTGCAAGGGGTGGATACTCGTGCCATCACCCAGCGCCTCCGGTCCGCAGGTGTTACGATGGGGATCATCACCGACGATGAACCCGAAAGGGCGCTGGAGAGACTGCGCCAGGCTAAAGACTATGGGGAGCAGAATTTCGTCTCCCTCGTGAGCACCCCCGCACCCTATGCCTGGGGATATGAGGGGAAAGAGCCGGTGGACGAACCTCGTGGGGAGTATAAGCATCGCGTCATTGTCCTGGATTGCGGTTTGAAATACAACATCCTGCGCCGTCTTTCCGCTCTCGGGTGTCGTTCCATCGTTCTTCCCCACTCTGCCACCACGTCAGAGATCCTGGGATGGAAACCAGACGGAGTCGTTCTATCCCCCGGTCCCGGAGACCCTCGCCACCTTACCCACATTATGGAGACGGTGCGGGGGCTTCTGGGAAAAGTTCCCATTTTTGGCATCTGTTTAGGAAATCAAATGATTGCCTGTGCCTTGGGGGCAAGGACTTACAAATTAAAGTTTGGGCATCGGGGATGCAATCACCCCGTGAAAGACCTCACGACGAACCATATCACGATTACCTCGCAAAATCACGGCTACGCCGTGGACCCCGATTCCCTTGCGGGCACAGGATTGGAGATCACTCAAATCAACCTCAACGAC
Organism: uncultured Fimbriimonadales bacterium; assembly: GCA_964631245.1. Classification (GTDB taxonomy): domain Bacteria; phylum Armatimonadota; class Fimbriimonadia; order Fimbriimonadales; family ATM1; genus CAZVXY01. The sequence goes on from CAZVXY010000004.1 coordinate 182,161, forward strand.
GGAACAATAGAGGGTTTACAGCATCCGCGCTTAGGAGCTTTTAGCATCCAATACCATCCCGAAGCGGCACCGGGTCCCTGGGATTCACGGTCTTACTTTGCGGAATTCATTCGCAGGATAGAGGAGGCAGGAGCTTGAAAAAGGTGATGGTGATCGGCAGTGGGCCCATTGTGATCGGGCAGGCTGCCGAGTTTGACTATGCGGGTTCCCAGGCGTGCCGAGCGCTGAAGGAAGAGGGATACGAAGTCGTCCTCATAAATAGCAACCCCGCAACCATTATGACGGATTTAGAAATGGCAGACCGCGTGTACATAGAGCCCCTCACCCTGGAGTTCTGCGAGCGAGTCATCCGCCAGGAATCTCCCGATGGACTTCTGGCTTCCCTCGGGGGGCAAACGGGACTCAATTTAGCCACTCAACTCTCCGATGAGGGAATCCTGGACAAATACGGCACGCGCCTTCTGGGCACCCCCTTAGAGGCTATTCGCAAGGCAGAGGATCGCGAAGCCTTTCGGGAGTTGATGAAACAGATCAATGAACCGGTGCCGGAAAGTTGGGTGGTGACTTCAGAAGAAGAACTGAAGGCGCTTCAAGACCAGGTGCCTTATCCCGTCATCATTCGCCCAGCTTATACCCTTGGAGGGACGGGAGGGGGCATTGCCCACACGAAAGAGGAGTTGCTGGACATTGGACGCAGGGGGCTGGCACTGAGTCTCAAAAGCCAGATTCTGGTGGAGAAGTCCCTCCTGGGATGGAAGGAAATAGAGTATGAGGTGATGCGGGATTCTGCGGACAACTGCATCACTATCTGTAATATGGAAAACGTGGACCCTATGGGCATCCACACGGGCGACTCTATTGTCGTCGCTCCCTCACAAACGCTTTCTGATATTGAATATCACCTTCTCCGCGCTGCGTCCTTGAGAATCATTCGCGCCCTGGGCATTGAAGGGGGCTGTAACATCCAACTCGCGGTGAACCCTCATTCTTTTGACTATTACGTCATTGAAGTTAACCCCCGCGTGAGCCGATCGTCCGCCCTGGCTTCCAAAGCCACGGGCTATCCCATAGCCCGCGTCTCGGCGAAAGTGGCAGTAGGAAAAACACTGGACCAAATAGAAAACGCGGTTACGAAGACGACTTCTGCTTGCTTTGAGCCTGCCCTGGACTACTGTGTCGTAAAAATCCCGCGATGGCCCTTTGATAAATTCCCCAACGCAGACCGAACCCTGCACACCCAGATGAAATCCACCGGGGAAGTTATGGCTATAGACCGCAGTTTTGAAGACGCTCTGCTCAAAGCGATCAAAGGGTTGGACATCCACCTCAAAGATCTCTATGATGAAAAAATGCAATCCCTCTCTCACGAGGAACTGGAAAAACTCATTCGCATCCCCACGGATCAACGCCTCTGGGCAATAGCCGAAGCGTTTCGTCGGGAATGGTCCCTGGAAAAAATACACGAGCTAAGCCACATAGACCCCTGGTTCCTCACCCGCATTCAGAAAATCAGTGGAAAGCAGGTGTTCTCCAAGCCCAGGGCATTCAAAATTGTGGATACCTGCGCGGCAGAATTTGAAAGCAAAACGCCGTATTATTATTCCACCACAGAAGAAACTTCCGACCTTTTGCCCGCTGATGACCGCCCCTCCGTGCTTGTGCTGGGGAGCGGTCCCATCCGCATTGGCCAGGGGATTGAATTTGACTATTCCTCGGTGCACTGTGTTTGGGCTTTACGGGAAATGGGATACCGCGCCGCCATTCTCAACAACAACCCTGAAACAGTCAGTACCGACTTTGACACCGCTGACGCACTTTATTTTGAACCCGTGAATTTAGAACACGCCCTCCACGTAATCCGTGCCGAAAACGCCATAGGCGCCATCGTCCAGTTCGGAGGGCAAACCAGCATCAACCTCGCAGAAGACCTTGCAAAATCTGGCGTAAAGATACTCGGCACTTCCTGGGAATCCATCCAGATTGCAGAGGACCGCGATGCCCTGGAAAAACTTCTCCGCCGATTGGAAATCCCAAAGCCTCCAGGAAAGGGGGTGACCTCCCTCAATGAAGCCCTTGAGGTTGCCCATCAAATTGGCTACCCTGTCCTCGTCCGCCCCAGTTTTGTCCTCGGAGGGCGGGCAATGGAAATTGTCTACTCCGATGAGGAACTGAAGGAATATCTCCACGCCAATGCCTTGCTATCCGCCCGCGCACCAATCCTGGTGGACAAATACCTGGAAGGAATTGAAGCGGAACTGGATGTCCTCTCCGACGGAGAAGACACCCTTATCCCCGGCATAATGGAGCACATAGAGCGCGCCGGTATCCACAGCGGAGACAGTATGACCGTTTATCCCCCCGTAAGTATCCCTCCAGAACAGCAAGCCCAGATGATCCGAAGCGCGATTGCCCTCGCCCGGGAACTCAACATCAAAGGGCTAATGAATATCCAATTTGTTATCCATAACGACTCTGCCTACGTGTTAGAAGTCAATCCGAGGGCAAGCCGAACGGTACCCTATCTCAGTAAGGTAACTAGCCTCCCTATGGTGCGCATCGCTACAAGATGTGCAATGGGAGAGACCCTCCGTCAACAAGGATACAGCACGGGCGTCTGGGACCCTCTGGAGGAACGAGTCATTCCCTTCGGATGGGACTCCCGTTATCCCACTCCCCCGCACCCCGGGCTCTACGCCGTCAAGGCGCCCGTCTTCAGTTTCCAAAAACTTACCCGCGTGGAACCCGCCCTGGGACCCGAAATGAAAAGCACCGGAGAGGTTCTTGGAATTGACCACGAATATGGAACCGCCCTTTATAAAGCCATCCTTGCCTCAGGATTGAAACTTCCTCCTGAGGGCACCGTAATCATCACCGTCCGCGACCAGGACAAACCGAGTGCGGTCACCATCGCCAGAACCTTGCTCGCCCTGGGCTATGAGATTTCTGCCACGCGGGGAACTGCAAACGCCCTTCAACAAGCGGGAATTCCCACGCGCATCTTGTCCAAACTGAGCGAAGCACCCGATCCCTCTTCCGAGAGGAACATCCTCCAAGAAGTGGAATCAGGAAGAGTTGCCCTTTTGATCAACACCCCCAGCAATAACCGCCAGGCAGAAACAGAAGCGGCACAAATCCGCCTCGCCTGCGTCCAGAGAGGCATTTCCTGCCTCACCAGCATTGATACCGCGGAAGCCCTCCTCCTCGCCATCCAAACTAAGCACAAACACCCCATTCACTGCAAACCGCTAAACGACTATTTTGCCCTCACCCGCCGGGCATAAAAAAGCCATCCCAGCAGGGCACCCGCAGAATCCCAGAGGAGGTCCCACGGGGTTCCCGTCCTCCCAGGGACCTGCGCCTGTCGGTATTCATCAAATGCGCCCGTGAGCAAACACAGGGCAAAAGCCCACCCGTAGGGAAAAGCCCCCCGCCACCCCAACCGCCTCAACGAGGCGCAAAAGAGCACCTGAAGAATGCCGTAATACAAAAGGTGTCCTGCTTTCCGAAGGATGAAATCCGCAACGACTAAGGGTGTTCCTGAAAGCCCGAAGAGCATAGCCAGGAGTGCCTCCGTCCACCGCCGAGACCCTGCCTCGCCACTCGTCACCAGAACCAATGCCCACCAGGCTATCGTGAGGGCATACAAGTAGGCGCTCCTCATCCCCTCCCCTCACGGTATACTATCACTGGAGGCAAAACGATGATAGGAACCCTGTGGCTTGCATCCATTCTGCCGAGTGTAGCACTTCCTGTAGATGAAGTGGACCTCATTCGCAAATTCAAGCAAGGCGAAGTCTACCAGTATGAGTTCCACAGCAAAGTGGTTCACGAACGGAGGGAAGCGATCCTTGTCACCTTTGTGCCCTTCGTGAGTGAAGTGAGATATGAATTCACCCTTACCACAGAAAAAGAAAAACCCGAAGGGACTGCGGATATACGATTCCGACGGGGACCCGTAAACCTGCGCGTCGCTGCCACCTTTGACCAGCCTGCGACGACTAAAAAGATTTCCGATGAACGCAATATCTTGTTTACGCTCTCCCCGAAAAACCGAGTGCTCGCTATCAAAGACGAGACACCTAAAAAACCGGAAAGCAAGCCCCCAAAAACCTTGTTTGCCCTCCCCCATCCCCTCCAGTTGGACATAGGAGGCTGGACCAGTCAAATGGTTCGGCTTTCGGCATTCGTGGGCTTTCTGGACTTTGGACCCCAACTCCCCCTCAAAAAGGTCAAAGTGGGAGATGCCTGGTTTGAGACTGTGGGAGACACGCCCGTAACCATTTCAGAAGGAGCCAATAAGGATAAAACCATCGTGGGGCGCCTGGACTACAAATACGTTTACAAGGGGGAAGCCACTGTGGATGGCAGGCGTATGGTCTGGATTCAGGGAACCCTGGAACAGAACACCGACGCAGGAAAGTTCATAGCAGACCTCCTGGAGATTGACGTGGAACAATCCCCCATTCCCAAGGTCCCCCTCCAGATGAAGGCAACCGTTGATTACTACCTGGAGCCAGGTTCTCTTCTGCTATATAAGGCGGAAGCAGAGTTTGAAGGCTACGCCGCGGTGTATCTCAAACAGTTTGATGATGAGCGAGCCTATGAAGAAGACCGCTTCACCAGCAGAGCGTCCATCATAAGAAAATCGGGAAGCCGATAAAATAGGGTATCCTCACGGAAGCCCACGGAAGGGCAAGGAGAAGCGCAGGATGCGAATCAGTCTGAGTGAGTACGTGGAAGCCCTTTCCCGCCACCTCAGGAAAAGGGGGGTTCCTTTAGGGCTTTGGCGCGCCCTTCCTGTGCTCCATCCCCTCACCTCTCCCTTCCCTAACAAACTGAAAAACCTCCTGGCTTCGCAGGACCTACGCCTGCGCGCCCTTAGAATGCTCGCCCGTTTGCCTCAGGATTTGCGCTCGCATTCCTCTCGTGTTGCCGACCTTTCCGTTAGAACCGCACAAAGGATGAACCTGGACGACGCCACGATAAAACGCATTTACCTTGCTGGCATATTCCATGATATTGGAAAGGCGTGGATCAAAAAAGATATCCTTACCAAACCCGCCTCTTTAACGCCCGATGAGTATGAACATATGAAACAGCACGCCTCTCTGGGAGCCCATTGGGTCCACATTCACCTTGCCCTGCCCGATGTAGCAAGGATAATTCTTCACCATCACGAAAGAATGGACGGAAGGGGATACCCCGCCAACCTCCTTGGAGAAGAAATACCTTTGGAATCACGGGTGATCGCTGTGGCAGATGCCTACGACGCTATGATTGGAGGTCCAGGCGGAAGTAGCAGACAATACCGACCAAGGCGCACCAAAGAAGAAGCCCTGAATGAGTTGATGGTCAGCGCAGGTACACAGTTTGACTCCCAGGTAGTAAAAACCTTCTGCGCCCTTCTCCAGGAACGCAGACCTCTTTTCAGAAAAACACCCATAGGGCGATTGGCAAAGAAAGAAGCCCCTGACTAAAGCAGGATGAGCCAGACCAAACCGTCCCCCGGAGAAAGTCAAACAGGGTTCCTCTCCCCCTCAACCGTGACGATCCTCCTGGCAAGCGTGATTTTCCTTGTTGCCCTTGGAGTGCGCCTCATCGGTCTTTCCTGGGGGCTCCCCAACGAAATACGGCATCAATCCCTCCACCCGGATGAACCGCTCATCCTGCGCCACGCCGTCGCCAAACCCTTTTTCAAGCCCGGCTTCTATAACTATGGCACCCTGTATCTCACGCTCCTCAAAGCGGGGGGAGAAGTGGGCACTCACACGGGTTTGATCCCTGCCTCTGAAGAAACCTGGCGCACGGACCGCGCCTGGCACTTAGTGGGAAGATTCATCTCTGCGCTCTTGGGGGCACTCTCGGCAGTTTTGATTTTTTTCGCCCTGAGATATGCCGTTGCCCTCTGGTCCGCCAGTTTGGGCGCCTTGACCCTCGCCCTGGCACCCGGGCATATGGTGCACTCTCATTTCCAAACCACCGATATAACTCTCACGTTTTTCATCGCAATGGGCATCTGGCTGTTCGTAAAGTGGGTCGCCAAGGGGTGTCCGCCTCACCTGGGCTATGCAGTGGGACTGGGAGTGATAAGTGGGCTTGCAGGAAGCACCAAGTATCTTGGGATTGTCTTTCTTTTGCCTGTTGGGGTGGCAGGGCTTATATTCCTCAACCCTGTGGGGCTTCGGTGGACCCTGACCGCCATAGCAAGCGCCCTGCTCGCCTTCCTCATAGGCACCCCCGGCGTTCTGCTGGAACCCGAAGCCTTCTGGAGCGCCTTCTTCTATGAATGGCAGCACGCGGAAGAAGGGCACGGCATCGTCTTTGCTCAAACGCCGAGCGGATGGATCTTTCACGGAATTAACTTGATGGGCGCCTTCACCCCGCTGGCAACCCTTATCGGAGTCCTGGGGCTCGGACTGGGTTTAGCGAAAAAAGATAAATGGGCGCTCCTCCTTCTCTTCGGTTTTCTCTATTACTTCGTGATCGCCCGCGCAGAAGTGAAATTCTTGCGCTATGTGCTTCCCCTGCTCCCGCTCCTCGCTTTTGGGTTGGGAGTAGCGTTTTACACCGCGCACCAAAAAGGACCCGCGCTGAGAATCATTAATGGCTTGGCGATCGTCGCCCTTGCCTTCTCCCTGCAGGGACAAAATGGCACCTTCAGGCTTTTGGATTTTCTAACCAACCAGGACCCCCGAGACCGCTCCGCTCTCTGGCTCCGCAAGGAGATGGAAAAGCGCCCCCACACCACCGTAGGGTTCGTTACAGACCCGTGGTTCTATACGCCCCCTCTCTTTCCCGATACAGGCATCTTTTTCCTCCAAACCCACTCAGGAGAAATCCTTTACGGTGCTGACAGCCGACTTTACGCTATGAGAGCCTACGACACAAGACTTTTGCGATATGGAGAGATAAACTCTCCCAGAGAAGACTGGGACATCCGCCTTCTCACCCAATACGCCCCCACCTATGTCGTCTTCAGCAGTTTTGAGTTCCTGGATTATGACCGCATCCAACACCAAAATATGCGCCAATTCCTAACCCAACTCCTGCAAGATTATTCTCTCGTTGCCATCTTCTGGGGAGCGGATCCCTTATTTTTCACCCCGGAAAGCTCCATCTCCTATGAAGACCTGAAAAAAATCTTCACTTCCCGCTTTCCCCTCCTGCACGATATGATGTACATCCAGCCCACAGTGGTAGTCTTTCAGAAAAACTCCCTTTCCGAGACGAGAGAGGCAAGAAGGTGAAAAACAAAGAAAAGCCCCAAGAATGGGAGCCTTTTATAGAGCATATTGAATGGTTTCTGGACTTCCTCCGCGTGGAGCGTTCCGCCTCACCCAACACCCTTGCCTCCTATCGCACCGACCTGTTGCACCTTGCCCACTATATGAAGCGAAGGAACCTCCAGTGGCATCAATTAGATGACCAAGCCTATGGGCAATACCGCACCTCCCTCTCTGCGGAAGGATACTCCCCGCGAACCATCGCCCGAAGGCTTTCCGCGCTTCGGAGTTTTCTCAAGTTCCTGCATCGCCAGGGAAAAATTTCTGCTCTCCCTAAATGCACCAACGGCGTGAAACTGCCCAAGACTCTCCCCAAGGCTCTAACCCGCGCTGAGTTAGAACAATTAATGGCGCAACCCCAGTGCTCCCGCCCTCTGGGGCTACGAGATAGGGTCATTTTGGAACTTCTTTACGGCACGGGACTCCGTGTTTCCGAACTCGTCAATCTGACCCTGGATGATTACGCAGAAGAGGAAGCGGTAATACGAGTCACGGGAAAACGCCTGAAAACTCGCATCGTGCCTATACCCGTCCAAACCCGAGAATGGCTTCACCGCTACTTAAAAGAAGCCCGCCCCCGACTCGTGAGGAAGCAAGTGCCCTGGGTGTTTCTCAACGCCCGAGGGAAAAAACTCTCCCGCTCCGGCCTCTTCCGCATCCTCCGAACCTATGCTCGCATCGCCCACATCCCCATCTCCGTAAGCCCCCACATCCTCCGGCACACTTACGCAGTGCATCTGGTGCAAGCAGGCGCAGACCTGCGATCGGTCCAAGAACTCCTGGGACACGAAAGCGTCGCCACCACCGAGGTCTATACTCACTTAGACATAGATACCCTAAAACAGAAATACACCCGGGCGCATCCAAGAGCAAAAAACAAATAAAAATCTCTCTAAAAAACTTCCCTGCCTGCCCTCTCCTCAAAGAAGAATTCTATCCACTGTGCGATGCGCTAAATCCTGCAGGGAACAATGCTCAAAGCCCACCACTCCCGTATACAAGGTATCGTGAATAACGTCAGTCCATTTGCGGGGAAGCCCAGAGTATCCCAACCACACCCCCAGGATGGAACCCACGGTCGCGCCATTGCAATCTGTGTCCATACCCGCTTCCACCGCCAAACACACTGACTTTTCAAAATCACCCTCACCCCACAAAAGCGCCATCGCAACAATCTCCGTATTAGAAATAACGTGGCACCAATCGTGGGGGATCGTCTCACACCATAACCGGTGAATCTCCGCTATCGCTTCCTCCGGACCCTTGAGGCTTTTCCGAAATGCTTCCTGACGGCGAAGGGCTTCTGCCAGCCTTGACCTTTCGGGGATATGCTCCCTGGCGACCGTGAGGAGATGAGACGGATCTTCAATGTCAAACGCAGAGGCAATCATCGCAGAGGTTGCCATCGCACCATAAATCCCATTTTTTACGTGAGAAACGCAGGCATCCCGAAAAGCAAACTCCGCCGCGCGCCGGGGAGCGCAAGGATTCACATATCCCCAAAAATCCGCGCGAATCCTGGCACCTATCCACTCGCGATAGGGATTCCTGAAAGTCGCACTACGAGGGGGAAGCAAACCCATCACAATGTTTCGGTAAGCGATGCGCTCTGCGGTAAACGTCCCGAGAATGGGCAATCGGGAAAGCCACGCCTGAGCCACATCTTCCGAAGTAAACGAGTTGCCCTTCTCCTCATAAAGGCTCAAGGCGATAACAGTGTAGTTCAAATCATCATCTTCCGGCATTCCCAGGGGGTATTCAGGGAAAAAGGTCCCCTCGGGAATGTCCACGCCTTCCAGAGAAACCGCCCCATCGGGTTTTTGAATGTAATAACGGAGGGGATACTGGTGAGTCTTTTTCAAATAAGCCAGCAAAGCGTGACGGCTCCATCCCTCCACCGGTTTGCCCAGCAAACACCCACAACACCGCCCCACCCATCCCCCCAAGACACGATCCTCAAGTTCTCCCCGCGAACCCCGAAAGCGCCCATCCTCCCAAGAAGGCAATTCCCTCACAATGGCTTCCCATTCCGATGGCTCCCGATAAGGATAACCCTCTACCGAAGGAAGACTGGCCCCCCGATCCAGGACCTCCTCAAAAAGCCTGGAAAAGCACTCTTGAGAAGTCTCAGAAAATGCCTTCTCCCAAAGCCCCGCAAGGGAGGCGAAGTCTTTCCCCTCTTCCGTCAACTGTTTCTTCTCCGTAAGGAGATCATCGCGAGTGGGGATGAGCCAATCCAGTTTCACAGGGATCCCTCCTGACCCGGAAGGGATAGCCAGGGAATTTTCTCCAGCGCCTCCTCTAACAAGGCATAGGCTTGAGAATCGTCTTCAGGCAACACAAAGGGTTTCACCAACGCCCATTGCTCCCAGTGAGCAAGGTATCCATCGGGTTCCAGCAGGCGCAAAGGACCAAGACTCTCCAACTCCAACATATCATAGCGCGTAAATATTTCCGCATTGCACCCAAAATCGGGATATTCCGCTCCCTCTTCATAAGGGAACCGCTTCAAAAAGAGCACGTCCTCCACACAATACGCCCCCCACCCCGCCGTCACCCGAGCGCCCACCTTCTGATAGGAAGAGATGGGCGCCTGCCTCAAACGGATGAGGCGAGAACCCCACGTCCATCTTTCATCGCTCATATCGGTATATCCCCAAAGGGTAAGAGGGCGCACAGGAGTCAGGCGCTCGGAATGAGGCTGAAAAGGCTCTTGGGGCAAAACAGCCACTCCCCCGGGACGCAAAACAGTGATAGCCCAAGGGGCTACCTCAACCGCGTACACCCCGCGATTATATATGCGATGCTCAACCAGAACTACTCCTCCTTCCATTCGCAGCCGAATCTCTTTCTGAAGAAACGAAATGGGTTCCACAGGTGCGGTGAGCACCACCCAATTCCCCTCGGTGCGCACTTCCACGGGAGCATTATCCGGATAGTCGGTCCGCCCTGCCACTTCCGGAGCCAACCAAAAACGATGACCCCCATACAGCCGAAAAACATCTCCTCCTGCCTTCCCTATGTCCCCCTGAATCTCACCAAACACATTCCCCTGCCCCACAAATCCGTAACGAATAACTCGCGGTCCCACTTCAAGGGTACAAACTACCTCCACATCACCATCAACGAGGTAAGCACAGCGCTTCCATCCTCCATAAGGGCTTATGGTCATATCGGGATTTTATCTCCCCGAGAAGGGCAAGGGCTAAAATACAAGCCAGACGTGCTTTACTCTACAGCTGTTGCGGGACTCTGCTTGATGGGCAGACTTCTCACCTGGGACGGAGCGATTACAGCCGCCTTAGTGGGAGGGGTAATCTGGGAGGCAGGCGAGTGGACGTGGGCTACCCCTCTTCTCACCTTCTTTATTACCTCTGTAGCCCTTTCCTTCTGGCGACGAGAGGAAAAACAACGACTGGGCTTAGGCTCCCCTCGCCGGATGTGGCGCCAGGTGGCTGCCAACGGAGGGTTACCCGCCCTGATGGCGCTCCTATCCCTCTGGAGCGGGGCACAAGAGCCGTGGTTCGTCGCCTCGGTAGCGGGGCTTGCCTGTGCCAACGCCGATACCTGGGCAACGGAAATTGGCTCGGTACTGGGCAAACGCTTCTTCGTCCTCCCCTATCTCCGACCTGCTCAAGCGGGCGAAGAGGGGGCAGTATCCCTGATCGGCTTGGGGAGCGCCCTCGCTGGCTCCTTCACGGTGGCTATAAGTGCCCTGCCCGGATTAGGGGACGGGAATCTTCTGGGGTGGGTTTGCCTTGTGGGTTTTCTCGGCTCCGTGATGGATAGCTTCGTTGGGGGTCTTTGGGAAGCCCGAGGATCTCTGAGCAATGATGTTGTAAATTTTGTGGCAAGCGGTTTCGCAACCGTGTCCACGCTTCTTTTGTTCAACTTTTTGACTAAAACATAAACACAAAAACTTCCCCTGCCCTTATTTCTTCTCGTGAACATATAGGTTTATTACAAAAAGTTATACTTTTTGACCCTCCAACCCCCACCTGCAAAAAGGGCAGGGGCTTATCACTTTTTGCGTTCTCCCGCTGTTTGGCAAAGCGCATAAAGGATATGAGCATATATCCTCGCCATTTTGCCCAGATGCTCCAGGCTCATACGCTCATCCCTTTGATGGGCAGGCCCATCCCCTTCCCAGCCTGTGCCGACTGCGACCGTATTCGGGATGGCGCGCGCGTAAGTGCCTCCTCCCATAACCCTGGGAGTTCCCTCTTCGCCCGTCTCCTGTTGGTAAACCCTGAGGATTGTACGCACGGGTTCCTCATCCACGGGAAAATAAAGGGGGGGATTATCCGTGAACTCCACAATCTCCGCCATAGGAAAATTCTCTCTCAGGTAACGCTCACATTTCGCCCGCACCTCTTCCCCTTTCCACGTCACGGGATAGCGCACATTGACCACCAGGGTAGCGGTGCCCCCATCCGCACTTGCGATGGCAAGGTTTGCAGTGAGGTCGGAAGAAATGTCATCCCTTCCATGGAGGCCTAACCCCACGCCACTGGGATGGGCCATCGCAAGAAAACGCTCATAAGTCCGTTGGTCCTCTGGGGGTGCCATCGCATATGCCGCGCGGAGAACGCGTTCCAGTGCATTGTCCCCCAAAAAGGGCGTGCTCCCATGGGCAGACCACCCCGTTGCCCTAACTTCAATATGGGGTTCCTCAAAAGTGAACTTTACGTTGCGGTCCCAATAGTCCTTTGCAAGGCAAACTGCTTCCTCAAAATAGTCTTCCGCACACCGCAAAACCATCCGAGCCTCTTCCGGCACCACATTGGGACGGGTCCCCGCTTCCAGCCCCACAAGGGAAAGGCGCCCTCCTGGCAAACCGACCCTAAAGGTTATGTTGGCTATGCCCTTTTCCGCATACACGAGGGGCCATTCCCCATCAGGCGTGATCCCATAAGTGGGGGGTTCCTCCACCTGGAAATAGCGCTTCACGCACCGAAACCCGCTCTCCTCATTGCACCCAAACACCACCCTGAGCCGACACGGCAGGGGGGCGCGGGTCTCCCAAAGTGCCCTCACCGCATAAAACACGGCCATCGTTGGTCCTTTATCGTCCTCCGCCCCCCTCGCATACACATAGCCATTTTCCAATTCCGCCCCAAAAGGATCGTGGCGCCAGCCCTCACCCACAGGGACCACATCCAGGTGCCCGATAGCCATCACCACCTCTTCCCCCTCTCCTATTTCCGCGTGCCCCGCATAGCCATCCACATCTTTGGTCCGAAAACCCCAGCGATTGCCCAGAGCCAAAACATAATCAAGGGCTTCCCTCACGGCTTTTCCAAAGGGCGCCCCAGGCGCGGGATCGCCCTCTATGCTGGGAATCCGCAGTAACCCTCGCAAGTCTTCCACGAGGTCGTCTTGATGCTCCAAAAGCCAGGATTGAGCCTTCAGGACAGGTTCCGGTTTCGCAACTTCTTTCATAGGCATTGAGACCCCCTTCTTGGGGGTAAATTTCTCCTATTATGCTGGAATTTATGCGCCAGACGCTCAAACAGGAAGCCCAAGAAGTCCTCAAGCTCGCAGAACGCTTAGATCAATCCTTTGAAACCGCAGCCCGATGGCTTCTGGAATGTGAGGGGCGGGTGATCACTACGGGCGTCGGCAAGGCGGGCAACGTCGCCAAAAAATGCAGTAGTACTCTGAGCAGTACGGGCACGCCAAGCATGTTCCTTCACCCCTCCGATGCGGTGCACGGCGACCTTGGGATGGTGACTAAGTCCGACATAGTGCTCATCTTTTCCAACAGTGGAGAAACCGAAGAAATCTTGCGAATTTTTCCACCCCTGCGCCAAATTGGGGCGCGGACCATCCTCATCACCGGAAGGCCTCAGAGCACCGCGGGTAAATTAGCTGACTTAGTGCTGGACGTGAGCGTGGAGCGCGAAGCTTGCCCTCATAATCTCGCTCCCACCACCAGCACCACCGTTATGCTGGCTTTATCCGATGCGCTTGCCCTGGCGGTGATGCGGGAGCGTCAATTCACTAAAGATGACTATGCCCTTTATCATCCCAGCGGAGCCTTAGGAAGGCGATTGCTTATGCGCGTGCGCGATGCTATGCGAAAAGGGGATGACGTTCCTCTGGTACAAAAAGACACCCCTTTCCTGGAAGTTCTCCGCAAAATCACCAAAGCGGGAGCGGGAGCGGCGATCGTCATAGATGACGAGCAAAAACTCATCGGTCTCATTAGCGATGGCGATATTCGTCGCCACCTGGTCAAACGAGGGGCGGACGCCCTCAAGACGAGCGCTCAAGAACTGATGACCCAAAATCCTTACACGGTCAGCGCCGACCTCCTTGCGGTAGAAGCCCTGGAAACCTTTGAAAACCTCCCCCACAAGATTGGCGAAATGCCCGTGATAGACAACGAAGGGCGCGTGGTGGGAATGGTGGTGCTGAAAGACCTCATACGTCTTGGCTTGCAATGATGTCCCTACCTAAGTCTTCACGAAGACAAATGCCGTAAGATGGCATCCCCCACTTCTTCCGTGGTTGCGGTGCCTCCCAGGTCAGGCGTACGGATATGCTCCGCCAGAGTCTTTTCCACTGCCTTTTCCACGGCATCAGCCTCCGTGATACGCCCCAGGCTAATGCGCAGAAGCATTGACGCACTCAATATCGCCGCAATGGGATTAGCGATGCCCAGCCCCGCAATGTCCGGGGCAGAACCGTGAACAGGCTCATACACCCCAAACGGAAAAGAACGAGGCTCGCCGTTGACGATATGAGTACGGTTGGCACTTCCAATAGAAGCGCTTGGAAGCACCCCCAGCGAACCCGCAATCTGGGCAGATTCATCACTCAAAATGTCCCCAAACATATTTTCAGTAAGTATCACATCAAATTGCCCGGGGTCACGGATGAGTTGCATCGCACAGTTATCCACTAACATAAAATGGAGTTCCACGTCCGGGAACTCCTTTGCAACCTCCGTCACAACCTCCCGCCATAGACGACTGGTCTCCAACACGTTTGCTTTGTCCACGCAAGTAACTTTCTTTCGACGAGCCCTGGCAAGTTCAAACGCCCGCAAGCTAACACGCCGAATCTCTTGCCGGGAATACACGCACGTATCCACCGCTATCTCTCCATCGCCAAGGCGCCCACGCGGTTCCCCAAAGTAAATCCCCCCCGTCAATTCCCGTACTACCAGCAAATCCATCACCCCCGACGGGCCCATACGCACCGGGACGTAATCCGCCAGGGGGGGGAGCACTTTGGCAGGTCTGAGGTTTGCGTATAAATCAAGCCCCTTCCTCAATGCCAGCAAGCCACCAACCTCGGGACGCAATTCCTTCGGCTCCAGGGCGTCCCACTTAGGTCCCCCAACCGCCCCCAGCAAGACCGCATCCGCACGCCTGCAAATCGCCTGGGTTTCTTCGGGCAAGGGGGTCCCCAGCGCATCATAGGCTGAACCACCTATGAGCGCCTCCTCAAAGGAAAGGTCAGATGCCACTTCCGCAAGGACGCGCCGAGCCTGACCGATCACCTCAGGACCGATTCCATCGCCTGGAAGCACCGCCACAGTTATCGCCACATCAAAGGATTATGACCCGTGTCAGCCCTTCACCCCAAGCGAAGTAAAGGAAAAAACCTAAAGCCCTGGAAGAATCGTGCCCCCGCTTCGGGCGCTTCCAAGGAATGCCGATAATTGCGCCATCTGCGCCTGGAGCCGAGCCATCGCCTCTTCCATAGCATTGAACTGCCGGCGCAACCTTTGCTCCTTCCTCTGCAAAGCCTCCCGAAACTCCTGCATCCTTTTGTCCAGGCTCTCAATTTCGTCTTGAATCGTTTTGACGCCAGCAGGCAAAATGCCATTGATGGCATCCAGGGCGGAATCAAGCACTTCTTGAATCACTGTGCCCGCTCCTTCAGAGTAAATAAGGTATCCCCTGTCCCCCAACGCACCACCCGTCACCATCAAAGTGATCCCCTCGGTAGTGGCATTGCCTTCGTTGCCGGTCAAAAACTGCCCTCGCCCCGTGGCGGGCTCCCCATTGATCGTGCCCGCTACATCCTGCCCCGTAACCAGAATTTCCGTATCCCCTATACCGCTGTTGTCACTCCCCGCAGGTAAGTTACTCACCACTGTAAAATTCCCCGGCGAGCCATACACTTTAGATGTCAGGACTAACCTGTCATCGGGAGTCTTGCTCGCTTCTATCAGGTCTCTAAGACGAGAGTCGGAATTGATGAGCGAAATCAGTTCGTCCAGTGTCGTGCCAGCAGGAACGGTAAGGTTATAAGGCTGGTTCCCCAATAAAGCACCGCCGAAGGTCAGCGTCTCCGTTTGGGAACTGGGAGAGGTATGAGCGGTGCCTGCAGTATGCGATGCCTTTGTAGCCAACTGGGTAATGGAGACGAGATAGCCCACTAAACCGCTGGGTTTCGCCCTGGGTCCAGCAGACACGAAGCGCAGGTCGGGATCATTCAAGGTTTGCCCTGCAGAATCCACAAAGCGACCAACCTGAGAAAATAAAGCGATAACATTGTTCACCTCTGAGCGGAGGGCAGAATCAAAAGCGGTAGCATCCAGCGTCATCTTGCCATCCGCTTCAAAACTGATACCTATGGCAAGGAGGTTGCGCGCATTCCCCGCAACCCCTGCGGGAGAACCCAGGAGAGCGGAAAGCACTTGTTGCTGAAGGGTGTTCACCGCAGAATCCCCAAACAGCGGTCCCGTCGCCAGAGTCTCACTGTCAAAAAATGCGGCGCTCTTAAGAAAATCAACAATGGCGTTATACGCATCCGCGAAAGCCTGCACTTTGCTCCGCACTGCATCCACATCTTGAGTGAGTCTAAGGGTTGTGGAAGGGGGATTGCCGGAATCCGCTCGCAACAAAGTGATGGTCGCACCTGGAATCACGCCGGTTATCGTGTTACTGCTGTTTGTCAAGGCGACGGTATCCAGAGTAAATTGGGCGTCCTGGGCGCTCAAAAGTTCGTTGCCGTAACTTCGCTGTAAAATTCCCAAAGCCTGAAGGATATTATTGGCATCCGTGAACGTCGGAGTGCTGGCTCCCGTTATCTGGAGTTTGTAATAGGTAACTCCATTGACTTCCTCTGTGACCACCGTCGCGGTAACTCCTGCAGGGGAAGCGGTGATGCGCGCCGCCAGGTCACTCAACGAATCCTGGCTAAGGTCTACACTGATGTTGACCCCGTTTATCTGAATATCCCCCGCCGGCACACTCACGTTCAGCAAGGAACCTATCGCGGTCACGCTATTCGTGAAGCGAAGACTCTCCGCGCCGTTAGGGATAGCACGGCGAATAGCGGTGCTTCCCGTTACTATCCCCAGGGACTCCAGAACCAAACCACTCCCCACATCGCTAAGAGCAATGGAGTTGAGTGCACCCGTTTCGTTGGCAGTAAGGGTAAGGAAAACATTCCCCGCCCCTCCGTTCAAAATGGAGGCAGTAACCCCCGCATTGAGGGAGTTGATCTTGGAAGCAAGGGTAGTGAGCGTATCACTCGTCTCCACCACCACCGCTTTGCCATTGACGAGGAAGGTGCCGGACAGGTTGAGCGCCGAAGTGGCGTCCGCCTGGGCTGTGGTCGCCACCTTATGCGCCTGGGCTAATTGGGAAACCGAAAGAGTGTAAACCCCGGGCAAAGCGCCCTCCCCCGCAGTGATGGTGGCAACCGTGGAATCCGAACTGGATCCTCGCACCGCCCGAAACGTCCCCGCACGATTCAGGTCACTCACCGCACTCCGCAAAGCCTGAATCAAGGAGCGATAGCGCTCTGTGGCATTCAACCTCTCCCGGAGCTCTGCCTGCTGTGCCTGGAGGCGCTGAAGGGGCCTCGCCTCCACCGCAAGAAGTTGGCGGATGATAGAATCGGTATCTATGCCCGACGCCAGTCCCGTGAAATTGATCCCGCTGAAACTCATAGTCCCAAAAAGGCGAAATTCCCGTGCTTCCCAGGTGAAATTGTCGGCAAAAAAACCTTCTTCCTTTTTAGGAAACGCCCAGCCTCACTTCAACAGTGCAGGAAAAAGCTAAACCCGTGAACCCCTCCCCCATCCCCAGGGATAAGAAAAAGATGCCCCTGAACCCGAAACAAAGGAGCCAATTCCGAAAAGAATTATTACTTTGGTATAAATCCCGCTCTCGCGACCTCCCTTGGCGCCAAAAGCCTTCTCCCTATCACGTGTGGGTCAGCGAGGTAATGCTCCAGCAAACCCCCATCAAGGTTGTCATCCCCTATTTTCTTCGCTTTACAGAGAGATTCCCCAACCCGCAAGCGCTTGCCCGGGCGCCCCTGGAGGACGTTCTAAAACTCTGGGCAGGCTTAGGCTATTACCGACGCGCCCGATTGCTCCACCAGGCATCCCAAGAACTCGCCTCTCGCACCCCAAAAACCTGGGAAGAGTGGCAAAAGCTTCCGGGCATAGGGCGTTATACCGCCAGGGCTATCTCTTCCATTGCCTTTGGGGAGCGTGTCTCCGCCATAGATGCCAACGCCAAACGAGTGCTGAGCAGAATATTTTTCCAAAACGTCCGCCCTTCCAGGAGAATGACCATTTCGGAACTGGAGCGGCTCTCGGAAAGTTTGATGGGGACAGCTCCACCAGGGCTATGGAACCAGGCAATTATGGAACTGGGTTCCCTCGTGTGTTCGCCCAAAGAGCCGGAGTGTTCCCAATGCCCCGTGAGAAAATGGTGCAGATTTTATAAAAGCGGTAAGCCCCAATCAGAATACACTCCCAAGCACCCAAAGCAATGGAAAAAAGCCGTTCATCTTTGCCTGTGCTCTCTCACGCGAGAAGGCATTGGTCTGCGGAAAGCGAAGGAGGGGGAATGGTGGGAAGGGTTGTATGTGTTCCCAAGGGTAACCGTCCACGAGGGGGAACAGCCTGAGGATTGCCTCAGGTCCCTCCGCCTCCCGAAAGTCAAACCCCTGGCAAGCCTTTCTCACAGCATTATGAACTACCGCATCACCCTCTATCCCTTTATCACCCCGCAACGCCTGAAGGATGTGCAATACTTCCCCCTGGAAAAAGCCTGGTCCCTACCCCTGCCCTCGCCAGACCGCCGAGTGCTCAGGCAAATCCTTGCAAGGAAATAACTGTGATGGAAGTCATCCAGAGCGAAACCATCCTTTTAGCCTCTGCCAGCATAGGTCTTCCCCTCATTCTGGCAGGACTTTTTCAACTTATAGGAAAAACGGGGCTGGCTAAGAAAGCCCTGGCAACCAGCACCGCCTGCGCCCTGGTTTGTGCGTGCTTCTTTTTTCTGGACATTATGATAGGGATGGAAAGAGCAAAAGCCCTCTTTTTAGGAACTCTCTTCGCGATTGTCGTGGGAGCATTTCTTGGACGAGTATGGCGAAGAATAGGGTGACTCTTTCAAAAACGCCTCTACCAAAGGACCGCAACCATAACGAATAACGTCCGTCACGGGCATCTGGAGTTCTTCCTCAAGAGCGCGCATGCCCTGACGAGCAACACTTTCCGAAACGTGCGCGGTGTTGAGTGCCACCCCCAACGTCTTCGGGCGGGGAAAGCACCCACAACACTCTGCCAGGTCTTCATAAAGACGGATCAACTCTGCAAGGGGCGGGATTTTAACCCACGGGTGAGTTCTAATCTCGCTCTGCCCCAATCGGTGTACCAATATGAGATGAGTGGGCATTGCCCCACGAAGAAGCGCAAGATTGGCACTTGCCGAAGGATGGGATAACGCTCCCTGCCCCTCAATGACCACCACGTCCGCCTCCTCCCCCGCCGAAAGCGTCTCCCGCTCTACAGCTCCTCCTGCAAAGTCCACACGGACCGCATCCACCACCACTCCGCGCCCCACAATGCATAACCCCGTCTGCCCCGTAGCCACCACTTCCGCACGCACCCCTCGCTCCCGCAAAGCACGAGCAAACTCCAACGTCACCGTGAGCTTGCCCACCGCCATATCCGTGCCCACCGTGAGGATGCGAGGCACTTGCAGGGTTCGCGCCGACCCCGTGGCTATCCCTAAGCCGGGGGGTTCCGTACGTATGTCCCAAATCCACCGCCCCGGCTTCACTCGGCTCTGGTACTCCGGGTTGTTTTCACAACGTTCATGCAAAGGATTGAGATAAGACATCCCTAATTCCAGGGCACGAAAAACCTCCGCACGAAACTCCTCCGGCAACTGCCCCCCGGGGGGAGCAATGCCCACCACCAGCACCTCTGCCCCAAGGCGGACCGCTTCCTCCACATTAGAGACGATGGGGCGAGAAGACACTCGGGGCACAAGTTCGTCCGTCGTCCGCCCCGCATATTCCCTATCCACCACACACACGACCTTTTCCGGCGCATACCGCAAAATGCCAATGCCCATCTTCCCGCTAATGTCTAAGAAGAAACTATGCATCAGTAAAGCCATCCTACAGTTCTGCAAACTCCTCTCTACGGGTTGGCTCATATCCTTTTCACTCCGATGCCCTCTTCCTCTTGCAAGTGTAGAGTTCCATCTTGGTATTCCACCCCCGCGAAGGGATCAGATTGCAAATTCAATTGACTATCAAGGTCTACAAAATCAAAAAGGGAACCCAATGCAGAACCCGCAGAGATAGATAAGGATGTCTCCGCAAAGCAACCTATCATCAAGCGCAAACCAAGAGCCCTCGCCGTATGCACCATCCTCAGAGCCTCGCTAATCCCTCCACACTTCATCAACTTTACGTTCACCCCATCGCAGTAATCTCGCCAACGAGCCACATCCTCACTTTTCCAAATCGCTTCATCCAGAATAATGGGCAAAGGACGCTTCTGGAAAAGGACGCGCATCTCGTCCATCGCTTCTAAGGGAAGGGGCTGTTCCACGAACTCACACCGATTCTGAAAAAGAAAGGAAAGCATCTCCTCTGCCTCTTTCAAGGTCCACCCCCCATTTGCATCCACCCGAATCGCCACGCCTTCCGGCAGTCCCCGCAAAACCGAACGGTACCTCTCCTGATCAGCCAGAACCCCCTCGCCCCCCCCTAACTTCACTTTCACCACTTTGGGGCGCAGTTCCTCCCAAAGGGATCGCACCTCCTCTTCCACCACCGCAGGGTCATTGATGCCAACGGTCACCGAGGTGGGTGGCACACAGCGCCCCAAACCCAGGAGACGATAAAGAGGCAAACCCGCGCGCTTTCCCAGCCAATCCCAGCATCCCATATTCACGCCTGCCCGAGCGGGGGGCGGAATTCCCTCTTCCAAAAGTACACGCTCTATCCGCACGATGTCCCAGGGCTTATGCTCCTCCAATCGCCCCACTACAGCCTCAATGCTCTCTCTGAGCCTTTCCGCTGGCACCCCTCCCGCCCCATACCCCGTGGGGGCGCACTCGCCCCAGCCCACAATGCCATCCTCCTCCACTTCCACGAGCACATTCTCCAGATACGAAGTGGTCCCCCTGCTGATGCGAATGGGGCGCTTCCGAGCCACACGAACGAGAGAGGTTCTAATCAGCACAAGCAAGAAATATATCTCAAAACGCCCTTTCCCCCGAAAGAAAACCTACCTCCTGCCGATAATGTAAACCAGCATCGGTAGAGCAGGAGGCGCGCCTTTGGACGCCGTTAATGATAAATCCGTCTACAGGGCGGGAGAGGACTTTTATTTTGCCTCCGAACTTCGTAAGTCCCCTTGGGGGGCGTCAGAGAACGGAACGGAAAAACGGAGACGGACGAATGACTTTTGCTTTTGATCAGGGAGCGCTGAAACGATATGTTGAAAGGTCACTGCAAGACTTGCCTCCCCTTCCTGAGATAGTAACAAAGATTCTTGAACTCAGTGAGTTACCCACTACGACCGCCACAGACCTGGAACGTCTCATCTCCTCTGATCAAGCCCTCGTTAGCAAAATTCTGCGCGTGGTGAACAGCGCCTATTACGGGCTTTCCGCACAAGTGAGCAGTACCGCTCACGCCATCGTGATTCTTGGTTTCCACCAGGTGCGGAACCTTGTGTTAGGTATGGTCACCATAAGTCTCGTCAAATCACGAGTCCCAGGGCTCCTGAAACTCCAGCACTCTTTCTGGCGACACTCCTTCGGCAGTGCCTCTGCCACCCAATACATTAGCCATAAAAAGGGGATAACCCAAACGGAAAAAGAAACAGCCTACGTCGCCGCACTGATCCACGATATAGGACAACTCTTCTTGCTAAGCAATTTTACCGATGCTTACCGACGCGCCATACACACCGCGCTCACCGAAAACAAAACCCTGATGGAAGCAGAGCAAACGGTTTTGGGCATCACGCATATGGAAATCGGGGAGCATCTATGCTCTGCCTGGAAATTCCCCCCCATACTCACCCAAACGATTGCCCATCACCATGGTCCCTTCCAAAATCTGCCCGACTTCACGACCGCCATCGTCCACGCCGCAAACTTCTATACCAACCTCGCAGGTTTTCCCGCAGTTCCTACCCCCCCAGAGCCTTTGTCTCCCGTCGTCTCCGAGTGGCTCTGCCTGACGGAAAGCGAGGAAGAAGAACTCAAAGAAACCATTCGCTCCAAGGTGGCTTCCGCTGAGGAACTTTTTGAAATCCTATGATGGGAAAGACCCTGCCCCCTGACCGCAGACACAGACTGCGACTCCCCCAAGTCAAGGTATACTTTCAAGGGGGCCCCGTCGTCTAGCGGTCGAGGACATCGCCCTCTCAAGGCGAAGGTCGCCGGTTCGAATCCGGTCGGGGCTACCAATAAAGTTCATTTTCACCGAAAAAACTTCTACAAATCCTCCCCAAGCCATCGTCCATAAAAAGAGGCTAAAAATTCCTGGTACTCTGGTTTTTCCAAAATTTCCCGCCACCATTTCTCGTTATTTTGATACCAACGAACGGTTTCCTCTAATCCCTCCTCAAAAACCACACGAGGAGACCACCCCATTGCCCGAATCTTCCTGGAACTCATACTGTATCGGAAATCGTGCGCCAGTCCCCGCGGGTCGGGGATGGGCTTCACCAACTCCTCTCCTCGTCCCGTCAAAGCAAGCAATTTTTGCACCACCTCCTTATTGGTCCTCTCATCATTAGAACTGATGTTATAGACTTCTCCAGGAACGCCTGCCCGCAGGACAAGATCTACCCCAGCACAATGGTCTTGCACGTGAATCCACTCTCGTATCTGATTGCCATCCCCATACAAGGGCACCTTCTTCCCCATTATCAAACGAACCGTAAAGAATGAAATGAGTTTTTCCGGATACTGGAAAGGCCCGTAAGTGTTGCCGCCACGAGTAATCAAAACAGGCGTCCCATAACTCACAAAATGCGCCCGACAAAGCAAATCCGCCGAGGCTTTGCTCGCCGAATAGGGAGTGTTTGGCTTCAAAGGGGCTTCTTCACCCACTTCGCCCTTTTCAACCGAGCCATAGACCTCATCCGTAGATATATGAACCATCCGTGAAATCTTCAGGCGACGCACACACTCTAAAAGAACATAAACTCCGACCACATTGGATATCAGAAAACGCTCAGCCCCTAATAAACTGCGGTCGTTGTGGGTCTCTGCTGCAAAGTTTACTACCGCATCTATTCTCTCCTCCTCTAAAAGTCGCATCACTAATTCGCTGTCTTCAATGCGACCATAATAAAAGCGAAAGCGGGGATTCCCCTGAAGGTCGTCCAGAGTAGACAAGTTCCCTGCATAGGTGAGCGCATCGAGGACCACCACTTCGTCTTCAGGATGACGGGCGAGCACATAACGGCAATAATGACTGCCTATAAATCCTGCTCCGCCCGTCACCAGAATCTTCATTGACCGTTATGTCCTCCTCGTTTCTTCATTCAATGCGATAGGGAGTGTTCGGGTCCTCCTCATGTCGTATCTCGTCCACACGCTCCTTCCTGCCCCACCCTCCGTAGAGTTGATCAGGAAAGTTAAGCACCAGCGCATCGGACTGCCCAACATTTTGATATGCATGAACGACGCCAGGGGGCACGATGAGAAAGGCAGGGCGCTTTTCTCCAAGGTCTAAAGTAACCCTCGAAGAGTCGCCTCCGGGGCGAGCATCCCACAAATAAATACGAAAGTCACCCCAGATGAAAGCAAAACCATCCGTTTGATGACGATGCTCGTGGGGTCCCCGAATCACGCCAGGCTTGGTAAGACTTATGTACCCCATAACCGGCTGGAACCCCTGGGGCAACTCATCGGAGCGGAAAAGCTCGGTGAGCCATCCCCGAGCATCCGAGTGCCGGACAAGTTCTCGCAAAAGCACGCCAGGCAATACTTCTTGCCACATAGAAGATGACCCCCGCATTATGCCCCATCAGTCTCACGGGAGAAAAACGCCCCAAAACTCCCCTCTCCTCCAGGGGTGAAATCCCCTTACCAGAGGCGAAAGCCCAATAAAAGATTCAAACCTCAAGGATAGGAAGGCAAGCTCACGACCGTTATTTGGGAGGATTCCGAGGGATCTCCCCTCCCTTCTTATGGAGGCACCGCGAAAGGCGCGCTTATTACCCCCTGCCAGCTGTCCCCCTCCTTAGGAGCACCTTATCACCTTTTACCCAGTATTTCTACCTGATTTTTGGCACCCCGAAAAATCCTGCCCCGCCCTTGACTTT
>CAZVXY010000005.1:0-195344 GCA_964631245.1 uncultured Fimbriimonadales bacterium
CAATTCCAAGCAAGATTTTGTCTGCATCCTTAGGGTTGGGGATTGCGGCCAGACTGCTATCGGGTACAATACGGGATGCTTATTGCTGACGTGGCGTGCTGTTGGGGATTGCGGCCAGACTGCTATCGGGTACAATACAAAGCGTGCCGAAAGGCACGCTTTTGTATTTATTTTCCCTTTCATTATTTCGGGCTTACCCCCCCGTTTTTCCCTGAAAAAGGCACAGAAAGGGGGGGTAGAGCCAAAATATTTACGTTCAAACTCCTGCGGGCGGAGGGGTCGTGGGAGCCCTACTCGTCGGTGAACAACAGGAGTTGGGGTGGCGGTTTTTCTGGCTCTTTCCGCTTGCCCCCATAGAACACCTTCATACGGGCGAACTGTTTATCCGTGATGATGAGGGCTCGGACCTCTCCCTCGGGGGGTATCCAGCCCTGCAGTCGCTCCATATGCACCTGGGTGTTCTCCATAGAGGGTGTGGGACGGGCATACACGCTGTATTGAAGCCGGCGGTAGCCATCGTCCATCAGTTTTGCCCGGAATTGGTTTGCGGAACGTTGTTGTTCCCTTTCCACCACGGGCAGGTCAAACATCACCAGAAGCCACATAGATTTCAGACCTCCGAAAGTTACCATAGGGGTATCTCCACTTTTCTGGCGTTTTCGCACAGGTATTGCTTGACGCCCGCCACATAAAGCGGGATGGCGGTCATAAAGGGCAGTCTTTTCTTTTTGAAGACAAGTTCGCCAGTGGTAAGACCGAGGATTTCCCGCTTGAGGGCGGGTGTCAATTCGGTTATCTCCGTGAGGTTTTGGGACAGGCGATAGACGGTGTGATCTACGTAGGGGCGGAGGGGCTCCATAAGGTCGTCCGCCAGGCAGAAGGGGTTATAGGGGTTGCGGTGGTGGATGCCGAGAGCGGGATGCATTCCCGTTCCCACAATGGAGCGGGCGACGGCGGCGCGCACGATGGCATAGCCGTAGTTGAGGAGGCTATTGATGCCGGGCGCTTTGGGGTCGCGGTCAAAGTCCTTTCCAAAGAGCCGATGGAAGTAGATGAGGGCAGATCGGGCTTCTATGAGGTCGGCATTCTCCTGGGTGACCTGCTGGGCGAGTTCATCTAATTTTGGGGATAGCCGTTTTTCGCGCTTCAGCACGAGGTTCTGCCGTTGGATTTTTGCCCTGACGATTTGTCGCCACAGAGCGGTTTTCTTGTGTGGGGAAGCGGATACTTGACTGCGAAGGACGCGGGTGTGCTCGTGATGAGTCACGTAGTTAAGGACGAGGGTGGTGGGCATATGTTTGGGGTCGCAGAGGACGACGGCGACGTTGTTTTCGCTGAGGTGCTGGAAGAGTTGATGGGTGTAGACGAGGGCGGGGTGATCCAGGATGAGGATGCCAAGGTCTTCAATGGGGATGGTCCCCTTGATTTCGCCATCTTTTTCCACCACGAGTTGACGGTCCTTTACGGAGAGGAACCCGGGGATGGAGACTTCCACGATCCGGCTAATCATTGGCGGGGCGGATCCTCCCAAGGGGGTCCACATTGATTTTGGTGGCGTATCCGGTTTGGGAGATTTGGAGGAATTCCCTGGTCCGGTTATCTTTGGTATTCGCCGAGGTGTGGAGGCGCAACTTGACACGGTTGATGCTTGCCTCAAGTGATTCCACCCGGAAGATGCCCTTTCGTTTGGGTTTATGGAGTTCCACCATATCGTTTTTATGGAGGCTCATCACGAACTTCCAGTGGGGTCCCCATTCTTCGGGGGGTGTTCTTTTCACCAGGGGTTGCTTGAGCCTGCGGGTGCGTTCAGCGGATTCCAGCTGGGAGACGAAATATCCCCTTCGCTCTCCTTTTTTCCATCTTTTCTTTTCGTCCTGAGGGTCGGAGTGGTCTTCGGTGCATTCAAAGATTTCCACGTGGTGGTACTGCCCTGTGATGAAGTAGACCTTGTAGACTTCTCCCCTGGCATTTTTGACGGGTAGGGT
This sequence comes from uncultured Fimbriimonadales bacterium, assembly GCA_964631245.1. Classification (GTDB taxonomy): domain Bacteria; phylum Armatimonadota; class Fimbriimonadia; order Fimbriimonadales; family ATM1; genus CAZVXY01. Next base: position 1,986 of record CAZVXY010000005.1, read on the forward strand.
TTTCGGTGCCTGCAGGCGATGCTTTATCCGGACCCGGCGGATGTATTTTCCTGTGTGGTCTTTGACGCCCTGGTCGGCGTCTTGGGAATCGTGTTCGCCCGGGGGAGCGAGTTTCTTGATGAGTTTTTTCAGGATGTCCTGAATGTCCTTAGAGATTTTGGGTTTTGATTCTTCCTGGTATATTTTCAGTGCGGTTTGGACGTCGGTTCTTTTTTCTTCGGGTGCGAGTTGGATGATGCGTTCTATGATGCGATCGCGGATACCGCCATCTACAATCCGTGCGATTTCGTTGGGGGATAGTTCGGAAACAAGCTTCCGGACGACGTAGGTGGTTTCTTCTCCCTCTTTGCGGGGTCCGTAGGCGGTTTCGTCGTGAAAGGCGCCTTCAATTTTGTGCCGTGGGTCATAGGAGACGATGACGGTTTTTAGTTTTTCTTTGAGTTGCTGGCGGAATTTCCCGGGGAGAGGCAAGCCCTTATAGGGGGCGCGCTTTCCCGGGATGTCGTTCCTTTTGGAATGCTCGGAGAGGCTCTTGAGGAGGGCGGGAGAGGTTAGGGCGACCACAGCGGAGTCTATGAGGTGGTGACGGTGGTCATCCCGAAGTTTGAGGGATTTCCCCGCCCTGGAGGAGGAGGCTTCTTCTTCGGTATCCGGGGAGGTTGTTTCTTCATTCAGCGTGTCGTCTTCTATGTTCTCCTGGTCTGGCTCCTGCTGGGTATTGAGTTCTTCATTGACGATTTCCCGTAGGAGTTGGTTGAGTCCCCAGGCTTCTCTTAGCATAGCGGTGGCTTGCCCTTTGGTGGGTTCCACGTGGATGCCCAGATGCTGGAGGTATTTGCGGGCGGACACCGCAAAGTGGCGAGTGTCGTTGAGTTGGCGGTTATAGAATTCATCGGAGAGTTCGGTGGTCATAAAGCGGTCTTGTTTTGGTTTTGGCAGTTTCTTGATTCTATTGGTGATTTCTTCCCATCGTTTGGCATCATGGCCATAGGCTTCGTAAGGCGTTTTGTTGTGTTTGACGTTTCGGTTTTCCTCAGCGATGCAGAGGGTTTTGTTCATATAGGAATCATCTAAGGACCGGCTGAAGGGGAGGATGTGCTCTATATCCACCTGGTCAGTGAAGAGCATTTCCATGGAGATGGGAGTGCCCGTGTATGGGCAGAAGGAGCATTCCTTCCAGAAGCATTCCTTCCAGAGGCGATGCTTGATAATGTCATCCTTTGAGGGGTTAGTGATTCTAAACTCATTTATAAGCGCTTCCCTGGATTCTTTGTTTTTCTTTTCGTTTTCCTTCTGCTCCTCGTTGATGCGCTCGCGTTGCCTCTGGCTGGTTCGGAGGTCGCGTGCGAATTCTATGCGGATGCGGTCTGGCTTGCCGTACTCACGGATGATGGCGTTCACGACTTTTCGGAGTTGGTAGAGCGCCTTCTGGACGACGGGATTGCGGACTTCCGGTGGGAAGGGCAGTTTGTCTACCCCTTCGACTGGGATGGAAGAGGCTAAGGGGTCATAGCCTGCGAGTTCCAGGGCGTGATGCCAGAGGTGCCCTTCACGGTCGCATCCGTGTTGGGAGCCATCGGGGAGGGTTTTTCTTGGGCACCACTCGCTTGATTGCAAGTGGGGGAGGGTGTTCCGAACGCACTTGAGAGAGACGCTTGCCATCCCCGTTTTGAGAGGGATAGAGATGGCTTTAATGGCTTCTTCCCTGGTGAATCCCCATTCCTTTTGGAGGGTTTCGTAGAGTTTTTTTCGGTCTCGTTCTTGTATGAGAAGGAGGGTGAGTTCGTCTTGTCGTTCGTCGTTCAGGTTGTCCCATTTTTCTCCCAGGGCTTTACGGATGCGGATAGAGGTTGTGTTGCCTGTGAGTTCTTTTCCCTTTTTCCCTTTTTCCTCTTGGAGGTTGAAGACACGGTCTTTGGGAAGGGAGAGGAGTTTGCGGACCTCTGCCCAGGTAAGTTTTTCTTTTTCTTCCAGAGTCCTGAAGAGATGCTCTTTTTCCTGGTGAGTGAGAGGAGTCTCGTCCTGGGAGTCTTTTTGTTTGTGGGCGAGTTTGTTGAGGTCTTGCCATATTCTCCAGCGCTGGACCGAAGGGAGGGCCTGATAGGCGCGGGGTTCTTCTGGCTCGTAGGAGCACTTTCCGAACCTATCGGGGTCCAGTTTGAGGGGGCGCTGGAAGAAGAGGATGCGATGGATGTTCTCTTTCAGGTTGTCGGTCAGGATTTCTGGGTGGTATTCCCTTTGTTTTTCCCAGATTGCCTCAAACTCGTCTTCATACATTTTGCGGGATGTGTGGCGCCTGCGGACGGGTTCGCCTTTTTGACGGAGTTGGAAGAAATATTCTCCGATGGTTCGGGCTCCCGCCTCCTTCATTTTCCCTTCCAGGGATTTGATGGCTTTGAGGACCGTGCCTTCTTCCTCTTCATCATCTTTGGGCGTTTGGGAAGCGGTTTGGTCGGTTTCTTTTTTGGTTTTCCTTTTCTTTTTGGTGGGAGGTCCCTGAATGTCTTGCGTTTCTAACTCTTCCACGATTTTCAGGACTTCGGGGTCTCGGAGGAGTTCTCCGAGATTTTGTCTTCGGGTGCTGAGGAATCCTCGCCGACGGACAAGGTGCATCAGGATGCGTCCGATTTCATAGGGTTCCAGTCTTTCGTCCAGGGCGCGGGTGCGAAGGTGATAGGAGTCTTTATCTTCGCCGTCTATGAGGAGGCGTCGCCTTTCTCGTTCGTCTTCGGGGAGGAGGCGAGCCTGGACGAGTAGCCGAGAGAGGATTTCGCGTCGGTCTGCGGTGCGGGAGAGTTGCCTTCGGACGAGGCGCTTGGCGCGTCGGTCGCGGTTTTTGAGTTCCCCCGCTTCTTCTGCAGAGGTAAAGACGCGAATTCCGCAATCCAGGACCTCACAATCGGTAGTGTTAGGGTCTCTGGTGAGGAGTGTCCATCCGATGGAGTTCCCCCCTACGTCAATTCCGAGTACTTTTTCTATCATGGGAAAACCCCCCTTGACAAAGTGTAGTTTGTGGGGTATATTATAGTCAACTCGATAGCAGTCTGGCTGAATCTCTGAAACAAGGTGGGTCTCCCACAAGGAGATTTAGCCGTAGGCACTGATCCCGCTGGTTTTTTGCCACGGGATCAACCTTTTTATGGGGGTTATTAGCGGGGGAGTGCGTTCAGGTTGTTAAGTTCGCGTTCTGCTTCCTGATACTCAGGTGAGTTGGGTGGTGCGATGTTTTGGGCGCGTCGGAACTCTCGTTCAGCATCCAGGAATAGATTTTGCGCCCAGAGTTCCCTTGCGAGTTTGATAAAGGTTTGTGCTGCTTCTTTTCGGAATTGGTTTCCCAGATAGATTCGTTTGGTGAAGGCGGATTGATACGCCTCCGCACTCGCCTTAAGGAGTGAAATTCGTTCCGTGGAGGATCGGCTTTGCGAGGCGAGTTGGGCATAGCATCGCGCTTTACCGATGAGGGGCATAGGGTCGTGGGGGGTGAGCTCTTCGGCGTGCAGGTACTCTTCAAGGGCGAGGCTCCATTTTCCCTGCTCTTCGTATCGTTTGGCGCGTTTCATCGTGAGGGAGGCGAGAGTGGATTCGGCTTGTCTTTTCATTTCCGGTGAAGTGAGGACCTCTCGCAGTCGCTCCAGTTCTTTCATTGCTTCATCGGGTTGCGTTTCGGATAGTTGTTTGGCGCTCTCCAGTTCGTGGTGATATTCTCGGGATTCCAGGATATATCTTTGTTGCCTTTCTGCAGTGGTGAGGAGCGCCGAGACGAGAGCGAACCCCAGGACGACGAACCCTGCGCCCACAAGGGCTACGAGGAACGTTTTAGTAAGGAACTCTTTGGCAGCGGGGGTGAGAAGGGGCGGTGGGGGCGGGGCAGGAAAGCTCCAATTTGGGGGGAAGGGAAGGGGGACAGGAGCGTTAGGGTCCTGGGGCGTTGGGGAATAGGGATAAGGAGTTTGAGAATAGGGATAAGGCGTTTGGGAATAGGGATAGGGCGTTGGGGAATAGGGTTGTCCATAAGGAGGACCCTGGGGTGTTTGTGGCGTTTGAGGTGAGTAAGGAGAAGGACCATAAGGGGAGACGGTGGGATGGGGTGCGAGGTAGGGGTCTTGTTTGAGAGCCTGGAGGGCTTCTTCCAGGGCTTTCGCCATAGCGCCCGCACTGGGGAAGCGATGTTCGGGAGATTTTTCCAGCGCTTTTCGGACTATTTGAGCGATGGGGAAACTGACGTGAGGGGGATCGGGAGGGTCATAATGGAGGATGGCGTGGAAAATAGCGACGACGTTATCGCCCTGGAAAGGCTTTTCGCCGGTGAGGGCTTGATAAAGGAGAATGCCACAGCTGAAGATGTCGCTTCGGGCATCAATTTCTCTTCCGTGGACCTGCTCCGGGGACATATAACTGGGGGTGCCGAAGATCTGTCCATCTATTGTCAGGGATGGCTCAAAGGTGAGGCGAGCGATTCCGAAGTCGGTGATTTTCACGCGCCCGTCTGGCAGGAGTTGGATGTTTTCGGGTTTTATATCCCTGTGGATCACGCCGTGCTGATGGGCATAGTCTAATCCTTTCAGCACTTCAATGAGTATTCGGGCCGCTTCTTCCTGGGAGAGTTTTCCTTCCACGTCCAGTCGCTGGCGAAGGTTTTGCCCCTCCAGGTATTCCATAGCGATGTAATATCTGCCTTGGTCTTCTCCCACTTCGTAGACGGTGACGATGTTGGGATGCACGAGGGAGCCAGTAGCTTTGGCTTCTCGCATAAAGCGGGCGATGCGGTCGGCGCGTTGCTTTTCCGTGACCCCCGGGGGAAAGAAGAGTTCTTTCAGGGCGACGCGCCGGTTCATCACGGGGTCATAAGCCTCGTAGATGATGTCGTTACTGCGGGCGATCTCCCGGATAATTTGATACTTGCCGAGGGTTTTGGCTGTGCCGTCCATATCCGCTTTTTCTCTATTATGGGCTAAAAATCGTGTCGGTTGGGTGGGAGCAGGGAGGAAAAAAGGGGAGCTCCTGGCAAAAAGGTGGGGAAAAGAAGTACCTTAAGATGTGCCCTTCAGCCCAACGACCGAGATCCTTTTGTTGTTTTTTGTTCTCGTCTTATCCATCACGGTGCACGAATTTGCTCATGCGAAGTCCGCAGACAGCGCAGGAGACCCGACCCCGCGCCTGCAAGGAAGGGTGACGTTGAATCCTCTGGCTCATTTAGACCCCTGGGGGACCTTGTTTATGCTTGTGATGGTGTTTTCGGGGGTTGGGCTTGGGTGGGGAAAGCCTGTTCAAGTAAACCCCCGCTTGATGCAGAATCCGCGCTGGGACCACTTCTTTTCTGTCGCCTGGGGACCCCTGAGCAACTTCATCCTTGCGGTGATTTTTGCGCTATCATTCCGCTTCTTAGTCCCCTGGACGGGAAACGAATTTTTTGCTGGGGCGTGTGGTATGGTGGTATGGGTGAATTTGGGGTTGTTTTTCTTTAACCTCCTTCCTATAGGTCCTCTGGATGGGCACTGGATTTTGGGAGCCCTTTTACCGCCCAAACTTTCCGTTGCGTATTTGCAGTGGTCTCGTCGTGTAGGTTGGTTGGTTTTGTTGGGGGTTCTGTTTTTAGATCAGGCGATCCTGCGACGAACAGCAGGCTTTGGGATATTGGATGTCGTGGTGTGGAAACCTACCATGGCATTAGCCACTCATCTTTTGGGGATTTGAAAGGGGGTGTGCCGAAAAAAGGGGGGTTGTGTTTTTTTAGGAGCGCAGGGGAGGGGAGCGCCCCACCTGTCTTGCTGAAGGTGAGGATGGTGATAGAAGAGATTTGTTTTCTCGAGCGATCGTCAGGCTAAAGTGCCCAATGGGGGAAGAAGGTTTTCAGGTTTCCCATTTAGGCGAACGCTCCATCAAAGCCCACACTCCCTCTTGCGGGGTGATTTCCCCGTTCAATACGCGGTGAATCGTCGCCATAATGGGAACTTCCACCCCCGCGCGGTGCGCCATCCTTACGACTGCTTCCGCAGTCATCACCCCTTCCGCAACTTGCGCTACGTCGGTCAGGGCTTCCTGTAAAGTTTTTCCTTCTCCCAGAAGCCTTCCCACGCGATAATTCCGGCTCAGGGGGCTTACTGCGGTGGCGAAAAGATCTCCCGCACCGCTTATTCCAAAGAAAGTCTCTCTCTTCCCCCCATAGGCTTCGCCCAACAAAGCCATTTCTCTCAAGCCTCGTGCCAGGAGGGCGCCTTTGGTGTTGGACCCAAAGCCAAGCCCGTCACTCATCCCCGCCCCGAGGGCGATCACGTTTTTCAAGGCTCCTCCCAATTCCACGCCAGCCACATCCTCACTCAAGTACACCCGAAATGTACGGCACATCAGGAGCGCCAGCACTTCCTCTGCAAGTCGCGCCCGTTCCGAAGCTACCACCGTGGCTGTGGGGATTCCCCCTGCGATCTCTCGTGCGAGGTTAGGACCACTGAGGCAACAAACTTCGCATTCGGGCAATATCTCCTTTAGTACTTGAGAGGGTCTCAGTCCTGAGTCTGCTTCCAAACCTTTGACTGCGCTGAGGATTCTGGCTCCCTTCGGGAGGCAGGAACCAACTTCGCGAAGGGCATTGGCGGGAACGGCAGTAACCCAGAGGTCCGCTCTCTCCGGGATGGTGGCAGTAGCCTGCACGTGCTCGGGGAGGCGCACTCCTGGAAGATACCGGTGATTTTCACGGTGTTTGGAAAGGGAGTGGATGAGCTCGGGGTCGCGCCCCCAAAGGGTGACGCTGGCACCGTTTCTTGCCAGGAGCAGGCTAAGAGCGGTCCCCCAACTACCGCTACCAAGCACGACAATCCTCTGCACAAGGAGTATCTTACTCTCATTCCTGGGGTTGCCAGGGGAAGGGTTCTTTGGGTATAGTGGCTAAAGGAAGCCTATAAGACACGCTCTTCCGCCTTTTTTGGAAACCTATGGCCTACGTAATCACGGAACCCTGTATAGGAGTGAAGGATAAATCTTGTGTCACGGTTTGCCCCGTGGATTGCATCTACGAGGGCGAGGAGATGCTTTATATCAACCCGGATGAATGTATTGATTGTGGATTATGCGAGCCGGAGTGCCCGGTAACAGCCATTTTTGTGGATACGGACGTGCCAGAGGAGTGGAAGCATTACATAGAGATAAATGCCCAGAAAGGGCGGGAATTGGCGGAGCAGAAAAAGGGCGCCCCCACACCCTGAAGTCCCGGACGCCCGTCCCCCCTCAAGGGACGTCAAAAAGCAATCTGCGCTGAGATGTCGTATCCTCGCAAGGTGTGGCGACCAGGAAGAAAAGTGAGTTCCACTAGGAACACGAAGCCCGCTACCTCTGCGCCCAACCGCTTCACCAGTTGAGCAGTCGCCAGGGCAGTACCCCCGGTGGCAAGCAGGTCATCTACGATAACCGCTCGATCACCTGGCTTGAGACCGTCCCGGTGCATCTCCACTGTGTTAGTGCCGTATTCCAGGGCGTATTCCTCACTGATGCACTCGGCGGGCAGTTTCCCCAATTTCCGAACGGGCACAAAAGGTAGTCCGAGTTGCAAAGCGATGGGGGCTCCGAAAAGGAAACCGCGAGACTCAATAGCCACCACCGCGGTGGGGGACATCCTTTTTGCAGATTCGGTCATCCGCTCCACTGCCTCCTGAAACGCAAAAGGGTCTTGGAGCACCGGGGTTATGTCTTTGAAGATGACTCCCGGTTTGGGAAAATCCGGAATGTCACGAATGAGCGAACGGGCTTTGAGTTCCCCCATAGGGGTTTTGTTATACCCCCTTGCAGGCGCAGAATGCCCTCAGTCATCCCCCCTAAAAAACTCCCCTTGGGAAAATCCCTCTTCGTAAGGAGTCGCTCTGGGAAGGGTGGGTTGCTGAAGGAGTTCACATTCGCTCGGGGGCGGATACCCCCAGCAGGTTGAGCCCTGTGGCAAGCGCGAAGCGAGTGGCGTCACATAAAGCAAGCCGAAGCCGGGAACGCTTCACCTCCTCAGGCTCAATCACCCGGCATTTTTCATAAAAGTCATGAAACTCCCGAGCGAGCACCGTCACGTATTGAGTAAGGCGGTGCACCGCTCGTTCCCTGCTTGCGCGTTCAATCTCGTAGGGTAAATCCCAGATAGTTTTGATGAGTTTCTTCTCGGCCGGGTGCTCCACGCACACGCCCTCTTCAATGCCTGGGGTGAGTCCCGCCTCTTCCGCCTTGCGCAACACGGAGCAAATTCGGGCATGGGCGTATTGCACGTAGTAGACGGGATTTTTTTCACTCTGCTCCCTTGCCAGGTCCAGGTCAAAGTCCATATGCGCCTCGTGGGAGCGCATCAGGTAGAAGAACCGTGCTGCGTCCACCCCGATTTCTTCTATGAGTTCCCTTAGCGTGACCAACTCGCCTGTCCGCTTCGCCATAGCGACGGGTTCGCCTTGTCTGAGAAACCTCACGATTTGCACGATGATGGCTTCAAACTTTTCTGCAGGATAGCCGAGGGCAGAAATACCAGCTTTGGTGCGCGCGATGTAGCCATGGTGATCCGCCCCCCATACATCTATTAATCTATCAAAACCCCGCTCAAATTTGTTCTTATGATAAGCCACATCTCCTGCAATATAGGTCTTTTGCCCCGTTTGCCGAACCAGACAGCGGTCCTTATCATCCCCAAAGTCGGTGCTCTTCAGCCAGAGTGCCCCCTCCTTTTCATAGGCATACCCGCGCTTTTTCAACTCTTCCAGACAACGGTCAATCTCTCCCGTGGCGTAAAGGCTCTCCTCGCTGAACCAGTGGTCAAAACGCACTCGGAATTCCTCCAGGTCCGCTCGCTGTTGCTCCATAACAAGCGCCTGACTGGCAGTTTGGAAAAACTCCACCCCCTCCTCCGCACACCCATCCCCATAGACCTGGCGCAGGCGAGACGCAATCTCCTCCACGTATTCCCCCTGGTAGCCTTCCTCAGGAAACTCGTAGGGCAATCCGAGTTGGGCGCGATAGCGTGCCTTGACGCTCAGGGCGAAGAGTTGCATTTGGCGGGATTGCTTGCTGTCATTCACATAGTACTCACGAAAAACCTCGTCTCCCGCCGATTCCATAATTCTCGCCAGGCTATCCCCATAAGCCGCACCCCTCCCGTGCCCTACGTGAATGGGACCATTGGGATTGACACTCACAAACTCAATCAACACCTTCTCGGGGGACTCCTTGCGGAGTTTTGCTAACCGCTCCTTTTCCTGAAACGCCTTTTTTGCCCAATCCGTGAGAGCCGATGGGTGAAGCCAGAAGTTGATGAAACCGGGACCCGCGACCTCTACTCTTTCAAAGCAAGGCTCCGACCGCAACGGAGAAACGAGACGCTCGGCTAAAGCCCTCGGAGAGCCGGGGATCCCTTTGCTGGCGAGGAGGGCGAAGTTCGTAGCGTAATCTCCTTGGTCTTCGCGGGGGGGCAGAGTGATTTCTATGGGTACCCCGGAAAGTTCCCGCGCCACGTCTTCCCCCAAAGCCAATAGGGAGCGACGAATCCGGTCGGAGATGTCCGCGCGAATCACGGTGATATGCCTCGGGTAGTCAGCCTTGCGTGCAACATTGGAGTTTACCCTCACCCCTTTCCTTGAAGGGTTCCTGCAAGGAAGAAGACAAACGGAAACCACACACCCCAACGCCCCAAAGAGGAGCACCCCGACATCTCCCCATAAGGGAAGGAGATAACGCACCGCAGGGAAGGGGGAGCTCCCTTTTCCTTCTCTTAAGAGTGCCAGGAAGTCTCCAAACGGTACAATGAAGAGAGTGTTTCGCTCTCGCAGGGTTTCTATCCTCGGTGTCCCCTTTGGTTTAGGCGGTAAACGCATTGGGGCAAGTTTGGGACCTTCCGCTGTGCGCCTTGCAGGACTCTATGCCCGTTTGGAAAAACTCGTAGGCTCAATAGAGGACGTAGGGGATGTTTTGCCAAGCCCCTCGCCCTCGCCCCTCTCGCGTGGGAGAGGCATTGCCCATTTTGACCTCGCCCTGGAAAACCTGAAGAAGGTGAAGCAGACAGTCCGGCAAATTTTAGAGCGCCAGAGCCTTCCCCTGGTTCTTGGGGGAGACCACAGCCTGGCAATAGGAACGGTTTCCTCTGCGCTGGAGATGACAGGTCCGGAGATGGGGCTTCTGTGGGTGGATGCTCATCTGGATCTCAATACGCCAGACACCTCCCCGAGCGGAAACTTGCACGGGATGCCCGTCGCAGCGCTCTGTCGGTATCCTTGCGGTCCTGCGCCTGAACCTATGGGGGAGCAATGGGCGCGCCTGCTTTCGGAAGTAGTCCCGGAGCCTGGCTTGAATCCGGAACGGGTGGTTTGGTTTGGAGTTCGTGACCCCGATCCGGGAGAGAGGGTTCGCATCCTGGAAGGGGAGGTGCAGAGGGTCATTACGATGCACGAGGTGGATCGCTTTGGAGTGGCGAGTATGGTGGAGCATATGCTCACAATGCTCTCCCAGAAGGGTGTGAAGAAACTCTGGATTAGTTTTGATGTAGATGCCTTGGATCCTTTCATTGCGCCGGGAACGGGCACGGATGTTCGGGGAGGGCTTACCTATCGCGAAGCACACCTTTTGGCTGAAATGCTTTACGAAGCCTTTTCTCAGAGGACGCTTCCGCTGGAACTTGTGGGAGTAGACATTGCAGAAGTCAACCCCATACTGGATAGCCACAACGAAACGGCTCAAATGGCGGTGGACTGGATAACTTCTTTGCTCGGGAAGCGAATTATGCCCGGCTGGGTGCCCTGAATTCCCCTGCCTGGGGAATATCTCCTCGCTCTACGGGAGTCCTGAAAGCCGAAGATGTCCTCACTCCGGAAGGTTCTTTTGTCGGGCAAGCCCTTGCCAGGCACTTTTTAGAATCCCTGCCTCTATAAGAAAAGCTAAAGAGGTAGCAAGAGACCCCACAAGGATGCCAGGCAGTCCAGCCACCACGCCCACCCACAGCACTATGCCAAGAGTAAAGATATAGCCAAGGGTAGAGAAAGCCACGGGCGAAGTGGTGTGCTCCGCAATGAGCCTCCCACTGAAATAAGAGCGCCAACTCCCCGTCAGGGGATAAAGAAGGCAGAGCGCCATCGCCCATTGAGCCTGCTTCGTTAGGGCTTCCTCAAGTCGCAATACCTGATGGAAAAGGGCAAAACCGAGGGGCGTGAGCCCTATCAATGCCATCACTCCCGTCATCGCCCACCCCACGCGCCAGCAAAAAGAGCGCAGAACCCGAGCGGTCCCCTCATCTTTTTGTAGGGCGATGATGGCTTCGGGCAAAGCCAGAGACGGAGCACGAACAAGGAAAAACCACGCACTTGCCGCCTCCCAGGAAGCGAGCGTCATCACCGCGTCCGGCGTCCTCGCCAGCCCCGCCCTCACCAGTGGCATCCCCAGAAAGTAAAGCATCGGCATCACCGTGAGGGGAGCATGAAATCGCACTAAGCCCCAATAAGAGAGGGAAGGAGCCTCCCCCGAACCTTGAGAAGGGTGGAACTTTTCTTTCAGCGTGGGCAGGGCAACCCAGTGAACGAAAACAGCCTCTGAAATCACCCCGGTAATCCAGGCACAGGAACCGAGAACAACCCCATCCCACCCAAGGTGAAGCCCGAACATCCCCACACTCGCCACTCCCAGCAAGCGGACCACGGTGCCCACTCCCACCACCCAGGAGCGCCCGTGCCGTATGAGAATCCCCTGGGTATATCGGCGCCAGCCTATCGCTGCACTCCAGGGAGACATAATCTTCATCCCCACCTCTGCCCTCTCCAGTATCTCCGAAGGGTAGCCCATAACTTTCCCTATAAGCCAGCCAAAGAGGGGAGTAAAGGCTATTAAAACGTGGACGAACGTTACCAAAATCATCAAATGGAGGACGAATCGTCGTAGCAAAAGGTGGTTCGCTCTCCCCTCCGCCAGGGCGGTGGAAGTGGTGAGCAAGCCTATGACGGGTGTTTCAATCCAGAGGGAAAGGGCGAGGACCGCTCCCAGCCCTGCCAGTGTGGGCGCCGTATCGGGTAGGCGAGAGATGAAAAACACAATAAGGGGGAACTCCAAGCCCATCAGAAGCCAGGAGACCGCCAGGGGATAATAAAAGAGAAAAACTTGACGGAGAGAGAGTCTCCCGCCTTTTGCCGATGGAAGGGTGGGAGGTGCCACTTTTGCCAAGATGTTGGAGAGTTTCCCTTCGGATGTTACCCGTGGAGAGGCCCCGGGAGCCATAGGTCAGGTATAATAAAGGAGCGGACACTCGGGCGCGCGGGTGTAGCTCAGTTCGGTTAGAGCGCCGGCCTGTCACGCCGGAGGTCGCGGGTTCAAGTCCCGTCATCCGCGCCATCCCCGCCGTCCAAAGAAACTTATCCGGTGTGCCGCGGTAGCTCAGTTGGTAGAGCAACGGACTGAAAATCCGTGTGTCGGCGGTTCGATTCCGCCCTGCGGCACCATCCACGGTATTTCTGCCAGGATCCCCCTTATTTCTTCCAGGACCCCCTGCTCCCGTGCCCATCCTGGCGCAAGTTGTGCTATAATAGAAATTGAACGCAAGCGGAAAGTAGCGTTTCCGCTCTGCTTTCAAAACTACGAAAGGACGGTCACTATGATGCAAAGGAGTTTTCTGCTTAGCCTCGTCGTTTCCATTTTGGGGGTTCCAGTCTCTCTCTGGGCGCACACTTCTGAATTCACCATTGCGGATGGAAGTGTGACCTACCACCTGGAGAATCTTGAAGAGCAACGCTTAGGTCTCGTGGGTGGCTTGGCGGATTACTTTGTAGGGGGTCCCAGCCATACCTTCCAGAACTGGTGGTGGTATCGCTCTCATATGGATACTCGGGAGTATGCCCTTGGAGGAACGCCCGAAAGCCACACCCAGATCTTTGGGCAGGTTACTGCCCCAAACTCCGCAAGGATTATCTATTCCGAACCCATCCACGATGGACAACTCCCCAATGCCCTCTTGTTTGACTTTGAATACACGCTCTCGGATCTGATGCCAGATACCGAAAAGCCCGACCTGGGCATCCTTACCATTGCTTTCAAAGTGCGGAATCTGGCAGACCACACGATCCCCGTGCACCTCTTTGGCTATTTTGATTTTGACGTCAATGGGGACTTTGTGGATGATGTGGCTGAGCTCGGGGGCGTGAGCAATCATATCCAACATGTCGCCGATATTCCCCAGGGGACGCAAAACCCCGCTGATGGGGTAGTCATTGCCAGTTCCACGGGGCTGGCGGGATGGCAGATTTCTCCCTTTGCGGACATCCTTGCGGATCTGTCAGATGACAACATAGATAACCTCTCCAATTCAGGGTCTCCCTTCGGGCCCGGGGATTACACGGGTGCCTTTCAGTGGTCCTTTGAGTTGGAGCCGGGGGGAGAATTTGTGGGCTCCCTAACTAAGATAGTCAACGTCGTCCCCGAGCCCTCTTCCTTGCTGGGGCTCGGACTGGGGGGAGCGCTTCTGCTGGCAAGAAGGCGCAAGAAAACGTCTCAGAGCCAAAATTAGGCATCCCATACCTGGGAGACACAGGGAAAGGATATTTCCCGTCGTTTAAAGTTTCTAAAACGTTTCAAAAAAATTTTTCCGCACATTTGCGGTTTTCTGTGTTATAATAAATTATCGTCTTTGGCTAAAAGGAGGATTGTATGCGAGCGATAGTGCGTGTGATTTTGCTGTTGACGGCAGGGGCTCTCCCACTTGCGCTCTTTGCCCAAATAGGAAGTTTCACCATTTCCGATGGAAGCGTGACCTACGGCGCAACGGGTCTCATAGGAAACAGAATCACTGCAGGAGGCGGTGCCGAAGCCCAGTACATTGTGGGTGGACCCAATCACCTCTTTCAAGAATGGTGGTGGTATCGCTCTCCGGGTGACACCCGGGAATACGCCCTGTCCAATCAGGTTTTTGGAGCGATCACCTCTCCGCAGTCGGTTTTTCTGCGCTATCTGGAACCAATCGGAGACGGGGGCGTTCCCGACGCCCTGCTTTTTGAGTTGGAGTACACGGTGACTGACCTCGCGCCTGGCAGTGAGAAGCCGGATTGGGGCATCCTGCAGATTGCGTGGAAAGTGAGGAATTTGACTGCGAGCCCCGTGGAGGTCAATCTTTTCAGCTATACGGACTTTGACCTGAATAGAGATTCTGGAGACGACACTGCCTTCATTACAGGCACCATCAACAACGAGCAAATCATCTCGGACATCCCCCAGGGCACCCAGAATCCCACCACAGCGCTCTATAACGCGAGTGGCACGGCGCTAACCGCCTGGGAGATTGGTCCGTTCCCCGCCGTGCGCACCAAGTTGGCGAATACCACGATAGATAACCTGGCAAATACAGTCTCCCCGTTCGGTCCTGGTGACTACACAGGAGCCTTTCAGTGGACATTCCCCCTGAATCCTGCGGGTCAACAGGGAGATCAGTTGATCGGGAGCGTGGTGAAGCAAGTGGTGGTGGTGCCGGAGCCCGGGACCCTCCTGGCTCTCGGGAGTGGCTTGGCACTCCTGGCGCTTCGCCGGCGAAAGGCATAAGCGTCCCTCTTGAAGGACTTGAGAAGGCCGCCCCCAAGGGGCGACCTTCTTATTTTCCCCTGCTATATTTTTCCCCTGCTTTCCCCCGGGGTTTAATCTGATTGATGACGCGCGCTAAAAAAGCGCCCAGAATGCCCCCTGTTTTTATAGGCACGAGCGGATGGACCTATCCCCACTGGAAAGAGTCGTTCTATAAAGGGGCTCCCCAGAAGGACTGGTTGAAAATTGCCTCCCGGAAGTTCACGGGCTTGGAAGTCAACGCTACGTTTTATCACTTGCTTAATCGCTCCACCTTTGAGAGATGGTATTCCGACACTCCGCCCGACTTCCGCTTTGCGATAAAGGGGAATCGATGGGTCACTCACCAGAAAAGGTTGCTGGATGTAGAAGACTCCCTTCTGCGGGAGCGCGAGCGTGCAGAGGGGCTTAAGGAAAAACTCGCAGTGGTGCTTTGGCAGATGCCAAGGGGCTTGAAGAAAGACCTCCCGAGATTACAGGAGTTCCTGAAACTTCTAAGAAAACATTGGGGTGGCGTGCGCCACGCGGTGGAGTTTCGGCACAAGTCCTGGTTTGACGAGGAAACTGCGAGGGTGCTTGCAGAGCATAGCGTTGCCAATGTCCTTTCGGATGCGAAGGATTGGCCCCTCTGGGATGCGGTCACCACCGACCTCGTCTACGTGCGCCTTCACGGGCATGAAAGGACTTATTACTCTTCTTATAGTTCCGAATCCTTGCGGGAGTGGGCACAGAGGGTGAGGCAATGGGTTGGCGAAGGGAGAAGCGTCCATATCTATTTTGATAATGATGCAGGGGGCTATGCTCCAGAAAATGCCCTGGAACTCCTGAAAAAGGTGCGTCGGTTATTCCCGCGGAAATAACGTTATGACGAGACCGGCGCAGGTTTTTGAGACGAGGCGTGCTGGACCGCAGACACAAGGGCTGGCTTGCGCCAACACCCCGAAACCACACCCAAGACATATCCAAGCCCGGCAAAGGCGGGACCCAAAGCGACAAGGGTATGGGCAAGGTGGATCTCCCACATCGGAACCACAGGTATTTCTGGGGAGGGAACCACAATCCACAAAATCGCTTTGTGGATGGCATAAATAGCGTTCCATACCAACCAGTGGGTATGGGGGTCAGGTACCCATCGGGACGCTACCACCCAGAGCCCAGCCAGGACCGGACGGAACCCGCCCCGATAAAACGCAGAAAGCAAGCCCAAATAGATCCCGAAACAGAGCGTGCTCCCGACAAAGAGCGATGCCAGGGGAATCCCGGCATAGATCTCATTTAGGCGTGTGGAGGGAATTACGTCATAGATAAAGCGCATCCAGAGTTCGCTACTCAAAATAAATTGGGATAGGTTCAGTCCTATCGCAAGGGCAAGGAAGAGATAAGCGAGGCGGGGTATCCCGTCGGGCGAGTAACGGTAGATCATACGAATCTTTCGTCTCTTAGCTTCGTTTTCCACTGCCTCCGTTAACTTCTCTCCCGTTAGGTAGCGTTGGGCAGAAAGGTTCAGGGAAAACGGGATCCTCCAGCGCGTCCAGTAGTGGAGCACAAGGGAAGGGGGAATCCCCTTGTGGCGAACGACGTCTATGCGCCACACCTTCTCCCACAAAGCCCGTGCCAAGCAAATCCCAAAACCCGCCAACCTCACCACAATCCCCTCGCTCTCAACGTTCACCCGCAAAGCCATCAGGGTGAACAACCACCCCACGGATACCCCAACGGGGAATAACGCCATGGAGAAAATTTTTGTCAGGAACAGGAAAGGCTTCCAGAAAAGGATGTCCACGGTCTCCCTCAGGATGGGGGGCATCCATAAAAGAGCATCTGTGCGAAAAGATTGGGCTGTCTCCGCGGACGTTCCAAGGAGCCCCGGCACCCAGACCGCAAACAGCCCAAGACTTATGAATAGCCACGACGCTATCCATCTCCACCGAACCTTCCCCGAGGGTGTCCAAAGCCCAAGCCTCCACCCTTCCCCCACGTTCCGAAAGGCGAAATAACAAAACGTCCCAGAAATCAGGAGGAAAAGAGCAAAGAAGGCTATTGCCAGCAAGCGATCGGGATGGATTACCTCGCTAAGGAAAAGAAAGGAAAACTCCCCTGACGGGTAATGAACAGAGGGTGTATTGCGGTGGAGGATTGCTGTGTGAACCACCCACCAGCAAAAGCCCTGGCTGACGACCCAATACCCTGCCACCCTCAAGGCGCCCGCCTCGGTGTCCAGGCGAGCCCCCCGGATGAGATAGACCCCAGCCAGCGCAACGATGCCCGCAATCCCCATAACGAGAACCGCAAGAGAGATGAAGGAATCCGTTACCCGGTCGAGCAAAAACAAAAGGGTGGCATCCCAGTTCAGCAGGAGTGTCGCCTCTATCAAAGGGACCAACACCGCAAGAAGAACCAGCCTGCGCCTCAATACGTGGTCATCCATTTTTGCCACCTCGTAGACTTGTTACCTTTAAAGACGGAAATTATTCCACCAAAGTTCGCGTGGAGGGCATAGAGGGGGGGTGAGGGCTAAGGGGATACCATTTGCAAAAGGCGCTCTGTGGGAGCACGAGCCGTAAGAATCCAGACGCAATTCTCCTCCCTCCACCACACTGCATTTACCTCGCCCAGGGGAGCGGTGTAGTAATAACAGTCGCCCTTGGCGACGGTGGGTTGACCGCAAACCGTGGTGTCCCTTGGGATCAAAATCAGCACGCAAACCATCTCCCCATCGGTCAGGAAAAACCTCGCCAACTTGAAGTAGGAGCATTGCACCACTTCCACGGCTTGCACCACCAGACGCGGGTTTTGAAGCCTTGGGAATTCCAGAGGAGTCCCCAACTTGTCCTGAACCCATTCCAGTGCGGAAGTGTAATAACCAGGCGATACATGCACCTGCTCCCGGGCAGGGGTGTTGAGCATTTGGGCTAACACAGGGGCATTCACTTCGGGATGGGGCGAGAGCCGATGAAGGACACCATTGAGGATGAGCACAAACAGAACGACCCCCGCAAAGGCGTATCGGAGCCGGAAGACCACTCGCTCCGCCCGTTCTTGCGAGTCGCGGTCATAAAGCGCCTCCAAACACTCCTTCAGGAGGTCATCCTGGGCGTAATGCTTGCACTTCTTCCGTATGACTTCTTTGAAGGTCCGGAGATGAGTCACCCAGCGCGCTAAAGATTGATCCTCTTGCACCTCCGCTTCAAAGGACCTGCGCTCTTCAGGGGAAAGTTCATTGTCAATGTAAGCGTGAATCTTTTCCCGGTCGTAATTCATCGGACATCTCCTTGACGAAGGTAGCCCCTTTTGCGGGCAAAATCATAAAGGAGTTTGCGGAGGATTTCTCGCCCCCGTGCTATGCGAGAACGCACGGTGCCTATCGGAACGCCCATTGCGTCCGCAATCTCTTGATACGTCATCTCTTCTATATCGGAAAGGACCACAGCCATCCTGAACTCTTCAGGGAGGCGAGAAAGCGCCCATTCCACGTCTTCGCTCAGCACATTTTGCAAGACTTCCTCTTCCACGTCCTCAGGAGAAAGCACTGCGTTCGTGAGCCACTCCTCGGAATCTATAGAGACCATCTCTGGCTCACGCCTTTTTTTATGATAGTTATTGATGTACAGGTTCGTCAAAATCTTCAAGATCCAAGCCTTGAAATTTTTTCCGTCAAATCTATCATACGCCTGAAACCCGCGAAGAATTGCTTCCTGGGTCAGGTCTTTGGCGGACTCTTCGTCCTCCACGAATCGACGAGCGGCCCCGTACAGCGAGGGGAACACCTCCCTGAGTAACCGCTCAAATTCTTGCCGCTTGTCGCGGCCACCTCGTAGCATCCTCAGAGAAGTCTACCCGTCTTATAAAATGCAAACAGACAGACCCCCCAAAGAGTTCCCCTTATGCCACGTAGTTATGACGGGAACGCCCCCAACTCCCCGAGGTTGTCCCATTGCCGGGTACTTTATCTTGACTAAACCCTTTGCTGAATGCCCTTTGGGAAGGCAGGGGGTTGAATAAACCGATAACCCATTGGGAGTGCTTTCTCCTCTCAAAAGGGTAAAATTTCTGTGGCGGAGAGATGGCTGAGTGGTCGAAAGCGCCCGCCTGCTAAGCGGGTAAGCGGGGAATAAACCCCGCTTCCCGGGTTCGAATCCCGGTCTCTCCGCCATAAGAGCTTTTCGCCGCTGAGGAACACACATTGTGGTGACCAAATTAGCGCTTTTCGCTCTGATTGGGGTGGGCTTTTTAGGTTCCGCCTCCCCTGCTTCTCTTGAGGAATATCTCAAGGTTCGGAAGCGGTATGGAATCACCCAGCCCACCACCGCCTTTGCTCTGGAGACTCTGCAGGGGAGGGGCATTCTGGAAGTGCGGGCAGTTATCAAGGGCGTGGTGAAGGGAGAAACTGCCAGCATTCTTCTGGAAACGGCGGGCGGTAAGGGAATTTCCCTCCCTGCCCCCCCTTCGGAGAGCTGGCTTTTGGTGCCTGGCACCCGGGCAAGGCTTCTGGTGGAAGCAGAGAGGAAAGGTGTGGGAAGCCCCCTCGTGGGCAAGGTGCTTTCTGCCTGCCCGGAACAGGAGATTGCAGGGTGGGAAGAGCGGATGAGACGCGAGGAGGAAAGAAAGAGGCAAGAATCCGCAAAAGTGCCCGGAAGACAACAGGTCTCATCCGGCAATGCCCCCAAAGGGGGTGCGTGGACCCTCTCGCCCCAGGAGGCTATCCCCTATTACGCAAACTTCATCAGTTCTTATAATCGTCGCCTGAGCCGTGACCAGGCGCTCCGCATCGCTCACGGTATCATAGGATATAGCCTTCAGTATGGGGTGGATGCTCGTCTTATCCTCGCTATGGTCCTGGTGGAGAGTGGTTTCAACCCCAACGCCACCTCTCCCAAAGGGGCACAGGGATTAGGACAGTTGATGCCAGGCACCGCCCAAGGGCTTGGCGTTAGAAATGCTTATGATATTTACGAGAATCTCTACGGAACCGTGCGACTCATAAGGGGACATCTGGACCGATACAAAATCAAGACGCCCGATGGTCAAGAGTATGCGGACCTGGTGTTAGCCCTCGCCGCCTATAATGCAGGGAGCGGTGCGGTGAGCCGACACAGAGGTGTACCTCCTTATCGGGAAACTCAAAACTATATTCAGAAGGTTATATCGTTATATTTGCGCTTTTGCGGTAAGGTGTGAAAACAATGAGCGATTCCGTCGCAAGCGCTTATGCCTGATACGACTTCGCCCAAGATAGTCATAGATTTTTCCCGAATGCCAATGGAGGCAGAAACCTGTTCTGCCTGCCTTGACCGCGTGGAGGATCGCCTGAGGGTCCTCTCGGGAGTTACAGCGGTGCATTTGTTGCCTGATAGCAAAAAGGTCATCCTGGAAATTCAGGAAACCGCCGACCTTGATAAGGTCCGCACCACCGCCGAAGGCGTGCTCGCCGAGGTGGCGACAGGGTTTGGGCACGGGCTTTATCGGGTTGTGGGAATGGACTGCCCCGACTGTGCCAGAGAAATTGAGGAGGCCCTGAAGGGTGTGGAGGGAGTTCTCGCTTGTAAGGTGAATTACGCCACAGCCCGCCTTTCAGTGGAATACGACCGCTCGCGGGTTACTCCCGAGATCCTGCAACGCGAGGTCCGTAAGCTTGGCTTTTCCGTTTATTCTTTGCTGGACCGTGAGAGAGAATCCCCCTTCGGGGAAATCCTTACCCTAACGATGGGTGCGGTGTTCTGGTTTGCGGGTCTCCTGGTTTGGCATCCGGAATGGCTTAATAGAACCCTTTTCATTATAGCGGGGCTTGTGAGTGGGTGGCGGATGCTCCTTCTGGGGCTTCGCAGTCTCTGGCGTCGTAGTTTTACCACGAATGCTTTGATGACGATAGCAGTTTTGGGAGCAGCGGGATTGCGGGAGTTTGGGGAGGCGGCGCTGGTTGCCTGGCTGTTCACTTTCGGAAATGTCCTTCAAAATCAGGCAAATCGGCGCACTCGCTCTGCCATCCTTGCCCTCCTGGAATCCGCTCCGAGGTCCGCAAGGGTTCGCACAAGTCAGGGTGTTCGGGAAGTGGACGTGCGAGATGTTTCTCCGGGGGACTGGGTGGAAGTGCTCCCCCACACTCAGGTTCCCGTGGATGGCGTGGTGGTGGAAGGGGAAACCAGTGTCAGCAATGCCCTCCTTACGGGCGAAAGCGAACCCCAGGTGGTTGGCGTCGGATCTAAAGTCCTTGCAGGAGCGGTGAATGAAGGTGGCTTTGTCGTCATCCAGGCGGAGAAAGCCTTTGCGGATACCACTTATGCCCGAACTCTCCGACTGATTGAGCAGGGGCAAGCCTCCCGAGCACCCTATCAGGAAACCATTGAGCGATTTGCGGGATGGTACACTCCCACGGTCATCGCTTGCGCGGGTGCCTTTGCGGTGCTTGCTCCCCTTTTGCACCTTCGCTCGTGGGGAGAGGCTTTGCATCAAGCCCTCTGGCTGTTGATGGTTTCCTGTCCTTGCGCCCTCGTTATCTCTGTTCCCGTCGCGGTGGTTACCGCCATTGGTTCGGCGAGTCGCTCGGGTGCCCTCGTGAGGGGGGGGAAGTATCTGGAAGCCCTGAGTGTGGTTCCAAACTGGATATTTGATAAAACCGGGACGCTCACCCACGCCCGCTTTGAGGTCGCCTATGTCTCCATATTCCGCGAGGGTTATACGGAAGACCAGGTATTCAGCCTTGCGAGTACCCTCGCCAGTTTCAGCACCCATCCCATTTCGCGGGCAGTGGCGCAGAAAACCAAAAACAACAATGGGTGGACCGTGGAGGCAGTGAGGGATATTCCCGGCAAGGGCATCCAGGCAACCCTTCAAGGCAAGGCGGTGCGCCTTGGTTCCTGGGAATTTGTGAAAGAAATTCTGCCAGAGACTCCCAGCGGGAGGGGCGCTCTTGCTTCCCCTGAGGAGGATGCCCTCCAGGGGCGCCCCGTGGTGTATTTGGCGGATGAAGAGGGGCTTATAGCGAAAATTGGACTGGAGGACAGACCCCGTGAGGGAGCCCGCGAGGTTGTGAAGATCCTCAAAGACAGAGGAAAACGAGTGGTTCTGCTCTCCGGAGATGTGGAACCCACGGTCAAGCGATTTGCAGAAGAGATGGGGGTGCAAGAAGCCTATGCGCGCCTTTCCCCGGAGCAAAAGGCGGAGTTTGCCCAGCGATTAGCGGAAGGGGGAGGCGTCGTCACGGTGGGCGATGGCGTGAACGATGTCGCCGCTCTTCAACGCTCTACCGTGGGGATTGCGATGGGAGCTGCGGGCTCCGAAGTCGCCATTGAGTGCGCAGACATTGTTCTTCTGTCCGATGACATCAGCAAAATCCGAAGCCTCCTGAAATTGAGCCTTCGCCTGCACCGCATCATCGTGGAAAATATCGTCTTCAGCCTCACCACCAAGGCGTTACTGGTGGGGCTTGGCATCGCGACTCCCCTGCCTTTCTGGATGGCGGTAGCAGGAGATATGGGAGTCTCTTTATTGGTTACCCTGAATGCCCTGAGACTGAAATTCTAAGCGCGGGACGCCTTCTGCCCAGGGGGAAGTTCTGTGCTGATCTGTTCCGCAAGATACTTAACCCATTCCACCCGCGAATCTGACAAAAGGAAACCCCGTGCGTGGAGGGCAGTCCTTACGTCACGGAGGCACTCCACGCGGAAGGACCAGTCCACCTTCAGTAAGTCTTCAATCAGCGGAAGATAAGAATCCTCCAAAGCATCCAGAGACATCTTAGCCTCCGCACGGAGCGTCTCCGAACGTGCCATTCGCACCACCATCTCCAACTGCTTTCTTGCCTCGGAATACATCCCCAGCGATTCATAAAGCAACGCCTGAAGATACCGATATCTCGTCTCCCTGGGGTTCATTCTCACCGCGCGCTTTGCCCAGTGGAGGGCGGAAACCATATCCCCCGAACGGCAAAAGGCACGAAGGAGATTCTCCACTGCCCACAAATTATCAGGCTGTTTCCTCAGGTCGCGCAAACATCGTTGAACCAGCCTCCTCTCTTCAAGAGGGAGCGACTTCTGCAAACTCTGGAAGAGGGTGGAGGATTGGGTTTTTCGTGTGCCTGCCCCAAAAGAGCGCTTCTCTTTTCTCCTTTCATTTCGCTTCATCGCTCACCATCCTCTTATGCCCTCGTGCGGGGATGGCAGAGAAACCCCCGCTCGCCCAGGAAGGCTCCTCCATTCTAAACGACTTTTCCCTGAATTGCCATCCGCAAGAATGCCTGATTTGGGATCCAGGATGGGGAAAACTCTTAGCTTCTCATTATTGACGGGGGTATCCCCCCAAAAAGTAACTGTGGAGTGTCCAGTCCGGACCTATTTATGCTCCTTTCGTCTGAACCAGAGCGTTAGGCGTCGCCTCTCCCCCCGAGGGAAGGGCGGGGCGTGAGGAATACTACCAACACCAGCAGCCGGCTCGCCTTGACCCCCGCGCGCGAGGCGGGGTAACGTCTACCCGCAAGAGGAATGGGAAGAAAGCCCTGGACCGATAAGCCCGCTGCCCCGTTCACTTCTGCTAAACTCTGCTGTGAGAAAGACCTGCTCAAGGCTGCCTACGCCCTGCGCGGCTATGCGCATTGTTCGAGAGGAATAAACTGATGGCACGAAAGAAGGAAACCAACCCGAAACGCCCGATCGAATCCTACGAGCACAAGGGCAAGGAGCGGCTCAACAACCCGCCGGTTGGACTGGTGACGCCGGAGACCGACCCCGACGCCGGGCAGAAGAAGAAGCGCTACTCCTACGATTACCACCTGGCGCCCGAGCTCAACTTCGATGCCCGGAAGGTGCGGGACGAGCTCGCGGCCGAGATCGAGCGGGGATTGGCTGCCCAAACCCTCGAAGAAGCAAAGGCCGCCCTGGCTAAATTGAGGGAAGCCCAGGAACCGTTCTTGAACTGGGCCGGCAAGGCGGAACGCACCTCCTTCGAGGTGCCGACGGTTTCGCTGCACGTCCACGAGCGGATCGAGCCGCGCACGATTCTCGAAGCGGTGCGGAAGCGAAACGGCGAGACGGCGCGGCAGCCGTCGCTTTTCGAGATGGAGGAAAGACCGCTCCGCGAGGCTATCGAGTTCTACAAGCACAAGCACGGCTGGACCAACCGCCTCATCGCCGGCGATTCGCTTTTGGTGATGAATTCGCTCCTTGAAAAAGAAGGCATGGCCGGCAAGGTGCAGATGATCTACATCGACCCACCCTACGGCATCCAATACGCTTCCAACTTCCAGCCCTTCGTCAACAAGCGCGACGTGAAAGACGGCAAAGACGAGGACTTAACCTGCGAGCCGGAGCAGATCAAGGCTTTCCGCGACACCTGGGAGTGGGGCATCCACTCCTACCTCACCTACCTGCGCGACCGGCTGCTCTTGGCGCGTGAACTCCTGGCTGAGAGCGGCAGCATCTTCGTGCAGATCAGCGATGAGAACGTGCACATGCTGGCCAACCCGCCTTCCAATGTTAGCGATTGGGGCGGAAAGAGTATGCGCGCGGAAAAGTGGCTCGGCAGCCGCATCGCCGAGGTGCACAACGGCTCGTCGCCGTTCACCTGGGACGCCAGTTCGGGCAAGAAGCCGTTTGCTTATTTACGGGCAGAAAAGGAGATTATTCGTGCCAAATAGGCCGATCAACGAAGACGAAGCCGAACTCTTGATTGAGGCTCACCTGCGCGAACGCGGCTGGGACATCACCGACTTCACGGTCACCCGCAAGCGCTGGCGCGACCATTTGGACGGCGAGGAAGCGGATCGTGTCTTCCTTTACGAGGGGCATGTTGTGGCCATCCTCGAGGCCAAGAAACCCGGCAAGGACTTATGGGCCGCCTTAGACCAGGCGAAGCGCTACGCGCGAACCTACAAGCAGAATACTGGCCACGACGTTCCGCTGCTGTTTGCCAGCGACGGGCAGGTTTACCTCCGGCAGAATCTGAAGGCCAACACCTTGCCAGAGCGAATCTCGAATTTTCCAACTCCTGCGGAATTCGGCGAGTTCTTCCGGCCCCAAGCAGTGGAGCTACATGGCACCCTGCGGGACTACCAACGCGTGGCGGTGTCCCAGGTGCTCGCCGCGGTTCAGGCTGGGCGTCGGCGCATGTACCTCCAGATGGCCACAGGAACCGGCAAGACGATTACCGCGGCCGGTGTGATCGCCAAGCTCTGGTCCGTGGGTCTCATCAGGCGAACCCTTTTCCTCGTGGACCGCGACGCTCTGGCCGTCCAGACGGTGAGGAAGTTCAAGACGTACCTTGGTGACAACTTCAACATCGAGCGGGCCACCGGCGGAAAAGAGGACAAGCACCGTGATGTCCTCGTGACCACCATCCAGCATATGGCCGTCCGCGACAAGTACCTCGGTTATCTCCGGGACCACTTCAGCCTGGTGATTCTGGACGAATGCCATCGGTCCTATTTCGGCGACTGGTACGGCGTGCTCGATCACTTCGCCAAGGGAGGAGCAATTCTCCTGGGATTGACCGCCACCCCCGCCGACAAGGAAACCGTCAACACCGACCGCTTCTTTACGGATCCAGGCCAGTACCGCGGCCCGATCTATCGCTACACCATCCGCCAGGGCGAGACCAACCCCGAAGTTCCCGAATGGGAACGGCTCGCGCAATGCATTCACTTCAAGTTCCACACCAACGTGGACCTCGAAGGGGTCCACGACATGGGGTTCGACTTTGAGCCCGAGCAACTCGGTCGCGCTGTGGATGTCCCGCAGCGGAACCGATTGATCGCCGAGAAGTACTTCGAAATCCTTGGCACGCGCGAGCCCGTGAAGACCATGGTCTTCGCCGCCTCCATCGCCCATGCGAAGAATCTGCGTTATGCCCTCATAGAAAAGTACAACGAGCTCAACAACCTTCCGCCCAATGATGCCTCGGCGGAAAAGTTTATCGTTGCGGTGCACAACGAAATGCCTGGGGCTGGGGCCCTGATCGAGGAGTTTCAGAAGATCACGGGACCCGCAGAGCGCAAAGCCATTATTGAGCAGGCACACAAGGATCCGAACATGGAGCCCCGCCCCATCGTGCTCGTAGGGGTGGGGATGCTTGACACCGGGATAGACGCGCCGGATGTGGAAGTGCTGCTGATGGCGCGACCCACCAAATCGAAGGTTTTGTACGTCCAGATGAAAGGGCGTGGCACCCGCAAGTGTCGGGAGACGGGCAAGGAGTTCTATAAGCTCGTGGACTTCGTAGATATCACGAGACTTGAGCCGGCCATCACCAACGACACGCCCGGCATCGAGGATGAGCCCATTGAGCAGGAGGAAGAGGAGATCATCCAACGCGAGCGCGGCGAGGCCGGTGAAACTGAGGAGGGTCGCAGTACGCAGGACGAGGGACGGGGCAGCGAGCAGCAGATGGTCATTGCCGACGTGCCGGTTCACCTGGTCTTCTCGGAGACCATCTCCCCGGCCGTTCTGGAAGAACTTCGCCGTCAGGTCGAGGCCCAGCTCAAAGGCGGCATGGAGCGCGAGGGCCTCAAGCAGCGCTTCGCGCAAACCATCCTCTGTTGGCGTTACTTCAAGGAGGCCACGCCCCCGGATCATTCCTTCCTTGCCACGATGGGGTTCGACCTCTCCACCCTTCGAGACCTTTACGGAGAGCCTGAGGCAACACTGGAAGACTTCATCGCGGTTGCCATGGGCGAGGCCGACTTCGAGACGCTCCACCGCCGGCGAGAGTTTGAGAAATGGGCCCTCGGAAAGAATTTCAACCGCGAGCAGCGGGAGATGGTTCTCATGGTCTGCGACTTTAAACGTGCAAACCCAAATATCACAGCCGAGCAAGTTCTGCGAAGCCACCTGCTCGAGCAGGCGGGCGGGCTACCGCGGATCAAGGCGCTCTTCGGCGGGCTGGATAAGCTTCTGAGCCTGGCGGATGAAGCCCTGGCCCTGGAGACAGGGACACCCGTAGAGGAGGCGAACAATGAGTAACACACCTGATTTCAACCAGTTTGGTAAAGAGCTTTGGGATGTTGCTAACATCCTACGCGACGATGCTGTCCACGCCACCGATCGACTTGAGATTTTCAGCCTTTTTCTCTTTCTGAAACTCTGGGACGAAATTGCTCTTCTTGAAGAGGAAAACCTGAAGAAACAACCTTCGGAGAACGAGCAATTGATTCCTGACAAATACCGTTTCCACAAATGGGCAAATGATCCTGATGGATACGCCAAGAGTCTAGGCTTCTCGGATTCAATCCAGTTCTGCAAGCAGATGTTTATCGACCTGGCAGAGAGGGAAAAGCATTCAACTCATCCGTCCGCCCATGACGTTACTCGCTTGTTCAAAGAAACCGTGTTTCCTCTCCGTTACGCACCTACAGTTCGGAAGTTAGCTTCGAAGCTTAAGGACCTAAATCTGCTTGACGTAATGTCAAGGAAAATCGGGCCAGGAGAACGGTTTGATGTATTTGGAACCGCCTACGAGCAGCTTTTGCAACAATTTGGTCAAGACAAGGAATTCGCAGAATACTTCACCCCGCGCCATATTGTGGATCGTATGATTCAGATCATTGACCCGGAGGTCGGGGAAACCATCTATGATCCAGCCTGCGGCACAGGCGGCTTCATAGTGCGCGCTTTTATTTACGTCCTGGGGAAGATTGAGAAGAAAAAGATCTCGTCAACAGAAAAGGAAAGATTGATTCGGGAGCTTAAGGAAAAACAGCTGTGGGGTGTTGAACACTCCCCGCTGGTCTTCAAGCTCGCCCTGATGAACATGATCCTGCACAAGGACGGATCCAGCCAGCTTCAGAACGACGACAGCCTTTCCAACAAGGCCCAGGACATCCACAAGAACAAGTACGACGTCATCCTGGCGAATCCACCCTTCGGGCCGACCAAGCAGGAGCGCCTTGCTCAGTTCGAGTACCACATCAAGCTTTACGAGGCGCTTTTCATCCAGCACATGATGAGCGCCCTTCGTCCGGGCGGCCGCGCGGCCGTGGTCATCAAGGAAGGGCTTTTGTTCGACTCGAAAAAGATGCTACGCAACATTTGCCGCAAGCTCGTGGAGCAGTTCGATGTGCTCGCGGTCATCAGCCTACCCAATGGCGTCTTCAACCCCTACAGCGGCGCCAAAACCAGCATCATCGTCTTCCGCAAGCCGCTGGGGAAGGACGACGTCCGCACCTCCAAGGTCTGGTTCTACCGTGTGGATAGCGACGGGCGGGACCTTGGGGCAACGCGCCGCCCGCTGCCAGACTTCGCGACGGACGGCGACCTGGAGTACATGGTTTCGCTCTTCCCCTACACCTGGCGCCACGAGAAAGACGGCGGCGTTCGCGCCATCCTCAAGGCGGATGACCTCAAGCAGTTCGAGAGCGAAAAATCCTGGTGGGCAACCATCGAGCAGATCCGCGCCACCGACTACAACCTTACCGCTGGCCGCTATTGCCCGCATCAGGCCGAGGCTGTCGAGCACGAAAAGCCGGAGGTGCTCATCAACCGCCTGCTGGAGTTGGAGGAAGAGATCAAGAGCGACCTTCAAGAGCTCCTAGCGCTTGTCTCCGGCAAGCAAGAGAGTAAGGCAGAGGTCGCCGAGTTATGAAAGGAAATGTTGTCACCAATGTCATGTGGCTTTTCTGCGAGGACGGCGCGGGCCAATACCTGAAGCCGGCCGAGACGCTGGCGTTCCTGGACCAGGCCAAGAATGTGTTCGGATGGGAGGAGGGGCGATGAAAGCGAAAACGCTGCCCAAGGGGTGGCGATGGGTGGCACTTAAAGAAGTTGGCATTACCCAGCCAGGAAGCACCGAATTCACGAAAGCAGACTATTTGCCAGACGGGTTTCCTGCTTATAGTGCAGCAGGGCAAGATGGTTTTCTGAACTGTTTTAAGCACTCTGGCCCAGCTGTTATACTCTCTTCCATAGGGGCCCAGTGTGGAAAATGTTTTTTTGCAACCGGCAAATGGACTGCAATCGCCAATACTCAGATAATTTGGCCGAGCAGAGCCGTCATAGCTGAGTTTCTGTTTTACCTTCTTAATTACCGATTTCCGTGGCCGCGTGCAGGGTCCGCGCAGCCATTTATCAAGCTCTCGCAAGCTAAGGCCATGAAAATCCCCCTCCCCCCGCTCCCCGTCCAGGAGCGGATCGTGCAGATCCTTCAGAAGGCCGACGAGATTCGGCGCAAGCGGAGGGAGGCGCTGGAGCTGGCGGACAAGATTCTGCCTGCGCTGTTCCTCGAGATGTTCGGCGACCCCGCGACGAATCCAAAGGGGTGGCCCAAAGAAGCAATTGGAAATCTTGTACGCTTTGATACTGCGCAGATTAGACCAGAGCCGGGCCATACCTATCTTTACCTGGCACCAGAACACATTGAATCGCACACCGGACACTATACTGGTCCACACCCTACTGATGGACGAGACCTTGGTAGCGCGAAACATCCATTTACGCGTGACCATGTGCTTTATTGCAAGCTTAGGCCTTACCTGAATAAGGTCGTCCTTCCGCATTCAGACGGCGTGTGTAGCACTGAACTCGTGCCTCTTCGTCCTGGCCCAAAACTTTTGAAGGAGTTTTTAGCCATCTACCTTCAGCTTCCCTTCTTCGTGGCTACTGCGGTTCAGAAGTCGCAAGGAACGAAAATGCCCCGGTTTGGACCGGAGCTTATGAAGAGAGAGATGATGATTGTTCCTCCTCTTCCGCTACAGCACTCCTTTTGTTTGCAGGTGAACCAGTTGGCTGAAATCGCCCAGCGCCTGAAAGATGGTTTGAGTATCGCCTTGAGTTCGTTCGATGGGCTTCTCTCCCGCGCCTTCACCGGCGAGCTCACCGCCGAATGGGAGGCGGCGAACACGGAATGGATCGCCGAGCGGCAGGCGCTCTACGAACGCCTGCCGAGGCTGCTGGTGCTGGCTCTGCTCGTGGAAAAGGCAAAGCGTGCGCGTCAGGGCGCGGCCGAGGTGCTGGTGACGGCGCTGATGAAGTACGCCTTTCTCCTTCAGATGGAAGGAAGCGCTACCCGTCGGCGGCTCTACCACTTCGTGCCCTACCACTACGGCCCATTCGCCAAGGAACTGTACACCGATCTGGAGGCCCTGCAGGGGGAGGGGCTGGTGCGGGTGGAAAACGACGACGAAGAAGATAAGACCCGCATCACGCTGGTCGATCCCTCCAAGGCCGAGGAGGCGCTTGCCGCCCTGCCCGATGACCTCAAGGAGGACGCCGCCACCATCGTCGAGACCTACGGCAATCTTGACCACAACACTCTGCTCATGAGCGTTTACGAAAAGTATCCGGCCTATGCCCGCAAGAGCCGGCTCCGTCGGAGGTCGCGATGAACAAGAACGAAGTCTATACCGCCTTTGAAATCCTCTTGGAGGAGATCGAACTCGTTGCCAACCAGCTCAACGAGTCCGGGGCCGATGCTTTTCGCGCTGGGGATTACGACAAGGCACGGCGGGCGATCGAAGAAGCGACGCGGCTTGCCGATTTCCGGGAGAAGGTCAAGGCGCTCCAGCACGAATGGGCAGGTCTTGCGGTGGGTGGCCTCAAAGTACGCCGGCCAAAGTCGCGACGAATCGCCAAAGGGCGGCTTGAGCGCGGGCTGCGCACCCCGGAGGAGGCGTTTCGAAGGCCGATTCTGGAGGCCCTGGCGGAGCTTGGCGGCAGCGCCTCTATCGGTGAGGTCCTCGAAAGGGTTGGCGCCAAGATGAAGAGCGTTCTCAACCAGTACGATCGCGAACCACTGGCATCGGATCCGCGCTCGGCGCGCTGGAAAAACACCGCCCAATGGTGCCGCAATACCCTCGTGCGAGAAGGCTTGATGAAGAGCGATTCGCCCCACGGTGTTTGGGAGATTTCCGACGCCGGGAGGAAGTGGCTGCTACATGAAAGCGCGCAGTAAGGAGCTGCTCGACCGTGCCGTCGCCGCCATGGTGGCGGCTATAGACGTTTACAACAAACCCGATTTCCCGTATCGCGCCGAGTCGTTTACGATCCTCGCGTTGAACGCATGGGAGCTGCTGCTCAAGGCCAAATGGCTGGCAGCGAACAGGAATCGGCTCAGCAGCCTATACGTTCATCAAGGTCAGGGTGGCAAGCGACCACGGCTTGCGGCGCACGTCTTATGAAGTGAACCCAGAAAAGGGCCTGTTCGAGCCGGAGTACGTCAACATCTTCGGCGTGCCTTTCACCTTCCTGCCGCAAGAGGGAGGTGAGGGTGGCCCGCCACCGCCCCCGGCACCCAAAACGGCGGTCCAACCCGATCTGGGCAAGGCAGAGTTCGAGATTCGCTGGCCGAACGTGGTGCGGATCGAGCGCTTATTTCAACCCAGGCTGACGCTGGACTGGTCGAAGGTGCGGACACTGGAGCTGGATGCGGCGCAGACGGCAGAAGTAGCCGAGCTCGCACCGATCCTCGAAGGCAAGCCTGATGTGACGCAGATCGACCGGATCGAGCTGGAGCGGCTGGCGCGAGAGTTTCGCACTCAGCACATCATCTTCGAGACGGCGCGGGATGTGTTCGACCAGATGAAACACAGCTGGCGTGGCAACCGTGAGGTGTTGCTCGCGCAGCTGGTGCGGATCGTGGAAGAGTTCATCCGCTCCGACTGCATCGTAATCAAGCCGAACCTGTTCAACCAGGACGAATTGCGCAGACGGCTGATCATCACGCTCAACATGTCCCGCGTCGTCCAGCATGTGTGGCAAGCGGTGCGGCAAGAGAATACCGAGCGCCTGGTGCCTGTCTTCGACCGCGACCATCCCATTCGTTCGACCGCCGATATGCGCACCTGGTACACGGGTAAGCCGTGCGAGCGCACGAAAAAATCACACATCAACGTCTGCGTTTACGATAGCACGTGGGAGGCGTCGGACGCCTTTGTTCTGGACAACTCCGATGAAGTCGCCGCATGGGCAAAGAACGACCATCTGGGCTTTGAAGTGTTGTACATCTATCGGGGGGTCGTGCGGAAGTACCGGCCAGACTTCCTTGTGCGACTCGTCAACGGCGACATGCTGGTTCTGGAAACGAAGGGACAGGACAGTGAACAGGACCGTGCCAAGCGAGAGGCTCTGGACGAATGGATACGGGCCGTCAATGCGCACGGTGGATTTGGTCGTTGGCAAGCGGCCGTGGCGAAGACCCCCGGCGAGATCCGAGACATCTTGATGCAAGTTGAGGCAGCGAGGGGGAGAGGCTAACAACCGATTGCAGCGGACGACGCTGCGCGCCACCGATCATTGTATCCGATAGCAGTCTGGCCGCAACCCCCAACTTGGGTGGGGTTATGGCTTGCAGTTATGGCATTGCCCTGTAAAAAGGAGTGGGGATGGATTGGTCTGCCCCTTTTCGGGCAAACTACCACCTGGATTTTTTTGTCTATGCTCATAGACACCCACTGCCATCTCAACCTCCGGGAAGCCTTTCCCGATGTCTCCTCGGTTCTTTTCCGAGCCAGGGAGGCGGGTGTGGGGTGCTGTTTGGTGGTGGGGATGGACGCCGAGTCGTCCCGCTATGCCCTTGAGTTAGCGACCCTCCATCCGGAAGTTTACGCCATCGTGGGGTGGCATCCCAATTATTCTGCAACCTATGACTCCAAAGTTCTGCCCGAGCTTCGGGAGATGGCGAGGCACCCAAAGTGCGTGGCTATTGGTGAAATTGGCTTTGATTTCTATCACCCGTTTGCGACCCCTGCTGACCAGGAGAGGGCGACCGGAGACCAGATCCTCCTTGCGCTGGAACTGAACAAGCCTGTGGTTTTTCACTGTCGCAATGCCTATCCCCACCTCTTTGCTTTCCTTCAATCTTTACAGGTGAGACCGCCCAGGCTTCTCCTTCATTGCTTTAGTGGCGATGTCCAGGACGCCGTGATTGCCCGAGACCTCGGGTGTTTCATCAGCGTGGGTGGACCCCTAACTTATAAAAAGGCAGATACCCTGAGGGCAATCGTGGCTTCTTATCCACGGGAGCGCGTGGTCCTGGAGACGGATGCACCCTATCTGGCTCCCCATCCTTACCGGGGAAAGCCCAATGAGCCTGCCCTGCTTCCCCTGACCAACAAAAAGCTTAGCGAGGTCTGGAACGTCTCCGAAGAGGAAAGTGCAAGGATAACCACGGAGAACGCTCGCCAATTCTTTGATTTGCCTCATCCCCTTTCTTCTGCCGGAAGCGGGCTTGAATGAGGTGTGGAGAATTTGTGCGCTTAGATCCGAGGGATGCTTTTTTCAAAAGCCCTGGGTAAGAGGGATTTCAGAGTGTGGGTTCTTTTTCGTCCTGCACCGTTCACTGTGATCACGGGACAATTACGCGCTTCTGCAAACTCATAAAGGATCTGTAAGCACGCACCACAGGGCGTAGCCCCGTCTTCCGTAGCCACCGCCACGGCAAGCCAGGACGTACACCCGGAGGCAACCATATGGAAGACCGCATTCCGCTCCGCACAGAGGCTAAGCCCATAGGAAGCACTTTCCACGTTGCACCCCGCATAAATCTTCCCATCTATACCCAGAATTGCTGACCCAACAGGGTACTGGGAATAAGGAGCATAAGCAAAGTGACGTGCGTCCTGGGCAGAACTCACCAGGTCGGGAATTCTCCTGCGGATTTCTGTTAGGCGATGTTTAGACAAAGTAGGCAATGGTGACACCGCTTCCTCCTTCTGAAGGATACCCCTCGCGAATGTGGACCACATCCGTTCGGGAAGCCAAAACCTCTCGTGTCAATTTCTTCAAAATGCCCTCTCCCTTTCCGTGGATGATTTTAGCGGAGGGTAGCCCTGCGAGTTTCACGTCGTCTAAGTATTTTTCCAGGCGCGCTTTTGCTTCTTCCACGGGCAAGAGCCGAAGGTTGATTTCCGTCGGCACTTGAATCCGTTTTTCTAAACTCAATTCCGAGGCTCGCCCCCGATGAACCTCCGAAGGGCGCGAGGGATTTTCCTCAGAAAGCACCAGAACTTCCTCAGGGCTTACCGTCATTTTGATGCTTCCCATCAGGAGCACCACTTTGCCATCCCTCCTTACCTCCAGAACCTGCCCCTTGCGTCTATGATGCCGAAGGGTCACCCACATCCCCGGTGCGAGCGGAACCTTTCCTTCTCCCTCCCCCGGAAGGGCTTCGTCCCCAGAAGGCACTTCCTCTGCCAGTTCATCCATTTCGGTGCGTGTTCTTTCCAGGTCTTCTTCCACCTGACGTGCTTTTCTCAATAAAGCCTCACGTGCCTGACCTGATAACCCGCTCTCTCCAGGGGCAGAAGCCCCGCCCCTTCCTAAGGCTTTCAACTCCTCCAACAAAGCGCGATACCGCTCCCGGGCTTCCCGTAACCCCTCTTCTATTTTCTGCTCCATTTTCTCCCGCAGTTTCTGGAATTTTAGGCGAAGTTCCTCCCTTTCCTGGGCGAACTGCCGTCGCTCTTCCTCCAGTTGCTTTCGCGATTTTTCTGCCTCTGCTTTGAGTGCCCGTGCCTCTTTCAGCAGGCGGTCCAGGGTCTTTGCGTGTTCTCGCTCCACCCTCGCCTCTTCGCCTAACACTTGCTCCGCCCGCTGAATCACTCTGGGGGGAATCCCCAACCTCTCGGAGATCTCCAGGGCGTGGCTTGCTCCAGAAGCGCCGTAAACCAGCACAAATGTCGGCTTCAGCGTTTCCATATCAAATTCCATCGCCGCTAACGAAAAGCGGTCCGAGGATTGACCGTAACTTTTTATTTCTCCGTAATGGGTGGTTGCTGCGACCACCGCCCCCTTCTCCATAAAGGCTTCCAGCAATGCTATGCCCAACGCGGCGCCCTCACGGGGGTCTGTTCCTGCACCTATCTCGTCTAAGAGCACCAGATGCCCTTCCTCACAACCCCGCAATGCCTGCACGATGTTCCGAAGATGGGCGCTGAAGGTGGAGAGGGAAAGTTCTACGCTTTGCTCATCACCTATGTCAGCCCACACCCCAGAAAAAGGCCCATACTCCACTTTCTCCGCAGGGGGAAAAATCCCACAGTGCAACATAAGAACATATAGCCCCAGAAGTTTCAAGGTAACCGTTTTCCCCCCCGTGTTGGGTCCTGTGATCAGCAGGCAGGGGCGCTGGTCTGTGATAAAAACCGTGAGGGGAACGGAAGTCTCTAGGGGGATGAGGGGGTGATGCCCCTTTTCAATGCGCAGGAACCGCCCCTGCCGGATGATAGGACAGCCTGCAGAACGGTCCTCCGCATAGCACCCCATAGCAAGCACCGCATCTATATAGCCCACCGATTCTAAGCCTATTCTTATCTCCTCCGCGTGAGCGCCAATCTCCGAAGAAAGAGACCTCAGGATGCGCTCCACTTCTTCTTCCTCTTGAGCCATCCACTCGCGCAGGGCGTTACCATCCTCAACCAGAGATTGAGGCTCAATGTAAACGGTCTGCCCCGAAGCGCTTACATCATGGACGATGCCCGGCACCCGGTTTTTAAAAGAACCTTTGACAGGCACCACATACCGTCCCTCCCTTTGGGTAAAGGTCGGTTCCTGGAGAAACTCCCTCAGGGAGCCGTGTACCAGGCTCTGGAGTTTTTGCAAAATCCTTTGGTTATGTTGTTTGATCTTTGTCCTTAAACTCTTTAGTTCCTCCGATGCCCCATCAAGGACGCTCCCATTGGGCGCCACCGATTGCTCAATAGCCCTTTGCAGGTCTGGAAGGTAGGGAAGTGTTTTCACCGATACCCAGAGCGTGGGGTAGGCATTTTGATGGGGCAGAAAAAACGAACGGAGGCGCGCCATCGCCCCCAGGGTTTCCCCTATGCGAAAAATCTCTTCCCCCGAAAGGGTTGCCCCCTTTCCCGCAACCTCTATGCTGGAACGCACATCTCGCGCCGTCGCGAAATCAGGCACTTTCCCCTGTGCCCATAAGGCTCGTGCCTCCTCCGTTTCTTTCAATCGGTGAAGGAGAACCTCCTTTTGAAACGAGGGTTTCCTCGCCCTAACCACCTCCATCCCCAAGGGGGTTTGGCACCTCTGGGCAACAATTTCCAGCACCCGCCCCAATTCTAAAACTCGCTCACTATGGCTGAACTCTTCACCCACAGGGCTTATTTTGGCATCCCCAACGGAAAGGAAAACTGAAGCCGTGACCCAACACAGGAACGACGCCTTTCCGTGTACAATCCCCTGTATGCCTTCTCACGGTATCGCCTTTGTGTTCCCTGGGCAAGGCTCTCAGGCTCCAGGAATGGGGCAGGAGGTCTATCAAGAAAGCGCCCGCGCTCGCGAGGTCTTTGAGCGGGTGAGTTCCGTCCTCTCCCGCGATGTGGCGAAACTCTGTTTTGAGTCCGATGAGGAAACCCTCCGCCGTACAGAAAACACTCAGGTTGCTCTCTTTACGGTCTCCGTCGCCACTTATGAAGCTCTCAGGGAAGAGATACCTGCAGTTCCCCTCGCGATGGCGGGGCACAGTGTGGGAGAGTATTCCGCTCTGGTGAATGCGGGATGGCTTTCCCTGGAAGACGGAGCGCGATTAGTCGCCCGCCGGGGAGACCTTATGGGGCGATTGGGAGCCATCCGAAAAGGCGCTATGTGTGCGGTGCTGGGAATGGAAGCAGAAGAGGTGCGGGCCCTGTGCCAGGAAATTTCTCAACCGGATGCTGTGGTAACGGTGGCGAACGATAATTGCCCCGGGCAAGTCGTCATTTCCGGGGATGAGAGCGCCGTGGAATTAGCCAGTGAGCGCCTCAAGGAGCGGGGTGCCAAGAGGTGTATCCGCCTCAACGTGAGCGGAGCGTTTCACAGCCCCCTTATGCAAGAGGCGGCGGAGGCCTTGCGAGAAGTCCTCCTGCAGGTGGAGTTTCGCACCCCTTCTCCCCTCGTCCCCGTGGTGAGCAACGTTACAGCAGAGCCCATCTATGAGGCAAACCTTTGGAAGGACCTCCTTTATCACCAACTCACCAGTGCCGTGCGATGGACGGAATCAATCCGAAGAATGAACGCAATGGGAGTCCATACCTTCATAGAGTGCGGGAGCGGGGAAGTATTGACCGGGTTGGTCAAGCGAATCCTCCCCAATGCTTCTGCGGTGTCTGTGAAACGAAAAGAAGATTGGGCAAATCTTTACGCCCTTCAGGAGGAAGGACAAAAATGAGGCTGAAAGACCGTGTGGCGCTCATCACCGGAGCCAGCAGGGGCATCGGACGCGCCATCGCTCTGCGATTTGCCCAGGAAGGGGCTCGTGTGGCTTGCTTCGCCACCAGCGAGGAACGCCTCCAAAACGTGAGCAGGGAACTAAAGGAACTCGGAGCGGAGTGCCTCTCCTTGGTGGGAAACGTGGCGGACCTCAATGCCTGTGAAAGCGCCGTGGAGCAAACTCTTCAGCAATGGGGAAAACTGGATGTCCTGGTCAATAATGCAGGCATCACACGAGATCAGTTGCTTATAAAGATGACGGAAGAAGAATGGGATGAGGTGATCAACGTGAACCTCAAGGCGACTGCCTTCCTCACACGCTCCGCCCTGCGACCTATGTTGAAAGCACGATATGGGCGAATCATCAATATGAGCAGTGTCATAGGACTCCACGGGCAAGCGGGGCAGAGCAACTATTCCGCCAGTAAAGCAGGCATCATCGGTTTCACACGGAGCATTGCGAAAGAGTATGGCTCCAGGGGCATTACTTGCAACGCCATCGCTCCTGGATTTATAGAAACGGATATGACCCGGACGCTCCCCCCTGAAATGTCCGATCCCCAGAACCTGCGCATCCCCTTAGGGCGTCTCGGAAAGCCCGAAGATGTGGCAGGAGTAGCCGCTTTCCTCGCCAGCGAGGATGCGGGATATATCACGGGACAGGTTATCGTGGTGGACGGAGGGATGACCCTCTGAGAGGTCCTGAACCTGAAGTTCCCCTTCAGAAAGGCTCTCCCCACGGGAGACTTATCCCCGCCTGGGGGTATAATCCCCCAAACCCCCCTTGGGCACGAGGAGGGGGCTTTTGAACATACTCAGACATCTTTTGGAGGTAGAGAATGTCGGACCAGGAAATCTTTGAGCGTGTGAAAAAAGTCGTCGCCGCAGTGGCGGGACGAAAAGAGGAAGAAGTCACTCCCAACTCGTCCTTTACGGATGACCTGGGAATGGACTCCCTGGACGTGGTCCAGTGTGTGATGGATCTGGAAGAAGCCTTCTCCATAGACATTCCCGACACTGACGTGGAAAACATTCGAACTGTCAACGATGCCGTGAACTATATCCGCGAAAAGATCGGGACAGGTGCTCGGTAACCTGGACCCATTCTATTTATGCCTCTCCTTGCCGAACAAAAGCCTAAACGTGTCGTCGTCACGGGCTTGTCAGCCCTCACCCCTCTGGGGGAGAACGTGGAGCAGTTCTGGCAAGGGCTGGTGAGGGGGCAGTCGGGAATCACGCGAATAACCCTCTTTGATGCTTCTGCTTTCTCTACCCAGATCGCAGGAGAGGTCAAAAATTTTCAACCTGAAAAGTGGCTGGAGCCTAAAGAAGCGCGCCGGTTGTCTCGTTTTCTCCAGTTCGCCGTGGCGGTTTCCGATATGGCTATTCAGGATGCGCAATTGGACCTCCAGGCTTGCGACAGAGAACGAGTGGGCGTGCTCATCGGCTCGGGAATTGGGGGGCTGGACATCCTTTGCGAACAACACGAACGAATGCTCTCAGGAGGACCGGGAAGAGTCTCCCCTTTCCTCGTCCCTTATATGATTCCTGATATGGCAAGTGGATTCGTTTCCATCCGCCATAATCTCAAGGGACCCAATTCCTGCGTGGTCACCGCCTGCAGTACAGGGGCTAATGCCATAGGAGACGCCGCCCAGATCATTGCGCGGGGAGAAGCAGATGTGATGCTCGCAGGAGGAGTGGAGGCGCCCATCACTCCCCTCGGGCTTGCAGGCTTTGCTTCCGCAAGAGCCCTCAGCACCCGCAATGAGGAGCCGGAGCGTGCCTCTCGCCCCTTTGATAAAAACCGTGACGGGTTTGTGATGAGTGAAGGCGGGGGGATCCTGGTCCTGGAAAGCCTGGAGCACGCCAAGGCTCGCCACGCACGTATCCTCGCAGAGGTTATCGGCTATGCTCAAACGGCGGATGCCTATCACATCACCCAACCCGATCCCGAGGCGGATGGTGCTTCCCGTGTGATGAGCCTTGCCCTTCGCTATGCGGGTATCCAACCCAATGAGGTTGACTATATCAATGCCCACGGCACCAGCACTCCCTATAATGACCGACTGGAGACCCTCGCCATCAAAAAGGTCTTTGGGGACCACGCTTATGCCCTCGCCATCAGTAGCACGAAATCTATGATTGGACACACTCTGGGGGCAGCGGGTGCCCTGGAATCCATCGTCTGCATCAAGGCTATTCAGGAGGGGATCGTTCCCCCTACCATTAATTATGAGGAGCCTGACCCCGAGTGTGATCTGGATTACGTGCCCAATAAGGCGCGACAGCAAAGGGTCACCGTCGCTCTCAACAATTCCTTCGGATTTGGGGGACATAATGTCACTCTCGTCTTCAAGAGGTTCAGTGAATAAAACCGTTCAGGAATCAAGGCGCCGAGCACGCTTCATCTTCTATTTTGCCTGGTTGCTAATACTCATCAACCTTGCTGGCATTGTGTGGGCAATTTACTTGCCCTTTGATTTCAAGTTCCGGTTCAAGTATCCCGATGGATTGTTCATCACTTTCTTAAACACGTATATCTTTACCGACCGCCCCTTCTCTTCCTTTGCTTGGAATGAGCAAGCTCCCTATGCCCTCAAAGCCACCATCCTTATGGGTGTGTCGGTGCTGTTAGCCCTTTTGCAGGTCCTGTTCCTTCCCCGCTTGATGTACCTCCGGGGACACGACGTGCCAGAGGTTGAAGCAGGAGAAGCGGCTGTAAAGCTGGCTACCTTTATTGCCTGGGTCACCCTCATCCTTGGCACCGTCTCCCTCATATGGGATATCCGCATCACCCGACAGTGGTGGGACTACTACGAACTCTCCCAGAGATTGTGAGGAGATCATCCCAGGAGTCAGCATCGCCCGATGCCCCAAGGATAAACGAAACGCACAAGAGAGGCTCTTTCCCTTCGCCCCTTTGCTCAGCCCGTGAGTAAACGCGAGGAGAATCCGGGAACCGCTTCTTCTAATTCCGCCAGCCACCCAGCCACCGCACGGGGGTCAAAATGATTGACCCGGGAGCGCTCGGGGCGGGAAAGGGTTGCCACGAGAGGCGTCTTCGCCCCGCTCTTTAGTTCTTCTGCCACGTATTCATCCCCCCGCACCAATCGCAAAATGTGGTGGACCATCGGGATTCTCCGCTCTTCCGCTATTTCGGGAGGCCAGTTGAGGTGAATCGCAGGCACCGCCAGAAGCATCCCCGTCAATTCTATGGGACGCACGAGGTTGATCACCGTGACGCTATCGTTGAGGGAGTAAAGGTGCTCGTTGAGCGCCTCAAAGGAAGGGTTCAGGAGGATGGCGCGCGCCAGGAGGGCTAAGCGACTGTGGGGGTCGCTAACCCCCGCATCCGAAAGCCAATTTAGCCAGCGAGCGCGCCCGCGCTCTCCCAGCCCAAAGCAGAGAATAATGGTCGTCGCATCGTCCAGCGCCCAGGAGAGTTCCTCCGCAGGTTCTATTTCATACTTGCTATCTGCTTCTGCCGAAAGACACCGAGCCAGACGAGTTAACAGGTCCAGGGCTTCTTTGTGGATGTCATAAAGCGAAAGCCGAGTCCCTTGAGGAAGCGGACAATGAAACAAAGAGGCTAAAACCGGCATCCCACAGCGCAGACTGCCAGCGCCGATGACCGCGATCTTGGCGCGCCACTTCATTGAACCCAGTTTACCCCCTCACGCCCCAGAAGAGGGGGCCGCCATCCCGAGAGGATGACCTACCACTTTTCTTCTCCAATCCCCTCCACTTCTCCGACCGTTAATTCCAGCGTCTCGCGCGTTTCTATTTTGGCAATTTCACCATCGCGAATATATACAATGCGGTCGCTCACATCCAGCATCTTCAAATCGTGAGTCGCTGCTACCACGGTTACCCCGCGCTCTTTATTTAATTGACGCAAAAGGTCAATGATCTCCTTACCTGTTTTCAGGTCCAGGTTTCCCGTAGGCTCATCCGCGAGGATAATGGTGGGGTCGTTAGCCAGGGCTCGGGCAATGGCAACACGTTGTTGCTGCCCCCCCGAAAGTTCACTCGGGCGATGGTGGAGCCGATCCCCTAAGCCCACTCGTGCGAGCAGTTCTGTCCCCTTTTCCTCCGCTTCGTCAGCGCTCATTCCCGCAAATAACATAGGCAGGGTAACGTTCTCCAAAGCTGTGCGAACCTGAATCAGATTGAACGTCTGGAAAATGTATCCGATGGTGTGACACCGCAAATAAGCCAACTCCGCAGGGGATAACTGGGCTATGTCTACTTCATTGATGTACACACTTCCCGAAGTTGGTTTATCTAACCCCCCAATCAGGTTAAACAGGGTGCTTTTCCCGCTCCCGCTGGGACCTACGATGCTCACATATTCTCCGCGGGCGATATCCAGAGTGATTCCATTAAGCGCACGGATCTCCGTTTCTCCCATTGGATAGATCCGCACCAGGTCGCGCGTCCTAACGATCTTCTCATCGGAGGATTGGGGCGGTGTGTTCATAACTGCCATTAAATATCTATCCGCAGAGCAGTAGCGGGAGGCAATTTTGAGGCTCGCAGGGCGGGAAAAATTGCCGACACTGCGGAAAGCATCACGCCCAAAAATAGCGCCTCACCAAAGGCTGTGCCCCACGCTCCCAAAAGTCCTCCTGCTGAAGGCGGTGCCCCCGTGAGGGCTTTTGCCCCTACTAAAACGGGCAACCCTAAAAAGCACCCTGTCGCCGAACTGGCAAGCCCAAGCAGAGTCGCCTCGCAAAAGAACACCTTGATGATAAAGGAATCAGTGGCACCCAAACATTTCAGCGTCCCGATCTCCTGATACCGCTCCGTCACGCTCAAAACCATAGAGTTGGTCACTCCAACAAAGCAGATGAGAAGAGAGAGAAAAACCAGCCAGACCATCTTATCCCTTTCTGCCAGTTCCAGGTCCATCCCCTCCGAGGTGCTGAGAAGGACGCTCGCTCGCACGCTCACGTATAGCCCGATTGCCAGAAGAATCCCTAAGCCCGCTGAAAGGTGCCGGGTTCGTCTCACCCGAAGGCTTTTCCACGCCTGGGAAAGCGCCAGTGCCAGGGGTGGTTCCTTCTGGCGGGGGATGGCTCGCCGGGAAACCTCAGGCTCCTTCTTGCCAGGGAATGGGGGTCCGATCATCCTTTTTTCCGCCTCCCACGCCTGCGAGGAATACCCGGCAGGGAAGCAGGCTCAAGCCGGATTAAGCCCCGCACCGCCAGTTGAGTCAGAAAAACTGTCAGAGAAGCCTCCGCTTCCGCAGGGTTGAGTTGATATTTCTGGCTCAAAGCCTCGGAAACTCCTTTCCCCGTGAGCCTCCCATCACAAAGGCTCCACACAAACGCACCCACAGGCTCCAACTCCACCTCCTTCCATTCGGGGAACCGAAAAAGAGAACGAAGGAGCCTCCCCAGCCACCCAGGAGAACGCACAGGAGCACGGACCACCACCGTGCCATCCTCTCTCACGGTTTCCGTGAGCCCTTCGCATCTCGTGGGGCGGACAAGGCTCAGATGCTCCCGCTTCAAGGTCTCGTAACGGGGCTTCATCATAAAAACCAACTCCAATCGGGCTTCTCAGATGGTTCGTGAAAGGCTTTGAGCAAAAGGATTTGATTGCGCTCCTTATCGTACCTGACGAGGGCAGTTAGGGTCCGCCCCAAGAGGCGTAACCAAAAGTTGTTTCCCCCCAGGCACACTTCCTCTCTCCTCTCCTCCAGCACTGTCCCGCAACCGGTAACCCCTTGCGCCCATATCACCAAACTGTGCCGTCCCAAAATCTCGTTGGCAAATGCCCACCGTGATGCGCAAAGCGAATTCCTGTTGCTTGCTTGAAAATTTAATTCCGTATATCCGCTTAAAAGTTTCCACGATTTCAATCCATATCGGGCAGGCAGGCACACCTGAAGCCCAAGGATGCTCCACGGTTGGGTCGATCCCCCGTAAGTCTTCATCTCCTCGCAAAGACGGCGCACCTCCCTTTTTAGAGAGGTTTTAGAAGGGCTCCATCTTTCCACGGAAAAGATGCGCGCCGTGGCGGGATCATACCATCTCCGCCCATAAGCATAAACGTCTGCCTTCCACGAATACTCAACACCGTCAGCCCCTTCCTCTTCGCAAAAAGTTTGGCAGGAAAGTCCTCTCTTGCGAGCGGTTTTGTGAAGAGCCTGAAGATAAGTCTCTACTCCCCGCCGTAGGTCGCCCGCCTCCTTTGCTTTTTGCCATCGGATTTGTGCGGTATGCCCCCGCTCCCCTTCCCATCGCACGTATCCCCGAGAGTAGGTCCCTGTGAGAACTACGGGAAGCCAGTTGTCAGGAAAATTCACGGAGAAACCGTGCCAGGCGAACCACTGCGACACAGCATCCCCCAGCGTATGATTAATCTTTTTTTTCCGGATTGTTCTCTTCCGTCATTGCCTCTTGTTTGACCTTCTCTAAGGCGCGCTTTCCCTCTTCAATTCCTTTTTGAAACTCGCCTATTCCTTTGCCGAGTCCACGCATAAGCTGGGGAATCTTCGTCCCGCCAAACAGGAGCAGGATCACCAGGGCAATGATCAGAATCTCGTTCATTTGAAGCCAGGCTATGGGTAAACTCATCTTGGTTTCCTCAGCCCCCATTATATCCGAAGGGCGCCGGGTTGAGTTGCCACCCCTTAGAGAGCCATCGGCATAATCACGCAAAAATACTCTGAAGAGTCGCTCCCACGCAAAACCGCAGGGCGCTCGCTCTCCGTGATCTCAAGGACCACCCCGTCCCCTTCAATGGGTCCCACCGCATCCAGAAGGTATTTCAGGTTAAAGGCGATCTCCACATCCTCTCCCTCCTTCACTACATCAATTTCCTCGGTGCCCTCGCCAATCCCTTCCGAGCGCACCTTAAGAAGAACCTTATCCCCCTCCGAAGCAAACACCCCACGAAAACTGCTCTCCCGGGCGAGGATGCTTGCCCGCTTGAGGGCAGAGGTGAACTGGTCACGGTCAAACGACCATCTCCTCGTGAACTCTTT
Source organism: uncultured Fimbriimonadales bacterium (assembly GCA_964631245.1). GTDB lineage: Bacteria > Armatimonadota > Fimbriimonadia > Fimbriimonadales > ATM1 > CAZVXY01. The sequence continues at coordinate 45,630 of CAZVXY010000005.1, forward strand.
TGGAATCACGCGCTCATACTGCGGATAACTGTCTTCTACAAGCCCGGAGATAATCCGAGCGCCCTCCGTCTCCACCAGGATCTGCTGTTTGGAGAAAGTTATCTGCAGTTTTGTATCGCCCCCTACAGGCAACCGCTTCATCACGTTGAGGGCACGCTTCGGAAGAACATACTCCACACTGTCACCTAAGGAGGGCAGTTCCTTGCTACGGATAGCCAGGCGGTGGGTGTCCGTCGCAACCGCCGTCAGGCGGTCCCCATCATATTTGAAGAACACACCCGACAGAATAGGACGCCCGTGACTCTCATCGGCAGTCGCATACTCTACAGAATCTGTCATCAAACGGAAATCCGAATGGGGAATCTGAAGGGTGCCCTCTGCATTGATCTCGCTGGGGAAGGGAAAGTCCTCTGCGGGCAAACCCACCACCCGATACTCACTATGACTTACGGAGAGTTTCAAAGACCCCGGCGTGAGTTGCCCAAGAGCAACGAGTTCCTCTGGCAAGGAGTTCAAAAGGTCCGTGAATAACTTGGAAGCAACCGCCAGCGAGCCAGGTTCCTCCACCTCCGCAGGAATCCATCTCTCCACCCACACCTCACCGTCAGAACCCATTAAACGGATGTGCCCGTTATTGGCTTCCAAAAGCATACACTGAAAAGCAGGGAGCACATGAGAACGACCCTGGGAGGGCGCTCCCGCTAACTGCGCTGCGTCCAAAATCTCTTTCCGTGGAATCTTTACTGTCACTTCCGCACCTCTCTTTTTTCTTTTCGCTCTTCATAGGGAAGTTTCCTGCTCCAAGGGTAGCCCCCTCTGGCAGAACATCGCCTGGGGAGCGGGCACCCCAAAAAGACGCTCTAGCAACTGGTGGAGCACCCGCTTCTTCCATTGCCCGTCTACCAGAGGCACCTCCATCGCTTGCCCCACCAACTGCCTCACAAACCGGAAGGTTGCCAGTTCCTGCTGGAGTTCGGGAGAATCCTGCAAGACTTCGTGAAACTCCGACATCAATTCCATAGGCAACTCTTCATCCAGGTAGAAATCTATCAGTCGGCGGGCTTCTTCTTTCGTCACAGGGCACTCTCCACAAGCGGGGCAAGCTTATCGCGCAAAGCACGGCGAGCCCGATATAACCGTGATTTTAGCGCAGGAACCGATACCCCAAGCACCTCTGCCGCATCCTTCGCAGAAAGCCCTTCCAGGTCGCACAAAATAAGGGGCAATTTGTACTCCAGGGGCAGTTCGTGAAAGGCTTGCCGTACCACCACCCGCAGGACCGCTTTGTCCTCGTCCGAACCCGAAACCGCGTCCTCCGGCAGGTCGGGGAGCTTCTGCTGCCGCATTTTATCTATACATAAGTTATGGGCAATCCTGAAAATCCACGTATGGAAAGCCCCATCCGCCCGTAGGTCCCTGCAGTTCTTCAGAACCCGAAGGAACGTCTCCATCACCACATCTTCCGCATCCGCCACGTTTCCTAAAAGGCGATAGGCGTAGCGATATATCCGGGCAGAATACTCCTGGTAAATGGCTGTGATAGCCATTTCATCACCTTCTGCGAAGGCGGTGGAGAGCGGCTTATCGGAGTTCGAGCCTTGTTGCAATGCGACCGGTTCCTTTCTCAATTATGTTAAGACGCTGGAGCAAACTCAAAGGATGCTTCCCGGACATCTCATCAACCAGTATAACTCATCTCTCCCTGAAGATATCCACACCCTGCACTCCTTTCTAAAACGGACCGATCGCAGTAATGGCAATCCGTTCCGGCAAAAGAAAGGATTGGGCTACTTCTTGTACATCCGCAGGGGTTACCGCTTCAATCTTTTGCACGACCTCTTCTATAGGAACATCACGACCGTACAGAATCTCATTGCGAGCCAGGCGATTCATTCGTGTTGCCATACTCTCCATCGCCATCACGATACCTGCTATGGCTTGGCGTTTGTTCTTCTCCAATTCCTCTGCCCCCACAGGCTCTTTCCGCACTCGCTCTATCTCCTCAAACACCAGGTCTCGCACCTGGTCAAACGTCTCCAGGCTGGTTCCTCCATATACCGTAAAGGCTCCTGCCTCCCGATAACGAACCTCATAACTCCCTATGCTATAAGCCAACCCCCGCTTTTCCCGAATCTCCTGGAAAAGCCGACTGCTCATCCCGCCCCCCAGCACGCCTTCTAATAACGATGCCGCATAACGGCGCGCATCATAGGCATCCGCCCAATCACACCCCATACAAAAATGAACCTGCTCCACCTCTCGGGAAATGCGCTCCTCCCCACTGTGGGAGCAGTAAGGGGGGTCCATCGGTAATTCAAAGTCCCCCTCCAATCCCTCAAAGTATCTCTTGCAATCCTCTACGAATTTTTCAGGGACTAACTTTCCCGCAGCCGCAATAACTGTCTTGCCTGCCACATATCGCCTGCGCAAATAGTTCACTAATTGCTCTCGCGTAAGGCTTGCCACGGTTTCCCGATAACCAATCACCGGCCTCCCCAGGGGATGCCCCCGCCAGCGGTGCCGAGCATGCAAATCGTGGATCTGCTCCTCCGGTGAATCCTCATAACGGCGAATCTCTTCCCCGATCACTCCCTTCTCTTTCTCCAGGTCCTCGGGGTCCAGGCGAGGATGTAAAAACATATCCGACAGCACATCAAGTGCCAGCGAAAGGTCCTCCGCCATTACACGGGCAAAATAACACGTAACTTCTTTGTCTGTGAACGCATTGATATGTCCTCCCCGCCCCTCTATCGCCTCGGCAATCTCTTTGGCGGTGCGCCTCTCGGTCCCCTTGAAGAGCATATGCTCAGCCATATGGCTGATGCCCGCCTCCTCGGGAGCCTCCAGCCTGCTACCCGTTTGGCACCACACGCCCACCGCCACCGACTCCACGTGATTCAAGGGCTCGCAAAGCACCCGAAGCCCCGAGGGAAGGATGACACGAACTATTTCCGTTTTCATAAGTTATGCCTCATCTGGGAACTCAAAAGTTTATACCACCTGGGTCACTAATTCACCCAATCCCCACACCGATAACGCCACCTCGTCCCCAGAAGTTAGGAACTCCCGCCCCCGCCCTGCCAGGCACCCGCCGGGCATCATCCCCGAGCCAATGAGGTCCCCCTCCCAGAGCCACGAGGACCTGCTGGCAAAGGAAATCAACTCCGCGAAGGTCCAGCGCATCTCCTTCAAGTTCCCCCTGGCAACCACTTCCCCGTTGACCCGTGCTTCCATCGGAAGGTCATACACATCTCCCCGCTCCGTCCTCCTTCGCCTCGCTTCCAGGGCATCGGGTGTCACCAGATAGGGTCCTACGCTGGTGCCGAAATCCTTAGATTTCCCGGGTCCCCACCCCCGTGCCCGTTCCTCTCGCTCTATGTCCCGGGCAGTCCAATCGTTCAAAATGGTAAATCCCAGGATGTAGTCGGAAGCCTGGCTCACAGGGATGTCCATCCCCGTCTTTCCGACCACTACCGCAACCTCAAATTCAAAGTCTAACTCCTCTACCTCCGGTGGCTTGCGCAGGGGAGCCTGGTGCCCCAACAGCATCCCTGCATATTGAAATTGGAAAAGGGGCGTCGGGGGGGTATCTTCCGGTGGCGCCTCAGGGGTCTGGGTAAGGAAAGCATCAAAGTCCCGAAAGGAGAACGCATGGGATAAAGGAGCCAGGAGGGAGACCTCCGACAACCGATAAGTGCCCACGGGATGGAGGCCATCCGTTTCGTACACGTAATCTTCGTGAACAAAGCCACTCCGTGCCTTGGGGTCATCCCCCAGCCGAAAACGACAGAGTTTCATAAGTGTGCAACCTTCTCTAATTCAAGGTTTGACCGCATTCTTTTACCGGTAGCCCTCCATCCCTCTCGTAGGTCCCAAAGGGACGTGGGCTTCCTTATAAAGTTCCCCGGAGTGCCTGCTCTCGCTCTATCGCCTCAAAGAGTGCTTTGAAATTGCCCTTCCCGAAGCTCCGGGCACCCTTTCGCTGAATGATTTCGTAGAAAAGCGTCGGGCGGTCTTCCACAGGCTTGCTGAAAATCTGAAGCAGGTAGCCTTCATCGTCACGGTCCACTAAGATCCCCAGTTCTTTTAACGAGTCAATCCTCTCATCAATCTTGCCTACCCGGTCCACCAGGTCGTCATAGTAAGTAGAGGGCACGTAAAGGAAATCTAAACCACGCTCCCGTATTGCGGACACAGTCCGCAAAATGTCACTCGTATGTAAAGCAATGTGTTGAACTCCTGGACCCCCGTGAAATTCCAGATATTCGTCAATCTGAGACTTCTTTTTCCCCTGGGCAGGCTCGTTGATGGGGAACTTGATCCGTCCTCCACCATACTCCATCACCTTGGACATTAAGGCGGTGTATTCCGTGCTGATATCCTTGTCATCAAAACTGATCAATTGAGAGAACCCAAGAACATTCTTATACCAATCCACCCAGTAATTCATCCTTCCCAGTTCCACGTTCCCCACAATGTGGTCCACATACTCTAATCCCACTGAATCCCCACGCTTGAGTTGCTCCCGATAATGGGGCAAAAAGGGACCCCGGTAGTGGTCGCGGTTGACCAGAGAGTGAATCACATCCCCATACGTCTGAATGCTTGCAATCCGCACTTCACCAAAAGAATCTTCTATCGTGGTTGGCTCCTGCACCCCCTGCGCCCCACGGGACAACGCCACTTGATACGCTTCGTCCACATTGTCCACCTCAAAGGCGACATCCCGAACGAAGTCTCCGTGGCGGGCAAGCAAATCCCCCCAGGGATGGTGAGGAACCAGGGGTGTAGAAATGAGAAACCGAACCTCCCCTTGCTCCAGAACATATCCTGCCTCCGTGCGCAATCCCGTCTCTAACCCCCCGTAGGCAACAATGTCAAAACCAAAAATGTGGTGATACCAATATGCCGTTTGTTTGGCATTCCCCACGATGAACCGGATGTGATCAATCCTGCGAATTGGAAAAATGTCCTGCATCGCTATCCTCCATACTCGGTATGCCCGTGATTATACAACCTTTTACGGTCAAATCTCCATCCCGTAAAAAAAGCGACCGGGTGGGGGAACCCGGTCGCTGGGGAGGAGAGGAGGATGAGAAGGAAAGGAGGGTCAGCAAACCTCGCAAAGTCGTAAATTCGCTATATGCTCGGGGTGGGCGCGTTCCCATTCCGCCAGTCGTGCTCGCAGTGCCTTGTGAGCCCGATGCAAGCGACTGCGAATGGTTCCCACCGGAGCCCCCAGAATCTCGGAGATCTCCTGATAGGGCATCCCCTCTACATCCGCCAAGAGCACCAGCATCCTCTGCTCGGGCTTCAGGGACTGGAGGGCTACCTCTAACTCCTCACTCAACACCTCGTTCAGGAATTGACGTTCGGGGTTGGTCGTTTCATCTGGCTTTTCAAAGTACACGTCTTCCTCTTCCTCGGTCTCCTTACTGCGAAGGGGGTGGTCATAGCTCACCGTTTGAACCCTGCGGTTCCGGTATCGCAAAAGGTCTAAGTACAAACGGGACACGATCTTCAAAATCCAGTTTTCAAAGGGCTTGGTACCATCGTAAGCATCAAAAGCGCGGTACGCTCGGTAAAACGCCTCTTGAGTCAGGTCTTCTGCATCCTGAACGTTTCCCGAAAGGCGAAGCGCAAGGTTATAGACCTTTTTATAAGAACGGCGCATAAGGGCTTCAAAGCGCTGTTCTTTGTCTTTCAGGGGCGATAGTGTCTGCATCGTATAGGTCCTTTGAGAAACTTCTGGAACCTCTCAATAAACTTCAACAAAATTTACACTTTAAAGTTCCCGGGACCTCTGTCCTCTTTATGAGACAGGCGTCCCACTTTCTCACTTTAGATTTTACCTGGTGTCTCATATTTTGTCAAGGGGAACCCAGAAAATCTACGCAGGACCCTTGCCAGCTCTCCTTTTCCCCTTCGCCCCAGTAACAGGGGCAGGGATAGTAGCCTCAGGAAGGCGAACGAACCCAAGGAGCCGGGGCATTTGGCTTACTATGTAACTAAAATTATCAACATTAGGGGTCCTGTTTCCTTCTATCGTCCTCAATTTACCCTCCCCCACCCACTCCACTAAACCTATATGCCCAAAAGGACCCGTGGGAGCCCCCCGGCTCCACACCACAAGGTCTCCCCTTGCGGGCTCCCTCACAATCCACCCCCGGGCTTTCCCGTAATGGAAGATCCTTTTCGCTGAAACGAAATAAGGGAGAGGGGGAGGCACTCCCAGGCGTCTTCCCGCCTCGTGAATGCACCAGGACACAAAGGCGGCACACCAGGGAAGGGGTGCCTCTAAACCTGCAGGCTTCAGATAGCGCTCCACAAAGGGACCCCTGTTGTTTCCGCCCCTTTCTCCCGCACCGGCGCGAATCTCCTCCTTAGCAACCTCAATGACCATCTCCGCCAACGTTTGATGAACCATAGTCCCAAATAATAAGGGCACTTCACCCATCAGGGTCAACCTTCCCACTCCCCTTATGGCTTCCAGGACGCCAAATGTGGATAATAAAGAAACAATACTTCCCTTATGTTTCACGAATGGACCAATAGAATCGTGTTCTTGCTCGCCTGCCTGGGTGCCTTTATTGCCCTGGTGATCGGCATCGCGCATTCCTATCAGGTGAGTCTTCCGTGCGGGATGGCTCAAGCGGGTTGTGATGAAGTTCAACGCGACCCGTGGAGCCGTTTTATGGGCATCCCCATAGCGTTTTATGGCGTCGTTTTGTATGTAGGAGTGGCGGGGATGGCTTTTCTGCGAGCCGTCCGAGGGCTGGAGAACACCCCCCGATTGGCGACCGCCATTTGGGCGCTCTTAGGGGCAGGGCTTCTCGTGAGTAGCCTTCTCCTGGCTCATGCAGAGTTCGGAATCAGGGCTCGGTGCATTTGGTGTATTGCCAGCGGGATCACTATGCTTGCCGCTTTCTTCACCCATACGCTTAGTATGCTCAAGCCGGTGCAGGGGACGAGGAGATACTGGCACTGGTTTACCTATCCTGCCATCTTTTTCGGCGCAGTGCTTGCGGGGGTGGCGTTTGGCAGTTATCAGGTTCAGGTGGGGCAGAAGGTTCTTATGGGAACCGTGGTCAGTCGGGGGGAGGTCCCTTATTACCGCAAGGAAGATTTGATTGTGGGAAATCCTAAGGCGAAGATAACCATCGTAGAGTTTATTGATGTCTTTTGTGCCCAGTGCCGAAAAGTGCACGAGACCCTGGACCTCCGCTTGCAAACCGACCTGAAGGACGGGGTCAGGATGGTCTACCGCAACTTTCCCATTGACACCCTCCATCCCAAAGCGACCGTCTTAGCAATGTTTTTGGAGTGGGCAACAGAGCAAGGAAAGGGGTACGCTTTCTTGAAAGAAGCCCTGAAATTGCCCCCCAACCCCAGCGAGGAGCAGATTTATCAGGCGGTGGAGTCTGCGGGTTTGAGCAGGGAAGAAGCGAAGGTCCTCTACACCACGCCCTCTCTCAGGGAAGTGTATCTTTATCGGGTTCAGCAAGATATGGCGGACCTGTCCAAATTGGGGGAACAAGTGACGCCCTATTGGGTGGTGATCTATCCCGATGGGAGCGCCGACTGGGCTAAGGGAGACGCCATCCTGCGAATAATTGACTCCCCCAAATTCCGTCGCGCCCTCCGAGAGGGGTAGGGCTCACTGGTTAAAGTAAAATAGATAAAGGTCTTAGGACAATTCTTTTGATGAAGGACACCTTTACGAGTTCCCGGAAGCCACGGGTGTTGGTGGCGATGTCTGGCGGAGTGGACAGCAGTGTCACTGCTGCTCTTTTGGTTCGTCGGGGCTATCCGGTGGTGGGGGTTACGATGCAAATCTGGCAGGAGCACCAGACGGACCCGCGCCATGCGGGCTGTTGCTCCCTTGGGGCGGTGGAGGATGCCCGACGGGTAGCGTCCCGGCTGGGGATTCCTTATTACGTGGTGAACTTTCGCGAGGAGTTTCGCCAAACGGTGATTGAGGATTTCGTCACCAAGTATTCGGAAGGGCTGACCCCCAACCCCTGTGTGGAGTGCAATCGCCACATTAAGTTTGACTTGCTCCTTCGCAAGGCGGACGAGATAGGATGCGAGTTATTAGCAACGGGGCACTATGCACGGGTTCGCTGGGATGCGCGGAGGGGGCGATGGCGGCTTCTTCGCGCCAGGGATAAGAGTAAGGACCAGAGTTATGCCCTGTATATGCTTTCTCAGGAAACCCTCGCCCGCGTGCGATTCCCTCTGGGGGAGTTCCCCACCAAGGCGGAGACTCGCCGGATGGCTTCGGAGTGGGGCCTCCCGGTGGCGCAGAAGCCAGAATCCCAGGACATCTGTTTTGTACGGGAAGCAGGGGGATACGGCGAATTTGTGCGGAAGTACAAGCCCCATTCTTTCACCCCGGGGGAGATCGTGGATGCTCAGGGGCGAGTTTTGGGTCGCCACGGTGGGGTTGCCCTCTATACCATCGGCCAGCGACGGAGGTTGGGGCTTAACGTGGATGGGAAGCCCCTTTTTGTGCTTCGCGTAGACCCCAGGACGAACCGAGTGGTGGTGGGGCGAGAAGAGGAGTTGTATACGTCGGTAGTCTATTTTGAGGATGTGGTGGGTTTTCTGAGGAAGCCGGAGAAAGTGGTGGGCAAGGTGAGGTATGGGATGGAGCCTCAGCCCGCCATAGTGTATCCCGGGGTGCCTGCCAGGGCAGAGTTTCTTTCTCCCGTGCGAGCGGTGACCCCAGGGCAGAGCGCGGTGTTCTATGCAGGGGAGACGGTGGTAGCGGGGGGCATTATCCTCGCCCCTGATAGGTAAGAAGGGAGGCTCCGCTAAGGCTCTTCGTCTATGGGGGGGTGTTCTACCAGGCTACACCGGGTCAAGTCTCCCACCGTTCCCAGTGTGTAGGTTCCGCCCGCAGGGCATAAAGGGGTTCGCTTGAGGTAGGGCAGAAGGTCACCCATTGTGGGGACGGCGGATTCGCCGTAGTTGTTTTCCATAGCCCAATGCGCCTTGGCAAGGTCCAGTTCCCGCATAATTTCCTGGCACGCCCGTTTGGAAGAGGTAGAGCGTGCGGTAATCCATTGAGGCACAGCGATGGCGATGAGGATGGCGATGATGAGGACAACAATCATCACCTCCACGAGGGTGAAGCCCTGGGTTCGTTGTGTCCTTGCCATAGATGAGGAAGGTGGGGCTGGGCACCCGGGCGGCGGGTGGGCACCTTCAGCCCCCCTTGTGTTATGCATTCCATTTAGGCTGGGTTATGGGGTTGGGAAGTTTACGAGGGTGGGTGCCTATCTTTCTATAAGGTTAGGGTGAAACGGCTCTTCGGGGGTGGGGGTTAGGTATCTTTGGGGGGTGGAGCCGTGGTTGGCGAGTTTGTGGGAAAAGTACTTTAGTGGTGCTCCGGAGTGCGTGGTCTCTGCTCCGGGGCGAGTCAATCTGATTGGGGAGCACACGGATTATAACGAGGGGTTGGTGCTTCCGGCGGCGGTCCATTTACGCACTTACGTTGCTATGCGTCGGGCATCGGGACCTTCGCATTTTGTTTCACGGGAGTTGGGGGACGCTCCTCCCTTCTGGATGGGGGATGGGTCCTTGGCTGAGGGAGGTATTGGGGATAGGGGGGATGCTCCGGAAGGATGGGTTCGGTATGTGTGGGCTTGTGGGCGCGCTCTTCGGGATTATTCTTCCTGTGTTCTCCAGGAGGTGGAGGGTGTGGTGGCGAGTGAGGTTCCCCTGGGTGCGGGTCTTAGCAGTAGTGCGGCGTTAGAGGTCGCTGTGCTCAAGGCATTGAGCCAGTGGGTCTCTCCTTCTCTCTCGGATTTGGAGCTGGCGGAAATAGCGTGGCGAGCGGAGAACGAGTATGTGGGTGTGAGATGCGGGAAGATGGACCAACTCATTTCCGCTTTGGGAGTGAAAGGTGGCGCTCTTTTTATAGATATGCGGGAGAGGGCTTCGTTTGTACCCCATCCCCGTGGCATTGAGGCGGTGCCCCTTCCGGCGGAGTGTTCCCTGGTGGTTCTGGATACGGGTGTTCGGAGGGGGTTAGCGGTATCTGCTTATAACCAGAGGGTAGCGGAGTGTCAGCGGGTGGTGTCCTTCCTTCGGGAGCGTGGGGTTGGGGTGAAATCCTTAAGGGACGTAACAGGGGAAATGCTGGAATCCGCGCTTGAGTGGGGTTTAGACGAAGTGGCTTATAAGAGGGCGAGGCACGTGATCGGGGAGAATGAACGTGTTCTGGCATTCAAGGAAGCACTCAAGCGATCGGATTGGGAGAGGGTTCGGGTGCTTTGCAGGCTTTCTCATCAGAGCCTACGGGATGATTATGAGGTGAGTTGTGCGGAGCTGGATGCCCTGGCGGAGACGTGTTGGGAGGCGCCGGGATGCCTTGGTGCCCGAATGACGGGAGCGGGGTTTGGAGGGTCTTGTGTGGCGCTGGTATGGCGTGATGAGGTGGAGGCGTTTGGGTCGTTTGTTTCATCAGGGTATAGGGGGAGGGGTTTTGGCGGGTTGAGCATTCTGGTGACTTGTGCGGACTCGGGGGTACGGGTGGAAAGCGTTGGGATGTGAAGGCTCTTTACCTTGAGCCTTTTCCCGGATTTTGCTGGGGTAGGTGCGGGTTTTGGGCTTTGGGGGGTGTGTGTTCATCCTTGAAGGTGTTGTGTCAGGTTTTTTTATTTGGAAATTTTGTTTTGGTAGGGAACCAAATTTTCCTTTTGTCGTCCGTTAAGTGGCGAACATCGGTCGCCGACAATAAGTTTGTGCTTGACAGGGGGTAAAGCGTTCAACCCTCGCACTTTGCCTTCTGTTTGAGCAGGCGCCGTCCTGGTATTCCTTCGGGAAAATGGAGTTTCTCGTGTGGGATACTTGAGAAAAGGCGTTATGTGTGGAATAAGCCTATCAGGCGGCGAGCACAAAAAAAGCGAGGGGTGACAAATGGCTATGCCAACACCGAAATCAGAACAAAGTGGGCGTCCCGTAAGGCTGACGAAGCGGGAAGTTGAGGTTCTCAGTTTGATCGCCCAGGGCTTCAGCAGTAAGGAAGCGGCTGAGCGCCTGTATGTGTCTAAGAGAACCGTTGATTTTCACCTGGCGAACGTCTATCACAAATTGCAGGTGAGCAACCGAGTACAAGCCTTTCGGGCAGCTACACGGCTGGGGCTCATCCCCTTTGAGCCTACCTTCAACGATGCCAGTGGCGAGTCCTAAGAGTTAGGCTCGCGGGTAGGTAAGCGACGCGGTCTTTTGGAACAAAAGACCGCTGTCGTCTTTTAATTTTCTTGTTTCTTGAATTGGGCTTTGAGGATGGGGGAATAAAAACAGGGGCTTCAGGCTTGATGGCGTTTGGGGATGCGTGGGAGGTCCAGGGGTTTCTCCGAGACGCTGGTGGTGTAACGCATCAGGCGGTCCAGGATGACTTTGACAATTCCCGCTATGGGAAAGGCGAGGATCATTCCTGCTAAACCGAAGAGTGCCATTCCGGACAGCACCACGAAAATGCTCACTACGGGATGTAGCCGCACCGCTCTGCCCACAATTTGAGGGTGGATGAGGGCATCGTAAACACGGTCTACCACCAGAAAAGAGCCCACGCACAAGAAGAAGTAGGTATTCATATTGGATAGGCTGAAGAAGAGCGTGGTAGGCTCACCCTTGAGGAGGACTGCGAGGGCGAGGACTCCTGTGGAGAGGATAGCGCCAAAGAAGGGCATCACATAGAGCACCGCTATCAGGATTCCTAAGAAGAGGGAATAGGGAACACCCAGGAAAGTGAAGAGAAGCGCCATCAGGGTGGCGTAGAGTGCCAGGCTGGTGGTGAGTCCACGCACGTAGGCAGAAATCACTTGTCCAATGTCGCTGAGGAGGTCGCGTGCGGCGGGTCGGATGGCGGGGGGCACCCAGAGGAGGAAGCGACGCTTGAAGTTATCGTAATCCAGAAGGATTAAAATGGTCACGATGGGAGTGAGGACAATCAGGAGGGCACTGCTCAGGAGGTAGTCTAAGACCCTCACGGCGCCCCCCAAGAGTTTGGCAAACATATCCTTCACGCGTTGTTCCACTTTGAATTTCGTTTCCAGTTCTTCTCGGGTTGCGGGTAGTCCCAGATCTATGAGGGTTCGGCGATGCCTGGCGATGAATCGGTCGAAAAGCCCCCCTTCTTCGGGGGACTGGAGGGCTTCTATGAGGGCGTCTTTTTCGGCGGGCAGTCCCGCTTGAGTCAAATCGGGGGCAAAATCTGTCAGGAAGGCTTCTAATTCTTTATCTGTTCGTTGTTCTTCCAGGAGCCATTTTTTGAGCTGGGCGGGGTCTTGGGGATACCTTTTCTCTTGCAGGCGTTCTTTCACGGATGGGTTAGAGAGGAGTTTTTCCAGACGGGTGGGTGGGAAGAGATAAGTGTTGATGAATTCCGCAACTCTCTCTTGGCTTGCGGAGACCTGGGAGGTCAAAAGGGGAACTGCCCATCGGATGAGGAAAGCCATAAAGAGGGAGAAAGCCAGGAAGACCGTCCAGACGGCGCCTGCTCGGGTGAAGCCTTTAACCCGTAGGGTGCGGATGGCTGGGTCTAAAAGCGAGGCTACGACCAAGCCGATGACAAAAGGCAAAAGGATGCTCCGCACCGTATAAAGGAAAAAGGCGATGATCAAAACGATCACCACCCACAAGAAGACTCGTGAGCCCACCATAGGCTTATGAAGTGCCGAAAGGTGGGGCTGGGCAGGGGCGAGGCGGTTTCAAATCAGGCGCCTGCTTCGTCAGTGGGTGTTCCCACACTGGCAGTTGCTTTGCGCTCACGGCGCTCTCGCATCCATTCCGCCACACGGCTTTTAAGTTCTTCCAGTTTCTCGGCTAACTCTTCCCGGGTTTCTGCTCCTGCTTTAGGAGCCAGGAGCAAGCCTGCAGCCGCCCCAATGAGGGCGCCCACGCCAACCCCTGCCAGGAAGTAGAGCATAGCGTTCTTCTCATTTGCTTCGGACATAGTTACCTCCTTAGACTTTTTGCCTTTTCGTATTATCGCGGGCGGTCTCAGAAGAATCCTTCCGAGACCTCCGCTTTCTCATTATGCCCCAAAAATCTATCGCCAGGCACGCGAGGTCTACCCATAGAGGCGAGGAAGCCTTCTGAAAGCGCCCCGCTACCTGAGAGACCCCCCGGATCACCGGTTCCGCCACGGTGAGTGCCACACCTGCCCCTTCCGCCACCCGCTCTATTTTTTCTACTGTTCGGCGGATGTCTGCAATAGCAGGCCTCACGTCCTCCGTCAGCACCCTTACTACGGCTTCGGTCAGTTCATCCAATTGCTGGACCGACCGCCGAACCCGTTTAAGCAATCCGAAAACCGCAACCAGGAGCACGATGAGCAGTAGGGCTTGGACGACAGCGAGGATGACCAAAGCGGTTTCCACATTCATAGGCATATCCTACCCCTGAAACCCCCTGGGGTTGGGCTGGTTCCTTCGTTGATTCTCTAGGTAGGGAACTTTTCGTGGCGCAGAGAAAGATATTCTCTATAAGCCTTCAGATCATAGGAGAGAGAAGATGGTGCACACCTTGCTGAGTTTTTGTCTGGTTCCTTCCTGGCTAATGGTTTCCTGGGGGGCTATGGCGCCTAAGAGCCTTCCGATAGAGGTTTTGCAAGAACCCCCTGTCCGGACTCAGGAGCCACCCGAGAGACCTCCCCAGCGAGGGCAAAGGGGACCCCGTAATTACAGCGACGTGGTCACCAAAGAGGCGGTTACTCAGGAGGGCGTCTTTAAGGTCCATCGTATAGGGGAGCGCCTGTTGTTTGAAATCCCGAGCGAGCATTTGGGAAAGGATTTTCTTTTCAACATTGAAATCGCCGCCTCTCCTCCTGGGGGCTATGGGGGGACTCAGGCAGGTGACCGCATTATCCGTTGGGAGAAAAGGGACGATAAGATCCTTCTGCGAACGGTTACTTATACTATTCGTGCGGAGAAGAAGGATCGCATACACATTGCGGTGGAAGCGGCAAACGTGGCCCCCATTGCGATGGTTTTTGATGTGGAGGCTTATTCTCCTGAAGGGAATGCGGTGATAGATGTGACGCGCCTTTACACTTCGGATCCTGCGGAGTTTTCGGTGGCGCGTTTGTTAGGGGGTGGTTCGGTTGATTCCGCACGTTCTTTTCTGGAGAAGGTGAAAGCGTTTCCCACTAATATAGAAGTGCGTTCCTGGCTCACGTTTCGGGGAGGAGGGCAACCCACGACGGGAATTGGGGGCATCGGCGGGAGGGTTTCGGGCGGTCCCAGCCAGACCGCTTTAGTGCATTATTCTATGGTTCGCCTGCCGGATGAGCCGATGATGGGGCGCCTTGCGGATTCTCGTGTGGGCTTTTTTACCGTCCGGTTTCAGGATTATGGGACCGACGAACACCGGGTAGCGACCCGCGAATTTATCACCCGTTATCGTCTGGAGAAGAAAGACCCGTCGGCGCCCCTCTCCGAGCCCAAAAAGCCCATCGTGTATTACATAAGCAGGGAGGTTCCTGAAAAGTGGCGCCCCTATGTGAAAAAGGGCGTGGAAGATTGGCAGGTGGCTTTTGAACAGGCGGGTTTTAAGAATGCCATTATCGCCCTTGATGCGCCTGACGATCCAGACTGGGACCCTGAGGATGCGCGTTTTTCTGTCATTCGTTGGGCACCCACCCCCACAGAGAATGCGGTGGGTCCCCATGTTCACGACCCCCGCAGTGGGGAGATCATCTCAGCGCATATCATCGTTTGGCACAATATCTTGAATTTGCTCACTCGTTGGTATTTCACTCAGGCATCCCCCTGCGATCCCCGCGCCCAGAAGCTTCCTTTCCCGGATGACTTAATGGGAGAACTCCTTCGCTTTGTCATTGCCCACGAAGTAGGGCATACGCTGGGACTGCAACATAATATGAAAGCCTCTTCCAGTTACACGGTGGAGCAACTTCGGGATGCCAACTTCACGCGCACCCACGGGACGGCGCCCAGCATTATGGATTATGCCCGCTTCAACTATGTAGCCCAACCGGGCGATGGGGCTCGCCTCCTCCCTGCGATTGGACCTTATGATAAGTTTGCCATTGAATGGGGATACACTCCTGTTCCAGGAGCGAAGAACCCTGCGGACGAGAAGGAGTTTCTGGACCGCCTTGCAGGAAGGCAGGTGGATAACCCGATGCTCCGTTTCGGGAGTAACCGCAATGAAGACCCATCCCAGCAAACCGAGGACCTTGCGTCCGACGCGGTGGAAGCCACTCGGTATGGAAAATTGAATCTTCAACGAGTGATGGGTTATCTTTTCAAGGCGGTTACGAAGTTTGGAGAGGACTATTCTGATTTGCGGGAACGCTATGGGGATGTTTGGGGACAGTGGAATCAGGAACTCTCTCACGTGGTGACAATGGTGGGAGGCGTGGTGATGACAGATTATCACGCGGGGCGAGGGGATGCGGTCTATGTTCCTCTACCCAAGGAGAAACAGCGCTCCGCGGTGCTCTTTCTCAATCAAGAGTGCTTCCAAACGCCCCAGTGGCTATTAGATGCCAATATTCTCAACAAAATTGAACCTTCGGGTGCGGTGAGCCGTGTGCTTTCCAGTCAGCAGAGAGTGCTTAACCGTCTGTTGGCTGACGATCGCCTGACGCGGATGGCGGAACTCTGCGCCCAGAATGGGAAGGAAGCCTATGGACCCGAGGAACTCTTTGAGGACTTGAGGGCAGGTATTTGGTCAGAATTGGAGGAGCATTCCGTTTCCATTGACCTTTACCGCCGAAATTTGCAGAGGCTCCATGTGCAGATTCTGGCGGGGAAACTTTCCAGTTCCGCTGGGGATGTGCGAGCACTGGCGCGGGCGGAATTGGAACGGCTTCGCTTACGGGTGAACGAGGCACAGGCGCGCTCGGCAGACCCCCTCACCCGCGCTCACTTGGCAGACATCGCCCAGTATATTTCCGAGGCCTTTGAAGGGAAATTGCCCCCTCCGCCCGCGCCCGCAACTCCTGCTTTCCCACGTCCTCCCGAGTCCCGGGGGTGCTGGGTTTGGGAGCCTTGAAGGAGGCTTCCTCCGTTAGGGAATAAAATGGCAAGGGATGGCAGAAGAAGATTGTCCTTTGGTTCTTAGCATAAGCCTTGGCTCCAGTAAGCGGGATAAGGAATCGTGTGTTGTGGTTGGGGGGTGCAGGTTTCGTGTGAGGCGAGTGGGGGTGGATGGGGATTTGAGGCGTTTTGCGCAAATGTTTCGGGAGTGGGATGGGCGAGCGGTAGCCCTGGGAATAGGAGGGGCAGATCTTTACCTCTGGATTGACAATCGGAGATATGCCTTTCGGCAGGTGAAGAGGCTGGTCTCTTCTGTGAAGAAGACGCCCGTGGTGGATGGCAGTGGCTTAAAACACACGCTGGAAAGGCGCCTTATAAGGCGGTTGCAAGAGGAGGGGTTGGTGGATTTTCACCAGGAGAAGGTCCTTCTCACGATGGCGGTAGACCGCTTCGGGATGGCTCAAGCCCTGGATGCCATCTGCCCCAATGTGATCTACGGCGATATGATGTTTGGGCTTGGGCTTCCCATTCCTATCCGCCGTTATCGTACTTTAAGGGTTTTGGGCACAATCCTTTTACCTGTGATTACCCGGTTGCCCTTCACCTGGTTTTATCCTACGGGAGCCAGGCAGGAGGTTCGCAAGCCTAAGTTCTCCCGATTCTTTGATTGGGCAACGGTGATAGCAGGGGATTGGCATTACATTCGGCGCCATTGTCCCGAAAAACTTCCTCATAAGACAATCCTCACCAATACCCTCAGAAAAGAGGACCTGGCGTTTCTCAAAGAAGCGGGTGCCAGCCGAGCCATCACCAGCACTCCCGAAATGGGTGGGGAAACTTTTGGCACGAACGTTTTGGAAGGCATTTTGGTGGCTCTTCTGGGCAAAAGCCCTGAGGAATTGCAACTGGAGGATTACGAGCGGGCTTTGGAACAGATAGGATGGGAGCCTAAGGTCTTCACGCTGTAGAGTCTTCTAAGGAAGGGGCTTGAGCCGAAATGCCTTCCTTATCGCAGGATGCGCCCGTAGCCGTCATATCTCACTCCCCCCAGAAGGATGATGATACCATCAATCCAGGACCAGAGGGAGAGGAGACCGCACGAGCAAAGTGCCATAAGGAGTTGCAAGGTGCCAATGGCTAAATATCCCAGATAGAAGCGTCCGATTCCGGGCACTACCTGGAGCACACCAGCCAGCAGTCGGTTGCAAGGGGAATAGAGATAAGGATAGGGAAGGGGACTTTCGCCTCTGTGTTGAGGGGTGGGGCTGGATAAGGGGGGTACGGGGGGTGGGGTCTGGGGAAAGCGCAAAACTCTTTGAAACTCCGGGATATTTTCCGCATAAGTCCAATCGGTCATTCCCGTCTTCCACACGTAAGTGTCTTTTCCGATAACCCCCGACTCCACAAGTTCTATCATTTGGGCTTCGCTCAAGGGTCCTAAAGGACCGTACTTGCCTACGTAATACCATTCAAAGCGGTTGGGTTGCTCCATAGGTTTGCTGTGGTAGGTTCTCTGAGTGAGATGTTAGATTAAATCCCAAAAGGGAAGAGATGGGTGTGGGCTTAGGTCTAAAGCCCCAAGGCGTAGGGCTTTACGGGGCAATGAGAAGACTGTGGGGGCACAGGGCGTTCCCGCCAAGGGGCTTAAGTTCGCTCTCGTTGCCTTTTCAGGAAACTGGGGATGTCCAGGACCGCAGGCTCGGGGGAAATGGATTCTTCGCGCGGGCTTCCTTCGGAGGTAAGGGCACTCGGCTCCGGGATTGCCACGGGTTTGGTAGGTTTGCGCCCCGTCATTCCCGTCGCGATGACCGCGATCCGCACCGCGCCTTCCATCCCCTCGTCGGTGGTATGCCCTAAGATGACTTCTGCATCAGGATCGCAGAATGGAGCCAGCCTTTCCATCGCTTCTTGCAGTTCTTTGAGGGTGAAGTCGGAGGAAGAGGTGATGTGGACCAGGACGCGCTTGGCTCCATCCAAGGTTGTCTCCAGGAGGGGGCTGGTTACTGCCGATTCCGCAGCAATCTTCGCTCGCGAGTCTCCGGTTGCTTCCCCGATGCCGATGAGAGCCATCCCTGCATTTTGTAAGACGGTGCGGACATCCGCAAAATCCACGTTGATGAGACCTGGCTTCAGGATGATTTCTGCAATTCCCTGGACTACGTGATGCAGGGCGCTGTCAGCCTGGAGGAAGGCTTCCTCTATGGTTGCCTTGGGGGAGACAACCTCCAGCAGGCGCTCGTTAGGAACGCAAATGAGGGTGTCTACGTGCTGGCAGAGTTCCTCAATGCCTTTTTCTGCCACGAGTGCCCTTTGGGCGCCCTCAAATTTGAAGGGTTTGGTGACCACCGCGACGGTGAGTATTTGGCGCGACCTGGCGAGCCGGGCAACCACGGGGGCAGAGCCTGTCCCCGTGCCTCCTCCCATTCCTGCAGTGAGGATGACCAGGTCGCTTCCTGCAATGACTTCTTCCAGTTCGCGTTTGCTTTCTTCTGCGGATTGCCTTCCGATCTCGGGGTTCCCTCCTGCTCCAAGCCCTCCGGTGATGTGGGGACCCAGTTGGATGATGTGGGGGGCTAAGGATTTGCTAAGGTCTTGCGCATCGGTGTTGGCGCACACGAAGCGCACCCCTGTGTTCCATCGGGGTATCATCCGGTTGAGGGCATTTCCTCCTGCTCCTCCTAATCCGATAACGGTGATTTTGGCAGGTAAACCTTCGTCCCAGAGATTTGAAAGCATAGGCGTCATTCCTTTGATGAGGTCAATTTTATCTTTACGATGCGGATTTTTGGGAAAGCGCGGGTGTGGAAAACTCTCTCCGTGCCTTTTCCCTCCTATATAGAGACGGAGGACGCGGTGAGTTTGGTGCCTTTAGGCTGGTGAACGGCTCTGGTTTCCTACCCCTTGACACCGCTGCCGGGAATTGTGTATGCTGTTTGAAACTTGAACGAGCGTTCAATTTTTCCTGCAGAGCACTCCGTTAGTACCACCAAGCGAGGTGACCGGCGAAGGCGCCAGTTGCTGGAGGTGGCGCTGAGGCTGTTTGCGGAGCGGGGATGGGAGAACACGAGCATTAAAGAGGTAGCGAGCAAAGCGGGGGTGGCGCAGGGATTGATTTATCATTACTTTGAGAATAAGACAGACCTTTTGAGGTCGGTTATAGAGAGCGGGTGCCTGGTGCCCGAGGTGTGCAGAACCCTCACCCCTCCTTATGAGCGTCCTGCACAGGAGGTCTTGTTGGAGGTGGCCCAGTCGCTTTATCGTCTTTTTCAGGAAAAGGAGGCGGTGTTTCGTCTCCTGATGCGGGAGGCGGCCACCCACCGGGAGGCGGGAGAAGCCTGGCGGGCTGTGGTGAAGCATGGTGTGGAGCATCTGTCACGGTATCTGGAGGCGAGGATTTCTGCGGGAGAGTTGCGACCGCACAATACAGAGGTCAGCGCCAGGATGTTGCTCCACACCGTTGGGATGTTTGCGTTTCATCGTGTTCCCATAAAGAGGTTATCCGGCGTGGTGGACTTCCTTCTCAATGGGATTGCAGTTTCGGGGGTTCGGGAACCAGTATGACCCGGGTGGTAATCTTCCTTTCGTGCGGGGAGACCACCCAAGGGGAACTCCTGCGGAGTTTCGGGTCGTTTTCTAACAGGGTTTTCAGGATGCGAAGGATGGTGCGCTCTTTTTCCTTGACAGCCTTTTTGTTCCTGGCAGGATGGCTTGCTCCCTTTTCTCGGGGGCTTCCCCCTGCAGAACCCGCTTGTGCCTTGCCTTATCCCTGGTGGGGGCAAGGGGGGTTCTTCCTTCGTCCGCTCCTCTTGGGGGAGAAGGAAACGAGCCAGGGAGAGGAACTCACTTTGGAGCAGGTGGTGGAGATAGCCCGGAGAAATGCGTTTTCCGTTCTTGTGGCACAGACCGAATTGCGTCGGGTGGAAGGCACGCGAAGGGAGGCTTTTGCAGGGGGATTACCGCGTCTCACCCTTGAGGGAAACTACACTCGCTTTACGGACGAGAATCGCGTGCAGTTTGACCCGTCCCGCCCCCCTGTGACCTTTCGTCCTATTGAGCGGGCTTCTTTTCAGTTGCGATTGTCTCAGACGTTGGATGTGTGGGGGGTGGTGCGATTAGCCACGGAGGCGGCCTCCGCCCAGCGTGATGCCCAGTCTGCGTTGGTCCTATCCGCGATGAACGATGCGGAGCTTTCAGCGAAGGTTGCCTTTTTCCGTTTACTGGAGGCAGGGGAATTGGAACGGGTGGCTGAAGAGGCGGTAAAGGATGCCCGCCTGCGGTTGGAGATCGCGCGCAAGCGGGTGTCTGCCGAAGTTGCTCCTCAGTTTGAAGTCATCCGTGCGGAAGCGGAGTTGAGTTCTGCGGAGCGGGATTTGCTCCAGGCGTGGAATGCAGTCATCCTGGCTCAATCGGCTCTCAATAATGTTCTGGCGCGTCCCGTGGACCTTCCTGTGCGTGCGGTGCCCGTGATAGAGTTGCCAGAGGTAACCGTGAGCTTGGAGGAACTTTCGCATCGGGCACTTGCGAGGAGGCCTGAATTGATAGCCCTGGAGCAAAACGTAGAAATTCAGAGAAGGGTGGTGATGGCTCGGGAGCGTTCCCTTTTGCCAACCATAGAGGTGAGTGCTCAAATTGTGCGCGACCCCTTTGCGAGAGGCTTTGGTTCCGAAAAGGACGTCATTTCGGGAACGGCTTTTTTGAGCATTCCGATTTTTGAGGGAGGTCGGGTTCGGGCTCAAGTGGCTCAAGCCCGTGAGGAGGAACGGAAGGCTCGCCTGCGTCTTGAGGAAGCGCGTCTTGCGGTAGCACTGGAGGTGAGACAGGCTTACTTAGATCTCCAAACTGCGGTCCAGGTGGTAGAGGCTTCCAGGAAAAACGTTGCGCAGGCTGAGGAGGCGTATCGCGTCGCCTTGATTCGGTACGAGGCGGGGCTTAGTACCCCTGTGGAGGTTTCCGATGCGGGACTCCTTTTGACTCGCGCTCGCACCGCCCTTGCAACCGCACGGTATGCCTACTGGGAAGCCTATGCACGGTTGGAGCGAGCGGTCGGTGGAAGCCTGGAGGCGCCCTTTGAGGGCGGGAGGATGGATTCCTGCGCTTGGGAACCTTTTTCTTTGTTCAAGAGGAGTGAAGTATGAGCTTTTTCTCTGTCTTTTCCTGTAAATCCAATACCTGTAAATCCAATAAAAGAGCCAAGGCGCCTTTTGGACGTTCGTGGGGGACTTCGGTTTTAGGAAGCCTGGGGCTCCTGGGTTTGCTTGTGGGAGTTTCTCTCTTGGTGATGGGATGTCCAAGCCGAGAACAGCAGGAGCAAGCGAAAATTCAGAGGGCGCTTTTATCCGATCCCGTTCAGCCCGTTACAGTGGTGGAGCCGGAGACGCGTCCTATTGAGTGGGTGGTGGAGGTTTCGGGTCCTTTAGAAGCATCCACGAAAGTGGTTGTGGGAGCCAAGCAGATGGGTCGCTTGTCGGGCGTGTTTTTTGAGGAGGGGCAGAGGGTTCGGAAGGGGCAGTTATTGGCTCAGGTTCAGCAAGCGGATTATGCAGTGTTGCTTCGGCAGGCGGAGGCGAGTGTGGAGAGGGCGCGCCAGATGAAGGTTCAAGCGGAGGAGCGAGCTCGCGTGGCTCGCCAGCAGACGGAGGCGCGCATCCAGCAGGCAAAGGCAGGCGTGGAATCTGCGCGGGCGGCTTTGGCTCTCGTGAAGAAGGGTCCTCGCGCTCAAGAGATAGAGAGAGCGGAACAGCAGTTGAGGTCCGCGCGAGCGCGGGTTGAGAAGGCGAAAGCAGACCTGGAACGGGCTCAGAAGCTCTATGCGGAGAACGCCATTTCCAAAGCGGAACTGGATTCTGCACGGCTTACTTATGAAACCGCTCTTGCAGATATGCGCTCGGCAGAGGAGAATCTTGCCCAGTTGCGAGAGGGGGCTCGCCCGGAGGAGATTCAACAGGCGGAGGCGCAGTTAGCCCAGGCGGAGCATCAACTGCAGTTAGCCTTAGCGGAGCGCGGGATGTATGCCATATATGAGCGAGACATATCTGCTGCGGACTCTGCTCTTCGGGAGGCTCTTGCTTTGCGAGAAAGGGCGCTCCTCCAATATCGGGACACCGCTGTCTATGCCCCCGTGGATGGCTTTATTGCTCAAAAGTCTGTGGAGGTGGGGCAGGTGGTCCAGCCGGGGAGTCCTATAGCGACGGTCGTGGCGCTTAGTTCGCTTTATATGGAGGGGCAAGTTCCCGAAAAGGAAGTTCAGCGCATTAAGCCGGGGCAGGAAGTGAGGGTAACCGTGGACGCCCTGGGTCAGCGGGAATTCAAGGGCAGGGTGGAATCCTTGAATCCCGTGGGAGACACATTGGGAAGGATATTCAAGGCTCGGATTCGGCTTCTGGATGGGGATTCCGACCTGCGCGTGGGGATGTTTGCGCGTGCTCGCATCCTGGTGGAACGTGTGCCCCAGGCGAAGGTATTGCCGGTGGGTTGTATCCATAAGGAAGATGGCAGGAGTTATGTTTTTGTGGTGCGCGAAGGGGCAGACGGAAGGCTTCGTGCAGAGAAAAGGGAGGTGACCACGGGCTTGGAGACGGACGGTTGGGTAGAGGTGAAGGGAGTTCCGGATGGGGTGAAGGTCATCCTGGAAGGGGGAGATTTGGTGGAAGCAGGAAGCCTGGTGCGTATTGAGAAGGAGGGGAAATGATGGGGGTTTTGGGTTTCCTGTTTCAGAGTTTTTTGGCAGAGGAGAGTGGGGGTTGTTTTCTTGAGGGGGTTCTATGGGCTTGACGTTAGCGGCGATTCGGCGCCCCGTTTGGGTTTTGATGTTGATGCTTGCCGCCCTCGTGCTCGGGTGGCTGGGGCTTTCCCGGATGCCTGTGGAGCAGACCCCAGAAGTGGATTTTCCGACGATCACGGTGGTGACGAACTATTTTGGGGCAGGTCCCGAGGAAGTGGAGACCCTCATCACCCGAAAGATAGAGGAGGCAGTGAGCACGGTGAGGGGGCTGAGAGCGATACGCTCCACCTCTCGTGAGGGTGGGTCTGTGGTGGTGGCGGAATTTGAGATCGGAACCAACACGGACCGCGCCCTCAATGATGTGACTTCTAATGTGGAAGCGATAGTGGGGCAATTACCTCGCGATGCGGAGAAGCCGGTTGTTTCTAAGTTGAATATAGCCTCGTTTCCCATTCTGGTTATTGCGGTGGAGAGCGACCTTCTAAGCCCTCTGGAGTTGCGTGACCTTGTGGAGGATCGCATAGCGGATCGTCTGACGCGCATTCCCGGAGTTGCCCAGGTTACGGTTTCCGGGGGTCAGCAGAGGGAGATTCGCATTTCTCTGGATGCTCAGCGTTTGATGAGTCTGGGGCTTGGCGTTTTAGATGTGGTAGATGCTATCAGGGGAGCAACCGTGGATGTGCCTGGCGGGCGGATTACGGAGGGGGAGCGGGAGTCTGCGGTGCGATTGAAGGGGGAGTTTCGTTCGGTGGAGGAGATCAAGAACCTGGTGATTCCTCTTGCGGACAGGCAGAACCCGAATAATCCTCCTGCTATCGTGCCCTTGTCGGAGTTTGCTGAGGTGACGGATGGTCCTGCGGAGCGAACGGAGATCACGCGGGTTAACGGCAAGGAGGCGGTGACCCTAACCATTCAGAAGACGCGAGAAGGGAATACTGTGGAGATCACGGAGCGCGTCCAGCAAGCTCTCCAGGAACTTACTTCCACTTATCCCATTCACTTCACGGTGACCCAATCCAGCGCGACACGGGTAAAGGAATCTTTGCTGGATTTGCAGTACGCCCTCATTATAGGGATTGTGTTGGTTATTCTCATTATATACGGCTTCCTCCATAACTTCAGAGGCACTCTAATCGTTTCCCTTGCCATACCCACCTGTCTTTTTGCAGCGTTCGCCGTGATCCACGCTCTTGGATTTACCTTGAACACAATGACGATGCTCGGCTTATCCCTGGCGGTGGGCATTTTGGTGGACGACGCCATAGTGGTTTTGGAGAACATTTATCGCCATTTGACCCACGGGGAGCCTCCACGGGAAGCGGCACTCAATGGACGTATGGAGATCGGATTGGCGGCTGTTTCCATCACGATGGTGGACGTGGTGGTGTTTTTGCCCGTGGCGTTTATGGGGGGCATTGTGGGGCAATTTATGCGCCCCTTTGCTCTCACGGTCGCGGTGGCAACCCTTTTCTCCTTGCTCGTTTCCTTCACCCTTACTCCTATGCTGGCGAGCCGATGGTATCGTGCAGGGGAAAAGTTAGAAGAGAAGCGTGGGTTTGCCAGATGGTTTGATGGGGTTTTCTACCGCTTTGCTGGGGGATACCAGTGGTTGCTGAGGGGGGCGCTTCGCTATCGTTGGCGCGTGTTTTTTGCGGGTTTTGCTTTTTTGCTGGGAGTGATTTTGATGATAGGGGGGGGCTTTATGCCCAGTCTCTCCTCGGCGGTCCAGATGGGCTTCGGTCTTGCCCGGTTGTGTTTCGTCATCGGCATTGTGGTGTTTGGGGTGGCTTCTTTCCTTGCGAGGAAGCCCCGGTGGAGCATCCTGGTGGGTGCGGGGCTTTTTGCTGGGTCTCTTTTGGGCTTTGCGGGATTAGGGCACCTTTTGGCGCAATTTAAAGGAGGTCCTATATTCAATTTCCGCTTTGCTCCCGCCTCGGATCAGGGTCTCATCCAGGTGTTGGTGACGATGCCCCCCCATTCATCCCTTGAGAGGACCTTGAAAGCGGTGGAGCGGATAGAGAAGTCTGCTCAAGCCTTGCCCGAGACGGATTACGTGGTGAGCCTGATAGGAGGCCAACAATCCACGGGATTTGGGGTGCGCAATACAGGCTCCCAATATGCCCAGGTAACGGTGACCTTGAAAGAGAAACGCGCCCTGTTGGATGCGCTGATGTTTTGGAAGAGAGAGGAGGGGTTGCGGACTCGGAGCGATGTTGCGGTGGCTTTGGAACTTCAGCAGAGGCTGGGCAAGATCCCCGATGCTCAAGTGTATGTAAGCACGCAGAGTGGCTTTGGGTTTGGTCCGCCGGTTCAGGTTGCGGTGACGAGCCTGGACCCCGAAAAGGTTCTTCCCGCAGGATTGAAAGCGAAGGAGGTTCTCTCTCGGCTTGAGGGCATCGTCAATCTGGATTTATCCACGAAGCCGGGCAAGCCCGAGTTTGTTATCCGCCCCGATCGGTGGAAGTTAGCGGACAACGATTTATCAGTTGCCCAGTTGGGGACAGTGGTGCGCACTCTTTATGAGGGCAATACCGATGTGAAGTACCGCGAGGGAAACCGGGAGTACGACGTGCGGATTAACCTTTCGGATGAGATTCGGCAGGATGCCCGTCAAATGCAATGGGTTCCCGTGCGATTTCGTCGGGGTAACCCAATTCTCCTGGGGGAGGTGGCGAGGATAGAGCCTGGTGTGGGACCGGATAAATTAGAGCGATACAACCGCCAGCGTCAGGTGGTGGTGACGGGTTACCTTTTGCCTGGATACGTTATTGGAACGATGGGCCCCAGGATTATTCAGGCGCTTTCGGAGGCACAGTTGGGTGAAGGGGTTGAATTTTCCCAGTTAGGAGAGAATGAAGCCCAGGCTCGTGAGTTTCCCTATATGGCTCAAGCGTTTATGCTGGCGCTCATTCTGGTATTTATGGTACTGGCTTCGCTTTTTGATAATATCCTGTATCCCTTCATTATTCAGCTGGCTCAACCTCAGGCTTTGGTGGGTGCCCTTTTGGCTTTGATGATCACCAACACTCCCCTGGACATTGTGGGCGTGATCGGGATCATTATGCTGGTGGGTTTGGTGGGGAAAAATGCTATCCTGCTGGTGGACTATACCAACACTCTTCGCTCGCGAGGGCTGGAGAGGGAGGAAGCCCTCTTGCAGGCAGGACCTATCCGGCTTCGCCCCATTATGATGACGACTCTGGCGCTGGTGTTAGCGATGATTCCCGTTGCCCTGGCTCTTGGACGTGGTTCTGAGTTTAGGGCGCCTATGGGGATTGTTATCATCGGCGGTTTAACCCTTTCTACCCTTCTCACCCTTTTTGTGATCCCTGCATCGTACACGATTTTTGATGACCTTTCCCGCTGGCTCGGGAAGACGTTGTTCCGCCGACCTCCGACGCCCACGGAGGGAGAGGTGGAAGCCCGACTGCCCGTGGGTACTCGGAAAGACGGCTCCCCTTCGGAATAGTGCGCCCCTGGAGGAGGGTTGCCGATAATTTGGAGGATGATGGTACGCGCCCGTAAGCCCTGGAGTTGGTTGGTGTGTGCGTTGGGAGGATGGAGGTGAGGAATATAACGCTTCCGATGTGGGTGTTCGGCGTGATCCATTCGGGGATGATGGGTGTTTTTCTTCTGTCGTTCCCTTCCCCTTTAGGGGGCTGGGAGGGTTTTCCCTCAGGTTCCTCTGTGGCTCAGGAGGCGGGGTTCGGGGCTTTTGGAGCCAGACCTCCCGAGGAGGCGCTCCTTGTGGGCAAGCAGTATGCTTTGAGGAAGAAGCATCCTTTATGGGTAGAAGAGCCTGTGAAGCGTGAGGTGGGTTGGTGGTTCAATGGGACCTTGCGTCAGGCGATTGAATTTGTGTGGTGGTATTCCCCGGAGTTTGTGGCGGGGAGGCTTGGTTTTTTGAGCGTGCAGGAAGGCTGGGATGAGGAGGAAATTCAAAGGAGGTGGGAAGTGGTTCGCTCGGCGGTTGGGTCGCGGGTTATTTTTTTCGTCCAGCTTGCGGGAGCGCCCAAAATAGATTTCTTTTCGGGGGTCGTGGAGGAGCCTGCGCGATTAGACGAGATTACCCACGTGCGCTTTAAACTCCTTCTTCAGGGGCACGAAGTGTCCCCCAGTTATGTGTGGCTTGCTCGGGTGGAGCAAAGTCGGAGCGGAGATTTGTTCAAAGGTTTTCCCTGGTACCACTTTGCGCCAGGAGCGCAAGCCCTTTTGGGAGCAAACGAGGCGTTTCGGGAAGACCCGATCGTTCGGTTGGGGGACTTTCACCTTTACCTTTATCGCGTGGAGTTCCGCCTGGAGGATGTGGGAGTACTTTGGGATAAAGGAGGGCGGGTGCAACTGGTGGTAGAGAGTGCCAGGAAGCGTCGGGTGGCGAACTACCTTTTGCCACGCGTCGGCGGGAAGGGAAACCCCCTTTCGGGATGATAGGAGAGGGGCGTGGGGGTCCATAGTTTCCCCATTCCTTAGCAGGGTAAAATGGGTTGATGCCCGTGGTTACGGAACAAGATGTCATCACTGCACTTCGCCAGGTTAAAGACCCTGACCTTCATCGCGATATTGTCTCCCTGAATTTTGTCAAGAACATTCAGATCCAGGATGGGCATATCCAGTTCACTCTGGAATTGACGACGCCCGCCTGCCCGGTGCGGGAGAACTTGCAGAAAGAATGCGAGGAGGTCCTGCTTGCCTTGCCCGGCGTGGAAAAGGTGACGGTGGAGCTTTCGGCACGCGTGCGGAAGTCTACTTCGTCGGTAGAACTCATTCCTGATGTGCGAAACGTAATCGCCATCGCCTCGGGCAAAGGGGGCGTGGGGAAAAGCACGGTGGCAGTAAACCTCGCGGTGGCGCTGGCGGAATCGGGAGCGAGGGTTGGATTGTTGGATGCGGATGTTTATGGTCCCACAGTGCCCTTACTGATGGGGTGCCAGGACGAGCGCCCTCTGGTGGAGGACCAAAAAATAATTCCTGTGGAGAAGTACGGTTTGAAGATGATGTCCCTTGGGTTTTTGCTGGAGGAAGGGCAGGCGGTGCTCTGGCGGGGACCGATGGTAGCGGGGACGGTCCGCCAGTTGCTGGCGGATGTGAAGTGGGGAGAATTGGATTATTTGCTGGTGGACCTTCCTCCTGGGACAGGCGACGCCCCTATGACTCTGGCGCAGTTGGTTCCTTTAAGTGGGGTAGTGATTGTGGCGACACCTCAAGACGTGGCGGCGAACATCGCCGTAAAGTCAATTGCCCTTTTTACTCGTTTGAATGCTCCCTTGCTGGGGGTGATTGAGAATATGTCCACCTTCCTTTGCCCACACTGCGGAAAGGAAACCCACGTGTTTGCAGGCGCCCAAAGGGAGGACCTGGCGGAGCGATTCCAGGTGCCATTCCTCGGAGCCATTCCTCTGGACCCCGAGGTGAGTTTTGCGGGGGATGAAGGGGTTCCCATCCTTCTGGCTCACCCCGATAGCGTTCCGGCGCAGAGGTTCCGGAGCATTGCGGGGCGCCTGGCGGCGGAAGTGAGCAAGGCGGCTATAGGAGGAGTTCGTGGGGGTGTTCAGGAAGGATGATCCTGCGAGGGGCGAAATGGGGGAGGAGTCTCCGAAGGCTCTACGGGCGGAGTTTTGATGGTCTTGCGTGGGTAAGAAGGGAGGGCGTGGGGTGGCAGGGAATGGGGTTCCTTGAACTCTTCCCGAAAAAGGTCCCACCAGTTGTTCTTGATAATGTAAGAGGCGTCAAAAAAGGCAACGCCTAATCCGACCTGGCGGGCAGAGCGGATTGCCTGGCGCAATCCCTCAGGGTTCCCCTCCCAGTCCAGCCCGTAGAGGGTGGGATAGACTCGGGTGGCTTCTCCCGCAAGGCGCACCATAAGTTTGGCGGATCCTTCCACGGTGAAGCGGGCTCTATTCCCCTGGATGGTAACGTCTACCTCGCGAGGCACGGGATAGAAGCATCCCGGCAATAGAAAGTCGGTCCATCCCGCATATCCTGCCAGCCCATACTCTTCATCTGCCCAATCATAAGGGGGGATGGGCTTATCTTCCGCATAGTTCACTCCGACTTCGTAATAGGTTTCCCATCCAGCCCCCACGTATACTCCCAGGGCAATGCGGGGATTGACTCCCCTCACCACCTGGCGTACTCGCTCCAGGAATTGGGTGATCACCTCGGCGCGAAAGCGCATCCAATCGGAGAACCGTTTTCCCGGGATAAGGCGCAGATAAGGGGGTTTGTTAGACCATTCCGCCTGGAAGACACTTTCCGGAAAAGCACTGACAGGCGAATATCTTTCCAAAAAGGCAGAAGCCATAGCGGTGCCCATCCCCCCTTCCAGCGCGGGGAAACGCATTCTATCCAGAACGATTCCATCCACCCCATACCCTGCCACGATGCTCAGCAATCGCAACATCCGCTCCTGGACGCCGGGCTGAAGGGGATCTACGAAAACCGCTACCGCTTGGGGGAGTGCCAGGGTTTGGGGGAGGAGGGTCACACGGCACTCTATTAGGACGATGGAGTTTCCTTGAATCCTGGGACGGTCGCTCACGTGCGCCCGAAGGGGCACGCCATCAGGGGTTTTCACGTCACTGTCACCTTCCGTGATGACCAGCGCGCCGGGCACGGGGTCTCCCTGCAAGAGGATGGGGAAGAGGTCTCCATTTTGGAGGCGCGCAAAGGCTTGGGGGACGGCGAATTGGGTTTGCCATTCGGGTTTTTCATAAGCCAGTCCCTCTCCAGGGAAGTGGCTGTGTCCTTCGGAGAAAGTGTTGAGCGCCGCGCTGATACGGAGTCCGACCGTCCTTGCTTCTTTCACGAAAACCTCCAGCACATCGTAGCCAGGCGGAACACGAACCCCTCGAAATTCCCTGAGGGGGGGTTCCCCGGGCGCGGTGAAAAGGATGCGTCCGTTAATGGGTTTGACGTCTACGATGATTTCGTTGAAGTGGGCTTTTTTCGCTTGCTCGCAGAACTGTCGCACCTTTTCGGGATGTATCATCCATTGGAGGTTTGCCCCGGCGTCCACCCAGAGCATACGGGCTTCCAGGAGGGGGAGGGCGCAGAGCAGGGGAATCATTTTTTGCGAGAGTTCAGGTCGCGGATGAAGCGAGCCTGGAGGCTCCCTAAGGCGACGTCATTTTGGGTTCGTTCCAGCACCGATCGGAGGCTGTCCACATTGCGTCTGAGGTTGGCAGTGAGGGCATCGGGATAGTCAAAAGTGATGAGTTCGTCATAGACATCTTCCATAAGGCTCACGATTTCCTGGGCGCGTTCTTCATTTCCGTGGCGGAGTTCGTCCAGGGCGAAGCGTCGGCATTCGCTTGCCGCCTCACACAAGCCATTGAGGTATGCGGGGGCTTCTATGTCCATTTCGGCGGGTGTTGGGAGCATCTCCCCTTTGAGGAGTGCAAGGAAAACGGAAGCCTCTACGAATTCCTTCAGGGCGTCTTGAAACCCTGCAGAATACAGAAGGGCAGGGAAGGGTTCCATAGCTTTTTTTGCTTGATGGACGGTCGCCCTCAATTCTGAGAGAAGGGCTTCCGCTTCATTCCATTGTCTGCGGTGAAGGTGTTTGATGACTCGAGAACTTGCTTGAGTGATGTGGCGCGCCATCGTGAGGCATTGCTCCCGCGCTTGATGATAGGCTTCCATTTGTTCTCGTAAGGCTTCAGCGATGGCGGGCAGAGGTTTCGGCATAGGTGATCCTTTCAGATGTGTCCCAGACGTGCCAGGCTGGTGAAGTTATTTTCCCCGATGATGATATGATCCAGAAGGGGTATTTCCAGGAGCTTTCCTGCCTCTTTGAGCGTGCGAGTGACGGAGATGTCTTCCTGGCTGGGCGTGGGGTCTCCGCTGGGATGGTTATGAACCGCAATCACACTGGCAGCACCTTCTCGCACGGCTTCTCGGAAGAACTCTCGCACTCCCACCACTGCAGAGGAGAGCGTGCCCATATGAATCGTGGGATATTTTATGAGTTGGTTTTTGGTATCCAGAAGGACAGAGCAAAAATATTCCTGGCGCACATCGCGCAGATGGTGGAAAAGCCTCACCACGTCTTCGGGCTTGTTGACGGACTCCGGTTTGCCTTTGCCTACGTTCTCCAGGCGCCGTCCCAATTCCAGGAGAGCAAAGAACTGGCAGGCACGGTGTCCCTCCACTCCGGTGCGCTCCCTTAGGACCTCACGGGGGAGAGTGCTGAGATGTCGCAATAGTCCTGCGTCTCGCAAGATTTGAGTGGCTAAGGGCAGGGCTTGGACCACTTCCTCTTCCCTTTCTGCGAGAAAGATGGCAAGAAGTTCCGATGCCGATAAGGCGTGAGGACCCAAATTTCGCAGTTTGGTGCAAAGGTCTTCGCCCATTTCAGGATATTGTACACCTTTGACGGGGCGCAGGAGCGAGGGAACCCCCTTCTTTGCCAAAATAGCCCCGATGGGTTATGTATCTGCCCTCATCGGCGGGACAGGAATAGGGCAAGAGTTGGTTCGGCGGTGCCCGGACGTGGTGCGCGTGCCCACACGATTGGGTCTATTTTCTGCAAGGGGCTTGGCAAGCAAGGGGATCTTGACCCTCGCACGCCATGGGGAACATCACCAGACACCTCCTCATGCCATCAAGTATGGGTGTATGGTGGAGGGGTTGCGGCGGTTGGGAGTGAAATGGGTTTTTAGCACTTCGGCGGTGGGGTCTTTGGATCCTCAGGTGCCTCCCGGGGCGTTGGTGGTGTGCTCTGATTTGCTTGGCTTTTTCCAGGGCTTTCAAACCCTTTATGAGACGGAAGTGGTGCACACGGATTTTTCTCATCCCTTTGACGCCACCGCAAGGCGCTTTTTGCTGGAATCCGCCTCTCGTATGGGGGTGCCTGTGGTGGATAGGGGTGTTTACGTGAGTATGCCCGGTCCCCGGTATGAGACTCCTGCCGAGGTGCAGGCTCTCCGTTCCCTCGGAGGGAGTGTGGTGGGGATGACGGTGGGCAAGGAGGCGGTGTTTATGAAAGAGGCAGGGCTTTCTTATGCTTGTCTTGCCATAGTAACCAATTGGGCAACAGGAATCAGCCCAGAACCCCTCACCCATTCAGAAGTCGTTGCGGTTGTGAGGAAGCAGGCTTCTGTGGTTGCGGAAATCCTTTGGTCTTCTGCGGAGCAAGCGTGTGGAGCAGGGCTCCTTTGATCCCAGGCGCGAGTTGGAGTTATTACTGTGCTTGACGCCCGGCATCGGGGGTTCCCGTTTGGCTCGGATTTTGCACCAGATAGGCGTTTCTCGCATTTCTCCCGAGCAATTCTTGTGCCTTTCGGAAGAGGCTTTGCGTGAGGATTTTGGGGTTCCCTCTGCTTCTGCCTCAGCCTTGGTGAAGCAACGGGAGGAGTTGAAAAGCAAAGCAGAGGCTTATAGGGAGCTTGTGAAGGGGAAACCTGTTCGGCTGGTTACGGTGCAGAATCCTCTTTACCCAAAGCGTTTAGAGGAATTTTGTGAGGATGTTCCAGGCTTTTTCTTTTCGTATGGCAACTTGCGCGTCCTTGAAACGAAAACTTTTTGCGTTCTGGCAAGCAGTAAGAGTCCTGAAAAGGACCTGGATAGGGTTGAGCGTGTGGCGGAAGAGGGGGTTTTAGCTCCCAGGACATTGGTGACGGGTGTCAACACGCCTGCCTATCAACGTTCTGCAGTGGTGCCTTTGCGCTGGGGTGCTCCGAGAATTTTGGTATTGGACCGTGGGCTTTTTGAAGCCCTTGGAAAGGACCTGAGTAAAGAACCCTTCCGCACGGCTCGGTTGTGGAGATACCGGTTTGATCCGCAGACAGATCTGGTCATTAGTGCCCATCGCCCCTTTGATGGGTACGCTCCTGGAAATAACGTGCGAAGGGATGAGATCGTGGTAGGGCTTTCGGATGAGGTGCGGGTGGTTTATGCCAGACAAGGGGGTGTGGTTGAGCGTTTGGCTTTGCGAGCACAGCAATTGGGGCGCTCTGTGGTGTGGACAAAAGAAAAAGGGGATGAAACGGAATAAAGGAGGGGGATTACTGTTTTTGCAGATGCCGGCGCACCCTCGCAAAGACCTGATGAAACATCCGCCTGGTGAGTTTTCCCGTGAAGGTATTTTGCTGGCTTGGGTGATAGGAGGCGAGGAGGAGGCGCCCATCAGGAAGGGAAAACCGTTGCCCGTGACGGAAGGGTGGGAGGGAAAGCCCTAAGGTTTTCCCCACTTCGCGCCAGGCGAGAGCACCCAGCGCCAGAAGGACCTTCCACGGGCAATGGGTGAGGGTTTTTCGTAAGTAGTTTCTGCAGTTTTCAATTTCTTCGGGGGCAGGCTTGTTTTGGGGAGGAGCGCAGTGAATTACTGCGGTGATAAGACAGTCCCGGAGGAGAAGCCCATCGTGGGCGTGGGTGGAGGTTGGTTGATTGGCGAAGTCAAATCGGTAGAGGGCTTCATAGAGCCATTCTCCGCTCCGGTCTCCTGTGAACATTCGTCCCGTTCGGTTGGCTCCATGAGCGGCGGGGGCGAGCCCCACGACGAGGAGCCTGCCCTTGGGGTCCCCAAAATTCGGGACGGGCTTAGCGTGGTAAAGGTCTTCTTTATAGGCAAGGCGTTTTTTTCGGGCTACCTCCTCACAATAGGCGCGAAGGCGGGGGCACTTCTCACAGGCGAGGATTTCCTGGCTCAGGGAAGTATGCCAGGAGCCGTTAGAGAAGGTTTTAGGGGCGGGCATATCCTTTTGGGTATACTCTATCAAAAGCACTTCCGTGATGGTGGGTGCTTGGATTTTAGTCAATGCCTATCAACGTACACGAATTCGTCCGAAAACTTTTTGACCGCACCGAAGAGGAACTCAAGCGTCTCTGGACCATAGTCCACCAGGTAAATAGCCTGGAGCCGGAATTCCAAGCCTTAAGTAACGAAGCCCTGCGGGCGAAGACAGAAGAGTTTCGGAAACGGCTACAGGATGGAGAGACGCTGGAGGACCTCCTTCCCGAGGCATTTGCGGCGGTGCGGGAAGCGAGTCGGCGGACCTTGCGGATGCGCCATTTTGACGTGCAGGTGCTGGGCGCCATCGTTTTACATCAGGGCAAGATCGCCGAGATGAAGACGGGAGAGGGGAAAACCCTGGTGGCGACAATGCCTCTCTATCTTAATGCCCTCACGGGGCGTGGGGTTCACCTGGTTACGGTGAATGACTACCTTGCACGGCGGGATGCGGTCTGGATGGGTCCCATTTATCATGCTCTGGGCTTGAGCGTGGGAGTCATCCAGGGGCAATCCGCAGAGACGGATGAACTGGGTGGGAGTTATCGCTATCAACCTGGTGCGGAGCATCCTGATCCGCGTTATATGCATTTGGTGGAATGCAGTCGCCGTGAGGCTTATGAGTGCGACGTCGTTTATGGAACGAACCATGAGTTTGGCTTTGACTACCTGAGGGACAATATGGCGATGGATGTCTCGCAGTTAGTGATGCGTGACCTCCATTATGCGATTGTAGATGAGGTGGATAGCATTCTCATTGATGAGGCGCGTACTCCTCATATCATCAGCGGTCCCTCTATGGAGAATGTGGAGAGATACCGCCAGGCAGATAGCGTGGTGCGGAGGCTCGTTTCCGATACGGAAGAAAAACCTG
This sequence comes from uncultured Fimbriimonadales bacterium, assembly GCA_964631245.1. Lineage (GTDB taxonomy): Bacteria > Armatimonadota > Fimbriimonadia > Fimbriimonadales > ATM1 > CAZVXY01. The sequence goes on from CAZVXY010000005.1 coordinate 79,970, forward strand.
GCGTTCACTATGTGGTGGATAAGAAGAACCACAGCGTTTCCCTAACAGAGGAGGGATATTCCCGAGTGGAAGAATTGCTGGGGATTCGGAACCTCGCCGAGGACCCGGATATGATGCATTATATCAATGCATCGCTCAAGGCACACGGTTTATTCCAGCGAGATGTGGATTATGTAGTTCGTGAGGGGCAGGTGGTGCTGGTGGATGAAAACACAGGTCGCCTGATGTTTGGGCGCCGCCTGAGCGATGGCTTGCATCAGGCATTGGAAGCCAAGGAAGGGGTTCAGGTTCAGCGTGAGAGCCAGACCCTCGCGGTGATCACTTTCCAGAACTTGTTCCGGATGTATGAGAAGTTGGCGGGTATGACCGGTACCGCAAAGACGGAGGAAGACGAGTTTCGTAAAATTTACGGCTTAGAAGTGGTGGTCATTCCTACCCACAAACCGATGATCCGGGTGGACCATCCCGACGTCATTTTCAAGACCGAAGAGGCAAAACTTCGGGCAATTGCCAAGGAGATACTCCGGCTGTATACGAAGCAACAGCCCGTTTTAGTGGGCTCGCGCTCCATTGAAATGTCGGAGCGGATATCGCAACGCCTTAAGCCCGATATGTTGCAATTGATGGTGCTCGCGGAGCGGATCAAGCAGAGTGTGGAAGCAAAGGAAGGAAAGAAACGCGAGCGGAACGAAGCGTATAAGGCTATCCTGACCCCTTTGCCGGAAGCGAAGCTCAAGACGTTTGCTTCCATAGCGAAAAGCCTGGGTTTGCCTTCTGACCCGCTCAGTGACGAGATGGCACAATGGCTTCTCCAGCAATGGAACCTCCCTCAGGAGAACCGCACCTATCTGGACGAGGCATTACGGCACGGCATTCCCCACAACGTGCTGAACGCGAAATATCACGAAAAGGAAGCTCTCATCATTGCGGAAGCGGGGCGAAAAGGGGCGGTTACCATAGCCACTAATATGGCAGGGAGAGGAGTGGACATCGTGTTGGGAGGAAGGGTCGCCACGGACGACCTCACGCGCTTTTCGGGGCAGGATGAAACTTTTATGAAGGAGACCTATGCCTCGTTCCGAAGGGGAGGGAAAGAGCGCTCGGCGCCTCCTTTGCCCCTGGATGAACAGGAGAGGTCTGCTGCAGCGGAAGAAGTGCGAAAGCTGGGGGGGCTGTATATTCTTGGCTCGGAGCGTCACGAAAGCCGGAGAATTGATAACCAGTTGCGGGGTCGCTCGGGGCGCCAGGGTGACCCGGGAGAAAGCCGATACTTCGTCTCCCTTGAAGATCAACTTTGGAAAATTTTCAATCCCAAAATGCTGGAAAATCCTCTTCTCAAAGCCTGGCCCGAACTGGAGGAAGTCAATGCGCGGTTCTTGAGTTCAATGATAGAAAAAACCCAGAAGCGCATTGAGATGCACTTCTTTGAATATAGAAAACACGTTTTGGAATATGATGACGTGCTCAATGCCCAACGGGAACACATCTACAGTATGCGGAGAGAATTCCTTCTGGGCAAAGACCCGCGCCCGACCATTCGGGAATATATAGAGGAAACTCTCTGGGATTTAGTAGATCAGCATGAGCCTGATGGAGTAGACCAAACGGAGTGGGATTATCCCGCTCTGTATCGTGATGTGTTACAAATATTTCCGATTACGGAATACGGCTCCGTGGAACACCTGAGCCAATATAAGGATGCGGAAAAACTTGGCGACCTTCTGGTGGATTGGTCTCGCAAGGCTTATGAGGCGAGGATACAGCAAATAGGAGAAGAAGATTTTCGCCAGCTTGAAAAGTTGGTGCTTTTGGAAGCCATCACCCGGAAGTGGACAGAACACCTCCAACAGATTGAACAACTTCGCGAAGGCATCGGGCTGAGGGGATATGGACAGGTGGACCCCCTGATTGCCTTCCGCAAGGAGAGCCACGCTATTTTTGAAGAGACCCTGCGAGGCATCCGGGAGTTTGTCGCCACCCATATTTATCGCGCCCACATCCAGCGCCAACCCATTTCGCCACCTCCGATGCCTAAAATGCAGAGGCTGGACGCTCCCCCCACCCAGACGGCGGATGCCCGGCAAGCCCGAGATGGGCGAATTGATTGGTCAAAAGTGCGGAGAAATGACCCCTGTCCCTGTGGTTCGGGCAAAAAGTTCAAGCACTGCCATTACCGGATTGTCCATTCCTGAACTTCCCCCGATGGAAGAAAACTCCTCTTTTAGTCCTTTGCAGGTAGGCTTGGGGTAACCTCAAAGGATGAGCCGGAAAGATTTTCTTGAGTTTCTTTTGCATCAAGCTTATGAACGCAGTCGCTGGCACAGTCTGCGTGGGGCTCTGAAGGGATTGAAGGAAGAGACTTTTGTGTGGCGTCCCCCGGCTCATTCAGGTTTCCCGTGGATGGATGGCTCTATCCGGGATATTCTTTTTCACGTGATCGGGGATAAGCAGGTGCAGTTAGACAGGGCTTTTGGAGATGGCTCGCTCACGTGGGAAGTGGTGATGAAACAGGTTCCCCGGTCTTCTCTGAAAGAGATGTTGCCATACCTTCAGCAAGCCCAGGAGGCGGTGATTTCGGCGCTGAGGAATTGTGAAGAGGGAGAACTGGATGAGAAGGTGGTTATGAGCGATGGGACCACGCTCACCGTTACGGAGTTGTTTATTATGTTTGCGGAGCACGATTTTTATCACGCGGGACAGATACGCTATGTCCGGAATCTCATTGAGCACGGAGGTTGAGGTTTACCTCCTTTCAGCGGGAAGGAGTGAAAGGCTGGGGCAATGCAAACAATTGCTGGACTGGGGCGGGAAAACTCTTTTGGGGCGAATGGTGGATGCTTTTTTATCAGCGGGTTTTGTAGCCCTTCGGGTAGTGGGGCGTCCTGAGGACGAAGAGCTGGAGCGGGAAGTGCATTCTTTGGGGGTTCGTTTCGTGGTCAATAGGCAGGCAGAAGGGGGTATGGCGAGTTCCATCCTCAGGGCTTTTGAGGACTGTCGGTCTCCCTGGCTTGGCTTGTGTCCTGCGGATATGCCCTTGCTTGGTGTGGAGACCCTGGTTTCCCTGCGCCTTGCTATGAGTGACTTTTGCACCATAATTCAGCCGATATGTTCAGGTATTCGCCATCATCCTGTACTTATCAGGAGGAGCCTTGCGCCCAAGGTGCGGTCTGTGATAGAAGCGGGGGGCACCTTCCGGGATTTCCTGCGTTCTGCTGAGGTGTATAAGGTTCCTTTTCAAGATTGTACACAATTTGAAGATTTAGATACCTGGGAGGATTACGAAAGGCTATTGCAAATATGGAAAGAGAGGACCTCCCATCTCCCTTAGTTTTTGGGTATAAAATTGGGAAAGAGGCGGAGTAGCTCAGCTGGTTAGAGCATGCGGTTCATACCCGCAGGGTCGTCGGTTCAAATCCGACCTCCGCTACCACCCCACGGGGAGCTTAGAGAGCACTCGCTTCAAGGCTTCTTCTAATAGGTCCAATTCCTCTTCCGTACCCACGCTCACCCGGACAAACGTCGGTTTGCCGAAAAGGTGCCCTGTGCGAAGGATGACCCCTTCTTCCAACAGACGCTCATAAAGGGGGGTGGTGTCCTTTCCAAAATCCGCCCAGAGAAAGTTGGCAAAGCTGGGGTAGGGCTTTGCTCCCGCTCCCTGGAGGATGCGGGTGAGGCGGTCCAGGGCTTGACGGGTGTATTCCACGGAAGTTTTGAGAAAGACCTCGTCCTTAAGCGCGGAAAGAGCGGCGACCTGGGCAAGGGAACTAACATTAAAGGGAGGACGTACTCGGTCGTACGCGGACACAAATTCCTTTGGGGCAAGGGCGAAGCCAATGCGAATGCCCGCAAGTCCATAGGATTTACTGAAGGAACGCAGGGCTATCACAGGCATCCCCTCTTGGACATAGCGCGTGGAATCAGGATAGTCAGGATGAAACCGAGCGAATTCGCGATACGCCTCGTCCAGAACAACCGTTATCCCCTCAGGAAGACTTGCTAAAAATTCCTCTAATTCTTTGGTGGAGATTATGGAGCCCGTTGGGTTGTGTGGGTTTGCAAGCCAAATGATGCGTGTCTTTTCTGTGAGTGCTTTCTGCATTCTGGATAAGTCATAGGTTCCATCTTCCCGGAGGGGAATTTCTTTGACTATGCCTCTGCCCAGAAGGGTGGACACGGTATACCGGATGAACCCAGGGGTTCCCGCCAGTGTTTCCTCCCCTGGCTGAAGGAGGATTTTGCCCACGTACTGGATGATTTCGTCGCTTCCACTGCCGATACAAATGTTTTCTATGGGGACTTCAAGGATTTGGGATAGGGCTTGTTTGAGTTCTGTGGAGGAGGCGTCGGGGTAGCGATGGAGGTTCCTCAGGCTTGCCTGGATCGCTTCCAGCGCCAGGGGCGAGGGACCAAGGGGGTTCTCGTTGCTGGCGAGTTTGGCAACCCGCGCAAGCCCCTTCTCCCTTTGGACCTCCTCTATGGGCTTTCCGGGAACGTAAGACGGAAGGGACTCCCACCACGGAACATACCGCATAAAGCCATTTTATCCCCTTCTCCCCCCTTGCCCTGCCCCCCCTGAACCTCTACCAGAAACTGCCGAAGATACCAGGTGGCAATCCTACTGAGGAGGTGCGCCATGCCTATAGAAATCGCAGGCGGACTCCCTGGGCTGCTCTGGATCGGGGCAGTGGACGGGGCAGAAATTCCGCGGCTCACAGAACAAACGGACGAGGCTCCTTCTTTTCTATCAGAAGTTGAGCGCCAGAAGGCAGAAGCCTTGGATGAAGCCCTTCTTGCGCTCCTTGGCAAATTGGTGCAGGCTCAGTCCCATAAGCCGAGATTGAGCCACGTGCCCTTCCTAAGTAAAGTGGAAAGGGGACAGGAAAATCCTTCCCCAGCACCTGAACTTTCTAATTCTGCGGACGAGGAGATGGCAGGGGACGTGGCTCCTCGTCTCTCTTCAGTTCCCCTTTTGACATCGGGTCTTCTCCACGCGGGAGTTCCCTCTGACCTCCCTGAGTTACATTCTGATGTCAATGCGAACCCCGCGCACTCCATAAGAATTCTTCCCATTAATCGCACCCCTGATTTATATGCAAAGAATCCCACGCTATTCCATCCCGATAGGGGAAAGAGCATTTCGCCGACGAAGGCTCCTGCTCTGACAAATGAAAAACCCACACTATTCTTTGAGCCTTCAGGGGGAAAGGTCGCCGATGGTGTGAAGGGAGCGGAGAACGCAAAGGATGAGCTACCCCCCCTGATGCCTGTTGGGGATGACTTCGTTGCCCCTGAGGGCATAAAGGCAGAAAAAACTTTGCCTCATAGGGATGGTCTCCAGGTTTCTCGTGTCAATGTCTTGCCCTCTTTGAGTGATGGGGTCCTGGATGGCATCGGGCAAGGGAATCAAACGATTGCGACGGAAGACGGGGTTACGGTTGTTTTGCCAACCCACAATGAGCCAAGCCACAGTGATAGAGATGCGGTCCCCTCCCTTTTTCACGGTGAAGGGAAAAAGGAGGAAGGCGGAAACCCCATTCCCGGAAAGCCTCAACTCACCTTGGAAAGGTCTTTGCCTGGGCTTGTTCCCGACTCGGTGGTTTCCGAATCCCCCGTGCACCCCAGGCTTATCTCTGCCGATCCGAACCTGCACTCCGAGAAAAGGGTCGGGGAAAAGAAATCTTCGGGAGGTGAACAGCCCTCTCTTCACTCCCGGGAGAGAAAGGGGGGTATTTTGCCTTCCAACCTCACGCCCGCTCTCCATTCCGCACTAAAGCGCTACGGTCGCCTGGTTTCTGCCAGCGTGCTCAGTTTGCGTGAGTATGCCCAGAAACTGCTCACCAAGGGCGTTTCTGTAGAAGAAATCATAAAAATCTTAAACTCAGAGGGGAATAAGCCCGTGCTGACCTCTTTGGATAAGGAGCAAGGGGAGGTCCTCCATCATTTGGTTCAGAAAGTTAAGGGTGTAGTAGAGGGGAGTGAGGCTGAGGGGAGGGTGCCCTCCAGAATGGACGTTGCCGGTCCCTCGCTCTTTTCCCGCTCCCCTGTTCTCATTAGTGATTTTAGCCAGGAAGGGGCGCGGGAGGACACAGGGGATGCGGTTACTCCTGTGAAGGGTACGGAATTGGGGGGGCAAGCGGAGGGAATGGTGAGTCGCCCTGGGAACGAAGGGATGCTTCTGATTCCCCCGGCGAGTCATCCCGTGTTCTCCTCCGGCACCTGGAGAGAGCCTCCGATTCCCCTATCTGTTTCCCCTTCGCTTGTTCACACCCTTGCCGATCGGTTGGCGCAATTCATGGAATCTGAGAAGGTGAAGACACTGGAACTTCACCTTGATCCACCGGACTTAGGGCGTGTTCATTTGACGGTTCATGCCCTGGGCAACCGAATTGATGCGGAGGTCTCCGTTTCCAATGGAGATGTTCGGCATTTCCTGGAAGCCCATCGGGCGGAGATCGTGTCCGCCTTACAAAACCGTGGTTTGGAATTGGCATCCCTCACGGTTTCCTCTCAGGGGAGGCAGGGCTGGCTGGGGGATTATGCGCCCTCCCCGGCGCTCGTGTGGAGCGCTCCTCTCCCCGTGAGTGAGACGCCCTTGCTTGTGGGACTGTCGTTGTCTTCGTCTTCAGGTCTTGATGTGAGAGCATAGGAGGATAAGATGATCACGGGAATAACTGCTCCTTACTTTGTGCCTGTGGGAACCCAATCGCGGAGCACGTCGTTTGACCAGGAGACGTTCTTACGGCTTCTGGTTGTTCAGCTCACCACGCAAAACCCTCTGGAGCCGATGACGGACCGCGATTTCTTTGCCCAGATGGCACAGTTGGGAATGGTGCAGGGGCTTGGGCGTCTTCAACTCAGCATTCAATTAGGGCAGGCTGCTTCTTTGATTGGGCGCCACGTGGAGGTGCTTTCTCCCATTGATGGTCGCACGATAGAGGGGCAGGTGGAGGCGGTGGAGACCTCTCGGAATGCGGTGTATTTACGCGTTGGGGGGGCACTTTATGAGTTAGATCGTTTGATTCGTGTAGTGGGGTCAGCCCAGTAGCGATGCCAGACCGAATTCAGAACCCGAAGATCCAGGAGGTCGTTGGTCCCCGGCAGATTGAGCCGAGCCGGCGCCCTCTGGATGCCCCGCAAGGGGGGTCGGCGCCTTTCAGCGAGATCCTCCAGCGGGAGATGGGTCTGAAGTTATCCGGGCATGCCCAGACTCGCCTGGCAAGCAGGGGCATCTCTCTCAACCGCGAGGATTGGGATCGCGTGCGAGAGGGTGTCGATCGTGCTGCCCGTAAGGGCTCACGGGAGTCTCTGGTTATGCTGGATGACATTGCCTTCATCATCAGCATTCGGAATCGGACGGTGATCACGGCGGTGATGAAGGACCAATTGAAGGAAAACGTGTTCACCAACATAGACAGCGCAGTGTTTGTATAGACTGGACTCAAGGCTTGGCTTTGAGGGGTCGGGATAGAGACTCTGCGCTCACAACAAAACATCAAGGAGGTCAACGATGCTTCAAGCACTCTTGGCTGGCGTAGCCAGCATCAAGGCGCAGCAAACGCGAATGAACGTGATCGGCAATAACCTGGCGAACGTCAACACGACAGCCTTCAAGGGTTCGCAGGTCACGTTCCAGGAGATGATTGCCCAAACGATTCGGGGTGCCACTCGTCCCACCACGGGTGGCTTGGGAGGAACGAACCCCATCCAATACGGGTTGGGCGTCATCATCGGAGCCACCGCGACCAACCACAATCAGGGGTCTCTCCTTTCTACCAATAGGAAGGGCGATTTAGCCATTCAAGGCGGAGGCTTCTTTTTGGTGAGCAACGGAGAGCGCATCGCATATACCCGGGACGGTGGGTTTGACCTGGACGCAAGCGGGGTTCTGACCCATCGGTCCACGGGCGAGCGGTTGCTTGGTTGGAAGGCGGATCAGTTCGGGAATATAGATACGAGCACGCCGATAGATGCGACCAGTGTCATTGCGGTGCCCATTGGAGCGCTGGAAGGGGCGCGGGTAACTTCCAATGCACGCTTTGGGGGGAACTTGCAGTCCAGTGCGCTTCCCACCGATGAGTGGCGAACGACCTTCCGCGTCTTTGACACATTGGGCGCAGCACATGACATTGAGATTGTTTTCACCAACCACCAGGTGCCTCCCATAGGCTCTCCTCCCCCTGGAGCGGTCTCCAGTTGGGATTGGTCCGCGTTTGAGAACGGGAATCCCATAGGTGATTCGGGTACCACGGGCGAGCCCCTTTACTTTGATGCCAACGGAACCTTGATCAACGTGGGGGCAGCTCAGATCATCACGGTACCTTCTCTCAATGGCGCTCCCGCCTTTAATGTGACGCTCAACTTTGACACCATCACTCAGGTGGATACTTCCACTGAGGTCCGTATGGTGGATCAAGATGGGTTTCCGCCAGGAACCCTTGCGGATTATTCCATCGGTGAGGATGGTGTCGTCACGGGCTTGTTCACGAATGGCTTGACCCGGCCTCTAGGACGGATTGCCTTGGCGCTCTTCCAGAACCCTGCGGGCTTAGAGCGATTGGGCAACAACCTTTGGATCAATACCAATAACTCGGGCACTGCCATCGTGGGCGCGCCTCGTGAGAGAGGAAAGGGCATCATTTCGGCGGGATTTCTGGAGCAGTCCAACGTGGACATCGGTCAGGAATTCACGGACTTGATTATCACCCAGCGTGGATTCCAGGCTAACACGCGTGTGGTCACCACGGTGGATGAAATGCTTCAGGACCTCATCAATATGAAACGGTAGTCTTTTCCGCGGGCGGTCACGAAGCCGGCTGGCTCGTCCAGCCGGCTCTTTTTCTTTTCGGAGTGAAGTGCGGAAAACCTCTTTTGTGGGGTGGGAGCGAAAACTTTGACCTTATAAGGGAGGCTCCACCCGACGGATGGAAAGGATGCGGTCTCCTCGCTGGATCTTCGGGATCACGTCCAGCCCTTTCACGACGCGCCCGAAGGCTACATATTTGCCGTCCAGGAATGGCTGGTCGCCGTTGCAGATAAAGAACCGACTGTCCCCGCTGTCTTTATCTCGGGGGTCTCGGGAGAGCCCCAGGGTCCCGTTTTTGAAGGGGATCGAGTTAGGCTCAAAAGGGATGCGTTTGCCACTTCCGCCTGTGCCAATGCGGGGGTCGTCCAGGGGAAGTGTTTTGGTGAGTGGGTCGCCTGTTTCCACAAGGAAGGGGCGAGGAGAGTTTTCCACACGGTGAAATCGGACCCCATCATAGAACTGCTGGTCCACGAGGTTTAAAAAGTGGGAGACTGTCCGCGGGGCTTCTTTAGCGAAAAGTTCTACAATCATCGTGCCCCGCCCTTCTACCTCTATTTTCACAAAGGGGTTCGCATTTCCGAAAGCCCATAGAGAAACCGTGGCGACCCATAGAGTAAGGACCATAGCTACTTATATAGTATACCGCGCTTAGAGGGGTTAGGGAGGAGGGGGTGGGAGGTCCCGGTACTTCTGTGCCGACGCCGTGTTGAAAACTACAACGGTCTCCCCGCGCTTGAAGAACCCCTCCCTGATAAGGCGAAGAGTCCCTGCCCATCCCGCCCCGCCTTCGGGACAGACCTCTATCCCTGCTCGCCCCGACAGATCCTTAGCCCCTCGGAGGGCTTCCTCGTCGGTGACCGCGAGGGCAATGCCCCCGCTTTGGCACACCGCTCTCAAAATGAGAGAATCTCCGATGGTGCGGGGCACGCAAAGCCCCAGGGCAAGGGTCTGGGGGGCTTCCCATTCTTCTGCGCGCTCTGCTCCCCTTTGAAAGGCTCTCACTAAGGGAGCACAGCCTTCGCTTTGAACCACAACCCACTTCGGGCGTTCTTCTCCTATCCAGCCCAGGGCTTCCATTTCGTCAAAGGCTTTTGCCATTCCCACAATGCCTGTGCCTCCGCCGGTAGGGAAAACGATAGCAGATGGAACCACTCCCTCTAACTGCTCCCAGAGTTCGTAAGCCATAGTCTTTTTCCCCTCCACACGAAATGGCTCTCTCAGGGTGGCTAAATTTATCCAGTTGCCCCTTCCAAAGTCACGGTCCATTTCGTCGCACATTTTTTGATATCCTTCGGCAATGGTTCCCTTGAAAAGTTTAACTTTGGCGCCAAATGTTTCACATTCTTTTAGGAAAGAGTGAGGGGTGGTGTCCGGGAAGTATACAAAGGCAGGAATCCTCGCTTCCCTGGCATAGGCGGAGAGAGCGGAACCCGCGTTCCCCAGGCTTGGAAGGGCGACGGCCTGAGCGCCAAGATGCCTCGCCACCGCTACAGCCACAGCCAACCCGCGGGCTTTGAAACTACCCGTGGGGTTGTGTGCTTCATCCTTTATGTAGAGGTTTATTCCATTTTCTTGTATTCTGAATAAGGGTGTGTTGCCCTCTCTTAGGCTGAGAGGTGAAACAGGGGGTAGCCAGGGAGAGTATCGCCATACTCCTTGCCCAGGGTCGGCTTTATTGAAATCAGTATAGGAAAATTTGAATAAGTTATACTTTGCAAGGGGAGGGGCACCGCAGGGGCATAGGGTGAAAGCCCATTCCAGAGCAGACTGTCTTCCACATTTACTGCACTCTATATGGGAAAAGGCGTTCACTCTTTTTACGCTACCCCAACGGTTATCCCTGAGGTACCTTTGAGGTATGAGGTTCGCTGGCTGGGCAGTCGCCCTTTGTCTTTTGATGGTGGGCGGGGATAAAGGGGAGCCCCCTTGCCCTTTGGAAGGGTTTCTCCAGGGGAACCTCTCTGGAGGCACAAGCGGGATGGCAGGGGGAGTGGTCTTCTGGGATAAGAACCGCAACGGCAAGCGGGATAGGGGGGAAACCGGCATACCGGGAGTAAAAGTGTCCAATCAGCGGGAGATCGTGTTTACCGACAAGGAAGGGAGGTGGCGATTACCTGTAGAGGGTGAAGACACTATCTTTTTCGTGATTAAGCCTCGGGGGTGGACACCCCCGATTGATGAGAACAAACTTCCTCGCTTTTATTACATTCATAAGCCCGGTGGCTCGCCAGCTTTGAGATATGAGGGGGTGGCGCCCACAGGACCCCTGCCCCCTTCCATTGATTTTCCTTTGCAAAGGCGAGCGGAAAGCGAGGATTTTCGGGTGGTGATATTCGGAGATACTCAGCCTCGTGACGAGCGAGAGGTGGAGTATCTGGCTCATGACGTTGTGGAGGAACTGATTGGGATTGATGCAGCCTTCGGGGTTACCCTTGGGGACATTGTGTTTGATGATCTCGCGGTCTTTCCTTCTTACATTAAGACGATTGCCTTGATAGGGATTCCCTGGCATAACGTCCTGGGCAATCACGATATGAACTATGATGCCTCCGATGATAAACACAGCGACGAGACCTTTGAGCGCTACTTTGGACCTCCTTACTATTCCTTTGATTATGGCCCTGTTCACTTTATTGTGCTGGACGATGTGAAGTGGGTTCGGGGAGAAGGGGGGCGTGGGGGACGCTATACGGCTGAACTGGGGGAACGGCAATTGGAGTTTATTAGCAATGACCTGAGGCTGGTACCCAAAGACCAACTTGTGGTGTTGTTTATGCACATCCCTCTGGTGGAAGTGGAGGACAGGGAAAAACTTTACCGTTTGCTGGAAGAACATCCGTACACCCTTTCCGTCTCCGCTCATCGCCATTACCAGGCACACTTTTTTCTTACAGAGGAAGATGGCTGGAAGGGGAAAAAGCCCCATCATCACGTCGTGAATGTGACTGCTTGCGGGAGTTGGTGGCAGGGGGCACCTGATGAATCGGGGATACCCCACGCCACGATGAGCGATGGTGCCCCAAATGGGTATTCTTTGTTCACGTTTTCTGGAAATTCTTATACAATTCAATACAAGCCTGCTCGACTGCCCACGGATTATCAAATGCGGATTCTGCTTCCGGAGGAGTTTTCCGCAGGGGAGGGGGCTCTCGTTTACGTGAACGTTTTTGCGGGCTCGGAGCGCTCGGTGGTGGAGATGCGGGTAGACGGCGGAGAGTGGCTACCCCTCCGAAGGGTGAGGATGCGGGACCCCTTTTACGAGGCGTTGGTGCGACGTGACCGTCAACTTTCTCCTCCCTATCGCCCCTTGCCCCCTCCGACGGATAATTTTCATCTCTGGATGGGAGTTATGCCGCGTGACCTCTCTCCAGGACATCACCTTTTGGAAGTGCGAACCAGGGATATGTTTGGACGAGTGTATTCAGCGTTTCGCGTCTTCCGTGTTCGGTGAGTCTTCATCATCAAGGGGGCGGAAAATGCTTATTTGTACCTTGCGAAAGGACAAAGACTGGAAAAGGGCAAAGCCCCGTTCTTCATAGGCTTGCACGATCAGTTGATAGGGCTTTAGCGAAGTCTTGTACTCCTTTCCGAGGAAAAATTCGTGCTCTTGCCAGAATTCCTGGGAATGTCTGTTTTTGACCTCCCAATCCCCAACGGCGACAAAACGAATTCCTAAATCCCTAAAAGAACCTTTGGGGTTATTGCCATCCACGAGGTTTTCTGGAACCAAGGGGGAAGTGTCCCATCCGTGGGCTCGGAGCTGTAACCACAGAGGATAGGAGACCAAAACCCTGGGATTGCTTTTTGCGAATTGAAGGAGGCGGGGTATGAGGGGGCGGTAATTCACATTGTAAATAGTTGCCTGGGCGGTTAAGACGCCGATGATCCCCGCCGTGACTGCGATGACGCTTGATAGTATCCCTTTTCCTGGAAGGGTTCTCCGGGAAGGAATTTCTGTTAGGATGATAACCAGAACGACTGCGGTGACCAAAAGGAGCGTGCGTGGCTCGTTTCTCAAGATTAGAAGCAGAGGCAGCGCGAGCAGGAGAAGGGAGGCTCGCGAGTTCTGCTTCCAGAACCCATACAGGACAAGAAGCCAGAGAATCCAGGTCACCTGGATAGCGTAAAAGAAGAGCCCCCCCACTTCCGGGAACCCCCCGTGAACAATGCCCCACCCCACGAGGGTGGCAAGGAGCCAGAGAGTCAGGTTCCTGTTGAGTCGGAAGAGGGCGAAGAGCCCTCGCAAACCGAGGATGAAGGGTCCCAGGAGGGGCAGACCAGACAGGAATTGTTCTCGGGCGGGAGCAGAGCGAAGAGCCTGGCTGGCATAGGTGTCCAGAAAGGAGGTCATCAGGGTGGCAGGGAGATAAAGAAGGGCTTTGACCCCTGCTACTCCCCGCATCGCTATCTCCTCAGCGTAGGTGCCGAGGGCAGATTGCGTCCCCATCGTTAACCAAAGCCCCACAGGGATTAGAGAGGCGAGAGTGCCTGCGGTGGGGATTGCAAGCCGACGCCCCAGGGGGAGGGCATCTCCTTTTTGGTGGAGCGAGGCGAAGTGCCAGAGCCCTACCAGGACGGGGAAGATCACGCCATTATAGCGAAACAGAGTGGAGGCTCCCGCAAGGGCATAGGCAAGGGACCATCGCCCCCGGAGGGCGCATACGAGGCAGGCGGTGCTGAGAAATAAGAAAGGGATATGAGCGGTTCCGCTCAGGGTTGCCTGGATAGTGTAACGGTTGAAAAGGGTGAGGGCGATGCAAACGGAACTGGCGGGAACTTTCAAGTGTCGGCATAAGGTGAAAAGGGAAGAAGCAAAACCCAGGGCGGAGAGCACGTTGATGACTTGTGCGGTGGTGGCTTGAGCGTTCGTTCCCCAGGGTAGGAAGGGGATGAGGAGGAAAGAAAGCCCGGGGGGATATTTGCTTTGGGTGCGTTGGGCGTGGGAGATGTCCTGGGATGCTTGGGCAAAGGAGTAAAAGTCGGGAGAGGGGAATGGCCGATCCCAGAGGAGCACGAGAAACATTACTCCTGCGATAAGGCAGAGAACAAGTGTAAGGAGGGCGTCCTTGTGTAGGAGGCGTTCTTCGTCGGTTTGGGGGCTTGGGGGTATGCTTCTTGGTGCCACGTGGTTCTTTAGAAGGTTACCTGAAAGGCTCGTGCGGGTGGGCTTGACGCCGGGTGGCTTGGGGGAGCAGAATGGGGGCGATGAAGAAGTTGGATTGTATCATCCGGGTGAATAAACTGGAAGACGTGAAATCGGCGCTGGAAGAGGCGGGGATTTTCGGAATGTCCACTGAGGTGGTGCGAGGTCACGGTCGCCAACAGGGGCGGACAGAATTTTATCGTGGGAGCACTTACTCGGTGAACCTTTTGCCAAAAGCCCGCGTGGAGATAGTGATTCGGGATGACCAGGTGGAGAAAGCGATAGAGGTCATCTGTGAGGCGGCGCGGACGGGGGAAATAGGGGACGGCAAAATCTTTATTTCGGAGGTTTTGGATGCGATTCGTATTCGCACCGGGGAGCGGGGCGAAGCCGCATTGTGAGGGGGAAAGAGCTTGAGAGCCTAAAACCGCGAGAAGCGATGCCGTATAAGGGTCCAGAAGGCTTCCACTCCATCGGTCCACCGAATTTTTTTCCCCTCTTTTTTGCTTCTCGGCTCATATCGAATGGGGACTTCGTGGATTTTATATCCCAGGCGGATGGCTTTAGCGGTTGCCTCAGGACAGAACTCAAAGCGGTGGCACACGAGGTTCATTTTTCGCAGGAGGGAGGTGCGGAAGGCTTTGTAACACGTCGCTTCGTCCGTGATTTTTTGGAAGAAAAGGATTCTAACCGCCCAGGCGAGCAGGATGTTCACGATTTTGTTAGGTAAAGCCATATTGGGATGCATCCCCTTGGTGAATCGGGAGCCATAGACCACGTCTGCTTTGCCCTGGAGGATGGGGGTGACTATAGCGGGGATTTCTTCGGGGAAGTATTCCAGGTCTGCATCCTGGATGATAGTGACTTCTCCCCTGGCGTGGCTCAGTCCCGTTCTTATGGCGGAGCCTTTACCTTGATTTTTTTCGTGGCGGATGTAGACGATTTTCCCCTGATAGGATTTGGCAATTTCAGGCGTTCGGTCTGTAGAGCAATCGTCAATCACTATGATTTCTTTGTTGAGGGGCAGGGCGAGCAGGCGGTCCAGGACCGAGGCGAGGGTTTTCTCTTCGTTATAGGCAGGGACGAGTATGGAGACGTCCACAGTAGGTTGTTCCTGGGGGTTTTGGGAGTTAGGAGCCATAATGCTTCGTTATCTGGTCCTCAAGGCGTAAACCACAGGCTTTTTTCGCGTTCCCATAGCTTTTTTCATACAGCGATGACGGGTGCCTCAGAGCCGTTCATTTTTTCGTGGTAGAGAAGCGCCAGAGAGGTTGCCACCCCCATACTGAAAGCGGCGATATGGAAGCGGTCAATGAGCCACCAGGTCACGGGTACACACATCATAATATAAACGAAGTGTCCTATGGGGGCTATGGCAAGGGCGCGGTGGAAGGGATGGCGCAACTTAGTGAAGGCATATAGGGCGACCACGAAAAAGGTGAGGAAGTTTCCCCATAACAAGACAGCACCCACGAGCCCTCCAATGGCTAAGGGATAAATGAGGGAGTCGTCCATTCCGTGAGCCACAATGGCGCCCACTTCCCCGGTTGCCCAGTTAACTTCATAGCCAAAGATAACGCCGGGACCTCCACCAAAGAGGGGGTTTTCCCGCCAGATGGCTTCCGCTCTCCGCTTCCGATGGAGGCGAAATCCGAGTCCTGTATCCCCCATCAGAGCGGTAGGAGTGGAGGCCTGGACTCGGCGCCAGGCTTTGAACATCGCATCGTTGAACTTTTGACGAGCAGGACCTCCAAAGGCTTGGATCAGCAGGACGAGCAGGAGAAGAGAGGCGAAGCCAGTGGTGAGGAGTTTAAGCCTTCCAGGGGTGTGCAGGACTATAAGGAGCATCATAAGGGCAACGAGGGCGCCTGCCCAGTGAATCCGGCCCCGGTCAAGAAAAAGCATTACCAATCCACCAAGGCATCCCAGAACGGAGAGGAGCACCCATCCCGGGCGGCGCGCAAAGGCTACAAACCCAGCCGCATAAAGCAAGGCTAAAACCCCCATTCCCAAAAAGGGTGTTTTGATGCCCGTATCGCCGAAGGAGCGGGTTCCTACTCCCCCGTAGCCGGTCCTGAGCAGGAGGTTGTAAAAGATGCCTGCCTCGGCAAAAATGGAAAGGATTCCCGAAGCGAGGAGTGCCGTTAAGAGGATGGCGAAGAAGGGTTTCCATATCCTGCCTCCTGCGAGGCATAAAAAGGCGGGTAAGGCAGTAACGAAATACAGCCACCCTGTTCCCATAATGAGGGCGTTATCCTGGCGCTCCCATAAGAAGAATGCGATGAGCGTGTATCCTCCCATATAGGCAAAAGAAGCCACCGCAGGGATGAAGAGAGCCCAGGGCATCCCCGGGCGGTCCTTTTTATTCATCCAATAGATCAGAGAAGCGAAGAACGCTAAGAACAGGAAGAGGTCTCCTGGTCCTATTGAATCCCTGATACGAAGCCCTAAATAATATGGGAAGCGCCCATAGAATATGGTGTGCCCGGCAATCACGCCAAAGAGAAAGAGCCAATCGTGGCGGACGAGCATCAATACCAGCACCCCAAGCCCTGCCAGAGCACCTATGGGAATGAGGAACGCTTGAAATTTGGCGCCGAACACAATGAGCAATCCCGCGGTGACCAAAAGCCCCCCTGCAAAGGCAATGATTACACTGACTGCAGCGGATTGAGCCTGCTCGTGCCGTGCCCATTGGTCCAGGAGCCTGGACAGCCGGAGGGTGGTCTTTCCCAGAGCCATATTTATTCCTCAAAAAGATACCCAAGAAGTGCGCCAATATGCTCGGCGTGGTTACTTGGGGTGGATAAGGGTAGCCCGTAGAAGTGCGTGGGGCGGGGTCTATCCCTCTGTCCTTTTTAGGGTTCTGCTTCTTGCCGATCCCTTTGTAGGGATTTTTGGCACGCACTCTTAAGTTCTATAATGCCCAGGGATGCCAAAACCGCCAGGAGGGGCAATGCGGGCACGATGAAGCGGTGGGCGGTGAAGAAGATTCCCGTTGAAAGGTTGAAGTAGAGCACAGTGGCGAAAAGGATTCTCACGGGGGCGAGGTGCCAATTTTTCAGGACTCCCCAGAGGGCGAGGATGCCCAGAGCAGTTAGAAAAATCACGGGGGCGGGATGAGGATAAGGGTGCCAGTAAAGAATTATTTTTTTCAGGAATAAAAAGCCCGCCTCAAAGGGGTTCTCCCTGATGTATCGCAAGGCTTCCCTGAGATAGATTCGGTCGCGCTGGACCTCGTTCGCGGGGAGTTGGGAGCCTAAATCGGAGTAGAGATACCAGCCCGTTGCGTTTTCGTTGTTGCCCATCCAGAGGTTTACTCCTGTGTTGGTGGTGAGGGGAACGAAGGCGCCGTGAACGTGGTAATTTCTGACGACCCAGGGTGTCAGAACCAGGCAAAAGACAAGGACCGAGAGCAGGGTGAGGGCGATGCTTCTTGGCTTGTGCCGCTCGCGCCACAAGGCAAAGAGGAACAGGAGGGCGCCCAGCGCTACGATAATGGGTCTGCATAGCGAGGCTAATGCCCATAGAGCACCCGCAACTGGCTTTAAATAATCCCTACCGCTGAAAAGGCAAAGCCCTGCCAGGAGGAACAAGGGAAGGAATAGGTTTTCCGTAAGCAGTTGAGTGGTGTAATGAATGAGCACAGGGTCACAAGCGCAGAGAAGCCCTGCCCATAGTCCTGCCTGGCGATAAAGAAATCGGGAAGTGCCATAAGCGACCAGCAAAACGACGAAAGCTCCGATCAACGCCTGGAGCCAGAAAAAACCGTCCGGCGAGAACCCCACCAGGCGGTAATAGAGGCCAAGGAAATAGGGGAAAAGGGGTGGACGATAAGAAGAGCCGGGCATAAAATCACCGGTCAGGGCAAAATCTCGGGCGATGCGCTCGTAATCCTGTTGGTCCCCAGGCTCTAAAATCATTCGCTCTTTGAAGAAAAGCACGTCCAGCCCCCGCCAGAGGAAAGCCAGGAAAAAGAGCCCTGCCCAAAGGACCTTATCGCGATGACGAGCGAAAGAGTGTGCTTGCATGGATGGTGGGAATTCTTGTCCGGGGTGAAAACCCAGATTATCCCAAGAGGTCAAGTATACTTCTTCTATGCCATCTTTGGAATACGACGTGAAAGATTTGACATTGGCTCCCGAAGGGCTCAACCGCATAGAATGGGCAGAGCAGGATATGCCTGTCTTGCGGAGGATTCGCGAGCGCTTTGAACGAGAAAAGCCCCTCCAGGGAGCCCGGGTGACCGCTTGCCTCCATGTCACTACCGAGACTGCTAATCTTCTTATTACTTTGAAGGCTGGGGGGGCTGAAGTTGCTGTATGTGCCAGCAATCCTTTGAGCACTCAAGACGACGTGGCGGCCGCCCTCGTAAAATGCTACGGGATTTCTGCCTTCTGCCACAAGGGCGAAGACAGCGCCACTTACTATCGCCATATTCACCAGGCGCTCAATTTATCTCCCACCCTCACGATGGACGATGGGGCAGACACCGTTACCGTGGTGCACAAGGAGCGCACCGAGTTGATGGGTCAGATCATCGGCGGGACAGAGGAGACCACGACAGGGGTTATTCGCCTTCGGGCAATGGCGAGAGACGGCGTTTTGGGCTATCCCATCATCGCGGTGAACGATGCGGAAACTAAGCATCTTTTTGATAATCGGTATGGGACAGGGCAATCCACCATAGATGGCATTCTGCGCGCCACGAATCGTCTTCTGGCGGGTCGCACCGTGGTGGTGGCAGGGTATGGGATGTGCGGGAAAGGGGTTGCAGGGCGGGCGAGGGGGATGGGTTCGCGGGTCGTCGTTACCGAGGTTAATCCCGTGCGGGCTCTGGAAGCCCTTATGGATGGCTTTGAGGTTATGCCGATGGATGATGCAGTGGAAGTGGGTGACATCTTCGTGACGGTGACGGGAAACAAGTCCGTGATTAGCAAAAGGCACTTTGAGAAGATGAAAGATGGGGCAATCATTTGCAACGCGGGGCACTTTAACGTGGAGTTGGATGTGGAGGGTCTCCAGGCGATGGCGAAGGTGCGCCGTGTGCGTCCTTTTGTAGATGAATATCAACTTAGTGATGGGCGGCGCTTGTATCTCCTGGGGGAAGGGCGCTTGATCAATCTCGCTGCAGCAGAGGGTCACCCCGCGAGTGTGATGGATATGAGTTTCGCAAATCAGGCACTGTGCATAGAATATTTGCACAAAAACGGCAGGGAATTATCCCGTGGAGTCCACTCGGTTCCTCAAAGCATTGATGCGGAAGTGGCGTCTTTGAAACTCCAAACGATGGGTGTGAAGATAGACGAACTTAGCGAGGAGCAGAAGAAATACCTCTCGGGATGGGAAGAGGGAACCTAAAAGCCTGATGCGGTCTTTTTCGTGAAAGAAAAGTGGTTCAATCGGCGATATTGCGAGGCAATTTGCCTGGAGATCTGTTCCGGGATGTTGCCCCAGAAGGGTGCCGAGTGGTCCCCAGGGATGATTTCCACGAAGGCTTCGTATCGTAGTTTCTCCAGGTCACTCTTCAGGAGTTTCACGGCTCCTTCCAGGTAAAAGGTATCCTTGTCGCCCATATAGATATAGATTTTGTTGGCGAGTTTTGGCTTCAGTTCCTCCGCTTTCGTTCGCAGGATTAGCCCTATGTCATATTTTTTCCAGGCTTCCGCTACTTCGGGATGAATAGCGCCTGTGTCCCGGTCCCAAAGTTTTTTGGGGTTTCCATCTTCGCCACGAGGACTGAAAACTGCCTCAAAGGAGCCCAGTTGCTCTCCGCGGAGGGGGCGCTCCATATCGCTGAACTGCTTATAGGTGATTGCCACAGAGTCCCCGAGGCGCGCTAGGGGTCTCAGGCGCCCCTCTTTGTCAAAAAACATATTCGCCCCTTCCTCGTAGATGTTGATCTGTTGAAAATCGCGAAAGTCCACGGGGTCAGGGGAGAGTGACCAGCACCCCCCGAAAAAGTCGGGATAGGTTACTTGTAACCAGAGCGCCGACCAGCCACCACTGGAATGCCCCATCACGAATCGCGCCTCCGGCTTGGCAATGGCGCGGAAACGCTTCTCTAACTCGGGAATGAGTTCTTCCGTAAGCGCTCGCCCCCAGGGCCCATTGTTGGCGCTGTCCGCGAAGACCGAATGTCCCAGAGGGCAACTGGGATCTAAAACCACATAAAGGAAAGGAACGCCATCTCTATAACACTCACGGTTAGAAGTCCGCCCGCTCAAAGAGAGATGGGTGCCCCCAAAACCCGGGATATTATAAATCACCGGAAACTTGCGGGTTGGCTCTTGATGCCATTCGTCGGGAAGAAGGACAGCGGCGCGGAGGAAGGTGGGGCGCTTATAGAAGGCGCTCAGGAGTCGCGATTCCACCTTGAACTCTTTGACGTGATCCGTCTCGTTAAAGACCGGCTGAGGCACCATCTGGTCACAGACCAGCTCCACGACCTCGTCGGTCTCCGGTGAAAAGTCCACTCTCACGGGGTTGGAGAAAAGATTTCCCGGACTGGTGCCTATCGCCCGCCCCCCGAGGTTTCTGTCCATCACTGCCTGCACGTAATATCTCCCTGCGGGCAGTTGGCTCAGGGGCACGGGGAATCCTATGGACTTTTCGGCAGGGAAAGTAACCTTTTGCCCTGGCATTATCGTGCCAAAGGTGGCAGAAAACATAGGCTCAGGATGGAACCAGTTAGGTCCCAGTCGGGGTTGGGTAGTGGAACGGGAAAAATAGAGCACTATAGTTCCTGAAAAAGGGGAGGATAGGGTTTCCTCGGGATAAGATATTACGAAAGTGGTTGAAAAAAGCGTAGCTCGGAAAAGCCCTATCCCTGCGAGGATGAGAAACACCCTGGCTGATGGTTTCACGGGGGGATTATATCCTTAGAGTGGAAAGTGCGACGTTGGGGATGGGTTTTGCGTTATCTTTATTAAGCAAGATGACCTACGATCGTGCCAGTGCCTATGCCCTTCTTTGTGAGCACACGGAAAGTGAGAACTTACGGCGCCATAGCTTGGCGGTAGAGGCGTGTATGCGTTATTATGCACGGAGGCATTCTGAGGATGAAGAGAAGTGGGGAATCACGGGCTTACTTCACGACTTTGATTACGAGAAGCACCCTGAGGAGCATCCAGAGTGGGGGATGCGCCTGCTCGCAGAGTTGGGTTGGGACCCGGAAATCATTCGTGCCATCGGCTCTCACAATGATAGGACCGGCATTCCCCGCGAGACGTTGATGGAAAAGCATCTTTATGCCTGCGATGAACTCACGGGCTTTCTGACTGCGGTGGCTTATGTTCGTCCCACAAAGAGCATACTGGATGTGGAGGTCAAAAGCGTGATGAAAAAACTGAAGGAAAAATCTTTTGCCGCGGGGGTAAATCGTGACGACGTGTTTCGGGGTGCGGAATTAATCGGGCTTAGTTTGGAGGAACACATTGCCCATATGCTTGAAGCGATGAAGGCTTGTGCTTATGAACTCGGATTGGATGGAACCCACCGCTCCGATGGCGCGTAGACGCGAGTTCAAAGTAATTTTAGTGACGGCGGATCCTGAAGTCGTTTCTGTGGCAAAAGAAGCCTATCGGGATGGGGTCCGATTGACCATAACCCCTCACTGGAATGAAGCCTTAGAGGGGTGCGGGGATGCCGATGTGCTGGTGGTGGATATGCTTTCAACCCTGGAGAAGCCTCATAAGATTGGGGGATACGTGAAATTTGCCCAGGCAAAGATGTCCCACGAAAAGGCTCGGAAGACGCTTTTGGTGCTTATCTCTGTGCCGGAGGGCTATAAATTGAATGGGATGGTGGGTTGGCCCAATTTCCTCCGAGCCTACCTTCGCCGACCCCTCACCGCCCGTATGTTTCAAAGAATCCTTACCTGGCTTTAGCGCGGAGGGCTTGCTCCTTTAGGGTGCCAGGGACCTTGTGGGGGGACACCGGGTTGCGTATAATGGCGAGGGTTGAAATGACCTATGGCGGACACCGGTTCTCCTGGCGAGAAAAGTGACGAGGGATTTGAGCGCCTCCGAGCGCTTTCCACGGCAAACTGGGATATGGCGTTTGCCACGGCGTTCGCTACCCTCGTTGGCGGGAACTTTCAGAGCGAATTCGTTCGGTGGCTGACCTCCAGCGACCGTGTGCGCGCCTTTATGGTGGCAGTTCCTGCTATTTTGGGGCTGTTGCAGATTCCGGGAAGCTTGTGGGCAGAGCGGTATCCGAGTTACAAGCGCTTTGTGTTTTTTGGGGCATTGATGTGGCGGGCGTGGTGGATCCCCGTCATTTTCTTGCCCCTGGCACCCGTGTGGTTCCCGAAGTTGGAAGTCTTTATCTTTTGTGTCCTTGCTTCTGCGACGGGTCTGTTTTTGGTGAACTCTGTTTATATAACGTGGCTGAGCGAATTGGTCCCTGCCTCTCATCGCGGGTGGTATTTTTCGCGTCGCCACGCCATCGCCAATGTCGTGGGTTTGCTGGTGGGGTTTCCAACCAGTTTGTTTGTGGATTCTTTGCGAACTCAGGGGAAGCTCCCGGAGGCTTTGACCATCGTCTTTGCGGTGGGGGTTCTCTTCGGGGGAATAAGTTTCTGGTTTTATTGCAGGATGCCCGATGCTGTCCATCCCGTTGTGCCTCGGGTGTCTTTTTGGGAGCATCTGAGGATGTTGAAGCGCCCCCTGGAGGATCGTCCTTTCAGGAGATTGGTGGTCTTTCTTGTTTTTTTTGTGTTTGCTCAAATGGTAGCCGCCCCGTTTTTCTTTTACTATGCCCGCGAGGTGCTTCATCTCTCCTTGCTGGAGCTTCAGTTGCTGGGTGGATGTATGGTAGTGGCGACCCTGGCTTCAGCCCCCTTTTGGGGACGGGTGAGCGATACATATGGGAACAAGCCGGTGGTGTTCCTCTCCGCTTTGCTTCTGGGGTCTGGTCCTCTGGCGTGGGTGTTCACGTATCCAGGAAGAGATTTGTGGAATATGACCGTGCTGGTGATAGGACACTTGCTGGCAGGGGTTGCCTGGACGGGGGTGATCGTGGGGCAGGGAAACTTGACGCTTGCGGTGGCTAAGCCCGAAATCCGAGGGTTGGCATTGGGAGTCACCCAGGCGGTAACCGCCTTGGTGGGGGGATTGGCTCCTCTGGCAGGGGGAGAGTTTATGGAGCATGCGAAAGTCTTTTTTGGGGAAACAGGACGATACTCTGTTCTGTTCACCGCAAATGCTCTTTTGCGTTTGTTATCGGTGGTGTTTTTGATCAATATAGTGGATCCCACATCTATGCGAATTCGCGAGTTTTTGCGACACCTGGCAGGGGTTAGGCCCTCGGGGGTGATTGCCCTTCGTCGCCTGTCTACCGTGTCCGATGTTCGTGAGAAGATTGAGGCGATTCGGACCCTCAGTCGGGCGCGGATGCGTTTTGCGGAAGCCGAACTTGTGGGTCTGTTGTATCACCCTGCACCGGATGTGAGGAAAGAGGTGGCGCGCGCCCTGGGGAGCATTGGCGGGAAACGGTCCCGAGATGCTCTTGTACAATTGCTGGAGAATCACCCCGAATTGGTGGAAGAGGAGATGCTGGAAGCACTGGGGCGAATGGGTGACCTTCAGGCTACGGGTGCTTTACTGCGATATTTGGAAAGCCCTTCTTCGGTGTTGAGGCGGGGGAGTGCCCGGGCGCTGGGGATGCTTCGGGCACGGGAAGCGGTGGAAAAACTGATGAAAGTGGTGGAGACCAGCGAGGATGGAGAACTTCGCCGGTCTGCGGTCCAGGCTTTGCGGGCAATCGGGGACCCCCAATGCGCTCCTGTCATTCGCCAGGCACTCGGTGACCCCGAGGCAGGCGTGCGAGTATCCGCGGCGGAAACTTGTGCGGATTTACGTCTCAGGGACTGCCTGGATGTCTTGCGTCAGAGATTAGAGGAGGATGAAGTGCCCGATCCCGAAGTGGCTTATGCAGTGGGGGTGGTGGGGGAAGAGGGGGATTTGCGAACCATCTTGCGCTCTGCGAAAAGGATGCGGATGGAAGTGGCTAAAAGGCGTGCTCTTCTGGGAGCGGGCCGCCTTTTGGGAGTGGAAGCAGGGCTGTATCAGTTTTTCTTGCAAGACGAGCTGGAAAAGGATATGGCGGTGTTGGCTTTGTCTCGGCGACTTCCTGACCTGCCCCTTGCCACCGCCTATCGGCTTTATCGGCAACATAGGGAGGCAGACGCTCTCAGGCTTCTGGCAGAGGTTACGGGAGATCCCCATTTGAGGGTTCTGGCGGAGGAAGCGCCGGATGATGCCTTCTGGCTTGCTTTGGCATTGATTGCCCATAAAGGGTGAAGGTCCTTTGGGCGAAGAGGGTGGCGTTTCATTCATAATGGACAGCAGGTTCTATGACTCCTTTTGGGTTCATCCTGCATCCTCTGGACGCTCGCCGAGACGTCGCCCGTCGGTATCCCATTGCCAGGTACCTTCCCCTAAGGCTCATTGAGTCTCTTCTGAGACTCCAAAAACCGCAGGTACTGAGCGAGATTACGGGCATTCGTTCGCTGACGGGAGCGGAGACGCGGGGATGGTTTGTGGGGGTTCCCCTCACTCCACGGATGATGCGGGATCTGCCCCTGGAGTTTGTTTATCATCGTATTTTGCAGGCTTGTGTCCTTGCCCAGGAAAGGGGTGCGAAGGTGATTGGTTTGGGCGCCTTCACTGCGGTGGTGGGAGATGGGGGAGTTACGATTAACCAGCGAAGCCCCATTCCTGTAACCACGGGAAACAGTTTCACCGTTGCCACCGCGGTGGAGGGCACTTTGAAAGCGGCGGACCTGATGGGAATCAATACCAAAGAGGCAACTCTGGCGGTGGTGGGTGCCACGGGTTCCATCGGGCGAACCTGTGCGATCTTGCTGGCGTCTTCTTTTGCACGGGTCATTTTAGTCGGGCGCGATTGGGTGCGAACGCAAAAGGTGGCAGAAGAAGTGGGGGGGATGCCCAGTATCACCATTACGGATATTAGTCAGGCGGATGTCGTGATCACCGTTACCAGTGCGGAAACGGAGGTCATTCAGCCCGAGCATTTGAAGACGGGTGCGGTGGTGTGTGATGTGGCAAGACCGCGCGATGTGAGCCGGCGAGTGGCAAAGGAGAGACCGGACGTGCTGGTGCTGGAGGGGGGCATTGTAGAGGTCCCCGGCGAGGTGAATTTTGGATTTGATTTTGGGTTCCCTCCCAGGATGGCTTACGCCTGTATGGCTGAGACGATGATTCTGGCGTTGGAGAATCGCCCCGAACCCTTTACCCTTGGGAAGAAGGTAAGCGTCCAGCAAGTAGAAGAAATGCGATACCTCGCAGAGAAACATGGCTTTCGCCTTGCGGGGTTTCGGAGTTTTGAAAAACCGGTATCAGAAGAAACTATCCAGCGTGTGCGTGCCCTGGCAGAACAACGCCGAGCCTCCGAACGTGCCAAAATGTTGACTTGAGATGACAATGCCCCTCCTCCCCCTGTTGTGGCTCGGACAAAAGGTTTTTACCTACGCCTTTCCAGAGAAAGCTCTCCTTTATGATGTGCAGGTGGTGTTTGAAGGGAACATTCCCATTTCTCTCCTCCAGGGAAGTGAGCAAAAAGTGAAAGTGGAATGGACCCTTTCCGTGACGCGGAAAGAACCCCCCGAAGCGGAGTTTCTTGCTCTTGCCTTCCAGATCACCGACTTCGCCCTTAGCCTCTGGGACCCAGAAGGGGAAACCTTTGTGAAGATGCCTTTTGGACTGGAGTCGGTCAAAGAGTTCTTCCCCGATTCGGAGATACATCTCACCCCTAACGGAACCGTGAAGAAGACCACCGCTCCACGCCTGGAGTTTCCCGTGAGGCTTCCTGGGTTGCACTCCCAGCACCTCCCGGACGTGACGTTTTTACTTTTGGAGTTTCCGAAAGACCCGCTGGAGAAAGGCACCGCCTGGAACTTCACCCGCCCCATTCCCGATGCTCCTCTGGAATGCCGGGCGACCTATCAGGGCGAAGAAGGAGGGAAGGAACGTTTTGATGTGTCGGTGAGGCAAGTATATGTTACTTTGGAAGATGAAAGTTATAGTGTCGTGGGGAATGCCGAAGAGGCGAAGGTGAAGGTGGAAACTGAATTGGCGGGGACGGGGAGGGTGGAATTTTCAGGGCAGAGGGGGGTGATTACCTATGCGGAATGGCAGGGGGAGGCACTTTCCCGGGTGGTGCCTCTTGCCAGTAACGAAAGCCCTGCTACCCGAAGGCTAAAAGTTAAGAGTATAATATCTCTGCGTCAGGAAAAGTCTCCTTGATGCAAGGACCACTCAGGAGGTAGAGAGATGTTTCAATCTTTGCTCTGGCTCGGAACTGCAGGATTAATCGTCACGTCTTTTTCCCCTTCGGGCATTCTGCTTCGGCGAAAACTCCAGGAGGGGCAAAAGGATGTGTATCGTGTAGAGATGCGCGCTCAGCAGAATGCTACTTTTGAAGGGGGCGTAGCCGCGGGGGTGCCTTACGATTTGTCCATTGATGCGGGCACCTCAGTGAAGGTGAGCGTTATAATGGGGAAGTTATCCGACGATAAGAAGGTGGCTGACCTGGAGATGGAATTTGCGGACTTCCAGGGCACTTTGGAGGTTATGGGACAGGTTCAGGAGTTACCAGCAGAAGTTATGAATATGAATCAGAAGATTACGGGGCGGTTAGATGAGCGCAATCGCTTGAGCGTGACGGGCTTACCGGGACTACCTCCTCAATTGGCGGGCTTTGTAAGTTCCTTTGGGATGAACTCTAATCTCAGTTCGTTCCTTTTTGTGGAATTTCCTGAAAAAGAGATTAACATCGGCGATACCTGGGACGTGAAAATCCCTGCAACTCCTTTCACAGGGAATAAAGAAGTGATTCTCAAAGCGCGCCTTGTGGGAGAGAGGGAGGAAGCCAACAAGCCTGTTTATGAGATCTCCATAGAAGGGATCATCCCTGTCAATCTGGATTTAAAGCAATTTGCCTCTGCGTTCCCGATGTTTCAGGCTCAAGGAATGGATCTCAAAATGCTGATGACGGGCACCATCAAAATGGAGGTGAACGCTCTGGTGGAGAAAGAATCGGGACGGACTCTTTTTTTGAAAAACACGACCACGAATGACCAGGCGATAGAGTTCCCCGATGCCGGGTTCAAGATGTTGGCGAAGGGCACTGTCCTGACGGTGACACGCCTTCTGCAGGACGGGTCGTAGGGGGAATCTCCCCTTCGGGAGAGGATGCTCGGAGTTTTTGTTGCCTGCCTTGCCCTCCAGGGGTTTGATATTGGCTTTCCCCTGAAGGAAGAGACCCTCCTTTATGAGTTCCGAGGGGGAGTCCTTGGCACTTATTATGGGGGCATTGATGCTCCTGTCCTTCGCGAGGCAAGGATATCCGGCACCCTTCGTATAAGGATTTACCGTCAAGGGGAGCAGTGGCTTGTGGAGGGTTCGTTGGCGGATGCCAGGGTGGAGGAAGGAGGGAAGCCCGCTTCTGCCTCGGTGGTGAATTCTGCTGTCGGAGGGGTTTGGAGGGGTGCCCTGTTTCAGTCTGATTGGAGATTTTTTGTGGAGGGACGGGAGCGTTTGCCCTCTGCTTTGGGCTCGCCCTGGTTCCCTCTGGTTTGGGCGCCCTTTCGCCCGGATGGCAGGGTGAAAGTTCAGGACGCCGTCACTTTTTTCAGGAGCCTCCCCTTGCAGGCATTCCTGGAGGACGACCCTATTGGCTCCCTTGAGGTGCCAGTCACGCTCCGCTTTGTGGGTTTAGAGCGTCGGGAGGGCATACCGGTATATAAGTTTCATTATGATACGGTGCACACTATTCGGCAACCGGTTATGCATCCCGAGGACCCTGCCCTCACCCTGCGGGGGGAGATTTCCCTCAAGGGGGATTTGATGCTTGCTCGTTCGGATGCTCGTCTGGAGCACGCCTTCCTTCTCTGGCGATTGGATTTGACCCTGGAAGGGGCGGGGTATCCCTTCGGTTTTTCGCGCTGTCGGGCGTCGGTCTCGTCCGTACTGGAGCGAATGCGGTAAAACTTTTCTTTAATGACCGGGAAAAGTTTGAAGGAGTTAGAAAAGCGAGCCAAGGAGTTGAGGGATCTCATCAATTATCATAACTACCTCTATTATGTGTTGGAGAAGCCAGAGATAAGCGATGCGGAATTTGATCGCCTTTTTCGCGAGTTGGTGGAATTAGAGCGAGAGCATCCCGAGTTGAGAACACCCGACAGCCCCACCCAACGTGTGGGGGCACCTCCGAGCGAAAAGTTTGCGGAGCACCGTCATCGCCTCCCGATGTTGAGTTTGGATAATGCCTTCAGCATAGAAGAGCTCAAGGAGTTTCATGAGCGTGTGTGCCGGTTCCTTAAGGTGTCTTCCAGCACGCCTTTAGAATATCAAGGCGAGTTGAAGTTTGATGGGCTTTCAATGTCTTTGACTTATGTCAATGGGGTTCTGGAAGTTGCGGCTACGCGAGGGGACGGGGAGGTGGGCGAAAATGTGACCGCTAATGCGCGCACCATCAGGACCATCCCCTTGAAGTTACAAACCGAGGTGTCGGGAATTATTGAGGTGCGAGGAGAGGTGATGCTGGATAAAGAGGCGTTCAAGAAATTAAATGCGGAGCGAAGGAAGGCAGGGGAATATGAGTATGCCAATCCCCGCAATGCGGCGAGTGGATCGGTGCGACAGTTAGACCCAAAAATTACCGCCTCCCGGAGGCTCTCTTTCTGGGCTTGGGGTATGGGAGATGTGGGGAACCTGGAGTTTCGCACTCAAAATGAGATTCTCCACTGGCTGAAGCGGGCGGGGTTTTTGGTTAGTGAACACACGAAAGTTCTCAAGGGCATTGAGGAGTGTGTTCGGTTTGCGGAGCATTGGGCGCCAAGGAAGGATTCTCTACCCTTTGAGATAGATGGCTTGGTCTTTAAACTGAATGACCTTGCCCTCCAGGAGAAGCTTGGTTTCACCGCTCGGGGTCCTCGGTGGGCTGTGGCCTATAAGTTTGCAAGTGAGCAAGCCCAGACTCTGCTTAAGGACATCATCTGGCAGGTTGGGAGGACGGGTGTGGTGACGCCCGTTGCGGAACTGGAGCCGGTGTTTGTGAGTGGGGTTACGGTGGCGCGCGCTACCCTTCACAATTATGAGGATATGAGGCGGAAGGACGTGCGAGTGGGGGACACCGTGATTGTCCAGAGGGCAGGGGAGGTGATTCCCGAAGTGGTTGCTCCTGTGAAAGACAGGGGGCACACCGCTCGTCCCATCCCTCATCCTCCCAAAAAGTGTCCGGTTTGTGGGACACCCCTGACCCGCAAAGGTGGGGAAGTGGCTCTCCGATGCCCGAATCGGCGCTGTCCCGCTCAGGTTGCGGAGCGCATTATCCATTATGCTTCTCGGAATGCGATGGACATAGAGGGGCTGGGACCCAAGCAGGTGCTTCGCTTTCTTGAGGAGGAACTTATAAGGGATGTGCCCGATCTTTATCGTTTAAAGGAAAAAAAGGACCATCTGTTGGGGATGGAGCGATATGCGGAGAAGAGCGTCTCCAATCTCTTAAATGCCATTGAGGCATCCAAGCGTCGTCCTTTGAATCGCTTCATTTACGCGCTGGGCATACGCCAGGTGGGGGAATCAGCTTCTTTCGCTTTGGCACAGCAATTTCGTACCCTGGAGCGCCTGCGGAGGGCAACTTATGAGCAATTGCTGGAAGTACCCGATATTGGTCCCACGACTGCGGAGGAGATAACCGCATTTTTCCAGGACCCGGAAAATAATCAGATGATAGATGAGCTTTTGAAATTGGGGGTTCATCCTCAGCCGGTTCGTCTTGCGGAAGAGGAGAGTCCGTTTGCGGGCAAGACGGTTGTTTTCACCGGTGGATTGGAGCACTTTACGCGCGAGCAAGCAGAGGAACTCGTGCGACGTCTTGGGGGCAAGTCCGCAAGCAGTGTTAGCAGGCAAACGGATTTGGTTGTTGCAGGACCTGGTGCGGGTTCTAAGTTAGCGAAAGCAAAAGAATTGGGCATTCGGATTATTGATGAGAAAGAGTTTATGAAGATGTTGCCGGAGAACCTCCGGTGAGGAAATGGGAGTTTGTTCCCGAGGCGGAACTGGACGTGGCGCTTTCCGTTTCCAGCGGACAGGTGTTTCGCTGGCGATCACAAGATGGAAGTGGAAGGAAATGGCGAGGAGTAGACGGTGATTCTGTGCTGGAGGCGGTGCGGGTGGAGGGGGGGTGGAAACTGCGTTCCTATCCGTCTGCCGATGCGGTCTTTCGGTATTTTCAACTGGACAGATCGCTAAAGAGAATAACGCGGGAGATTTTACGCCGGGGACCTGAGATGGAGCCTTTCCTTCGTGCCTATCCGGGCTTGCGCCTGCTTAAGCCCTCACGGGCGGATGAGGTGTTCTTCAGTTTTTTGTGCACTCCCCATAATCACTTGGCGAGGATTGTTCGTCTGGTGGAAACTCTTGCCCGATATGGGACTCCTGTGGCGGAAGGGGTTTATGAGTTTCCCACCCCGAGGCAGTTGGCTCGTGTATCGGAGCGGGAGTTGCGTCAGCAGGGATTTGGATATAGGGCTGTTTCCATTGCTCGTCTGGCGCGGGAGCTTTCCCTTAGGGGAGATTGCTGGCTTACTTCTTTGCGTGAAAAGCCTTATGAGGAGGCTCGCTCCGCTTTGTGTGAGTTTGAAGGCATTGGCTTGAAACTTGCAGATTGTGTGTGCCTTATTGGGTTGGGATATGAACAGGCGGTGCCAGTAGACCGTCATCTGTGGCGGATGGCGTGCAACCTTTTCTTTCGCGAGTGGATAGGGAAAGGGATTACTGAGAGGCGGTACCTTGCCGTGGGGGATTTTTTCCGTGAGAGGTTTGGTGACCTTGCGGGGTGGGCTCACCAGTATCTCTTTTATCACGGCATTCTCTCTTATAGGGGTGCGGAGCGGGCGCTTTATGCGGTGTTTGAGTCCGGGGGAGTTCCTTAGGTGCTTCTATCCTTGCTGGGTTTGCTTTCTTGTTCTTGGGCGCTTCAAGAGCCTGTTTACCTCGCCGATCTTCGGGTTAGAGAAAGCAGTGGGGTGGCTGTGTCACGAAGGTATCCCGATGTATATTGGACCCATAACGACAGCGGGGATGGACCCAACCTCTATGCGTTTGATGGCTCAGGTCGGGCGCTTGGGTTCTTCACGTTGAAGGGGGTGCAAGCCCTGGATTGGGAAGATATGGCAATAGGGGAGCATAACGGCAGGTCTTTCCTTTATGTGGGGGACATTGGCGATAACTTGCGTTTGCGGAAGGAGATAAGGGTTTACCGTTTGGAGGAGCCTCGCTTATCCCGGGTTTCCCGGGAGATTGGGGAGTATGTCACTTATCGCTTTCGTTATCCTGATGGTCCTCACGATGCGGAGACCCTTTTGGTAACGCCCCAGGGGAGCATAGAGATAGTTACCAAAACGGTGGACGGGAAGGCACGCCTTTATCATTGTGACCATCCGAAGGAGGGAAGTGTTCTTTCTTTGAAATATGGGGGAGAAGTTTTCCTTCCGGGGACGCCCGGGAGCCTTACTGCCATTACGGGGGGAGATAGGAGTCCCGATGGCAGATGGGTGGTCCTTCGCACCTACGAGCGAGCCTATCTCTATTCCGCAGGTTCCGGGAAATGGTGGCAATCCCGTCCGGTTGAAATATCTCTTCCCCAGAAGCCCGGGGGAGAGGGGATCGCGTTTGATGCCTGGAGGCGTCGTTTAGTTCTCACGCACGAAGGAGTTCCCTGCGCGGTATATTTTGTTGAGCTACCGGAAGGAAAGTTCAGAGGGCTTGGGGAATCACCCAGCGGGTTCTTCGTCAGGGAATTCGTGCCCTAATTCGCGAGCCAGTGAGCGGATGTCCCCCACGCTTTCTTCATCCACAAGCTCTTCGGGTTGTTCCTCTACTTGCGTTTCATCCAGGGTTGCGAGTGCGGAGAGGGTTTTAGTAGCCCAGATGGGTTCGCGAGTGGTCTTGACTTCAATATTCCGGTTGCCGGGGAACCCGGTTCCTGCGGGAATCAGCCTTCCGATGATGACGTTTTCTTTGAGGCCTACGAGTTCGTCAACCTTGCCACGGACTGCCGCCTCGGTGAGCACCCGAACGGTCTTCTGGGCGGATGCGGCGGAGAGGAAGGACTCCGTGGAGAGGGCTGCCTCGGTGATGCCTTGAATGACGGGCACCGCTTCTGCAAACTGGGGATTTCTCGTTTTTTCTTTTTCCTTTCCTGTTGCAGGGTCGGTGTGTTTCTCCCGGATTTTTTCTCCCCGTTCCAGCATTTGGCGTATTCGGTCGTTTTCCTTTCGGAACTCAAAGCGGTCAATCACCTGTCCTGGCAGGAAGCGAGTGTCTCCACCATCTATAATGCGCACCTTGCGCAGCATTTGCCGGCAGATGATTTCTAAGTGGCGGTCGTTGATGCTCACCCCGTTAGCCTTATAGAGGGCTTGGAGTTCTTTGATCATATATTCTTGAACCGCATGCGTTCCGCGGTACTCCAGCAGGGTGGCGAGGTCCAGCGGTCCCTGCGTAAGCGGGTCTCCCGCTTTGACGTGGTCCCCTTCCTTCACGAGGAGGATACGGCGCTTGGGAAGGAGGATGACATCCAGCACAGGTGCCTTTTTCACTCCTGAGCGCGCCAGTTTGTCTGCCAGCGTTTTGGTGATGGTGCTTCCTGCCGGGACAATCACCGTTCCCGTTTTGGGGTTCAGGATGTCCTCTGCAGCGGTAAGTCCTCGTATCTCTTCGTTTTTAGTTTCCAGTTCCGTTTTGATGACCACCCACCTTCCCAATTGCCCGCTTTCAATCTTGACGATTTTCCCTTCAAACCGACTGACGACTGCCTCGCCCTTTGGAGCACGGCGGGCTTCCAGAAGGCGCTCCACAAAGGGAATGCCAACATAGTGGTAGAAGGAGTGCTCCACCAGGGTTCTGGCGAATTGTTTGTTTTGGAGTTTAGAGGTGCCCGTCCCCACATAGGCGGGGGGCTCTTCGGCTTCGTCGGTTTCGGGAATGTAAGGGCGTGCGCTGGGGTCCAGGGAGGCTTTGCCGGCAACCGCGCTAATCACCGCCTGCTGTTCTCCCACAAAGTCGGGCAGTTGGTGTGCCGGCAGTTGTGCCATCTGGAGGTCCGCTTTCAATTCTTCGTGGAGCGACCCGTACATTCGCCCTGCCTGGTTATATCCTGTGAGAACGGAACCCGTGGCAATTCCGCCGTGGTGGAACGTGCGCATTGTGAGCTGGGAGAGGGGTTCTGACATCGTTTCAGCAGCAATGACGCCTACCGCTGTGCCCACTTCCACAAGGCGGTTGAGAGCCAGGTCCCAGCCATAGCATTTGGCGCAGATCCCTCTCTCCAGTTCGCACGTGAGAGGGCTTCGGATTTGGACACGGAGTTCCTGGTGTTCGCCAATTTTGAATCCGCATTTCACCAGGTGAGCCGTTAGTTCCGCAAGGGCGGTCTCCCGTTCTCCCTCGGGTAAAGTCCGGGCAGAGCGGAGTCTCTTCTCATATTCTGCTTCAATCTCGTCTAATCTCTCTGCAAGTTTATCGTCTATGACTTCGTTCGCTTGGATCAGGGTGGGTTCTCCGGGGGAGAAGGGGTCTTTCAGAGTTTCTCCGGACGTGCGCCCACGCACCCGCTCGCTCAATTTCTCAATGACATCTCCCTCGTATAGGATTTTGGCAATGGGCGTTCCGCTTGTGGTTCCGCAGTCTTCGGCTTTGATGACGACGTCGTGGGCAACATCCACCAGCCTGCGAGCGATGAAGCCCGAATATCCCATTAGCAGGGCGGTATCCGTGACTCCTTTTCGCGTTCCATACATAGAGACGAAATATTCCATCACGCGCGAGCCGGCAAAGAGTCCGTTTCCGCCCACTACGTCTGTGATGGGTTGGTTGAAGTTATTGCGGAACATTCCGCGGGTCGCCATAAGTTGGACTAATTGTTCCCGCGAGCCTCGGGCTCCGCTTTCCACCATCATTCGCAGGGGGTTGAATTGTCCCATTTTCTGGATGATGCTGTCGCTGAGTCGGCTAAAGGTATCACTCCATATTCTCAAGAGGTGGCGGTCTCGTTCGTTGCGTGCAATCAAGCCTCGGTCGTAGTTATGGCGGACGCTCCTGGCTTCTTTTTTGGCTTCATTGATTTGAGAATCAATCAAATCCAGAAGTTCGGAATAAGCGGGCATAGGCTCCAGCGTGGCCCGGGAAGGTTTGGTTTGCCCGTTCTTTTGGGTGGCGCCATTCTGGAAGTCCCGGTAGTAAAGCTCCACCAGACGTGGCAGGTCGGATACGGGTGCCTTCTGGGGGTCCACGTCGGAGAGGGCGATAGTGAAACCGAGCCTCGTTGCCCACTCAAAGCCCAGGTCTTTCAATCGGTCCATTAATTCCACGGTTGTTTGGGTATCGGTTTTTTCTTTGCAAGCGCGAATGAGGTCGGTCAGGTTCTTCTTTTTCATTTCCACTCCGATCCACTCGTCGCTGTAGCGGAGGGGCTCGGGGAGTATTTCGTGGAAGATCATCTGCCCGGGGGTCATCTCGCGAATAACGGTTTCATATTGTCGGGTTCCGTCTTCGTTGAGGGTCTCGGTGGCGCGTTGGAGGCGCACCCTAACGGGATAGTGGATAGGGATGCGCACGGCGGGGTCGGGATGGAGCGCCAGGGAAATGGCTTCATCAGGCGAGGCAAAGGTTCGCGGAGGGGGATGGTGGATGGGGTCTGCTTCAAAAGCGCGGATTTGTTGTTCCAGTTGTTTTTTCCCTGCTTCGCTGACGAGGGTAAGCCCGTAGAGCCCTAAGACGATGTCCTGCATAGGAGTCATCGTGGGTTGTCCATTCGCAGGGCTGAACAGGTTGTTGGTGGAGAGCATCAGCACTCGCGCTTCTGCCTGGGCAGCTGCGGAAAGGGGAACGTGCACCGCCATCTGGTCTCCATCAAAGTCTGCATTGTAGGGGGGGCAGACCATAGGATGGATTTGAATGGCTTTTCCATCCACCAGGACGGGTTCAAACGCCTGAATCCCAAACCGATGCAAGGTGGGAGCGCGGTTGAGGAGCACGGGATGGTCTTTGATTGCCTCTTCTAAGGCATCCCAGACTAACGGGTGCACCTGGTCTACCAGTTTTTTGGCGGTTTTGAGGTTTTGCGTGATTTTCCGCTGGACCAGGACTTTCATCACATAGGGCTTGAAGAGTTCCAATGCCATCTCTTTGGGGAGTCCGCATTGGTGGAGTTTCAGGTGGGGTCCTACCACGATCACGGCGCGCCCGGAATAGTCCACCCTTTTTCCGAGCAGGTTTTTGCGGAAGCGTCCCTCTTTTCCTTTGAGCATATCCGAGAGGGATTTGAGGGGGCGATTGTTACTGCCCATTACGGGTCTGCTTCGCCTGCCGTTATCAATGAGGGCATCCACGGATTCTTGCAGGAGGCGTTTTTCGTGGTTGACGATAGATTCGGGTGCCCGTATTTCCATAATTTTCTTCAGGCGGTTGTTTCTGTTGAGGATTCGCCGATAGAGGTCGTTCAGGTCCGAGGTGGCAAAGCGTCCACCGTCTAATTGGACCATAGGGCGCAGTTCGGGGGAGATGACGGGCAGGACATCCAGCACCATCCATTCGGGTCGCGCTTTGGATTCTTTGAGGGCTTCAAAGATTTCCAGGCGCTTGATGGCGCGAGCCCTTCGCTGTCCGGTAGAGGTTTTCACTTCCTCCCGAAGTTGTTGAATGGACTCATCCAGGTTCACACGGCTCAGGAGTTCTTTCACGGCTGAGGCGCCGATACTGGCATTGAGCATAGAGCGATAGGGCTTTCCGGTTCGTCGGCTCACCGCTTGCAGTAAGCGGTCCACCGCTCGGTATTTATCCTCTTCCACCAATTGATACCGTTCCAGGGTAAAGAGGAGTTCTAAAGCCATATCCAGTTCGTGCAGGCGCTCCTGGGTATCGCGTTGTTCGGCACGGATGCGGTCGTGGTAGGCTTTGGTCCTCTCCCGGATGGTTGCTTCGTCGTATTCGTCTTTGTTGTCTTCCAGTTCCTGAGTTAACTCCGCCAGGATTTCCTTTTCTAGTTGCTCCATATCCCGGGCGATTTGCTCTTTTTCTTTCTCAACTGCTTTTTCAATTTCTGCCCGACCTTTCTCTAATCCTTTTTTGTCAATATCAATGATGATGAAACTTCCGAAATAGACCACCTTTTCCAGGTCACGGGGCGAGAGGTCCAGGATCAGGGCGATGGGAGAGGGGACGCCTTTGAGGAACCAAACGTGCACCACGGGAGCGGCAAGTTCTATATGTCCCATTCGCTCCCTGCGGATGCGCGAACGAGTTACCTCCACTCCGCATCGCTCGCAAACGATGCCTTTGTATTTCACCTTCTTGTATCGCCCACAGTGGCATTCCCAGTCTTTGATGGGACCGAAGATGCGCTCGCAGAAAAGCCCATCTCGCTCGGGTTTAAACGTGCGATAGTTTATGGTCTCAGGCTTTTTTACTTCGCCGTGCGACCACCCGAGTATGTCTTCAGGACTTGCGATACCAATTCTTATGCGTTGGAGTGCAGTGATGTCCGGCATAGATTTTTCTCCTTCACTACCAGAAGTATCCTATGGAACGAGCGATTTTCAGGTCTTCAGCAGAAAGACCATCGTCCAGGTCTTTCAGGTTGATTTCTTTTCCGTGCTCGTCTTCTGCCACCACATTCAGGCAGAGACTGCGCAGTTCGTTCATCAAAATCTTGAAGGCTTCGGGGATCCCTGGCTCTAACATAGGCTCCCCGCGGACCAAGCCCTCATAGGTTTTAACGCGTCCCAGCACGTCGTCCGATTTGATGGTGATGATTTCCTGAAGTGTGTGGGCAGCTCCGTACGCCTCCAGAGCCCACACCTCCATTTCTCCGAACCGTTGGCCACCGAATTGAGCCTTCCCGCCAAGGGGTTGCTGGGTGACCAGGGAATAAGGTCCAATACTGCGGGCGTGGATTTTGTCTTCCGCAAGGTGTTCCAGTTTGAACATATACAGTACGCCCACAAAAACAGGATGCTGGAAGACGTCTCCCGTGTATCCGTCTCGCAAAAGGGACTTGCCGGTCTCTTCATCAATTCCCGCGCGCACCCACACGTTCTTCTTGATGCGTTCCAGAATGGATTGATAGACCTCTTCAGGCGCCTCATAGGGTGGCTCATTTTCCACCACTTCAAAGTGAGCTTCGGGGTCCATCTGCGTTACTGAGATAACCGGCTCACCTGCGACGATTTGCGAAATCTCTTCCAAGCGGGTCTTCCCCAATTTCCGTAAAGCCTTCTCTATCTCCTCCATCATCTCGGGAACGGAAGCACCCGGGCGGAACTTGATATTCAGTTTGAGTTCGCTATTGACGTAGGCTTGGAGAACTTCCTGGCGGGTCAATTCAGCCACTCGCTTCACTTCTCGCATCACTTCTTCGGGCGAGAGGCCCTGGAAGGCGGGGCAAATGTATTGGATGTCCAGCTTTTTGCCCACGAGCCCCAGCATCGCTTCCAGAAGTTGCCCGTCGTTGAGGCGCGAGGGGACCCCCAGGGGGTTCAAAATGATGTCCACGGGGGTTCCATCCATCAAGAACGGCATATCTTCTTCGGGCACAATCTTAGAAATGACCCCCTTATTCCCGTGCCGTCCTGCCATCTTATCCCCCACCATCAGTTTCCGCTTTTGGGCAACGTGCACCTGAACCGTCATATTGGTGCCCACAGGGAGTTCGTCGCCCGGAAGCTGTTCCAATTCCCCTCCCGTCACTTCGCTAACCATCCGCTCCCTCCGCTTGGATTCGTAAAAGATGCGTCCCGTTTCTTTACACCGATACTTGAACCTGCTGAAGGTCTTTACAGATACCACCGTGCCTTGTTCGCCATGAGGCAGTTTGAGGGATGCATCGCGTCCCTCTTCGCCCTTTTGCCCAAAAATGGCGATGATAAGTTTCTCCTCGGAACTCAGTTCTTGCTGTCCTTTGGGGGCTATTTTGCCCACCAGGTAGTCCTGGGGATGCACTTCCGCACCCACCCGGATGATTCCGTTTTCGTCCAGATTTTTCAAACTTTCCTCGGACACGTTCGGGATGTCCCTTGTGATTTCTTCCGGTCCCAGTTTGGTATCCACCGCTTCCGCTTCGTAGCGTTCAATATGGATTGAGGTATAAACATCTTCTTTTACGAGGCGTTCGCTGACCAGGATGGCGTCTTCATAGTTATATCCCCGCCACGGCATATAAGCCACGATGAGGTTCTTCCCCAGAGCCAACTGCCCATCCTGGCATGTGGGTCCATCCGCAATGGGTTGCCCCCTTAGCACCCTTTGCCCCGGACGCACCGTGGGCCTTTGCGTGAAGGAGGTGCTTTTGTTGCTTTGCATCCCATGGACTAAGGGATACGTGTCTCTTTCTCCATCTTCACGGCGGATGACAATCTCAGTCGCGGTTACTCGCTCCACGATGCCTGCATTACGGGCAAAGACAGCACTTCCACTGTCCACCGCCACGTGAGGCTCAAAACCTGTTGCCACATACGGCTTTTCGGAGCGCAGGAGGGGCACCGCCTGCCGTTGCATATTGGCTCCCATAAGCGCCCTTGCGCCGTCATCATGGTTCAAGAAAGGAATGAGCGAAGCGGCAACGGAGAAAATAACGGGGGAAGCATCCATCAATTCCACTTCGTGGGAAGGAACTTCTGGGAACCCTCCCCGATAACGCACTTGCACGAAGGGTTCCAGGAAGCGCCCGTTGGCATCCACCGGGGTATCTGGGGGAGCTACCTTCTGATTGTCTTCATCTCCAGCTACCAGGTAAACAATTTCGTCGGTTACTCGCCCTTCTTTCACCACACGGAAGGGGGCGTAGATAAAACCGTCTTCATCCACTTTGGCGTAAAGGGTCAACTGTTTCACCAAACCCACGTTAGGACCTTCCGGCGTTTCTATGGGACAGATTCGGCCGTATTCGCTGGGTTGCACCTCGCGCTGGGCATCCGCTACGCCCGCTTTGGTGGAGGTAGACGGGCGTTTTTCAGGCAGGGTGGAAAGACGTCGCTTATTGGAAATTTCACTCAGGGGGTTGGTTTGATCCATAAACGTGCTGAGATGGCTTGTGCTGAAGAAACTCTTAATGCTTGCCATCACAGGCTTCACGCTCAAGATGACACTGGGAAGGAGGTTTTCGTCTTCCTGGCTGGTGAGCCGTTCCCGTGCCGATTTTTCCATTCGCACCATCCCCGCCCGCATAGTGTTCAAGAGGAGTTCCCCGATGGAGCGAATTCTTTTGTTGCGAAGGTGGTCAATGTCGTCGCCTTCAATTTCTCCGTTGTAAAGGCGAGTGATCTGCCAGACCATTTCCGCCAGGTCTTCCACCGTTAGGTTACGGACGTTGAGGGGCAAATCTATGTTCAATCGCTTGTTGATTTGTCGCCTTCCCACTCGCCCCAGGTCATAGTTCCGCGGGTCAAACAGGAGCATATAGAGTTGTTGCTTGGCGTTTTCTTCGTTGGGAGTTTCTCCGGGGCGTAGCTTCTTATGGAGGTCGCGAAGGGCGCTCCGGGTATCTTTGGTGGGGTCTACTTCCAGCGTTGCGTCAATGAAGGGGTTAACTTCCAGGACCTCCAGTCGTTTCAACCGCTTTCCTGCGAGCCGACGCGCCGTGGGTTCGTCTATTTTCCCGAAAGCCTCAATGACTGTTTGTCCTCGCTCTTGGATGGTTTGCGTGGTGCGCTTCCCGACGAGTTCTTGCCAGGTGGGGTTGCGGAGAACGCGTCGCTTACCAAAGGCAAGCAGAAGGTCAGTGTTAGTGGAAGCAGGGGTATAGACGTGGTAGGGTCGTTCCTGGAGGTGTTTGGGAAGACTTTTCAGGAGTTTTTCCGTGATTTGCGTGTCCTTATCCGCAAGGACCTCGCCCGTATCGGGGTCAATCACGGGTTCTGCCAGCCGTCGGTGCAGGCTATCTTTTAGCGGCTTGTGAATGGGCTGGCGCGCTTCCTTGAATGCCCAAAACGCCTTCATCAGTTGGGTCAGAGGGATTTTTTTGTTCTGGTTCAGCGTCACCCAGAGTTGGAAGTTGGGCTCAAACTCTCCAATCTCCAGCCACTTCCCGTGGTTTGGCAAAATTTCACACCAGAGGGGCAAGCGGTGCATCAGAACGTGTTTCAGTTCCCAGCGGGTAGCTTGCTGGGGCTCGTCAAAGAAATACATCCCGGGGCTCCGGCTGAGTTGGGACACGATCACCCGTTCGCGCCCATTGATGATAAAGGTGCCTTTGTTCGTCATAATCGGCAGGTCACCAAAGTAAACCTCTGACTCAATGGTTTCTCCGTCTCGCTTCCGCAGGCGAACCGCGACTTTAAGGGGCGCCTCAAAGGTAACATCGCGATCCCGACACTCGTCTGCGGGATATTTCGGCTCCCCCAGGCTGAAGTCCAGAAACTCTATGTAGTTGCCGTTGGTGAAGTCATAAATGGGGGAAAAACTGTGCAGGAGCTCGGGCAGACCGTGCTCCAGAAAATAGCGATAAGAATTCAGTTGGACTTCAAGCAAATGGGGAACTTGAAGATCGCTTGGAGTCCAGGTTGAGGATTTTTTGACCTGCTTCATCCAGCCCTCCGGGCAACTGAGCAACAATTTTTAAGCATACCCTATTTCACCTATTTTGTCAAGAGGGGGCTCCCCGCAAGAACATCCACCCTTGATAAAATCTCCCCTAAAGCCCATAATCATACCGAGAACCGATGGGGAATACCCAATGGCTGTGCCTCGGACTGGTCCTCCCCCTGTGGGGAAATTTTGCCCTTAGGACAGACCCCCAGAGCCAGCACGCTTTACCTAACTCCAACGTCACCTTGCGGGTCGCTCTCTTCACGTTCGGAAATCCCTCTTACTATACCCTCTTCCCATCTGCCGTTGCAAGGGTGTGGGACCCCGGGGGTGCCGAAATCGCCACCTGTTTTCCAAACCAACCCCTCCAAGTTCGCCGGGGGCACAAGGGGGTAGAGGTCTTGGGCAGGTCCTTTCCCTATGTGGATGTCGTCCCGGAATCGGGGTGCCTCACCCTTTCCAGTGGGGCTATGAGGCGAACCTACCGGGGCTGGATTCGCTTGCTCCCTCAGCAGGAGGGCTTGCTTGCGGTCAATCTGGTGGCTTTGGAAGCCTATGTGGCGGGGGTGGTCGGCGCGGAGATGCCCCCGAAGGCACCCCTGGAGGCGCTTAAGGCACAGGCGGTCGCAGTCCGGAGTTTTGCGGTCCATCAGGCTCAAAAGGCAGACTCCCGCTCCTATGACCTCGTAGACACCCCCCTTGCCCAAATGTACAAAGGGGTGGAAGCGGAGACCCCCTCGGTCCTTCAAGCAGTTACTCAAACCGCCAATGAGATTCTGCTTTATGGGGGGCGCCCTGCCCTCGCTATGTATCACAGCGCTTCGGGAGGGGTCACCGCTTCTGTCAAAGAGGTTTTTGAGGGGGAAGAAGTGCCCTATCTCTGCTCTGTGGAAGACAGGGATGAGACAGGCAAGCCGTACGAAGGGGACGCCCCTCCCTGGGTTTGGGAAGTGAATAAAGCCGAACTTGCCTCTCTCCTTTTGCCTCTGGGGTGGAAGGGCGGGGAAGTTCTCCAGCTGAAGGTGTTGGAACGAGGGGAGAGCGGAAGGGTCACTGCTCTCCAGCTTTGGGGTACGGGAGAGGAACTCGTTTTAAAAAGTCGCACTCTTCGGGGGGCACTGGGGTCCAGGCTTCCAAGCACGTTTTTTGAACTGGAAAGCACTCCCCAGGGGTGGCGGTTTATAGGCAGGGGTCGGGGGCATGGCGTGGGAATGAGCCAATTGGGGGCGATAGGGCGGGCTAACAGAGGACAGAGTTACCTTCGCATTCTGCAAGCGTATTACCCCGGCACCACGGTGGTAAGGGTGCTGGATTCGCCCTTGCTGTTGGTGCGGCGTGGGGAAGATGCCTGCCGTCTCATCCCCGTGGTGCCCTGAGCCCAGGAGCAGGCAAGGAGCATCCTCCTCAAGGGGTGTCTCTGGTAGTATCCTTGCTGGTTGCCTATGCGCCTTAGCCGTACGTTGGTTTTGTCTTTGGCTTCACATCCTTCGGTGGAGCATTTCGTTCGGCGGAGCCGTTTCACCCGGACGTTGGTCAGGCGTTTTGTGGCGGGCGAGACGCGGGAAGAAGCGGTGAGGATTGCCGAAGGGTTGGTAGCGGAAGGGTTCGTCACCACTCTGGACTTCTTGGGGGAGCACGTAACAAGACCCGAAGAAGCAGATGGAGCGTGTGAGGAATACCTTGCCCTGTTGGAAAGGGTCCATCATTCTCCTGCTTACGGGGGATGGATGCCGGAAAGGATCAACCTTTCCGTCAAACTTTCGCAAATGGGACTGGATTTTGATGTTAAAGCCTGTGGGGACCGCCTCGCCTGTCTTCTTTCTCATTCCATCCCCTATCGGGATTTCGTCCGCATAGATATGGAAAGTAGTGAGACGATAGACGCCACATTAGAGTGTTTTTGGCGAGTGAGGCAGAAATTCCCCAACGTTGGGGTGGTCCTCCAGGCGATGCTTTATCGGACCCCGAAGGACCTTGAGGTGATGATTCGCGAAGGGGTGCGTGTGCGATTAGTGAAAGGGGCTTACCTGGAGGGTCCTGATGTGGCTTATCCTTCCAAAAGGGAGGTGGATAGGGCTTACTGGCAATTGGCGCAAAGGCTTCTCCTGGAAGGCATCTTTCCCGCCTTCGCCACCCACGACGAGAAACTCATTTCTGCTATCAAAGAGTTTGCCCGCGTGCACTCCGTCGGGAACGGGAGATTTGAATTCCAGATGCTTTATGGGGTGAGGAGAGCGCTTCAGAAGCGCCTCAGGGACGAAGGCTACATCGTGCGCATTTATATCCCGTATGGCAAAAGTTGGTATCCCTATTTCACAAGGCGCCTTGCAGAAAGGCCCGCTAACCTTCTCTTCTTCTTGCGCTCGCTGTTCCGGCGATAAAGGGTCCCGCTGGCAACTCTCTTTTCTTCGGAATGGGCTTGTCAGAAGCGGAAGGGGACGGGAGATGAAGGGGAAATCTCCTGAGTGGCGAGAAGGCGTAGGCTCCGAAGCTGGAGTTCCCTAAGGGGGCGCAATTCGCGCTCGGTGATGGGAGGGCATTTCCCGTCAGCGCGCACGGGACCCATCACCTCTTTAGGGTCATTCTGGTCCTTCAGCCCCAGCACGTGCCCCAGTTCGTGGAGAAGGACCCGGGTGATGTCTGCAGGCTTCATTGGGCTTCCGCTGGGTTTCTGGAGGGCAACCTCAATGATTCCTGTAAGGGGCGCGCGGGAGCCAGGTGAGGGCAGGGTGCGGGTCCAGGTTACTCGCCCTGCCAGCGGGCGATTTCCCTTTATTTTGGGCAAGAACTGCACGGTGAGGTGCGCTTTTTCTGAGGAGGGCGTCTCCAGGAAGACCCTACCCCCAAGGGCAGAGTTCCAACGACGCATCGCATCCCGACTTGCTTCCAGGATTGGAGGGGGAGCGTCTTCCAAAAAGACGAGGATTTCCTCTGGCAGAGTTGCAAGGTGAGCGTGGGTGCTCCCCCTGCTAACTTCGCCCAGGGCTATGTCCACCAGCGCATTGGCTAAGTAGGTGCGGGTGACGGGGGAGAGGCGTTCCTGGAAATCTTGCGAGGGTTCAGGGGGAAGGGGGGCGGTGGCGATAAGGAGTCCTGCGAGTGTAGAAACGAAACTCTGCGTAGCCAACCTCCCGTAGAGGGGCGTGCACCCCAGAAAGCCATTATTGGAAGGGGGAGGGAGCGTCTATAGGGGGAAGCGGACAATCTATTAACCTTGCGGGGGAACCTGGCGCAGACGCTCCGCTGATTCTTCCGGAACCGTATCGTTTATGAAAACCCCGCACCCCAGTTCGCTCCCTGCTAAAAATTTCAGTTTATCAGCGGAACGATAGGGAGGCAGGAACTCTATGGAGAGGGTCGTGTAATTCACGGGATGTTGATAAAGGCTCATCACATAGGGCATAGAGAACCCGAACAGGTTGTCCAGTTTGAGGGTTACTGTTTTGAGACAACTCGCCATCAGCGAGCATTCTGTTTCGCTCAGTTCCAGCAGGGTGGGGGCGAGTGATTTTGGCAAAATGTGGATTTCATAAGGGAAGCGTGCGAAAAAGGGCACGAAAGCTATCCATCCCTCATTTTCATAAATCACCCTTTTGCCATCCCTCTTTTCTTCATTGATATAAGTCTTTCCCCACGGTTCTCCATATTTTTGAAAATGGGACTGTT
The DNA here is from genome assembly GCA_964631245.1 of uncultured Fimbriimonadales bacterium. Classification (GTDB taxonomy): domain Bacteria; phylum Armatimonadota; class Fimbriimonadia; order Fimbriimonadales; family ATM1; genus CAZVXY01. Next base: position 124,194 of record CAZVXY010000005.1, read on the forward strand.
CGTGTTCCAGGCGGTGGGCGACAACCGCGGGAATGAAGGGATAAGCATAAATCTGCCCGTGGGGATGGGTGAGAGTCACGCCTATTTCTTTTCCTTTGTTTTCAAAGATGTATACGTATTTTACATTCGGGCGGGAGATTAAATCTGCGTATCGGTCAGCCCAGACAGCGATAAGTCTCCGGATATGCTCGGGAGAGAGGTCAGCAAGGGTGGCATAATGGTCTTCGGTATAGCACACCACTTCACAATATCCTTCGCCGGGCATAACCGGAAAAAGTTCGTTTCCCTCCACGCTTGGGGCTGGAGGGGGTGTTCGCAAACTGGGAAACCGATTTTCAAAAACCACGATGTCATAGGATTCCACCGGGATTTCAGAGAAGGGCTTGCCGGGGCGGGAAGGACAAAGAGGGCAGCCTTCTTCGGATGGCAAGAAGGTGCGCTCTTGTCGGTGTGTGGCATAGACCACCCATTCTCCGATCAGCGGGTTCCAGCGAAGTTCCGACATTTTCAAGATCCGCGTGGGGGGATCCAGGGACCTCGTTCTGCTTCATACCGGGTGATGGCTTCTTCAAATTGAAGGGTACTGCCGATGAGGTCCAAGCCTTCCATCAGGGCGCGTTTGGTTGGGGGGTCAATGGAAAAGGAGAGGGTTTCAGAACCCAGGGTGATGGTTTCTGAAGGCAAGTCAATGGTGATTTCCGCCCCAGGTCCCAGATCGACGATTTTCCTGTGCTCATCCTCGGGCAGTTCAATCAGTAAAAGCCCATTAGCGACTGCGTTCTGACGGAAAATATCGCTGAATCCCGGTGCCCGTTCTGTCTTCCGTGCGATGACAGCACGAAATCCTGCCTGCATCAATGCCCAGACTGCGTGCTCCCTGCTGGAACCACAACCAAAATTCTCTCCCGTGACAAGAATGGTGGCGCCCTGGGCTTCAGGGGCGTCCAGCGGGAAGCCCTCGCCCCTCACATCCGCGAAAAGGAGTTCTCCGTAGCCTGTGCGCTCCACCCGGCTCAAGAAGCGCCCCGGGATAATTTGGTCGGTGTCTACATTGGGACGATCCAGAATAGCGATCTTTCCGCGATGGGTGCGAAAGGGTTCCATAGGTAGTGTTATACCGTGGGGAGCTGGGTAGAAGGGATAAATTCCGCCCTTGGGGGTATAATGGCGTGCCGTGCCCGAGAAGCAAAAGAAACCCCCAAAACCGCGTTGGTGGCTCAACACCTATTTTCACTTTGCGGTGATCCTTGCGGGTGTGGGAGTTTATGGCTTCCTTAAGGGAGCCCGCGCCATCTTTGACCCAGGGCAGGTGTTCACGCCCCATCTCCCCTGGCTCTATCTTTTGGCGTCTTTGCTGTTTTGGGTTAATGGATACTTCATCCACCAGGCGGCGTTGAATGAGTACCGGCGCAAGTCCGAAAGTCAATCTGTGGAGGAAAAATCCCATGCCTAAGTGTTCTGTGTGTGGTCAAGACATCCCTCACCTGCCTTCCTGGTTAGACCAGGTTAAGGTGAAGTTCCGGTGCTCCAAGTGTGCGGGGAGCGCTCACTTTCCTGCAACCCCTACCCTTGGCTTAACGCGAATAGAAGACATCGCTGAGGAAGTTCCCATCGTTCCAGAGGAATTGGATATAGATGCGGTAGATGCGGAAGTGATCAGCACCGTGGAGTTGATGGAGGCGGAAGAGAGTGCTGCCGAGGGAGAGGAAGAGATATTGGTGCCCGACATTCTGGATGAAGAAGAAGTTGGGGAAGAAATCCCACCCTTTGAGCCTGCGGTATGGGCTTGCACCACGTGTGGATACATCACCGAGGCTTTGCCCAAGAACCGTAGGTGCCCTCAGTGTGGCGAAAACAAATGGGAGAAGCACGTGGAGGAAGTGGATGAAGAACCTTTGGATTTGGTAGACGAGGAAGAATAGGCTTCTTCTCGTGGGGCGCTATCCCGCCTGGGAAAAGACTCAGGGGGACGCCGGGCGGGAAACTTTTTCCGCATAACGCAGAACTGCCTCATAATGCTCCCTGGTGTCTACATCCGTTGCGAGGCTTGCATCCTTTAAGATGACTGCATGCAGGGGAATGCCCAGCAGGGTGCTTGCCCGCTCTTCTATGTGCTTGATGGATAGCAATGAAGGGAAAACCTGCGCGAGGAATGCTCGCAAAAGCACCCCCCATCCAATCGTGCGGGCAAGGGCAAAGGGGCGCTTCCTTTTTTCGTATACCTCCGAAAGGATGGGGAGTATCTTCCTCAGAGTCTCCGTCTTGATGAGGACGGCATTGCCTCCCGTAAAGCGCCCTTCTTTCGTGCGCACCGTGGTCCTTTTGAATTCCGGGAAGGCACGCTCGCACTCCTCCATAGGCACAATGGGATAGTTCACCTCTGCATAGGGGGCGGAGGCTTCTATTAAACGCAGGAACGAGTCAGTCGTCACAAAGGGTAGGTCTTCCGTGCAAACCAGAACTTGATCCGAGGAGACCCGGGCTAAACCATTTTCCAAACTCTCAACAAAGGTGCTTCCTTCTGGCACACAAAGGCAATCCTTCACTTCGTTCCCAACTACGATTATTGTCCCCCCCGGCAAGGCATTGCGCAGGGCGTCCACCACAATCTCTACCAGCCTTTTGCCCTGAAAAATGAGGTCCCCTCGTTTCGGGCACCCTGTAAGGGATTTTAAGGACTCCGGACAGCGTCCCCCTGCTAAAACGAGTCCATCCATTCAGCACCTTCAACCGAAGTGATTATCTGGCACAAGTGCGCCCACACCCCTTTCTTCCTAAAAGACTCCACCGCCAGAGATGCCAATTCAGGGGAAGCAAACTCGCCAAAGACGGCGGACCCACTTCCACAAAGGTGGGCATATCGGGCACCCGCTTCCTTCATTTCGCTCATTAGCTCCCGCGATTCAGGGGGCGCCACCACGTCAAAGTCATTATAGGGTTTTTCAAAAGAAGACGGAAAGGGCAGAGCAGTCCCCCCTCCCGCCTCGTCTAATCTGCGATAGGCTTCTGCGGTGCTGACGCCTGTGTTGGGTTTAGCAAGGACGAGGATCCTCGGAGGGAGGGGAGGGATGGGCTGAAGAATATCTCCGCGCCCCCTTCCCAGGGCAGTGGGAACTCTTAAAAAGAAAAAGGGCACATCGGAACCGAGGAGGCGCGCTATCTCCAAGAAAGCCCTTTCCGACACGGGAAGGTGAAGCACCTTTTGTAAGCACCACAACACACTCCCTGCATCCGAACTCCCGCCACCCAAACCAGCCTGCAGGGGGATGTGTTTCTTGATGGTGATGCGGATTTTGGGCAATTCCACATATTCCTGAAGGAATCTCAGCCCCTTGCTTACGAGGTTTTCATCCTCTACAACCTCATTTCCCTCCATTACCACCGAGAGTTCCTCTGCGGGGTACACGATAATTTCATCGTGAAGGTCTATCAGTTGATACAGAGTGCGCACTTCGTGAAAGGATCTGCAGGGAGGGGAGGGGTGTTGAGTTTTCTCGGGATCTATCGTTTTCCCTACGCTTAGAAACCAATTGAGTTTGGCGTAGGCTTTTATCCGAAAGGGCTTTACCATCTCACTCCCCCCGCCAGAGCGATAAGAATGACTAGCACCGCAAGGATGAGGCTCACGCCAGGTCCTCGCTTGTGGCGAAAGAGAAGTTCAAGCCCGGAAAATAGGGTCACCACGATGGGGGTGAAAAGGGTGACGGTAATTGCATATCGGCGGAGGGTTGCCTTGACTTCCTCGGTCCACGGCAGAAGGGAGAGGAACCCCAGAAGGAGGAACGCTAAGAGCCCGATGGAGAGGACAAGGTGAGTCTTGTCGCCGGGGCTTCCTTTTGGGTTTTTTTCGGGATGGGGGGGTGATGGTTTTTTACCCATACAGAGCCTTCTTTCCTAAAAGGATAGCATTGGCGAGCATCACCAGGGTGAAGATGCGTTGAAGGTAAACCCCCCGGATGCGCCTTGCCAGGCGGGCTCCCGCTTGTGCACCCACAAATATTCCCACCGCAGTAGCCAGGGAAAGATTGTAATCAATCATTCCATCACGTGCATAGATCAGGGCGCTGGCGGATGCGGTGAGTCCTATCAAGTACGTGCTCGTGGCGGAAGAGGTGTGGGCACTGCGTCGGAGCAATAGGGTAAGCACAGGCACGAACACTAACCCCCCTCCCACCCCTAACAGGGAACTGAGTATCCCCGCTCCTATACACGAGGCGGAAGCATAGCCCCAATGGCTTCTGCTGGGGAGGCGCTCTTCATCCCCTGCTCTTTTAAGTGTCTCTTCGTTCTCCCCGGGAACCAGGGAACCATTGAGAGCCTTGATCTGCCCTTTTTCCGTGGTGGCTTGCCATAGTCGCACCGCCACCACCAGGAGAATGCCGATGAAGACCCATTGGACGACCCGGGCAGGGACTTGCCCCCCGAGGAGGGCACCCGAGACCGCCCCCAGGGCTGTGGGCAACTGCAGATAACTTGCGGATTCCAAATCCGTGACACCTCGTCGCAGGTACACCATACTTCCCGCCATACTCGTCACACAAACAGCCACCAGGCTGGCGGTGCGTGCCATTTCTGTCTCAATATGGAAAGCCCCTATTAGCACCGGCACGATGATAAGTCCCCCCCCGATGCCTAATAAAGCCCCAAGGGCACCCGCAAAAACGGATACCACCCCTACGCTCAGCAGGGTTACCCAGGTTGCCATCTCCGTCATCACGTCAAGGACTCTCCCCTGTGAGAGAGGAGAGATGGGATAAAAGCAAGAGGGCTAAGGACGTGATGGGCTCCATCTTTAGTGGGGCTGTTCTTGGAACCGACGGAGGAGTTCTTGGGCTTTGCGGTCATAGGCCTCGGGGTCCTTCCACGTTTGGCGCGGGAGAAGAATCTCCGAGGGTACGGAAGGGCATTCCCGCGGAACGGAGAAACCGAAAATGGGGTCCTTCTGAAATTCCACTTTATCCAATTCTCCTGCGAGGGCCGCCTGAAGCATCGCTCGCGTATAGCGTAAATCAATCCGTGTCCCCACTCCATAGGGCCCTCCTGTCCACCCCGTGTTGACCAGCCACACTTGCGCGTTGTGTTTCTGAATTTTCTCATTTAGCATTTCGGCGTAAGTCCTTGGGGGGAGGGGCAGGAAGGGTGCCCCAAAGCAAGCGCTAAAAGTAGCGCGGGGTTCCGTTATCCCTGTCTCGGTGCCCGCCACCTTTGCGGTATATCCCAGTAGAAATTGCTCCATAGCCTGCTCTTTGGTGAGTAAACTGATCGGGGGCAAGACGCCAAAAGCATCCGCGGTGAGAAAGAATATGTTTCGCGGATGCCCCGCTATGCTGGGCACTATCGCTCCTTCAATGTATTCCACGGGGTAAGTGCAGCGGGTGTTCTCCGTGACGCTACCATCGTCGTAGTTCGGCACTCTGCGGTCATCCACGACCACATTCTCCAGCACGGAGCCGAATCGGATCGCATTCCATATCTGGGGTTCCTTTTCTCTGGAAAGGTGGATGCATTTGGCATAACATCCCCCTTCAAAGTTGAATATCCCCTCGTCGGTCCAGCCGTGCTCGTCGTCTCCTACCAGTTGCCGATTCGGATCCGCACTTAGGGTCGTTTTTCCGGTCCCGCTCAGTCCAAAGAATAAGGCGACATCCCCGCCTTTTCCCACGTTTGCGGAACAGTGCATACTCAGCACTCCCTGCCGTGGGAGGAGAAAATTGAGCACGGTGAAGATAGATTTTTTCATCTCCCCTGCGTAAGCAGTCCCGCCAATGAGGACCATTCGCTCGCTAAAGTTCAAGACGATGAAAGCTTCCCCGCGGGTGCCATCATTCTCGGGGTCTGCCTTAAGAGAAGGAACGTTCACGACTACCCAATCAGGGCGAAAATCCTGCAGTTCCGCTTGAGTGGGGCGTAGGAAAAGCGTCCGTGCAAACAGGGCGTGCCACGCTTTCTCTACCAAAAAGCGAACTCGCAAACGGTAGCGGGGGTCCGCTCCTGCAAAAACGTCCATCAGGTAAAGACGGTTTCCTCGCAGATGCTCTAAAACCTTCCCCTTCAGGTGAGCGAAAACCTCGGGCGACATCCCCTGGTTGTTTTCCCACCACACACACCCCTCCGTGATTTCGTCACGCACAATGTACTTGTCTTTGGGCGTCCGACCTGTATATTTCCCTGTCCGCACCACCAGCGCCCCGTTATCTGCCAGAAGCCCTTCCCCCTCCTTGATGGCAAGTTCCACCAGCCTCGCAGGGGGGAGATTTTGGAAAACTTCCCGAAGATCGGAAAAGTCAAAGGACTGCGCTGATGGATCTATCGTTATAGCCACGAGGATACCCCCTTATAAAAAAGTTTTTGAGGTCTTCTGTACTGTGGGCATCCCACTTGCTTTCTTCTTGAGGGACCTGAGAGGGAGGAGCGGAAAGGGTTCACCACAAAAGCGGGTTGGGAGGCGAGGCAGGGCGAACAAGAAGAATTGCTACCAGAAGACACAACTTCATTTTACCCGTGAGCGACCCTGTGAAGGGCAGAAATGATGGCGCGCAGGTTCTCTTCGGGGACGGATTCAGGGTCATAGGTACAGCCAGGTGTAAGGATGATCGGGCGTCCACCCGCTTCCCGAAGAGCCTCTTCTGCCTCTTGAACGCATTCCTCAGGCGAGCCTTTGGGAAGGGTGTTTAGATTGTCTAAACCCCCCATAATGGCGGGCTTAAGTCGGTAAATTACCGATGAAATGGGAGGTCCTGCATAGCGATCAGCCCAGTTGATTGCCTGAACGGGGTAGAGGGCAAACCGGTCAAAATTCCTGGCTTTTCCGCACACGTGTAACACGTTAAATCTCCCTGCCTCGCTCCCCTTCAGGATTTCTAAATCTGTAGGTGCCACCAGGGAATCATAAATCCCTTCACCATTTTCCGGCGTATCCACCCAATCGTCCCGCACAGAAAGGAAGATTCCATCTGCGCCTGCCTCTATGGCGCGCTGTGCAAAACGACTCAACCCCCTACCTATTCGGGCAAGCGCGGAGCGGAGGCGCTCGGGATCCTTATGCAGGATTTGGGTGATGGTTTCATCCCGCTCATCCCTCCCGTTCAGAGAAGGGGGACCGTGATGGTCTGAATGGGGGGCACACAGCCTTCGCAAAGTTGCCCAGGAATTGAAAAGGGTTACTGTGGTGAGGACTTTCCCTTTTAGGAGGCTTGCAATCCCTTGTATGACCTCCAGTTCTCGCTGGAACGGTTCTTCGGTTCCGCTCCACTCTTCAATGACATCCAGGTCTTGAGGGGTGCGCACGTGCCACTCCGGGGAAGGGCGAGGCAACCCCGTATCATTCATTATCTTCAGGAAGTCCAGGTCATACTTCCTGAGGTGAGAAAGGTGAGCCTCTATCGCAGGCTTTCCGCTGAATTGCTCAGGCTTGAAGTGATGCCAGAAACTATAAGGGGGGCGGTCCGGTCGCTCTCCCCGGAGCACCCGCTCTACTCGCTCTCGCTTGGTCATCCCCGAGGACCTGGCACGCTACCCGTGTAGTTCCCTAAAGCGCTTCATAAACTCGGCAAGCACACGAGCCCCTTCCTCGGGGAAGGCATTGTACATAGAAGCCCGGATGCCCCCCACGCTCCGATGTCCTTTGAGCGTTTCTAAGCCTTCCTTTTCCGCTTCTTTGCAGAAAAGATCGTCCAGCTCCTCGCTGGGACATCGGAAGACGATGTTCATTCGGCTTCGGTTCTCATAGACGGCGTGGGGCTTATAGAATCCATCGCTGGCATCAATGACATCGTAAAGGAGTTTTGCCTTGCGCTCGTTGATTGCCTCAATGGCGGAAACCCCTCCCAACTTGAGGAGCCACTTGTAGTATAAGCCACACACATAGATCGCAAAGGTGGGCGGAGTGTTGTGAATGGAATTCCCCTTCTTCGCTTCTTTCCAGCTTAGCATCAGGGGCAGATCCTGTTTTTCTGCTATCTCCATAGCCCGGGGACTAATGATGACGGTCGTTACTCCTGCGGGACCCTGGTTCTTCTGAGCGCCTGCGAAAATCACGTCATACTTTCTCACGTCAAAGCGCCGGCTCAAAATATTACTGCTCGCATCGCACACCACCGGAGCATCCACGGGAAACACAGGGTCTCGCAAGTAATCCACTCCCCCAACCGTTTCATTGCTCGTGAAGTAAATATAAGCGGGGTTCTCGCTGAAGTTAGGTTCGTCGTCTTTGGGCGCACGGTCAAACCCGGTCGCCTCGCTGGTGTAAGCTATATGGACCGGACCTAACTTCTTGGCATCCTTCATAGATTTGTTACCCCAGTAGCCTGTGTCTAAATAGTTGGGGATTCGCCCTTCTTGCTTAAGATTAAGAGGAATCAGGGCATTCTCCAGGCTCGCTCCCCCTTGCAAGAAAAGAACGGTGTAATCCTCGGGGATTTCCATAAGTTTTCGGAGGTCCGCAATAGCCTGGTTATGAATTTCCTCATATTCATCCGAGCGGTGGCTCATCTCCATCACGCTCTTGCCGTGCCCTTTGTAATTCAAAAGGTCATCACGCACTTCCTCAAGCACTTCCACGGGAAGCATTCCTGGTCCCGCAGAAAAGTTGTACACTCTTCCATAGGGAAGCCCGGTTTTGGGGGTTTCTTTTGCAGGAATCATGTCTTAATGATACTCCCTTCCATCGCAAGAGTGCCATCCTTTAGGGGCTCCATTCTGCGGAACGCACCCCCTCTAAGGAGATTATCGCCTCTAAACATTTGTCCCGCTCCCCCTTGAGGCTTATTCTGACCCGCGCCCCCTCTCCCTCACGCTCTATCTGGAGCCTTTCCACTTCCCCTCCCGCCCGCATCAGCGCCGAGAGCACGTCGGGTAGCTCGTGAGCCCCTTCACAGCGAACTACTAAGTTCCCCCCCGCGCGCTTGGTGGCTCCGCGCTCTAAGGTCCACTCCACCACAGTGAGAGTCAGGAGTGTCAAGGCAGTGGCGGCGATGGCAACGATGTAGTAGGGTCCCCCGGCGCTGATAGCCAAGCCAATAGCGGCGGTCACCCAGATGCTTGCCGCTGTCGTCAATCCCCTCACTTCCAAGCCCATCCGCAAGATGGACCCCGCCCCCAGGAAGCCAATCCCTGTGACCACATTAGAGGCAATTCGCCCAGGGTCGCCCCCTCCCGAAAACGCCTTGCTCACCTCACCAAAGAGAACCACTCCCACGCAAATAAGCATATGGGTCCGCAAGCCCGCAGGCCTCCCGGCGCGCTCCCGCTCAAACCCAATGGCACCTCCAAGAAAAGCCCCCAAACCTAACTTTAGAAGCACCTTCAGGGCTTCTATCCAGCTTTGGGGGGAAAGCCCATCCAGAAACTGTTCCATCGCCTAAAGTATACATCTCTAAATGACTCACGTGCCCCCTCGGGATACAATAGGTGATGAAGTATGCCACGCCTGAGCGAAGACCAGATTGCGACCGCCCTTCAAACCCTGCGGGGGTGGACCGTGGAAGAAAACCAGCTCCAGAAAACCTATACCTTTGACCGCTATGCGGATGGCGTTCTTTTCACAGTAGCCTGCGCCCGAATAGCAGAACTGAAAGACCACCATCCCGACCTTCTCCTCACTTACAAAAGGGTGCGAGTGGCTCTCAGCACTCACAGTGAGGGGGGGATCACGGAGAAGGATGTGGAAATGGCGCGGTTCATTGAGGCTCATCTCGCTCCACCCTAAGCCCCTGTCTGCCCCCAGCGGGAAAGCGAGAGGCAAAACACCTGCGGTTTTATGTCATAATGGACATAGCCGGGTCGCCCCAGAGGGACCCCGGCTCATTTGTTCTGCTCGATGGAAGAAGCCACCATTCAACGCATCCTTGCCACGGACTGCGGTTCCACGACTACCAAAGCCATTTTGATTGAGCGGACCGAGTCCGGGGAATATCGCCTTATGGCGCGGGGAGAGGCACCCACCACCGTGGAGAAACCCTTTGAAGACGTTACCGTGGGGGTCCTCAATTCCGTGCGGGAACTGGAAGAGATCACTGAGGTGAAATTAGGCGCCCGACGCGTCCTCATCAAAGATAATCGCATCTTCCGCCTTTTCAAAAGGGGCAAGAAGGTGGAGGAAAGACAGAACCCCCTGGAGGCAGCAGACCTGTACGTCAGTACCTCCTCCGCAGGAGGTGGTCTTCAAATGATGGTGGCAGGTGTGGTGAAGGCAATGAGTGCCGAAAGCGCAGAAAGAGCCGCCCTGGGCGCCGGAGCCATCCTGATGGATACCTTGGCGGTGGATGATGGACGCAAGGAATACCAAAAAGTGGAACGCCTCCGACAACTGCGTCCCGACATCATCCTCGTCTCAGGCGGTACCGATGGCGGAACGGTAGAGCATCTGGTCCAGTTAGCAGAGGTGATTCGGCGCGCGGACCCCAAGCCACGATTTGGGGAAATGAAACTGCCCGTGATCTTTGCAGGAAACAAAATGGCGCGTCAACTTGTTTCAGAAGAAATCGGCACCAATGTGGACCTGAGAATCGTGGATAATATCCGCCCCACACTGGAAAAGGAAAACCTGGGACCTGCACGGGAAGCCATCCACGAACTCTTTTTAGAACACGTGATGCAACAAGCACCCGGATACAACAAACTGCTGGAATGGGTCTCTGAGGACATTATGGCAACCCCTAACGCAGTGGGGAAGTTGATGGAGCACTATGCCCGTGCGCGAAAGATCAACCTCCTGGGAGTGGATATTGGCGGGGCGACCACCGATACCTTCTCGGTCTTCTCCGGTACTTATAACCGCACGGTCTCTGCTAACCTCGGAATGAGTTACTCCATCTGCAACGTCTTGAAGGAAGCAGGAGTGGAGAACATCAAACGCTGGCTCCCCTTTGAAATAGACTCCTTTGACCTCCGGAACCGGTTGCGAAACAAAATGATCCGCCCCACCACCATCCCCCAAACTTACGAAGACCTGTTGATTGAACATGCGGTCGCCCGTGAAGCCCTCAGGCTTGCTCTGGAACACCATAAAACTCTCGCCAGAGGGCTCCTGGGGGTCCAGGTCCAGCGAACGGTGGGTGAAGCGCTCACCCAGGAAGCGGCGGGACAAACCATCGTCAATATGATGGCGCTGGACATTATCATTGGATCGGGAGGAGTGCTTTCCCACGCACCCGACCGGAAGCAGAGCGCTTTGATGATGATGGATGCCTATCAACCCGAAGGCGTCACGCTCCTTACCGTGGATTCCATCTTTATGATGCCTCACCTCGGCGTCCTTGCAGAACATCACCCCAAGGCGGCTTACGAAGTCTTTGAAAGAGACTGCCTCATCCGCATTGGCACCTGCATCGCTCCTGTGGGACAACGCGGAAACCCAGGAGAACCCTGCCTGAAGATCACCGGCCCGGGAGGGTGGCAAGAGGAAGTCAAATACGGAGAACTCAAGTTGATCCCCCTGGGGGTGGGCGAGAAGAGGGAAGTCGTTTTGGAACCTGCTCGTGGATTTGACGTAGGCGCGGGAAAAGGGCGACGCCTCACTACTGAAATTGAGGGTGGGGTGGCGGGAGTTTTCGTGGATTGCCGGGGGCGCCCCCTGGAACTCCCCTCCGAAGAGGGGGCAAGGATAGCCTTCTTGAGAAAAACCCTCCAGGCGTTGGACCTCCCCCTTCCCTGAGCGTCTTTAGTTTCCATAGAAACTCCCCCAAAAAATCTGGCAATGGGTGCTATACTGCGTTTACTTGAGCTTGTGTGGAGTCCTTCTCCTCCCTCGTTCAGGTAAGGAGGTAACCAAATGTTCGTTTCTCTTCTCGCCTCGGCGCTCCTTGCGCCCAGCACTCTCGCGGTCTCCCTTTCCGCTAAGCCGTTTTCGTGGGAAGGGGTTTTCGTAGAGGGTTGCAGTTGTATGTCCCCCTGCCCTTGCGAAATCAGCGATGTGAGAATGGGTTGTCAGGGTGTGGGCGTATATGTCTTCAACAAAGGCAAGTACGGGACCACGGACCTGGCAGGACTCAAACTTGCCTATGGAATTCAACCCGGAGAATGGGTGACCCTCTTCATAGAGGCGAAAAACGCCAACCAGCGAAAAGCGGCGGTAGAGTTTGCCACCACTGCCTTCAAGGAGGCTGGCAAAGTCCTCTTTGTCCGCGATGCGAAGATTAGCGTCACGGGCTCTAAAGGGAAGTACACCGTCACGGTGGAGAAAGCCTTCACCCTAAAAACCGAGCCGATCCTTGGCGGGGACGGCAAAAGCCCCATCTCCATTTCTAACGTCAAAAATCCCATTCATCCAACCGTGTTCCTGGGGAAGACCGTCCAGTGTACCTATAACGACGGCGAACGGTCCTTTGACATCCAGGACACGAACTCCTACTTCAACGACCGAGCCATGAGCACCGCTCAACTGTAACCCGAAGCCCTTCTACCGCCGAGTCTTGGGGATATTCCCTTGACGGATTCGGCGGATCAACACAACCGGGCTCTACGAAACAGGGTTCGTGATAATGCGGAGCCCCGAGGCTCAGCCTAAAAGGGCTAACCCACGGGGTGAAGCCAATGAATGAAGGTCCCCACCCCCGGGGACCTTTCTTTTTTTGCCACTCTTACCTCCCGTCTTCAAAGGTTGAAATTAGCTCCTCAAGGCTTATGAAACGATATTTCTCAAAGTCCTCCTGATTCACTCGTGTGAACTGCCATTCGCTCTTGGTTAGTTTAGTGGCATCCTCACACCATTGCTTTAGGCGCTTGTCTTTATGTTCAACATCAACGTCCACTCTCCCTTTTGTTTCAATTATCCAGTGATCCCCATCGGTTTTTAGCACTACAAAATCAGGGAGGTACCACTTGAAGTTTCCTTCTGAATCTCTATATTCTACAAAGAAACCTATCTTTAGAACAATCTTGGAGAATGCAAACACATCCTCCGCTCTGTCTAAAAATTTGGCAAATTCTACTTCAAAATCATTATCACATGGGACATAGTTAAAGATGCATCTATTGGCTGAATAAACCAATTTTGACCAGACGAAGGGCCTTGTGTCTCGTAGTTTAATAAAATCTACTTTCTCTGGCTCTCTTTCTATGAAAGTCATGTCTTTGAATGCTTCTACAAACAATCTTATTAACTGCTTTTGAACTTCAGGAGAACTTAATTTATAAAGAACTCTCGGGTCATCAAGGTCAACTTTCTCACTGAATAGTTTTTCTATGACATATTTTTTAACAAGAGGATGGAAAGTGGCGAAGGCTCCACTTATTTTTAATTGCTTTAGTATCTGGTCAGTATAATAAGCAATAACACTTTTCGAATCCTGAGGCACTGGCAAATCCCATTTCCTTTTTATAACTTCCATTCCCTTCAGCATATCTATTGCCACATACTCCATCTCTAAGATTTTATTTTCTAATGGTATCGCAAGAGATGGCAATTTATCAATCTTAATCTCATCCAACTGAAATTCTCTTATTAAAACTCTCGGAGAAAGGATTGGAATCTCAATGTCCTTATCCAGTTTATTTTCATCTACAAATATAGTTGTTAGATTAATCGATCTCCCGGTATCAAACTCAGCAAACCTAATACCCTCCTGGGTTTCCAATTTCTCAAGGATATCTATCAAGCCCTGCGGTCCAATAACCTCAAGGACATTTATTGATTTATCAACATTTGCATCTTCTTCAGGAAACATCTTTCTTAAACCTCTACCTATAACCTGTTCAGGGAGGACCTTTCTTCTTGATGTATAAGACCTCAGCCCCACAATTACATTTACATTTTTCACATCCCAGCCCTCGTTTAACATAAGTGTGCTCACTATTGCCTCGTAAGGATTTTTTTCGGGATCCGGATCATCAATAGTCTTTGCAAACTCTCTTGCTTTGGGTAAATCTGATTTTTTAACCTCGCCGGTGCTATCTGTATGGATTAATAAAACTTTGCCCTTCAGATCTGGGATTGAATTTACATATTCATATATCTCATCTGCTTCTTTATTTTCTGGACATTGGAAAAATAATATAGGTTTCTTTCCCAAGGGTTTTAACTTTTCCTTGTATTCTCGCCACCTTCTTATTCCCGCATCAATCCAGGGTTTGTATCTTTCAACCGCCCTTCTAGATGTGATTTCACGAGCACCCCTTACAAGCCCTTTTAGTGGTAATTTCACAATGTTCATCTCAATTGCTTCTTTCAGTGTAAAGTCAACGATAATCCAGGGGAATAAGGCTCCTGTTTTAGTTTTGGGTGTAGCACTAAAGTCAAGTTCCATATTGATGCCTTTGCCATATTGGGATTCTAATTTTTTGTGTAGTTCCAGAAGAATTTTTTTCCATGCCTTTTCAAAATCATAGATGTGATGGGCTTCGTCTTTCAAAATCACTATGTTTGCGCATGAAGTCAGTACCTCTTTTATCCTGTTCTCTTGATAGATGTCAGACACACTATAAACCTCTGGCAATTCCATGACTCTGTCTACATATCGTTCAACTTCTTTCCCCTTAGCTTGTCTTTCTTCTAACTGTTGGATATTGGTCAAAAACAATACTGCTTCTGGAATTATATGAATTGGGTCTTCTTTAAGAATTACTTTTAAGTCAAATTCATCCTGCCACTCAGGTGGGATAAGCGGCAGCTCTCGGAATATCTTACCATCTCTGAAATCCCTCGTCAGCCTATCATAAATAACATTTTTCTCACCAGCAATGAGAAGAAATTTTGAGGTATAATTATTTTTGTTCTCTTTCTTATAATTGAAATATTGCCAGACGATGCTTAATGCCATCACATAGGTTTTGCCTGAACCCGTTGCCATCTTGAAGGCATAGAGCGGATACTGGTCATAGGATGGGTCATAACCCCTTATGGAACCACTCCCAAAATCCCTTGCCATATCTATAAAATTTCTCTTTTTCATCACTTCATAAACATAAATTAAGGTTTCAATCGCTTCTCTCTGGCAAAACCAGAATTGAAATGGCTCATTGTTTACTATATGGTCTTCGTAAAACCAAAATTGCAATAACCTTTTTGTTGTAGGAGTAATATTAGGATAACCCTGCTTCCGCCAACTAAATACTGCTTCACGAAGTTTATTCACTAAGTATGCTTTGCTTGGAAGCCTTTGTGATGGATGTAAAAGTTCCGTTGGTTTCATTTTATCCTCACTTTTAAGACTTTATTTGTATCATTCCCAAATACATCCACGACCTTGACCATTATTTGGTATTCTCCGGGTTCATCGTATTGATGTCTTGCTTCGTAATCAACCCTTGGATTCTTCTTTGTGCGGAAGCTCTGCCATTGATTGTGGAAGGTGTCACCTTCATAATCCCAGTCTACCGCCCAGTAATCAATAAGTTCTCTTGAGTCTTTCACTTTACTTGCAATCTCGGCAAGCTCGGCAGTTGGTGGCACCTGAAAGTCGGTAATCTTCAGAATAACCCTATTGTCCCTTACTTCTGTTTCTATCTCAAGGTATGTGACCTCGACAAACTTTATGTGTGGCAATAGTTCTTTTTCAACTACCTCATCTGGAACTTTTAATAACTGTAAATCAAATCCAACAAGTGATGATTTTATCTCATTCACGGATGGTATCTGAACAAGTCTTAAATCAACACCGTTCCTTTTCGCCAGTGCTTTGGCAAGTTCGTTTACTTCATAACTCCACTCCCAGCCAAGAATATCTGCTTTATTGAAGTTGTTATCTCTGCATTCAACAACTACCTTTCCGACCTCTTCCATCGTAACAGGTGCATTCAGAGGTCCTATATGAACTGCTCTGTTGCCTTTTCTGCCATGAATATATCTAAAACCAGTTAAAGGCTGTGCCTGATACAGTTTGAGCATAAAGGCAAGATACTCATCCTGTCTTTCCTTCCAGTAAACGGTTTCATAGTTGCCTATGTTCCATAGTTCAAAAGGTCTTGCAGGCTTGCTATATTTCTTGCCGTCATTCTCTAAATCCTTTGAATTGTGAATGTCCAATAATCTTTTTCTTGTAACCTGAATCGCAAACTTTGATAAATCACAGCCAATCCACCGCCTGCCAAGTTTCTCTGCTACTGCCAAGGTTGTTCCACTACCACAAAAGAAATCAGCAACGATGTCGCCGGGGTTGGAAGAGGCAAGGATGATGAGTTTTAAGAGATCTTCGGGTTTTTGGGTATCAAAGGCTACATCTTCTATTGTGGTTCCCTTTACCGAGGGAATACGCCAAACATCTTCGGGAACTTTTCCAATCTCAGCTGATTTTCCTCCCACATAAGAACGCCCTCCTAAAACTCGAGGACTTTTGTATCTCTCTTTGCTCTCAGGAAGAATTTCTTCTCTTACATCATCGGCATTAAAAACATAAGAACTGGTTTTGTTATACCATAGAATTACATCATGCTTTGAATTAAAATACTTTTCAGTTCTTCCTGGAGTATCTGGGTAGAACCACACAATCTCATTCCTAAAATTCTCATACCCAAAAATCTCATCCATCATCACTTTTACATAATGCCCTAATGCCAGTCAAGATGCACATAGATAGAGCCGTTTTCAGCAAGAAGTTTTCTCATCAAGACAAGTCGCTCATACATATACTTGAGATAAGAGGCAATTCCGCCGCTCCAGATGTCTTTGTAAGCACGCTCTTCTATGATTGATGGCTCTTTTTCTATCTCTTCAGTTCCAATTTTTGTCCTCACTGTAAAATCTGCACCTGTGGAAAACGGTGGGTCAATGTAGATGAGATTTATCTTTCCAGCCCAGCCCTGATTTATCAGCGAAGACATCACCAGTTTGTTATCGCCCCAGATAAGAAAATTCTTCCAGTCCTTCGGATAATTGGGAGGGTATTGGCTCTCGGGGTAAAAAACGTTCACGCTGCCTGCGCTCTCAAGGTGTTTTAACTCGGTGAGCCTTGGCTTGTTAATGGTTTCAATTACCTGGAATGAGAGATTAGGTCTATCAACGTGCCTCCTGTCCTCCAGTTGCACCTCGTCATATTTTTGATGCCATATAAGTTCCACATACTTTTCATTCTCTGTCTTTCCCCGGGGACCCTGGGATTTTTCCGAAGGAGCTTTTCCCTGCTTCTTTTCCCCTTTCAATTTTTTTCTCAAGGTTTCATCTCCTTCCAAGCCTGCCTTGATGTTGTGGAAGTGTCATCCCGGAGCAAAAAATACCGCAAAAAGGAGAAAAAATCAAGCCACTCCCTTTTTCCCCTTTCTCGGGAGGATAGTTTCCATTGTGGCAAGCCAGTGACCCCCTTCCTCATTCCGACTCGTCGTCGAGGTAGTACAGGTATCGTCCGCAGTTCTCGCAGGTTTCCAGGGCTTGTCCTGCTTTGATGCGCTCTAACTGGAGTTTGGGGACTTTCGTGAAGCAGGCAGAGCATTCTCCTCTGGCAACTTTCGCCAGTCCGATGCCCCCGTGTTTTTCGCGCATATGGTCGTAGCGTTTCATAAGGTCCGGGTCGCAGGCTCGGGTGGCTTCTTCACGGAGTTTCAGGAGTTCTGCCCTTCGGGCTTCATATTCTGCCTTGAGTTGGGCATATTTTTCCCTATATTCTGCTAACTTTTGTTCCGCTTCTTTTAGTTCCTGGGCTCGGCGTTCCAGTTCCGCTTTGGCAGGCTCCTGTTCTTCCCACAGGATCAGAATCCGCTCATCCACTTGGGAGAGGCGATTTTTGAGCATCTGGAGCTCCCGCTCTATGGCTTCCGCTTCCTTGGCGTTGTAGATCCCCCCTTGGTAGAGCCTCTTCTTTTCCTTCTCTCGTTTTTGCTCAATTTGCTTGGATTCCAGTTCCAGGTCTGCCAGTTCGCTTCGGATTTTCTTGACCCGCGCCTCTGCTTCCTCGTAGGCGGTTTTGGCGGACTCATAGCGAGCCTGGGCTATGCCCCCGGGGTCAATGCTTTGGAACCGGCGGTCTAACTCGGCGAGTAGCCTGTCGTATTCTTGAACTTGCCCGATTTTTTTGAGGGCTTCGTTCAGCATCGGTTCCATTATATCCTCTTCCGCTGGGTGGGGGGTAGGGGGTGTACCCTGGGGGGTCTGCGGAGCGTCTTATTTTATAGAGAGTTGGTGTAAACTGACTATAAGCGGTGGAGACACTCTGCTCTTTCTCCCGAGAGGGAGAAGGGGGGTGTGCCTTTCGGTTAGGAGTTGGCATTGTGAGTGATGAAGGCAGATTGAAGGAAGCGGTGTGTGCTTTAGTGTCGGCCGGCAAGCCCGCCGAGGCTATAAGTATGTTACAGTCGCTTGTGATGGAGGACCCACGGAATGCAGAAGCCCACGAACTTTTGGGGTGCGTGTATTACCGTTTGGGGAGGTTGAAGGAGGCGGTCTCCGCCTTTCGCCGGGCGGTTTTCCTCAATCCGGATAATCCCACCTATCTTTACAACCTGGCGTCTGCCCTTTATGCGTTAGGGGAGAAGTTTGAAGCGGTGCGGATAGCCAGCGAATGCCTCAAGCGTCAGCCAGGGCATCAGGAGGCAACTCGGATGGTGGAGCGCCTTCGGTCGGAGGGGTATAGGGTAGTGTTGCCTCCGTTGGGGGGCTTTTCCTCTCGCGAGGGGGCTTCTTAGGCGGAAGAATCTTTTCCCGAAAGGTTCATCGCCGAGCAGTAGCAGGATCGTCCCATCTGGCAGGTTTTCAGTTCCGCAAGTTCTTCATCGGGACCAAAGGGGGATAAAGTGCGTCCACACCAGTAGTCCTGTGGAGTAAGGGTTTCTTCCTCGGGTTCTTCTGTTGGGGGAATGTAGAAGTCCTTTTTGCAACGGAGGTAGGCGCAGGCAGTCATCCTCAGGCGCTTTGGGGAAGGGGTGCTCGGCTCCATCTCTTCACTCCACCGCCTTCATAATAGCCCACCGCACGGCGTTTATAGCGAGTTTCACTTTGTAAGCATTTTGTGTCATCGGGGTCGCCTTTTGCAAGGCGATGCGCCCTGCTTCTTCCGCTATTGCGTCGTTGACCTTCTTGCCCTTGAGGGCGTTTTCTGCCTCGGGACTGCGCCAGGGTATAGGGGCAACCCCGCTGAGCACCACGCGGGCGTCCGCCACGTTTCCGTCCCGGGAAAGGCGGAGTGCTACCGCACAGCCTACCAGCGCCCAGTCAAACGACGGTCGCTCCCGAATCTTCACATACGCGGAGCGCCACCCCAGGGATTCGCGTGGGACTTCAATTTGCGTCACAATTTCGTCTTTTTCCAAAACATTTTCTGCCCTCACGTTGTCCTTCGGGAGCACAAAGAACTGCTCTAAACTCATTTTCCGCTTGTTGGTCTCCACGGTGGCATTCAGGGCGATGAGTGCGGGCGCCACATCGCTGGGGTGGACGATGTGGCAGGGTCCTCCTCCCAGGATAGCGTGATACTCGTTATTTCCTGCTACCGCGAAGCAGGCAATCCCACCCTTTTTCAAACAGTGGATTTCCTCATTTCGGAAGTACCAGCACCGGGGTCTCTGGCACAGGTTGCCTCCCAGTGTGCCCACGTTGCGAATTTGGGGGGAGCCCACGCTCAAGGCGGATTCCGCGAGGGCAGGATAATTTTTCCGTATTTCCTCGTTTTCCGCTATTTCTCGCAACGTCACCAGGGCTCCGAGTCGCAGGGGAGGGCCTAACTGTATTGCCTTTAGGTTTTTGAGAGACTTCAAGTTCACCACCGTGGGCGGTTCTATCAATCGCTCCTTTAGCAAAGTGAGCAAATCTATGCCTCCCGCGAGGAGAACTCCTCCCTGGCGGAGGGCGCTCACCACCTCTTCCAGATTTTTTGGCTCAACCCAGGTAAAGGCGTTCATCTTTGTGCCTCCATAGCCTCCAGAAACCTTCGCGGAGTGATGGGAAGGGTGCGAACGCGCACGCCCGTGGCGTTGAACACGGCGTTCCCGAGGGCAGCCGCGGTGGGTATCACGGGAGGCTCTCCGATGCCCGTCACCCGGTTATGGGTGTCAAAGAGGATAGGCTCAATCTCCGGCACTTCCAGGGAACCCACCACCTTATATCCCTCCATATCTGCATTCAGCATTTTGCCTGTCGGCTCATCCATTTTGCGCTCTTCCAGAAGAGCCATACTCAATCCCTGGATCACCCCTCCGATCACCTGGCTCTCTGCCAGAAGACGGTTTAGGGCATATCCACAATCCTGTACCGCCACCACCTTGATGGGACGGACGACGCCTGTCCACAGGTCGACCTCTACCTCTACAAACTGAGCCCCTGCCACCCCGCTTTGCTGGAGTGAGGCATTGAACTCTCCCGACACCTGGACGCCCCCCACAGGGAGGCGAGCGCAAACCTCTTCAAATTTCACCGATTGGGCGGGATTATTTCGCACCCGGACCGTTCCCTCTGCACATTCTAAATCTCCGGGAGAAACCCCCAACATTGCTCCCGCCACTTCAAAAAGTCTCGCCCGCGCCGAGAGGACCGCCATCTTCACGGCTGGCGCGACGGAAGCCGCAGTGGTGGAGCCACCCGAGGCTCCTGCTTGCCCCAGGGTAGAGCGTCCGATTTCCGCGTTCACACGGGAGAGGGGAAGGCCCAGATCCTCTGCCACAATGCCCGCAACAATCGTGCGAGTTCCGGTACCCAGGTCCTGAGTGCCGATGCCCACCCAAACACTTCCCTCGTTGCCGATGCGAATTTCCGCCACGGAGCCTCTATTTCCTCCGCCTCCCCAGGTGGTGCAGGCACATCCGATTCCCCGTCTATATCGCCCGCTCCCCTCTCCGGGAGTTTTGTTTCTCCTCTCCCAGCCAATGCGTTCCGCCCCTAACTGCAGTTGGCGGGAGCGCACCTCGCTGTCCTGGTTGATCTGGCGCACCCTTACGGGGTCCAGCCCCAATTTGGCACAGAGTTCATCCAGCACGGTCTCCATAAGGAAGTTTGCCTGGGGATGCCCGGGAGCTCTAAGGGCGCGAGAGGGACACGCATTGATGTTCACCCCATAAAATCGCAGGCGGTAGTTGGGCACACGATAGATATAGGGGAAGGGAATGGACCAGTTGGTAGTGGGTCCCGAAGTGCCCCAGAGGTCAGCAGTCATTGCCAGGAGGCGTCCGTCTTCCGTCATCCCCGCTTTGCATCGCATCAGGGCATCGGGACCATTGCCGGTGGCTAATTGTTCTTCGTGGCGCTCTAACATAAGTTTCACTGGGCGTCCTGTCATCTTGGCTAACCTTCCCGCGATGAGCGCTTCAACTCCTCCACTGAATTTGCTCCCGAAGCCCCCTCCCATATATTCACAGATGACGGTAACGTTTTGGCGCGGGATGCCAAAAGCGCCTGCTATTTCCCCTGCGACCCCATGAACCGCTTGGGTGCTCACCCAAACGGTGCAACGATTATCGGTATCCCATCGGAAGACCACCCCGTGCGTTTCTAAGCAGAGGTGCTCTCGCACAGGCACGTAGTACTCACCTTCCACAATCCCTGCACAGCGGTCCCAAAAATTATCCGGGTCTTCTCCCCGGGAAAGCACCCGTGCTTCCCCCACTCGCTCGGATTCCTTTATTCCTGCTCGCAGGTTCACCGCATGGGGCATCGGCTCATAACTCACCCGAATCTTTCGTAGAGCGTCTCGCGCAATTTCCTCGGTCTCGCCTGCTACTGCAGCGACCTCTTGCCCCGCAAACTGGATCCTTCGGGATAAATCGGTAATCACGGCGACCACCCCGCGCATTTTTTCAGCCTCCGAGGCGTCTATTGCCACCACGCGGGCATTGGCATAGGGGGAGCGGAGAACCTTCGCATATAACATCCCTGGCAGAACAATGTCATAAGTGTATTTTGCTGTCCCCGTGACTTTGGCAGGACCATCCACACGAGGAAACCGTTTGTTCAGGTAGCGGGTCGTTTTGGGGTCATTCCAGCGAGCCGTGTCCTGGTTCATCTCTGAGACCTCTTGAGTTCCTGCGCCGCTTCATACGCCGCTTCAAACACTCGGTTGAAGGTTCCACAACGGCATATATTCCCACGGAGCGCTTCGCGGATGTCTTCTTTGGTAGCCGTTGGGTTTTTGGTCACAAGGGCATGAACCGCAACCACGAAACCCGGCGTACAGAACCCACACATCAAAGCGTCTTTCTCCACAAACTTCTGTTGGACGAGGGACATCTTTTCGGGAGTCCCCAATCCTTCCACCGTCGTGATTTCGCTCCCCTGGGCATCCACCGCCAGCATCAGGCAGGCATAAACAGGCAACCCATCCTTCAAAACGGTACAGCATCCACAGTTGCCCCTATCGCAAACCCGTTTGGGACCGGTGAGTTGAAGCCTTTCCCGCAAGGCATCCAGGAGCGTTACCCTGGGTTCCACCTGCAGTTGATAGGTCTTTCCATTCACTTTCAAGGTGATGGGCAAAGTGCCTTCGCTCGTGGGGGCTTGCTCCTTCGTTTCGGTGGCATTGGTGGTGCAATGCAGGAGGGAAGTCCCCGCACTGGTAGCCACTACCGCGGCACTCGCACTTTTTAAGAACTCCCGTCGGGAGATTTCCTTCCCTTTTCTTGATTTTCTTTCGGGCATATTGTTCGGAGATTACCTGATAAGATATTTCGGTACGCGACAGGCATTATCCTGCTTCATGTTTGTCCCGGAAGGAGTGGGTGAGGGGGAATCAGAAGCCTGGGGGTTATCGGTGCCCTATATTTCCGGGGGCTTCCGGAAGCGAAACTTTGGCACGGGGATAATGCTCCCGTCGGTGGGTACAGGGGCGTTGGGGGAGTGGGCGATGGCAGACAGGCGCCTCTCTACCTCTTTAATATAATTTTCTAACTCCCGCTCCATTCCTGCACGGTATTCTTCTATCTGGTCCAACAGCCGAAGGATGACTTCCACCCCTGCCAGGTTCACCCCGAGTTCTTGAGTTAAGCGTTGTATTCTCCGCACCCGGTCAATATCAGCCTCGCTGTAAAGCCGATTTTTTCGCTTTTCTCTCCTGGGGGAGATAAGCCCCTGCCTCTCATAGGCTCGCAAAGTTTGGGGATGGACTCCGCATAACTTCGCTGCGACTCCTATGCGATAGACTGGCTCGTGATAATCTTGAGGGCGCCTCATAAGCCTTTCCGGGTTTTAACAATTTGCTCTAACAATCTTTTTTCTTCGGGGGAGAGCGTTTTGGGAACGGTTATCTTTATTTTGACTAAGAGGTTCCCTCGCCCTCCTTCTCTTTTGGGCAACCCTTGGTTTGCCAAGCGGAAGGTTTGCCCTGCTTGAGTTCCTGCGGGCACTTTCATTTCCACACTGCCTCGGAGAGTGGGCACCTGAGTGGTCCCCCCCAGCGCGGCCACGGTGTAGTCCACCTCATGCTCTAACACGAGGTCGTCTCCCTGGCGCTTGAATCGTGGGTGGGGCTTTTCGCGGATGACGACGTAGAGGTCTCCCCGTCGCCCCCCCGCCCCGCGAGAGCCTCCCCCAGGTACTCGGAGGCGTGCTCCTTCGGCGACCCCAGGGGGGATCCTCACTTCTATTTTGCGAGTCCCGAGTTGGCTACCTGTGCCATTGCAAAGGGAGCATGTTTCCAGGTTAGTCGTCCCCGTTCCCACGCAGAAACTGCATTTTTGGCTGAGCCCCAGGAGGCTCCGGATGCGCCCTGAGCCCCCACAGCGGGGGCACGTTCGGGCCCGGGTGCCACGGCTATACCCTGTTCCGTCGCATTTATCGCAGGCGTCTTCCACGCGATAGACGAAAGTGCGGGAGGTTCCCGAATCAATCTCTTCCAGGGTGAGTGCCACCTCTTGCTCCACGTCTCGGGGAATGGCGTGTTTTTCAGTGGTCTGCCCCCTTTCTCCGAGAATGGTCTCAAAGAGGTTTTCAAAGCCGGGGGGAGCTCCGAAATCAAACCAGAACCCTTCTGCCCCACTCTGGAATCCTTCGCCCATCCTTTCGGCGGCTTCCCACTGCGAGCCATACATATCATAGAGCCGACGCTTCTTTTCGTCGGAGAGAACCTCGTAAGCCTCGGAGATTTCTTTGAACTTTTCCGCTGCTGACCCGTTGTTGGGGTTGACATCGGGGTGATATTTGCGTGCAAGGCGTCGGTACGCCGCCTTAATTTCTTTTTGGTCGGCGTTTCGGCTCACTCCAAGAATTTTATAGTAATCTTTTCCGCTCCGCACGGTTAGATTTATGGGGTGCCCGCATTGGGATTGCAGGCACCCCGCTCCACTATTCTGCCTTAGTGACCGTGATTCGGCGCGCCCGAGAGGACTCCGCCTTGGGCACGCGGACGGTCAGAGTCCCGTCCTTGTACGTGGCGGTGATTTTGTCACTCTCCACGGGCACACCTACGGTGAAGGAGCGCTGGAAGGTCCCGTAGCTACGCTCTATCCGAATGTAGTTGTCGCGCTCCTCCTTTTCCTCAAACTCGCGCTTACCCCGGATGGTGAGGACATCTCCGGCGAATTCCACCTCAATGTCCTCTTCTTTCACTCCTGGGACGTCCACGAAGAACGTGAGAGCGTCCTCCGTCTCCTTTACGTCCACGTGGGGACGCCAGCCGGAGCGGAGTTCTTCGTCCTCCCAGAGTTCATCCAGGAGACGCGCAAGTCGGTCAAAGGCTCGGATCGGACTCCGAATGTCTCGTCGTGTGATCATAGGTTTCACCTCCTTGCTGTGATTTTTAGGTGTAGAAACTGGCTTGTCTATGACGTAGATCTTAGGCATCCTTTTGCTCCTTGTATTCTGCGTCTATGACTTCTCCTTCTGAGGTTGTCGCCCCCACGGTCTCTTCGCCTGAGGCACTTCTGCCTGCAGTGGCACGCTCGTACAGGCGTTGAGCCAGGTGGTGCTGTTCCCTCTCCAGTTCCGCCTGGCATCTCTGGATTTCGGGCAAGTCATCCCCCGCGACCGCTTTGCGCAAGGCGTCCACCTTTTCCTGGATGCTTCGGCGCTCTTCCTCGCTCAATTGGTCCCCGAGGTCATGGAGTTGACGCTCTACCGCATAAGCCAGCGAGTCCGCCTGGTTTTTGAGTTCCTGGGCTTCTTTGAACTTGCGGTCCTCTTCCGCATAGCGCTGAGCCTCGGTGACCATACGCTCTATTTCTTCTCGGGACAGGTTCCCGGAGCCGGTGATGGTGATCGCTTGCTGTTTGCCTGTGGCGAGGTCCTTGGCAGTGACGTTCAGGATGCCATTGGCATCAATGTCAAATGTCACCTCAATCTGTGGAACCCCACGGGGGGCAGGGGGAATCCCTACCAGGTGGAATCGCCCCAGCGAGCGGTTGTCCGCTGCCCGGGACCTCTCTCCCTGAAGCACGTGGATGTCTACCTGGGTTTGGTTGTCCTGAGCGGTGGTGTAAATCCGACTTTTCCTGGTGGGGATGGTGGTGTTTCGCTCAATGAGGATGTCGGTGATGCCCCCTAAGGTCTCCACGCCGAGGCTGAGCGGGGTGACGTCCAGGAGCACGATGTCTCGCACCTCACCTCCGAGAACGCCTGCTTGAATCGCAGCCCCAACCGCCACCACCTCATCGGGATTGACGCCACGATGGGGTTCTTTGCCCGTCAGGTGCTTGACTAATTCCTGAATCATTGGCATCCGCGTCGCACCCCCAACCAGGATGACCTCGTGGATGTCCGAAGCCTTGAGTTTGGCGTCCTTCAGGGCTTGCTCAAAAGGTCCCCTGCAACGCTCTAAGAGGTCTCGGGTCATCTCTTCAAAGCGAGCCCGTGTGAGGGAGTAATCCAGGTGGCGCGGCTCGTTGTCCACTGCGGTGATATAGGGAAGGCTGATCTGAGTGCTAAGTTGATTGGAGAGTTCAATTTTGGCTTTTTCCGCCGCCTCGCGAAGGCGCTGAAGGGCGGAGCGGTCTTTTCGCAAATCCACCCCGTGATCTTTCTTGAATTCGTCCGCCAGCCAATTTACAATGCGGGCATCCCAGTCATCGCCCCCCAGGTGGGTATCCCCGGATGTGGAGCGAACTTCAAACACCCCCTCTCCCACATCCAGGATGGAGACGTCAAACGTCCCCCCTCCCAGGTCAAAAACCAGGATGGTCTCGTTCGTTTTCTTATCTAGCCCGTAGGCGAGGGAGGCAGCGGTTGGCTCATTGATGATTCGCAAAACCTCCAAGCCCGCTATCTCCCCTGCGTTTTTGGTCGCGGTGCGCTGGGCATCGTCAAAATAGGCGGGCACCGTAATGACTGCTTTGGTAACCTTTTCCCCCAGATAAGCCTCAGCGTCCGCTTTCAACTTCTGAAGAATCATTGCGGAAATCTCCTCGGGGGTGAAGGTCTTGTCTACCGCAGGGATGTAAACTGCCGCATTCCCCTTGGAGTCTGCGACCACCTTGTAGGGCACCCGCTTCGCTTCCTCCTGCACATCCGCAAATTTGCGCCCCATAAACCGTTTGATAGAAAAAACCGTATTCTCAGGGTTCATAACCGCCTGGCGCTTTGCGGTAACCCCCACCAGGCGTTCCCCGTTGGGTTTGAAAGCCACCACGCTCGGGCAGATATTTGCTCCTTCCGCGGTATGGATCACGATGGGTTCGCCTCCTTCCATTACCGCAACCACCGAGTTGGTGGTACCAAGGTCAATTCCTACAACTTTAGACATCGATCTCCTCCTTCAAATTCTTTTTAGTGTCCTTTATTCACTCTTTTTGAGTGTCTTTCTATCAATTCTTACGTCATTATACTCGGTTGCGTTGCAGAAATCTGGAGGCCTTGCCTTGTAAACATTCCGGGTCGCCCCTCCGAAAATCGGTTATGGAATGTCCCTCCATCGGCTTAGCTGGTTCGCCTTGCTTTCCCCCGTCCTTTTTCTTGCCTGGATAGCCTATGCTGCCCGCGTGGGTCCTATTGGGTGGGGAACCTTTTCTCCTGACCCTCCAGGGTACCGGGAGAAGTTAGAAGCCTATGTGCCCCTTATTCGGGCTTCTCGCAACCTTGCTCACGCCAAGGAGCCTCACGAACGCCTGCGTTTCTTCAGGGAGGTTATGGCTTCCTCCAGCCCTGCACTCCCTGTCCCAGAAGCCGTGGAATTGGGGCTCAGTGCCGGTGAAGACGCTCGCCGACCCATTGTCCTTGCCCGTGATGGGGCTATCCGGGAAGTGGTTCGGGAGTTGGAGTTCGCCCTCGCCCGGAAAGACTATGAGTCAGCGGGGCGATATGCGGTGGGATATGTGCGCCTCGCCTGGGTGCTTCGTTATGGTGACCCAACTGCTCTGATGATTAGCAATCTCAACCTCAATTCCGCAAGGCGATACCTGGAAGAGGTGCTCCCTCACCTGGGTCCTGAAACCCTCGGGTTCATCACAGATGCCCTGATAGAGATGGAGGGAAATAGAAAATCCCTCATTCACTTAATCCGGCGGGATCTGAGCCTTTTAGAAGACGCCCTCATATCCCTCAAAGCCACCCCCTACTATCAGGAAGCCCTGATATTAGCCTCCACGGCTATGAGGAGGGCTTCCCATGGCGATTCATTAGACCCCGTTATGGACATCGTGGCTCGCAGGCTGGAGGGGAAGGCGCGATACTATTTGTGGACTGCTCTTTCGTCCTGGCGAACCGCGATAGAAGCAGAGGTTGCCAATCAACGCTCCTTCCGCTCCCTGCTGGCTCAGGCTCGCTTCTTGGAGATTAAAAAGAAGGGACTGAAGGCAGAGGACTTTTACGAATTGGGACTGCCCAGGTTTGCTCGTATAGACCCCGTGACGGGAGAGCCTGCCCCACTGCAAATCACATCCACGGGCGCCCGCTTCCTTTTCGTGACTGAGGGTCTCCCCAAGTTAGTGTTGGAGGACCGCTCACCGAATCCGTAGTATCCCGCCCTGCAGGCTGGAGGTATAGGGCGTGCCTTTCAA
Source organism: uncultured Fimbriimonadales bacterium (assembly GCA_964631245.1). Classification (GTDB taxonomy): domain Bacteria; phylum Armatimonadota; class Fimbriimonadia; order Fimbriimonadales; family ATM1; genus CAZVXY01. The sequence continues at coordinate 151,965 of CAZVXY010000005.1, forward strand.
GAAAAAGCGGGCGGAATCCTCGGCTGAGGGAACGGAGGGGTCAAAGACTAAACCGGGCACATCGGCACCGATGAGTGCATCTATGGGCACCCCGTAGGCTTCGGCGAGTGCCTTCAATCCGCTCACCAGGCTGGTGGAGGCTTTTTGCGACGTTTTTGTACCCTTAGCAGGAACAACTATGAGGGAGACCCGCCCTGGGATGTTCGTCGCCATCCAGTAAAGGGCGGTACCCTGCGAAGGGAGAGGTGGCTCCACAGTGTAAGAGAAACTCTCCCCTGAAGGAACCCTTTTTTGATGAAGCAGGCGAGCATCCCTGGGGGGCAGGGAAGAAAGGTCGCTCCCCCCCTGGAAAACCTTTATCTCCATATCCTCATAAGCCTTCACTTCCACTGCCACCCGTCCCTGGGAGTCAAGGGAGACGACAGGGGGAGCAGGAAGAATCGGGCTGGAAAAGGAAGGCAGGAGGCTGGCTTGGTGCTTCCCGCCGGGCAGGAATTCGCGGACTAATAGCCCGGTTACCACCAGGGCAACAAGCCCCCCCAGGGCTAAAGCAAACTTGAATCTCTGGAGGCGCGTCCGAGGACGTAAGGCTTCTTTTTGAGCCCAAATAGCCCGTTCTACATCCCCCATAATGCGCTCGTGGAGGGAAGGGGGTGCTTCCACAGGAGGAAGTGCGGAGAGCGAGGAGTAAAGGGCGGAGAACTCCTGGAAGTCAGCCTCACACTGGGCGCAATTGTCCAGGTGCCGGCGTACCGCCTCTCCCAAGCCGGGAGAAAGCGTGCCTTCGTGAAGCCCGCTGAAGAGTTCCTTCGCTCGGTCGCAGTTCATCATCTCAGATTATCCCGTTGATTTGACATCACTATGGGAAAAAAAGTTCCCTGTGGGAGGACAGGATTTCTCGCAGGTTCAGCCGAGCCCTGTTAAGCCGACTTTTGACGGTCCCCACAGGGATACCGAGGGCATCCGCAATTTCCTCGTACTTGAGGTCTTGGATATGATACATTACTATAATAATCCGTTGGTCGTGAGGTAGCTGGAGGATGGCTCTCTGCAGGAGCCTGCTTCGCTGTTCCTTTTCCAGGATAGCATCGGGCGTGGGGTCGGACGAGGCGCGTTCTTTTTTGGGCGCACCTTCCAGGGATCCTTCCCCCAGGGCTTCTAAACTTTCGGCGGTCTGCCTTTTTGCTTGTTTACAATAGTCATAAAACCCATTAAGGAGAATACGAGTGAGCCACGTTTTGAAAAGGCTTTCCCGACGAAAGGTCTGGATGTGGGTGAATGCCCGGACGAAGGTATCGGAGGTCAGGTCTTCAGCCAGGTTTGCATCCCCACACAGGCGGAACGCAAACTGATAAATGTATCTTTCGTACTTTCGCACCAGGGCATCCATTGCGTCCCGGTCTCCTTTTTGGGAGCGTAGGATGAGTAAGGACTCTTCCGCATCCGCACTGCTCATAGGCGTTCCTGACTATGAAACTGACGGGCTCGTCTGATGGCTTCTTCTTCTTCCGGGGTCAGGCTTTGGGGGGAGCGTCCCTTTCGGGTCTCTTTGCAGTACATTCTGCTTTGCTCCCTTCCCGTGATAGAGTGGAGAACGACTCCATCCCCCGTTTCGCTCTGGAGGGCGAGGGCGAAACTTTGATGCCCCCCTATGTCCTCAAACGCATCATAGCGAACCAGCCCCACCGCGGAGACCGCTTGAAGGGCATACTTTTCCAGGTCCTCCACTCGCTTCACGGTTTCACAAAGCCCTTTTTCCAGCAGTTCTTTCCCTTTGAGATGCTCCTGCAAGAGTTCCTCCAGGGTCGCTTTGCCTGTGGTTTTCAAGGCGGACCGGAGAGAAGCGAGGTACCTACGGGTGCTAATCCAGAGCCCTAACATAAAAAGCCAGGTGATGCCGATCAAGCCGTAGAGAAGAAAAGTTTCCGTTTGAGTTATCATAGGGGTTCACAGCCTTCCTTTGATGGGTGAGCCACTGTAATATTCTACCAACAATACTCACTGATGGCGAAAATGAGACTTTCTGAGGAGCGCGTGGTTGCCCTGAGCGACTCCTGGCGAGGCAAGTCCCCCAAGCCATATGCCAAAAACCTCTTTTTGTTCGTGGGGCTGTTGGTATTCCTTTTCTTGGTGTTTTTTTTCTTCAATTTCCAGCAAGTGGTAGTTACGGGCTCTTCTATGGAGCCCACTTTCCATAATGGGCAGAGGGTGTTGGTTGCCAAGGCGCTCTGGCTGGTGGGACCTATTCGGAGGGGCGATGTGGTAGTGATTCGGGGTGATCAACCCGGTGAGTACTGGATAAAGAGGGTGGTGTGGTTGGAAGGAGATGTGGTGGATGTGACAAAACAGCCTTATTATTGGGACTTTTTGTCAGGTCCATATCGGGTACCCCGAGGGCATATTTATGTGCTGGGAGATAATCTTTCCGAGAGTGAGGACAGCAGGACCTGGGGTGCTCTCCCCTTGAGTCGGGTTTTGGGGAAAGTGATGGCAGGGGGATGAGGGAGTTTCCCGTCACGGAGATTGAGGGGTGGGCGGTAACCTTTGTGTTGACCCCTGAGGTTCCTGAGCGCCCGGCGTATGTATTGGTTATCCTTTGTAGGGAAGGGGAGGTCCTTTTGGTGGATTCCCCATCCCTGGGCTGGTCCATCCCCGGGGGGAGAGTGGAAGAGGGGGAGAGTGCCCTGGAAGCGGTGGTTAGGGAATTGCGAGAAGAGGCAGGTGCGGTGCCAGAAGGGCTTATGCCCCTGGGCTACTATGTTTTTCGGAAGGGGGAAGAGTTTTTCCAGGTGAGCGTATTTGTAGCTCGCGCTCAGGAGGTGCAGGGAGGAGAACTGGCGAGGAAATGGGTTAGATGGGATGACCTGAAGGAGGAATACTACACGTGGAATGAATTGTTTGAGACGGTTTTCCAGTCGGCGAAGGAGAAATGCCCCATTTAGGGTGAGGAGCAGAGGGAGCTTAAAGTCCTGGATACCCAGCGGGCGGTCTATGGTTTTCTTTTGGGGAGGGGGAAAGCCTTCGGAGAGGGCTGGCTTTGGGAGTCGCCCACGGGGGCTATAATATTTTAAGGTGTGCCTATGAGGACTTTCACTTATGTGGCAGTTGACCCCAACGGAACACGTTTGACGGGGCTTGTGGAGGCGGATTCCCCTGTGCAGGCACGGGATCGCTTGGTGAAACTCGGTTACAAGGTGCTTTCTGTTCAAGAAGGGGTGGCGCAATCTCCGAGGGATCGCTCGCCTCTGGTGAAGGCTGTTTTCGCTCCTTTGGTGGGCAGGGTCAACTATGAGTCTCTTTTGAACTTTTTCCTTCAGTTAGAGGCGATGCATCGGGCGGGTGTGTTGCTGGTACGTGCGCTGGAGACATTGGGGAACCAAACCAGGCACCCCAAGTTGCGAGTGGTTATCCGGGAGATGCGGGCTGGGGTGTTAGAGGGGCGTCCCTTATCCGAGACAATGGAGAAATATCCTGAGGTTTTTTCGCCCTTGCAGGTGAATTTAGTTCGTGTTGGGGAGGAAGGGGGGATGTTAGACCGGAGTTTGCGCTTGATCTGCGATTATCTTTCCCACGAGATTGCCATTCGCAACGTGATTAGGGCTGGGACATTTTATCCGAAGTTTGTAGTGGGTTTTTCCATCGTGCTCGTTCTTGCGGCGAACAGTTTGATTTCCCTCATCTCTGCGAAGACGGGTGGTCCTGCGTTTTTGTTGTATAACCCCCTGTTGGACTCAGATGTGTTAATATGGTTGATACCCATTTTAGTTTTCCTGGTGTTGTTTGTGCGCGTGGGTCTCCAGAATCCTCGCATCCGTATGATGTGGGATTGGTTCTGGCTGAAGGTGCCCTATGTGGGCGGTACGCTGAAGATGCTTGCGATGGCGAAGTTTGGTCGGGCGCTATCGGCTCTTTATTCGGGTGGAGTTCCCCTTGCGAAGGCGCTTGTCCTTTCCGCAGATTCCTGTGGGAACGAATATATTCGTTGGAACATCCATCCTGCAGCGATTAACATTCAGGAGGGGAAGGGCATTGCGGAGTCTCTGGCGCGCACGGGGGTCTTTTCGCAGATGGCATTGGATATGTGCGCCACGGGAGAGGAGACGGGAAACCTGGATTCTATGTGGCGGCACGTAGCTGATATGTATGAAAGCGAAGCCCGTGTGAGGGTGAAGAAGAGCACGTATGTGCTTTTGGTGGCGGTTTTTTTAGTCATCGCCGCTCTGGTGTTTTACATTTTGTTGTCGTTTTACACGGGGTATCTGCAGTTCATTTTCTCCGCAGGGGCAGAATAACTTTGTGAAACTCTCCCGGAGTGATTGTTCAGGATGAGAGAGCAGACTCACTATGAAGTGCTGGGCGTGAGTGAGGGCGCCAGTTTAGAGGAGATACGCCGTGCGTATCGGCGGTTGGTCCTCAAACTTCATCCCGACCGCACCCGGAATCCCAAAACCACGGAGAGGTTTTTACAGGTAACGGAGGCTTATCGTGTGCTTTCGGACAGGGAGAGGCGTGCCCATTATGATGCCACTCTTCGGCTGAAGAGGGAAAGCGCCTCCGGCGTTTCCCGTGGGGTGGAAGGTAGGACATCCGCCCCTTCGTCTTCCGGAAGCGGAGGTTCGCCTTCGGGCACGGCTCGCGCCCCGGATGCTTATGCGTGGGTTTCTCGTGCCGCTTCTTTGTTGGCGCAGGGAAAATATGACCAGGCGTTCTCTCTGGCGAATGAAGCCATCAAGCAAAATCCCCGGCTCGCTTTGGGTTATGCGGTGTTAGGGGATATTGCCCGGTTACGGCAGAATTTTGCGGAAGCCTTGAAGTATTACGCTTATGCGATCCAGCTGGAGCCGAAGAACCCGACGTTTCAGAGGAGATACGAGCAGGTTCTGGCGCAAATAGGAGGGATTAATTTACGGGGGGAAGTTTCTCCCGCGCCGATGCGCTGGGCGCCCGGGATTTTTGTTGGGGTCATCACCGTGTTGATGTTTCTCTACGTGGCGGTGGCGAGGGAGTCACCGGTGATGGAGAACCTGGCACCTATCAGCACCTGGACCACAGGGCTTATCGTGATGATGTTTGTCAACGGGGTGATGGTGGGAGCAGGGCTTGCCTTGATGCAAGCCATAGACCGTTGGGAGAGCGTGGCGCGGGGAAGCAGCGGTCGGCTTTCTCCCGCGGTGGCTCTTGGGGCAATCGCAGTGGTGAATTTCTGGTCCGCAGTGCTCACTTACGTGTATCTTGGCTTGGTGCAGAAGAATTTCACTTATAGCATCAGCCGTCTTCTCACGGCGGTGGGGATTCTCGTTATCCTCTACACTTTTGCCTCTCTCCTTTCGCCCACGTTGCTCTGGCATCAGACTTTATTGTGGGGGGGGAATCTCATCTACGTAGGTGCTTTGTGTGGTTGGGCAGTTGCGGACGCCTTTCGGTAAAACTTAAGGGAGTTCGTTCTGTGTTTTATCCCAGCCTTTTGTGGGGTGTGGAAAACTGTTTGCGTTTAGATTATTTTCGGGTAAAGTTAGACGATTGTGCTTATCTCCACCTATCTGCACATTCCTGGGATAGGACCCAAGATTGAACGCACTTTGTGGGAGCAAGGTGCGCGAACGTGGGAGGATTTCCTCAAAAATCCCGAGCGATTTCGCATTGCACCGGCTAACAGGGTTACGGTGGCTCAAGCATTAATGGATAGTCTGGACAGGCTCCAAGCAGGGGACCTGCGTTATTTTGCGGTTCGTTTGCCGAGATGGGAAACGTGGCGCCTGTTTCCTGAATTTCAACACCAAATCCTCTATCTGGACATTGAGACCGACGGCGGTTGGTCGGGCGATTCTATAACGGTGATAGGGTGTTATGATGGTTCGGAATATCTGGCATTTGTGAAAGGGCGGGACTTGGACGATTTTGAGGAGTATGCACGGAGGTTCTCTGCCCTTGTTACCTTTTTTGGAAGTGGGTTTGACCTTCCTGTGCTTCGCCGTCGGTATCCTGCCTTTGGGGAAGGGTGCTTGCATATAGACTTGTGTTTTCTCTTTAGGCGGTTGGGGTTTCGCGGGGGGTTGAAGTCCTTAGAGCGCCGATTGAACCTTACTCGCAGTCCGGAGGTGGCGGGGCTGAATGGACGGGATGCCATTTATCTCTGGCAGAGTCATCTTCGGGGAGTGCCGGGGAGCTTGGAGCGCCTCCTCCAATACAATAAAGAGGATGTAGTGAATCTGAAAGTGTTGATGGAGATTGCTTACGGGATTTTGCGGAGCAGGACCCTGCGGGAATAGAGAATTCGGCGAGTGTTATTTAAATTATCCAATATTGAGATGGAAAGCCCCATTATCTCAGGGGGTTCTGCATTGTGTAAAATGCTTTAGAGCCATTAGAGAATTTTCCTTTTGGGAAAAGCCGTCGGATACTAACGATGATTCGGTGTCAAGAATGCCAAGCGGATAACTTAGCGGGAAGTCGGTTTTGCCGATTGTGTGGGAAGCCGTTGCCCCTTCGGTCTCCCGCCCCGCGCATCCGCCCGGAAGATATTGACCGGGTTTTGAGTGAGGCGTATCGTATCGTGCACTCCGGGGACGTGGAAGAAGCCCTTTTCCTGGCGGACGCTGTATTGAGTGTGGACCCGGAGAACTCCTCAGGGTTGGCGCTCAAGGGTCTTTGTCTGGAAAAACTTGGAGACATAGAGGGCGCCGTTGAGGTTTATGAAGAACTTGTGTTGCGCAACCCGGATTCACCTTTGGATCGCATCAAGTTGGCACAACTTCGCCGAAAGCTGGGTGTGGTGCAGAAGGATGGGGAAGCGCTGAAGACGCGAAAGGCGCTCGCGGTGGTTGGGTCTATTCTAACGACTTTGGTGGTGGGGATGGGAGGGGTGGTGTTCGCTTTGCTTCAGTCACCCTCTCCTTCGCCTTCGGAGAAAGCACTCACTGCGCAACAGACCCTTACGGGGTTTGACCTTCCCGAATCGCCTCCTCGGTCGGCCGGGACCGAGTCGCCCCCCCCAGCGGAGCCTTCTTCTTCCAGTATGCCTTCTGGGGGAAGCAATGCTCCTGCTCCCAGTTTTCCACGATCCAACGTCCCCTGGCTTCCCCCGGTGAATTTTGAAATTTCTCCCTCTCCTCGAGGGGGAGAGGGTGCCCTGCCTGCGGTAGAGGGTTCTGTTCCTCCTCCTCCCCCTGCGCCTGCTTCGGCTCCGGAAGGTTCCCGAGAGGTGCGCCCTTCTCCGGGGTCTGGGGATGAGAACATTATGCCTCCGCCTCCTGAGCCTCAGCCTCGCAATCCCGGCACAGTGATCATCGTTCCTCGTGGAGAGGGTCAGGATGCTTCGCCGAGAGCGCTCAGCGAGAACATCTATCGCATCGCTCAGCAGAAGATGACCGCTGGGGATTATGCGGGAGCCATCCGCGACTTTCTCACGGCTCTTAATGGATCCGATAAGCCGGCGTTGATCCACCAACTGGTGGGTCGGTGCTATAAGAAGTTGAACGACATTGCGAAGGCAAAGGAGCACTTTGAAAAGGCGCTCTCCCTTTATGAAGCGTCTGCTCGTGCGGGTTCCGAGGAAGCAAAGGCGGCTATGGAAGCGTGCAGGCGGGAAATCCAATCCCTTGGGGGATAAAAATTGAATAAGGGAAAGCGCGAGCGGAAACTCGGGGACGGGCGGGCAGGATTCCCTGGGTGCGGGGCGTTTCTTCCCGAAAAATTCTCTTCCCGCTGGTGGAAGGGCTTGTTTGCGGTCCTTGGGGTGTTTGCGCTTTTCTTCTCGGGGGCAGTGCTCTGGGCAGAGGGGGGCGTTTCCTTTGTACCCAAGCCTTTTATTCTTATCTATCAGCAAAGGGTTAAGGAGTTTTCTGAGTTTGACCCCAATATGGACGTGATGCGGGCATTGGCGCAGACGATTGAGGACACGGGGCGCGCAGTTCCTGTTCTCTGGAGTCCTTTTGAGGCGGTCACTTCCGAGGCGATGAAGGTGTTGGGCTGGGCGACCCTGCCGGAAGCCCCTTCGGAGGCTCATCTTTTGCAAATGGCGAGCACTCTCAAAGCCCAATATGTGATCGTTTGCCAGGCGTATCTGGTGACGGGTTTGGGCTCTTCCCCAAAGGGTGACGTTGCTCAGGAAAGCCCTGTGCGAGCTCGCATAGAGCTTCATTCCCTTGCCACTCGTCGTCTCCTCTGGAGCGAGGAAGCGACCTTAGTGGTGTTTCGGGAGGGAAAGGTGGATAAGGAGGCAACCGCTCTGGCTCTTGCGGGGAATTGGACTATGAAGATGTTTTCAGGTCCTTTGAAGGATACAGGTACCTCGGTTCGCCCGCCTTCTCCCTCTGATCTCGGGGTGCCCTATGCTCCTTCTCGCCCCATAGATGCTCAGCCTCTGGAGAATGGGAAGAGAGCCTTGAAAGAGGGGTTTTTGGAGGAAGCCATAGACTTTCTGAAGGATGCGGTGGATGCGGACCCCTTGAACGTGGAAGCCCGACTTGCCCTTATTGAGGCGTTGCGGAAAACGGGGCGTTTCTTTTTGGGGGCAGAAGAAGCCCTGCGAGCCTACAGGTTGATGCCCCAGGAGTCTTCCTTGCTTCTCGCGGGGGCTAACTGCTTGAGTGAAGGGGGGAAGCCCGATCGGGCGCTGGAGTTAGTGCGGGAGGTCCTCTCTAAGGAAGGGGAGAATGCAGGGGCGTATTCCCTTTTAGGGGATTTGTTGGTGGGGATGTTGGATTTTTCGGGTGCGATTTCTGCCTACACGCGGGCACTGGAACTTTCGCCAGACCCTGAGACTTATTTCCGTCGTGCTCAAGCCTATGCTCTCAGTGAGAAGTTTGATCTTTCGCTGGCAGATATAGCGTCCGCTCGGACGTTGGGCTTGTCCGAGGAGCCGGATACCGTAGAAGTGCGGTATGAGCGCACCATCTTTGTGGTGTCCACGATTTTCCAGAGTTTTGGTGCCGAGATTCGGAATCTCCTTTCGGAAGCAAAGTCGGACCCTCATAATACGGATTTGCGAAGGCGGGTGGGGGCTTATCTGGCTCGTTTGAATGCGTTTTCTCAATATTGGAGCGCTATGGAACCCCCGGAAAAACACCGGAATAGTCACGAGAGGCGGGCTTTGGCTTGTAACTTGCTTATTCAATCGGCGTGGGCGCTTGATCGCTTCCTGAAAAATCAGGAGCAAGGATCTCATTCGGATGCGTATTTGCTCCAGATTGAGGCGATGCGTGAATTAGCAGGAGCCCAGGAAGCCTATCAGGCGGAAAAGCGGAAACCCACACAAAACCCGCTCACTTAGCGATAAGGTAGCCCTCAAAGCCCTTGTTCGCCTGGTGAGTCACACGAGAGAGAAGAAGATGCCTGAGAACGTGACTATGGTGTTCGTCATTCAGGGAGCCCTCTTTCTTGGGGCTGTTATCATTGCGGGCGCCTTGCGATGGTGGAAAGGGCGCGTGCCCGTGCCAGAGAAGTATACCCCCCTTTTCCTGCGACAGGGTGCCTGCACCTATGAGTGTCATTTTCTTGGTGTTTCGCGGAAGGGATGGATACTTTCCTTGCCCCATCGTTCTTCTTCTTTCAGATCCGTTTCTCTCCTGAAAAAGTTCACCGCCAGTTACCCCACGAGGAAGGGAGTGGCGGTCTTTGAAACGGAGGTCCTTTCCGTGGAGCAAGAACCCGTTCCCTCCCTTTTGATCCGACGCCCTACAGGGGTGGTCATCCGGGATCGGAGGTATGCGCGTCGGTGGGTCTTGCGCCCTCCCTTGCCAGTCGGAGTTATCGGGGATGGTTGCGTTTACCTGCGGGATGTGAGCGAAGGGGGAGCGAGATTGCTTTTACGGCATCCTCTCAAACAGGGTGGAGAAATTCCCCTTCACTTTGGTTTCGGCGTCATCCCTTCTGCGGTGTTGGATTGCAGGATTAATGCTCTTGAGGGGCTTCCCTATGAGGCGCGGGTGATTTTTTCTCGGCCCTTGTCCCCTTTGCGCGTGGAGGAACTCGTACGGGAGTGGGAGAGGGGGTGAGGATCCCTCCTTACTTTTGACTAAGGAAGCAAGCAAGGTGGCTCCCCGAGAGGTGACCTTTGATAGAAGAAAAGAGGTGACCTTTGATAGAAGAAAAAAGGCTTGTTTTTTCCTATTTTTTTATTGAGGAGAACAAAAAAGAGAACGAAATGGAGGCAAACCTGCGTCTTAACAAATTAGAGTAAACTCAATGGACCGCTTTGTTGCGGGTATCCACGCCTCACAGGAGAACAAAAAGATGATGAAGAGATTGGGTGTTTTTCTTTCTGTTGTAGGTTTTTCGGCTTTTGCTCCCCTTCTGCTTGCCCAGGGTTGGGGCAATGCCTCCACCTATGTTCAACCCCCTGTATTCCGAGAAATCCCCGGTGAAATGGAGTTTACCGGCGAGATGATCGTTCGCCCTCTCCCCTTACGGGAGATGGTATTGCGGACAGGGAGTGTGGAGCGGGCATTGGTGGTTCGTGCGGTGGCGATGGCACTGGCATCTCGGGATGCCTATGAGTATGTGCCCGAAACGGATGAGTTCACCATTAAGTTGCCTCGTGGGATGAACGAAAACACCTATGCGCGTCGTATGATGGCAACGGGGTATTACCATTACGTGACGCCGAACTGGCGTGTGTATCCTGTTGTGGTTCCTAACGATCCCCTTTATCCCCAACAGTGGCACCATCCGAGAATCAATGCTCCCCAGGCGTGGGACATCCTTATAGGTAATTCCAGCCAGATTGTTGCGGTGTGCGATACGGGCATTGACCTCACGCATCCTGATTTAGCCCCGAACCGTGTCCCTGGCTATAATGCGGTGGACCAGTTGACGGAGGGACAAGGGGGACAGGTGAACGACATCAATGGTCACGGGACGCACGTGGCGGGTTGCGCGGCAGCGATTGGCAACAACGGCATTGGCGTGACCGGCGTGGGCTGGAACTTCCGCATTATGATGGTTCGGGTTACGAATTCCAGCGGGGGGAGTTCTTCTATGACGGTGTTGACGCGGGGCGCACGCTGGGCAGCGGATAACGGCGCCAAGACCATCAGCGTGAGTTATTCCGGCGTGAGTGACCCTGCGGTCCAGACCACCGGTCAGTATGTCAAAAGTAGAGGAGCCCTTCTGCTCTGGGCAGCGGGGAACAGCAACTCAAACCTGACATTTCAGTGGGCGGATGTGGTGGTGGTTGGAGCCACCGATTCTGCGGATAACAAGGCGAGTTTCTCCAGTTTTGGTCCGTGGGTTGTCTTTGCGCCCGGGGTGAACATTTTGAGCACCACGCGCGGAGGCACCTATGGCACGATGAGTGGGACATCTATGGCGACGCCGATCGCCAATGGTGTCGCCGCGATGATAAAGGCTCGCTTCCCGTCCTGGACGCCGGATATGGTTCAGTGGAAACTCTACACCACGGCAAGGGACCTGGGCACTGCAGGCAGGGATAACACCTTTGGTTGGGGGCGAGTGGACCTCTTTGCGGCGGTGAGTCCTGGGCTGGCGGCGTTGCCCACTTCCTTTACTATTTTGCGTGGCGCTCGGGTAAGCGGTGACCTGAACAGCCTCCTCTGGCGGGATTCCAATTCTCTCGTTGTGAATGGTGTCTTGCCTTTAAATTCCGGCGATCCCTTTGTGTCAGTGGAAGTGGTGGGTAGCAGTCTTCTCAGGAATGCCACCCAGTTGGATATCAACGTGGTTCAGTCTGCCAACACCACGGGGCTACGGATGACGATAGAGGCGTATAACTTCGTCACGGGCACGTGGCAGGAAGTGGATTCGCGGGGAAGCACCCTGGGCGAGACAGACGTCGTGGCGAGCATCACCAGCAACGCTTCCCAATACATCAACAGCAGTAACGGAGAGGTACGCATCCGGCTGAAGACTTTCCGCTCAGGGCTGACGACCACCTGGCCCTTCCAGGTGCGCTATAACTATGTTCGCTGGATCGCCTACGACTAAGGGCTGGAACACGACGACCTGAGGACGCCCCGGTGCTTCTGGGGCGTCCTCTCACGTCAGGTTTTTTGTGAAAAGGGGATGAGAGCAAGAGGCTTAGGGAGTTTTCTTCACTTGCTGTGAGCGAGTACACTTTCTCCCTATGGAAGTTTCGCTGGAATGGATTGGCAAGATGCAGTTCAAAGGATCTCCTCCCTCGGGAATGGAACTCATTTTTGATGCTCATCCGGAGCATGGAGGTGAGGGGAAAGGTCCTCAACCCTTAGAGACTCTTTTGATGGCGTTGGCGGCGTGCACGGCGATGGATGTTGTTTCCATTCTTCAGAAAAAACGGCAGAAGGTTTTATCCTATCGGGTGGAAGTTCACGGTACGCGCCCCGCAGAGGGGGTTTGGCCCCGCCCCTTCACCGCAATCAAAGTGGTGCACCGAATCTCAGGGGACGACCTGGACCCGGAGGCAGTGGCGCGTGCGGTCCAGTTGAGTGATGAGAAATATTGCTCCGTTATCGCTACTCTGCGGGCCTGCCCCAAAGTAGAGGTGGTATGGCAAGTCAATTAACCCCTGCGCTGGCGGAGTATCTGGAGCAATTAGAATCCTCTCAAGCCCCGATATTCCGGGAGATGGAGGAACTTGCCCAGCAAGAGGGGTTTCCCATCATAGGTCCTCAATGCGGGCGCGTGCTGGCTTGCTTGAGTTTAGCCATTGGAGCCCGTCGGGTGTTTGAGATGGGTTCCGGGTTTGGTTATTCCACTCTTTGGTTTGCCCTGGCTCTGGGCAAAGAGGGCGAGGTGGTGCACACGGACTTTGATTCTAAGAATAGTGAGCGAGCCAGGGAGTTCCTCAAGAAAGCGGGGGCGGGAGCCCGCTGTCGGTTCAAGGTGGGGGATGCGGTAGACCTGTTGCTGGGGGAGCCTTTGCCCTTTGACGTTATTCTCATAGATATAGACAAACTTCAGTACCTTCGGGCGTTGGAAGTGGCGGTGAGAAAAGTGCGCGTGGGGGGCCTGATCCTGGCGCACAACGTGCTCTGGCGCGGTCGAGTAGCAGACCCCGGGGAGAAGGACTCCGCCACGGAGGCAATTCGGGGGTTTAATAGGGCTATAATGGAGCACCCTGAACTTCTGAGTTTCATCAACCCCGTCCACGATGGCTTGTCTGTGAGCCTGAAGGTGGACCCGTCTGTGAAGAAGCGGGTGCTGGTGTGACTTTTTGGGGAACAGAAGCGTCCAAAATATGCGAAAATATCTGTAGAGCGTTGAGCCTTGTGAGGCGCTCTAAGGAGGGACATATGTTGCGAGTGATGACGTTGGTGATGATGGCACTGCCTGCTCTGGGTGCTTGGACGCAGGCACCCTTTACCATCGTGCGCCCTACTGAGGGGGCGAAGGTTCGCGAAGTAGTGGAGATTCTCCTGCCCAAGGGGAGCATCCCCCGGGGAGGGTTTATCGGCGTTTCGGTAGATGGGAAGTTTTTGGAAGCGCGGGTCCCCACCTTTGATGAGAAGCGTGGGTTTTATGTGTATCAGTTGGACACAAAGGCTCGGGGTATCCAGGATGGGGAGCGAACCATTGCGGTGAATTTATATGCCAATGTTCAGGGCAAGCCGGTGATAGCGGACCGCTCGGAGGTGCGGGTTCGCGTGGCGAATCACGAGGGGATTCCTGTTCCTAAGGAAGGCTTGCTCCTGCGATACAAGTTTCAACCGGGAAGGGAGCTTTTTTACCAAATGGAGCAGGGGCTTTTCCTCTCCACGTGGACTCAGTCTCGGAGCCGTATGGGAGGACGGGCGACCGAGATTCCCATTGCGACAGGGCAGTACCGTGTCCTGCATGCTGTGGATAACGTGAAGCCTGATGGGACGGCGGTCGTTCGTTATCAGTTAGTGCCTCAGCCTGGGAAGGATTATGTGGTGGCACGGCTGAGGGGCCAAACTCAGCCTGAGAAGGTCCCTGTGGATGAGCTGGCGCCGTTCTACAGGGTGATGAATCCCTTGGGGAAGGAGATTTATGCGGATGTGCCTTATTGGATTGGCAGACGAGAGCAGTCGGGCTCGGGTATGTATCGGGGGGTTTATTACCTGTTGCCCACTCCCGAGTTGCCTGAGGACCGCGTGCGCGTGGGGGACGTCTGGCAGGGGGCACTCCTGTTCCCCATTGAGCCGGAGGATCAGAACCTGGACGCCCTGGATTACATAAAAGAAATGGGCAAGTCGGTAGACCGTGTCCAGGCTCGTGGAACGCTCGTCAGTGTGGAGTGGGAACAGGGGAAGCCTTGTGCCAAGTTGCGGTATGAGATTGAATATGGATTGCCCGAGCGGGTTCAGCGTGTCCTTCGGGTGATGGACCAGGAATTCCGTGGGGACCAGCGGTTGCGCTATGAGCAGACTATCTGGCTCTCTCTGGATGATGGAGTGCTGGTTAGAAATGAACTGGTGGTGGAAGCGGACTTCCGGGTGGAAGAGGCACAAGGTCAAGGTGCCCCGGGTGCGGGAGGACCTGGTGGAGGCGCTGGTCCCACTCCTGGGGGCCGGGAGCGACCCGCGGTTGCGGGCGGTGGTGGTGGAGGAGGTGCGGGGGGACCTGCGGGAGTGGGTATGGTTGCTCCCCAGGGTCGCGAGCGCCCTGCCATAGGGGGGACTGCTCCTGGAGCCCAGATGGGTGGTGGTCCGGGAGGACGGGGACAGGGAACTCGTGGAGATGCGCGGTTCGTGCGCCAGCGAGCTTTCTTCAGAATGATTTTGGAGAAATAGGCATCGGGCATCCCTTTTTTGCCCGTGGGCTGTTTTCTTCTCCCTCGAGTGTTTTTGTGCGAGAATAACACAAAACACGGTGCTTCCCGCCCTTTGGGTCATCCTGGGAAGGCGGTATGAGATGTAAAGAATGGCGCAACCCAGAGAGTTTTCAGAGCCTGCCCGTGAAGCGGTAGATCGCGACGACCCGGAAGCCTACCGTGCTCCGCTGGTGGTGCATTTAGAGGAACTTCGGGCGCGGGTTCTCCGATCTCTTTTATATTTATGCGTGCTGTGGGGGGGAGGGTGGTTTGTAGCCCCTGCGGTGTATTCCTGGCTTGAGGGATTCCTCTTTGATCCTGCTATATTGCCCCAGGGGGTGGATGTTCGGCTGACGTTTAGCAATTTTGCGGATGCTTTTTTCCTTCGCTTGAAGATTTCCTTTGTGCTGGGGTTGATAGGGGCGAGCCCTTTGATTCTCTGGGAGATGTGGGGGTTTGTGCGTCCTGGCTTGAAGCGACAGGAGAGGCTTGCGGTACGGGCTTTGGCTCCTGTAAGCATCGTGTTGTTTGTGGCTGGGGTGGTATTTGCGTTTTTCATTTTGAAGCCTGCGTTCCGGTGGTTTTTGTCGTATCTTGATGATTTTAAGGGCTCGGCTCTTTATCAACAGCCTGGGGCATTTGCGGTTTTTATTTTGAAGATGGTGTTGGCGTTTGGTGTCGGTTTTCAAATGCCGGTGATCGTTTGGTTCCTTGCCAAGGTGGAACTGTTGAGTTCGGAATCCCTTCTGAGGAACTGGCGCATTGCGGTGGTGGTGATAGTGGCGGTTTCTGCCTTTCTTACTCCCAGTGGGGATTTCTTTAGCCTGGCGATGATGTCCACGCCCCTGGTATTGTTGTATTTTGCAGGCACGATGGCGGCGAGGGTGACAGAACGGCGGAGGGCAAAAGGGAAATGAGCCGTTTTCTTTTTTCCGTCCCGTTCTTTACGGAGGCAGTCTTCGTGATGATTCAAGGTCGTGGTGAAAGTTAAGCGTTTATCCCCCACTGAGATCCTGGAAAGACTGAAGTGCGCGCGCTTTTATCAGGGACAACTGGTGAGTGCCCACGTGATGCCCCCCGCGGAGGCACGGTTTCTGGACCTGCGCTCTCCTCTTGATCCCGGAGTGCGTTCTCGCCTGGAGGAATGGGGGATTACGAAGTTATTTACTCATCAAGCGGAGGCGTTTCACAAGGTAGGGGAGGGAAAAGATGTGGTGGTGACGACGGGAACGGGGAGCGGGAAAACGCTGTGCTACAACCTTCCCGTCCTTCATTGTCTTGTTGGAGAGCCTGCGGGGCGCGCCCTTTATCTTTTTCCCACCAAGGCGTTAGCCCAGAATCAACTGGACAAGCTCCGCCAGATGGCTCCTCCGGGCATCCGATTTGCCACTTATGATGGCGACACCCCGAAGCGCGAGCGAGGAGCTATTCGCAAGAATGCCCACATCGTGTTGACCAATCCCGATATGCTTCACGTGGGCATTCTTCCCAATCATCCCCTGTGGGCTCGCTTTTTGAAGAATTTGCGGTTTGTTGTTCTTGATGAACTGCATAGTTACACCGGGGTGTTTGGTTCTCATGTGGCGCTGGTTTTGAGGCGCTTATTGAGGCTTTGTGAGTGGTTGGGTTCTCGTCCTCAAATCATTGCTTGTAGTGCCACCCTTCAGAATCCTGGCGAGCATTTTTACGCCCTCACGGGAAGGGAGGCGGAGGTGGTGGCGGAGGATGGTGCCCCGCGAGGAGAAAGATGGGTCGTGATGTGGAATCCTCCTCAGGTGGATGGGGTGAATCGTCGGAGTCCTTTAGTAGAGACCGCGATGGTGACCGCTTTTTTGATGCGGTTGGGGGTGCGCCTCCTTGTCTTTTCCCGGACGCGCATCGGTGCGGAACTGGTGCTCACCTATGTGCGCCGTCAACTGGAGGATGAAGGGCAGACTACTTTGCAGGAGAAGATAGAAAGTTACCGTGCAGGATATACACCGGAGCAGAGAAGGGATATTGAGCGTCGGCTTTTTACGGGGGAATTATTAGCGGTAAGCGCCACCAATGCGATGGAGTTAGGCGTGGATGTGGGGCATCTGGACGCGGTTGTCCTCAATGGTTATCCTGGAACCGTGACCAGTTTTCACCAGCAGGCGGGGCGTGCGGGGCGAGCAGAAGGAGCCGGGCTGGCAATTATGATCGCAGGGGAGGACCCTCTGGAGCAATACGTGGCGACCCATCCCGAAGTGGTTTTGGGGGAGAAGTCTCATCGCGCTATCATTCGTCCTTCCAACCCTTATATCCTGCAGGCGCATCTTGCATGTGCTGTTCACGAAAAGCCAATGGCACCTCACGAGTTGGAGGATTTTCCTGAGAACGCCTTGTGCCTTCTGGAGGAGATGGAGCAGGGGGTGGGCTTCGGTGGGGGGCTTCAGAGACGAGCGGGTTTGTGGTTTTTCCCTGCTTTGCAGAGTCCTGCTTCCCAGGTGGACCTGCGGGGGGCGGATGAGACCTATCTCATCGTTGCGGAGGGGAGCGTTTTGGGGTCTATGGAGGGATGGCGCGCTTTTCAATGGGCTCACGAGGGGGCTATTTATCTGCACCGTGGAGAAACTTATATTGTCAGGCATTTAGACATTCCTCAGAGACTTATTTCCGTAGAGCCTATATGGGGTGATTACTACACGCGCTCCGTGGTGGAAACCACAGTGGAGCCTCTCGCGGAGATACAGATGCGGGAGATGGGGCGGTGTTTGGTTCGGCATCTGGCTTTGCGTGTAACGACTCAGGTGGTGGGTTTTCGTCGGGTAGCTCTGGTGGGTGAGGAAGTGCTTTCCTATGAACCGCTGGACCTGCCCGCGAGGAGCATAGAGACGGTGGGGGTTTGTCTGCAGTTGCCACCTTGTCCTGATCTGGCAGGGTTGTCCTTCTGGCTTGGTGGAGTGCATTCCCTGGAGCATGCGTGCCTTGCCCTGGCACCGTTGATAGCGGAGTGTGACCGGGGAGACCTTGGAAGCGCCTATTATCCGATGATGGGGGAAGAGGGCTTTTCTGCGATTTATGTTTTTGATGCCACAGCAGGGGGGACGGGTCTTTCGGAAGAACTTTTTCTCCGTGCCGAGGAGTGGCTTTCCCGTGTTCGTGAAAGGTTGGAGGGGTGTGCTTGCGACAGGGGATGCCCGGGATGCGTGCTCAGTCCCGCTTGCCCTTTGGGGAATCAAGATGTGGACAAAGTGGCTGGTTTGAAGGTGCTGGATGTCCTTGGGATGGGTGGGGGGCGTTCTTCGGACTTGCTCTAAGGGGGTTTCTATAGGGTGTGGAGGCTTGCTCGCAAAGGATTTGGTAGGATAAGTCGTTTGTGGGATAGCGTCCTATGGCAGGTCCTATAATGCGTGGGGCGGTTTTCTTTTTGGTCTTGGCGGGGGGGTTGGGGGACGTTTATTACGAGAGGAGGTCTTCGGGGCTGGTGTGGGAGGGAATGGGGGGATTAGCCGACCCCGAAAAGGTTTTTTTGATGTTTCGTGGGAATGCAGAGCGTTCGTTATCAGGGGTGGGGAAGGTTCCTCGCAAGCCTCGACTTCTCTGGAGTTTTAAGACGGGTGGCATTCTGGAGGGAACGTCGGAGCACAGAGGTGTTCCCCCGGGAACCTATTGGGCGGGAACAGGTTGGACGGGACAGCCCGCGAGGGAAGGGGACCGTTATTATGTAGGCTCCCTTGACAGTCATATTTATTGCCTGGATGCGCGGACGGGGGATTTAATTTGGAAGTTCAAAACAGGGCATAGCATTAAGGGCTCGGTTACCCTTGCGGGGGATCGCCTTTATGTAGGGTCGCGGGATAACCACCTGTATTGTCTGGACAAGCATACGGGAAAACTCATCTGGAAAAGGGGCACGGGGAACGATATGGATTCTTCTCCTTGTGTGATGGAAGACAGGATTTATATGGGGGGAGAAGATGGGCATATTTATTGTTTTTCTACGGAAGAGGGTAGCCTCATTTGGGCTTTTCCCACGGAAGGGAGTTGTGAAGGCTCTCCTTGCGTGGTGGGTGAGAGGGTGTATGTTGGTTCCTCGCGGGGATGGCTTTATTGTGTGAATAAAGAGACGGGGGAACTTATTTGGAAGTATCGGACAGGCGACGATACTGATTCATCACCTGTGTATTACGAGGGGCGAATTTATGTTGGATGTGAATCAGGGCGCTTCTTTTGTTTGGATGCAGAGACGGGGGCTCTTCTGTGGAGCGTGAAGTGGGGAAAGGGAATATGGGCAACTCCTGCGGTGGCTGAGGGAAGGGTCTATATTGGGTGTGCGGATGGTTATATGCGATGTTTGACTGGGGATTCGGGGAGGGAGATATGGCGCTATAAGACGGGGGCAAGGATCTGGAGCAGTGCGGTGGTGGCGGATGGATGCGTGGTTTTTGGTGGGGCGGATGGGTATGTGTATTGCCTGGATGCAGAAGAGGGCACCCTGCGGTGGCGGTTTTATGCAGGGGGATATTTTCTTTCCACTCCTTGCGTAGCGGGTGGACAGATTTTGATCGGAAATCACAACGGTGTGATTTATTGCCTCGGGGAGGGGTCGGAGGATTTTCCTACCGCGCCTTAGGACCCGTGCGTGGCGGAGCGCTCCCGCCAGGTTTGTCGTTTGATCACGAAAATGGGGTCTCCGCCGGGCATACCTGGGGGCAAGTTATTTTTCAATGCAGGAACCTGGTAGATATTAGGGACGTTCGTGCCCATATCGTAATAGGTTGCCACAAAGGTGCCCGCGATCTGGTTTTGCTTGGCACTGCGTATGGTGCCCTGAGCATAGAAGGCGCCGATCATCTTGAGTTGGGCGTCGCCGTTGCCTGTGGCAAGGTTGATGTCGTTGATCGCCACGAAGCCGAGAGCAGAGATGGTGGGGAAGGTTTGCCCCAGTGCGGGCAGGAGGTTCCCCCGGATGTTGATGGATCCGGTGCTATAGAGTGTTCCCCGGCCCAGATAGCGGATGGGACTGGTTTTAAGCCCCAAGGTGATGTCATTGGGAATTTTGATGATGCCGGTGACGCGCAGGACTCCCGGATTGCTCCCGCTTCCTGGAGTCCACTGGATGGAATTGCCTTTGGAGTCGGGTCCATAGATGAATGCGGGCACGGAGTTATTGATCTGGGAGAGGGGCACGGTGAGACTGTTGGCATCCAGGTAGTCTTTGAAGGTGGGATAGATGGTGCCCTGGTAGTTATAAGGCTCTGCCCCGATGCCGGTGATGAGGGGGAAGCGGACCATATTTCCGAGATCATATTGTTGATTGGTTCCGTTATCGGAGAAGACGTTGTTGGCTCCCTGATTTCCAGCCCATCCATCATTGACGTATGTTCCGTCCACGCGCCCTTTGCTCATTCCGACGTTGTTGGGGAGTCCCACAGTGGCGGTTCCGCTCAAGCCAATTCTCCCGTGCTTGACTCGCACTTCCGTTCCCAGGGTGTAGAGTCCATTCTTCATTGGGATGGGGGGTATGAGGGCTGAGAGTTCCGAAGGGATGCCTTCATAGTTATTGCCGATGTAAGCGTTTCCTGAGAAACTGCTGTTGAAGTCCGTTTGTGTTACGGGCGGGTCGTAGATGCCGTTTCGGTTGGCGTCGTTATATGGCTCTGCGGGGTTCCAGACGAAGTCCCTGTTCAGGTCGGTGAAGGGTTCGCCGGGGTCCCATTGTCCGTTATCATTCAGGTCCTGGAAAGGTTCAGCGGGGTCGCGTTGGCCATTTCCGTTGAGGTCGCTATAGGCTTCTCCATCTCCCAGGAGGTGGACGGAGCCCCGAATGTCCACGTTTCCATTGATGGCGCGCCCGCTCGCCCCTGCGCCGGCGAAAATGGCATTTGCCCATATCCCCACATCCTTGATATTCACCAGCACGCGGACGCTCCGTCCGATGTCCCCCACGTAGGCGTTAGAGGTTACCCAGGCGGAATCGCCTCCCGGGAGAACGTTGACCTGGACAAAACCCGTTGTGCCCTCCGGGAAATCGCCGGGAATTTCATCCAGAGTAACGACGAAGTCGCTCTGGAGTTGCCCCTGAGCGTTGATGCGTTCCAGGAGTTTCTGGACCACATAGTCGGAAGCGGCGGTGGCTGTTTGAAAAGCCTGCGCAGCTCGCAGTTCCCGTGGGGCACGAAGCAGGTTGGTGCTTCCTAAGGAAGCCACGGTGATGCCAGCCCACAGGAGGACAAAAAGCACAAAGAGAACGATGATGCTGGCAAACCCCTGTTTTGGTCTTTTCGGGGTGTGGTTTTTTGCGCGAGCGATTTTGGCAGTGATAAACCTCTTCATTTTACATTCCTCAGGTGTACGATGCAGGACATTCGGTTATAGATCTCGTTGGTTCGTGTGATTCTTTTGGTGATGAGAGTAATTCGGATTCCGCGCTGGGACCCTATGTTGGTGGCGCTAAATACGGGGTAAGGCGTCGTGTGATAAGGTGAGGAGGGGTCAGGGTCCGTTAGAGAGATGCCGGTGACCAGCACTTCCGGGTCGTTGTTTCCCACCTGATAGTAGAGTTTTCCATTTTCCACATAAAGGATGTGGTTCACTCCGTCTCCCTGTATGGGATAACTATATTCATATTCCCCCGTTACGGGATCGGGGTTGGGGTTGGTGAGAGGAAGTTGGAAAGTGAGAGTTCGCCCGTCCTGAGATAGGGAGTAGACGGCAGCGGAGCGGAGCGTTTCGGTGACCTTTCGGATGGCAAGGGAGCTTTGTTCCGCCATATCCATTTGAACGTCCGTTCGGCGAAGGCTTCGGAGTCCCTGGGCAAAAAGTCCGAAGATGCCCAATAGCACAATGCCGGTGATGGCTCCTCCTACGAGAAGTTCTATTAATGTAAATCCTTGTCTCTTCATTTAAAACCTCCCTGCAAGGGTGGTGAGGTTGATTTCCTGGGGTCTCCCGCTCTCACTGCGCCACCGAACTGTAACCTTCACTTCGCGAACGTTGGGCGCTGGTTCCCTCAGGCGCACTTCTCCTATGCCTTCCCGCAGAAGGTTGGAAACGGTGAACTGGGTTCCATCGTCTCCAGGAATTCGGGAGAAGCGCATCACCGCTTCGCCCGTTTCCGGGTCTATCTGGAGAGTTTCCACCAGCCCCAATTGCAAGAGAGTTTCAGGGACGAGATTTTCGTATTTGGCAATGCGCAGTTGTTCAATTTGCCGGCTGGCAATTTGAACGGCTTGAGAGCCTGAATGGGAAAGGTGCCCGCTCCGTGAAAGTACGGGGAGCAGGGCAGCAAGGGAGAGGCTTCCAATGGCAAGGATGAACATCCCAAAGAGGAGATCCAGCAAACTGAAGCCTCTCCCACAATTGGGTCGGTGATGAGTCCAGGCTTTCGTCACTCGTGAAGGATTTTCCTTTTGGATGCGAGAAAGAACCCAGTGTTAAATGCACATTCTGGAAAAAACTGGAAACAATTCGGGGAGGCAGGAACGGATGGTGGCATAAACCTATTGGTGCCCTCGGGGGAGGGGAGGAGAGAATGCTTCCGTGAGGGAGACTGCACCTTTGCGAGGGATTTCCGTTTTAGAATGCTGGGCTAAAACTCGGCACTACCAGGCACACGGAAAAAGGGGATGACGTCACGGATGTTCTTCATCCCCGTGAGGTACATCATCATCCTTTCCAGTCCAAGCCCGAAGCCTGCATGGGGGGCACTTCCGAACTTTCGGAGCTGGAGGTACCACTGGTAGTCTTCTTCTTTGAGTCCTGCTTCCCGGATCCGCCTCAGAAGGACCTCATAGCGTTCTTCACGCTGAGACCCGCCGATGATTTCGCCGATGCGTGGCACCAGAACGTCCATCGCGCGCACCGTACGCTCGTCGTCGTTCAGGCGCATATAAAAGGCTTTGATCTCCTTGGGATAATCCGTGAGGATAAGGGGTTTTTGAACCTTCTTTTCCGTGAGGTATTTTTCGTGTTCCGATTGCAAATCTGCTCCCCAGTAGACGGGAAATTCAAAGTCTTCTTCGCTTTCTTTTAGCAACTGGATGGCTTCGGTGTAGGTCATTCGTTCAAATTTTGTGTTCGCCACCGTCTCCAGAGATTTGATGAGTTCAGGCTCAAACCATTTCTGGAAAAACTCCAGGTCGTCCTTGCATTCTTCCAGCGCAAACTGGATGAGGAACCTCAGAAACTCCTCCGCGAGGTTCATATTGCCCTCAATATCGCAAAATGCCATTTCAGGCTCAATCATCCAGAATTCTGCAAGGTGGCGGGGAGTGTTGCTGTTCTCCGCACGAAAGGTGGGTCCAAACGTGTAGCAGTTCGTGAAGCCGAGGGCAAAGGCTTCTGCTTCTAACTGCCCGGATACGGTGAGAAAGGTTGGCTTTCCAAAGAAATCTTCGGAATAATCCACCTCGCCATCTTTGAAGGGAAGGTTCTTAATATCCAGAGTGGTGACCTGGAAAAGGCGCCCCGCTCCCTCACAGTCGCTGGAAGTAATGATAGGGGTGTGGACGTAAAGAAAGTGTCTATCCTGGAAAAATTTATGGATAGCCCAGGAGATTTTACTGCGGACACGGAAGACCGCTCCGAAGGTGTTGGTCCGGACGCGGAGATGGGCAACTTCTCGCAAGAACTCCAGGGAGGCGCGTTTCTTCTGGATGGGATATTCTGCAGGGTCGCACTCGCCGTAGATTTCTACTCCGCTCGCTTTCAGTTCCACGGGTTGCCCTGGGGCGGGCGACTCTACAAGTTCGCCATCAAAGCGCACCGCGGTGCCTGTGGTGATTTTCTTCAAGGTCTCCGCTGGGATAAGGCCCTCTTCAATCACCACCTGAAGGTCTCGGGGGCTACTCCCGTCGTTCACCTGGACAAAATGCACTCCTTTGCTGTCTCGCCGGGTTTTGACCCATCCGTATACAGAAAGCGAGACGGGCGGGGTGAGGTTCAAGATCTGGCGGATAGGCGTGCGTTGATAATCCATCTCTTCATTTGATTTTACCGAGATAGGCTTTCGGCATTTTCAGGAGGTTGGAATGTTAGAGGGATTCCAAGGAAGGCTGGGGTCTGGGGTATCATTGCTTTGATGTCTGACTATCAGGTTATCGTCGTGGGGGCGGGGCACGCAGGCATTGAGTCCGCCCTTGCGTGTGCGCGGATGGGCGCCCGCACCCTTTGTATAACTTTGAACAAGGAGCGGGTGGGGCATATGCCTTGTAATTGCTCCATAGGGGGACCTGCCAAGGGTCATCTGGCGCGGGAGGTGGATGCCCTCGGGGGGCAGATGGGCGTGACGACGGATTATGCCCTCACTCATATTCGTATGGTGGGAACAGGCAAAGGTCCCGCAGTCCAGACCCTGCGAGCCCACGCTTGCAAATCCCTTTATCCCCGATTGATGCGCCAGGCTCTGGAATCCCAGCCTCTTCTGGAGTTGAGGGAAGCGAAAGTGGACACGGTTTTGACGGATGGCGGTCATGTGGTTGGGGTGCGCTTGACGACGGGAGAAGAGATTTCTGCGGGAGCGATAGTTCTCACGACGGGCACCTTTTTGAACGGGGTGTGTCACGAGGGGATGCGGAAGATGAGAGCGGCGCGGTATGGAGACCCTTCGGTGGAGGGGCTGAGCGGTTTTCTCAAGAGTTTGGGGATTCGGGTGCGTCGGTTTAAGACGGGAACGACTCCCCGGGTTCGCCTGTCCAGCATCAACCGGGAGAGGGTTCGCCTTCAGCCGTGTGAACCTGATGCGCCTCCTTTCAGTTTTAAGCACGACTCCGTGACGCCCCTTAAGGAGATGTATGATTGTATGGAAACCCACACCAACGAGCGCACCCATCGCATTATTCGGGAGAACATCCACTTGAGCGCAGTATATGGGAAGCGAATAGAGGGCATTGGTCCTCGCTATTGCCCGAGCATAGAGGATAAGATTGTTCGCTTTCCTGATAAAACCTCTCATCCCGTTTTTTTGGAGATAGAAGAGTGGGACGGCGAGTCGGTATACGTGCAGGGGATGAGCACGAGTTTGCCTGCCGAGGTGCAATTAGCATTTTTGCGGACACTTCCTGGATTGGAGGAAGTGGAGATGCTTCGCCCGGGATATGCGGTGGAATATGATATGGCAGACCCGACCCAGTTGCGCCCGACACTGGAGAGCAAATTGTGTGAGGGACTTTTCCTGGCGGGGCAGGTCAACGGCACCAGCGGTTATGAGGAGGCGGCTGCCCAGGGAATCATCGCAGGGATCAATGCGGTCAGGAAAGTTCGGGGTGAACCTGAAGTTATTTTATCAAGGGACCAGGCGTACATCGGCGTTTTGATTGATGATTTGGTGACCAAAGGGGTGGATGACCCTTACCGGATGCTGACGGGGAGAAGTGAGTATCGTCTCCACCTTCGGCACGACAATGCGGATTTTCGACTCACTCCCCTTGGGCGTGAGATTGGTTTGGTGGATGAAGAGAGATGGCTTCGCTTTCAAGAGAAGAAGCGTCTGATAGAGGGGAAGCGGGTGTGGTTGCAGTCCTTTGCTTTTCATGTCAGGGATAACGAGTATTTGACGTCTATGGGGCACGCGCCGGTCAAGACGAAGACGACGGGTTGGGACATTTTGAAAAGGCCTCACGTTCGCTTTGGCGATGTGGTTTCTTTGGCGGAGGGCTTGGGTTGGGAGGTGCCCGCGATGAATGGAGCGTCTCCCCGCTTGTTGCGAGAGGCAAGGGAGCAGGTGGAGATCCAGGCGAAATATGAGGGCTTTTTGAAGAGGCAGGAGGCTCAGCTGGAGCAACAACGGCGAATGGAGAACCTGCGCATCCCCCGGGATTTTGACTATCGTGAGGTTCGGGGATTGAGTTATGAGACGAGAGAGAAGTTGGAGCGCGTGCGCCCGGAGACGATTGGCCAAGCCTCTCGGGTGCCGGGAGTTCGCCCCACTGATATTGCCATTCTCATTGCTTACTTGCGGGCGCGTCCTGCCTTTTCCCGCTCAAGCTCATAGGTTGTTAGTTGCCTCGTTCGTCTTCTGCTTCCCCTCGGTCGCTTTTGCGGACAATTCGGGCGATGGTAGCCACTCGGTCATCCGGAGCGAGGTTGATGAGTTTCACCCCTTGGGCGATTCTTCCCACCAGGCGAACTTCTTTCACAGGCAAGCGGATGGCTTGCCCCTTCGTGGTCATAAGCACGATTCGGTCTTCGTCGTCCACGATTTTGGCTCCCACGACCTTGCCCGTTTTTGGGGTGATCTCCATAGTTTTGATGCCCTTTCCGCCACGGTTTTGCTTTCGGTATTCGCGCAGGGGCGTCCGTTTGCCCAGTCCGCGCTCTCCAACCACCAGGACACTTCGTTTCGGGTCGTCTACCACCATAGCGCTGATGACTTCGTCCCCTTTTTTGAGTGTAATTCCTCTCACTCCTCCTGCGGTACGGCTTCGTTCGGTCAGTTGCACTTCATTGAAGCGAATGCTCATTCCCTCACGGGTGATGAGAAGCAAGTCTTGTTTGCCGGTAGTTCTCAGGACCCATTTGAGTTCGTCGCCTTCTTCCAGGTCAAAGGCTCGTAACCCGTTGGCGCGAATGTTCTGGAAGGATGCGATGGGGGTACGCTTGACTTCACCCCGTTTGGTGACCATAACGAAGTAGCCATCGGCGGTCATATCCCTCACGGAGATGGTTGCAGTTACGCGTTCCTCGGGGTCAATCTGGATGTAGTTGATAACAGGGGTTCCGCGAGAATATCGCCCCGATTCTGGAATTTCATAGGCTTTGAGGCGAAAAACGCGCCCCCGGTCTGTGAAGAAAAGAATGACTTGATGAGTGGTTACTTGAAAGAGATTGGCAACTTCGTCCATTTCGCGAACGGTAGTGCCGACGACTCCCCTTCCTCCCCGATGCTGGCTTCTATAGGCGTCTATGCTCACTCGCTTGATATATCCATCCCGGCTAATCGTCACAATGGCTTCTTCATCCGGGATGAGGTCTTCTTCACTCATCTCTTCCGCTTCGCGTGGGACGATCTTTGTTCGTCGTTCATCTCCGTATTTCTTTTTCAGGTCCAGAACTTCTTGTCGGAGGATGTCGTCTACGCGCTTGGGGGTTGCCAGGACGTCTATCAGGCTTGCGATGTTCCGCAGGGTTCTTTTGTAGTCGTCTTCTAATTTTTGTTGTTCTAATTTGGTGAGCCGATACAGGGGCATATTGAGGATGACGTTTGCCTGGAAGGGCGTCATTCCGAAGCGCTTGGTGAGTTGTCGGCGAGCCTCTTCTCGGTCCTCGGAGCCGCGGATGACTTTGATGACCTGGTCTAAGTTCGCGCGTGCAATTTGATAACCTTCCAGGATGTGCGCGTCTTCCAGAAGTCGGTTGAGTTCAAACCGTGTTTTACGGGTGATGACGCGCCGTCGGTGAGCGATGTATTCGTCCAGCAGTGTGGGCAGGGGCGCCACGCGAGGCACGCCATCAATGAGGCTTAGCATAATGGCGCCGAACGTGGTCCTTAAGGAGGTGTGTTTGAGCAAATAGTTGAGGGCTTTGTTGGGATTACCGTCGCGCTTGATGGTAATTTCTATGCGAATGCCGTGGCGATCACTGTAATCCTCTATGTTGGCAATAGCGTCAAACTTCTTGTTTCGTATGATGTCCGCTACTTGTTGGATGAGACTCGCTTTGTTGATCTGATAAGGGATTTCGGTAATGACAATGAGGCTTCGCCCGCCCTCGGTTTGCTCAATGGCAGTTTTTCCTTGTACGGTCAGGCGCCCTCGCCCCGTTTCGTACATGTTTTTGATCTCCTTTGTTCCCAGTATCATCCCATAGGTTGGAAAGTCTGGACCCGGGAGCACCTTCATTAATTCAGAGACGGTGCATTGGGGTTTGTCCAGGCGCAGGAGGATGGCGTCCACCACTTCGCGAAGGTTGTGAGGCGGGATATTAGTTGCCATTCCCACGGCGATTCCCGTGGCGCCATTGCAGAGAAGATTGGGGAACTTTCCGGGGAGGTAAAGCGGCTCGTTGCGATCCTGCGAATAGTTGGGCGTCCAGTCTACGGTTTCCTGGTCAATGTCCTGGAGCATCTCCACTGCGATGGGGCTGAGGCGCGCTTCGGTGTATCGCATTGCCGCAGGGGGGTCGCCATCAATACTGCCAAAGTTCCCCTGCGCATCCACCAGGGGGTATCGCATCGTGAAGTCCTGCCCCATTCGCACCAGAGTGGGATATACGACCTCTTGCCCGTGAGGGTGATAATTAGCCGTGCAATCTCCGCATATCTTGGCGCACTTCACGTGCCGATGGTCAGGGGTGTAATGGTTCTCCCACATCACGTAGAGGAGGCGACGCTGAACGGGCTTCAGTCCGTCCCAGACATGAGGGAGGGCGCGGGAGATGATGACGCTCAGGGCGTAATTGACATAGGAGCGGGTCATCTCCTCCGCAACGGGAACGCTGGCAATGCTCACTTCGTCTTCAGGCACGATGGTCTCCTCGGGTTGGGTACATTTGGCTCATTTTTATTGTTTTAGGTATTCCTGGATACCTCTCGTCTTTCCAAAGTTTACCTTATGAAGGTAGGATAACTTACACTCAGGTTGAGCGTTTAAAAAGCGTCCTGAAGGTACCCATAACTCCGGAGCGAAGAAAACTATGAGGCGTGACACTGTGGTTTTGGTCCTTGTCATTGGGGGCTTGCTCGGTCTTCTCTCGGGTTGCTCAGGCGGTGGGGGCTTGGGAGGAGACCCGGGGCAACTCATTTTCTTCCGAGTGGAGTTCCCCAACCGAGACCCCCTGAACATTGAGGCGGGTCAGCGGGTCCGGTTCGTCCTGGCAGGATATGATGCTTCCAACCGACGGTTTGTCCTTACCGCAGAAGGCTGGGCACTAACCAACCGTGTTGGTGATCCTGGCACGCTTGACCCCGTGTCGGGGGAGCTTACTCCGGGCAGTGGGGGCAGTGGGAGGGTAGTGGCGTTCTATCAGGGCAACTTTATTGTGCCCCTGGACATCGTGGTGCGCCCGTTGGGAATGGCGAGGCTTCGGGGCACCGTCCGTTCGGAAACGGGGTCCCCAGCCACGGGGGTGATCGTTTTGCTCTTTAACAGTTCTAATCAGGAGGTGGGGAGGGCGACCGTACTTTCGGATGGACGCTTTACTGCCCTGGTTCCCACCACCACGGACCGAATTAATTTTCTGGAGAGCAGTATGACAGGTTTTCTGCTCCAGTGGCGGTATCGGAATAAATATCGGCAGGCGGGGAACGGGATTCCCAATTGCCATGCTTTGTTTGTAGCGTCGCCTATGCCCCTTCAGCCTAATGTGTTGAGCACTATCACCGACACCTTCACTTTGTTCCCCGCGGGCAGTCCTCCTCCTCCACCGCCCGATGGATGCGGGCAATGAGAAAGTCAGGATAATTGCTCCTCAGGGTACTCCTTCCTTTTGGGTGGATGCCTCATAGGCAGAGACTACTTCGTCCGGGGAGCCATCTTTCACCACTTTCCCCTCGCTAAGCCAGATAACTCTTGTTGCGGATTGGCGCACTGCCTTCATATCGTGAGAAACAAAGAGGATGGCTCCTCCCTTTTGCTGGAATTCTGAGATTTTTTCATAGCACTTGTGTTGAAAGGCTAAATCTCCTACGGCAAGGGCTTCATCCACCAGGAGGATCTCCGCATCGGAGTGCAGAGCCACACTGAAACCGAGGCGGAGGATCATTCCGCTGGAGTAGGTGCGCACGGGTGCATCCATAAAATCTCTCAATTCACTGAACTCCACGATGGCATCCATTCGTTCTAAGACTTGCTTTCGGGTCAGTCCGAGCACCACGCCATTGAAGATCACGTTTTCAAATCCCGTGAGGTCGGGGTGGAAGCCTGCTCCGAGTTGCAGAAGGGGGGCGACTCGCCCATAAACTTCAGCCCTTCCGGAAGTGGGCTTGTAAATCCGTGCCAGGATTCCCAGAAGGGTGCTTTTTCCTGCTCCGTTTTTCCCCACCACTCCTACGCATTCGCCGAAATGCACGCTGAAGGTCAAGCCTTTTAGAGCGTGCACTCGTTCCGATCGCACTTTCCTCCGGTGAAGGAGCATTCCCTTCAAAGAAGCATAACCCGAATGACGAAGTTCAAACTCTTTGGTGAGGTCTTGCACGCGGAGAGCAGTTCTTCTTTCTTCCATCAGGGTCTTTCTACGAATTTCCACTTTTTGCCATTGAAGAAAGCGTAGCCCCAGAGCAGGCAACCGAAGCTCAGGAGAATGCAGACTAAAAGGAGCCATCCGTCCAGAGGCAGATTGGGCAATTGCCGTGGCTCGCTCCCCCCGAAGGAGGGAATAGGTTGGGGATCCAAAAGGATTTTCCGATACGCCGTCATCAGCATAGCGATGGGGTTAAGGTGATAAAGCGTATAGACCACCGAGCGTGCGTCTTCGGGAACCGCGGATGCGTGGAGAACTTGCTCACTGAAGTAGACAACAGGGCACAAGAAGAAAAGAAGATAAAGCCCGACACTGAGGATGTATTTCACGTCTTCGTAAAAGGTATTGAGAGCCGAAACGAAAAGGGCGAGCCCCAGGGTGAGACACAGTTGGACGAGCATCAGCCCGGGAAGAAAGAGAGCGGTGATGCGGAAAGGTGGGTCCCCAGGGTTGAGAAGCCAGACAATCAAAAGATAGATGAAGAACACTCCCATAGCGAGAGAGAAATGAATGAAGTTAGCAAAGACTGCACCGATGGGCAGGATTTCGCGGGGGAAATAGATTTTCTTCAAGAGCTCCAGGTGCAGAAGGATGCTCTGAGAGGCATCCATCAAGGAAAGCTGAAAAAACATAAAGGGAAGATAAGCGGACAGGATGTAGGCGCTGTAATTTGGCACCTTTTGCCCCATTACGAATTTGAAAACCACAGTCATCACGAGGACGATGGCTAAAGGATTAAGCAAAGACCAGAAAAAACCCAGCACAGAATTCTTGTACCGAATCCTCAACTCCCTGATAACAAAGGTCCAGAGGAGTTCCCGATAGCGCCAGAGTTCTTTCAGCTCATCTTTCATAGGAGTTTCGTCAGAGAGCTTTCGCTCGGGGAGGTGTTCCCGCCTGCTCGGGGACAGAAAAGATTTCTCTTCATCACGCGAATAGAGGCACGCCCTCGGGCATCATCTGCAAAGCCTCCTCGGTTTGAACCTTGCTCCGCTTATGGCGGATGTAGTGCTCAAACTCGTCGGGAAACGCTTTGAGAGCACCCATTATGGGCCAAGCCGCCGCATCCCCAAGGGCACACAGGGTTCTGCCATCAATCTGAGCGCAAAGGTCTTTCAAGAGAGGTATATCCTCCTCTCGCCCTCCGCCTTGACGAATTCGCTCTAAGATTTGAACCAGCCAATCCGTTCCCTCCCGGCAAGGGGTGCACTTCCCACAAGACTCGCGGGCGTAAAACAGCGTGGTCCTCCAGATGAATGTCACGATGCAGGTGTGCTCATTGAGGAAAATACACCCCCCAGAGCCTACCATCGTCCCCAGTTCTGCTAACTCTTCATAGCCGAGAATGGCTTTTTCGCATTGCTCCGCGGTGATGATAGGGACAGAAGAACCGCCAGGCACGCACGCCTTGAGTTTCCCACCCTTCATTCCCCCCGCAAGGTCCAGGAGTTCCATCAAGGGTGTCCCGAATTCCACTTCATAGTTGCCTGGCTTCTGCACGTGCCCGGAAACGCTGAAGATTTTGGTTCCCCGGCTGTTTTTGGTGCTGGCGCCAAGGGTCGCATACCACTCCCCTCCTTCCCGAAGAATGTGGGTGACCGCACAGAACGTCTCTACATTATTAATTAAGGTGGGTTTGTTCCACAAGCCCGCTATGGTCGGAAAGGGCGCATGGGGGAACTTAAGTCCTGGCATCCCGCGCTCCCCCATCAGGCTGTGCATCATAGCGCTCTCCTCCCCACATTCATAAGACCCCGCTCCAAGGTGAAGGTAAAGCTCAAAATCCCAGCCCGTCCCCAGGATGTTTTTGCCCAGATACCCCGCTTCATACGCCTCGTCTATGGCTCGGCGAAGCGCCTTCGCCGAATCCATAAACTCCGCCCGTAAATAGATATAGCCCACGTCCGCCTGGGTGGCGTATCCCCCGATGATGATTCCTTCTATAACCTGGTGAGGGGTGTTTTCCATCAATTCCTTATCTTTAAAGGTCCCTGGCTCCCCTTCATCCGCATTGCAGAGCACGTAGTGAGGCTGGGTTTTGGTTTTGGGGACCCCATCCCACTTGATGCCGGTGGGGAAGCCTGCGCCACCCCTTCCCCGCAAGCCACTCTTTTTAACTTCTTCAATAACTGCCTGGCGGTCCATTTTCACCGCCCTTTTGAGCCCTTCATACCCGCCTGCCCGCTCGTATCCTTTCAAATGGCGATATTCGGGGTCTCCGGAGTGCTTCAGAAGGAGGCGATATTCTCCCATAGGAATACAAGTGTACCGCGGAGAAGAGGGCTTTGGGAAGGTCCCTGGTGGGGGAGCCCCTTTTCACTTTCCAGGATGGTGTACTCTTGAAGGTGGAGTTGGCGCTCTCTGCGGAAATCGCGATGGCTGAAGTATGTCTCCGGGCAGAAGGCGTTTGGGCTGGCTACGGCGGGCAAATCGTTCTTTCCGATGTCACCCTCCCTGTCCCGCCGGGGCAAGTGCTCGCCCTCTTGGGTCCTAATGGAAGCGGGAAAACGACCTTGATCCGTCTGCTCTCCCGAACCTTGCCCCCCTCGCAGGGCAAGGTGTGGTTGGGTACCAGAGATCTCTATCAGTGCTCACCTAAGGAATCTGCCCAAAACATTGCGGTTGTGCCTCAATTTGAAGACATCATCTTTGCGTTTAGTGTTCGTGAGGTGGTGGAGATGGCAAGGTTTCCCTGGGCAGGAACGCCCGCCACCGCCCGAGACCGCCAGGCAGTAGAGCAAGCGCTTTCTTTAGCCCGCTGTGCTGATTTAGCGGAACGCCGGATTACGGAACTCAGCGGTGGCGAACGCCAAAGAGTTCTTCTGGCACGCGCCCTCGCCCAGGAAACACCCATCCTCCTCCTGGACGAGCCTACCGCCCATCTGGATGTGGGCTATCAAATCGCCACCCTCTCTCTCATAAAAGATAGGGCAAGCGAAGGAAAAGCAATCGTCACCGCCCTCCACGACTTGAACCTCGCCTCTGCCTATGCGGATTCCGCCTGCCTTCTCCATAAGGGGAGAATTCTCGCCCTGGGACCCACGGAGGAAGTTCTCAATAGTCAGGAACTGGAGCGAGTCTTCGGGGCAAGATTTGTCCGACTGCGAGATCCGTTGACGAATAGGCTGGTCCTCTATCCCGAAATTGTTCCCAGAACCAAGCGGGTGAGCCAGCCCTTGAGGATTCATCTCATCGGAGGGGGGGGAAGCGCAGCTAGCCTCATCGCAGAACTTGCCCAGTGGGGACATTCCCTTTCACTCGGAATCACGCACCAATCCGACTCTGATTTTGAAACCGCCTTGCGATGGAATATCCCTTGCGTGACCGCCCCACCCTTTCAATCCTTCCAGGAAGAACATTATCGCACGGCGCTCCAGATGGCGACCGAGGCGCAGTTGGTCATCGTGGCGCCTTCCCCTTATGGGCAAGGGAATTTGCTGAATCTGAAACTTGCCCAGAGCTTGAGGGAACGCGGAATCCCTGTTTGGCTCTTGCCCGGGGAAGGGGAGTGGGATTTCACCGGAGGGTTGGCAACCGAATACCGAACCAAACTCCTGGCTTACGGAGCAGAGGAGATTTCACGGGAGGAACTTATGCGTCGCCTGACGTCGGGGGAGGAAGACTAAGGGGCGAGGAGGGACGTTGCCTTATTTTTCCGAAGTGGAAAGGCTCCTTCGCCCGTGTGTCCGGGGGCACTTTTTTCCTTTTGAGGTTCGTGTTCGGCTATCGTTTCGTCCCGTGGGAATGGTTTTGTTTTATCCGTGGCAGGCACGCCTGGACGAAGTCACCTGGCGCGTGAGCCCGTAGTTCAGGAGTTAGGGTTCTGCCCGCCTATCCTTTGCAGTCGTCGGCGCGCTTCTGTTGCCCAGGTGCCGTTAGATTCCAGGGAAAGGTATTGAGCATAGGCGCGTCGGGCTTTGTCGGGATGGTTCAGGCGTTCACAAAGGGCACCGTAGAAGAACCATACGTCGGCGAGGATTGTGGGGTCTGCCACCGCTTGCTCGTAATAGGTGAGTGCGTCTTGTTCCTTACCGCTTCGCCAGCAGGAGGCGCCCGCATTGGCGAAATACAGTCCCTTACCGATTCGCGTGAGATTGGCTGAGATGAGGAAACGCTTTTGAGCTTCGTCATATTTGCCCATTCGGAAGAGCACCCCTCCTAAGTTATTCTGGTAGGTGGGGTCCTGGGGTGCGAGGTGCACTGCCATTCGGGCGGATTGCAGGGCGTCCTCCCAGCGTTGCCTGCCGACCTGGGATAAGGCGAGGGCGGTCCAGGTGGCAGGTTGTCCCGTGTCCCATTGGAGGGATTCGGTGAGGCGATTTTCTGCGAAGGCGTATTCTCGTGCGTGTAACAGGCGCAAACCTTCCGAATAGGCTTCTTGAGCGCGGGCAAATCTCTGGGCGTCTTCAAGAATGGCGGGGAAGAAAAACTTCACACGGTTCTCCCCTTCCTCCAGGGTGAAGGAGCCTATGATGAGGGTTTGCCCTCCCTTTCGCAATTGGACGCCATATTCACCTGCGGGAATTCCCACAAGGGCAAATTGGCCGTCGGGTCCGATGGTTGCGGAATGAATTTCTTCTCCTCGGACAAGGGCGATGCTTTGATTCGTTTCGTGCGGATCTGAGGGGGGGAAGACCACCGTGCCCTGCACACTCGCCGTTCCTACCACCAACAAAGGAATCAGGAAAGACATCTCTCATCTCCCGGAAAGAGTTTTTCCTATTATAACTGCTGGGGAGGGGTATTTAGCCCTTCGCACCCCGTATTTTTTGCCAGTTTTTTCGTCCTTTGCCTGAAAAGGGTGGGTGTGTGTGATACAAAAGTTAGAATGTTCGGGAGGGGTTGGGAGTCCATTTCTTATGCTTTTCGGGGCGTGCTATGATTAGAGCAATGCGCTTCTGGCATCATTTGGTTTGGGTAGCTCTGCTTGGAGTTGGATGTGGTGTGGAGAGGTACCCGGTGGGGGGTGCCTTTCCGGAGAAGATATACACGAGGATTGTATCCCTAAGCCCCAGCACCACGGAACTTTTGGGCATGCTTGCTCAGGAGCCTAATGTGATAGGGAGGACTGCGGCGTGCAATGCTCCGGAGACGATCCGTGACGTTCCCATTGTGGCGAATGTGCGCCCCAATATAGAGAAGATTGTGGCTTTGCAGGCGGACCTGGTGTTGATAGATTATCAGGTTGCCAATCCTCAAGACATAGCGAGGCTGAAGGAGCACCGCATTCCCGTACGCGTGGTGACGATAAAGACGGTGGAGGATTGGATTCGGGAAGTAACGGAATTGGGGGACCTATTGATGTCCCAGACGATGGCGAGCAGGGAAGTGGATAAGGTGAGGGCAGAGACAGTTACCGCCAAGCAGGACGCGATTGTTCCTCCTCCGCGTGTGGTGGTGGCGATGAATGCTTCTCAGCCGTGGGTAGCGGGAACGGAGTCTTTCCAGGCGGATGTGGTGCGCAAGGCAGGGGGTGTTCCTGTGGGTCCTTCTTCGGATAAATTCGTGCAAGTATCTCGGGAGCAGATATTGCAATACAATCCGGATGTGGTTTTTGTGCCGGATGACGTAGAGCCTTTCTTCCAGGACCCTGCCTGGCGAGCAACCCTTGCAGGGAAGAAGGGCAACATCGTAGCCATCAAAGGGGATATTCTTTTGCGTGCTGGTGCGAGGGTGGCTTTGCTCATACGGACTATGCATGAGGAGTTCGTTCGTGCTCGTTCCGAGCGCCAGGCGGAGAGATGAATGCGTCCTTTTGAAGGAGAGAGCGAGATGATGAAAGCAGAGATCGGTGTGTTCGGAGGTTCTGGTTTTTATTCTTTGCTGGAGAAGGTTGAGGAGATTAAGGTGGATACCCCTTATGGTCCTCCCAGCGACACTATCTTTCTTGCGGAGGTTTCTGGGCGAAAGGTTGCCTTTTTGCCTCGTCACGGGCGTCGCCACGATATTCCCCCACACAAGATTAACTATCGGGCAAACGTTTGGGCGTTTCGGGCATTAGGTGTGAGGGCGGTCATCAGCCCCTGTGCGGCGGGGAGTTTGCAGAAGCACGTTCGCCCGGGGGATTTTGTTTTGTGTGATCAGCTGGTGGATCGCACGAACGGGCGAGCGGACACATTTTATGATGGTCCTATTGTTACTCACGTGAGTTCTGCGGAGATATACGACCCCACGCTTCGGAAGATAGCAGGAGAGGTGATTCGGAGACATCAAATTCCTTTCCATGAGCGTGGCACGGTGGTGGTGATTCAGGGTCCTCGCTTCAGCACGAAGGCGGAGAGCCGTTGGTATTCTTCTCAAGGGTGGGAGGTGATTAATATGACGCAATATCCGGAGGCGTATCTTTGTAGGGAGTTGGGAATGGCGGTGGTGAACATTTCGCTCATAACGGACTATGACGTGGGTTTAGAAGGAGAGGTGGAACCCGTTACGGCGGCGGAAGTGCTCAAAGTGTTTGAGGAGAATGCGAAGCGCGTGCGTCAAGTGGTGTTAGATATGATTGCAGAGTTCCCTAAGGACCTGGACTCCCTGGGGGCGGTGGGCGCACTGGAGTTTAGTAGGGGAGATGGTCATATCGCAAATCCTTTGGATGTTCGGTTGTTTGAGACGAGACTATGGTGATGACGCTTTTTGGAATTGCGTGGCTGGGGTGGTTTTCCCTTCCTGTGCTTGGTTCGGTGGAGGGTGATGGGGTTCCTCTTTGCTCTCCTGCTTTTTCGCCGGCGGAGTATGTTCTTGCTTGCCAGGAGCCGCCCCCATCTGGGGGGCG
Organism: uncultured Fimbriimonadales bacterium; assembly: GCA_964631245.1. Classification (GTDB taxonomy): domain Bacteria; phylum Armatimonadota; class Fimbriimonadia; order Fimbriimonadales; family ATM1; genus CAZVXY01. The sequence continues at coordinate 188,585 of CAZVXY010000005.1, forward strand.
AGAGGAGTGGGTGACCCTTGGGGAGATCACGGCATTCGGGCAGACCGATTTTGATGGCAGACATTATCCTGAGCGAAGGGTTCCCATTCGGTTTCCTGTTTCCGCTCCCGTTCCCCCTGTCAGGGATACCACTCCTTACTTGACCTGGGGGGATTGGAGAATAGCGCTTAATGAGTTCGGGAATATCGGTCGGAGGTATTACGGGTCGGGGGGATGGGAGGAATTTCGCTGGTTATATCAAAGGGCACAGGAACGCATCCGAAGGGGTGAATCCAACGTTTGGAAGTGTAAGGCATACATCTTTCGGCGGACCGATGTGCTTTATCGCCGTGTGGACGGAGTGCTTGAGCCTCAGCGGATGTATTTGAGCGATGAAGACCTTGAATTTTGTTTGGAAACATTCGCCCGATTTGAAGCGCTGGTAGAAGCCTTTACGGAGGGGGCGCTGGATGTGCAACTCACTTTTGGTATAGAGGAAGAACCGGTTACGGGTTATTATGAGGGCGCCGGCGTTTGGTCTTTGGACCCTCGGGATGCAGGGGAGCGCTTCTTGAAAGCGAGGTTCAACACAGGGGATTACGACAGCGTCCTTTATATGTATCACCCGGGTCCCACGCGGGCATTCAGTTTCGGAGGAACCGCAGGGAGGATTAATCGCGCCCCTGGTGCCTATGTGATCCTTTCCAACGGGCGCGAGGGGGGCTTGAGACTCGGGCATACCGAAGCGATGCTCCACGAGTGGTACCACCAGGTGGAAGGCACTTATGGGATTTTTGGCTATGGGGGATATGAATACTCCTGGCTTCCCCACTTGCACAGCGCAGAGCAAAATGGTTATCAGCCCGATATGATGGGCTATAGTGGTTGGTTTTGCTGGCTCAGGGATTTGATGCGCTTTAGCGTGCGTCCCAAGATTTGGGAGAAACTTTCAAACCGACGAGAGCCGGATTGGGACTCTGCCATACGCCAGACCTTTCCTTACCAGGGAAGGACCTATGTGTGGGAAGAGGTACGGGATGATCCGTGGGCGAAATTACCCTTCCTCACGCCTGCCGACCTCGCCAAGCGGATGGGCGCCCAGAATGTACGCCTTATAGCAGGACCTTCACACGTTCTCGTCCTCCCCGAGGGCGTCCGTGTGAGCAGTCCCTTGCTTGGGGAGATAGACCCGGAGGACTTTTCCCTCAACAATCAGTTGAATTTTGCACGCGAGGCAATGGCGCGCCTCACCATCGGCGAGCGTGACTTCCTTTTTATCCGATGGGATGTGGCGGACTTCGTTCTGGAGAACCTTCCCGACCGATTGGGGGGAGCGCTTCCTGCCAATGTCCTGGGATATGTGAGCGTGGATGCCAAGTTAATGCTGGTGGTGGAAACTCGCCTCAACAACCCGACCGATTCGGAAGTGAACCTCCTGGCGCTGGGACACCCTGCAAAAATCGTGGTGGAGGGAAGGACCTCTTCCACGAGAGATACCTATCCCCGAGTTCTCTTTCGTTCCGAGATTCCCGAGATGCGCTTTTCAGTAATGGATAGAGAAGGGCACGCGTTGAACGTTGGGGAAAATGGAGAAATCTATATTCCCAGGGAGGCAGTGGGAGCACAGGTCCTGCGGGTCGTGGGCATTCTTGGGGACGGCACGCGAATGGAGCGCCCCTTTGTCGTCCGCCTTTATGATCCCGTGAAGATGAATCTCCAGGCGGAAGGAACCAGGCGCGTCACTAACGGGGAACATCAGTTATCCTTGACCGTCCAAAGCTCCCAACAGCCCGTCACTCTCCATCTGCAAGCCTCTTTGCCTTCGGGATGGAGCCTCAAAGGTCTTCCGGAGTCAGTCTCCCTTCAACCTGGCGAGCGCAGGGTCCTTCCCCTGCAGGTCGTCGTCTCTTCGGAGGTCAAGAGTGGGGAAGCGGACGTGCGCATTCGGGGAACATTGGAAAACTATGCGGGACCCCAAGTGGAAGTGAGCCTCACTTTATTGCGTGACACGCGCCCTGATTTGATCTATCATCGCTTTGAGACCTCTCTTGAAGGATGGGACGCTCCGCGCCCCGACAATGCGGGTTGGACTGTTGCCCAGGTGCAGGATGAAGAGCGTGGGGAGGTGCTTCGTGTGCAGGATGCAGGTGGGATGCGCTGGGGTAGGGTGTCCGTGTTTGCAGGTGGAGACCTTGGATACGACGTCTCTGCCTATCCTTACCTGGATTTCTTCCTCAAAACGGAAGCCACCCATACCCTTGGGCTTGTCGTGACCCTTCATACAGGAAAGCGCTGTGCTATCCTCCTCACGGGACCCTATGCGGAGCAATGGGGTGAGTCGGTGGAGTTGCCCCGTGCTAAGTTCATCCCCAATGGGAAGTGGCAGAGAGTGGTTTACGACCTCAAAAGCGCGTTGGAAACCGCGATAGGCAGGGGACCTCATTATGTGGTGGACATTGCTTTTGGCGATACCCGACAGTTTAGCAGTAATCAATGGCAGACTCCAGATAGGGCGACTCATTATATAGATGATTTCCGAATCACGCGTGAAGCAAATCTTAATGAGAACACGACCCGGGAGGACGCTGACGAGGAAATCCGCGCAGGCTCCAATTTTGATTCGCCGAACCCTGAAGACCGGGCGCGAGCTTGTGCCGGGCTTTCGGAGTCTTCTCCTGCGGGGGCAAAAGCAAAGGCTCGCTCTCTTCTCACCGATGCTAACCCCATTGTGCGCTTGAATGCAACCGTGGTCTTCACCCGCGTGAAAGACCCGTCTGCAGTTCCCGTGCTTGCCGAGCGCATCCCCGTGGAGTTGGATTCCTGGATCAGCGTCTACCTGGTGCGCGCCCTGGAACATCAGGACACCCCCGAAGCGTGGGAGGCAATCCGCTCCTGCACCGCCCTATTTCGCTCCGCTTATCAGGAGCAGGGATTGGCGGAGTGTGCTGCCGCACTTGCCCGAAGGGGGAAAGGCGAACCTGCCGATATTCAAGCACTCCATTTATTGCTCACCGCAAGGGGATGGCAAACGCGAGCAGAAGGAGCACGTGCTTTGGGTATCCTGAACCCATCGGAGACTCTCTTTATCGTTCTGGAAGGCGACCCTGTGGTTCGGCTCTATGCTACTTTGAACGCTGATCCCAATTCCGACCTTATGCGCAGACGACTGGAATGGGCGAGCGTGAACGATTTTTCTAACGTGGTGCGCGCCTATAGTTATGCTCGCCTTGCGCGTGCCACCGACCCCCTCGTGCGGGCACGGGGGTATGCAGGATTGAGAGACCCAGACCCGGAAATTCGGAGAATCATTGCGGAGTCCCTGGGTTCTGACCCTCAGCAGTATCATATTCCTGAATTGGAGGCACTTCTCAAGGATAAAAATCCGGATGTTCGCGCCTCTGCGGTGGCTTCTCTGTTGAAAATGCCAGGTGAAACAAACTTTGGGCGATTTAGCGTCTTAGAAAAGGAAGAGTATTCCCAGGTGTTGGCGCCCCTATTGGAAGCAGGGCGTTCAGGCAAAATCACTCTGCCGAAATCTTTTTTGGAACGCCTTTTACAGCACCGAGACCAAACCATCAGAGATAAGGCAAAGGAGATACTTGACCGATGACCATTGTATTGGGTTCTGACCATGCAGGCTATGCCCTCCGACGGCTTCTGGCGGGCTGGCTTTTTGACCAGGGCTATGCTGTGTCGGAAGTGGGGGCAACCGATGAAACGGCCTATGATTATCCAGATGCAGCCATTCAAGTGTGCCGAAGAGTGCTCTCGGGGGAAGCCGAGATGGGCATCTTGATTTGTGGCACGGGAATTGGAATGGCGATGACCGCAAATCGGTTCAAAGGCATCCGCGCCGCGCCGTGCTGGAGCGAAGAATCGGCACGCCTTGCTCGCCAGCATAATCATTCCAACGTCCTCTGTTTGGGAGCGCGCCTGATAAAACCTGAAGACGCCTTGAGAATACTGAAGACATTTCTGAACGAAAAGCCGAGCCTGGAAGAGCGCCACCTTCGGCGACTGAGCAAGGTGGATGAACTCGGCGAAAATCTTGTACAAGAGGCAGGATGTAGTGAGCGAACAAGATAACCGCAAAAACGTTAGCCCCTTTTGGATAGCTGCCCTTCTCTCTGCCATCGCAGTGGGGTTTAGCTTTGGTTTGGGCTTGCGACAGAGATATGAGGCGGGACAATACTTCTGGTCGGAAAGTCGGTTGGCGAGTCGTTCTGATGTGGCTGAAGAGACCGTGCCCGTGTTTGGAATCCTTACCGCAGGGGAGTATTTTGAAAGCGTTCGCAGAATCTTGAAAATGGAATTCGTCCAACCCATTGAAGATGAAACCCCTTTGGCGCGAAAGGCAATAGCGAGTTTAGTGAGTTCCCTGCAAGACCCAGGCTGTCGGTATTTTGACCCAGAGGAGTGGCGGATGCAATCGGAACGCGAAAGGGGGCGATACCTCGGAATCGGAGCGGAAGTGCAGGTCATTCCTTCCCCCGCAGGGGAGGAAGGAGAGCCAGAGCTCGTTATCGTGTCCGTAATAGAGGGAAGCCCGGCGGAGAAGGCAGGGCTCCAGCCAGGAGATGTTATAGAGGGAGTGGGGGACATCTGGGAATCCTTATCCGCATTGCGGGCAGAATGGGAAGCGCTGAGAGAACGGTATCAAAAAAAGGAAATCACACAAGAGCAATACAGGGACGAGTTAGATCAAGCGCGCCTCCGCATCCATCAAATGAAAACCCTTGAAGTAGCCCTGCGCGCCCTTACTATGAGCCAGGAAGCGCGTTTGAAACTCCAGGTGCGCAGAGGAGAGAAGCGCTGGAAGGTAGAAGTGGCAACAGGCGTGACGGAAGTTCCCCCACTGGAGTGGAAAGAAGGGAAAATACGCTTGCGGTGTTTCGCACCTGGGGTGGATACCTCCTTGCAAAAACTCTTATCCCAGATCCCGAAGGATAAGCCCGTGGTCCTGGACATTCGCAACAACCCCGGAGGGTCCTGGGAAGCTATGGAAGCCTGCCTCAGTCTCCTCCTGCCTGAAGGGGAGTATGCCCTGCTCCAAACGGAACCCGAGGCTCCTATGAAAACCCTCTCACTCGCCCGTGGAAGAGAAACGCCTATGCAACTGGAGGTCTTAGTCAACAAGGGAACCGCAAGAGAAGCCGAGGTCTTTGCCTCCGCTTTGAAAGAACGCGCTTCTGCCGTCGTGAAGGGAGGCCCTACCTTTGGACTGGGACTCAAAATCCGCGCCTTTCCTCTGCCCGATGGCAGTGCCTACACCCTTACGGTGGGGCGAGTGTATAGTCTGAACAAGGATCCCCTCTATACCCTGGACTCCCGCATTTCGCGGTCCTCCGCCACCCAACGCACCCCTTCCCCAAAAGGGGGTAACCAATGAAATTCAGCAAGAGACTCAGCAATAGGTTTCACGCCGTCTTCTCCGTCATCCTGGCGTTCTTGACCTTCTTCTTGCTCGGCTTTGCCCTGGAGGACTTCCGTCAAGGGCATTTGCCCCGCGCGCAAACTCTTCTCCACGCACTGGGATGGAAGAATCCCCCCTCTCTTCTCCCTCCAACAGAAACTTTCATCCGGGTTCTTGACCAACTGGAAAGGAATTACTATGGCGAAGCGGATAGGCGAAAGCTAACCTATTCCGCAGTTCAAGGAATGCTGAGTGCTTTGAATGACCCCTATACCGAATTGTGGGAGCCTGAGATGGCAGAACGCTTTATGGAGCGAAACCGAGGGCAATTCGTGGGGTCCGCGGGGATCGGGGCGGCCCTTTCCAGCCAGAGAGGACTCCCCACCATTGTGCGCGTGTTTCGAAATAGCCCCGCGGAGCAAGCAGGACTTATGCCAGGAGACGTCATCTTAGAGGTGGATGGAATGAGTACTCAGGGGAATAATTTAGAAAGGGTTGTGGACCGCATTCGGGGACCCGAAGGAACGCCTGTGAAATTGGTTGTGCGACGAGAGGGCTTAGAAAAACCTTTGGTGAAAGTGTTAATCCGAAGGATGGTGGAAATTCAAGATGTCTATGGCAAATTGGTCTCCGAACCCTATGCCCCCAAAGATGTTCCCGTGGGCTTACTGGAAATTCAGGCATTTTCGGAGACCGTCCCCTCTCAGTTTGATAAGGAACTTAGTGCCCTGGAGGCCAAGGGCATCAAAGGGCTTATCATAGACCTGCGAGGGAACCCCGGCGGGATTATGAATTCAGCGGTGGAAGTGAGCGGGCGATTTGTAGGAGGAAAACTCATCGCTACCTTGCGAGGAAGAACGGGTAAATCCGTGCCTTATTATGCCTCTCCTCGTAGCCTGCATTCTTTTGCTTATCCCATTGTTCTCTTGGTGGATGAGAATACCGCCAGCGCTGCGGAAATCTTTGCGGGGGCTCTGCAAGATTATAAAGCCGCGACCGTGATAGGGGTGCGAACGTTCGGGAAAGGTGCGGTGCAAAAAGTGGAGAGAATGCCTGATGGCGCGCTCATCAAGTTTACAGTGGCCCATTACTACCTTCCCGATGGAGAGAGCATTGAGAGGGTAGAAAGTGAACAGGGAGAACAAATCGGAGGGGGCATCGTGCCGGACATCTTAGTGGAGAAAAAAGACTTGCTCCCAAAACTTGGCGACCCTGATCCCCTCCTCGGTAGAGCTACCGCGCTGATCCTGGAGAAGGTACGCCGGGAAGGAAAGTAAGGGATTTCCAGCCCTCGGTCCCCGGGAAAAGGGAGTCTTTAGGTAGAGGGAACCCTCTCGGAGCGATTGGCACTCCCTTTCCCCCCGCGAT
>CAZVXY010000006.1:0-170000 GCA_964631245.1 uncultured Fimbriimonadales bacterium
TAGGCGGAACCTCCAGCGATGCTCGGGGCATCTCAGCGGATGGTACGGTGATCGTTGGCTGGGCACACACCCCCAGCAATGAGCGTCGCGCCTTTCGCTGGACGGAGGCTGGTGGAATGCAAGACCTCGGCACGCTGGGCGGCAACGCCAGTGGGGCGGAGAGCGTCTCAACGGACGGCTCGGTGGTCGTTGGTTGGGCATACATTGCCAGCGGTCTGGGGCGCGCCTTTCGCTGGACGGAGGCTGGTGGAATGCAGGACCTCGGCACGCTGGGCGGCAACGCCAGCGATGCTCGTGGTGTCTCAGCGGATGGCTCGGTGGTTGTTGGCTGGGCATACAACCCTGCTGGTCAGTTTCGCGCTTTTCGATGGACGCAAAGCCGTGGCATGGAAGACCTGAACCAGACTTATGCCAGCCTCGTAGGTGGATCGGTGCTGGAGGTAGCTATCGCCATCAACCCCGACTGGCGCTACATCGTGGGATATGGCTACAACGCAGCGACGGGACGCACGGAAGGATTCCTCCTGGATACCTATGAACCCCTCCTGCCCCAGACTTTTAGCCTCCTGAGAGGCTTCCTCCGCTCTGGACAACTTTCCGACCTCTTCGTTTCCGATAATCAATACCTGAGACTCATCCCAGGGTTTGTTCTCAACCAGCTGGAGCCTCCCATCCAGGTGATCGTCCAAACCACCGCACCCGTCACCCAACCCCTGCAAGTGACCCTCCAGTGGGAAGTCGCCGCTAATGTGCCTAACGTGGAAGAGCGGGTGGAACTCTATAACTTCACCACGGGACAATGGGAACTCCTCAACCAGCAGGTTATCACCCAGGAGGACACCCGCTATCAGGCTCTCGCTCGCACCCCGGGGTTCGTCTCGTCCACGGGGGAGATACGGATGAAACTCTCTTATAGAGCCCTCGGGTTGGTGTTGTTCTATCCCTGGGAAGTCCGCCTGGATGAAGCCTCCTTCGCCATCATTCGATAAACCTTAGTCCACAAGTAATGAAAACAGGAGAAGAGCCCCCTGGTTCAAATGAGGGGTCGCTCCGTCTATTTCTTGAACCGGAAGGGAAAAGGGGCAAGCCATCCCACTCCCTTGTGCCCACACGCCTTATAAAATGTGTTATAATCCTTCCAGGAAGCCTGAAGGAACCGTTCTGTGGAGCGAGCCAAATATTGGACCCGTGAACTCGCAAAAGAGGACTTAGATCCGCGAGCGGAAGAAGCCCTCCTGGTTCTTCGCACCCGCCAGGGTAGTGAAGACGCCTTGCGGGAACTCGTCCTTCGTCACCGCAACCGCCTGGTGCGCGTAGCGGCGAACATCTTGCGAGACATTGCAGAAGCAGAAGACGTTGCCCAGGAAGCCTTCCTTAAAGCCTTCAAAGAACTCCACAAACTTCGCGATGATCGCGCCTTCCCCTCTTTCCTATATAAAATCTGCGTGCATCTCTGTATGGACCGTCTCCGCCTCAAGCGCGCAGAGCCAATGGCAATTGATCCACCGGGACCCAACGTGTCCATTGCGGTGGAAACAAAAGTGCTGGTGGAGCGCCTGCTCCGAAAGCTCCCTCCCGAACTCTCTGCCACCCTTGTCCTGAGGGAAATAGAACAACTGAGTTATGAGGAGGTAGCGGAAGTTATGAAAGTTCCTGTAGGGACTGTCCGCTCACGGCTCCACAAAGCCCGAGCGAAATTCCGAGCAATGTGGAAAGCAGAAAACGAGGAGTGATATGAACCTTTCACGAAAGTGCCGGAAGTTTCAAAAGATCTACTTGAGGAAAGTGGCAGGGGAGATCAGCCATAAAGAACAACTCCTCTGGAGCCAACACCGAGACCAATGCCCAACCTGCCAAAATATGGAGCAGGAAGTCCAGGGCATAAGGGAAATTCTGAAACAAGAAGAGATCTTCTGCGCCCCCTCGGAAGACTTCGCCACCCGCGTGTTGAGGGCTCTTCGCCACGACCGCCTTCGCCGTCAACTCCAGGTATGGAAGCCCACTCTCATCGGCGCGGGGGTTACCGCCATCGCCCTTGCCTCCATCCTCCAGGTCCTCACCACAGAATTGCACCTCACCCCACCCCCCACGGGAACTGCCAATCGCCAAATCCTTTCCTCCCCGCAAAGCGAAACTCGCCTCTTTATCCCTGAAATCAAACCCAAACAAAAAGAACCTTCCGTTGAAGGCTAAATCCTTTTTACCGAAATGAACGCCTTTCAACGCTTACTGCTCGGCATAAGCGCGGGAGGGCTTGCCACTCTATTAGCATTCCCCACAACCCGGGCTTACCTGTTTCATCCCTTTCACCGCCAAGCCCTACGCGCCACCTTTCACTCCCACAGCCTCTCTTATCACCTTGATAACACCGATCCCGTGAGGATTCCGCCCCACGCCAAGGAACTCCCACCCGAAGAACGATTCCTCCGAACGTCCCTCATCGCCCGCCAGTTAGCCCTGCATCCCGGAAACGTAACAGAAGAAGACTATAACCTCGCCCTCCGCTTCCTCGCGGAATGCTGGCAGTTAGACCCCGACAACGCCTTCTGGCCCCAACTCATCTCAGCAGTCCATATCCGCTGTAGGCAAGTTCAGGCAGGCGAAGAACCCTGGAGCATAGCAGGCACCCTCTCACGGTGGAACCCGGGAATCATCCCCCAACTGGAATCGCTGTGGGCAGACCTCGCCCGAACAGAATCGCAAAAAATGTCCTGGCAGGGGTTCGCCACCCTCCGATTCCGGAACGATGATCCTCTCAAACTCATTCAAGCAGTGCCCCAAGCCCTCCTGAAGGCACTTAGCGAAAAAGAAAACACAGAAAGCACCAAAATACGGGTCGTTACGATTGCTAACGCCAACCTGATCCGCAGTGGTGCCTCTTCCCTCACCACCGTCACAAAAGCTATAGATATGGCACTCTATGCGATCGGCGCCCAAACAGAAGACCTGAACCCGCAAAATATCGCGCGCCTGGAAAGACTCCGGGGAACCTTTGAAAACCAGGTCAACAAACTCTTTGGACCCCAACAACGCATAAGAACCCAACGCGACCTGGAAACCCTCCTCACCTCTCGTTTCCATCTTATGGACCCCCGGGACGTCCAGAACACCCAACGAAAAACCTTCCTGCAAACCCTTGCGGTGACCGCTCTTCCCTCCGCCACGCTCCTCACGGGAATCGCCTTCGGGATCCTCTGGGCACTGGGCGCCCTCATCCGTGCTAATCTCGGCTCTATACCGCATCCGGACGCGCGCCTCGTGGCACTTTCGGGGATTCTGCTCGCAATCGTCGTCTTCATTTCCCGTGCGCCCTGGATGTTAGCCATCTGGGTCGCTCTCCTTGGCATTCTCCTCGCTCTCCCTATGGAAATTGCCAAGCCGGGACCCGTCACCTGGTCCACCCGAAGCCGAATGGTGCTTAATTCCGTCCTGGTGGTGGGAACCCTTTTCGCCCTCACCTGGCTCATCCTCGGCAGTCCTGCAGGAGAACACTTGCCCCTTCCCGTCTCCTCATCGGAAAACCCTGGAGGCAATTCCTTCGCCACTCCTCTGGAAAATCCCTCCCTCTTTCACCCCATCCAGGAAGCACCCCGGTGGCGCTATCTTTTCATCTTCACCCTCTCCCTCTCCGTCGTCTTTGCGGTTGCCTGGTCTCGCGTGAAGACCCAGCCCGTCTTTCTCGTTCTGGGCGAAGCGTGGGCATACATCGGGCTTAACGGTATGCTCCTTTCCCTTACTGTATGCGTTGCCCTCACTCCCGTCTGCCTTTTCATAGACCGCAACTTGCAAGCAACCGCTCAAACCTGGATCACCAACGAACCCCTTGCCTTTGAAGTCGGATGAACCAGAAAAAAATCTCAAAAACCGCCGGGCAACCCCTCCTCCAGAATGAAAGGATAGAAACCCTCATCCTGACCACCGCAAAAAAACGCGAAAAACTCTATGCCCGCTGGTACCAAAAACCCACAGGGCGCTCTTGGTGCTATGCCTTTTCCAAACTCGCTGATACCGTGATTCTCTCCATTTATGAAATAGTCCTCCAAAACGAGCCCAGAGCTTCCGAAGTGGCTATTGTCGCCACGGGTGGATACGGACGAAAGGAACTTGCCCCTCAAAGCGACATTGACATTACCTTCATCCCCTCAGATGAAGAAGACCCTTTGATAGAAAAGGCGGTGCGGGAACTCTTCCGCACCCTTATTCACGTCTTCTCTAAACTTGACTGGAATGTGGGCTATGCCTACCGCCTGCCCAGCGATTGCCCCGCCTTAGACCCCATCACTCGCTCCGGCTTGCTGGACGCACGACTCATCACAGGAAGCAAACAAGCCTTCCAACGGTTTCTTCAAGTGTTTCATAAAACCTTCCCCATCGCAGAATATCTCATCTACAAATTAGAGGAGCGAGAACAAGCCCTCCATAAATTCGGCGACACCCCTCGCAAAGTAGAATTCCATATCCGCGAGGGCGCAGGGGGGCTTCGCGAAGCCCAAACCGCCAAAACCCTGGCATCTCTCCTCCGTTTCTCCCTGCCCACCCTACAGGAAAAAGACTACGAAACCCTCCTCAAAATCCGCAACGGGCTCCATATCCTCACGGGAAGAAAACAGGACGTCCTCGTCAGAACCCGCCTCGGCGAACTCGCACGGGCTCTCTCCCTCCAACCCCAGGAACTCTCCTCCACCCTCATAGCCTCCGCAGAACGAATCCACTCCGCCTGGCTTCAAGCCCGACAGAAGGCGCTCCTCGCCGATTTCCCCCTCGCCCCCTCGGTGCGCACCCGAAAGGGAACTTGCCTCATTTCTCCCCGGGCAAGCGTTGTGGATTCTGCTGTCGGCATCTACCGCGCCTCCAAACTCGGACTTGCCCTTTCTCAGGTGAAAAAGAAAACAGACGCCCGAACACGCCCGATGGGGGACTTGCCACGAGTCGTAGAGTGCCTCACTTCCAGCGAAAAAGCCCTGAGAGCCCTGGACGAGAGCGGATTGCTGGACATCCTCATCCCCGAATTTGCCCGAACGAAAACCCTCCTGCCCAACGACCCCTCTCACATCTATTCCGTAGGAGAACACTCCCTGCGAGTTGTATCCGCTCTGGACCAACTGCGAAAAAATCCTGAATACGAAAGCGTCTGCTCGGCCATCAGTAACTGGAGACCTCTATACCTCTCCGCCCTCTTCCACGATATTGGCAAAGCCATACCCGGCAAACCCCACAGCAAAACGGGAGCCCAAATCGCTGAAAAAATCTGCAAACGCCTCGGCATCTATGGAGAAGAAAAGGACACCGTCGTGTGGCTGGTCAAAGAGCATCTCACCCTCCCTCACATCGCCCGAACTCACGACCTCTCCATCCCCCAAACCGCCTACTCCGTTGCCAAAATGTGCCAGAGACAAGACCGAATGGCAATGCTCTATCTCCTCACCATAGCGGACACATCCAGCGTGAATCCCGAGGCGCTCACCCCGCAAATGGCAAGCGCCCTTCGTCAACTCTATGAACGCGCCAGCTCCGCCCTCGGAAAAGAAGAACCACCCCACGACCTTGCCCTCTTCCGCAGTGAAGCCCTCCGGCGACTCCAAACTCACCCCCAAGCCCATTCCATTGAAGACCTGGAAGAATTCCTGAACACTATGCCCACTCACTATCTCCTCGCCACACCCTGGGAACAATTTGCCCTCCACGCTGAGTATGTGCGCCAGGCGAAAAAGGGCGAAACGACCGTCGTCTTTCATCACCGAAAAGAGGCACACCTCACCGACATCACGATCTGCACCCCAGACTTGCCCGAGCCAGGACTTCTCTCTCAAATCCTCGGAATCATCTACGCCCTGGACATCACCATCCACGAAGCCCGTGCCGCCTCCACCCGGGAACCCAAACCCATCGCCCTGGACGTCATCAGCACCTCCTACCAGGGCAATTGCCTCCCCGAAAACCTGTGCCGAATCCTCTCTAAAGAACTCAAAACTCGCCTCGGAAACACCCAGGCGGTGAATGCCTGGCTCCGAGAAAAGGGAAAAGATCCCGAACGCCGACAGGAAATGCTCACCTATCGTTTCCACGAGGGTAGCCCAGCCATCCTGGATATAGAAACACCCCTGGGACGGGGAATGCCCTATCGCATTACCAAAATGCTCGCCTCCCTGGGATGGAACGTGGAAGTCGCCCGAATCGGACAGTGGGCAGGAAGGGCAGTCGCACGCTTCTACGTCTCCTCCCCTAAAAATAAATCCCTCACCCGCCGAGAAGTTCAACAACGTCTAAAAAACTTGTAAAGATGGGTATATTCCCTCTTCGGTAAGCCTATGCACGTCATCATCTTTGGATGTGGAAGAACGGGCGCAGAACTTGCACGAACCCTCACCCTCAGAGGGCACCACGTAACCGTCATTGAACGAGACCCCCAAATGTTAGAACGATTAGGAGAAAACCACAAGTGCCGTACCATCGTGGGAAACGGGCTGGATGAAGACGTGCTCCGCAATGCAGGCATTGAAACGGCGGACGCCTTCGTCAGCGCCACCCGCGGAGATAACACGAACCTGATGGCAGCCCAAATCGCTCAACTCAAATATAAGGTCCCTCGCGTGTGCGTCAAAGTGAATGACCCCATCCGTGCCAAAGAATATCGCAAACTCGGACTCTTCTGCATCACCCCAAACCTCCTCACCGCGGGGATGATGCTCTCTTGGCTCCTGGAGGAACCTTTCCTCACCGCCGATGCCTATAATAATGTAGATGTAGAAGAGGGAGAAACCTAACTATGTTCGTCGTAGTCGTCGGAGGCGGAAAAGTCGGCACCTATCTGGCAAAAAGGCTCCTATCCGAAGGAAAAGAAGTGATCCTGGTGGAAAAGGACCGCAATACCTATTCCAGCCTACGACCCCAATTGGGCGAAGCGGTTATGCTGGGGGATGGGTGCGAAGCCCGCGTCCAAAAAACCGCAGGATTTGGACGCGCCGACGTGGTGGCAGCTGTCACCGGGGAAGACGAAGATAACCTCATCATCGCCCAGATGGCTCTCAAAAAATGGGGTGTCCACCGAACCGTCGCCCGCGTGAATGACCCCAGCCACACCTGGCTCTTCCAGCGTCTTGGAATATCCGCCGCCGTTAGCGCCACCGACGTTATCTATCACCTCATTGAACAGGAAATCTCTCCCGGAGCGGTCATCCCCCTCGCCGCCCTTCGCCTCGGAAATATGGAAGTCGTGGAAATCACGCTCACCCACCGCTCCCCCGCCGTGGGACACAAAATCAGCGAACTCAACCTCCCACCTAATAGCAACATTGTCTGGCTCCTCCGAAAAGACCAAGGAATGCTCGCGGATGCCAATACCGAATTGAAAGCGGGAGACCTCATCGTCGCCCTCGTCCCCACCGAACACGAAGCCAAACTGCGAGAAATACTCTAAAACCGAACCCTAAAAAATTGGGAGCGGGGGTGGGATTTGAACCCACGACCTCCGGGTTATGAGCCCGACGAGCTACCAGACTGCTCCACCCCGCAATGCATTTCCATTATACCCCAAAACTACCTCTCAACACTAACCCACCACCGCACGAAACAACTCTGCATAAGGAACACCTACCATACTCCCCGCCTTCCTGTGGGCTTCCCGATTGCGCCTACCCCCTCTCCCCAGGTTCTGGCTCCGATGCTTCAAAAAAGCGTTAATCTTCTCATCTATTACTTCGGTAATGTCCACCGCCACATTGGGTCTCCTCGTGTGGAAAAACACCATCCTGGGCTTGGTAGGCAAACTCGCCCACACCTCATAAACCCTGTGCCCCAAACCCTCATGGTCGGGATGGAGATAAGGCAGATCGGGTAAACGCGGGTCAAAAGTGATGACCAAATCTGGAAGAAACGATTCTATCTCCTGCCGGATCAACGGCAAAACCCGAGGATCCCCTGCCACGCCCCTATCCGGCAATCCCCAGAACACTATGTCTGAATACCCCAGCACCTCCCCTGCCGCCCTCTGCTCCGCCCTTCGCACTTCGCGCAAGTTCTTCGCCCTTACTCGGTTCGGCCCCCTCTCTCCATCGGAAGCCACTACCAGGCGAACCAGGGCTCCTGACAATACCAACCGGCGAAGAGTGCCCCCTATCCACCACTCCGCATCGTCCGGGTGAGCCACAAACACCAATACCCGACGCGAGCTTAATAGCTCCCGACCCGCACGGAGAGCCTCCTGAGGGTCATCCCCAAGACGATTACTAAACGACCACCAAAAACTGGCTCCCAGGACAATTAGAAGTACTATAGAACACAAAATCCAAAACACGAGACGTCCCATCTCCCTCCCTATCGTACCCCACACAGCCCAGGCACCCCTTTGCCCGTCTCATTTCGTCAACTTTTCGTTTGAATCAGCAAAAATAAAATTTAGCCTATTGAAATTTCTTTTTTCTATCAGGCATACTCCCCATATGCGATCAACCTTTCAGATCTTGAGTCTCCTCGGCATCATCCTTGCCTCCCTTCCTCTGGAAGCCCACAAGAGGCACTTCACCTTTTCTTACGATTGGTTCACGCCTTATAAGAACGAACGCGAACTGGAACTCTGGTGGACCCAGGACGACCACGGGAATGCAGTCTCTATGCTGGAATTTGAATACGGAATCACGGGATACTATGTCCTCGCGCCCTACCTCATTTTTGAACACCACAATGGAACCACGGAATTGCACGGCTGGAAAATTGAAAATCGCGTCGCCCTGGGGCAATTCGCCTTCAATCGCCTTCTGCCCGGGCTTTATGGGGAAATCAAAAAGGAGCAAGGCAAACCTTATGTAATGGAGTTCAAATTCATCGCCTCTTACCTGCCCAATCAGGACTGGATTATCTCTGCCAATCTCATCACCGAAAGAGAACTCGTCCGCAACGCAGAATTAGAATGGGCCTATACCCTGGGAGCCAGCACCCAAATCCATCGGCGCTTCTGGCTGGGCGCAGAAGCGTTCGGAAGGTTAGACGAAAAAGAGCACGGCGCCGGTCCCGCCTTCGTCTATGATTTCGCCCCGGGAACCCGTATCGTCGCTACCTATGTAGTCCCCTTAGAAGGCGAAGTCCCGCGCTTCCGAATGATCTTTGCCTATGAGTTCTAACCCGGTTCTCCCATAGAGAAGAACCCTTCACTTCTCGCGCAGGAGAAACTCTATGGCGCGGTCAACCTCACTGTTGGCGATATCCGCAAACCGCAAAATCCCTTTCCGGTCAATCAGGTAATAATCCGGGAAGGAATCCGCATAAAACGCCTTCATCAGGGTTTTCTCACCATCCTGCGCCACGGGCCAGGTGATCCCCAGCTCACGAACCGCCTCACGCATCTTCTCCTCATTCGGGTCGCTGTGAACCGCAACGACCACTAACCCCGCATCCTTGTACTTTTTCAAAAGTTCTTTCAGGTGCGGCACCGCCGCACGACAGGGACCTCACCAATGAGCCCAGAACTCCAGAAGAACCACCTTGCCTTTCAAAGACGCCCACGTGGGCGGTTTTTCCCCAACGTTCAGCCACGCCTGAGCCCGAAGGGCAGGAGGTGCCTTTCCTTCCAGAGCGTCCTTTTTATCCGCAGTATCCCCGCCCCTTTCGCGAGCAAAGTTCTGCTGGAAAGGAAGCGAGAGCATAAAAAGCGCCATCACACCCGCAATAGTGAAAAGCCTCATAATTCCAAGTTACCCCACAAGAAGCAACTTTCTCCACCTCTCCAACCCAAGTTAGGTACTGTCCCCTTCTCCCTTACTCGCCTCTTCCGCTATCTTTCTCAGGCGCCGGAGTTTCTCCTCAAAAACCTTCCTCTTCTTCTCATCCAATTCCGGCTCTTTTTGCTCCAGCATCGCCACCAAAGCCAGGCACTCCGAGCGAGAAAAGCAAACCGAATAAAAAACGTGCTCTTCCCAGGCTTCATAAGCCCAAGGAGCCACCGCCTTGGCGCATTGCGCCAGAGCCTTAGCATACTCCCGGATCTCCCATTGCGCATGCTCGTCCATCCTTATTTCCAAAAAGTGAAACAAATTATGAAGGTCAATCTGCCAGTACCACTCCGTATAGAGCGAAACAGGGAGATTGATCCGCGCTAATTCCCGAGCCAATCCCGCCTCCAGCATCTCCTGATAGGTTTGATAAACTCGCTTCTGCTCCTCTTCCATCTTCATCAAAAGGGATAGGGCGACGTCGGGAGGTATGGTCGCTTCGTCCCTACCCTGCTTGTTCCGCTGGCTCTGAAGGCGCATCTGCTCCTGGGCAGGCAAATAAAACTCATCAGGCATTACGCTATATCGCGCCGAAACCTCGTTCAGGCGCGCCGTGCGATGCCGAACCCACTGGCGAGCCACGAAGATCGGCATCTTGCAATGAAAGGTCAACACCACCTGTTCAAAGGGGCTGGTATGAGCATTCCGCATCAAATAATGAATGAGCGCCTTATCCTCCCGAACCGTCTTAGTCCCGGGACCATAACTCACTCGCGCCGACTGCACAATCCGTTCATCACCTCCCAAATAGTCCACCAAACGCACAAATCCCTTGTCCAAAACCCGAATCTCTTTGTCCAGTAAAGCCTCTGCGGAAGGAACTACAATCCGTGCCATAGCCCAAGTTTAGCCGATGAAACGCGTCTCCCCTCGCAAGTTATGCCCCACTCGTCATCACGTAACCTTCGTACAGGTGGTCTATCGCTCTCACCACCCCCTCCACCGCAAGGCGGGTCAACTCCCGCCCTTTCTCCTCGCTCGCCAGCGTCGCATACCCCAAACTCCCCCCCTCCGTTATCTCATCAAAATGCTGGATGTAGCTCAAACCCGCAGGCGCCTCGGGAACCATCTTCAGGTGGTCATCCCGCAAATGCTCCTTCCGCACCAAGCTGGGGTAAAGATGAAGCATTAGCGACGTCTCTGCCTCACAGCCGTGCTTTATCTTCTTGAAAGGTCCGGTTAGAATCCGCGCTTGGGCCTCCTCGGGAATGAGATGAAAATACCCTGAATGAGCAAAAAAGACTTCAGGATGCCGAGCCTTCAACTCCCGCAAGGCTATCCCGTTAGGCTCCGTATTCCCTCCGTGCCCATTGAGGACAAAAAACTTGTAAAACCCATCCTGCAACGCACACTCCACCACCTCGCAAAGCACCGAAATATAGGTGCTCATAGAAGCGCTCAGCGTGCCCGCCATCGCCCGATGATGTTGACTGCAACCAAGCCACAGGGCAGGAAAAAGGAGAACCCGCGAGGACCTCTCCTGCTCCGCAAGTTCCGCAATTCTGCTCACCAGAAGGGTGTCCGTAAACAAAGGAAGATGGGCTCCGTGTTGCTCCAAACTTCCCGTTGGAATCAGGCACACCAACTCCCGCCCCATCCCCTGAACTTCTCGCCATGTAGAATGCTCCAGGCGCACTTTATCTCCCCAACGAAAGGTTCCGAAGGTTCACCTGATAGTGAGCGCTCACCTCGTAATCCAATTCCAGGAGTTTTTCCATTTTCCTGTATCCGTGGATAATGGAGGTGTGGTCACGATTCCCCAGCCGTTGCGCTATTCGCTTCCAACTCTCCCCTAAATGCTGACGAATGATATAGATCGCCATATGCCGAGCCAGAACAATGTCCTGGCGCCGACAGGGACCCTTCAACTCCTCCACGGAAAGTTCAAAATGCTGAGCCACCGCCTTCAGGACTGTCTCAGGAGTTACCTGGGATCGGTTGCCCCCGCCAAACTTTTGCTCAATAACCTCTTTCACCAAAACGCAATCCAACGGACGACCCCAAATCCGAGAATGCGCCACCACCGTACTGAGAATCCCCTCCAGGGTCCGCACGTTGTCCGGAGCAGATTCGGCAAGGAGCAGGCATACCTCCGGACTCAATTCCACCCCGAACTCCGCAGAACGCCTCCGCAAAATCTCTTGACGCATCTCCAACTCCGGCAAACGTATGTCCGCCACCAAACCCGACTCCAACCGAGTCCTCAAACGGGGAGGCAAGCCCCCCAGCTCCCTGGGAGAGCGATCCGAACAAAACACCAACTGCCGACCCGACTCGTAAAACTCATTGAAACGAAAGAAAAGTTCCTCCTGGCTCTTCTTTTTCTCCTCCAAAAATTCCACATCATCCACCAAAAGTACTTGAACCGACTCAAACGACCGCCGGAAATGACCCAGGCTATCCCCCCGAGCCCCCTCTATGAACTCGTGGGCGAACTGCTGGGCGGTGCAATACCTGCAACCCGCCTTGGGGGACCGCCGGCATTCTCCCTCAATGGCACGCAGGAGGTGGGTCTTCCCCAAGCCCGTGCGACCATAGATGAACAGGGGATTGGGGGCATCCTTGGACCTCGTGGCTACCGCACGAGCCCCCTCATACGCCACCCGGTTGGAATCCCCCACCACAAAATTCTCAAAGGTATACCGGGAACTTGACTCATCCCCCAGCGGGGGCATCGTGGAGTACAGCGCCTCCGCCATACGCCCATCCCCACTCGGCTGTTCATTCAATCGAGCCTCTATGACTAATTCCAGGTCCTCCTTCATCTCCTCCCGAAGGGCACGGGATAACCGGGGAAGATACTTTTCCGCTACCCACGTGGTCTTGAATTCGCCCGGAGCACTGATAAAAACGCGCCGACCACACCTCTGCTCCAGCACCAACGGCTTCAAAAATTTTTCTGCCTGCATCGGAGGAATAGTCTCCGCGACTCGCTCCTTTGCACGCTCAAAAGCCTTTTTCAACCGATACACATCAGGCTGTTCCTCAAGTTTCAACTGACCGTCCATGATTCCCTCGCGCATCGTGATGAATTCTTTGTGACGGGGCGCTCCCCCAAAGCGACCCTGCACGCTTATCTTTCAACATACTACCACCCTCTTTCCTTCTTTATTGTGAAAAACTCGGGGGAAATCTCAAAGAATTTCGTTTGTATGCCCGCCTTTCGCATTCCTGTCTACTCATCACAAAATTAGGATATGCTTTTGGTTAATGGACCCTGCTATCAACGTCCTCATTATCCTCAACGGAGAACAATTCTCCTCTGAAGAACTTCACCTGTGGCGAAAACAAGCCCACTTCATCATCGCCGCGGATGGAGGAGCAGATGCCCTCAAACCCTCTAACGTCAATCCCCATTTCATCATTGGGGATCTGGACAGCCTTCGGGGAAATCCCCTCACCGATTACCCGGGTACAACCTTCATCCATAAACCTGAACAAGATGAAACAGATTTCCAGAAGTCCCTCAATTATGCCCTCACGTTCCTGAAAGCACAAAAAATCGTGATCCTCGGAGCAGAAGGGGACCGCTTAGACCACACCCTTTCAGCCCTTCACTCTGCCCTCCCTTCCGCCGGCGAGGCCTCCATACGCTTTGTCTTCCGCTTTGCCATCGCCCATCTTCTCGTACCCGAATCCCCTCCCCTCCAAATGAAAATCCCCACGGGAACGCTCGTATCCCTCATCCCCCTCCTCCCTACCCACGTCTCCCGCACCGAAGGACTCCACTGGGATGCCTCCTCCCTCCACCTCGCCCCGGGTGCCCGGGACGGCATCTCTAACCGAGCCACCACCGAAGAAATCACCATAAGCCTCCAAACGGGCGCCCTGGCGGTATTCATAGAGCGCTTCCCGGGCGATGCGGTTTGGTAGCACCCCCAATCTTCTAAAAGACTCCCCTCCCCAAGCACTCAGTTCCCAAAAGATGTTATCCTAATAAGCAATGGAATCCTCGGAAGGGAAAGAAGAAATCACCATCCAGGCTGAACTCCACCTCCTTCGAGGGGGAGAACCCACAGGCACGGTCTTTTCCATCTCCTCTCCCTGTATTGTCGGAAGATATGACCCCAATGTAGGACCTGTGGATGTAGACCTCTCCTCCATCCAGGAAGGACCCTATGTTTCACGCAGACACGCGGAACTCCGCTATGAAGAGGGACGTTGGGTTCTGAGAGATTTAGGCTCCAGCAATGGCACCTTCATCCTCAAGGAAAGCGGATGTTTCACGAGAATCACCGAAGAAACCGTTTTGGAAAACGGCTCCCAGATCGCCTTCGGCAATGCCCAATTCCTCTTTCGCTGTGTCTGCCCCCAGGAAGAACCCACCGGGGAAGAAGCCCCCTCCCCTGAAGAATCCGCTACGGAAACTGCCCCTCCCCAAAAAGAAGAAGAAAGCACCTCTTGAACCCCTTTTAGCGTAAAATGAAACCTCTCTGCTCTCTCATCCAATCCCACAGGAGGAGATGCGATGCCTGAAACCATAGAGACCCTGCTGAAAGAAAACAGAACCTTCCCCCCATCCCAAGAATTCGCCCAACAAGCCAACGTCCAGGACCCCGGCATTTATCACGAAGCGGAAAAGGACCCCGAAGCCTTCTGGGCGAAATGGGCAGAACGACTATCGTGGTACCAAAAATGGCATACCGTCCTGAAGTGGGACCTGCCCTTCGCCCAATGGTTCCTCGGGGGCACCCTCAACGCTTGCTACAACTGCGTAGACCGCCACGTGGAAAACGGACTGGGAAATAAAACCGCTTTTATCTGGGAGGGGGAACCCGGCGAAATTCGCACCCTGACCTATCGGGAACTCCAGCAAAGCGTCGCCCGATGCGCCAATGCCCTCAAAGAACTGGGCATCCAGAAGGGCGACTTCGTATGCCTCTATATGCCCCTTATTCCCGAACTCGCCATCGCGATGCTGGCGTGCGCTCGCATCGGAGCCCCTCATACCGTAGTTTTTGGTGGTTTTAGTGCCGAAGCCCTCCGGGAACGCATCAATGACACCCGCGCCAAACTCGTCATCACCGCAGATGGAGGATGGAGACGCGGGAAAGTGGTGGAACTCAAAGCCATCGTTGACGAAGCCCTTTCCGAAGCCCCCACGGTCCAGAAGGTACTCGTTTTCCAGAGGCTTGGGAATGCGGTCCCTTTCAACTATGGCTCCTGGGTAGAAGGGCGTGACCTCTGGTGGCACGACCTCGTAGAGAGACAATCCTCGGAATGCCCCTGTGAACCCGTGGATAGCGAGCACATCCTTTATGTCCTCTATACCAGCGGATCCACAGGAAAGCCCAAAGGAATTGTGCATACCACGGGGGGCTATCTCGTGGGCACCGCCACCACTTTCTACTGGATTTTTGACTACAAACCCCAGGACGTCTACTGGTGCACCGCAGACATCGGGTGGGTCACCGGGCACAGTTACGTCGTCTATGGTCCCTTAGCCAACGGGGCAACCGTAGTTCTCTATGAAGGGGCACCCGATACTCCCGATAAGGACCGTTTCTGGCGAATCATTGAGCGTCACAGAGTCAACATCCTCTACACCGCCCCCACCGCCATCCGAACGTTTATGAAATGGGGAGATGAGTATCCCGCTCGGTGCGACCTCTCCTCCCTGCGCCTCCTGGGAACCGTCGGAGAACCCATCAATCCGGAAGCCTGGGTTTGGTATTGGGACCGCATTGGGGGAAGGCGGTGCCCCATTGTGGATACCTGGTGGCAAACAGAAACGGGGATGATCCTTATATCCCCCCTGCCTGGTATCACCGTGTGCAAGCCAGGCTCCGCCACGCATCCCTTGCCAGGAATTAGCGCCCAAATCGTCGATGAACAGGGAGAAATCCTTCAGGGACCCTATGGGGGATACTTGGTGCTGGATCGCCCTTGGCCCGCTATGCTGAGAGGCATTTATGGAGACGCCGATCGCTATTATCAACAATATTGGGCACGTTTCCCGAATTTCTATTTCACGGGGGATGGCGCAAAAAGAGATGAAGAAGGTTACTTATGGCTGCTGGGGCGGGTGGATGATGTAATGAACGTGGCAGGACATCGGATTAGTACTATGGAAGTGGAAAGCGCCCTCGTCTCTCACCCTGCGGTGGCAGAAGCGGCGGTCATTGGCAGGCATCACGAGGTCAAGGGGCAAGCCATCTCTGCCTTTGTTCTGGTCCGCGCCGGATACTCCAGTGACCACCTTCCCGAAGAGCTCAAAAACCATGTGGCAAAAGTGATAGGTCCTATCGCTCGCCCCGAGGAAGTCTTCCTGTGTGCTGACCTTCCCAAGACGCGCAGTGGAAAGATTATGCGCCGTCTCCTGCGGGACATCGCGGAGGGGCGCGCCCTTGGAGATACTACCACCCTTGCGGACCCTGCTGTGGTTGCAAGCCTGCGAGAGCAATATGAGCACCTGGAGTCCTGATGACGATAGCGATTTATCCGGGAAGCTTTGATCCCCCTACACTGGGGCACCTGGATGTAATCCAGCGAGCCTCCCTGCTCTTTGACAGGGTCATCGTGGCGGTGGGAGCCAACCCCGAAAAAAGCCCCTGGTTCACCCTGGGGGAGCGCCTCCATATGCTCAAGGAATGCACTGCGCACCTCCCCAATGTGGAAGTGGATTCCTTTCAGGGGCTTTTAGTGGAATATGCCCGACGCAGGGGAGCCAAAGCCATCGTGAAAGGGCTTCGGGCAATCAGCGACTTTGAAGCCGAATTTCAAATGGCTTTAGCCAATAGAACTCTGGCGCCCGAAATTGAGACCGTCTTCCTGATGACCAGTGCCGAGCATATGTTCGTCTCCTCCAGCACGGTGAAGGAAATCGCTCAATTGGGAGGGGACGTCAAAGAGTTCGTGCCCGAATCCGTGGCTCGCCACCTGGCATCCAAAACCGCTTCTATGGAGGTTGAATATGGAACTGGAAGTCCTCAAAACCCTGGAGGAACTTCGGCACGAGATTGAACGCCCGAAGCAATTCCTGGGGCTTACCTTCGGGCTAAACAAAGAAAAATGTACTCTCTTAATCCGCAGGATTCTCGCTAATTTGCCCGATGACCTCAAACGAGCCGAACAGATAGTCCGCGAAGTGGAAAAAATAACCGCCTCTGCCCAGCATGAAGCCCAACTCACCCTCTCCCGCGCCTCAGCAGACGCCCAACGCGCCCTTGAGGTTGCCAAACAGGAGGCTCAAAAAATCCTCCAGTCAGCGCACGCTGAAAGAGAAAGGCTGGTTTCGGAACACGAGGTTTTAAAAATCGCTAAACGCGAGGCAGAAGAGACGCGCCGGGAGGCCGAGACTACTGCGGAACGCCTGAAACGAAGTGCGGATGAATACGCGCGAGACGTATTGGTGCGCCTGGAAGCTATTATCAGCAAAGTTATGGGCACCATAGAAAAAGGGAAGGCAGACCTGGAGCGTTCCCTTCCCCCCGAACGCCGACCAGAAAAATAACCAGCCAGGAAAATCCCAGAAGCCTCCCTCCGAGCCTACCTCTGCGGGGTAAAATAAGGAGGCTCCTGACAGATGGTGCTTTCCGCACCAAGAGGTTGCACTTTTGTCATCCCCGCCGGAGGGATCCAAAATGCCCAAATCAAAGTTGCTTGATCTTAACGAAGCCATTCAGCATCCAGGCAAACACATTATTGCCGAACTCAGCACGGAGCTGGAAGAGGTAGAAGACTTAGACCTTCTGGAACCTCTATCGGGCACGCTGGACGCGGTGAGCACGGGCACCGTTCTCCTTCTGAGGGGGAATTTCCACACCACGGTGGCGCTGGAGTGTGCCCGGTGTCTTGCGGTGGTGGAAGCGCCGGTGGAGTTCTCCGTATCCGAAGAGTTTGATATTGAAGGGGTTCCCGCTGGCTATGGCGGGTCCTATGCCTATGTGGTCACCGACGAACCCACCCCCCTGTTTGAAGGAAACGCGCTCATTTATGAGGAACTTCTAAGACAGTTGCTATGGGTCCACCTGCCTTCTCGTGTTCTCTGCCGGGAGGATTGCCCCGGGTTAGGAGCGCCCGAGCGCCTTCATCCCCAGGGACGTCCCGAATTCGCCATCTTAGCCGACCTGGTGCGCGAGATGGAGGAACCTAATCAGTGAGAATAGTGGTGGATGCGATGGGGGGTGATTTCGCCCCTCGGGAGATTGTGGCGGGGGCTCTCCTTGCAGCGCAAGGGTTCTCCTCTCAAGGGGAGGGAGAAAAAAAACCTGTAGAAATCCTGCTGGTGGGGCATCCCGAGTCCATCCGAGAGAGCTTTCCCCACCCGCTCCCTCCGACCGTCCAAATTGTGCCCGCCACCGAAACCATTGAAATGGGTGACCTGCCCGTGGATGCCCTCCGAAAGAAGCGAGACGCCTCCCTCGTGGTGGCGGCGCAAATGGTGAAAAATGGAGAGGCAGATGCCTTAGTCTCTGCGGGAAATACAGGAGCAGTCACCGCGGCTGCTCACCTCCTCTGGCGATGCCTGCCAGGAGTAGCGCGCCCCGCTATCGCCACCCTTCTCCCCAAACAGGAGGGGCGCTTCGTCCTCATAGACTCGGGAGCAACCGTGGATTGCACCCCCCAAAACCTCCTCCAATTCGCCTTGATGGGACAAGCCTATGCGGAGGCTCTGGGCATCCCCAACCCCAAAATTGGGCTGTTGAACATCGGGGAGGAGGAAACGAAAGGCAACTCCTTGACCAAGCAAGCCTATGCTCTCCTCAAAGAAAGGCTCCCCAACTTCATCGGAAACGTGGAGGGGAAAACGCTCTTTGATGGCTCCCACGACGTGGTGGTCTGTGATGGATTTGTGGGCAATGTGGTGCTGAAAACGGCACAAGGGACCTCCAGCCTGCTCAAGAAGATGTTCAAGGAGGCTATGCCCCAAAATCCCCTTCTCCGTTTCCTGGTGGCGTACGGCTTGAAGGCGGGGTGGGAGGGGATAAGAGCCAAAACGGATTATGCGGAATATGGAGGGGCACCCCTTCTGGGGGTGAAGGGGCTTTGCTTCATCTGCCACGGACACAGCAATGCTAAAGCCATAAAAAATGCCATTTGCCAGGTTGTTAAAGAGTACGAATTTCGTCTGAACGACCGAATCACCGAGCGCATCCGTTCCTATGAAGAGGGTAGAGAGACCCCTCCCCTCGCTATGGAGGCGCCCTCCAGCCCTCAAGGCGTCCCGGTGCGGGAATACCCCCAGGACCTAAAAAATGAACACGGCTGATGCGTCAAAATGGCTGTTGATAACCAACCCCGATGAATACGCCTTCTCGCTCCGCAGTCATCCAATCCGTTGGCATCTCTGTAGCCAGCCAGGTCCTCCGAAACTCCGACCTTGAAAAAATGGTGGATACCACCGACGAGTGGATCCTCACCCGGACGGGGATATCGGAGCGCCGAATTGCCACTCCGGAAGAGGCGACAAGCCATTTCGCCATCCAGTCCGCACGGGAAGCGCTGGAGCGTGCCCGCATAGCCCCTGAAGACCTGGACCTTGTGGTGGTTGCCACCGTGACCCCTGATCGCCTGTTCCCTTCCACTGCGTGCCTTGTCCAGGATGCCCTGGGGGCGCGTCGGGCGGGTGCCTTTGATGTGGGAGCTGCCTGCGCCGGCTTCATTTATGCCTGTGAAATTGTGGCTTCTATGATACGGGCAGGCACTATAGAGCGTGCGGTGGTCTGCGGGGTGGACACCCTTACCAAATTCGTGGACTGGAGCGACCGCTCCACGTGCGTCCTTTTCGGGGACGGGGGGGGAGCAGTCGTGATGGAATCCGCCGATGCGACAGAAACCCGAGGCCTCATCGCCACGCTGATGTGCTCGGATGGAAGCGGAGCGGAGCACATCCGCATAGATGTGGGGGGGTCGTTGTATCCCGTCTGCTCGCCCCAATCTGCGGGAAAATCGCCGAAACTGTTTATGGCAGGGCGCGAGGTGTATAAGTTTGCGGTGCGGGCAATGGCAGACGCCTGTTGTGCGGTCCTGGAAAAAGCAGGACTCACCCCCGACGACGTAGACCTCTTCGTGCCCCACCAGGCTAATTTGCGAATCATTGAATCCGCTGTGGAACGAATTGGTCTACCCTGGGAACGAGTCTTTATTAACATACAAAAATATGGCAATATGAGCGCGGGAAGCATCCCTGTCGCCCTCTATGAAGCGGAACAGGAAGGCAGACTCAAAAGAGGGGATGTCGTGCTCACTGTGGGATTTGGCGCGGGCTTGGTGTGGGGAGCAAACCTAATCCGATGGTAATCCGTAATAGCAGGCGGTCCTTGTAAACGATGAGGCTTTACACCGTTCACCGGTATCGGCAATTTGTGTTCGCAGGCATTTGCCTGGTCCTCCTGGTTCTTGCCGGCTGGATGCTCTTACCCCTTTGGCACGCTTTCGCCTGGAGCACCGCACTGGCGATTTTGGTATATCCCCTTCACCTGCGACTTAGCCAACGGTTTAGCGACACCATCTCTGCGGGGCTTGTCACTTCGCTGGTAGTGATTTTCATCCTGGGTCCTCTCTTCCTGATAGGAGTGGGGCTTTATGGAGAAGCAAAGACTATGCTACGGCAGTTGGAGGATACTTCGGGGAACTCCACTGCTCTCCAATTGGGCGCCCTCATTGACCGCATTAATGCTTTTGTTGCCCCTTATGCCCAGCAGTTTGGCATAGATGACTTTGACCTGAGAGAAGTGGTACGGAAAAGCCTGGAGACGGGATTGGGAAACGCGCGGATGCTGGTGCGAGAAGTGCTGACCAGTATCCTCACCGCTGTCTTCACGGTGATGCTCCTGTTTTTCATTCTCAGGGATAGCCACAAGTTAAAGGACCCCGCTCTTGACCTGATTCCCCTGCCCCGGGAAGCGGCAGAATCCGCAATGAAGTCTATTTCCGACACCGTGCACGCCATCTTTTATGGACTTCTCCTGGTCGCCATTGCCCAAGGGGGGACGCTCGGGTTGACGTTTTGGATTTTAGGGCTTCCCTCTCCCCTTCTGTGGGGACTGGCAGGGATGGTGCTGTGTATGATTCCCTTTGCGGGCGCCCCCTTGATCTATGTTCCCGCGGCTTTAATGCTGATTTCCCACGGAGATTGGGTGCGAGCCATCATCCTGCTTGCAGTGGGGATGGGGGTGATCAGTTTGATAGATAACTTTTTCCGCCCCGCCATCATCGGGGCACGGCTCCGCAGGCACTACGCAGTCGTGTTCTTCAGCCTCGTCGGGGGGGTGTTGACCTTAGGACCCGTGGGACTTTTGATAGGTCCAGTGGTGCTCAGCCTTATTCTGGGCGCCATCCAGGTTTTGCGAGAGATGGCAAGGGAAACCCCCTCCGAACCCGCCGAGGCAAGCAGGACCCCGACACCCTAAAGAATTACTGCGAGAAAAGACAACCCTTTATGAGAAATCTCCTAATCAATTATTAAAAACTCGCCTCCCCCTCACACATCGGTAACGGTGGTCATCACGAGGGGGCGTTTGTTGATTTCCTTCTTCAAGTATCGGCGAGCGAGGTCGCTGATTTCCTGGTGCAAAGAAGCGTGGTCTCGCAGTTCTGCCCTGGAAAGGGTGGTGAGGACGTGGTAGAGCACGTCCCTCAGGCGTTGGAGTTCCCCATCGCTGGCTTGCAAGCCCTTGGCTATGAGCTCGGGACCGCTCACTATCTTCCCCGCATCTGAGTCTATCGCCACGTTGATGAAGAGAACGCCCTCATTTGCGAGGTTCTGGCGGTCGCGCAGGACCTCATCACTCACCCCCGCATATCCGCTGGCATCCACCAAAACCCGCCCGCACTCCACGTCCTCGGCAAGATACGCCTGGTCCGCCTCCACGACCAGCCTGTTCCCATTATCCATCACAATGACGTTCTCCTCCGTGTACCCCATTTCTTTCACCATATCCACAAAGAGCCTCTGGTGGCGAGGCTCCCCGTGGACGGGCGCCAGGTAGGCGGGCTTGGTGAGGGCAATCAGGAGTTTGATCTCTTCCTGATAGCCATGACCGCTGGCGTGAACACCCGCCTCGGGCCCATAAAGCACCCGAGCGCCCTGCCGGAAAAGGCGGTTGACCGTGCCCCAGATTGCGGACTCGTTTCCCGGGATGGGGCGCGCCGAGAAGATCACGGTATCGCCGGGCAGGATGGAAGCCTTGGGGTATTCCTCTTTTGCCATAAGGCTGAGGGCGGAAAGCGGTTCGCCCTGGCTTCCCGTGGTGAGGATAAGGACTTCGTTGGGGGGCAAACGGTCCACTCGGTCCAAGGGCACATAGTTCTCTCTAGGAAACCGAAAGTGTCCTACTTCACTGGCGGTGGCGAGGGTTTGCTCCATTCGCCTGCCCGCAATGGCAACCTTCCGCCCCACCTCTTGCGCCAGGTCCACTGCAATCTGTAAGCGATGGATATGAGTGGCAAACGTGGTGAGGAGAATCCTTCCCGGGGCTTCCGAGAAAATGCGCCGGAAAGAATCCACCACCGAGCGCTCTGAGGGGCACCATCCCGGGAACTCCACGTTCGTGCAGTCGCAGAGCAAAAGGGTTACCCCTTCACTGCCGAGCGCCGAGAGGCGATCCATATCCGGAAGGCGTTGGTCCACGGGGGTGAAGTCAAATTTGAAATCTCCTGAAACGAGGATGGTTCCGATGCGAGTGCGGATGGCGAGGGAGCACGCATCCGGCAGGCTGTGGGTCATATGGATGGCTTCCACCTGAAAACTGCCAATGGATAGGGGCTGGCGAGGCAGGAGGGGGCGGAGGTCCAGCCTGTCGGGAGGGAGGCGCTCTAACAGGCGTCGGCGCACCAGGGCAAGGGTCAGTTCGGTTCCGTAAACAGGACAGCGAAGTTCAGCCAGAACATAGGGGAGGGCTCCCACGTGGTCTTCGTGTCCGTGCGTGAGGACGATGGCGCGGACCTGCTCTGCATTCGCCTTCAGATAAGAAATATCGGGGATGACAATGTCCACGCCGTGCATCTCTGGCGTGGGGAAGCTCAATCCCGCATCAATGACTAAAATCTCATCACCCTGGCGGATGACGGTCATATTTTTGCCGATTTCCCCACAACCTCCCAAGGGGATTATCTCTACAGAGGGCATAGGCATATTTTACTTTTTCTCTGCTTGCGGAGCCTTCCACTTCTATCCGGAGGCAGCGACCTGCTCCCCCTCTCCAAAGGGAACCATCCCCGCAGGGAACGGTTCTTCCCTGAGAGCGAGTTCCTGGAGGGCGCACTGGGCGAGCATCCAGGAGAGCGTGCTCTCCGCACCCATATTTTCGTTTACTCCCAGGGGGGTAAGACCATCACAGCATCCCCCTGAACGGAAGTGGACCAGGGGGTCGCCCACGTCGTTTCTCCCGAGAAACCACTCATAAGCCATCTGGACTCTTTCCAGCCAGATGGGGTCCTGAGTTACTTCGTACGCCCGTTTTGCTGACCACACCATTGCGGAAGCATCCACAGGCTGTTGGTCAAACTTTGCCCTTGGTTTGCCTTTTTTCCACCACCCGTGGCATCCAATGAGGGAGAGATGCCCTTCGGGAGCGGTGCAGGCTTCAAACAGCCACGTTAGGCTTTGCAGTCCCACGCTCCGGTAGCGCGGGGATTGGCTCCAGGTGTAGGCAGAAAGGAGGGCTTCGGGGAGCCGGGCGTTATCGTAGGTGACCACTTCCTCAAACCACTTCCACCGTCGGGTGCTCGTCTGCTCAAACTTTTCCACGAGTTTATCGGCAAGGAGGACGCCCAGCCTTCGCACGGACAAATCCCCATCAAACCGCTCCAGATAAGACGAGATGCCGAGGAGGGCAAACGCCCAAGCGCGTGGACTGGTGAAGCGAGGAACCTTCACCAACAGACGCTGGAACAGGTCAAAAGCGAGATGCTGTCCTGATTGGCGGGGCGCATAGGCAGAGGCATAGCCTACCGCCCAGAGAGCCCGACCGTGGGAATCTTCCGAGCCCGCTTTTTCCAGCCACTCGCGATTATAGGACATAAAGTTTCGGATGCGTCCCGTGGCGGGATTGAAAGCGTGTGCCAGAAAACTGAGGGTTCGGAAAAGCAGGGGGAGCGCCTCTTCGCTTTCGTTCAATCGCCACTGCTGGCAGGCAACCAGAAGCGCCCGTGCATTATCATCGGAGGTATATCCGTGGTCATAATCGGGGACCGCATAACGGGCATGCTGAAGGACGCCTGTACTATCACATAAAGTGAGCAGGTGGTCCCATCGGAACTCAGGATTTTTCATTACCGCAAGGGGTGCCCCGGTTTGGATGGATTTTTCACCGGAGAGGATTTTGGAGCAGAGTTCATAGTAGCGAGCGCCGACGTTTTGCCAAGTGGTTGCCCGTGCGAATTTATAGGCTGACTTTCGCATTTTCACCGTCATAACAGGGTCTGTAAGGAGGCGCTCTACGTTCTGGGCAAGGGCATCGGGGTCTCCAAAGGGGGTGAGGAGTCCCCGCCCATCTGCGAGGAGTTCCTGTGCTGCGAGGAAGGGCGTAGCGATGACCGCCTTTCCTGCGGCGACCGCATAGGCAAGGGGTCCCGAAGCGATTTGCTCCGGAGAGGGATAGGGTGCCACGTAGATGTCGGCTGCCTGGAGATATTCCCGAACTTCCTCGTCGGTGAGGTGCTTGTTCACGAAGAGCACGCGTTCCTGAAGCCCAGCCTCGCGGACCCGAGCCATAAGCCCCTCTCGGTAAGCCTCGCCATATCTTCGGAGCAGTTCGGGATGGGTGGCGCCCACGACGAGATACACCAGGTCGGGATATTTGGGCGCCAGTCGTGTCATCGCCTCAATCATAAGTTCAATTCCCTTTCCCGGACCGAGGTGTCCAAAAGTCATTATCACCTTTTTCCCGGCGAGCCCCAGGGATTCCTGGAAAAAGGCGGGGTCCGTAAAGGGGAGATCGGGAGCGCCGTGGGGGATGTGGATAATCTTGTCTGCCGGGATATCGTACACGGTCTCCAAAATAGGAATAGCGGACTTAGAAAGGACGACGAGGAGGCTGGAGCGCTCCCCAATTTCTTTCAAGGTATCCCTTTGCCCTCGTGTAGGGTTCTGGAGGACGGTGTGGAAGGTGGTAACCACAGGCTTTTTGAGTGCGGAGAGCAGATTGAGGACGAGGTTTCCATCTTCCCCGCCAAAGATGCCGTATTCGTGTTGAAGGCTGACGAAATGGACGGGGGCGCGGTTCAAAAAGCCTGCGGCGGCGCGGTAATCGTCAGGGACGTCCTGTCGGACCTCATAGCACACCTCGGGGGGATAGGGGAATGCCCCCCTCTCATGGGACATAGCGACGATGACGGGATAGGCTTGGTCTCCTCCCGCACAGGCGTGATAATTTTGAGCGAGGTCACGGGCGAAGGTCGCCAGCCCGCACCTACGAGGCACATAAGTGCTGACTATCGCCAGACGAGGCGATTCCCGCTGAATCAATTCATCCATACTCTTTACCTCCCGCGCTGGTGAATGGAACACTCAAACGCGAAGCGACACGGGTTCACCCGGGAACCGTCCCCTTGCGAGTCAGGGGCTCCGTGAGCCAGGCTCCAAGAGGCTTTCTACCTCCTTGCGGTCCTGGCGCAAGCCTTCTGGGACACCTCCAGCAGTCTCGGTGCTTAGAAAAGCACACCTCCTGTTCAGGGGGACCCGCCGCACGGAGGTGAAGTGACTGTTTAAGCATTGCGCAGGTCCCCCTGAAAGGGAGACACCCCTATTATACCTGGGTTTTCAACCACTTGAGGATTTCCTTGATGCTCCCCGTGGCAAGGGCAACAGTAGAATCGGCTGCTCCATAGTACAAACGTATCGTGTCCCCATCGTCCTCCAGAGTGTATCCGCAGGGAAACACGACGTCGGCGACGTCTCCCACCTGCTCATATTCAGCCTCGGGTCCAAAAATCCATTCGTTTCCCCGACGGATGAGTCGGGAGGGGTCGTTGGCATCAAAAAGAGCAGCCCCGAGCCGATAGATGCATCCCGAGGGTGTCCGACGGACGCCGTGATAGAGGATGAGCCATCCTTCTGGAGTTTCTATGGGCGGAGGGGATAAGCCGATGCGGTCCGCATCCCACCAGGCTCCTCGTCGTGCTTGGAGGAGGATCTGATGCCCCCCCCAGTGAACCAAATCAGGGGAACGGCTCAGCCAGATGTCCGCCCTTCCCCCGATCACGCTGACCGGGCGGTGAATCATCACCCAGTAGCCATTGAACCGGCGGGGATAAAGCGCCGCATCCTTATCTTCCGGTGGCTGGGCGCACCCTAACTTTTCAAACTCCTTGAAGTCTTCGGTGAGAGCAAGTTTCACGTGGGGTCCGCTCTCGGAATACCCTGTATAGGTGATGGAATACTTACCTAACTCGGGGAGATAGACAATGCGGGGGTCTTCTATCCCGAAGATTTCATCCGAATCAGGGCTTTCGTCTGGCAGGAGGGTGGGTTTGGGATCTATCCGCCATCCTGTGATGCCGTTATCGCTCCGAGCCACGGTAAGGTGAGAGATCCCCCGTCGGTCCTCCACGCGCACGAGGAGCAAGGTCTCCCCGTTTGGGAGGCGTGTGGCGCCACAGTTGAAGACCGTGTTGCAGGCATAGGGCCACATAGCGGGGGTGAGAATAGGATTACCTTCGTACCTATGAAAAAGGTCCACCGTATAGCCGTTCTTCATCATTCTTGGGAATTTCCTCGGCAGGGGAGCAGCGGACATTGTAAAAGATTTTCGGCAAGGGAAAGGGGCGTTTTGAGCCTTCCCGAGAGGGCATAATGCCCCTTATGCCGACTGTAGATTTCAACCGCTACTACCGGTATGAGGAACTGGTGAATTTGCTGAGGGCGTTTGAGCAAGAGTTTTCCTCCTTGGTCTCCCTGGAATCCATTGGTCAGAGTTATGAGGGGCGGGACATTTTTCTGGTGACCGTGACCCAGAAAGCCACGGGTCCTGCGGAGAGCAAGCCCGCCTTTTGGTGTGATGGGAATATCCATGCCAGCGAAGTGAGTGCCAGCACGGCAGTTCTTTACCTCCTTCATCGGCTTGTGACCGGATACGGGAAAGACGAGTTCATCACTAAATGTATAGACACGCGAGCCTTCTATTTAGTTCCGCGAGTATGCCCCGATGGAGCAGAATTGGCTTTATCCGAGCGTCCGAAGATTATCCGTTCCAGCACTCGCCCTTATCCTTACGACGAAGAGGATTATTACGGAGTGGAGCAGGAAGACATAGACGGGGATGGACGGATTCTCCAGATGCGGGTGAAGGACCCCAACGGGAACTGGAAGATAAGCGAGGAGGAACCCCGATTGATGGTTCGCCGGGACCCTGCGGAGTATGGAGGGGAATACTATCGGCTTCTGCCGGAGGGAAGGATTTTAAACTACGACGGATTTTGCATACGCGCCCGCCGACGGAAAGAGGGGCTGGATTTGAACCGAAACTTTCCGAGCCACTGGCGCCTGGAATCAGAACAAAAGGGGGCGGGACCTTATCCCACCAGTGAGCCTGAGGTGCGTGCCCTGGTAGACGCCATTTGCAAACGTCCCAACATCTGCGGAGCGGTAACGTTCCATACTTTCAGCGGGGTCCACCTCCGACCTCCTTCCGATAAGCCTGACGACGAACTTCCTGCCGAAGACCTCTGGGTTTATCAGCGCTTCGGGGAAAAGGGGAAGGAACTCACGGGGTATCCCGCCATTTCCAATTACCATGAGTTCCGGTATCATCCTCGCGAAATCATCACAGGTGTTTTTGACGACTGGATGTATGAACACCGGGGGGTGTACGCGTGGACTACGGAGCTGTGGTCTCCCCAACGGCAGGCAGGGATCACGGAATACAAATACATTGATTGGTTTCGGGAGCATCCTTTTGAACACGACAGGCTCTTGCTAAAATGGTCGGATGAAGTTTTGGGAGGCAAGGGATATATAGATTGGTATGAGTTTGACCATCCACAATTGGGGAAGGTGGAATTAGGGGGTTGGGATACCCTTTACGCCTGGCGGAACCCTCCTCCCCCGTTCTTGGAGAAGGAGGTTGCCCCCCACAGCGACTGGATCATCTGGCAAGCCCTCGCCTCTCCCAGGTTAGAAATTCACGCCACTCAGGTGACGGGGGAAGGCAGTGGCAAGGAACGAGTCTCCGTGATCCGTGTGGTGGTGGATAACACGGGTTGGCTTCCCACCTACGTCACCAAACTGGCGAAAGAGAAGAAACTCACCCGTGGCGTAACCGCAGAGATTGAACTCTCTTCCGGGATGGAACTTCTTTCAGGAAAGCTCAGAGAGGAAGGTCCGGAACTGGAGGGCCGTTCTCACCTGCCTGCTATGGGCTTCGGATGGGTAACCGAAGGCACGGACCACCGACACATCTTTCAATGGACCGTGAAAGGACTGGGGAAGGTGAAAATCACAGTGAGCCACGAGCGCGCGGGTAAGGCGAGCGTTGAAGTTGAAACTTAAATAAGAAATACTCCTTCCAGAAGGGAGAAGGGGTATAACCTGTATAGACTCTAAACTTTCAGGAGGAAACTATGGGAGAACCGATGGATAAATTCCGGAGTATGGACGGGAGCGAGGCGATAATAGACCGCCCTTTCATTCGCATCGTGTTCCAGCATGGACCCCCCGATGAAGTGGGGATCAATGGGTGCAGGATTGAAGACGTGATAGAGGTCCTGGTACAGAGGTTACTGGATTTCCAGGGTCGGGAGTTAGCCTGTAAAGAGAACGAGGAAGCCCTCTACCATTTAGAGATGGCAAGAGAAGCCCTTCTGAAGCGCCGTCGGAGACGAGAACAGCAGGGGGTTCTGGGGAAGCGAGAGCCTCACGTTTCTGAAGATTAACGAAGATTAGGTTCTCGGGCGGGCATCGTTAAGGCTCATCCCCTTTCTTGAGGGCTTTGGGGCGTTTTCCCGGGAGGGGTACGGTGCTTTCCCCACAGGCTGGCAATTCTCGGGCATATGGTGTATAATAAAAAAACCACCGTCCAGCTGGACGGCTGATGAAGGAGAAGGCAATGAGTGTTCTGTCTTTGTTGTTGGTGACGTCGTTTTTCTCCCCCTGGTTAGCGTCTCCCCAGCAAGTGGAAGTGCGGGGGAAGGGCGGACAAACTGAAATTCAGCTGCCAAACCAGACTCCCTTTTATTCTACGCGTTCGGCGGTGCGAAACGTTCGTGCCTTTCGTTTCGCCACGGGGACGGTCGTGGCTCTCTGGGAGGAGCGGAAGAACGCTCGCGGGTGGACCCCTTATTACGGGATTTCCCTGGACGGGGTCAGTTTTGCGAGGATAACCCCCACCGATTACACCCTTTTACTTCGCTACGCCCCCTTTGACCCCTTGCAAGAACTTCCGCCTGTCCCTGTGCCCTTGCGGTCAGCGGAATCGGGTGAGATTTACATTGTCCAGTTTCATTCCCAACCTTTAGATGAGTACCGCGAAGCCATCCGCGCTCTGGGCGGAACGCTCTATCATTATCTGGCGAATCACTCTTACCTCGTTCGGATGGACAGGGACACGAAGGAACGTGTGGCAAGCCTGCCCTTTGTGCGCTGGGTGGGTCCTTATGAACCTGCCTACCGACTGGACCCGAGCCTTCGGAGGGAATTGCTGGAAGGCTTTGAAGGGAAGAAGCGCGTGATCATCCAGGTGTATGAAAAAGGGTTAGAGCAAAAAGTGTCCTTAGGGGACATGATTCGCGCCATAGGTGGGGATGTGATCAATCAGTTTCCAACCAGTTACTTTATGGAAGCCTGGCTCACGCAAGAGCAACTTCTGAAAGTGGTCCAGGAGAACGAAGTTTTTTACATAGACCCCTGGACGCCGGCGGAGCCCGACGTGAACATTGCGCGGGAGATTGGCGGGGCGAATTATGTAGGAAGCGTGGGGAACTATCGAGGGCAAGGCGTTCGTGGGGAGATGATGGATACTAACCTGCTCCTGACCCACGTGGACTTTCAAAACCCTGCTCCCATCTGGCACGGTCCTTCTTCCAGCCTTTCTGCCTCGCACGGGACCAGCACCACGGGCATCGTTTTTGGGCAAGGGCGCGGGAATGCCACCGCCACAGGATTTCTCCCCCTGGGCCAGTGCATTTTCGCCACCTATCAACCCATTGCGGGAGGAACCCGTGACCGGTATGCTCACACGCAGGAACTCCTGGGGCCTCCTTACTATGCGGTATTCCAATCCAACAGTTGGGGCAACACGCAAGTAACGAACTACACCACCATTTCCGCGCAGATGGATGACATCATCTTTGACCTGGACATCCTTATCTGCCAATCCCAGAGCAACACCGGGGATCAGAGATCACGCCCCCAAGCGTGGGCGAAAAACATTGTTGCGGTGGGTGGAACGTATCACCGAGACACGCTGACGAGGGCGGACGATTCCTGGAGCAGTGGAGCAAGCGTGGGACCTGCGGAAGATGGACGTGTAAAGCCTGACCTCACCCACTTCTATGATATGGTCTTGTGCACCTCCTCCTCCAGTAACACTTCTTACACCACCTCCTTTGGGGGCACCAGTGCGGCAACGCCCATTACCGCGGGGCACTTCGGGCTTTTCTTCCAGATGTGGGCGGATGGCGTTTTTGGGAATTCGGTGATGGGGAACACAGTTTTTGATGCTCGCCCACACTTTTCCACCGCGAAAGCGATGATCATCAACACCGCAGTGCCTTATGACTGGACCGCGGGGGGCACCAATGCGGACATCACGCGCTTCCGGCAGGGCTGGGGAATGGCAGACATCCGACAACTCTACGACAGGCGGAACAACCTTTTCATCATCAATGAAGAGGACATTTTGCAAAATCTGCAAACCAAGACCTACCGCCTCTATGTCCCCTCCGGACAGCCTGACCTCCGCGTGACCCTCCACTATCCTGACCCTCCGGGGACAACCAGTTCCACCCAACATCGCATCAACGACGTGACGCTCAAAGTCACTTCCCCCACGGGTACGGTCTACTGGGGGAATAACGGGCTTGTGGCGGGTATCTGGTCTCAGCCCGGCGGTTCTCCTGACACGAAGAACACCGTGGAGAACGTGTTTGTTCAAAACCCCACGCCAGGCGTGTGGCTCATAGAGGTTCAAGCCAATGAGGTCAATCAAGATGGGCACGTGGAGACGCCAGAGCTGGATGTGGATTACGCCCTCGTGGTGAGCGGGGTGGTTTCGGGTTTGGCGCCCACCTCGTTCCAGGTGGTGCGGGGGCTTCTCCTTTCCGGCGGGCTTACCGAACTGGCAACCAGCAACAACCAGTTCCTCCAGGTGCGCCCCTGGATTGTCCCGAATACGCAGGTCCCACCTGTGGAAGTGAGTTTTGAGGCGACCTCCCCCACGAGCTCCTTAACCAACCTGACGTTCCGAGTGGAGAGCAAAGTAAACACGGCAGGCATTCAACAGGTGATAGACCTTTACAACTTTTCTACAAATGCCTGGGTCACGGTGGATGTGCGCACGCTCCCCACGTCGGACGCCGTGGTGGAAGTGAGCGCGCCTGGCAATGCTTCCGACTTCGTGCAAAGCGGGACGGGCACTTTGCGGGCGCGAGTTTCCTGGAAGCCTCTCAACCTCACCCTGATCTATCCGTGGGTCGTCTCGGTGGACCAGGTGCGCTGGGTGATAACCCCATAGGGAACCCCCCGGGCTCTGGGTGCGGTAAACTTTAGGGCTATGAACTGGAGACGCCTGCCTGCCGTTTTTGTACTCTCCCTGTTCGCTCCTGCGGTCCCCTTGTTTTCCCAGGGGGACCCTGCAGTCATCGCCCGCATCCTGGATGAGGGGAAAAACCGCAACCAGGTGATGGAGCACCTTCGGTATTTGACGCACGAAATCGGTCCTCGCCTGACAGGCTCCCCGAAACTGCAGAGGGCTTGCGAATGGACCGCGGAAATGTTCCGAAAATTCGGCTTGCAGAATGTGCGCCTTGAAAAGTGGGGAGAGGTTCCTGTGGGATTTGACCGAGGTCCCCGGCAGATAGCGCGAATGGTATCCCCGGAGAGGCGTGATTTTGAATTCACCACCCGAGCCTGGAGTGCGGGAACGAACGGTTTAGTACGAGGCAAGGCTCTTCTGCGTCCCCAGACGCTTCAAGAATTGGAAAACATACGCCCTCTTTTGAAGGGCGCCTTCATCGTTGTTCCGCCAACCTCTTCACCCGGCAACCGTGAGGAGCAGGCTCAGATTGACCAGGCTCTCAACGAAGCGGGCATTGGGGGACGAGTCACGATCTCTCGGAGCGAATTGGTGCTCACGACAGGTTCGTGGCGCAACGTATCTTACGAGAATCCCCCCAAAGACCTCAATGTCATTATCCGCAAAAGTGATGGGGATGCGATCATCTCCCATCTTGCCAATGGAAAGGAAGTGGTTCTGGAGTTTGACATAGAGAATCGTTTTCTTCCCGGTCCTGTGCCGGTTTATAACGTGATAGCGGAAATTCCCGGGACAGAAAAACCGGAAGAGGTAGTCATCGTAAGCGGGCACCTGGACAGCTGGGACGGACCGGGGTCGCAGGGATGCTGTGACAATGGAACGGGCACGATGGTTGCCCTGGAAGCGGCGCGCCTGCTGATGGTCAGCGGTGCCAAGCCGAAGCGGACCATCCGCTTCATTATGTGGACGGGAGAAGAGCAAGGGCTTTTAGGCTCCCGCGCCTATGTGGAAATGCATCGTGACGAACTGGACAAGATCTCAGCGGTATTGGTGGATGATGGGGGGACGAACTATTCAGGAGGGCTGATTTGCATAGAGCCAATGGCGGAGATGCTCCGAAGGGCAACCGCACCTGTGAACGAAGCATTTCCCGATATGCCCATAGAGATCCGAGTGCAGGAGCGGATGCCACGGGGAGGCGGAAGTGATCACGCCTCCTTCAATGCGGTGGGAGTGCCGGGATTCTTCTGGATTGAGAAGGGAAGGGCAAACTACACTTACGTCCATCACACCCAGTATGACCGCTATGACCAAGCCATTCCCGAATACCTCATCCAGTCCTCTGTAGCGGCTGCGGTTACTGCTTACAACCTTGCCTGTGCCGAGACCTTATTGCCCCGTGAACAAACTGCCCGCTCTTCCCCCCCTCCCGTCCTCGTGGGTGCCACGCCCTAAGGTAGGATAAGGTTATGCCAACGTGGAAGCCCGGCGACCGAGTGAAGATAAAAGAAAGAAAAGCAAGCCCGGAGGAAGTGGAAGGAGGTGTTTACGTCCCGCACTATGCGAACCTTACGGGCACGGTGGAAGCGGTTTATGGCAAAGACGAAATAGCAGTACGGATTGATCCTGAAGCCTTCACCCCTCTCCTCGCGGATGTCTACAAAGAAGCCACTCGTAGGATGCGGGCGAAGTTTTTCGGGCACCTCAGTGAGGAACAGCGGAAACGCCTTACCGCAGATGAGAAAAACTTTTTGACGAATTTTGTGATCTTGGTTAAATCCAGTGACCTTGTGAAGGGACCCGCCAAGCCCCCGAAAGCCAAAACAGACTTGCTGAAAGAAGAAGACGTAGACAGTTACGTGGGGACTTCCGTTGTGGAGGGCGCTGTGTATGATGACCCATCCGTGGAAGAACCCGAAGCCCCTCGTCGCCCCACTCTGCAGGACCTTGAATCCGCAGAGGAAGAGGAACTGCGAAGACGAAGGAACTGATTTCCTGAGATCCGGAAAAGGGAGTGCCCCCTTGCGCCCCTACGGTTTGGGTTTCAGGGCATACCACACGTGAGCCAGGGCGAGACGATCAACCCGAGCAAGGTGCTCCTCCACTTCGTGGAGAGCCTCTTCCCTTTCCGCAAGGGGCACCTTCCCCAGCAAGGTCTTGAGAGGACCTGCCAGTTGAAAAAGGATGGCAACA
This sequence comes from uncultured Fimbriimonadales bacterium, assembly GCA_964631245.1. Taxonomy (GTDB): domain Bacteria; phylum Armatimonadota; class Fimbriimonadia; order Fimbriimonadales; family ATM1; genus CAZVXY01. Next base: position 33,593 of record CAZVXY010000006.1, read on the forward strand.
CACTCTTCTGGAGGGAGTTTTTGATAAAAGGGCACGTTCACGAGTTCATATCGAGGTTCCTCAAAACCACACGAGAGAAGCATATCCTTGACTTCTTCTGCATCGCTCAGGCGAAAAGCGTGGGGATCTCTGGGTCCTGGCGAGCGAACGCCCAACCGCCTGGCGAGGACGTCAAAAGCCACTTCCAGAACATCGCCTTCACTCTTCGTCCATACGGAGAAGGTAAAGAATCCACCGGGCTTGAGCACTCGGTAGGTCTCTCGGAGAGCGGTGAGGGGGTCGGGAACCAGCATAAGAGCCACTCGACACAAAGCGGAGTCAAAGGCGTGGGTGCGAAAGGGCAATCGCATCATAGTGCCCAGAACCGCGCGCTTATCAGGGGCGAGCATTTCGGGGACGATGTCGCACCCGATGACGGTCCAGCCTTCGGGGATGGGCATCGTTTGGGCTCCACACCCCAAATCCACCAACAGTCCTGTCTTTCCCCGGAGCACCTCACAATGTTTTTCCGTAATCGGGGCAAGCCAGGCTTCTACCCATTCTCCGTGGAGGCGCCAATTTTCTGCAACTGCACCCCAAAACGACCTTTGCCTTGCTTCCAGAGGCTGATCAAATTGATAAAGGTAAAGTTTGCGGTTGCCCTCAATGGTCTTCTCTTCCCTGCGAAATCTCAAAGGATTGCCTCCCAAGCGAGGGCAGAAGCCCCCAGAATTCCTGCATCGCTAAGGCGCTCTGCCTGCACAATGCGAACGTCCTGAAACAGAGTAGGGATAGCGACCGTAGAGGCGGATTCTCGTGCGGGGGCGAGAAGCCATTCGCCCGCTCGGGCGATGTTCCCCCCCACCGCAATGACTTCTGGGGCAAAGATATTGATGAAATTTCCCAAGCCAATGCCGAGATAGGTGCCCGTTTCTCGCCACACTCTCTGGGCGCCGGGATCTCCTTGCTCTGCTGACTGGAACAACAGGAGGGGGGTAAGCGGGTGAGAGGGGTCCTTCGTCATTTCCTTCAGGAGGAAAGAATCCGGCTCCTGGAGCGCACGGTGTCCTCTGGCTATGATAGCGTCCTTTTTGCAATAGGCTTCCAAACAGCCCCGTGCCCCACATCCGCAGGGCTTGCCGTTGTACACGATGACCGTGTGTCCCAATTCCGCCCCCCCGCCATTGCCCCCAATGAGGACGGCAGGTTTCGCCATAGAGGGCACCACGGAACCTGGATGCAGAACCACGCCTCCTCCAATGCCCGTGCCCACCGTGATCATCACCAAACTTTTTGCCTTTCCCCTTCCTGTCCCGTAAAAGTACTCCCCTAAAGCAGAGAGGTTGGCGTCATTGCCCATCACGACGGGCACCCCGAACCCTGCGCCTATCATCTCCCCGAAGGGAACGTCCTTCCAGGGATGGAACTTTCCCGCATCGTAGTGTCCGAGATTGGGAGCCCAGCGCACGGTAAGCCCTTCCACGTGCCCCGGCACCGCAAGCCCGATTGCCCCCGGGGCATATCCTATGCTCTCCACCACCTCGCGGATGAGGTGGGCGACTGCCTGAGCGGTAGCCTCACTTCCTTCTTGTCCCCGGGAGGGCGCCTCCCAGACGGGGGTCAGGAGGGTTCCATCTTCCCCCACGGCGGAGGCTCGGGCATTGGTGCCACCGACATCCACGCCAACAACATACTGAGGCATAATCAGGGAGATATTACCAAGGGACAAAGCGTAAGATGAGAGGGATGCCAATACCTTCCAGGGCGATCAAGGAGAAGGCGCAGGAAGTGGGCTTTGACATAGTGGGGATTTGCCCTGCGGTGGAACCGCCCCACTACGCTTCCTATTTAGAGTGGATTCGCTCGGGCTGGTATGGGGAGATGTATTATATGGCGCGCAGTTGCCACCTGCGAAAGGCACCCCAATCGTTATTGAAGGGCGCTCAATCCATTCTCTGTGTGGGGTTGAACTATTATCAACCCCTTCCCCCTGCTGAGGAGGGGTCTGGGCGGGTATCCCGATACGCTTTAGGGCGCGACTATCATAAGGTAATGAGGAAAAAACTCAAGCGGGTGGCTCAATGGGCTGAGGAGGAGTATCCCGGGCTACGGACACGGATCTGCGTGGACTCTGCTCCCATCTTGGAAAGAGATTTTGCCTGGCTTGCAGGATTAGGCTGGTTTGGCAAAAACACGTGCCTCATCAACACTTATCGCGGGAGTTACTTCTTCATCGGACTGTTGCTCCTTTCTGAGGAATTTGAATCGGACCTTCCTGCCGTGGGAGATTGTGGGCATTGCCGACGATGCATTGATGCGTGCCCCACAGGGGCATTGGTTTATGAAGAGGGGGATAAGATGGCGAGATTAGACGCCACCAAGTGCATCAGTTATCTCACCATAGAATACCGCGGGGAATTCACATCCGAACAAAAGAAGATGCTCCAGGACTGGGTTTTCGGATGCGATATATGCCAGGAGGTGTGCCCCTTTAATAGACCTCGCGCCCATCAACCCCTTCGTTCTCAGCCGACGTGCGAGGAAGACTTTGCCCCCCGAAAAGGCTTAGTCAATCCACCTCTGCAATGGCTGGCAAACATTTCCGACAGAGAATTTATGCAAATGTTTGCGGGTTCTGCGGTAATGCGTGCTGGTCCTGCTCAAATGCGAAGGAATGCCCGGGCGATCCTGGAGAGCAAAAATGCCCTACAAACGGGCAAGTGAGGGTCAGGACCTTCGGGCGTCCACCAAAATCTTCAGCCACTTTTCAGAAAGAAAATCTACCGTCACGCCCCCTGCAGACCTGCTGGAGTGGATGAAGTATCCATTTCCGATATAGATTCCCGTGTGATTAATCCTGGTTCTGTCGGAATCACAAAAGTAAAGTCTATCCCCTGGCTGGAGCAAGTCCAGGCGCCCCACGGGAATCCCGACCTTAGATTGTTGCTCTGCGGTTCGCGGAAGGTAGATGCCGACTTTGGCGAAAAGTTGCTGGGTGAACCCACTGCAATCTACTCCGTTGGATAAATCGTTTCCTCCCCAGACGTAGCGAGTTCCCAGATAGCGCATTGCTTCGCGGATGAGGAGGTTTTGCCAGTCGGGCAGGGGGCGGGACGCTTGAGGCATCGGAGGGCGGATGTTGACTTCGTAAGGGAGTTGTTTCAAATCCTCCGCAGGAACGAAGGCATCCGAGCCATCTTCCATCACAATTGTCGCCCAGCGATCTGTCAGGTTTCGGATGACGACGTAGACGCCTTTATCTAACCTCCAGAGCTGACGGGAGCGTTTATCGGGTTTGAGATAAACATAGGTTGTTTGAACCGCCTCCCCGAGGACGCCAATGCGAGCACGGGACGGGTTAGCACCTCGGGAGACCTTCTGCTCGGGGAAAGCAGGAAGGGATAAGAGCAGGACGAGGCAAATTATCGCTCTTTTAAATATCATCTCCTCTGTCGTCTCCCGGAATCTTCACCCCTATTATTCCATATTGGGGAGGGTTTGGTAGGATTAGGGTAGGGAGTGCCACTTAGCCCGTGCACATCCCGTAAATACCAGAAAATGTGGCTGAGATTTACCGAACGCGCCAGGAAGGTTGTGTTCTACGCCCAGGAAGAGGCGCAGAAATTCGGTGAGAGCTATATCAGCACCGAGCACCTGTTGCTGGGTCTGGTGAGAGAGCGGGATTGCTTTGGGGCACAGGTTTTGGAGAGGATGGGGGTTAGTCTTAACAAGATTCGGTCGGAGGTGGAGAAGCAACTTCCTCGTAGGGAGCACAAGCCGACGCAGGAGATGACCCTCACGCCTCGTGCGAAGCGGGTGATTGACCTGGCTTATGAGGAGGCTCGGAATCTGAACAACAATTATATTGGGACGGAGCATTTGCTCCTTGGCTTGATTCGTGAAGGAGAGGGGCTTGCGGGTCGTGTGTTAGCGAAGTTAGGGGTGGAGTTGGAGCGCGCTCGTCGCGAGGTGAAAATGCTTCAGGAGTCCGAGTCGAAAGAGTTGAAGGAGAAGCGGAGTGCTTTTGAGACGAGGGAGGTTGTTCCCGTCTCGGCAATCCCCTGTCTTTGTGCGCGGGACAATGCCCAGTTATTGGTAGTGGACGTTCAGGAGAAACTATTAAGTCGGGTGGTTAATGGGGCGGGGATTTTGCAAAGGATGCTTTTCCTGGCGGAATGTGCGCGTGTTTTGGGCGTTCCGATTTTGGCGACGGAACAGAATCCCGAAAAGTTAGGCTCCACCCAAAAGGAACTTATGGATGTCCTTTCTGATGTTCCTCTTTTTGCGAAGATGACCTTTTCCTGCGCTCATTGCTCTGATGTGATGGAAGCCATTGCGGAAAGGAGGCGGAGGCAAGTGGTCCTCGTGGGGATAGAAACCCATATTTGCGTGATTCAAACCGCTGTAGGTCTTCGGGAGAGCGGTTACGAGGTATTTGTTTGTGCAGACGCTGTGGGCTCTCGGCTGGAGAATGCGCACGAAATTGCTCTGGCACGGATGAGGCAATTGGGCATTTCCATCACCCACACGGAGAGTGTGGTGTATGAATGGCTTCGGGAAGCGGGGACCACCGAGTTTCGCCAGGTTCTTGAAATTCTGAAGCGTTATTAGTGGGTTAGGGGTCCGTTTGCGGTTCTCGCTGAAGTTTATGAGGCACTTCGGCGCCTGCATCTTCAAAGGGCATCAGGACCACATCTGCTCCTCGTTCACGAAAAAATTGTGCATCCGTGCCCTGATGAGCGGTTACGGCGATCTTCCCCTTGAACCCCTGCGCCCGAACCGCGTGGATAAGGCTCAGGTTCACCTGGCGGTCGGGAATGCTGGAGACGATCCATTTGGCGTTGTGCAGGGGGAGGATGGCAGGGAACTCAGGGTCTTCCGCATCTCCATAAAGCACTTCCGCTCCAAGTTTCCGGCATTCGCGGACTCTTTCCGGGTCAAAATCCACTCCGAGGACCCTGTGCCCCGCGTCCTGAAGTCCCCGTAGAATACTGCTTCCATAGCGTCCTAAACCATAGAGAATGACGTCAGCAAGGGGTGTATGCCCGAAGTGAAGCCGCTCTTCTGCGTGAAGGGTCTTCTTTTCAAAAACTCTGAGGAGGGGCGAAAGGCGTTCGTAGAGTTTCTCGCTGTAAAGGATCAGATAAACAGAAGCACCGATGGTTACGATTCCCACCACCGCCACCAGCCCCACGATTGGCTCCTCAATATGTCCCAACGCCTTGCCCGTTGCCATAAGGAGGAAAGAGAACTCGCTAATCTGGGCAATGGCAACTCCAGTTTTGAAGCTGGTCCGCTTGCGATACCCCAGGAAGCCCATAACGATGAGGACGATGAGGGGATTACCCACAAGGACGAAAAGCCCGAGAATGATGGCAGGCAGGATCTCGGTGCGCAGGGCTTCCTGATTGACCTGAGAGTCGACCGCCACGAAGAAGAAGAGCACCAGGAAGTCCCGGAGGCTTGCGAGCCGTGCGGCGAGAGCCTCCCGATAGGGTGTGGAGGCAAGGGAGAAGCCTGCGAGGAATGCCCCCACTTCCCTGCTAAGCCCCACGAACTCTCCCACGACGGCGAGCGTGAGCGCCCAGGCAATCCCGAAAAGGGTGAGTAAATCAGGAAGTTTTGCCACGAACTCTGTGACATAAGGAAGGACAAAGCGCATTAGGAAACCGATCAGGACAAGGAAGCCTGCGCCCTTAGAGATTCTCGTTAGAGCCTCTTTCCAAATCACCTCGGATGCGTCGGCTTGACGAAAGGCAGAAAGCCCCACTAACACTCCAATTATCACCAAATCCTGCACGATAAGAATTCCCACCGCAATCCTTCCATGGAGGGAGTCCAGTTCTCGGGTATCTGCGAGGAGCTTGACGACGACGATGGTGCTGGAAAAAGTGAGGGCAACCGATACATAGACGGCGGAGAGGGCATCCATTCCCAAGAGGAGACAAAGGAAAAAACCTGCGACCGCGGTGATAAAGATCTGACCCAAGCCCACGGCGAGGACCACGGTTCCCATCCTTTTCGCGGTTTGAATGTCCAAGCGAAGCCCGACCACAAAGAGGAGGAGAGCGACACCCACCCCTGCAAGCACCTCTATGGGGTCATCAGGTTGGACAGCAGAAATGCCCGCAGGTCCCAGCACAAGCCCCACGATGAGAAAAGTGATGATGAGGGGCTGGCGCAGGGCGAGGCCTATGGCTCCCACCAAGGAGGTAATGAGGAGAAGGGCGGTGGTGCGGATGAAGGGGTCGGCGAAGGCATCCTGGAAGGAATGTGGCATAGACTATTGCCCTTTTGAGGATGCGGGGGAGGGTCTCTTCCCTTTTTCCGAAAGCACCCGAGGTATGGAGAGGGGGTTGGAGCGAGGGAGGTTTAGGTGACCTATAGAGAGTTTCTCTTCAGTCCACTTGAAAAATGACTTTTCCCGTTTCACCTTTGGCGATGAGCTCCATAGCCGAAGCAAATTCAAGGTAGTGCATTCGGTGAGTGATGACCGGGTTGAGGTCTAATGCCCCGGAAGTGAGGAGTTCCTCCATTTGCTCCCAAGTTTGCCACAATCGGCGTCCGATGATACAGTGGACTTCAAGCCCCTTGAAGATGGCTTCGTTGAGGCGGACGGGCACTTTAGGTTCTGCAAAAAGCCCCAGCAGGCTAATCCTTCCGCCGGGTCTCACCACCTGGATGGCTAAGTTCAAAGCATCGGGATGCCCGGACATTTCCAGGACCCCATCCACTCCGTGAGGGTAACGGGAGGAAAGGATGGCGAGGGCATTCTCTTTGGCGGGGTTGACCAGGAGGTCTGCCCCCATTTTTTCCGCAAGGCTAAGGCGGAAGGGGCTGATTTCCGTAACTGCTACGCTCTTGGCGCGCAAAGCTTTGCAAATGCCGACCGCAAAAAGTCCTATGGGTCCTGCGCCCGTGATGAGGATATGCTGGTTTTCTACAGGTCCTGCCAGGGCGGTATGGACGGCGTTTCCCAATGGGTCCTGGATGCAAGCGATTTCGGGAGGAATGGAGGGAGGGGTTTTTCGGGCATTTTCTTCTGGGATAACGACAAAGGGAGCAAAGGCTCCATCCACATCCACCCCGATGATTTTCGTATTGATGCACACATGCCTTTGCCCTATCTGGCACTGGCGACATTGACCACACGTGATGTGAGATTCCCCTGCCACGAAATCCCCTTCCCGAATAGAGTGCACCCCTTCCCCCACTTCGGCAACCGTTCCTGCAAATTCGTGCCCGATGATGCGGGGAGGATGGATTCGGCTCTGCGCCCAGGGGTCCCAGGCATAAATATGCAGGTCGGTGCCACACATGCTGGCGAACTGGACACGAATCTTGACCCACCCGGGAGGCACCTGTGGCTCAGGGACATCCTGGATGGCTATTCCCTGGGCAGGCTCGGCTTTGACAAGGGCTTTCAAAGGGCACTCCTTTCTGGCATTCTACCGCGAGGGCGAGGGGAATTATAAGATGTGGGAAGCCCAGAGGAACCCTCGCTCCATCAAGGTCCTCACGGGTTCCTGGCGGAGGATTGCGGTTTGGTGCCCCAGGGAGCAGTAAAAAACCCTTCCCTTTCCATAAAATTTAGTCCAGATCACGGGCATTTCCACGGGTCCATTGGGCACGTGAGGACCTTCCACCCCCGGTGTGGGAAATCGGGTGGTTGCGAGGACGTTCACGGCAGGATCCACGTGCATATAGTACTGCTCGCTGACAACCTCAAAGTCGGGTATGTCTTCCGTGATGGGGCTTTTTTTGTCTCTACAAATTTTGACCCAATAGGAGACCCCATCCCCACCCGGGTGGGCGACCCACTGTCCCCCTGTCATAAAATGCCATTCCACGCAGTTTCGGAAACTATCCGCCATTCCCCCGTGGCATCCCGCAAGCCCCACTCCTGACTGGACAGCTTGGAGCACGGGCTGAAGTTGGTGAGGGGCAATTTCCCCCATAGTCCAGATAGGGACGATGAGTTTGAGGTCTTTGAATTCGTGGAGTGAAGCGAAAGCGGACAGGTCATTGGCAATAGTTACGTGAAAATTAGCCATAGTAAGGATTTCGGAAAAGAGAAGGGCTGTTTGGTCGGGCTGGTGGCCCATCCAGCCCCCCCAGACGATGAGGGCTTGTCTCATAGGGGGAATTGTATCTTTTTATCCAGGGGGACTTAATCAACAAGGGGAGCCCAAAAGCCCAAAAATGAAGTATAATAACAGAAGAGCCAAATCCTGGCTCATCCATCTACTTTTGCTGAAGGAGGGACGAATATGAAGTCGCGATATGGGTTTGCTGTGCTAACCCTGCTGTTGGGTTGTTCTCTTGCTTCTGCCCAACGCGTAAACATCACCAATGGAGTCACGGGCGACGGTCACCTAGACATCGACGTGGACTCTTTTGGCCACTACGGAAACTGGACGGGCACGAGCACGGGTACCGATGACCAATTCCAGCCCATTGGGTCTGCGATGGGTAATCCGACCTTTACGACGCAACCGCTGTTGTTCTTAGAGGGTTCGGATATGCCCGGGCAAGTGGGTCGTCTGGCGCTGACCAGCGACAACGATGCCCGATCATTCTTCAACTCTTGCGAGACGTCGCCCAGGGTGTTTGGGTTGTTCATCGTGTCGCCGGTATCGCTGGTGAATCAGAGTACCGCTCAGAGTTCTTTTCGGGTTGCTGACGCTAAGGGGTTCACCACCTATCTCAACGTGCAGTTGACCCAGAACATTGGACCAGCGGTGAATGGTGTCACTTATCTCCGCCAGACGTACGTTATCAGCAACGTGAGTTCATTCACGTTCAGCGGTGTGTTTGTGATCCACTGGGACCACGACATTATGTGGTCTGGATCCTTCACCGATGACGTAGTCGGGACAGACTGTGGGCAGTCTTTTGTGTTCGGCCACGAGCCTGGAAACATCAACCAGGGCTTGGTCCTGAGCGATGGCGGTTCTTCCGTAGCCCCTTTGTATTATGTGGGCGGGAAGGCTCCCCACACTCCTACGCAAGGTCCGCCTGCCTTTGCTGCGGGAACGGACTGCAACATATGGACGAACAACGGCTTGCCCCAGACCTGGCGGAACTACGTAGCCTTCGTGGGCTACAACACGGATGGCAATAGTGGGACCAACCCTGGAGACGGGATGGTGTCTATGGAATGGCACTTTAACCTGGCTCCTGGTCAGAGCGTCACCATTGTAGTTGACCGAACGTATGGAACGGACCATCCGTGGAATTTCGTTCAGGAGTCTGTTGCCCCCTCCTCGTTCTCCCTGGCGCGTGGTCAGGTATTCAGCGGGAACGTGGGGTCTCTGGCGAGCAGTGACGACAATCGGTTGGTTTTGCGCCCGTTTATCGTGTTGAACCAGGCTGAGCGCCCGATTCAGTTGATCGTCAATGGGAGCACCACGGTAGCGCAACCCAGGGAGATCGTGGTTTCGGTAGAGAGCCACGCTAACATCACCAATCTACGGCAGTGGATTGAGGCGTGGAACTACTCCACGAGTGCCTGGGATCAACTGGACACTCGGGTTCTCACCACCACAGATAACACCGTTCAGGTGAGCATTACTCAGAATGCTCAAAACTACCGGTCAGGAACGGGAGCCCTTCAACTCCGGATAAGTTATATGCCGGAGGGTCTGGTCCTGTTCTATCCCTGGGAAGCCAGGATTGACTGGGTGAACTGGTCCCTCTGTGGCGGTTCGTAGCGTTCCCTGATCAAGGGTGGGGGCGGCGATTGCCGTCCCCACTTTTTTTAGTTTAGTTGACATCAGGGATAGAGCCATCCTTCTTATGCGAAGGAGGCAAGAATGTTATCCACAGTACTTGACCAATTTTCCTCTTGGGAAGGGGCAGGAAGGGACTTCCCTACCAAAGACTTGCGGGCGCTGGCGGCTGGATTGGGTCCCGGATTCAGGGGCGAACGGCTGGAGCTACCCATAGAAGGGAAACAGGACCTTGCCCGGCGCGTGCTTGCCCTTCTGCAGGAGAGGGGTGAAGCGGATATTCCGGGTTATTTGCTTGAAGTAGCAGAGGGAAAAGACACGCCCTGGCGAGATCGGAAGGCGAAATTGTTTGAAGCAGGAGAGTATCCCGAATATGGGTTTCAAGCGGATGCTGGGACCGTCCAACGCCTGGCGGAGAACTTTGAATATCCTGTTCCGATTTTTGTGGAGCACCGAGAGACTCCCTTGCGCCTGGGGTACCTCACTCAAGTGGAAGCGGTGGGAGGCGAACTTTTCGGTATGCTTGCGTTGACCCCGGAAGCAGAAGACCTTCTGGAAAAATCGGGTGCGAAGTCATTGAGTTTGGCTATCAGCCGAGAAGGAGCCCGCATTTATGAGGTGAGCATTGTGGCGAATCCTCGGGTGCGGAGTGCCCGATTATTTTGCGAGGACTTTCGGGTGGTCACTTCCGATGGGGTATGGAAGGGCGAGGCGATTCGGTTGAGGGAAGCGCTGGAGCGGGAGCGATTATCGGGGAGGATAGATCGGCTTGTTCGGGAAGGGACTCTTCCTCCTGCACTGCGTGAAAAGGCGGAAGCGCTTTTATGGTCTGCGCGTGGACGCGGTTTGGAGGAAGAAGTGATGGATTTTCTCACTTCCCTTCCCCGGAGCGTGGTGTTTCAGGAGTTGTCTCCTGGGGGTCGTGCGGGGCGGGATGGTCTGGATGGGGAAGTGGCGGAGTTTTACCGCACTCATTTTGCGGGGCTTCCTCTGGAAGAGATTTTGAGGCGCAGGGATAGTTGACGTTCAGGCACCGCTTGTCATAGGAATAAACGGAGGTTTCAGGACAAATATGCCAGCACTAACAGCACCTTATGAAGTGAAATACAAGCAATCGGTAGTTGTAGCGTATCCCGTTGCGGGGAACACCACCCTTTACAAAGGGGCTTTGGTGGGATTAAATTCCAATGGATATGCGGTACCGATGAATCACTCTACCGCATCGCTGAAGTTTGTGGGCATTGCGGAAGAGACGGTGAAGAACTCTGGAGGGAACGGCGAGGCTTTGGTCCGCGTGGTCAAGTCTGGGAGTGGGGTTTATCAGGTTCCCCCTTTGACGGGTCAGGCGGATATTGGGAAGGACGTGTATGCGGTCACGGACAACGAGGTTCAGGTGAACACGACGGGCTTGACGAACATTTACGTAGTTGGCACGGCGATAAGTCTTGAGGTGACCCCCTCTGGGGCGACGGGTTTGCGAGTTCGGATTGACAATCACACGAAGTAAGGAGGTCAAAGATGGCAATCACAAAGAGCGACATACCGAGCCTTTTGCTTCCTGGCTTGAAGACGGAATTTGACATAGCGTATCGTTCTCGTGTAGATCATGGGATTGCCCGCCAACTGGCGACGTATATCACGACGACGGTTCCGGTGCAGAAATACGGATGGCTTGGGAGCACGCCCACGATGCGCGAATTTTTGGACGAGCGCCAGCCGGTTGGGTTGCAGGAGAGGCAGTACACGATTGAGGACAGGACCTTTGAGGCGAGCCTTGCGGTGGACCGGAAGGCGATTGAAGACGACCAGTATGACTTGATTCGTTTGCGCATTCGTGACCTTGCGGAGCGCGTGGCGGAGCATCAGCACAAGTTAGTGGTGGAGGCTCTGGCGAAGGGCTTTTCCGCTCTTGGATACGATGGGGTTTCCTTTTTCCACCTTGCCCACCCCCTTGGGAACGGGCAGACCTATGGGAACCGAACGACCGAGGGACTAAGCGATACTGCCTTAGCCACGGCTGTGAGCCAGATGATGCAAGTTCCCGATGACCAGGGAGAGCCTCTTGGTATTGTGCCGGATGTTTTGCTGGTGGGGCCCAAACTGCAATGGACCGCGGTGGAGTTGATTGAAAGTCCTGTGGTGGTTTATCGCGGGAATACGCAACACACGGCTCCGAGCACGCCCTACAAGAACGTGTTTGAGGGGAAATTGCGTTTGGTGGTCTCACCCTATTTACGTGGGGATTATGATGACTACTGGTTTCTTTTGGACACGACGCGAGCCATTCGTGCAGTGATCTTGCAACAGAGGAGCGATGTTCCCGTAGAGTTCTCGGCGTTAGAGAGCGCCAATCAGAGTGAATCGGCGTGGTGGCACGACCGGTATTACTATGGTGTGCGGGCGCGCTACAACGTGGGCTACGGACTCTGGCAGACGGCGTATGGTGCGATAGTATAGGAGGTTTGGAATGGATCTGGTAACGATTACCACGGTGTTGGTTTCCTTGGGTGCAGGCGGAGTAGTGGGTGCTCTTGCGTCCACTCTGGTCTCGTCGGTGAGGCTTAAATCCTCTTACGAGGCGTTCAAGGTGGTCTTTCAGCGATATTTTGCAGGAAAGATGGACCCCGCCAGCCTGGAGGTTGTTGCTTCTTTTGAGGTTCTCGCCTCCGCAGTGGAAGCAGTCACGGCATCCTGGGAGCGTTTGAAGAGGGCACTCAAGTGGAAGGGACTGCGATAAGCCACCTTTTAGCGATGGCGGGGACGTTTGTGGCGGTATCGGTGTGGATGATGCGTTACGCGATGCAACAACAGCGTCAAATAGCGGAACGCTTCATCCACCACCTGGAGCGCCTTCTGGAGCGTCAGCAGGAGGATAATCGTTTGAATCGCTCTGCGGTGCGCGAGTTAGCCGGTGCGGTGCGGAGAAACTCTCAATTAGTGTCGCATCTCTTGAAGGTGTGGCAAGGTGAGGAAGGGCCTCTGTCGGGGCAGAAGGAGGATTGTCCCCTTTCGTAGAGTGGAAAGATAGGGAGGGTTATCTATGGGATTGAACGTATCTCGCGAAGCGGTCAAGAGGAAGTGCCGTGTGGAGGGGAGTGATTACGATGCGGTGATAGACGCTTTGATAGGGGAGCAAGTTCCGGTGATTGAATATGCCATTCAGCCCGAGCATTTAGCCGATGGGGAGAACGCAGGACTTCAAGCGACTCTCACCCTTGGTGCGACTGAGATCGTTGCGGGGGAATTTTTAGCGGAGATTTTCCGTGAGCCTGGGGTTTATGAAGAGATTGAGTTTTCGGATTTTCGGATTGGTTCCCGGATGGTTTTTCAAAGCGGTGGCATCCAGGACCCTTTTTTGCTCAAGCTTCAGGGATGGATGCGTCTTCTGCCTTATTTGAAGCCGACGATTGCCAGTGCTCTTCCCACACGGGTGAGGGTGGGGTTCTGGGAGCACACCCTTTGTGCAGGAGAAGACGATGAGAGTTTGCGCTGAACGCATCAAGCGCGTGTTGCTGAGGAACGGAGAGAGGTTCACAGTTGGGGGAGAGGAATACCTGGGCGTTTTCAGCCTTTTGTTGCGCGAAGAGGCGAGCCGATACGGGGTCCAGGGAGTGGAGGGTTCCACGAGCGGGAGGATCTGGGCGGTTTTCGTGCCCTTTGACTCGGGGGTGCCCGGGAGTGGGACGCTCGTTTGGGGAGGCGTGACTATGAACATCGTAACGGCGGTGGAGCGCTCGTGGCGGGGGAGCGTTTTATTTCGGGTTTTGGTGGCATTGGAGTAAGGGTTTTTTTCTGCAAGGGTGGTCCCCAATCAGGTGTTTTTAGGGTGGCGGGGATTTTCACTTTTTTGCGTAAAATAAGGAGAGATGCGTGCGTTTTACGTAGGAAACGTTCGGGTGGACCCGCCTATTCTTTTAGCGCCTATGGAGGATGTGACGAATCTGGCGTTTCGCCTGGTCACCAAGCGGATAGCGGGTCCTGGTCTTATGTTCACCGAATTTGTGAGTGCAATGGCCATCCATTTAAACGTGCGGAAGACCTTTAGCAAGCTTCGCGTGCATCCTGAGGAGAAGCCCCTGGGCATCCAGATTTTCGGTGGGGACCCGGCTGTGATGGCGGAGGCGGCGCGCGTGTGTGAGGCAATGGGTGCCGACCTGGTAGACATCAATATGGGTTGCTGGGTGCCGAAGGTTTGCCGGGCGGGTGCGGGGGCGGCTTTGTTGAAGGAGCCGGAGTTAGCGGTAAAGATTGTTTCCTCGGTGGTGAAGGCGGTGCGGGTTCCTGTTTCGGTGAAGGTTCGTGCGGGTTGGAGTTACGAGTGCTTTGCGGCGCCCGAATTAGCGAAGCGCTTTGAGGACTGTGGGGTTCAGATGGTGACCCTTCATGCCCGGTTTGCGAAGCAGGGATTTGAGGGTGAGGCGGACTGGCGTTTGATTGAGAAGATGCGAAAGGCGATCAGGATTCCTCTGGTGGGGAATGGGGATATTCGGGATGCTGGGGACGCTTTGCGGATGTTTGCCGAGACGGGGGTAGATGGAGTGATGGTTGGTCGTGCTGTGATCGGGAATCCGTGGAAGCTACGGGAGATCATAGAGGGGGTGCAGGGGCGAGCGATTTCGCCCAAACCATCCGTTCGGGAGAAGGTCTCAGTGGCATTGGAATACCTTCGGTTAGCAGTTCAGGATATCTGTTCTCAGGCAGACGCATCTCGTGAGGGATTGGAAGAAGCGGAGCGGAGGGCGGTGCGCTCGGTGCGGAGCGTTTTGCCTCATTTTATCAAGGGCGAGCCTGGAAGTGCGAGCCTTCGTGCTCAGTTGGTGCGAGCCGAGACGTATGGGGAGGTGGAGAGCCTTCTTGAGGATTTTGTTCGGCGGACGGGTGAGAGGATGTTTGCGCCTGCTGGGGCGTAGCGAGGCACTTCCCTGCTCTGCCTTTCTTATTTTTTTCCCGAAAAAGCGTTGGGGGGTTTTCTCTTTATCCTCCCAGTTGGCTCATATTTCTTCCTTTGACCTTCTGCCCGCTTGCGAGGTAATGTCGTTCGGGTTTATGTTCCACGGTATGGAGGATCAATTCCGCAATTTCGTCATCCGTTGCGCCGTTTCGGAGGGGTGTTCGGAGGTCCACTTCTCCATCAGCCATCAAGCAGGGTCTAAGTTGTCCATCGGCAGTGAGTCTTAGGCGATTACAGGCTTGGCAAAGGTCGTCACTTATTTGACTTATGAATCCAATGGTGCCGAGGGCTTTAGGAAGTTTATAAGTGCGGGCGGGTCCGTTAGTGATTACGTCTGCGGGTTGGAGGGTTCCGAGTTCTTTCTGGATATTTTCGAAAGCCACGGCAGAAGGCACGAGCATTCGGCGCATCATTGCGTCATTGAGCATTCCGTCATCGCCTGCGATGCGGAGGCGTAGCAATCCCGGTCCCCGGTTGAAGGCATTCATCGGGTCAAAGGAATCGCTATCATCCAGGTTCCAGCGTATGGGCATCAGTTCAATGAATCGGACGTGGACGGGTTCCTGGAGGGTCCATCGTGCGAAGTCCACGACTTCATCGTCGTTGATCCCTTTCATAAGGACGCAATTGATTTTGATGGGGTTGAGTCCGACTTCTTGTGCTCTTTTAATGCCCTGGATGACCTGATTCAGGGAGCCTCGTCGGGCGATGCGGAAAAACTTTTCTGGAGAGAGGGTATCCAGGCTGATGTTGAGGCGGTGGAGTCCTGCCTTTTTGAGAGGTTCGGCGAGTTTGTCCAGGAGGAAGCCGTTGGTGGTGCAAGAGAGGTCGGTGATATTTTTATGTTCACGGATTTTTTCCACGAGGAGCGGGAGGTCTCGCCTCAGGAGGGGTTCTCCTCCGGTGAGTCGCACTTTTTTGATGCCGAGATTTGCGGAGATATGGACGATTCGGGTTATTTCTTCAAAGGTGAGGAGTTCTTCTTTAGGGGCTACGGGATAGCCTTCTTCTGGCATACAATAGATGCATCGGAAATTACATCGATCGGTGACACTGACGCGCAGATAATCAATGGTTCGTCCGAAGCTATCTTTCATAGTAGGACCTCTTTAGGGAGCAGGCGGGGGCTTTTTCTTTCAGGTTTAGCATTTCAGTTCTTTGAGGATAGCACTGGATCGGTTTGCGATTTCGCCATTAGAGACCACGCGATGGCATCCTGCACGGAGAGCGTGTTTCCAGAGTTCCTTATCTTTATGTCCTGCATAGGCAAGAATGAGGGTGTTCTGGTTTTTGAGTTTCGTTACGAGTTGCTCCAGGACGTGGGAAAAATCATAGAGGTTGATAATAGCGACATCAGCCTTCGGGATGGCATCAGGGGATGTTTGGGAGAGGACGGTATAGCCTTCTGCGGTGAGGGCTTTCCTGAGGCGCACGGTCCAGAGCAGGTTTTTATTGAGGAGCAGGATGGTCATAGTCAGGATTTGCGTGGTGAGGTTGGGAAGATTTTTGGAGGACCCTAATTCCAATCTCCGTGAGGACGTAAGGTCCGACGAAGAAGAATCCGAGCAGGAAGAGGGCAAGGGGTATGAGGACCCACTTGGTAACTTGCCATAGGAGCCGGCTCAAGGCAGGGGACACGGCTTTATATTACCCTGTGGGGGGCAGGGGAAGGCTGGGGAGGAAGTAAAATGGGGGAAAGTGAGCGATCGGATACGTGTTTTGGTAGCGGATGATGAGGAGAGCTATCGTCGCGTTCTGCGTCGTATCTTGGGGGGTGTGCCCGAGTTGGAACTGGTGGGGGTGGTGGGGGATGGGATAGAGGCTTTGCGGGCGTGTGAGGACGGGGACGTGGATGTTTTGTTAGTGGACATTGAGATGCCTCGTATGGACGGCATAGAATGCATACGAGAGGTCTCCCGCAGGCGGAGGGACATTGCGATCGTGGTTCTCACGGTGCATGAAGAGGACGAGGTGGTGTTTGATGCTATTCGGAGCGGAGCGACAGGTTATCTTCTCAAGACGAGTCACCCTTCGGAGGTGGTGGAGGCGATCAAGCGAGCGGTTTCCGGGGAGGCGATGTTGACTCCCCGCATTGCGAGCAAGATTTTACAGGAGTTCAGGGAGAAGAGCGAGCTGGGAGATAAGGTTGCGTCCCATTTATGCGAATTGAGCAAGCGTGAGAAGGAAATTTTATCTTTGGTGGTTGAGGGGCTACGGAACAAGGAAATAGCGAGGAGGTTGAACCTGTCAGAGAAGACGGTGAAGAATCACATAAGCAATATTTTGAAGGCTCTGCAAGTGAACTCTCGCACGGAGGCGGCGATGAAAGCCGTGCGCCAGCATCTGGAGGGATAGGTTTTTGACGACACTTTTGAGGAGCGCTTTTTTTGAATTGAGTCTATGGCATTTCCATCAAGGCAATTAGAAGGGGAGTTAAGGCGTCTGCTTTCGGAGGAGCAGGTGGTGGCTGGCCCTTCTTACTTTCGTGCCTATGACTGCGATGCCTACACAGTACGGAAGCGTTTTCCGGATGTGGTGGTCTTTCCCAGGAGCACGGAGGAGGTTCAACGTGTGGTGCGATGGTGTGTCGTTCACGGGGTGCCTTACACTCCGAGAGGTGCGGGGACGGGACTGAGCGGGGGGGCGATGCCTGCAGAGGGCGGTGTGTTGTTGGTTTTCACCAAGATGCGAAGGATTTTGGAGATTGACCCTGAAAACCGGATTGCGAGGGTGGAGGTTGGATGTCCTAATTTGCAGATTAGTAAGGCGGTGGAGGGATTTGGTCTTCATTTTGCGCCTGATCCCAGCAGTCAAGCGGTATGCACCTTAGGGGGAAACATCGGGGAGAACAGCGGGGGACCCCACACTTTGAAGTATGGTGTGACGACGGACCACATTATGGGGCTACGGGTTGTGGATTCTGAAGGAGAGGTGAGGGAAGTGGGTGGGGTGACCGGCTTGCCTCCCGGATTTGACATTCTGGGCTTGCTGGTTGGGAGTGAAGGGACGCTGTTGGTGGTGACGGAAGGGTGGGTGCGTCTGGTTCCCTTGCCGAAGGCAGTGAAGACTTTGCTGGCGAGTTTTCCCACTCCGCGTGATGCCAGTGAGACGGTGAGCGAGGTGATTGCGAGCGGAATTGTGCCTTCGGCGATGGAGTTTATGGATGGCAATGTGATTTCTGCGGTGGTGAAGGCTTTCGGAGTGGATTTACCTTTAGATGCGGGGGCTTTATTGTTAGTGGAATGTGACAGTTATCCTGACGAGGATTTGAGCGGTGAGGAGGCGCTGGCTCTGGTGGAGGGCGTGATCACGCGTGTGGGGAAGATTGCGGAATTTCATAGAGCGAGCTCGTTGCGGATAGCCAGGGACGAGAAGGAGCGTTCCCAATTGTGGCTTGCGCGGAAGCGTGGCATAGGGGCGTTGGGGCGTTTGGCTCCCAGTTTGGTAACTCACGATGGAGTGATTCCGCGTTCTCGCCTGCCGGAGGTTCTGGATTTCGTGTATGAAGTGGCGAGGGAGAAGGGTTTGCGGGTGGCGAACATCTTTCATGCGGGCGACGGGAACCTGCACCCTATATTCCTTTTTGACGAGCGCGACCCGAGACAGGTGGAAGCGGTGGTGGAGGCAGGGGAGGCAGTGATGCGGAGGTGTATTGCGGAGGGTGGAAGCGTGACGGGGGAGCACGGTGTTGGGATAGAGAAGATAGACCTTTTAGTTGAGATGTATTCTCCTGAGGAATTGTTGTGGCAAGAACGAGTTCGGGAAGTATTCAATCCCCTCGGGTTATGCAATCCCGGAAAGGTTCTGCCCTCTCAGAAGAGTTGTGTGGAGGTTCGCTTGCGTCACAAGGGAGTGAGCACGTAGGGGTTAGGCGGGTGTGGTTTTGGGGTTTAGGGCGCAGAGGGGAGGGGGGATAAGGCAGGAGTGGTGGATTCGGGGATGTATTCACAAATGGTGCTTTCTCTTTTTTGGGGGTCATATTGGACGAGAAGGCATCGGTCGGCAGATTCGTTGATTTGCTCTATGTGGCTGATGGCGATGATTTGTTCAAAGGACCCCCTCAAGGCTTCCAGTTGTTCCAGGACGCTCCGGCGCCGTTCGGGGTCAAGGGAGCCAAAGACTTCATCCAGGATAAGGAGGCTGAGAGGCTGTCCGCTTCGTTCCTGGATGAGGCGTGCGAGAGCGAGGCGGAGAGCCAGGGCAAGGAGGTCTTGTTCTCCTCCACTGATAACGGGCTTGGCGATGGTGTCTTCGTAGAGGGTTGGTTCAAAGCGTTCATCCAGAGAGACTCGGTCGTAGCGGTTTCCTGAGAGGAGGGCAAGGAACTCTCCTGCAAAGGCTTCCAGGAGGGGTTTCGTTTGGGAGTTGAGGAAGACCCGCCAGTCTTCCAGGGCTTCCCGGAGCGTTTCATAGAGCAGGCGTTGATGGGCGAGGTTTTCAGCGGATTTCTGGAGTTCCTGATACTCTTTCAGGAGTCCTTCGGCTTCGGCGAGGCGCCTCATTTCGTTTTGGAGGTTACTCTCAGCGATTTGGAGGTTAGTATGGGCTTCTTGCCATTGGGCTTGAATGAGGCTCGCTTTTTCCAGCAGTTGAGAAGCGTCTTCCAAGGACATTCCGAGTTTGGAGATCTGGTTCAGGATTTCGCGATAACTTTTTTCCGCTTCCGCCTTTCTTTTGAGGAGGGTTTCCCTTCTTGCCTGGAGGTTTTTCAGAGTTTCTTCTATGGCGGAATATTGTTGAAACTCTCTCCAGGCAGGCTCCTTCTGTTGTAATTGGGTTTCCACATCCTGGAGGAGTTTTTCGTCAATGTGGTCTGGGAGTTTGGCTATTTTTTCCTGGCATTCGGCGATCTGGTTTTGAAGCCTTTGGGCTTCTTCTTCCTTTTGCTTCCAGAGTTTGGCTTTTTGGATTTCGCTTTGCAGGGCGGACTGGGCATCCTGATACTCTCTTTCGGCGCGTGCCAGTGCCTCGCGTTCTTGCTCCCACCGAGCAATCTGGTTTTGGATTTTCTGGAGGTTTTTTTCTGTTTCCTGGAGGTCTAAGGTTTTCTGGTGCAGTTCTGCCTGGAGCAGGGATTCTTTCGGCAGTTTTCCTTCTGGAAGGGGTTGTCCGCAGGTGGGGCAACGCCCTTCTCTTACGGAGTTCTGGATTTGGAGGATTTCCTTTTGAAGGCGTTTGATGTCGTTCTGGATGGTTTTCGTTTGAGCAAGTACTTGAGTTTTTTGGTCCTGCAGGCGTTTTCCTTCGCGTTCGTATCTCGCCCTGGTTTGTTCGTATTGCTCCTGAAGTTTTCTGGCATAGTGTTGGGCTTCTTCAACCTTTGGGGGTGTTGTGGAGAGATCTTGCAGGAGCGCCTGGAGTTGTTGGGCAAGAGTATTTCGGGTTGCTTCCAGGCGTGCCCGCTCCTGGAAGAGATCCTGGAGCCGTCGCAGTTCGCTTTGTTTGGCGAGTAGTCTTTCGTATTCTTCTGCAAGGGGGAGGAGCGCCTCCCTCTTTTGTTTTGCGGAGAGGGCATGGTGGAGGTCTTCGTCTAAGATTTTCTGTTGTTCCTCTATGCTTTGTATTTGTTGTTGTTGAGCGGATGCCTGTTGAGAGAGGGCAATGACTTGCTGGGCGACCTCGGATTCCTTCTGGGCGCGGTGCCACTTTTCCTTAGCGTTTTTCTCCATCTCGGTCGCTTTCTGGAGTTCCTGGCGAGCGGTTTCCACTGCTTGAAGAGCAGAGGTGTAGCGAGAGGGAGCAGACGCCAGGGCGCTTAGAGAGGGGAGGAGGGCTTCATAGGCTGATCGGGCGGAAGAGGCTTTTTCTTTTGCCTTTTGTGCGGAGATGCGGATCAAGTCATATCCCAGCATTCGGGCAATTTCTTCTTGCTCGCGCCCGGGGCGAGAAAAGTGGAGGAAAGTGAGGTCTTTTTGTTCGGTGTAGTAGCTATTTTTGAATTGTTCATAGGAGAGGTTGAGGAGGCGTTCCACTCTTTCTGTCACGGGTTTAAGCCCTGAGGCGAGCACCTTTTCTTGCGGGCGGATTTGCCTCAAGGTGGCGGTTCGGAAGTTTCGTTCCACAAGGAAGACGTTTTCCCCTAACGCAAAAGTAAGGCGGACAGAAGTTGGCTCGTTGCTGGGTGCATAGAAGTATCGGAGGGTATCACGGGTTTTGCGGTTTTCCCCATAGAGGGCCCAGGTGATAGCCTCCAGGAGAGTGGTTTTTCCGCTTCCATTGGGGCCGATAATGGCGGTAAGCCCCTGGGCGAAGGCGACTTCTGCCTGTCGGAACTGGCGAAAGTTCTGGAGATGCAGATTAATGAGTCTCATCTTGTGCGGTTTTGAGGAGTTCTATTCCCGCCTTCAGGAGTTCTTGACGATTTATCTGGGGTGGGCACTCCCAATGCCGGAGGAACTCGCTCCACTCGTGGAGAAGGGAGGGTGAGGAGTGAGTGGGGTGGGGGTCCTTTCGGGAAAGCGGAAGGGAGGTGGAAATGTCCAGAAGATAATAGAGGGAACGAGCCTTAAGGGCGCGAAGGCGTTCCACGGGGATTTCCTTTCTCACGGAGGGAGCCACGCCGGTTATCCTTTGCCGAACGATAGGGAGTTCTTCGGGGTCCCATTGAGCGTTTTTCATCATTTGTTCGGCTATTTCGGCGGCAGTCATCCCCCTGGCATCAATGACGGGGAGGTCATAGACGGGGCGAGCGGGTTCCACTTTTACGAAGGAGATCGTGAGGGGTTCTGTTTCTATGAGGAGCCATCCTTTGGGATACGTGGTTTCTTCCCATATGTTAGAGGAGGTGTAATCTGTGGACCCTGGATAGGCAGAGTTGGGAGCCACTCGGGAATGGATATGGTAGCCTCCGAGGGCAACATAGGTCCATTCGGATAAATGGAGGTCCTGGAGGGAAACTTGCTGAAGGGGGACCTTCAGAGGAGACGTGATGCCATGGAGAGCCAGGATTCGGGTTTGTGCGGTTGACTGGGGCCTAAGGCTTGTTTTTGGGATTTCGGGAAGCCCACTATCTGGCACCACGAGGAGTTCCTCGCTTGGAGAAAGGCGCAGGGCTTGAATTTCATAAATAAAAACGAACACTCCGGGGATGTTGCCCGTGCCTTCTGAATTGCCGATGAGACGAAGGATACATCCCGCATCGGACGTTCTGGGAGTTTCGTGATTACCCGCGATGAGGAAGAAGGGGGCATAGTCCCTCTTTTTCTGGAATTGAGCGAGAGCATTAAACGCCTGGACGATGGTGTGATTGCTGGGTCTGACCATATGGAAGAAATCGCCGGTGTGAATGACCCAATCGGGTTGGTGTTCTGCAATAGAGTTCAGGACGTGCTGGAAGGTTTTGAAGACGTCTGCTTCTCGCTGGTCAACCCCGGTAGGGGATAGCCGTCCATAGGCACGATAGCCGAGATGCGTATCGCTAAAGTGGGCAATTTTCATTTTGCTTCTTCTTTTGGTGGCAGAGATTTTATCGTTTCCGCCCTGCCATCGGCATACAGGGCATTATTTGCTCCCCGGCGTGGAGGGTTGGGGAGGGATTCCAAGTCATCGCTGGCATTCCTGGAAAGATTGGCGCTATCAAAAACGACGACCTGTCTTTCGGGGTGAGGGATTTCGTCTACCCCTTTTCCCGAGAGGGAGCGGAAGAAAGCATATCCGTAAGCATTTGGGTCGTAGGGCACGTCAGGGCACCGGAGTTTCTTTTCCTGCTCTTCCGGGGGGAGGTCGCCTGCTCGGAAGTACCGGGATATTTCATCCATCCACCTTTCTGCTGGGGGATAGGCTCCTTCGGCGTCCAGATAGAGGGCAAAAGCGGAGCCTAATTGCTTCAAGTTATCCAGGCAGGAGCTGGGCGCGTAAGCTCGCTGTTCGCTGGCGGAGCGGAGGGCTACCAAGTAGGTCCACCCTAATTGGAGTAGGGGGAAAAGCCACACCCCCGCCAGGATCAAGGCGAGGAGCAAGAGCCAGAGGAGGATTTTCCGAATACGCCTCACGGGGAAAGCGTACCGAATTTTGCGAGGAAGGCACAGGGATTTATTTTATAAATATGGTATTATAATCATATGAGCGAAATGGAATCGGCGTTCGTTCTCCTCTTTGGCACGTGGGGCAAAAGGCGAATGCCCGCCTGCTCCTGGAAGTGGTGGGGTGCGGTGGCGAATATCCTCTTGAGGAACGAGTGGGGAGAAATGGGCAAAGCGCTAAGGAGGGTGGGGCTGACGGACGGGGCGGGAGTCTGGGAGGATAAGGGGTCCTGGCAGGAGGTTTGGGACGTAATGAGGCGCCTGGGGGAAGAGGGGTGGGAGCCTATAAGCCCCCTAAGTCCTCTCTATCCTCCTCGTCTTCGGGCGAGGCTTGGGTGGCGCGCTCCTGCGCTTTTATGGGGAAAGGATTGTTATGGGGGGTGGGAAAAGGGTGCGGTTGCTATCGTGGGGAGTCGTGATTTAAGCCCAGATGAAGAGGTATTTGCGTGGGAGACCGGCAGGCTTTGTGCCCGATGGGGCTTCAGGGTGGTTTCGGGGGGAGCGCGGGGAGCGGACCAGTTGGGAGCGAGAGGGTGTTTGGAAGGAGGGGGCTTTGCAGTGCATTTCCTTCCCGGTGGGCAAGGGAGCGAGGGCTTAGCAGGGCAGGGTTTGCTCAGTGTGAACCCTGAGGAAGCGTGCTTTGACCGTTTGCGCGCCCTTCAGCGGAATCGCTGGATCTATGGTTCGGCAGAGGTGGCGGTCGTGGTGAGCAGTCGTTTTGGAGTGGGAGGGGCTTGGTCAGGGGCATTAGAGTCTTTGCGGGGGCGTCTGTGTCCTCTGGTGGTATATCGGGGAAAGGGGAGCAGAGATGGAAATGAGGCTTTGGCGCGCCTGGGTGCCCACGGGGTGAGTTCTGTGGATGAGATGGAAGAGATTTTTGCGAAGGTTGGCGGCTATTATGGTTTCGGGACAGGAACCTTCCCCGCGTTCCGATAGGGTAAGACGGGATAGTGATGTTTCTGGTCCCGGTGTTGATGTTAGGCGCCTGGCAGTTGGGCTGGCGGGCGGGGACCCCGGAGCCTATCCTGGCGGAGTCCCCTGAGTTTATCCAAATTTACTGGAAGGCGTGGGAGAACTATCACGCAAGCCTGATTTCCCCTCCGCCCGGGACAGGATTTCCTCAAAGTCTCCTTGCGCCTTCGGGGGAATTGAAATTCTGGGAAGGGGTGACCTCCGTATTATTTTCTCGCTGGGGTTGGCGCGCCACTCCCACAGATGCTCTGCTCGCCTTCTGGTGTTCGCGGGTAACGAGCACGGGAGAAGCCCCTGAGAGAGTGCTCTTTCCTGAAGGCACGTCGGTGGGGAAAGCAGGCAGGGGTCCGATCCTGGGGCTATGCGCCTGGGAGACTTACGAACTGACGGGATCGTTATCTTCCCTGGAGCGGACGTTTGCGCCGGCGGTGAGGGAATACGCCTACTGGGCATCCGTCCACGAGAAAGGGGAACCGCCCCGCATTTTAGTCCCTGGCGAGAAGCCTCCACGGGTGAAGCCTTCTCCGCCTCCTGCGATTTCCGCCTCAGCGCAGGCGATGCTTTTGATGGATGCGGAATTTTTGCGGAGGTGTGCTCGGGCTCTGCGTTTGAGTTCTGCGGAACGATTTTTCCAGAACGAGGTGAAGGAGCGTTCCCGGAGGTTTTTGTCCCTCTGGGACGAAGAGAGCAAAGCCTTTCGGCTGAAGGATGCCTCGGGAGCGCCTGTAGAGGGGATTTCGCTGGAGGGATTTTTTGGATGTATTGGGGGGCATCTGGCTGGAAGCCTGCCCGTGGGGTGGGACGAGGGTTTATCTCTGGGAGAACTTTTCGCTCGCCGACTTCCCTTCCCACGGGTGCCTGCTACGGACGCGCGTTATGCAGGGGATGCGGGGGTTTTCCCCATGGATCAGTATATGATTATTCGGGCTCTTTTAGACAGTGGGAAGAGAGACTATGCGGGCTATGCAGGGGAAAAAATCCTTCGGATGTATTCGCGGGCTGGAGGGGAGGGGGGCGCTTTGTACAATGAATACGGTCCAGACACGGCTCTTCCTGCGCCGGGTGCCCAAGCACAAAGCCCTGAGGCGGGATTCGTTGCCATCGGCATTTTGATGGAGGGGATTCTGGGGATTCGTGTTCACGCGGAGAAAAACGAGGTGAGCTGGAACGTGTGGCGGACAGATGAACACGGGGTGAGGAATCTTCACTTTGGGGAGAACCGCGTGAGCCTGGTGACTAAGAAGCGCGAGACCCGACGGACCCCTCCCGTGATTGAAGGGGAATGTGAGCGGGGATTCACTCTGGTGGTGACGGTGGGTTCCCAGAAGTGGGAGAGGCGGATTTCCAGCGGCAAATTCCGTTGGGAGTTGAGGTGAAGGCTATTCCTCTACGTCCTTTGAGTTTTTTTCGCTACCTGGTTCGCCGTCGGCGGATGAGCCAGGCAACTCCACCTGCGAGTCCCAACCAAGTGAGGGGCTCTGGCACCGCGTGCTGTTCCACAAATCCCAGCGAAGCGAGGCTATTGGTGGGAAGTTGGGCGCCGTCAATATCCAAGGTGAAAATTTTCTTCACCCGATATTGGGTGAGCGCGGGGGAGATGTTCAAGACGGGCGTGATGAGGAACGACCCATTAGAACCTCCCGGATAGGACGCCCCCAGCACTGAGCCAGAGACCTGGTCTATGAGTTGCCCTCCCAGCGTCTCCACGATTTCGGACCACTGTATCCGTCCAAAATCCACTACGGATCCCTGGATGGTTGCGGTGACCTGGCTGACGGGAAAAGCCTGGGTAGCGTCCACCTCATAGATGATGGTGACGGTTGCCGCTGCATGGGGGGTTGAGTCTCCCACGATGACTGGCACCGACCCAGTTTCAAAAACGATGACGCTATTGAGGGGTCCTGTGATCGTGTAGGGCACGGGGTAAACCGTGTTGGAGGGAGAAAACGCTACCTCTGAGGTGAGGACGTTATAGAGAATGGAGGCACTCGCCTGGGCGATCCCCCATACAAACAAAGCCAACAATGCCAACAAACGCATCCGCCTCACAATCCTCCTTTTGGCTATAGAAAGCTTTTTTGTTATTGTATACCACTGTGAGGCAAAATGCAATGGAGAACGGTACATTTTAACAATATTTTTGGGATTCTGGTAATAATACTGGGTTACTTGTGATAGGATCGGGGGGCCTTCCACCTCTTAGGGGGGCTGAGGGATGCTTTGGAGGGGCGGTAGAATTAGAGGGGCGGTAGAATTATAAGAAGGGCGCAGGGGCGTAGCTCAGTTGGAAGAGCAGCGGTCTCCAAAACCGCAGGTCGCGGGTTCGAGTCCTGCCGCCCCTGCCAGCGGATTCAAAGGTTGTTTTGCAGGTAGGCGTCCTCTATGAGTTCCATCACGAAGAGGGCGTCCTGAATGGAGGCTCCTTGAGAGGGGGTACCCTTGCTCAGGTCGTTCAGGAGGGCGGAGAGTTCTCTTGTGTAGTTTTCTTCCCCATCGTAATCCGGGTGGGATTCCTGGAGGCATAGATCGGGGTGAGGGGAGAAAAGGGAGAGGCGGGGTGGGTGGATATAGCATTGGAGGGTGGCGGATGTTCCAAAGAGTTCTATGGACCAGGTGGAGATCCAGGGGTTGACCTCCCATCCACAGCAGTCTCCCGCCAAGAGGACGTCTTCGCAGGCGAGGAGAAAGCCCGCAGAGTCTTCATAAGGGTGGGGTGGCACATCAGTTCGTTTGATGAGGGAAGAGGCGATCAACCTGGGTGGGCTGAGGAGCCAGAGGAGCAAGTCGGCGATATGGCAGAAGTCGTTGAAGACGAGCCCACCCCGGTCATCGGGGTCGCAGAACCATTGGTCGGTGAGCCAGGGGGTTTGTATGGAGCAATGGAACCTTCCGGTGGTGATGGTTCCGAGGGCGTTGCGCTTGAGGAGTTCTCTGGCTTTCTGGACCGAGGGAGAGAAACGGAGGTGGTACCCGACCTGACAGAAGACGCCTTCTTCTTTGACCGCTTGAGCGACTCGTTGCAGGGAGGGGAGTGATTCCGCTCCTGGTTTTTCCAGGAGGAAGGGTTTGCGGGCGCGTGCGGTGAGGACGGCATTCTGGGCGTTCTCTTTATTTCTTCCCTCCAGGACAATGAGATGGAGGGGTTCGTGTTTCAGGAGGTCTTCCTTGTGAAGGTAGGCTTTAGCGCCGATAGCTTGTGCGGTTTCCCGGGCTTTTTGTTCATCAGGGTCATAGAGGGCTGTGACCTGGACGTTGGGCAAAGATTGCAATGCTTTCAGGCGTCCTGAGAAATGGGGATGGGAGATTCCGATAAAGCCGACGGACACGAGGGAGTTCATTCCGGATGGGATATACCTTCAGGGGGAAATTTTTTGTTGAGGAGAGGTCAGGCGTGGGTATCTACTTTAGCGGTAAAGCCACGGCACGTGCATCGTCCGGCATCGCCAATACAGCGCATAGGGGTATGCCAGGATTGCCGGTGCCCGCACTGACAGAAGGGGTCTCCTTCCGTGGTAGTAACGATTGCGGTGGCAAAGGCGGGGCGAGCCTTCGCTTTTTCTTCTGGGGAGACGAGGACGCGCAAGACGTGGAGGGGCACTTCCTCGCGATGCTCTGGGGGGACGTGCTCAAAGACCCAATCCACTTCCTCAACGACATAGCGTTCTGCGGGTCCGCAGTGGAGTTCCAGGACGTCGCCTATGCGAGGCAGGTCTTGGTTCCATTGCGACTCCGTAAGCAATGTCCTGCCTGTTTGACGGTCTACGATTTGAACTATCATAGGTGCGATCTCCGTCGCAGGTAACCGCTGGATGCCCCCCTTCTCTGGGGGCTTAGAATAGGATACCCCAAGTTGGACGTGGATGGGGACTGGGATAGGTACGGGATTTTTGCGAAGGTGTGGCTCCAGAAGATATAATTATACTGTTATGAGTGAGACTTTCCCTTCTAAGGCAGAGACGGGTTCCTGGCGGTTGAAGGTTGGCCTGGCAGAGATGCTGAAGGGCGGTGTGATTATGGACGTGACCAGCCCTGAGCAGGCAAAAATAGCGGAGCGGGCTGGGGCGGTCGCGGTGATGGCTTTAGAGCGGGTACCTGCGGACATACGGTCGCACGGGGGGGTTGCCCGGATGGCGGATCCGGAGGTGATTTTGCGCATCAAGGATGCGGTGACGATTCCGGTGATGGCGAAGTGCCGGATAGGGCATTTTGTGGAGGCGGAGGTTTTGGAGGCGTTAGAGGTGGATTACATTGACGAGAGTGAGGTTTTGACCCCTGCGGATCCAGAGCATCACGTGGACAAGCATCGGTTTAAGGTTCCGTTTGTGTGCGGTGCTCGGAATTTAGGCGAGGCTTTACGTCGGATAGGGGAGGGGGCGGCGATGATACGGACGAAGGGTGAAGCGGGGACGGGAGACATCATAGAGGCGGTTCGTCATATGCGTGCGATTATGAGCGAGATACGGCGAGTGGCTTCTGCCCGTGAGGATGAGTTGCCTGCGCTGGCGAAAGAGTTAGGGGCACCTTTAGAGATGGTGCGTTGGACGAAGGAGTTGGGGCGCTTGCCGGTGCCCAATTTTTCTGCGGGTGGTATTGCGACTCCTGCGGATGCGGCTTTGATGATGAAATTAGGTGCGGAGGCTGTGTTTGTTGGGTCTGGAATATTCAAGTCATCCGATCCGGAGAGGCGCGCTTCAGCAATAGTGGAAGCAGTGGCTCATTATGATGACCCAGCTTTGATTGCGCGTGTGTCCCGCAATTTGGGAGAGCCTATGCTGGGGCGGTCCGTGGCGGAATTGAAAGAGGGGGAACTTCTGGCACCGCGTGGCTGGTGAGGGGATTTTTGCTCGGCTGAAAGCGTTTCCGTTAACAGGGGATTAAAATCCCCCTGGGTTTTGAGATACTTCTTGTTTTGGTCAGGAACTCCATAGGGGGAGCTTTGGGGTAAGGTTTTATACGAACGGCGATGGGGTCCGCCGAAACCGGGCTATAGAGCCCTGATGACACCTACCAATCTGGGTATGGCTTTCTTGCCACCCAAAGAATCCTAAAAGAACGGTTCATCAAGAGGTCTCTATGGAAGGCATCTGGTTTCAGGCGGCGTGTTGGTTTGCCCTTGCGGTTGTTTCCACTCTGGTGGCTTCTTTTTGGCGGATTTCGGTAGCCTTGACGGATATTATCGCAGGGGCTGTGGTTGCTTGGTTGCTTTCGTGGACCAGTGGGGGCGGTTTTTTGGACCCGAATGCTCCATGGCTGGTGTTTCTGGCTGGAGCGGGTTCCATTGCGTTAACTTTTCTGGCAGGAGCAGAGTTAGACCCCGACGCCTTGAGTGCGTTTCGGCTTCAGGCTTCGCTGTTAGGTTTTTTGGGCTTTTTGTTTCCCTTTTTATTGGTGTCGTTGGGAGCCCGTTTTGTGTTAGGGTGGGACTGGCGCGCTTCCTGGCTTGGGGGTATTGCTCTTTCCACCACTTCCGTAGCTGTCGTGTATGCGGTGATGTTGGAATTCGGTCTCAACCGGACATCGTTCGGGAAATTGATTCTGGCGGCGTGTTTCATCAATGACTTAGGGACGGTCTTAGCTCTGGGGCTTATTTTCGCTCCCTTCACTTGGAAGACGTTGGTTTTCCTATCTTCTGGTTTTATAGGTCTTTTAGGGATAGGTTTTATAATGCCGTCTCTTTTGAAACGGTATAGTGCCTCACCTTTGGAATTGGAGGCGAAGTTTTTGTTCTTTACCCTTTTTTTATTGGGTGCCTTAGCGGTGTGGTCCGGTTCGGAGCCTGTGCTCCCCGCCTACGTAATCGGGATGATGTTAGCAGGAAGCGTGGGGAGAGATTTAGGGTTGGTCAGGCGTCTAAGGACAGTAACGGTAGGTTTTTTGGTTCCCGCTTATTTTTTGAGGGCGGGGATGTTGGTAAATTTGCCTGAAGTAGCCAAGGGATTTGTCGCTTTTGTAGTATTATTTCTTGGGAAGGTTGTGAGCAAATCAGTTGGCATTTATCCCGCAGCACGGAAGTTCAACCCCACGGGGTCTGAAGCGACTTACATCACCCTGTTGATGTCAACGGGTTTAACTTTTGGCACCATTTCCGCGCTCTATGGATTGAGGCATCACATCATCACGAATGCCCAATATTCCCTGATCGTTGCGGCGGTGATTGCCAGTGCGGTGATTCCCACGTGGATAGCCAATCGCTTCTTTCTTCCCGTTCATCATTTGCCGAGGGATCCCCGCGCAGAAGAGGCAAAGACCTTCGCTTCGGAAGACGAATGAACTTTCTTCTCCTCTTGGGTCTGTTTTCAGCGAGCATTTTCGCAGGCACGATTGGTGGCACGGTAGGTTTTGGTAGTGGAGTTTTATTGCTTCCTCTATGTGTTGCGGGCTTAGGGGCGAGGGATTCCGTGCCCGTACTTACGGTAGCCTCCATTTTGGGGAACTTGTCGCGGGGGTTCTTTTCCTGGGGAGAGATCAACTGGCGTGTGGTATCGGCGTTCGCTTTGGGTGGCATTCCATCCGCCGCGCTTGGGGCGCTGGTATTTGTTCAAATGGAAGCAGGGTTAGTAGCGCGGATTCTTGGACTCTTTCTGATAGGGCTTGTAATTTGGAGGCGATTGACAGGGCAATGGAAGCGGAAAATCCGGCTATACCATTTCACCTTGCTGGGAGGGATCATAGGTTTTTTTTCTGGAATAGTGTCCACGACGGGACCTGTGCACGCTCCCTTTTTTCTGTATTTTGGATTGACTAAGGGAGCCTACTTAGCCACGGAGGCTCTTGCGACGACGGCGCTTCACATCACGAAGGGGGTGGTTTATGGAAAATTTGCGGTATTAGGCTTAGGAACGCTG
Source organism: uncultured Fimbriimonadales bacterium (assembly GCA_964631245.1). Classification (GTDB taxonomy): domain Bacteria; phylum Armatimonadota; class Fimbriimonadia; order Fimbriimonadales; family ATM1; genus CAZVXY01. Next base: position 64,092 of record CAZVXY010000006.1, read on the forward strand.
GGGAAGGGGGTCTTCCTTGGAGCGGGAATGTCCATTGGCTCTTATCTCGGCAAAAAGATAGTGAGCCGAATTTCCGCGCGCACGTTTACGCTGTTGGTTGAGGGGCTTTTAGCGCTGGCGGGGGTATGGATGGTGATTTCAGGGAAATGACCCAATTTTTGCCTGGAAGAACTTCTATCCCGCCAGTGGCTTCCGTCAATTTAATGGTGTATAATAGAATGCTATAGAGCTCAGGAGTGGGTTATGCGACCTATTTGGAAATTCCAGAGTTTTTCCTCTTCTGTGCTGGCGCGAGGAAAAGGAGTTTTGAAGTTCTTGCTTGTTTTCGGGATGAGTGGGGGCATTTTCGCCTCCGCACCCTATGGATGGAGCGAGACTTTGCCCTGGATAAAGGATGGGGTAAGTGTCCGTCTTTTGAAGTTTTTGGAGGGGAAGCCTGCGTCGGAGCCTGTGAGCGTGATAGTTTATTTGCGGTCTCAGCCGGGAGCGCCGATTGCGCGGGAGGTTTTTGCCTCTTACGAGCCGATGATTCGGAGTCTCCAGGAAGAGGCAATGTGGGTCTGGAGCCATACGCGGGTTCCCTTCTCCGTTCCGGATTGGTCAGAGCCCGACTTCATCCTTCCCAATCCCATCGCAGAGGCTCAATTGCGCAGTATTGCCTTTCGTCTGGATGCGGTACGGGATGCGATGCGAGCGGAAATCGCCGGGCGGGCTTCCCTCCTGGTGTGCGAGGACCAGAGGGTTGTTTCGGAATTCATTCGGCGTGCTGGGGGCAGGGTAACGGGTTCCACGGTAGTTTTGAATACGGTGCATGCGGAGGTTCCCTCTGGGAAGGTGCGCGCCCTGGCTCAGCATCCTCGGGTTGCGTGGGTGGTGGAAGACAACCCCGGAGCGCCGGAACTGGACAATCAAGTGGTGTCGCTGGGTGTGGTGAACGGGTTCTGGGCAGGGAATTACACGGGAGGTCCTCACGATGTTGGAGTTCTGGACACCGGGGTTCAACAGGATCACCCCAATTTGCGAAATCATCGGTTTGAAAGCAATGCAGGGACCACCGATAGCAATGGACACGGTACGGCGATTGCGGGGATGTATGCGTCTGACCATCAGACTTATCGCGGTCTGGCTTTTGGTTTGGACACCATTGGGGTGGCGCTGGCAGGGGGAGACTCCACTTCTATGTCCGGGATGCATTATTTGATGACGGGGACGCAGGAGAGGCCCGAGAATGTGAATTACAGTTTCGGGAACGGACGAGCTAATGATGTGGACTATTCTTCCTTTGATGCGTTTTTTGACGGGGTGATTGACACATTTTTTATAATGGTTGCCAAGTCCACAGGGAATGGGGGTTATGGTGTAACGACCATCACGCATCCTGCGCCTGCTTACAATCTCATTGCTACTGCTAATATGAATGACCGAGACACCGTAACTCGAGCGGATGACATCATTGATTCTACGAGCAGTCGGGGCCCTACCCTGGGAGGCAGGAAGAAGCCCGATGTAACCGCCCCCGGGACGAACACGATGAGCACCAACAACACGTGGGCGACGGGCAGTCTTTTTCGGAATTTGGGTGGTACTTCGTCTGCGGCGCCGAAGGTAGGCTCGGGTGCCATTCTTTTAGCGAACTTAGGATTGGTGCATCCCTTTGCGATGAAGGCGGTGCTTTTAAACAGTGCCCAAGCCTGGACGAGCAACAACACCCAGACGACCGCGGACGACGGACCTGTGCAAGGCTCTCACTGGGATGTGACGTTTGGTTGGGGGTATTTAGATTTGTATCGTGCTTATTTCAACGGTTTAGATGTTTTCGTAGACACGGTGGATTCGCCATCCCGAGCGGGTGTTCCCTACAAGTTTTATGTGGGACCGATGTTCGCTTATGAAAAGGCAACGCTGGTATGGAATCGGCACGTTGCCTACAACGGCTCTGCTTACCCCACCAGGATTGAAGACCTGAGCAATCTTGACTTATTCCTTTACGATGCGAATACCGGGAGCCTGCGTGCAAGCAGTACCTCTCCGCGGGACAACGTGGAGCAGGTACACACACCTGTGGATGGCATCTTCGTTTTGAAGGTAAAGGGAGTGGCGCCGTTTGACCCGGACATTCCAAAGCAGGCATTCGCCCTGGCGACGGAGGAGAACTTTGTGCGCGCGGGGGGGCCTACCCTCAAGGTGACGGTTTTCGCGCCCAAGAGTGTACGGCGGAACGAAATATTTGGTCTGGACGTGGAAGTTAGGAATGATGGGGATTTGCCCGCATTTGGTGTTGTCACGACCCTGCAAACGACGAACCTTTTGCTCCTTTCTGCGGGTGCGATGCCGGTGCGTTTGAATCCGGGCGAGAGCGTTCTTTACTCCTGGAAGGCGGTAGCGTTCGGAATGCCCGGGTCTTACGCCCAGGCGATAGGGCGTGCTACCAGCACTTCCTTCCAGGAGAATTTTTCTGGAACTGGGGAGAGGCAAATTTTGATAGAGCCATAAGGTGGCTCATCCTTTGACACAGATGAGGGGGATACAGCGGGCGACCTTTTTGCACAAGCCTGCTTTTTCCGCTGCTTCCACCACCTCTGAGACATCCTTATAGGCTTCCGGAGCTTCTTCAGCCACGCCTCGCATAGAGACACTGCGGACGATAACACCTCGCTGTGCCAGTTCTTTGACGATTTCCTGTCCTGACCACATTTTGGTGGCTTTAGATCGGCTGAGGGCACGTCCTGCCCCGTGAACAGCTGATCCAAACGAAGCGCTCTCGGATGTTTCGGATCCTGCGAGCACATAGGAGCCGGTTCCCATAGAGCCTCCGATGAGGACGGGTTGCCCGAGGTGGCGATATTCGGGAGGGAGTTCTGCGTGTCCGGGTCCCCAGGCACGAGTGGCTCCTTTACGATGGACGTAGAGGCGCTTCTTTTTGCCATTGACGGAGTGTTCCTCTTCCTTGCAAGTGTTATGGGAGACGTCGTAGAGGAGGACGAGGTTCGCCCTGGGGAGCACTTCTTTGAAGGCTTGCCGTGTGAGGTGGGTGATGACCTGGCGATTGGCGAGGGCGCAGTTCATTCCCGCCCGCATAGCGCCGAAGTAAGCTTCCCCCAGCGGGGAGCGAATGGGGGCGCAGGCGAGTTCCCGGTCTGGCAAAGTGATGCCATATTTGGGAGCTTCCTGGACCATTTTTCTGAGGAAGTCTGTGCCGATCTGATGCCCCAAGCCCCTCGATCCGCAGTGAATCATCACGATGGCGTCATCTGGATTCAAGCCATAGGCTTTAGCAAGGGTTTCATCATAGATTTCGGCAACGTATTGCACTTCAAGATAGTGATTGCCCGAGCCAAGCGTTCCCACTTCGTCTCGCATTCTCTGCTTTGCCTGCGAGGAGACGTTGTCGGGTTTGGCGCCGTGGGCTTTTCCGTGTTCTTCAATTCTTTTGAGGTCTTCTTCGGTGCCATAGCCTCGTTCCACTGCCCACTGCGCCCCGTGAGTGAGCATAGCATTCATTTCGTCTTCGTCCAGGCGAATTTTCCCTCTGCTTCCGACGCCGGCGGGTACGGTTCGGAACAGGACATCCGCGAGGCGTTCCTTGACGTTTTCTATGTCCTCTCTTTTGAGTCCTGTGAGGAGGCATCGGACGCCACAGGAAATGTCAAAGCCGACCCCGCCTGCAGAGACCACGCCTCCCTCTTCCGGGTCAAAAGCGGCGACCCCTCCGATGGGAAAGCCATACCCCCAATGGGCATCGGGCATAGCGAAGGAGGCTTTCACGATTCCCGGGAGCATAGCGACATTGCAGACTTGCTCATAGACCTTGTCGTCCATAGCCTCTACGAGTTCCGGGCTGGCGTAAATAACTCCTGGCACGCGCATAGCGCCGTGCGGTTCTATCCACCATTCGTAATCTGATTTACGGGTTAATTTTTTGAAGTCCATAGTTTTCTGGAATAGTATACTTCAGAAGGGGGAATGGCAGGAGAGTGGGGGTTACTTTTTCTCAAAATCTTTCACACATCCACCACGCATTGGGCAAGCCAAAGCCCATTAGAAAGGTGTTGCACGGAGAGGGCGGTATAGGTGGCTCCCTTGACTTCTACGGCTGGGGCGTGCCTTTCGGGATCTATCTCTTCGCCATAGAGTGTTCCGTGGAGGGTTGTGCCTTCGGTCTGGACGCGGAAGTTTCCAAAAATCATATCTTTAGTGGCGATTTCAAAGACGATGGCGTTCAGCCAATCCAGGAGGAGGGTTTCGAAATCGGGGGCTTCGCACTGGACGTGGACTTGTTGCTCCTGGCGAACGATTTCGGGGTCTGTGATTACCGCGATCAGGGCGCGGGCAGAATTTTCAAAGGCTTCATCCAGGGTTCGTCCGACTCCGCGAATTCCTATGTCCGCGCCATGGGGAAAGTGATACCATCCCGGTTGGTCAGGGATGTCCGTCAGAGCGGTTTCGTGGAGAGGGTTCATCAGTCGGTGGCTTCTTCAAGGTCCAGGAGCAATTCTTTAAATCGGGACCACTCGGTGAGTGTCCAGAGTTCCGTTTGGGCATGCCCGAGGGTGCGCACAAGGAGGGAGACCTTGGCAGCGGTTTCGGGGTCTGGTGCTCGGAAGATGTCCAGATAGTCGCAAGGTCCGAGCACGGCATAGCTGGCGACCCACTGCACTTCGGGGCACTCAGTTTCTATACGGCGGACCGCTTTTTGTTCCAATTCCGTGAGGTCGCTGGCCGAGCCAACCGCATCGGGGGAGATTCGGGTGAGCATAGCGAAGAGGGGCATCTCATAACCTCCTTTTTTGAGATTATACACCCGATCTTGTATTCTTTGCTGTGGGGTTTTTATCCGGGGGGCCAGTGGAGGGGTCTACCCCCAAGGAGGTGGATGTGGAGGTGAAAGATAGTTTGCCCTGCTTCGGCTCCGGAATTGATCACCAGGCGATAGCCTCGTTCGTGAAGCCCTTGTTGCTGGGCAACGTGTACTGCGGCGGAGAGGATTTCTCCGAGTTGATGGGGGCTTGGCACATCCGCTACGGAAGCCCAGTGCTGTTTAGGAATCACCAGGATATGGGTTGGGGCTTGGGGGTTGATGTCGTGAAAAGCCACCCAGTTTTCCTGTTCTGCCACGATATTGGCAGGGATTTCCTTGCGTGCGATTTTGCAGAAGACACAGTCCATACCTCTACCTCCGAGCGTTTTTCACGGGGTTCCCCTTTTTTTTACCCTGATGAGACGACTTTCAGCACTCGCGTGGACTTGCGAGGGAGCGCCTGAATTCCCTCCCCCTGAGCGCTCAGATTTTCAACGGCGGAGAGGCGAACCCTGGCGATACTCCCCACCCAGGAAGGATCGCCCTGGAATTCCACCTCAATATAGTTTTGAGTATAGCCTTTGAGGAAGCCGGTGCGGGTGGAATGCGATTCCACGACGACTTCCATGACCCTGCCCATAAATCGGGAGATATATTCCCTTCGCGTCTGATTGGTTAGCTCTATGACCTGCTTACTGCGTCGTTCTTTGATTTCTGGTTTTATGAGGTCTCCCCATTCTCCTGCCGGGGTTCCCGGTCGTGGGCTGAAGCGGAAGACGTGGGCTCGGGCGAATCTGACCGTTTCGCAGACGCGGATGGTTTCCTGGAAATCCTCATCCGTTTCTGTGGGAAATCCCACCAGAATGTCCGTAGTAATGGCGATATCAGGAATTTGAGTTTGAAGGCGCTGGCACAGGCGGAGGTAATCCTCCTGCGTATAAGGACGGTTCATTTCTTTCAGGACCTTCGTGCTTCCTGACTGGAGGGGTATGTGTAAATGTGGGACCACTTTCGTATTGGATTCTTTGAGGAGGGAGATGAGGGCGTCGGTAACCTGGGTGGCTTCAATGCTGGAGAGGCGGATTCGGAAGGTGCCTGGGAGAGAAGATAGGAGTTGCACCAGCTCCTCCAGGCGGGGTCCTCCACTTCCCGTTTCGGGTCCATAACTTCCGATGAGGACGCCGGTGAGGACGATCTCCTGGCATCCGAGGCGGAGGAGATTTCTGACTTCCTGGACGATTTCCGTAAAGGGTCGGCTCATCATTTTCGGGCGTGTGAAGGGGATACTGCAATAACTACAATAGACGTCACACCCATCCTGAACCTTGACGTTAGCACGGATAGGCTGGATTGGCTTTTCTCCGTTTTGAGATGGCGTGGGGTTTTCCCTCAGGAGGTACGGGAAGGCGTGGAGGACGAAAGAGAGGGTTTGAAGTTTTTCTGGGTTAGGGATGAGGAGGTGGGCGTCTTCAAAAGTTTTTTGTTGATTGAGCGCCATTTGTGCCGAGCACCCGGTGACGATGACTTTAGCCTCGGGATTGGCACGAAGGGCTCTCCGGACGACTTGCCTGCTTTTCGCTTCAGCCTGGTGGGTGACACTGCAGGTATTGATGACGTAGACATCGGCGGGTTCGTCAAAGGGGACGATGGCGAAGCCCGCCCTCTGGAAGGTTTCCAGGATGTGTTGGGTTTCGTATTGGTTTACTTTACATCCAAGGGTAGCGAAAGCGGCCCGTGGCACAAAGAGAAAGGATACCGCAACCTTCTTCTTAGATTTTGGGTAGTTTAAGGTTGTGCCGAGAGAACGGGTAGTCCTTTCGGGAATTTCGCCGGAAGCGTTCATTGCAGAGGGCGACCGCCGAGCGTTGCAGGCTCTGGAGCGGGTTCCTCTGCTTCCCCAGGTTCTGCGGAAGTTTTCTGAGTTGGGTATAGACCGCTGGCTTTATTGTTTGAATATGGGTATGTCCGTGCGAGTGGGTCCTAAGCAGTTTCCGAGCCTGTACAAAATTTTTCAAGAGAGTTGTCGCATTCTGGACGTCCCTGAGCCAGAACTTTATGTGACCAACAATCCCTTTCCGAATGCCTTTGCAGGGGGAGTGGAGAGGCCCTACGTGACTTTGCGGAGTGGCATTCTGGATGCGTTGACGGATGATGAACTCTACCACTTATTGGGGCACGAGTTGGGGCACATCAAGGCGGGGCACATTTTATATCGGATGGTGGCTCGGGTGCTTTTGCCTCTTCTTGAGATGCTGGGGAGGCGTTTTCCCATTGTTGGGGATGCGGCGGCGATTGGACTGGTCTTTGCTTTTTATGAGTGGTTACGGCAATCCGAGATCAGTGCGGACAGGGCGGGGCTTCTGGTGAGTCAGGATTTGAACACTTCCCTTCGTGCGAATATGATGCTGGCTGGGGGACCTTCTCGCTTTAGTGAAGAGGCGAATTTAGAGGCGTTTATGGAGCAGGTTCGGGCGTATCAAGAAGTGGGTCCTCTGGACCAGCTGGGCAAGGTGTTATTGTTCTTTGCCTTCACCTGGACATTCACGCATCCGATGCCTGTCCATCGTGCTCAGCAATTAGAAAAATGGGCTGAGAGCGGGGATTACCGGAAGATTTTGCACGGGCTTTATCCCCGTGTGGAGCCTGCCCGCGTTTAGGGTAGAAGGGACTGACTTTCGTTACGTTTGCGAAGAGAGGGGATGGGGATAAGGACCTTCGGTATCGTGTCATAATGGGGGATAGCAAAGAAATCAGTTCGGAGGTAATGCCTGTGAAAGTGAGCATCATTGGTGGCGCGGGCCGAGTTGGCTCGGACGCTGCGTTTGCGTTGCAGTTGGGAGGGATTGTAAAGGAGATCGTGATTACCGATATGAACGAGGAGGGAGCAAAGGGGGAGGCGATGGATCTGCTCCACGGATCCTCGTTATCTTCCAACCAAAGTATTTATGCAGGGGGATACGAGGCGGTGGCAGGGAGCGACATTGTGATCATTACGGCGGGTCTTCGCCGTCGCCCCGACGAAAGCCGACTGGAGTTAATCAACCGAAATGTACAACTTTTTCTTGAAATTTTGAACAGCTTGAAGAAGACCTCCCTTGCGGAGGGTGCCATTCTCTTCGTGGTAAGCAATCCGGTGGACATCCTGACTCAATTAGCGGTGCGCGATTTTGGGCTTCCGAGGGAGCGCGTGTTTGGGTTAGGGACGGTTCTGGACACTACCCGCTTTCGCTCCTTGATTGCGGAGCATTTCCAGATTGCGCCCACGGATGTGAAGGCTTTGATTCTTGGCGAGCACGGGGACACGATGGTGCCCATCTGGAGCAGTGCGAACGTCAACGGTGTGAGCCTTGCTTCCCTTCCTGGGTTCAGCCCGGAGGTGGCAGAGCGTATTTTCCAAGCGACCAAGACGAGCGGGGCGGACGTGATTCGTCTGAAGGGGGGAGCAGGTCGAGCGGTGGGGATCGCCATCAAAGAAGTGGTGGAGGCGATTGCGTTAGATGCCCGCAAGGTTTTACCGGTGAGTGCTTATCAACAAGGCGCTTTGGGAATACGAGATGTGTGTCTGTCTTTACCCACGATCATAGGGCGAGGGGGTATTGTTCAGATCCTTGAGCCGTTGGTATCACCGGAAGAGCGGGAGGCGCTTTTGCATTCCAGTCAGGCTTTGAAGGAGGTGTGGCAGAAAGTGGCTTAGGGCGCACTCCTTAGCGTTTCGCTGGCTCCTTGGCGGCGAGGGGCGTGTGCTGTGAAAGGGTGGATTTTATGGAAAAGAAGGAAGTGACTGCGGAGATCGTTGCAATAGGCACGGAACTCTTATTAGGGGAGATTGTGGACACGAACTCGCGAGACCTTGCGGAAGCGTTTGCCCGTTACGGGATTATTCATCGGTGGCGTGTTACGGTTGGGGACCACCGGGGGCGGATGGTGGAAGCCATCAGGAGCGCCTACCAGAGGAGTGATCTCACCTTCACGATTGGAGGATTAGGTCCAACCGCAGATGATTTAACTCGCGAAGCAGTGGCAGAGGTTTTGGGCGAAGAACTGATTTTAGATGAAGAAGCCCTACAAGAATTGAGAGAACGAATAGAAAGGAAGCGACCCTGGATAGAATCGCTTGCGAAGCAATGCTATCGTCCGGCGAGCGGTCGGCTTCTCCGGAATCCTGTGGGGACGGCGCCTGCTCTGATGTGCGAAAAGGATGGGAAGGTCATTTTTTCTTTACCGGGACCCCGTGCGGAATTCCGTTATGTTCTTCAGACTTATGTGGAGCCGTTCTTAGCGGGGTTGGGGCAGGGTGTCATCCTATCCCGGACCTTACGGATTGTGGGCATTCCTGAGGCGGCGGTGGAGGCTGAAGTCAAAGACCTGGTAACGGGCGAAAACCCCAGCGTGGCTCCTCTGGTGAAGCCTGGGGAAGTTCACCTGCGCGTGACGGCGCGGGCGCGCACGGCGGAGGAAGCCCAAGCCCTCCTTTCCCCGATTGTGTCGGTCATCAAAGGGCGCCTTGGACGGGCGGTTTATGGAGAGGATGAGGGGGATCTGGCTCAAGCGGTGCTGGAGTTATTGAAATACAAGAAGAGCACTCTGGCGACGGCAGAAAGTTGCACGGGGGGGCTTCTTGGGGAGCGCCTGACGGCGATTCCAGGAGCCAGCGAGGTTTACAAGGGTGGGTTTATCACCTATACGAATGAACTCAAGGCGGGCCTTTTGGCGGTGGCGAAGGTAGATCTGCATCGTTTTGGGGCGGTAAGCGAGCCTGTGGCGCGCCAGATGGCGGAAGGAGCCCGGCGGGCAACGGGTGCGGACTATGCAGTGAGCATCACGGGGATAGCGGGTCCCAGCGGGGGGACTCCTGAGAAGCCCGTGGGATTGGTGTTTTACGGGGTGAGTGGTCCTCGTGGGACGGAGGTGCGTCAAGAAGTGTTTCCTGGTGATCGTGAGAACATTCGCACTCTGGCGGTGCAATCGGCGCTTGCCCTTTTGCGCGAGCACCTGATGGCGGGTTAACCTCTATGAGACTTTTTGCAGGCATCTTTCCTCCCCCGGAAGCGTTGGAAGAGATAGGCAGGGTTCAGGAAACGTTGCGCGCGGTGATGAAAGGGAACGTTCGGTGGGTCCCCCGAGAGAGGATGCATCTTACTCTGCGTTTTTATGGAGATGATGCGGAGCTCGAGCGCACTCGCGAGCATTTTTACAAAGCCATTGACAATCTTTCTGCCTTTTCCATCCGATTAGTGGAGGTTTCGGGATTTCCTAACCCCAAGAACGCTCGGGTTGTTTTTTTGGCACCCGAATATCACAAGGAACTTTTTGAGCTTGCAGGTCGGTTTGAGGACAATCCCCAAGGGCGGGTGACCCCCCACCTCACGCTGGCTCGGTTAGAGAAACGGGGAGAGATTCCCACGGTATCTTTTGCTCCCATATCCTTTGAGGTGAAAGAGATTGTGCTGGTTCATTCTCTCTTAGGCGGGGGGAAGCCGAGATATGAGATTCTGGAGACGAAGGTTTTGGAGGTATCCCCTCCTGTTGGGGGCACTTCCCTTTGAACGGAGATGAGTGTTTGGGAAGGAGAACCAGGAGAAGTTTGTTTGTTTTGTTTTGCTCATCCGGATGACGAATTTTTCTGTTGCGCTACTTTGAAAAGGTTAGTGGAGAAAGGTTGCGAAGTTTTTTGTGCGTGGGGTGTGGCCACTCCCCGGCGAGAGGAGGAATCCCTGGAAGCAGTAAAGTTATTGGGTGTTCCCTCTTTACGGTTGAGGTTTGCTTATTTTCCTGATGGGAGGGTGGTGGACGACTTACCGGAATATGTAGCGTTCTGGGAACAGATTCTTCAGGATATACGTCCCGTGCGAGTTTTTCTTCCTGCCTTTGAGTGCGGGCATCTGGACCACGATGCCACGAACTTTGCCTTAGCCTATGCGGTTCAGCGTTTGGGGATGCCTTCTTCCCTGATAGAGTTTCCGCTGTATCACACCTATCTTACACGGATTCCCACGGTGGGGCGATTTGCGGGAGGGGACGAGGAGGAAACGGTATGGTTGAGTCCTGAGGAGCAAAATTTGAAAAGGAGAGTGCTCTCGTGTTACAGGTCTCAGCGCCTTCCGTGGCTACTGAAGATGTACGGGTTGCTGGTGACGATGGGTATGAAGCCTTCGGGGTTGTGGGAGAGCGAGCGGTTTCGCCCTCTTCGGTGTCCGCGATACGATTCTCCGCCTTTACCTGCTTCCCTGGCGAGGCGGGTGGAACGCTCCCCTCAATGGCGAAGGTTTGTGCAGGGGGTCTCCCCTCTGGTCTCCGGTCCCTACTTCAAGGGACGATGATCCAGTTGACTCTATCCAGGAAGACAAACCAGGGATAGGTGAGCACCACGCCGGTGGCGCGATATTCCAGCCTGGCACGGATTTCTCGGGTGGAAGGATGGATGAAGCGAGTGGGATTCGTGGTGGTGCTCACGTGGAGGATATTATCACTGGTGGGGGTTGCGGTCGTATTCATACTCACCCATTGGTTGGCAGAGAAATCATAAAACTGGACATTTTCCGATATGTTGGTGACGGAGGAGCGTCTTTCCAAGAGCAGTCCGAACTGTTGAGCAGTAGTCGTTGTGGCTTGCCCTCTTAGGATGATTTGGATGGGAGCTTCATTCACGTTGAGCACGAATCCGGGTCGGAGGGTGAGATAGGAGTTGTCACTGGTGAAGAGGTCAGGGAGTTCCCCTCCCGTGACCAGCCCTCGGAACATAGAGAACTCCAGAGGGTTGAGGGGAGGGGGTGGAGTGATGCGAAGATAGTAAACGTCCTGTTCGTTATTGAACGTTGCGGAATAGGCAAGATGTGCGGATACATTATCGGAGACCATATGGTAGTAGTCCCCAATTTTGTTTTGATTGGGCCATCCCACCGTGCTGTCCCAAATGGGGGTCATAGGGATGTTGACCGACCAGGTCCTTCCGCCATCCCAGGAAAAGGCATAGAACGTCTGACAGCGTGTCGCCTGGAGGGTGTTTCGTGTGTCGTTCCAGACCACGTCAATCCTCCCGTTGGGGGCGACGGACATAGTGCCGAACCACTGCCATCGCCCGGAACCCCTGGAGTCATCGTTGACGCGCACGGGGGCGCTCCAAGTAACCCCTCCATCCTCACTGCGTGCGAACATTACATCCAGGGGGTCGGTGCCTGAGGGGTCTGCCGAACAAAGCATATAGACATTTCCGTGGAGGGGCGTTCCTGATTTATCCACAGCGACCCACACTTGTCCGACGAGCCCGCCCGGATTAGGAGACCTGCCAGAGACGTTGGCGGTGCCTCCCAAGTTTACCTGCACATTGAGGTCAAAGGTTGGCGTTTGCCCTGCAAACTTGGCATTGGTGGATTTAGAGAGATAGAAATTATTTCCACTCAGCCCCGAAACAAACACATCCCCTTCTGCATTGGTGGCGAGAGTTCCCCAGACTTGCTGGAAGGGTTCCAAAAACCAGGGTCCTCCGAAGGTGTTTCCTCCATCGGTGGAGCGAGTGAACTGCCTCCCGCCGTAATTATTCCCTGCGGTACTCCAGGCGACGTACATAAGGCCTCTGCCTGGGCTCTGGGTGTTGTCCACAATCATCCATTCCTTATCGCCTCCGATGGCTGGGATGGGACCTTGCCAGGTGATTCCGCCATCAAAGGTGCGGAAGACGTCGCAGAAGAAGTTGCTTTTCAGGCTGTAATAGTAAATGACGCCATTGGGCCCTGCATCCAGGACGGGGTCGCTCCTAAAGACTCCCGGTTCCAGCACCCCCGGAAAGGTCCAGGAGGCACCGCCATTGAAGGTATAGGCATAGCCTGCCTGGCGGAAGTTGGAGGTAACACTATCAAATTGACGCCATCCGATGACCATATTGTTGGGATTGAGAGGATTGACCGCAATAGATGGCTCGTTAGCGGCATCTCCCGGGATGTTTTGCCCCTGGGCGTTGACATTGACCTGAACGCTTTGGAAAGAGCCCCAGGTAACAATCCCCCCACGAGAGTAGTTAGGGGGTGCAGGGGGGCGGGGACGCGGGGGGTCCTGGGGATACTCCCGGTGCCCCTCCTGAACCGGGGAGGTACGGATTTGGGCGACGGCGAAGGGAGAAGCGAGAACGAGGCTGACGAAAAGAAGAGCGCCCTTGGGGATACGAGGTAGCCTACAAACTCTCATCAACACACCTACCAAGACCATATTTTTATAATAGAATAGACGGAGTTACTTCAAGAGTGCGTTCTTTTTGATTCCCCCATAGAAAGATAAAATCCTGCTTATGGTTCGCTTGCTTGGGATAGATTTGGGCACGACAGGACTTAAGACTTTGGTTATTAATGAGGTCGGCGAGATTCTCTGGCAGTTTTCGCAGGATTATCCGCTTGGGACCCCTCAGCCCGGGTGGACGGAGCAGGACCCGCGGGATTGGGTGAAAGCCATTCAACGGTGTTTAGAAGCCCTTGAGTTCCGTCCTGATGCGGTGGGGTTATCGGGGCAGATGCACGGCTCCGTATTTCTTGATTCCAAGGGTGAGGTTTTGTATCCAGCGATTTTGTGGAATGACCAGAGGACGCAGGCGGAATCCCAGGAAATGGCATCTCAGTTAAGCCTGGAGCGAATTATGGAGGTTACGTGTAATCCCCCCCTCACCGGTTTCCAGGCGCCTAAGATTCTCTGGTTGCGGAAGCACCATCCCGAGTTGTTTTCTCACCTTTCCGCAGTTCTTTTGCCCAAGGACTACCTGCGATTTGTTTTGACGGGAGAGAAGGCTACCGAAGTTTCGGATGCTTCGGGCACGTCATTGTTTGATGTCCCGGAGAGGCGGTGGTCTTATGAACTGATGGAGGCATTGGGGCTTTCCATCTCCCTTTTTCCCCCTTGCACTGAATCCTTTGAGGTGAGCGGTTATGGGCGTGAGGGGAGACTGGAAGGGGTGCCCATTGTGGGGGGAGGTGGCGACCAGGCGGTAGGTGCGGTGGGGACTGGGGCAGTCGTAGAAGGGGTGATTTCCCTCAGTTTAGGGACGAGCGGAGTCGTATTTGCATCTCAGGACACGCCGAGATATGACCCCAAGGGACGGGTGCACACCTTTTGTCATTGTAATAGCAAGTGGCATTCTATGGGTGTGATATTGAACTGCGGAGGTGCGCTGAAATGGGCGCGGGATGTTCTGGGGTTTTCCAGTTTCCAGGAAATGGCGGAACGGGCGCAAAGGGCAAAAGCGACGGGCGTGGTGTTCAAGCCGTACCTTGCGGGGGAGCGCTGTCCTCATAATGATCCCGCTCTTCGGGGTGCTTTCAGGGGGCTTTCCTTAGCCGATGGACGGGACGAACTGGCACAAGCAGTATTTGAAGGGGTCAGTTTCGCTCTTCTTGATGCCTATGAGGCTTTGCAGGAACTGCGGGAATCGTGCGGGGTGCCTGAAGTGATTCGTGTGACGGGGGGCGGTGCGAGGAGCGATTACTGGATGCAGATGCTCTCGGACATTTTTGGGATTCCGACTGTTCGCTTGCGAGTGGATGAGGGCCCCGCTTTCGGGTCGGCGATTCTGGCAGGGGTGGGGATTGGGGTTTGGAGGGATGTCGTTTCCGCTTGCGAAGAAGTGGTGCGGGGGGCGGAGATTTTTGAGCCCGACGAGGGGAGACAGGAGCATTGGGCATCCCGGCGTCGGGTGTGGTTAGAATGGGGTTTATAAATGCGGTAAGCCTTCTGCGCTTTGAGGCAGAGGAAGCCTACCGAGATTTGAAGGATTCCCTGGAGGGGCTGACCCAGCCTTTTGTGTGGTCTGTGGTGCCTCTTCTGCCCGGGGAGTACCTTCACGGTAATGGCTCCATTCTTGGAATCGTCCAGCACCTTGCGGGTGCAAGATAATGTACGGGATGCGGGTTTTCGGAACCTGGAGGTGCGCTGGCGTGACGTGGTGGAAAGGTTAGAGAGCATTGGTTCCGCTGGGATGCGACCCTTCGGTTCTTAGAAGAGAGCCACACTTACTGGATGGAGAGTTGGAAAGAGATTGAAGAGGAGGATTTGGAAAAAGAGTCAATGACCAACTGGGGAGAGAAGTGGCCGATGTGGAAGACCATTTACACGATGACGTGGCACGATGGGTATCACAGGGGTCAAATTCGGCTTCTTCGGGCGATGCTGAAACCTTCGGACTCCCCTCCCCCTTCTATGGCTGAACTCACGCGTTACCACTTAGGGGAGTCGTGGGGGTGGTAGGGAGATGATTTTATCGTATATAATGGGTTTATGGTTGGTGCGCGGTTTCTCGGTTTTGTCAGCGTTTTTCTGGTGTTAGGGGCAGGGTGTTCTCGCCTCGGTCCTCGCCTGGAAGATAAGTTGGTTGGGAATTGGGGTCTGGAAGTGACGTTCACGGACGCCTATAAAAAGACTCCTCAATTCAAGGCACAAGAGGCTTCCCTCAAATACCTAACGGATACCGCCCACCTGGAGTTGAGGAGCGACAAGACGTACTTCCAATCTCTCTTTATCTTTCAGATAGAGGGGCAATGGGAATTGAAAGGGGATGTGCTTCATCTTTATCCCACCAAAATTAACGGCACTCCCATTGAAGATTTGCGAAAGCAACTTTCGCAGGAGCAGGTTTCCGAAATGGAACAACCCGGGCGTTTCCGGGTGTCTGCTGATGCGACCCAGTTGGAGGCGATGGACGAAAAAGCCAAGGCGGAAAACCCTGACGTGACTATCCGGTGGAAGAAAAAAGCGGATACCGCCTCCAAATAGGCAAAAGGGGCTTATCTGTTGAAATAGGGGGGTGGCTGGCGGGCTTGGATTCGAACCAAGATTCCCAGATCCAAAGTCTGGTGTCCTGCCATTGGACGACCCGCCAGCGGAGCACAGAAAGGAAGTATACCGTGAGGATTGGATGAAGGACCCACGGTTGCTAAATTACGAGGGATATGCCCTTCCTTTTGAGAAGAACGCTCTCTCTTCGGAATCCAACACGCAAGCCTCATAGCCAGCAGGAGCCCTCACTTCATTCCCTGAGCGGAATCTGCCCCCGATTTTGGGGCGTTCCCACTGGCATAGGTCCTCTCTCCTCGTTATCCCCCCGTTTTCTGTCCCAGGAGCGAGGGAGCAGGAAAACCCAAAGCTTCCCTTGTCTTAGGGTTTCCCTGGAAGGAGGCTCCCAAGGGATTGCCTCAAGCGGGAAAGGGCATCTCACCCCGGGGAGGGGGCTCTTTGGAAGGTAACGGTCCTCAGAGCAAAAACCCGTAAAATTACTGGGTGGCAAAGCGTTTTAGCCTTGTGTTATAATAAATCTGATCGCATCCCTGGGGTCCTCCCCAGGAGCAGGTGCGGTAAGCAATACCGTCTAAAGGAGGTATCAACCATGAAGAAGGTTGTTGCATCTGTGAGTTTCGTCCTTGCAGGCAGTGTTGCCCTTGCTCAAGTCATCTATGACAATGGTCCCTTCATCACCCACCCTGGAGCTGGCGCAGGAGGTGCTGACGAAAGCGTCCTGCAGAACACATCTCAGGGGATGACCATCATTGGGTTCGGCTTCGGACAAGCAACGAACGTCTGGGTGACGGATGACTTCACGGTTCCCGCGGGTGAAATCTGGACGCTCACCCGGCTGAACATCTGGGGGTATCAGACCAATGCTGCCACCAGTCAACCACTGGGAGCCTTGTTCATCCAGATCTTTGCGAACGACCCCAATACGGGAACGCTGGTGTTTGGTGACACCACCACGAACCGAATGCTCTCCAGCACCTGGGACAACGCCTATCGCGTGACTGAAACCACGCGTGGTGCCTCCAACCGTGCTCTAATGAAGACGGTGGGAGACCTGGGGAACATCTCCTTAGGTCCTGGCACGTACTGGATTGCGTGGGCGGCGAATGGAACCTTCAACCCCACAGGAGCGGTCTTTGGTCCCCCGGTGACCATTTGGGGTCAACGTGGTAAGCCCGGTGCCAATGGTCTCCAGTCCACGACGGGTGGGGCGCTTGGAACCTACGGCACTGCCCTAATGGACACAGGCACCCCCCAGGATATGCCTTTCCAATTGGAAGGGACGATCATTCCCGAGCCTGCATCTATGGTGGTGCTTGGAGCGGGCGCTGCCTGGTTGGCTTTGCGCCGACGCAAGAAATAAACGAAACTCTTTCACTTGGGAGGGGAGAGATACCCCTCCCTTTCTTTTTTCACCGCATAATGGCGAAGGAGGCTTCGTCCAGGCGGACTTCCCAGGGATAAAACAACACCAAGCCGATGGCTCTATAGGACAACTTCATCCGTATTTCTCCGGTTGGGGAGACGAACCCGGAGGTACGGATGTGAGACTGATGGCGCGTATCCTGCTGGGTTATGAACTGCTGGCGGACGAGCGCCCATTGCCCTTTGGTAAAGTTATATAGCTCCACCCGTTCTTCCACATTAGGAACGTTAGCGGCGACTTCCCACTGCAAGGTCACCTGCAGGGGCTGGGTGACGGGTGCGGTAGTCTGGACAACGATTTGAATCGGAGGTTCCAGTTGATTGAGGACAAACCCTGGGATGAGCCTCACGTATTGGTTATCGGAAGCGAAGAGGTCGGAGAGTTGCCCGGAGCGCACGAAGCCCCGGAGGAGGTTGAAACTCTGAGCGGAGAGGGGTTCGTGAGTATCAATGATGAAGGCTTCGTCCCATTGGGTGGCTCCGTTTAATCCCCACCCGACGAGATAGCGCCCATCTTCGCCGATGTCCTGCACTTCCCAGAGTTCCGAGCCTGCTCCGATGATGGGAGCGTAAAGGGTGCTCAGGTTTTCCATTCCCCGCTCAACCGTCCATCGGAAGGCGCGCCACTGACCACTGGCATCGCGAGAACGCCCGACCACCAGCGCTCCATTCCAGGCGAGGTCAAAGGCTTCGCTGGCGTTTCCGCCGAGGGTGCCAAGGTTCATCATAAATCCCGGGTGTCCCCAGAGGAAGGCGCGGAACTGATTGGAGGCATTGCGGGAGCGTCCCACGACAGTGTTGCCATCCGGGGAGACAGCCCAGGCTTCGCTCCAGTTGCCCCCAAGGTCTCCCAGGTCTTCCATTCCATAGAGGGTGCTCCATCGGAAGGCGCGCCACTGTCCTGCAGTGTTGCGCGACCTTCCCACCACGAAGGAGGCATCGGGGGAGCAGTCAAACGCCTCGCTGGCGGTTCCGCCCAGAGTTCCCAGGTCCTGCATTCCGCCTGCCTCAGTCCACTTGAAGGCGCGAGATTGTCCCAGAGAGTTAAGGGATTCACCGACAATGGTCAAGCCATCCCAGGAAACGCCGTGTGCAGATGCCCCACCCCCTCCCAGGGTCCCGATATCCTGCATTCCCGTGGAAGGGGTCCATCGGAAGGCACGGACGCGGTCTGTTGAATCCACCGCATACCCCACGACGACGGAGCCATCGGCAGATATATCAAAGGCTTCGCTGGAGATTCCTCCCAGCGTGCCCAGGTTTTGCATTCCTCCTGCAGGTGTCCAGCGAAAGGCAAGAAAGAGATAGCCGGGAACGAGTCCCGCCCATCCTGCCACTGCGGAGCCGTCTTCTGCCACAGCCCGCGCTCCACTTTGACCGCCTCCGGGAAGGGTGCCGAGCCAAAGGATGCTTTGGGCATAGAGGGCGGAGGGAAAGACAGCCCCTGCGCCGAGGAAGAGGGAGAGCGCCAGGGTATGGACATATTTTACTTTATTAAATTTCTTCTGCCTGCAATGAGTGGATTCCATAGGTCCTCCTTTTGGTTTCGGAGTTGACTCTAAACATTATACTCTGAGGAACCCCCATTGGGGAGGAAAAAAGAGCCGGGTTTCCTTCCCCAAGGGGGCAGATGGGACACAATTAGGGGCAGGATGCCATTGCACAAAGAGAGAGTAGAGCGGTGTCAAGCCCTGATTCGGCAGGCGATGTGGGATTGCTATCTTGCGTGCAGTCCCGTAAGTATGGGGTACCTGGCGGACTTTTTTGAAGGGGGCGGGGAGCGAATGTTGTTGATGGCACTCAGCCCCAAAGAGGGAGTCCCCGTTGCGATGATTGCACCCGCCCTTTCCAGAACCCAGGCGGAAAAGACTGAAATCAGGGACATTCGGGTGTGGCGAGACGGGGAAAACCCCGTGGATGTGTTCCTGACGCTCGCTCGGGATTGGGGATTGAAGGCAGGCATTATTGGCGTGGACGATGAGATGCCGGCGAGTTGGCTCCTTGCTCTCCAGCAGGCTTTGCCCGCGGCGCTTTTCAAACCTGCGGGCGACGTGATGGGAGAACTCCGCAAAAGGAAAGACCCAGAGGAATTGCGACGAATGGAGGCTTCAGCTCGCATTGCGGACGAGGCGGGGAGGGTTCTGGAGAGCACTTTGCGCGCGGGGGTTAGTGAAGAGGCAGTTGCGAGTGCTTTATTATCAGAGATGTTGAAGCGAGGGGGAAAGCCGACCTTTTGCATTGTAGCGACAGGAGCCCATAGTGCAGAACCTCACCACGAAACGGGGGACTCCCTCATCCGAGAGGGGGATGTGGTCATTGTGGATTGGGGTTGTCTTTATAAGAACTATCACAGCGATATTACGCGGACGTTTGTGGTGGGGCGTGCTTCCTCCAGGGCACAGGAGATTTATCGGATTGTTTATAAAGCGCACTGGGAAGCACGAAAGGCGATACGCCCAGGTGTGAGTTGCGAAGAGATTGACCGGTGTGCCAGGAAAGTCATCCAGGATGCAGGTTTAGGGGAGTTTTTCATTCATCGGACGGGTCACGGAATCGGTCTTATGGGGCATGAGCCTCCCTACATTGTTGAGGGGAGTACTTCCCCGCTGGAGGAGGGGCAGTGTTTTACCGTGGAGCCTGGGGTGTACCTCCCTGGTGAATTCGGGGTGCGAATTGAGAACGTCGTGGTGGTGACGGCGGATGGGCACTGCTCTTTGAATGAAGATCCCCCCGCCGAAATACCCGTGATTGGGTGACGGGGAGGTCTTAGTGGCTCCTCGCTGTGATGGAGTTATGGAGAATGTTTCTTTCTTCGCGCCAGCACCAGAGAGGAGGCACCCGCGAGCACCAGGATCGCCGAAGGCTCCGGCACTATGGGGGGTGGTGAAGGATTAAGCCCTACGAGCGCCGAGGGGAGGAAGGTGAGGGGGATGAGGAAGGGGGCTTCCTCTTGCTGTTGTTGCCCTTGAGTGGCGGGCTGTTGCAGGGCGGAGGGGGGAGCGACGAATTCCACATCGGGAAGGAGCGTGGAGGGTGGCTCCATCGTTTGAAGTTCCACAAGGGGGGCGGTTTCGCCCGCACTCACGATGGAGATTTCCTTCAGTCCTTGCGAAGTGGTGGAAACTCCTCCCAGGGCTGGAGTCGCGGTGCCGTCCGAGCGAGGACCTACGAGTGGGTTCCCACAAGAGGCTTGGAGCACGGGTCTCCCGCTGGCTTCCACAAAGAGGAGTTCACCTTTTTTCAGGGTGCGCTGTTTGCTATAAATCTCTCCCGTCTCGTGATTGACATTATAGATTGTAAAGAGGGTATCGGCGGGGAGGCGCGCGGTGCGGAGACTCCGGAAGTAGTCCAGGAGTTCCTCCCTGGAAAGTTGGAAATGTCTCATAAAACGGTCTAAGACGACAGGCTCCTGCCGGACTTGTTGAAGGAGCTCTGTTACGGAGCGTGCAGGGCGGACGAAGAAAGAATTAGGGGGCATTTGCGCCCAAGCAAGGCTAAGCCCCATCAGGAGCAGAATGACCGAAACAAACTTTTTCATACGCATTTCCTTTCTTTGATAGGATATCTCTGGACATTATGACTTGACTTTGGTCAAAAAAGTTCGCAGAGGGTGGGAAAACCCGCACAAATGGGGGCAAAATTCGTGCCAAACGGTTTAGGCTAAAACTCCTGGCGGGAGAGGGTTCTCAAGGCTTGGGCTCGCTCAATAAGGGCTATGGCTTCTCTGGCGGCGGACTGCTCCGCTTCCTTCTTGCTTTTTCCTGTCCCGGTCCCCATAATTTCGTCATCCAAAAGTACTTCCACCACAAAAGTTTTTTCGTGAGCCTCTCCTATCTCCGAGACGACGCGATAGGTGGGGGTTTGTCGCCATTTGGCTTGGGTGATTTCCTGGAGGCGGGATTTATAGTCGGTGGTTGCGATTTCCCCTCTGGCGACCTGTTCCAGATAGGGATGGAGGTGTTCCAGGACGAACCACCGTGCGACTGCAAGTCCTTGTTCTATATAAATAGCGGCGATGAGGGCTTCGAAGACATCGGCGAGGACGGAGTTTCGTATAGAGACGTTTCCGGAGGGGTCGGAATTTCCGATTTGGATAAAGCGTTCCAGTCCCAATTTTCTTGCGGTTTCCGCGAGTGGGGTTTCCTGGACGATGGTTGCTTTAGCCTTGGAGAGTCTTCCCTGGTCCCAATCGGGGAATTTTTCAAAGAGATATTCCGCGATGACCATTCCGAGGATGGAATCGCCAAAGAATTCCAGTCGCTCGTAGGATTCTCGGACAGGCTCGCCTGCGACGGATGGGTGGCGCAAGGCGATTTCCAGGAGTGCGCGATTGCGGATGGGGAGTCCTAATTCTTCTAAGTCGCCGATAGCAGTCCCTCCGAGAGGCGTTGAATGCCCGTTTGAATTTGCTCCTTTCCGAGTGTATAGGTGAGCCGGAGATAGTTTCCCGCAAAGAAGGCACTTCCCGGGACACAGGCAACTTTATTTTTCTCCACGAGGATGGAGCAGAGTTCCACATCCGTAAGGGAATTTTTGAGGAAGGGTTGGACGTTCACAAAGAAATAGAATGCCCCAGCGGGCACAGAAAAGTGCAAGCCCTGGATATCCGATAGCAAATCCAGCATAAGTTTTCTTCGTTCTGAGAACTCCTGTTTATATTTTAAGCAAGTTTCCGAAGGGAGTTCAAGGGCGGCGAGGGCGGCCTTTTGAGAGATACTGGAAGGATTACTGGTGACCTGGTCCTGGATGGTGGAGATCAGGCTTGCCCATTCTTTTTTAGAGGCTGACCAGCCGATGCGCCAGCCCGTCATCGCAAAGGATTTGCTCACCCCTCCCACGGTAATGGTTTTCTGGGCGATTTCATTGCTCAGGGAAGCAATGCTTATGTGCTCCCAATGGTCGTAAACGAGTTTTTCATAAATCTCATCGCTGATGATAACGAGGTCTTTTGAGAGGGCAAGTTCTGCAATTCGTTGCAAGCAATCTCGGGTATAGACTGTTCCCGTTGGATTAGTTGGAGTATTGATGATCAGGGCGCGTGTTCGGGGCGTGAGTGCCGAACGCAGGCGATCTACATCGGGCTGATAATTTTCTTCCGGGAGGGTTGGGACAAAGAGAGGTTTAGCCCCTGCGAGGACCACCTGTTCTCGGTAGGTGGGCCAGGCTGGGGTAAGGATGGCGACTTCATCTCCCGGAGAGCACACCGCCAACAGCGCGTTGTAGACCGCGTGTTTGGCTCCGCAGGAAATGACCACCTGCTCTGCCTGGACAGGCAGGGCATTTTCCCGAGAGAGTTTTTGGGCTACCGCTTCGCGCAATTCAGGGATTCCAGCGGAGGGGGTGTATTTAGTAAAACCTTCACGAATGGCTTTGATCGCCGCCTCTTTGACAGGCTCGGGCGTCTCCAGGTCGGGTTCCCCTGCTGCAAAGCTGATGATGTCTTCCCCGCGTGCCCGCAAGGCTTGCACCTTCGCCACGAGCGCCAGGGTGGGAGAGGGATTGAGGCTTTGGACGGGGCTTTGAGCCATTAGAGTTCCATTATACAGGGAAGAAGGCTCTGGGATGGGGGGAGGGGATGGGGTAATACTCCCGTAACGATGTCTTCTTCTGCCCTGCGGTGGCTTGCGGTGATGCTGGTTTTATGTGTCGTAGCGCTATGGGCGCATCTGTTAGTGGGCAGTACCAGCCTTTTGAGTATGAGGGACATCTGGGGGGCTTTGCTTGCAGGTCCCCCTGAAGGCGCTTCTTCCGAGGTTAGTCGTGTTATCTTCTGGGAGTTGCGATTGCCGAGGGTTCTGGCTTCTGCGATGGTAGGGGCGATGTTAGGAGCGGTGGGTTCTGCTTTGCAGGCACTGTTCCGGAACCCCCTGGCGGACCCTTATGTTTTGGGGATCAGCAGTGGGTCAGCCCTGGGGGGTGCGGTGGCGTCTGTTCTCGGCTGGTGGGGGATTTATGGAGGACTGGTTGGTTTTGGCTTTGCGTTTTTGACGGGGCTTGCGGTGTTGGGCTTGGTGTTTTTAATAGCGGGGCGAGGGTGGGCGCTTTCCCGGGCGTTGCTGGGGGGCATCGCGATTGGGACGTTTTTATGGGCTTTGATTGCCTTTGTATTGATGGCGGGAGGACAGGATGCGGGGAAGGTCCTTTTCTGGTTATTGGGAAGTTTTGAGGGGATGAATTGGGCACGGGTGGGGGCTTTGGGAATCACGGGCGTCTTAGGGATAACTGCCCTGGGGTGGCTTTCCAAGCCCTTAACGATTTTTTCCGTTGGAGAGGAGTCCGCCAAGCGTTTGGGTGTGGCGACGGAGAGTTTGAAACTCTGGGTGTTGGTGAGCACGGCAGTTCTCACCGCGGGTTGTGTGGCTACGGCTGGGATTATAGGGTTTGTGGGGTTGTTTGTTCCTCATTGGGTGCGGTTGCGTCTTGGTCCTGACGTGCGCTTTCTGTTAGTGGGGTCGGTTTTGGCGGGTGCGAGCACGATGGTGATAGCGGACCTTCTTGCCCAGCGAGCCTTACCGGGGCGTGAAGTAAACGTGGGGATTATTACAGCCCTGATGGGGGCGCCCTATTTTTTATACCTTTTGAGACGCTCCGGGGGGACAACCGGATGAAGGAAGGACTCTATCCTGAAGTTTTCCACACAAGGGGACGGAAGGCATCAGAAGAAAAGGGGTATTTTAGAGTTGGTGAGTATGCGAGCGATCACTGAGATTTCTCTTGGCGACCTGAAGCCTGTGCGGAGGGGGAAGGTTCGCGAAATTTTCGATCTTGGGTCTCATCTGTTGATGGTAGCGACCGACCGCCTCAGTGCTTTTGACGTAGTTCTTCCGACGGGCATTCCCGACCGCGGGAAAGTCCTCAACCAGTTGAGCGCCTTCTGGTTTGAAAGGCTGTCCTTTGTTGTTCCTCATCATATGATCACCATTGAGGATGGAGAGATTGCGAAGGTTTTGGGAAAGTACTATGATGAGGAGCAGTTACGAGGGCGCTCTATGCTGGTGGAGAAATGCGAGCCAATTTTGCTGGAATGTGTGGCGCGGGGTTACATAGAAGGTTCCCTGTATAAGGAATACCGGGAGGCTGGCGGAGGGGAGAAGGATGTAGTGATTCATGAGATTCCTTTTCCTGCGGGTCTTCGGCGAGCGGACAAACTGCGCGAACCTATCTTCACCCCAGCAACGAAAGCCCAAACAGGGCACGACGAGAACCTATCCTTTTCGGAAGCGGAGGCTCTTCTGAAGAAGCTGTATCCGGATTCTCCGCACCTGGCGGAGCGTTTGCGAGACCTTACCCTGAGCCTTTACCGAGAGGCATCTGAAATTTGTGAGCGTGCGGGGATTATCCTTGCGGACACCAAATTTGAATTTGGATTTTGCGGGGGTGAGGTGAAGGTAATTGACGAGGCGTTGACGCCCGACAGTTCGCGATACTGGGCATTAGCGGAATATGAGCCTGGCAAGGCGCAAAGCAGTTATGACAAGCAATTCGTACGGGATTATCTGGAAACGGTGCCCTGGGATAAGACTCCCCCGGGTCCCCAGCTTCCGGAAGAAGTGGTGAAGGAGACGAGGGAGCGGTATTTAGAAATTTTCCGGCGTCTCACGGGGCGCGAACCGGTGCTTTGAAGTCTTGCATTACCTCAAGGGCAACATCAAACCTGACCCGCACCTCCCAGACTCGATTCCAGGGCAGTGAGACGAAAACGTTTTCCACTTTTGCGACGCGATAATGGACCCCTTCGCTTGAGATGGTGATTCTGGAGAACACTTCGGAATAAGCCCGCTGGACTACCCGCTCCAAAGTTTGCTGGACGAAGGTTTGGAGGCGTTTCAGGGCATCATCAGAAAGGTGCTCTTTGGCGCCATTTTCCTCCAGGGACACCACATCAAAAGCGATCGGACGCACGAGGGTGTTGAAAGAATAATCAAAGATGTAGCGATGAAGCAGGAATTTGACGTGGGCTGTTTCGCGTTGGATGGCGTTGGAGTTGTTCTTCAAGGCGTTTAGATAGATGTTCGCCTGGGATATACTCATTCCGAGCGTATTTCCTGCGGTATTCCACCCCACATAAGCCAACAGCCGAGAGAGATTGACGTGGGGGGCAAACACCTCAGCCACAATTTGGGAGTCCGCCCTGCCCATTTCCGCACTGACATCTGCGACCGCAACCTTTTTTTGCTCGGCGATGCTCTGCCTCAATCGCTGTAGGAAAACACGAAGGGTTTCTTGCCCTGCCTTTGGCGTGCGCACAAAAAGCGTGTAGTCCGCGGAGTCTTTGGAAGGAGCTAACCGCGCTCCGCTGGCTAAGATTTGGTCTCGCACGACTACCGTCAAGGGACGCATTTCGTAGGCGGTTCGTGTACGGGCGCGAGCGGAATCGGAATACTCCACCCAAACATAAGGGGTCAGACCCGCGCTTCGCAAGATGGCGCGGGAGATGAGGAGATTCCCGCATTGGTCCACGCCATCCAGGAAATAGACCCTTCCTGCGATGCCCAGTCGTTCGGCTGTAGATCGGAGCTCGCTAAGTTCCTGGTACTGGGGTCCATACGCTCGGGCATCGTCTGCGCCCACAATAAGATAATCTATCGTTCCCTCCTTCACCATTCGGATGAGGGCGCGCTGGACGCGGAGATTTCGGGCTCGGGCAAGGAAGTATCGCTCCAGTTCATCCTGGGGGATTTTGGCTTTTAAGGATTTGAGGGTTGGCAAGAGGCTGGGTTCTTTCGTGCGTTGATAGCGGTCATTGAGTTCCACATATCTTGTGAGTTCATCCCTCCATTCGCGGTTACGCGCTGTGGCTGTTGGGGCGGTGCGCATCAGGGCAGTGAAGACGTAAAGGGGGACAGAGGGATGTTTCTGCTTGATTTCGTGCAGGATAGACAGGCGCTTGATGGCAACCTGGGAGGCAACAGCGGGGACTCGTGAAGCGACCAACCCCCCATAAGCGACCATATCGGCGCTGAGGACGACTGCATCGCCCTCACGGAGGTTCACCTGCCTGAGCCAGGCGACGAGGCTCTCAGGGTTGCCAGGCTCCAGGAACTTCCCGAGGAGGTCTTCAGGGGGGAGGATGATTTTCCACTGGGAGACCTCTATCATCATTTCAGGAACGTCTATGCTGGAGGGTCGGGAATCCAGGGGGATAAAGACGAGGCGCTCGGCGTGCGAGAGCACACACAGGAGAGCAAGGGCAAGCAAGCCAGGGACCTTCATCGTGAGGCAAAATAGAAGATACCCCAATCTACGGGAAGCAAGCAATGAATGGCACGGAAATGGCTGGCTCCTTAGTGCTCATCCCTCTGGCGTGCTTAGCCCTGTTGCCCCTCATTTTTTTCGTTATTCACGAGGTGTTGGAAAGGTACGATCTCCTGGCTAATGGGGGCGCTGGTCCTCTCTTTTGGGCTTTTTATCTTAGCGGTGGGTGTTATCCTCAAAGCGAATGGATTATTCTGGCGATGCTCATTTCGTTTGTCCTTGCGGTTCCTGGATTTAAATTTAGCGGGGACGCTCTTTGAAAAGCAAGAGCATCGATTGCAGGACATCTACGATCTGGATCGGGGGTATCTGACTGCCGTTCAAAGGACTGATGACATAGGAGCACAATTTCGCGTAGCCTCGCTTTTATATAAGAGGCACCTTCCTGGTCCTGCCATCGCGATAGCGTGTTTTGCGTCTTCCAAGATGAGTTGGGAGGTAGACCCTATGTCCAATGTCTCTGCCCGGCATTTCTTTCGCACGGAGTTGGCGCAACTGGAGGAATGGTGTTGTCAGACGCGTGAAAGGACCTCTGTGATGGCGTGTTTGCGTTATGGGCGTAAGAACCTCCCGCACCTTTTGATAGGCTCTGGATGTCAGTCGCTCTTTTTGCTGGATCACGTGCGAGCCAAAGAGGGGAAATCCCATCTGGTTCCCCGGCTTTTATTTGCCTGGATGCTCGTGACGGGGATGCTCTTTTTGAGTGTGGGGTTGTCCTTCAAACTGAAGGGTACCGCCCTCTTTCTTGTGGTAGTGGGGCTTGTGGCTCTGACGGGGCTGGTGTTGAAATTGGTTTTTCGCTCTGTGGAGACTTGAGCAGGCAGGAGGGCTTCTTGTGTAGAATAAAAAAGCAAAAATGGGGATGATTGCGAAGGCACGTACCGCTACCCTGCTGGGTATAGAAGCCATTGAAGTGATCGTGGAAGCGGGCATTTCGGGCGGGGCGCCGAACTTCACGATCGTGGGGCTTCCGGACGCCTCAGTCCAGGAAAGCAGGGAGCGCGTCCACAATGCCATTCGCTCCTCGGGGTTTGAGTTTCCTTATCGTCGGATAACGGTTAATCTGGCTCCCGCCGATATGCGCAAGGAGGGTCCTTCCTTAGACTTGCCCATTGCGCTGGCGGTTTTGTCCGCGAGCGGGCAATTGCCATTAGAGGTTTTTGAGGGGACGATGATAGCGGGGGAACTCGGGCTGGATGGTCTCATTCGCCCTATCAATGGTGCAGTGAGTATCGCCATTTTATGTCAACAGAAAGAGTTTTCGCGTCTGATCCTCCCCGAGGTGAACGCGCCGGAAGCGACCATTGCGCAAGGGGTCTCCGTTTACGGGGTCCAACATTTACGAGATGTGATAGACCTCCTTCAGAATCCTGAGAGCAGGACTCCCCTACCGCCCGTTCTTATTGAGGAGCGTCCGAAGCCGGATTATGGGGTGGATTTCAGCGACGTGAAGGGACAGCCCCACGCCAAACGGGCGCTGGAGATCGCCGCGGCAGGGGGACACAACGTGCTGATGGTGGGTCCCCCGGGCTCGGGGAAGACGATGCTGGCGCGTCGGTTGCCGACGATTTTGCCGCCTCTGACTCTGGAGGAGGCGATTGAAGTGACGCGGATTTACTCTAGTGCGGGCTTGATGGACGGGCGCCGGGGGTTGATCTGGGAGAGGCCCTTCCGGGCGCCTCATCACGGAGCGTCCCATGCGGCGATCGTTGGGGGCGGGCGCGTGCCCAAGCCCGGTCAGGTCAGCCTTGCCCATCATGGAGTGCTTTTCCTGGACGAGTTGCCGGAGTTTGACCGAAACGTTTTGGAAGGTTTGAGACAGCCTTTGGAGGATGGAATTGTGAGCGTGGCGCGGGTGCAAGCTTCTTTAGAGTTCCCCGCCGAGTTGATTTTAGTAGGGGCAATGAATCCCTGTCCTTGTGGTTTTTTTGGGGACCGCGTCAAGCCCTGCACGTGCAACGTGGAAGCGGTGCGACGGTATCGGAACAAGATTTCGGGTCCCCTTTTGGACCGAATTGACATCCACATAGAGGTTCCCCGGCTTACCCAGGATGAACTCCTTCAGAAGGGGAGCGGGGAGCCTTCGGCTATGATAGCGGAGCGTGTTCTCCGGGCTCGCCAGCGCCAGCAAGAGCGCTTCAAAGGATCCAGGACAAAGGTCAATGGTCGGATGACGAGTCGCGAGTTGCGTGAGTTGTGTGAATTGAACGATGAGAGCAAGGCGTTCCTCCGGGAGGCTTCCGCCAAATTAGGTCTCTCCGCACGCGTTTTTGACCGTGTCATCAAAGTTGCGCGTACGATCGCCGATTTGGCGGGGGACGAACAGATCAGTCTCCTTCATTTAAGCGAAGCGGTTCAATATCGTTCCTTTGACCGCCCTTGTTAGGGAGTGGGGGGAAGGTCTGTTGATTTTTGGCAAAGGGTAGAAGGGGGGCTTTACCAATATTCGTCCAGCGCCGAGGTGAGTTGAGTGATGGAGGTTTTGGCGTCACCAAAAAGCATAATGGTGTTTTCCTTGTAGAACAATTCGTTATCCACGCCCGCAAATCCGGGGTTCAGACTGCGCTTGGAGACAACGACGGTTTTAGCGCGGTCCACATCTAAAATAGGCATTCCATAAAGGGGACTATTCTTATCGTGGCGTGCTGCGGGATTGACGACGTCGTTGGCTCCTATGACGAGGACGACATCGGTGTGAGGGAAAAGGGGATTGATGGCGTCCAGGTCATAGAGGAGGTCATAGGGGACGTCTGCTTCGGCGAGCAAGACGTTCATATGCCCCGGCATTCGCCCTGCGACGGGGTGGATGCCGAACTTCACATCAATGCCATGCTCCATAAGTTTTGAAGCAAACTCTTTGACCGCATGCTGGGCTTGCGCCACTGCCATACCGTATCCCGGCACAATAACCACGCTTTTAGCCATAGCGAAAATCATCGCTATATCTTCCACCGGGAAAGCACGGACGGTTTTCTCGCCGGTAACGCCGAGGGGCGTTTGGGCCACCGCTCCAAAAGCGCCAAAAAGCACATTAGAGAGGCTTCGGTTCATCGCCTTGCACATAATGTTTGTAAGGATAAGCCCCGAGGCGCCCACGAGGGACCCACTGATGATCAGCCCATAGTTGTTAATAACAAAACCCGTGAGGGCGGCGGCTATCCCCGAGTAGGAATTGAGGAGGGAGATAACCACAGGCATATCTGCCCCGCCGATGGGTATGACTCCCAAAACTCCCAAAATCAGTCCAAGGATGGCAAGAGAGACGAGCAGAGGGGTGTCTTCCGACACGGGGAGTAGGGCGATCACCAGAGCGAGCGCCCCCAGAAGAAGAACCGCATTGATGGGCTTTTGGAGGGGATAGGTGACAGCCCGTCCCGTGACAATCTCCTGCAGTTTGCCAAAGGCCAAAAGGCTCCCCGAAAAAGTTACCGTACCGACCAGGACACTCAAGGGGATGGTAACCTCCACATAGAGGGGCACTGCCATCTGGATTTCTCGCAAGCGCAGATGTTCATCCAAAGCGACGAGGGCAGAAGCGGCGCCCCCGAAACCGTTCAAGAGAGCAACCATTTGGGGCATAGCGGTCATTGCCACCAAGCGAGCCATCAACGCCCCTGCGACAGAACCAATGATGAGACCAAGCAAGATTCCCCTAAAGTCAACGATCTGGGTATGAAACAGGGTAGCGACAATAGCGAGGAGCATTCCCAATGCGGAGATGGTGTTACCCATACGGGCAGTGCGTGGGTGGCTCAAGAATTTCAAACCCAGCACGAAGCACACCCCTGCTACGATGTAACTGAGGCGAATCCAAACGTCGCTCACTTTTCGCTGACCTGCTCTCTCCGAAACATACGAAGCATTCTATCTGTAACCAGGAATCCCCCGACGACATTAATCGTGGCGAAAACCACCGCAAGCACTCCCAGCACATAAGCCCATGTGGAGCCACCCCTTCCTGCCACGATGAGCGCTCCGATGACCGTGATGCCCGAAATGGCGTTAGACCCCGACATTAGCGGAGTGTGCAATATAGGAGGCACCTTAGAGATGACTTCAAAGCCAAGGAAAACGGAGAGGACAAAGACTGTGAGGAGAGTGGCGAAGTCAACGGTAGTTTCCATCACGATTGGACCCCAGAGGCGAAAAGGTTTCTTGTCGGCTCGTGGACGATTTCCCCGTTATGGGTGATGAGACATCCCTGAAGGATAGGGTCATCAAAATTGGTATTAATACCTTCAGGAGTTACAAAAAGCAGGATAAACTCCGTGATGTTCCGGGAATACATCTGGCTGGCTGCGGTGGGCATCGTTCTTGGCAAATCAAGCGCTCCGATGAGAGTGACTCCTTCCACCTGAATGGTCTCTCCGGGGCGCGTGAGGGTGCAATTTCCGCCCATCGGTGCGGCCAAATCCACGATGACCGCCCCTTGGGGGAGCGACTTCACCATATCTTCGGTGATGAGTTTGGGAGCGGGTTTTCCTGGCACGAGCGCCGTAGTGATGACCACGTCATACTTTGGGAAATGTTCTCGCAACAAATTCACTTCTGCTTGATGGGCTTCTGAGGAAAGTTGTTTAGCGTATCCTGAGGGGTCCTCCGCGGTTTCTGCCAAAAACTCGGGGCAAAGGAAAGTGGCTCCCAGGCTTTCCACCTGTTCCTTCACTGCGGGACGCACATCAAAAGCGTCCACGATGGCGCCCAGCCTTTTGCAGGTTGCGATAGCCTGAAGCCCTGCGACTCCTGCCCCAATGACAAGGACGCGGGCGGGCTTCAAAGTGCCTGCGGAAGTCATCAGCATTGGGAAAAAGCGTGGCAGATGCATCGCGGACAAAAGGGCTGAGCGGTATCCCGCCACTGTGCTCATAGAAGAGAGGGCGTCCATTGGTTGCGCCCGTGACAGGCGGGGCAGAGCATCCAGGGCAAAGGTGGTGATTCGCCGTTGAGCCAGGGCGTTGACCACCTGGGGGTTTTGAGCGGGAAAAAGGAAGCCCACAAGCACGGTGCCCTCCTTGATTTGAGCCACCTCCCGGGTGCCATCCCACAGATCCTGCGGGCATAAAACCCGGAGGAGCACCTCGCTTTCTGCCATCACTTCTTCCTGCTGATGGCATAGGCGGGCACCAGCCTCCTGATATTGTTCATCGGAATAGCCCGCTCGTTGTCCCGCTCCCTTCACTATGAGAACTTGCGCGCCCCTGGATACCAGCTTCCGAACACTTTCCGGGACCAGGGCTACCCTGGTTTCTTCAGGCACTGCCTCGTGAGGGACGCCGAGGGTGACGCTCTTCCCTTGCATAGCCAATTACGGGTGCGATGCCCTTCATATTACCCTCAGTTTTATCACCCCCGGGGACCCACCGTTTTTAAGGAAGGGGGGATTAGCCATAGTTCAAGCCACTGGGAGGCGTCCCCTCGTGGCACGAGCCAGGCGGATGGGGTGGCGCTTCTGCCCCCCAAAGGTTCTGGCAGGTATACTGCCCTTCTGCACTCATCCGTTGCTGGGTGGAGTTCCCTTTGCTATGTCTGTCGTAGTTCTCGTCGGTGCCCTTTGGGGGGATGAAGCCAAAGGCAAGCTGGCTGACTTCTTATCGGAGTCGGCGGACATTGCGGTACGTTATAACGGGGGGCATAATGCGGGGCACACGGTCCAAGTGGATGGCCAGACCTTTAAGTTTCACCTAATTCCTGTTGGCATTTTACACTCCCATTGCACCGCCATCATTGCAGGGGGGATGGTGGTTTGTCCCAAGACCCTTTTATCCGAGTGGGAGGACCTTGAGAAGCGCGCCCCGAACCACGGGAGGCTGGTGATTTCCGGGAATGCGCAGGTGTTGATGCCCTACCATCCCGTTCAGGATGAACTGGAAGAATCCGCTCGGGGGGTGGGGCGCCTGGGGACGACGAGCAGGGGCATTGGACCGGCTTATCAAGACAAGGTGGGGCGATTCGGGATTCGTATGGCTGATTTCGTGGATTCCGAGCGCTTCAGGAATCGGCTGAAGGAGGTTTTGCCCCTTAAGAACCGGACCCTTTCGGCGCTGGGGGGAAAGCCCTTTTCCCTGGAAGAAATTTACGAAGAATATCGCCCGCTCGGAGAACAATTATCGCCTTTTGTGGGTCCCGCAGAAGAACTCATCTGGGATGCCATGAGAAAAGGCGCTCACATCCTGCTGGAAGGGGCTCACGGGACGATGCTTGACTTGGATCACGGGACTTATCCGTTTGTCACGAGCAGTCATCCTGTATCAGGGGGAGCGTGTTTAGGCACGGGGATTCCCCCTCAGAAGATTGATCGGGTGATTGGGGTGTGTGCGGGATATGCCACGCGGGTGGGCAATGGTCCCTTTCCCACGGAACTCTTTGATGAAACAGGGGACTACATCCGGGAGCGCGGGCGGGAATATGGAACCACGACAGGAAGGCCTCGCAGGTGTGGGTGGTTGGATTTGGTGTTGCTTCGTTATGCGGTTCGCCTAAGTGGTTTTTCCGCATTGGCGATCACGCGCCTGGATGTTCTCTCGGGTCTTAAGGAGATAGGCCTTGGGGTGCACTATCTTTACAAGGGGCGCAAACTCACCGAAATAGACCCAGGCACCCCTCTTTCCGAAGTGAAGCCCGTGATTGAGGTCCTGCGTGGTTGGGAGGAAGACCTCAGTGAGTGCCGAAAGTGGGAGGATTTGCCCGGGGCGGTAAAAGATTTCGTTCAGTTCATAGAGTCCTCCGCGGGGGTGCCTGTGGTGCTCCTTTCCGTGGGTCCTTCTCGTGAACAAACCATCGTCTTGCGGAAGGACCTTCTCTTTTAGCGGGTGGTTTCCCTTACCGTTTAGAGGGCTGGGCACGCACCTTTATCCTTTCAGAAACGCACGAGAGGGAAAAAGAAAAAAGTCCAGGGAAGCACCCTGGGGAAAAAGGATTCTCTGGTCGCGAGTTCCTACCAGTCGGAGTAGTTGGTACCGTCGGTTGCGGTGCCCGAGGCACTGCTTTTAACCTGTCCAACCGTAGGTGCGGTGGTAGAGTAGTTGAAGGGGTTGCCCGAGACCGGGTCATTAGGCACCGCCTGGACGTAAGGCCCCCGATAGTTAGCTGCGCTGATGGGCCTGGGGTTTCCGTTCTGATCCAACCCGCTGGTTGGTGCCGTGGTCGCGGCGAGGTCGTTTAGGCTGGCAGGATAAGCGGCGGTGTCCGCCTTGAAGAGTTCTACGGCGTTCCTGAGAAGTTTGAGGTTAGACTTCAGTGCCGCTTCCTTACTGCGAAGACCCGAATCGGCAAACTTGGGAACGACGATGGCAGCCAATATCGCGATAATGATAATCACGATAAGGAGCTCTACCAAGGTGAAACCTTTTCTAAGGTGAAGGTTGGTTCGGGACGGGTTGCGCATAGTCACCTCTCTTCCACTCTTCTGATAGGTGATTATCGGCATTTAGGGGGCTCTACTTTAGCGTATTGAGCACGGAATAGATGGGGACAATTACTGATAAAGTTATCAGGGCAACGATTCCTCCCATAAACACAATCATCAGGGGCTCTACGATGGCTACTAATGTTTTGAGGCGGGAGTCCACTTCTTGCTGGAACCTGGTGGCAAGGGTCGCCATAAGATAGGCAAGGCGCCCACTGCGCTCCCCCACGTTGACCATCTGGACTAAAGTAGCAGGAAAAACTTTCATCTCTGCCATTGCTTCGCTCAGGCTGGTGCCCTGCTCCACCGCACTCCGAGCCCTCAGAAAGCCTTTCTCCACCACCGGATTTCCACTGACTCGTGCGGAATGGTCCAGCGCCACCATCATCGCAGCGTTGCTGTTCAAGAGAGTGGCGAGGCATTCCAACGAGCGTGCCAGGGCGAGTTTGCGGACCAAGTCGCCAACCACGGGAATTTTCAAGGCGAAAACTCCGAGGGCACGGCGGACGGCGTCCAGGCGAAGGAGGAAAGGAGTGCCCAGGAAGAGGGCGGAGGCACCCAAGAGGGCAACATAGGGATGAGTTCGCACCCAGGTGCCCATAGAAAGCAAAACGCGCGTTGCGAGGGGGACATTCACTCCCATAGTTTGGAACACCGTGGCGAACTTAGGGAGCACTACAAAGACGAGAATGCTCACGGTGGCTATGGCTATGGTGACGAGGATGAGGGGATACGCCATTGCGGAGAGGATCTTTTTCTTGAGCTCTGCGGTGCGTTCCAGGTAGTTCGCAGCGCTTTCCAGAGAGACATCCAGCCTGCCTCCCTCCTCTGCCACCCGAACCATTTCCGCAATAAGCGTCGGAAAGATATGGTCCACGCTCCGTAGGGCTGAGGAGAGGCTACTACCTTCCACCACGTTATCCTTTATGTGCTCCAAGGCTCGTTTCAGGGAAGACTTTCGGACACCCTGTATAACGGCATCCAGGGCTTCCACAAAAGGGACGCCCGCCTTCACCATCACTCCCAGATCACGCAGGACATCTGCTACCTCGCCCTCTTTTGGCTTTCCGAAAGTAAAGAGAGGGATGGAGGGAGTGGCGGTAGTGATAGAGGAACTTCCCCGCTTCATTCCTGCGGGAAGGATAGAAATGACGGTGATGTCCTGGGCGAGAATTTTCCTCTCTGCGGATTCAATACTATCCGCTTGGAGTTCGCCCTCTATTTTTCGTCCATCCGGGGTGTAGCCTTTGTATTTGAAGACGTGCATTGTTTCCCTCTTTTGCTTTGCCGAGCCTACGGCTGGCAGAGCCTTCGGCGATCCGGGTCTAAGCGCTTTCCCCGAGCACGCGGGGGTATTAGTGATTTTCGGCAAAATTGACAGGTGGGGTTAGTGCCCCTCTGCGGTAGTTCTCAGGACCTCTTCCACGGTGGTGATGCCTGCGAGAATTTTCTCCCGGGCGTCGTCCCGCAGGGTTTCCAAGCCGAGGGACTTGGCGACCGCTCTTATTTCCTCCGCAGACTTCCCTGCGGAGATCAGCCTTCTGATTTCGGGGGTTATCTCCAGCACCTCAAAAACCCCTTGACGTCCACGGAATCCCGTTTTGGCACACCCCTCACACCCGCGTCCCCGATAGTATTCGTGGTCTTCTGGGAGTTCTAATCGCCTCAGGAGTTCGGGTGCGGGTTCATAAACCTCCCTGCATTTGGGGCATATTGTTCTCACCAACCTCTGGGCAATACTACACGACATACTGGCGCCCAGAAGGAAGGGTTCCACTCCTATATCCACGAGGCGGGTGATGGCGGAGGTACTATCGTTGGCATGGAGGCTGGTGAGGACAAGGTGCCCCGTGAGGGCAGATTCCACAGCTATTTCGGCGGTCTCTCTATCTCTCACTTCTCCCACCATAATCACGTCCGGGTCCTGTCGCAGGATGGAGCGCAAGCCTGAAGCAAAGGTTAATCCTGCTCTTGGGTTCACGTTAGCCTGGACGATTCCCTCCAGTTGATACTCCACGGGGTCTTCAATGGTGATGATGTGGCGATAGATGGCATTGAGGTGGCAAAGCGAGGCGTATAGGGTTGTCGTTTTTCCTGAACCTGTGGGTCCTGTGACCAGAATCAAGCCTTGAGGTTCTTCAATTTTGCGGATCAAGGTTTTCTGGGCATTTTCGGAAAGCCCCAGGGCATGGAGGTCTATAAACGACGCCCTTTTGTCCAGCAGTCGGATGACGATGTTTTCCCCGCACACCCCTGGATAAGTGGAGACCCGAAGGTCAAATTCTCCCTGGGGAGAAATCATCGTACAGCGCCCATCCTGTGGAGAACGCCTTTCTGCGATGTCCATATTCGCCATAATCTTGATGCGAGAGATGAGGGGGTATTGGAGGTCCTTGGGGACGGACATTGCTTCCTGGAGGAGTCCATCTATGCGGAAGCGCACGCGCACCCGTCGGGCAAGGGGTTCTATATGGATGTCGCTGGCTCGCATTGCGATGGCACGAGCGAGCAGGGCGTTCGCCAGCTTGACGACGGGGGCACCTTCCACGACCTCCTTGAGTTCAATGACGTTAACGGTTTCCTCTTCTTCCCCTTCTGCGGAGGCAACCCGCAGTTCTTCAGGGTCAACGCCCCGGATGGCTTCTCCGACGATTTCCCCGAGGTCGTCATAGGCGCCAAAAGTGCGAAAGATAGCGTCCCGAACGTCTTCCTCGGTTGCCAGCAGGGGGTCTACTTCCAATCCCGTTATTTCCGCCACTTCATCAATGGCGGCGAGGTCCAGGGGATTGACCATAGCGACGCTACAGGCGTAATCTGATTTTTCAATGGGGACCACGAGCAAGCGGATAGCGACGGAATGGGGGATGATGCGAGCCACGCTGGGGTTGATTTCAATTCGCGCCAGGTCCACAAAGGGGATGCCCATCTGGAGCCCCACGCACTTGAGTTTCTGCTTCTCATTGATAATGCCCAAGCGCACGAGCAGATCCCCTACGGATTCGGTGGTATCCGTGCGCTCTGCAAGGATGCGGTCCAGTTCCTCGCGGGTGATATACCCTTCTTCTACGAAGATGTCCGATAACGGTTTATCCAGATTCATAAAATGCCATCTCCTCTTTCGGGTGTGGTTTTGGAAAGGAAAGGAGGGAAGACCGCAAGGGGGGAGAGCGCTTGCCCTTCCCTCCCAAGCGTCTCTTTTTTCTGCCTGTATAGGATTTTATGGGTTTGGAGAAGGAGGTTGGGCATTGCCTTGATTGGGCTCAATAATGATGGGAAGGATAGTTATGATGACCTGGGAGGAAACCTTTGTTTTCCTTCGGTGCTGGAACAGGGCGCCCAGAATGGGAATCTGGGAGAGGAAGGGCACTTTTTCCATTGTTTTTATTTCCTCATCCTTGAACATTCCTCCCATCACGATGACTTCTCCGCTTTTGACGCGCAGGGTGGTCTGGGCTTCTCGCGTGGAGATTTGAGGATAACTGGCGCCGTTGATGTCTAAAAATCCGGTAACAACGGAAACCTGGGGGTAAAGGGTGAGCACGATTTCCCCTTCTTCGGTGACATAGGCAGCCACCTGCAGATAGATTCCCACGCGCTCCTCTTCTTTATCAAAAATAGGCGTGTTTGCCTGCGTAAAACCGATAAGAACAGGAAATACCAAACGATTACCGATCAAGATGAAGGCGGGTTCGCCATCTAAAACGGAAATGTTAGGTGCTGCGAGAAGTCGCGCTTTTTCCAATCGCTCCAACGCACGCAACTTTGCGGTGAAACTCAACGGGGCACGGGTGAAGGACCCAAAATCCAGATGATCCGGATTAGTCTCAGTGATCTGGATGTCTCCATATTGCCACTGGAGGCCCAGTTCACTCAACGCATCATTGGTGACATCGTGAATCATCACTGCAATGGAAACTTGAGGGCGCGCGCTGTCCAGTTGCTGGCAAACTTGCAAAGCGGATTTGACGACGGACTCAGGTCCCTGAAGAAGGATGAGCCTGCCCGTTCCTGCATCTGGGGGACGCTGTTGAATGGCGCCCATACTGGTTCCCGTGACGTAAGAGGTATCCTGTCGGCTGAGAGAGGGTACCGCCGAGGGAGGGCCCGTGATAATGGTGAGGGGTTTTCCTTCAAAGAGCGCTTTCAAAGCCTCCACAATCTTTGCGGACTGGGTGTGACTTACCTTATAGACTTCTGTGATGATGGGTTCCTGAGGCGGGGGAGGAGGCTCGGGCTGTTTGGGATAGAGAGCGGACCATTCATTGGGATAAGCCTTTGCCAGGCGCTCGGGTTCGGCGATGGCATAGGTGTTCCCCAACTTGAGATAAGCAAGCCCCGTCATCGCACATATGTGGCGAATGACCTCTTCCAAAGGCAGATTGACCAAACGAATGGTGAGATTGGCATCTCCCGGAGTGAGCAGAAGAAGGTTGGCTCCCGTGGCACGACTCAGATGGCTGAGAATGGTGCTCAAATTCTCTTTCACCGTGTCCACAGTGCACAAAGGGGTCTTGTTCGGTGTAGGTTCTCCCTCAACGGGACGCGATTCCCCGCGCCTAGCTTGTTGCGAATGTTGCACTTTCTCTGTTTTGAGAGGTTCTTTGACAGGACGAGAGGCAACCGAGACCACCGCAGGTGAAGGTAAAGGCACGACCTGTTTTTTCAGGGAGGTGCTTTCCCCTACCTGGGAGTGGGCTGGTTCAGCCTTCGTTTCGTCCCCGCTCGGGATAACCACGGGGAGGGCTGGACGGGGGGGAAGGGGCATCAGCATCCGGGAAAGGAAGTAATCCGAGCACCGCCCCTGGTCGCTATCTCCAAGGGCATACCAGTCCAAACCGTGAAGCATAAAAAGGCTTCTGAAAACGCTCCCTGCGAAGAGCGCCACCATTGTCATCATAGTTGCACCTTATCTCCGACCTTCAGAATCACGGTCTTTTTCCCACTCTGCAGGCGGATTGAATGATCATCCATAGACAGGATGCGAACACCTGGGGCGAGTTCTTCCCCCACTTTGTAGACTTCTGTAGGCTTTCCATTCACCGAAATGAGGGCAAAGGGTTGGGAGACCCGCAAGATTGCCTTCAAAGCGAACTCTGCTTTGGGTGTCTCCTTAGGGGATTGTTGGTCAGGTGTGGGAGGCTCTGCAGGCGAAGGGGTTTGTTCTGGGGGCGAGAGATTCCAGGGAGCAAGCCCAGGGAGAAGAGAAAGGGGGGGGCGAG
This sequence comes from uncultured Fimbriimonadales bacterium, assembly GCA_964631245.1. Lineage (GTDB taxonomy): Bacteria > Armatimonadota > Fimbriimonadia > Fimbriimonadales > ATM1 > CAZVXY01. The sequence continues at coordinate 102,961 of CAZVXY010000006.1, forward strand.
GCGATCGGCTGGGCGTTTCCTCTTCTTCGCCTCCCGAGGAAGTGCCGATATTGGCATTAGTTGCCAGCATTGATGCAACTTTAGGATGCCAAAAAGGGTCACCATAAACATAAGGGCTTTCGCCTCTGGGGTTAGGGGTCCCCTGCCCGGATGAGGTTTGAGAGGCGGTGGCAGAGGAAGGGTGTTTGGGAGGGGGCGCAAAGATGCGGAAGAAGGCAAAGCCAATGGCGAAAAGTGCCACGATGCTCAGGAAGCCTGCGGTTCTGGGATTTCCCGTTTTCACGCCGTTCCTCCTCCCTGAGAGAGCACGCGGAGTTCCATACTTGCCTCCACGATGGCGGTGTTGTTTCGCGTGGTTCCAATTCGCTGGAAAGTGAGGGAATCTAATTCAAAGGGGATGGGAGTGTGTCGGAGTTCTTCCAGAACACTCATAATCTTTTGAATATTGCCCTTGATTTTTGCGCTGACCCCCACTTGTTGCCAATTGGTGGGCTTTACGGATTCGGCTCCTTTAAGGAATCGGCTGAGAAACGGAGTAATTTGAGGCGAAGCCTGGAAAAGGGTAACCTCACAGCCTGCCTGGGTGGCGGACTTTTGCAGGGCAGCCTGAAAAGCGCGGACTCCTCCGATGGCATCCATTTTAGGTAAGGAGCGGGCGCTTCTTCCTTCCTGGATAAGCCGTTTGGCTTCCTGGATTTCAGCCTCCAACTGAATGATTTCCAAACCTGCACGAGAAGCAGAAACGGAGGAAGAAACCCATTGAATGATGGTCCACACCGTGAAAACGCTGAGGCAAAACCAGGTGGCGAGGAGCAAGCGCCAGAGGAGTTGGCGGGTTTTAGGTCTGGAAAGCCATAAATGTAACTTCATAGGATTTGTTTCCTCAGAGGAACCAAGCGAGGGAAATCCTGGCGAGGCAAGGTGTGCTCCTCAGGGAGTGCGAGCAACAGGATGCCAATGCCAAGAGGGGACCTCTGCAGGCAGGGCTGGATTTTCCCCCTCCTCTCGGGGGTCTCCGGCTGGGGAAATCCCTTTGGGAAAGACAGCAAGCCCCTCATGGTGCGGAAATCCTCTTTAGAAACTCAAAGGTGACCCCTTCGGGGGCGAAAGCCTCGTTTCGGCGGGTGGAGACGAGCAGGGCATCCGTGGTGCCCGGTGCCTTAGCCATAGTTTCCACAAAGGAGCGAGCGGTTTCAAAGTGCTCCGCATCTGCGGTTCCCTCTATGGTGAGGGTGCCCCCGATTATGGTTACTCTCAGGGCGGAAAGAGCCATAGAATGGGGGACGGAGTTGAGCAAGGAAGCCACCTGAGTGAGCACCCATCCCGAGCGCATTTTCTGGGTCTCCAGCATTTCCTTGCGCTCCCTGGGAAGCAGAGCGGACTTTTCTTCGTCACTCAATTGATTGAGGAGAGCTCGTCTTTCTGCGACCTTTTGCTCCACTTTGCGGGCAGAAAGCGCGGAGACGTGTGCCTGGGAATGCAAGGTAGGGAGAGCGAGGACGGCGAAGAACCCAGTGAGGGCTAAAGCCATTAGGATACGCCGGGACTGCTCCAGGGTCCTGGCGCGTTCCAGGAGCCTTTCCGCCAGAAGATTGGCTTCCAGGTCCAGGGTTCGTGTTTTAGGCGCTCCTAATCCAGATGAACTCATCGTGAAGGGTGTGCCTCCCGGTTTTCCATTCTCGGCGTCTTAGCCCTGCGAGAGCAAGCCCCATCACCACGGTAAAGCCCTCTTGATGGGTTACGACGCTCTGAAAGGATTCTCGGTTGAAATTTCCCACCGCTCCTGCGAAGGGTCTCAAGCGTTCCACGCGAAGGTTTAGTTGGGACTGGAGGTACTCCGCGAACCCTTTGAGTCCGACCAGCCCTCCACAAAGGAGCACGTGGTCAAGAATGCCTGCGTAACTCCTTTCGGGATGCAGGGAACGGAAATATCTCAAGAGTCGGAGGAATTCGCGTATGAGTTTATCCAGTCCTTGGACGACGTTGACCCTAAGAGGTTGTCCTTCGTATTGGAGATGGAGGATGCCCTCGGGGGTCAGTTCCGTATCCGGTTGAGCCACCATCCGCTCGGCGAAATCAGGGTCAACCTCCACTGAATTTGCGACAGCCTGTGCAATGTGGTAACTGCCAAAAGGCACCCCGCGAAGAAATTGAAGTCTTTGATTTTGAACCACATACATATGGGTGCTGGTTCCCCCGAGGTCTATGATGGTGAGCGAGGCATCTCGCCAGAGGGGACTTTTTTCCTTCAGGTGCTCATCCACCACGCGCAAAATGGTCTGGGCTTCCACCTCGGCGCGCTGGGGATAAAGCCCTGCATTCTCAATGGCTTCGGCGCGAGAATCAATGATGTCTCGTTTGACAGCGATGACGAGATATTCGGCGGTCTTACCGTCTTCTAAGATCAAGGGAGAACAAGCCTCCACGTATGCAGAAGAGACTGGGAAAGGCAAATGGCGTTGAACCTTATGGCGAACGGCGAGGCGGAGTTCATCATCAAAGAGCAGGGGCAATTTGACCCAGCGAAGAACCGCCAACCTACTCGGGATGGAATAGTTCACGGTGGTGGCTCGCACGCCTGCCTCCTGGAGATGACGAGCCAGCAAGGAGCCAAATCGCCTGGGGTCTTTCACAACGCCCGACTGGACCTGCCCGGGCTGGAGGCAAAAGGATTCTGCTGTTTTGATGATCATCCGCCCCGCAAGGGCATCCGCTTCCAAAAACTTAACCACGCGACTCCCAAGGTCCAATCCCAGAACTGCAGACTTTTCGGAAGCAGGCTGTGTGATGCTCATAGGACATTTGATGGATACTTATGTTTCACCGTTTCTCGGAAGGACCCGATAGTATTTTCGGCAGGCAGGCAAGCGTTTTTCGCTCTCCGCTGGGGTTTTTGGCAGTAGGGAAAGATTGCCTTTTATAGGTTTTTGCCTTCCCCGGCGCTTTTCGGTAGACACAAGGCTCAAGCGGCGGTTCGCTGTCCCCGTGTCCAGAAGTCCTGGTAGAGGTCTTCCAGCGCCCCCTCGGCGATGAGTTGCTTGAGGGTTTCCACAATGACGGGATCAAACTGGATGCCCGCGTTTCGGCTGAGTTCGCCCATAATGGCTTGATGGGACATAATCCCACGATAGGGTCGCCTGGAACTCATCGCATCAAAGGCATCCGCCACGCACACGATGCGCAGAGGGAGCGGAAGCTCTCCCCCTTTTAGCCCATCGGGATAGCCTGTTCCGTCCAGCCGCTCGTGGTGATTTCGGATGAGCATAAGCACCCCTTCGGAAAGGTTGAGGGGCTTGCATATTTCATATCCGATAAGGGTGTGTTGTTTCATTTGCTCAAACTCCTCATCCGTCAACTTCCCGGGCTTATTGAGGATGGCGTCCCGCACCCCTATCTTTCCGATGTCGTGGAGGAGAGTTCCCACGCGGACTTCTTCTAAGGCTTCGGGCGAAAGCCCCATTCTCTCGCCTATACGCAGGGAAACCTGACACACTCGCTCGGAATGACCTCGTGTGTATTCGTCTCGCGCTTCTAAGGACTTGGCTAAACTCTCCATCGTGCTGAGGAAGGTTCGGCGTTGCCGGCGCTCCATCCGCGCATTTGCCACCGTAACCGCGAGGAGTGCGGAGAGGGCTTGAAGGAAGTCCACATCCTCAGGCGCGAAGGCATAACTGGGGGTTTGGGAAAAAACGGTAAGGACTCCCACCACGGTTCGGTCACCTGCAGACCCCATCTCCGCAAAGGACTGTGCGAAAAGGGGCACGCTGACCGCGGAAGTGATTCCTGCCTGAATTCCATCAAAGTCCTGGTGTTCTTTCTTGCCTGCGGTAACCACTACGGGTTGTCCCACTTTGGCAACGTACCCTGAAAGCCCTTCTCCTATCGCAAGGCGAGGGGGGAACTCCACGGCCCCTTCCGTGCTGTAGACAGCTTCCGTATTGAGCCATCGCTCCGATTGGGAGGAAGGGGAGCCATTGCCATTTTCCTCCGTGAGCATCAGGTAGCCACAACTGGCGCCCGTTTGAACCACCGCAGATTTGAGGACGAGCAAGAAGGTCTCTTCCAAATTCTTGCTGGATGCCAGAGCAGAGGCGCACTGAAGGACCGCATTGAGGCGGCGGTCTTGCGCGGAGAGGTGCTCATCCCGCTCGCGAAAGCCAAGAAGCACGAGGGAGACCAAGGCACTCACTGCCACCGCAGAAAGCCCCATCCCGTACTCCTGGAGGCGTCCGCCCCACAACCCATAGGCACCGACGAGGGCGATACCCATCACCAAGCTCAACAGGAGCAGATTTTTCGCCTTTTTGTTCGCCATAGATTGCGCATAAACCACGACGGCCCCCAGCAAATAAAGCTTGTCCACTCGAAAGAGGGGATGGTATCCCGCGAGCATCAGAGCCACTCCCTCTCCAAAGCGAAGGACTTCCAAAAACCGTGCTCCCCACCTGGAATACACTTTTTCGTTCCGCAGAAGTTTATATAGAACGACGTTCATAAGAGCCAGAGAAGCGAGCGAAACCGGCACAAGGAGAGAGGCAAACTTATCCGACAATAAAATCCCTACACCTGTGAGGAGGAGCCATCGCAGGTGAAGGGCAAACCTTTCTGCCCGAATCTGCATTTCAAGTTTTGGCCTCATTCAACACTCCCTTGGTTGTGGCTTTGTGTCTCAAAAAAAACCCTCATAGACCTCGCCTTTTATACTCGCCCGATGGACCTCATACCAGCACCTCTTTAGGGCCAGAAACCTGGCAACTTGAATCTCACCGCCGAATTTCGGTCATCGCGCACCGTGGGGTCATAGGCTATGGTAATGGGGCGGTCAAATCTCAGGTCATTGGCAACCACTGCCCCCCTGAGAAACACAGAACTGGTACCCCCTCCCTGTACGTGAAAGCGGCCTGCGGTAAAGAAATATCCCGAGACCAGGGGTGCCGCGTTGGCGTCAACGGTAATGTCCCCCGTGGCGATGATTACCAGGCGTGACGAGGAAAAGGGGTAAGTAATAGAGCCATTGACCCTTACATCCCCCCGCACGAAGAGGGTTCCCCTCCCGCTGACCATCCCCGAGACATCCAGGTCATCGTCTACAAAGACCAGCTCGTACGGCTTTGCAAAAGTTATATTGAATAATTTGCTGGTCCCTCCTGGCTGGTCAATGATGCGGTCCGCATTGGCATAGTAGACTGATGAGGAAAGCGAGGGGAAGGGGCGTCCTGGGGAGGAGGTCAGGATTCTCCCCGTGACGGTGAGCGAGGGAGATGTGAGGAAGCCACTACACTCCAGGTCCCCTTCTATGCGAGAGGAGAGGTGAGAAAAAGAGACGTTTCCATTGATGAAGCAATCTCCTGGCGCGGTAAGGATGCCAACCCGCACTTGCTGGCTCTCGCTTTCGGGGGTATTGGAAGCGAGAGCGTAGTCAAACCAGGAGCCGATTTTGGGGACCACAATTTGGGAACAGACCGTTTCCCCTCCGGAGATCCGCGTGAACGTAAGGAGCAAGGAATTCTTTATGTGGGCATCATTTTTTTCTGCGGTCACCTGCCACTCCTGCCCTCTATAGGTATAGATTTTTGTAAAGGGAAGGGTTGCCACTCCATAAAAAACTTCTGAGCGGACCACTTCCGCAAGCCCCTGGGTTATGTATTGGTCTGCTCGTTTTTGCTCCACATAGACGACCCGCTTCCTCAGGTGGGTGGCGAGTTCTGCGGTGGCGAGCACCATCGTCGTGGAGGCAAGCAGGAGGACGATGACAAACCCCAGAGCGCTCCCGCGCTCGCTTCGACCCCTGGGGTGGCATGGGCATCTTTTCGCCAATGGGGAGTGGGTAAAGGGTTTCATTGCTTCCAATGTCTCCAGAAGGCTTTTTCCGTGAGGGTGAGGGTATAGCGGTCGTAAGCGGAACTGACGGGCTCCCCCTGGGCGGAGCGCTCCTCCCGGGTGAGGACCGAGGCGGTGAGGGTAATGGTGGTGAGCCTTTGAGTGGAGTCCACGGTAAAGGTGAGGGTATCTATGAGGTTCGTCTGGGAAGGACCTGTGCTGTAGTAGTAGGTCCATTTTTTATCCACATCGGTGCCTGTGGGAAGCGCATCATCAAAGCGCACTGCCCTGTAAAGGATATTGCCGGGTGAGGTGAAATTGCCTGATGCAGACGCTCTGTAGAACCAAACGCGGGCACCGGTGGTGCCATATCGGGGGATTCCGAATCCCGTAACAATATTGGGGTCATAACGATCCGCAACGCCGTCTCCATCCAAATCAACCGCCCGAACAGGGAGGATACATTTGAGTCCCGTGTTGCCTCCCGCTGTGACCACCTGGCAGTTCACGGAATTTCGCACGGTGTCTGTTATATCTTGCAGGACCCGTCTACTCTGGAGCAACAAAGCGGAATGGGCCCCACTCCCCCCGGATCTTATCACCACAAAAGCGTAAAGAGAAGCAACCGCTCCGATAATGAGAGCGGAAAGCGCCGTTGCCAGCACCAACTCAATCAGGGTCATACCGGAGCACTTACGCATCGGGAGCCCTCAAAATCGTGGCAATTTCCACCATGAACGTGGAACCTGAAGTGAGGACAGGTTCCCAGCGAACGCTGACCACCACATCAAAGAGATCGGAGAGGGTTCCATAGTTCGTGATGCTGGTGGTGAGGGTAACGGGCTTGGGAATGCCCGTACCGGTTAGAGTTTGTGTAGTAATCCCCGGGATGAGGGGTGCCGTTCGTGCCTGGGCACGGAGTTCCGCAATCCTGGTTTCCGCAAGGGACAAGGCGATGAGGCGGTTTCGTGCGGTTATCGCATACTCATAAGTTGCGTAGGTGGCAGTAATGACGGTGGTGGCGCAATAGCCCAGGAAGGCGGCCGTGATAAGGAGTTCCACCAACGTGGTGGCGCGGGTTCGCCGGCGAGTTCCGCTCACATTATCTTTATCGGCGAAAGCGGGGGATGCCTTAATGACCGAAAAGTACTGGAATTGGGGGTTCAGGAAGCCTGCTCTGCTTCGTGAGCATCGGGATTAGAGAGGACGTAGATAGGTTCTCGTATTTTTGCGACCTGGGCAAAGTTCCAGATTCTTCGGAGGGAGGCAAGGGTGATGGTATGCCCTGCGGAGATAAGGAGCTCCCCCCGGTCGGTTCTCAGGTCCGAGTAAAGGATTTGCCCTTCTTTGAGTTCCCAAATTCCGGCAGGTACAGGGACGGAGCCTTGAGGGAACCCAGAAGGAGTTCCTGCGAGCTCTTCGGTAATCGTCTGAAGGAGTTGGGGGTCATAATAGCCTTTCCGCTGGGCTAACATCGGGAGGGCTTGTGCCCTCGGGATTCCGTCGGCTTCCAAGGTGATGAGGTCATACAGGATTTTGAGGAGACGCGCGCCTAAGGGTATAGCGGGTCCTGAAAGCCTATAGGAAGGAGTTCCAGAGCCGTCAAAATTTTTCTGGTGGTAAAGGACAATTTCTGCCACAGGTTCCAGGCGAGGGATTTTTTGGAGGAGGTGGTAGCCCGTGACCGGAATTTGAGCCATCATCTGGAGGTCTGTTGGGGAAAGCGTTTCTGCGGAGGCGGACTTGGCGAGGATCTGTGGGGGAATGGCAACCGAGCCGATGGGAGCGAGGAGTGCGGAGACCTCCCATTCCCAAAGAGGGGCATCCGGGAACCGAGGAGCGACCAGTCGCACTAACTCCACCACCTTTTGTGCCCTGCCGAAGGAGGTGGGGTCTAAAAGCGCCAATATCTCTGCAAGCACTTTGACGATTCCCGCCACCGTTTTGGTAAGAAGTTCCCTTTCTGCCTGGATAAGGCGGTGCTGGCGGACTCCATCGTCTATGGCGAGCGCAAGGCGTTCCGGGGGGCAGGGCTTTACAAGAAGGCGGAAAATTCCCCCCTCATTCACTGCTTGTATGGCGTCATCCATATCTGCCCTACCCGTTAGCAAAAGGCGCACCGTATCAGGAAAAGAGTTTCTCACGAGGGCAAGAAACTGGACACCATTCATTTCCGGCATAACCAAGTCGGAGACCACCACGGTAAAAGGTCCCTCGCGTTGAAGGGTTTGCAAGGCAGAGGAAGGGCTGTTGGCAGTATGGACTTCATACCGTCTTTGGAAGTTCCTTCGTATGGCTTCGGTAAGATGGGCTTCGTCGTCCACAAAAAGGACTTTAGGGTTCATATAGCTCCTCCAGATTCTCAAGAAATTCCAGGGTGTGGGGGGAATGGGAATTTAACAATCTCTGAAAGCTTTCTTTGATACGCTCCTGGTTCATCCTGCTTTCACCTGCTGACCATCGCTTAGCAAAGCCAGCCACTGAGGGATGCGGTTCGCCAACCCCAGGACGGAGATGTAGCCATAATCCACGTTCAAGAATTCCTCTGGGTTTTCGCTCTGGTGGGGAGAGGAAACAATGCCCACTGCGACGTGAACGGCGGTAAGAGGCGTAAAGAGGTGCCCCCCGCTTTCAAGGGGGCGGTGGTGAAACCCGACCGCCTCCACGACGTCATCGGGTAAGCCCCACAAAGCGAGGAGGTAGGCTCCAACTTCCGCATGGGTAGCCCCGAAGATCAACTTTTCCGTTTCCTGGATGGTGAAGCCCATTCGCTGGCAGAACTGGAAGCACTCTCGGTAGAGAGGCGGGAAGTTATGCGCCAAAATCAAGATTCCCACATCGTGGAGGAGTCCTCCCACGAAGGCGTGCTCTATTACGGGCAACCTTGCCTTTTCTATTTCAGCGATTCTTCGGGCAAGGCAGGCGGTTCGAAGGCTTCTGTGAGTAAATTCCTCCAACGACAAGCCTGAGGCAGAGGCTGCCTGCATTTGTTGGAAGACAGAATGGCTAAGGACCAAAGCCTTCACGACGTTAAAGCCAAGGTAGCGCACGGCTTCCACGGGGTCTGCAACCTTTTTACCGAGACCAAAGAAGGCAGAGTTTGCCAGATGCAAAACATTCGCGGTCATTCCGACGTCGTTTGCTATAATTTCTCCAATCTTTTTGATGTCTGGCTCCTCCTGAGCGATGAGTTCGCAAATGCGGGAATAGGTATCGGGTAAGGTAGGCACGCTTTCCAAGCCCGCGACGGCACGCTGTAAGATAGGACTTCCCAGGATTCGCCTCATTGCGGAGGTTCGCCGGATGGCTGAAAAGAGGGCTTGGGGGTCACAAGGCTTACTTAGGAATCGGTGGACACACCGAACCATACGGAGGCTTTCCATTTCTTCCGTGTATCCGGAGAGGATAATGCGTATGGTATCGGGATACAACTGTTGAATTTTCTCAAGGAGCTGGGCGCCGTCCATTCCAGGCATACGAAAATCGCTGACGACGATATCGTAGGGGTGTTCCTGAAAGACACGCAGGGCTTCTTCAGCACTGGAAACGAAGTCACAATGCCACTGCCCGGCATAGGGATGCATCATACGGCGCATTCCCTCAAGAACGTAGGGTTCATCGTCTACGAAAAGCACTCTGGTTTCGCTCATCGGATTACCTCCCGTGAAACAGAGGCAGGCGAATGAAAAAGGTCGTACCCTCGCCCACCTCCGATGTGAAAGAAACATCTCCTCTGTGCTTATGCACCACGACGTCATAAACGATTGCCAATCCCTGCCCTGTTCCCCTTCCTGGGGGTTTAGTGGTGAAAAAGGGCTCAAAGATGCGACTATGGTTTTCTTCCGGAATTCCAATCCCTGAGTCCTGGATTTCTATGACGGCAAAATTGCCTTCCTGGAAAGTTTTAATGGTCAAGGTGCCCTTTTCCTTGCCATCTCTGTTTTTCTCTGCAATTGCCTGTGCGGCGTTCACAATAAGATTCAGTAGGACCTGGTGAATTTCATTACTGAGAGCAGGGACACGCGGAAGTTTTTCATCCAGATGGAGCGCCACTTCCGCTACGTACTTCCATTCACTGCGGGCTACCGTGAGCGCCGCTTGGATGGCTTGGTTTATATCCACTGGGACGAACTCATTTGAGCCTGGATGCGAAAAATCCTTAAGGGCACGGACGATATTTGCCACCCGTTCTAACCCAACCAAAGATTCCTTCAAAGCCTGAGGAATCTCTCGGACAACGAAATCAAGATCCACTCGTGACACCGCCTCGGACCAAACCTTTAAAAACTCCCCATCTTCCCTTTTCCCGAGTTCCTGCGTCGCCTGGGGGATGAGTGACAATAGCACAGCAGATTTCCAATAGAGGAATCCAAGAACCGAAGGTTGTCCCCAACATACTGAATGGGGGTGTTGAGTTCGTGAGCAATTCCTGCAGAGAGTTGCCCAATAGCGAGCAATTTCTCTGCCTGAAACCATCGTGCTCGCCATTTTTCCCGTTCGGTCACATCCCTGACGATGAAGCTATACCAGCGCCCTTCTTCCGTCTGCCAGGAACCCACCGTGACCTCTGCCGGGAAAAAACTTCCATCTAAGCGCTTCCCTTGAAGAGCAAACACCTTGCCCATCCTCAGTTCGGAAGAAGAATCCTCTCCCTCCCATAGAGCCAAAACTCCTCGCGGGTCCTTGCATTCCACGAACTCGTTGATATGCCTGCGCAAGGCATAACGGCGCTCCAAATGAAATAACTTTTCTGCAGCGGTGTTCCAGGAGGTAACATATCCCTCCTCACTGCAAGTAATGACCGCATCGTTAAGAGACTCACCAATGCTTCTAAAGCGAAGTTCCGAATCAAAAAGTTCCTGATAAGCACTTTTCCAACTTGTGGTGTCGCGCAAAAACAAACCAATGACTTTCTGGGGGATTTCCTTCTCCTCGCCCAGCCTCCCAGAGCATAGGTGTTCTCTGAGGAGGAGCCAATCCTCTTTCGGAATGTCTATTCTTTTAACTTCGTAATGATACGTCTTGTCTTCAGACAGGGAAAGGGTGATTTCATATTCTCCTTCCGGGCGTTCCACAAGTTCTGCTAAATGAGGCGAAAGGGGGCAGAGGAATGGAGCAAGAGCCTTTTTTAATTCTGGATCCACCCATATCACCCCTCCATCCTCAGCCAAAATAATGGGCGCCCCCAGCCATTGAAGAAATCTGCTCATCCCTCCAATATATTGGAGAGGGGAAGATTTTGATTTGCGCCGTTGATAAGGTTTCGTTCTTAGTTTGTCCATAATTTCCTCAAGGTTTTTCGTCCCCCCTTCTAAGAAGGGGGGCCCTCATCCTTAATCATCGGGTTTAGGGAGACGTCCTCAATAAGGGTTTTCCTGTATGAAAAAACGCCAGGAGAAACTAAAGCAAAAAAAATTGGCACCCCAGAGAAAGCTCCCCTGCATAAACCCCAGGGAAAAGGTCAAAATTCAGTATACCAATGTCCATTCAAGGGCACTTGTGGGTCCAAAAATGGAAGCAAAACCCTGTGTGTTCATAATTGATGACGATGAAGAGATGCGGACTGCCCTACGTCGGCTTTTACAAAAGGAGGGGATAGAAACCTTCACCTACGCTTCGGGCCGCGAATTTCTTTCCGAATACAACCCCTTGCGTTCTGGGTGCGTGTTGCTGGACATCAAGATGCCCGGGATGGATGGCTTTGCTGTTATCCGCGAAATGAAAAGACTGGGACCCACCCCTCCCATAATCGTACTGACAGGGCATGCGGATTTAAACCTGGCAATCCAAGCGCTGGACCTGGGAGCCTTTGCTTTTCTTGAGAAGCCCATCGCAAGCGAAGAACTAATCCGCAGGGTACGGGAGGCTTTAGAGGCAGAGGCACGGTTATTAAAGCACCGAAAATTGAAACAAAAGGTAACTCAAAAGTACAAGCAGTTGACCTCCCGAGAGAAAAAAGTTTTAGCCAGGATTATCTCCGGGGTGACCAACAAAGCCATATCTTCTGAACTGAGGATCAGCCCACGGACGGTAGAGGTCCATCGTCGCCGACTTATGCGAAAAATGGACGCTTCTTCCCTTTCTGAACTGGTAGCGATGGTGGTCGGGGCAGAACTCTTAGAGTGCGTAGAGAAACGGGAATAAGAGTTTTAGGAGGTAGAATGGAGACGATATTATCCCGAAATCTTTCCTTTCCTGGGACACGCGATCGGAGTTAGACCCCCAAGGGGGACGGCTGTTTAGCAGGGGCAAAGCGGTATACTCCGCCCTGGTTGTCCGACCCAAGGTTTCTTGCCCCGTACTAATGGCAGGAAAAGCATTTTGGGCACAAGTGTTGTATCTATTTGTTCCTCAACCCTCTCTTAAAGACCAACTGACTTCTTGAAGAAAAGACATAGGTGAAGAGATGAGAAAAGCTGGACACACTTTTCTTTTGGTTTTCCTTGCTCTTTTGATTGGCTTCGGGGTCCAGCCCGCCCGGGCACAGGAACGAACCTTTGTAACCCCTTGGCACGCTTTTATGCCTGGGGATTACTTCTCCGCGCGATACCCCCAACGCTCTGCGGTGGGAGATTTCAACGGTGATGGCTTTCCCGACGTAGCAACTATGTTCAACATCCTCCCTCGCCTCACGGTCATCTTTAACCGTGGGACCGGGATGTATGGGGCTCCCGTTATGTACACCGCGCCCGACGTCTCGGAGGCGGTTACAGCGGGAGACATAGATGGAGACGGCGACATAGACATAGTGGTGGGGATCACAGGCTTGAATGAAATGGGGACGGGCGTTGCGCTTTACAGAAACAACGGAGATGGTTCTTTCACCCCTCCTGTTGTCGTTCCCTCAGGAGGCACTGCACCCACAGATGTTGCCCTCGCAGATCTCAACAATGATGGTCGCCTGGACATCATCGTGGCACACTTCAGGAGCAACCTCATCGGGATTTTGACCAATCAGGGGGGAGGGACTTTTTCCTCTCCAGCAACTGTTTCCTGCCCGGATATGCCCTATCAGGTGGCCTCCGCGGACCTCAATGGTGATGGGTGGAGGGACATTGTGGTGACGGGGGGACCCCATAACAGCGGAAGCCAGCACTGGGTCCGCGTTTTTATGAATAACGGGTCGGGCGGATTCGGCTCTTCGGTGCTTTATGCTCCCATTTTTTCTGGAATTCGGTTTTATCCCTGCATTGCGCTCGGAGACGTTGACCTGGACGGGGATATAGATGTGGTGTATGCCCACACGGGGCTTCGCAACACCGTTGGCACCTATGTGGTGGCTCTCTTGAGGAATCAGGGCAACGGGACGCTGGCAAGCCCAACGGGCATCGTGCTTGGAGATTTTTCAGGCTCGTTTGACAGCATCGCCCTTGTGGATGTTACGGGAGATGGGAGGCTTGATATTTTGGGGACCCTGGGTTCCAATCAGGGGTGGGGCGTGTTACCCAATACCGGGGGCGGAAACTTTGGAGCCTTTCGGAGATACGTAACGGCGGAATATCCTCACGACGTGCACCCCGCGGATGTGGATGGGGACAACGACGTGGATGTAGTGACCACGAACTGGCTGTCCATTGAAATCGGAGTGCATACTAACCCCGGGAACGGGGACTTTTCCACGCCCGTAGCCGCCACCTTGCGCTCGGGTACCTATCAGGGGTTTGAGACAGGGGACGTGAACCATGACGGGAAATTAGATGTGGTCATCGGCTCTAATCCCCTTCAGGTTTATGTAGGCGATGGGATGGGAAATCTGACCCTTCGTGGGCAATTTTCCCTGGGGAGCACTGCTATCCATGACCTTCGTTTGCGAGATATGGACAACGATGGACACTTAGATGTGGTCTTCAATGAAGGCATCCCCCCTTACCGATGGGGGATTAGTTGGAACGACGGCACGGGCGGTTTTTCGCCCGCCACCCTCTATGCTCCAGGCACTTGCGGTTATGTCAATGGTGAAATAGAAGCGGAGGACCTGGACAATGATGGCGACTTAGACGTGATTCTCCCGGAGGACCTGGGATGCCCCAGCATTCCTAACTCTGCTCGGAGGGTGTTCATTATAGAAAACCGTGGCGGAAGAAACTTTCAACTCCATAGCGAGATCACCACCAATCCCGGACCCGGAAGCATCAAAGCAGGGGACTTAGACAGAGACGGAAAAATGGACATTGTGATTGGGAATGCGAGGACAGACATTCTGTGGGGAAATGGGAACCTCACGTTCACTATGACCTCCATAGCGGACCTTCCCATCCTGGAATTGACCCTGGCGGACGTGAACAATGACGGCAATCTGGACATCCTTGCAGGACTCAACCGCCAGGAGCCCTACAGGGAGTCCCTTGCGGTGTTACTCAACAATGGCAACCGCACCTTCCAAGCCCCTGCGATCTACCTTAGCCCCCATTCCGGCGATCTTCGCCAAATCGCGGAAATCATCGTGGGAGACGAAGATCAGGATGGGTATCTGGATGTCTTCCTTGCCAATTATGCTTCCTCCACGATCTCTTACTTCCGAAACCGTGGTGACGGCACTTTTGAGAGGCAAATCGGCATAGGGACGGGCTTCAGCCCGCTGGACGTCGTCTTCGGGGATTTCACGGGAGATGGTATAGGAGATTTGGTGGCGTTCCACAGTGTCCTCCCGCCCCCTATTTCCCAGAACCGACTTCACCTGATTCGTGGTCTCGGAGGATGGACAGCGGTTCTTGCTGAGAATTTCCGCCTCATCCGAGGGAGGCTTGTCTCGGGTGGTCTCAGCGAACTCCAGCAGAGCGACGACACTTACCTGGTGCTTTGGCCCGGGTTCGTCCTTTCCCAGGCAGAGGCTCCTGTTCAACTCGTCGTGGAAGGCACCGCCCCCCGAGTTCCCCAAGGTTCCTTGCGCCTGGAAGTGGAAGCACGGGTCAATACCACTCCCTTACGCCAGTCCATTGACCTTTACAACTTCACCACCAACCAATGGGATACCCGAGATACCCGCACTGCCACCACAACTGACAGCACTACCGTGGTGGAAGTGACCACCAACATAAGCGCCTACATAGACCCCACCACGCGGATGGTGCGTGCCCGGGTCCGCTGGCAACCCCTGGGATTAGTTCTGATCTATCCGTGGGAAGTGCGGGTGGATTTGGTGCGCTGGCAAATTCGGGGATAAAGGAGTTTGAGGGCTGGAGCGGGCGACGGGACTTGAACCCGCGACCCTCTGCATGGGAGGCAGATGCTCTACCTCTGAGCTACGCCCGCCCGTATCCTTTATTCTACTCCCTCATCCAGGGCAATTCAAGGGGGGTTCACCTAACTCTTCTTTAGAAGGGGGGCGTGGGGATCGCTGGCTCCTTCAGGAGGGACTGGAGCGGCCGACGGGAATCGAACCCGCACCACCTGCTTGGAAGGCAGGGGCTCTGCCATTGAGCTACGGCCGCTAATCTCTCTTATAGGTTACCCGAGCCTTCGGCGTCTATGAAGGGTTCCCTCAGGGGTTTCATTTTTCCCCACGAGTTCCCTCCGCACGCAGAAAGGACTCCACGGCGCGTCCCACGACAGCAAGGGAGCCAGCACTGCATTGCTCAGGAGTGTCGTTCGTGGTATGCCAGGCTGGGTAGTCAAAGTCTATGAGGTCAATGGTGGGGATGCCCACCTGATTGAGCGGAAGATGGTCGTCCGAAATCCAGGTGCCGACTCTATCAGGAAAGTATTTACCCAGCCCGATGGAATGCGCGTGTTTCCAGAAGCGCTCTACGACATCCTTAGCGTAGAAGACGCTATAGGCTTCTTTTTCAATGACCAGGTTTTTATCACCCACCATATCCAGCAAGATGCCAAAGGCATATTTTTTCCGTGGGGCATTTTGCGCAAAGTGAGAAGCGCCCAGGAACATTTCATCCACGGAGGGACCCAGGTCTTCGCCATCGGTGAAGAGAAAAGTGACGTTGACGGGAGGGGGTTTTTCCTTGAAAACACGCATTAGTTCCAGAAGCACGGCTACCCCACTGGCTCCATCGTTCGCGCCCAGGATGGGTTGTTTGCGTTTAGAGGGGTCTGGGTCCTGGTCAGCGGTGGGACGCGTATCCCAATGAGCCAACAGGAGGATGGTTTTAGGAGCTCCGACATTGATTTCCGCTATGACGTTATAGAGAGTCAATTCTTGCTTTGTTACGCTCCAGGTGTGTTTAAACTCCTGGAGCGTGACGTTGGTGGTGTACTTTTTGGCTTCCTCCACCAGCCACTCCCGCATTTTGCTATGTCCTTCTGAGCCTGGGTATCTGGGCCCGAAAGCCACCTGGGCTTTGAGCAAGTTGAAAGCCCGCTCTCCATCAAAAAGAGTGGCGGTATTGCTTTGATGGGGGCTTTTGGGAGCACAGAGGATGAGCAGGGCAAAGGTGAGGACGGCTATGGGCGAACGAGGTAACGCGGAGTACGCACGGCGCCTGTCTTCCCTTTCAGGGCTTTTTCCAATGTGATGCCCAGGCTTTTGTCTATTTTGTTGGTATCCCATATTTTGAAGTATCCGAGAGCGCCCCGAGCGAGGGACGCCGGCATAGCGACATTGTACCGGTTATTCCCTTCTATAGGCGTGCCCCCAATTTCCAAGGACAGGATGCGGGACCCCGGTTGAGCGGAAGCGGAGAAGGTCACCACGCCCCCGCTAATCTGGAGAAAGGCACTGTTGGGTTCGGGATAATAACTTACGGAGCGCTCCAGCGCAGACCACACTTCTTTACCCGTAAGCCTCAGCACCACTAACTCATCTGTAGGATATTTCAAGAGTGTCGCCAGGTCTCCTGTAGCCTCCTTATTTAACATCCCTGCGGGGAGGAAAGCCAGGTCGGCACCTGCTTCCTCACGCAGGATGTCTGCGGCGGCTTGAGCCTGAGCGTGGGGTCCTGCCCCCGGGTCTTCCGACAAACCGATCTGGGCGACGAGAGCAGAACTCGCTCCCACGCTTCCGATCAGCAGGGATGTTACAAGACGCACCATTGGCATCAACCTTATTAGACTCCTTGACTGGATGGGCGTTTCGGCAACTCCCTTTCCGAACGCAGATTCGGTGCCAATTCCCTCAGGAGGCTCTCCGAATCCGCACAGCATCTATAGCCGATTCGGTTACCGAATTGTTGGGATTATCCGCCACGGACAGTCTGATCCGCATATTAGCGGTGGGAGCGACATACCTGCTGGCGACGAAGGAGAATCGGTTCCACCCCCCCGAGCCTCCGAGCCAGGAGCGGACGGTGGTCCAGGTGGTTCCGCCATCGTTACTGATTTCCAGCACGAGGGAATCATCGCCATCGTCATTATACATCCAGTACGAAAGTTCAATTAAGCCGTTCCCTCCTGCGAGGCTAAAGACGGGACTGATGAGGATGGTGGGTCCGCCATCCACGTCTTCGTTTTGAGTGTTGCCGGTGACGTAACAGCGCCCTGACCCATCGGCGTCACGAGGGGGGTCTCCTCGCCCCCAGTTCCCCGGGATGCCTCGCACCCAGGCGCCCGTCTGGAGGTTCACGTTTTGGACGGTCCATCCACGGTCCTGCTCAAAATTGTCATCCAGCACGGTAGTAACCGTGATAGCGGTGAGGGACTCGTGGGGAGTATTGGGGTTGACGTCAGTTACGGTGCGTCCTCGGTCGTCGCGAGCAGAGAGATACCATTCCACAAGGGTGCCGGGTGGCTGAGCGGGGATGGTGGCGAACTCCTGAGGCTGATTAGTGAGGAGGGGACGACTACTCAAGGAGACCAGGGGTCTTTCTTCCCACTGTCCCCCGTTGATTCGGTAATGAATTTTTCCTGTGCCTGGGACATAACGGGAGGCATTATCCACGATGCGGACGCCAAAGGTGATGGTCTGGTTGGCTGGCATAAAGGTGAGGTCTGCAGGGGTGGTAAAGAAGAGGAGCCACTGGAGTGGGGGTGCAGGCAGGTTATGGGCGGTAAAGCCTGCGTTGATTTCATCGTAGTGGGGGGTGCCGTTATTGAGGTTTCCATCATCGTCGTCCACCGTGAGGACGGCGATAGTCCAGTTGGGATCAAAGGGTGGGCTGAGGAGCAGGGTATTGAGATAAAGTTTGCGGGCATGATTGAGTCCTGCAGAAGCGCCCATCGTGTTCTGGAGGTTAAGTTTCGTTTTCCAATATGCCCCGCCAAGGACTAAACCGCAGGTATGGGATTCGCCCGTACAGGGCCAATTGACGTGTTGGTTGACAAGATGGCGCACGTAGGTGTTTTGTCCCCGGAAATCGCGCCCAATGACGGGGTCATCCAGGAGGAAGGCTGAGGTGACATCAGCCATTCCCTCGTGGATCGCTCCCGTGGGGGAGCTGTGCCCACTGGCAACGATGTGGTGCCCATACTCGTGATAGATAACACTGGTATAAGCGGTATTGGGACAGCCACCGCCCGAGCGGTAGAAGTTGATGCTGGTTCCATTATAGAAAGCATTACAGGTGTTATTGATATTCACGTTAGCCACCATCGTAACGTTGATCCCGGGATAGGCAGGGTTGATTCCAATGGCGAAGTCGTGCACGACCTCGGTGTGAATCATAGCATTGACCTGAGCGGTAACGAACTCCGTGCGAGATTGATTGAACACGAAGTTCGCAGGACCCGGCGGCGTAACGGTTTGAGAGAGCACTTCATTGCTTCCTGCGTTGTTCCTCACGTCCACCCACCTCCCGATAAGAGCCGCCTCCACGGTCACGGGAGCGGAACCGGGGTGGGAAATAACGAAGTCACCGTTGGAGTTGGCAAAAGCCGAGTTACCACCCACCACGCGAGCGCGTGCTCCGGGGAGTTCTTGCAACACAGGGGGATTATAGGAGGTATCTGGGAGCACTCCTGGGGTGCGCCAGGCATCCAGATGCCCTGTGATGTCTACATAATATATTTCATCCCTCTTTTCCAGGATTTTCCCGGTTTTGGCATCCACAAAGAAGGACCATTTTTCGGGTTTCGTAAGGTCTGTGGTGGACGCTTCTATTTTATAGGCATATCGCCCCTCCTCTCCTTCGCCCCAAACGACCAGTTCCGGATTGCCATAGTAGTCCGCATAGCGCATCGCCCGGCTAACGACTGCAAGGGCGCGCCTCGGTCCGATAAAGCCCTCGGGTTCATCGGAGGGCAGAGGGCGCAATTGGGAACCCACAAACACCACGTCGCTGGTGATGTTGTTGAAAACTGCCACGGTAAGCCCTCCTCTATCCACCGGGATGCCGTGAGCCGTTTGCGCAAACCAATACGCCATCAGGCGCCCTCCCTCTATCTCGTGTTCCTTTTGAAGCACCAGGTTCTCCGGGCTTAGGCGAAAGATGTCGGAATATCTCATTACGAACGCTTCCGCGGCTATCCGGGGGGGCACCAATCCCATAGAGCGATTGCCATAAAGGGTGGAGACGGAGCCCCTGCCCCAGATGAGGTTCATATTGGGGTTTTCCTGCTGGAAGATTACCAGGCTTCTTTGCCAAGAGGCATAGTCCCCCGGCAGAGTGCCCTGAGGAGCCGGGAAAACAAAGGAGAGAGAAAAAACAAACGTCCCTACGAGAGCACAGAACTGCATGATCACTCGCATCCTTTCTTACCTCCAGGGTTAGGCATTATTTTGCCCCAATTTTGGGGGTGATTGACGGAGATAGGCATTGATGAAATCATCAAGTTCGCCATCCAATACTGATAAGACGTTGGAAGTTTCCCAATTCGTTCGCAGGTCTTTTACCAAACTATAGGGCTGGAGGACGTACGAGCGGATCTGGCGCCCCCAGTCGGCGGAGGTCAGGTCGCCCTTGAGTTGGCGGAGTTTCGCCTCCGTCTTATTTCGTTCCCACTCTGCGAGGCGGGCGGTCAAGATTTTCATTGCTAAAGTTTTATTTTTATGCTGGCTCCGCTCGTTCTGGCAGGCAACCACGATACCCGTAGGAATATGGGTAATCCTGACTGCGGACTCCGTTTTGTTAACGTGTTGTCCCCCTGCCCCGCTGGAGCGGAAGGTTTCCACCTTGATGTCTTCGGGTTTGAGGTGCACCTGCCCCTCCGGGACTTCGGGGAGGACGCTCACCATAGCGAAGGAAGTGTGCCTTTTTCCGGATGCATCAAAGGGGCTTATGCGGACCAGGCGATGGACCCCGTGCTCCGCCTTAAGGTACCCATAGGCATAGGGTCCCGCCACTTCAAAAGACACGCTCCGGTATCCCGTGACTTCGCCCGGGGTTTCGCTTAGCAGGGTTACCTTGTAGTTATGGCGGTCTGCCCAGCGCGTATACATACGGTAGAGCATTTGTGCCCAGTCGCAAGCCTCCGTTCCGCCTGCGCCCGCATTTATCTCCACGATGGCATCGCTCGGATCGTGCTCTCCGCTGAGGAGGGTGGCGGTTTCAAAGCGTTCCAGTTCCGCAAGGAAGCCCTGAGCCATATTTATCAGGGCTTTTTCCACTTCTGGATCGGGATGGTCACGCAGGAGGGCAAGAAATTCTTGAATCTCCTGGTAAGTTTTCTGCAAGGATTGGAGGGGTTCCAGGCGATTTTTCAAAGCGGAGAGTTCGCGCAGAGTTTTTTCGGCGCGGGAAGAATCTGCCCAGAAGTCTGGAGATTCGGATTCTTGTTGGAGTTTTTGGATGCGCTGGGTCAGGTTCGGGACGTCAAAGATGACCTCCCAGTGCATTCAGCCGGGAGCCTGCTTCGGATAAGGATTCCAGGAGTTTTGGGTCAAGCACGAAATAAATTTTACCCCATATAGCCCTCCAGGGGCAGGTATGCCCTACCAGTAGGGTGGGAAGGTAAAGACGTGGGACGGGTTTTCCATGGTATCAATGGGGTCTACGGAAACCACGTGCCAGGTGGTGCCATACCTCTTCGCCTTTAATTTGTATACATTCCGGTAGGTACCCGACCACCAGGGACTGGTGGTGTGAGTGACCACAATGAGTTGGGCTCGCCCTCCCAGGATGTGTTGCACCTTGTAGTAAATCAGGTCGCCTTCCACCCACTGTTGATTGAACGCCTCCAAAACGGAGTTCTCCACCCGTTTGGCGTACAGGGCGGTTTGAGCCTCCACCGCAAGATAGGGGAGGGCAAGGAAAAGAATCCATATCAATAAGAGGCGAGGGGCAGAGGAGCGCTCCCCTGCATCCGCTACGGAGCGAAACAGGTTCCACACGCTTATAGCGATCAATGCGCCAGCAAGGCACAGCAGGGCGTAGAGAGCGACGCCAAACATTGCGGAGTAATCCTAATTAAGTTTAGGTTCCTTATAAAGGGGAAAGTTACCCTGAGAATATTCAGGTTTACGAAAGCCAAAGGAAAAATCCCCAAAAATCTCGTATTATTACCAGGTCCATAGGGGCAGGAGATTCCGTCTAAGAAGCGAACTATAAAGAGAGCCCCGGGGTCACGCGCCCCGGGGGAAAGGAGAGCCGCGAAGCCCAGCGCACTTCAACGGCTTCGCGAGAGGGGTCGGCGAAAGCCGTACCCCTTCTCTTTTAGGGATGCCCGGAAAGGGATTTTTGCCATGCCTTCACTATTTCCATAGCCATTCGTTTTGCGGAGCCTCTGTTGCGTTCCACTAATCGCTTTCCTGCTTCCCCTCTTTGCTGGCGTTCTTCTGGATTAGCGAGCCAATGCTCTATGGTGGAGCGAAGTTCCTCAGCATCCGAGACGACCCGCAAAGCCCCGACAGCCAGAGCCTCTTCCACAGGTTGCTTGAAGTTAAACATATGCTTTCCACAAAGCACCGGGCATCCTGCAGAAAGAGGCTGGATGATGTTTTGCCCTCCGAGAGGCTCAAATCCCCCACCTATGATCGCCAGATAAGCGAAAGGATATGCAGAAGCCAGCTCACCGAACGTATCCAGGACCACCAGCCTTTTATGGTTTTCTCCCTTTGACCGCAATCCTGCGTCATATCCATAACTCTGGGCACGTTGGACCACAAAAGGCGCCCGCTCTATGTGACGAGGAGCAAAGAGTATCCTCTCCTTTAGCCCTTTCAGAGCCTGCAGGACCAATTCTTCTTCTTTTTCGGACCTTGTACTCCCCACCACGATGAGCCTTTCGCCTTCCTTCATTTGCAATTCTTTTCTCCAATCTATCGTCCCTGGTTCTATCACGTCATCATATTTGGTATTTCCCATAACCACCACCTCCTCCTTACCGAAATAGCGAAGTCTTTCTGCATCCTGCTTGCTCTGGGCAAAGCAATGGTCTACATACCGCAGGCACCGCTTATAAAAAAACTTCAACCATCGGGCCCGCCGAAACGTTCTGTCTGAAATGCGTGCGTTGAGGAGGAATACCTGAGCGCCGACGAGTTTGGCAGAATGCAAGAAATTCATCCACAGTTCGGTTTCCATAATGGCAACCACGCGTGGCCGAACCCTCAAGAGCGCCCGCATACAGAAAAGGGGAACATCTATGGGAAAATAAAACACGTAATCCGCTTCGTTACCCAGGAAATTTTGTGCCAGAGCATATCCACTGCTGGTAGTGCAGGTCACCACGATTTTCGCCGTCCCGATTTGTTTTCTCAATTCACGGAGAACGGGACGCACCGCAATGAGTTCTCCCACGCTTACCGCGTGAACCCATAGGCGCTCTTCCGTGGAAGGAGAGATGTCATACAAACCCATTCGCTCTCGCCAGTCGGGGTGGCTATTTCGCCTGCGCACGCGTAAGAGCATCCAGGGCACCCAAGCAGGAGCCAGAAGGAAAATGAGAACATTATAAAAAACCCTAATCACCGTAGCCCATCTCCTTCTCCGCTTGCCGTTGCATTTCGTTTAATCGTTTCTCCAGTTCTTGTTCCCAGGCGGTCAACTCCTGCTCATCCAACTCTTCCGGGAGGAGCACGGGGTCTCCTATCACAATAATTCCCTTCCCAAAGGGAAGGGGGAGCATATAGCGATCCCAGGTGGGGAGGAGTTTGCGGGGGCGTGCCGAGGCACCCGCAGGGAAAATAGCAGAGCCTGCCTTTTGGGCAAGCCATAAAACACCCCTCTGCACCTTTTGAGAAGGTCCTCGTGGTCCATCGGGAGTATAAACAAACGTCTCTCCTTTTTTTAATAGCGCCACGCACTCCACCGCAGCCCGCACTCCTCCTCTGCCCGTGCTCCCCCGTATTGTTTGAAACCCGAGCCAGCGAAAAAGCCTGTTCTGAATCTCGCCATCACGGGATCGGCTTATCAGCGCCCACCAGCCCCGATTCCGAAAACAGAGGGCTGCGAGAAAGGTGCGCCCGTGCCAACCCGCAACGATCTTCCCCTTATCCCATCCGTGCAATTTTTCCTCCCCAACCACCCGCACGCGCAGGGTAAGCCCGATCAGGCGCATCACACAATAAGCCAAGCCCGCGAGTATCCAGGGCCTTATCCGCCCCCACCAAGAGCGCATAAGCATAAGTTTAGCGTAAGAAGAGCATCCCAATCCTCTCCTTGGGGTATGCTTTAGGCGAGGCTAACCATATGATTCTTCTTGTTGGGACGCGAAAGGGATTGTTTTTGGTACAGAGTGAGGACCGTGTAACGTGGGAAATTTCCCCGCCCATGCAAGCAGGTTGGGCTATCAACCACGCTATTTATGACCCCCGCACGGGCAGGATATGGGCTTGCGCCTTTAGCGAAGTATACGGTCCTGCGCTTTTTTATTCCGACAACAAAGGCACTACCTGGGAGGAGTGCTCTGCCCCGCGAAACCCAGAACACCCCATAAAGAAGTTCTGGCACCTTTGCCCCGGCTCTCCCTCTCAGCAGGGGCGTGATCTACCTGGGGGCAGAACCTGCTCAACTCTGGATAAGCGATAACAACGGCGAGACGTGGAACCCCAATAAAGCCCTAAACGAACATCCCACACGGGAGAAATGGGAGCCTGGAAATGGCGGGCTTTGCCTGCACACGATCCTGACAGACCCCCGAGACCCCACCCGCCTCTGGGTTGGCATCTCTGCGGCTGGTTGTTTTCGGAGTGATGACGGGGGAAGAACCTGGCATCCCAAGAACTCCAATGTGCGCTGTGACTATTTTCCTGATCCTTTCCCCGAAGTGGGGCAATGCGTACACAAATTGGCAATGGATTCAGGAAATGGGACTATCCTTTACCAGCAAAATCACTGCGGTTTTTATCGCACGAACGATGGGGGAGATTCCTGGGAAGACGTTTCAGGAGATCCGGACTTTCCCCGCTTCGGCTTTGCCCTTGCGGTTCATCCGCGAAAATCTCACACCCTTTGGAGACTTCCCTTACAAGCGGATACTCATCGCTTCACCCCCGAAGGAAAGATCGCCGTATTGAAGTCCCAGGATGGGGGAAAGACGTGGCAGGTCAAGACCAGGGGGTTGCCTCAGGAGCATGCTTACGCGGTAGTTCTTCGGGAAGGGATGGGGGCGGACTCCCTGGAGCCCGCGGGCGTGTATTTCGGTACCACGGGAGGCGCCCTTTTTGCCTCCGCGGACGAGGGAGAATCGTGGAAAGCCCTGGCGCATTTTTTACCTCCCATTCTCAGCGTCTCCCCTGCCTAAGACTTCTTCGGTAAAATGAAGAAGTACCAGGAGAAACGATATGACACATTTGCTTTTGCCTCTGGTTTTGGGAGGTTTGCTTGTTTTGCCATTTCCGCACACTCAAGGTGCGCCCTCTTCGAAACGCCTGAAGATGCGCGTGGCGGTTGCGCCGTTAGAGTTCAAGGACTACTATTTTGATGGGCGGTACAATGTGCCCGTGGCTTTTCGGAATGCCATCTATGAGAAGCTTGTCAAGAAGTTATTAGAGACGGGGCGTTTCATCGTTCTGGAGAGAGAGGCTTATGAAGAACTGATGCGTGAACAATCCCTGCGTCCCGAAGGGAATGACCCCTCTCGTCAACGCACCACCTGGGCGCAGGTGATCATCAAAGGCAACGTGACGGATTTTGTGTTTCAACGGCGGGGGGTTGGGGTAAGCGTAGGTACGCCCAAGCTGGGCAACGTGGGAGCCACTCTCATTGAAGCCCAAATGGGGATGAACGTGCGCCTTGTAGATACAGAGACCACCCAGGTGCTCCTCACCGAAGAAGCGAAAGGGGAGGCTTCGTCTTCCTCGTTTTCCTGGTCGGGAGACATAGGGAGCGTGTTTGCCAACCTTACGGTTTTTGAAAACAGCCCACTTGGTGAAGCGACCACGAAAGCCATCAATCAGGCGGTAGACAAAATCGTGAAACGATTGGAGAAACTTCCTTGGTCCGCGAAAGTGGTGGACGTGGAAGGAGAGGAAGTGTATTTCAATGCAGGCTCAGAATGCAATGTGCGAGTGGGGGAACGCTTTGATGTCTATCGCATCGTGCGAGTGATTCGGGACCCTGAGACTGGCGAGGTGCTTGGCAAGCGGGAGCAAAAAGTTGGTACCCTGGTGGTGCGAGAAGTCAACACTCGCTGGAGCTTGGGGAATTTTGAAGGGATAGAGAAGGTACAGATCGGAGACATTATCCGAGAGAGCGCGGAAGGGTGGTAAACTTTCCTTCCCCCTTTACAATTCTTGTCCTATTTCCGATAGCAAGGCGTGGCGCCAGCCACGTGTGCTAACTGTACAGGAGGAAGCGCCGAGGCGAGCGAGAATTCTCTGGAGGATGAGGGCACCCAGGTGGATGGTTCGTTCTCTGCCCTTCTCCAAGCCTGGGAGGGAGGCACGCTCCGCATCCGTGAGGGAGAGCAAGAGCGTGGTGAGGTCTGAAATCTCCTGGAAAGAGAGGGATTTGCCGTGCACCTGCTTGGGGTCCCACTCGGTGATGCGGTCTCGCAAGGTGATGAGGTTCGTCGCGGTGGCTCCCACTGCGACCACAGTCGTTTGCGGGCTTATAGGAGGCAGGTCTTTTAGAGGGGTGGCTATGTATTCCCTCGCACGTTCTAACTCCGCATCTCCCGCTTTCTCCTGAGGGACCACAACATCTCGCAAGCCCAGTGTTCCCAGGGGGAGGCTCTTCTTATAATGGATGTGCCACTGTTCCCCCCGCGTGGCAGCGGCGACCTCTGTGCTATGTCCCCCCACATCTACCATCACAATCTCGTGGCACGTTGCAAACAGAGGGTCCTCCTGCACCGCTTTAAGTCCCAGTTCTGCTTCTCTCTCCCCGGAAAGGATGTCAACCGGGGTACCCTGCGCCCTGGCACGCTTGAGGAATTCCTGTGCATTTTCCGCAATGCGGAGAGCCATAGTCCCATAAGCCTTGACACTTGCTCCGAAGGCTTCTGCGACTGCAAAGGCTTGCTTGAGAGCCTCAAGGGTTCTTTCCATTCCCTCTTCCGAAAGCTTCCGCGTTTGGCGAACACCTTCTCCCAGAGCGGTGACGGTAGAGGTTTCCTTCAAGGGGACCCAGGCTCCGTTTTGCCTTTCCCCCACCACGAGGAGGACGGAGTTGCTCCCCACGTCCACGACGGCGCACCGCCTGGGAGCGGTCGGGGGCGCCTTTGGTTTTTGGGATGGGTGCCCTTCCACGGAACAGGTCACGGGATTAGTATAATGCAAGATGTGTTAGAGGAACAATTCCTGGGAGACCTTCTTGTTCAGGTTCTTTTTACGCGTGAGCCTGCTCCGGTGTTATATGCTATATGTGACCGCGCGCTCACAATGACGGGGGCACGGAATGCGATGGTGCTTTTATTTGATAACGAACTGGGTTATATGACCATCCGCGCGGGGGCGGGACCTGACTGGTCTCCCGATTTATTAGGGGAAGGGGTGTATGTGGGCGTGGAAGAGCGAGAAGGGATCACCGCCTATGTGGCGGCAACGGGAAAGAGTTATTTGAGTCCCGACGTGCGAGCGGAGAAACGATATAAGGTGTTGTTTGAGACGAGTCGCAGTGAGTTAGCCTCGCCCGTTTTTGATAGGAACGCACGAGTTCGTGGCGCCTTGAATGTGGAATCGGACCAGATCGGGAAATTCACAGAAGAGCATATCCTCGCAATGGAGTTGCTGGCGACGGTCACGGGACTGCTCCTGGATCGGTGGGACGCTCGCGCCCGCGAAGAGGCGCTGGAGGACATCGGCACTGCCCTGGATGTGGCTGAAACCGAAGAAGAGTTGCTCAAACGCGTATCGGAGGTAGTGCTTCGCGTTCTTCCGGTGCACGCTTACTCTATCTTTTTATGGGATGATGTGGAGCAAGCCTTTGTCCTGCGAGATACGGTGGGTGCGGCGACTCTCCCTTCCACAGCACGCTATGCTCCCGGAGAAGGATGCACGGGGTGGGTTTGCCAGCATGGCGAGGTCATTCGGCTGGATGACCCTTCCAGGGATCCCCGATGGCGCGGGAAATATTTAGAGTTTCCCCGCGAGGAAATTCGCGCTTTTCTGGCAGTCCCCATCATCAGCAGGGGGCGGTGCATTGGTTGCATTCGCGCCATTCGGAAGCACCCCCGAAACCCTTACGTGGACAACCGTTTCACCGAAGACGACGAGCGGTTACTCTTGGCGATAGCGGAGCAGTTGGGAACGGGTTTAGAAAAGATACGCTCCTTACGAAAGCTCATCACAAGCGAGCGGATGGCGGCGTGGGGAGAGTTGAGCGCTCGCACTTCCCATATCATCGGAAACAGAGTTTTTGCCATAGCAGGAGACATTCGTGAGTTGCGCCGTATGCTCCATCAAGAAAATTTATGGACAGACTTTCCCGAAGAGAGGAAACAGGTTTCAGAACTCTTGCAAAAGATTGAGGCAGGGGTAATGCGTTTAGAAGAGATTTTGCAGGAGTTTCGCGATTTTGTGACCGCCACCCGCATCACCCCCTCTCCGAGCGACATAAACGAGACGGTGGAAGGAGCAGTGAAGAGCGTATTCCCGCCTGACACCCCTTTGCACTTGCGCCTGGACCTGGATCCGTCCTTACCTCACTTCGCCTTTGACCGAGCCAAAGTGGAGCGGGCGGTGTCTGAGATCGTGGAGAACGCATTGCACTTTATGGAGGCGGGCACGGTAACGGTGCGAACACGATGGGCAACGGAGGAAGACCTGGCGCAGGCGCGCACTCCCAAGCGCACGGGGACGTTTGTGGCGATTGAAGTGGAGGATGAAGGTCCCGGTATTCCGGAGAATTTGAAGACACGAATTTTTGAACCCTATCAAACGACGCGGGTGAAAGGGATGGGCTTGGGGCTTTCCATCGTGAAAGGGATTGCGGAGGCACACGGGGGCTCTGTTTTTGAGGGGGGGGTGCCTGGGCAGGGTGCTCGCTTCGTGCTCTTGTTGCCCGTGCGTCCCCCCGAAGGAAAACCCGCGCTCTCCAGCGCTCGTCCCTCCTAAGCCCCCTATGGGGAGGCATTTTTCCTCCCGTATACGGTAGGATGGAACACCGGGTGGAGACTGAGGTCCTTTGATGGAAACTCCGAGTGACCTTTCCCGCTATCCGACGCTGGCAGGGATTGTAGAGCCGCGTGATTTGCACCGTCTGACGCGCAAACAACTTCAGGCGGTGTGCGCGGAAATTCGCCAGGCACTTTTAGACCAGGTGAGCAAAACCGGGGGGCACTTTGCGAGCAACCTCGGGACGGTGGAATTGACGGTAGCGCTGTATGCATCCTTCCGATTGCCCCCGGATATTGTGGTTTGGGACACGGGACATCAGGCTTATCCCCATAAAATGCTCACGGGGCGCCTGGCTCACTTCCCCAGCCTCCGAAAGTATGGGGGCATCAGCGGATTCCTCCGGCGGAGTGAAAGCGAATTTGACTATTGGGGTGCGGGGCATGCAGGCACCGCCCTTTCTGCGGCGTTAGGCTTCGCGGTGGCAAGGGATCGTCTCGGCTCTGGGGAGCGAGTGGTCGCGGTGGTTGGGGATGCGGCGATGACGAGCGGGATGTGTCTGGAGGCTCTCAACAATGCCTCCCAATTACAAACAGACATTTGCGTCGTCTTGAACGACAACAAGATGTCCATTGCAGAGAACGTGGGCAGTTTGACTCACCATTTTGCGAAGTTACGAAGCCGTCCCTGGTTTCAAGCTGCAGAACTCAAAGCCAAGGAGGTTGCGGAAAAACTTCCCAAACCTATGGCAAGAGCGGCGGCAGGGCTGAAGCACAGTGTTACTCACTATTTTGCGCCTGAAGAAACGGGGGCAATTTTTGAAGAACTCGGATTTGATTATCTTGGACCGATTGACGGGCACAACCTGGATGTGATGCTGGACATCTTCACAAACGTGAGGGAATTGAAGGGTCCTGTTCTGGTCCACTGCATTACGGTGAAGGGCAAGGGCTACAAGGTCGCCGAAGAGGACGCCCGGAAGTGGCATGGCGTGGTGCCTTTTGATCCCGAAAAGTGCGAGATGCCTTCTTCAGGCGGGAAGGCTACCTACACCCAGGTTTTTGGGGAAACGCTATTGGCTCTGGCACGAGAAGACCCCAAGATCATTGCGATCACCGCCGCAATGCCCGACGGCACGGGGTTAGCGGAATTCGCAAAAGTTCTGCCCCAACAATATGTGGATGTGGGAATTGCAGAGGAGCATGCGGTGACCTTCGCGGGTGGTCTCGCCGCGGGAGGGATGAAGCCCGCTTGTGCCATTTATTCCACGTTTCTCCAACGCGCTTTTGACCAGATCCTGCACGACATCGGAATTCAAAATTTGCCCGTCAGGTTTTTCCTGGACCGAGCAGGGTTGGTGGGAGCTGATGGAGCGACACACCACGGAGTTTTTGACATAGGTTATTTGAGCCTTATCCCGAATGTGGTTCTTATGGCGCCTCGCGACACCGAGGAACTCGCGGAGATGGTGAAATTCGCTATGGCTTATGACAAAGGACCCATTGCGGTGCGATACCCACGAGGCTTTGCAGACGGCTCCCTTCCGCAAGAACGAACGCCCGTTGAATTCGGAAAAGCAGAAATATTAGAAAAGGGAAAGGATGTGGCACTGATAGGATATGGGTCTACGGTTTCTCTGTGTTTCCAGGCGGGAAGAGAATTGAGGTCAAAAGGGGTGTTTTCCACGGTAGTGAATGCGCGGTTTGCCAAGCCTTTAGACCATCGGACTTTACTATCCCTGGCTCAGGAATGCCGTGCCCTGGTGACGGTGGAGGAGCACGTGCTGACGGGTGGGTTTGGTGAGGCCGTTATCCGAACGCTAAGGGAGGCGAATGCCCTTCCTGAAAAAGTTGCCACGCTGGGGCTCCCCGATCGCTTTTTAGAGCACGGCTCTCAGGAAGAGTTGCGAAAAGAAGCAGGGCTCACTGTTCCCAACATCGTTCGCCTGGTTGAGAGTTTATTAAAAGGTTCGGTAACTCCTATCCCATCTCGTCACTCTTAGGGCTATGGTGCACGACTTGGTCCCCTTACTGCGGAACCCGGTGACGGGGGCAGGCTTGGAACTAAAAGTAACTCACGAGGATGGCATAGAAATCTTAGAAGGTGAACTGCACGATGTTCAGACCGGAGAAGTTTTTCCCATTGAAAACGGAATTGCCCGGCTGATCCCCTCGGAAGAGACCAAGGGCGCCCTCAGCGATTTGTTTCCCAGTTTGCAGGCGTGGGAGCGGGGTGTGGAAGTGCTGGAGGCGAGTTTCTGGTCAAGGTTGATGTTTCCCATTGAGGTATCTGCGCTCCGGGATGCGCTGGAACTGCAAGCGGAGGATTGGCTGATTGAGGTGGGGGTTGGAAAGGGTCGCTTGATGGAGCGCTTCGGAGGCATTCCCCACCGTGCGGTCGGCGTGGACATAAGCCTTTCCAATCTTTCTGCGGGGCAACACCGAATCAGGAAATTAGGTTTTCATTATGTAAGTTGGGTTCAGTCTCATCCCTTCCGGCTTCCCTTCCACGACAATTCCTTTGATAAGGTTTTATGCCCACGCCTTCTGCACCACATAGCGAATCCGGTGAACCGAGAGCAATGCTTGAAGGAACTGGCGCGCATCTGTAAGCCCACGGGAAGGATTGCGGTCTGCGTCCTTGCGTTTGACCTGTTTGCCAAACTTCGGAAAGACAAAACGGGTCTCTCCGTGGCAGGGTTGCCTTACGTTCGCTTCACGAAGGAGGAATTCACCTCTTTACTCCACACGAGTATGTTAGTAGAAGAAGTGACCCAGCAATTACAATACTTGTGGACGGGATATGGAGTTCCGATAAAAGAACATTCCGTTATCGTCTCCTGAGGCGGCCCACCCGCGCCAACCCCTACTTTTCATAGACGGAAGGGAAAAGCCGGCGAGATCCTTCTGCAAAGATGCCCGCAAAAACGAGGGCGGGCAAGAACTCGCTGGAGGGTGGCAGTTTCAGCCCACATAAGGAAAGCCCGATAACGATGAGGATAAGCCCTCCCGCAGCACTGACCTCCTGGACGAGGTGGCTTTCCTCTTTTAAAAAGCGCAACCTCCGCGCCCCAAGGGTGAGGGGAGTTTGCACCGCCAATACGGTGAGGGTGGACAAAAGGACGCCGGGTCCCAAACCAGCCCCGATGAACAAAGAAGCCACGCCATCCAGAAGGGACTTGAGGCTCAATAGCGTAATCCGCCCTTCCAGCCCATCCTCCAGGCACCCGAGAAGGGTCATAGGTCCCACGCAAAAGAGCAGGCTGGAGGTGATAAAGGCTTCCTGAAAATATCCTGAACCGCCCCCCTGGAAGGACGCCAAAAGGCTCCGAGCATACTCTGCGATGAACTGGATGCCGTTTTGAATGCCGAGGAGTCTTCCTGCTAAAGCCCCGAACACCACCGAGGCAACAGGGACGATGACATTGCGGGAAGAGAGGAACATCTTCCCTCCCATAGCGAGAGTGCCCACGCCTATGGCGCTCAAGGCAAGAGGCGAATACTCTTCGGGGAGGGCACTCCCCGCCAGAACGCCTGCCGTTCCGCCCAGAGCGACAGCACCGGCATTGATCCACGTACCTTTGATAGGAAGAGTTTACCCGATGGGCTATACTTCCCTATAGGAATTTCGCAAGGCAGTGCCTCGCCCGAAGCACCCCTTGTGGAGCACATTCCCACCTAAAACAAAAGGAAGAAGGAGCCGACGATGAGTGTGGACAAAGTCATCCGAGTTGGTGTCATCGGAGCGATGGGGCGAATGGGTCGGGAGGTTTGTCGTGCCGTGGATTCTGCTCCCGATATGGAGTTAGTTTTTGCGGTAGACCGACGCGAAACAGGCACTTCCATCCGCGAATTCACCTCTCCCCATGCGCCCGACATCCGCATCACCAATCAATTAGAAAGTGCCTTAGCAAGCGAACCCAAGGCGGACGTGGCAGTGGACTTCACACACCCCAGCGTGGCGAGTATGCATGCGATATTGTGCTTGAGGCATAAGGTGGTGCCCGTCGTTGGCACCACTGGCATTACGCCCCAGGACCTCGCCAATATAAAAGCAGAAGCTCAAGAGCAAAACTTACCCGCCTTCGTGATTCCGAACTTCGCCATCGGTGCGGTCCTTATGATGCAATTTGCACGACAGGCTGCCCGCTTTATGCCGGAGTGCGAAATCATTGAACTTCACCACGAGAAAAAGGCAGACGCTCCCAGCGGGACTGCCATCAGGACTGCGGAACTCATTGCGGAGTCAAGGCGGCGCCCCCCTGAGGTTCCCAAAACCGAGGTGATGAAAATCTCGGGGGTGCGTGGGGGGACGCTCTCGGATGTCCCCATACACTCCGTCCGCCTGCCCGGGCTTTTGGCGCACCAGGAGGTCATCTTTGGGGGTCCCGGAGAGGTGCTCACTCTGCGTCACGATAGCTTGTCTCGCGAAAGTTTTATGGCGGGTGTCCTGCACACTTTGAGGAACTTTCGCAAGTACCAGGGGCTTATCGTGGGGCTGGAGAAACTTCTGGAATAGGGGGATAGGCGAAACCCTGCAGGCTCCCTCTATCTCCCCTTAATCAAGTATCCTTGTTTATGTGGCACACGTCATTCTCACGGGTGAAGGGCTTTCGGTAGAAGATGTGCTGGCTGTTGCGGATGGAGCAGAAGTCGCAATCTCGGAAGAGGCAAAGGCTCGTGCGGAACAATCCCGCCAATCCCTAAACAATCTCATTGCGAAGGGGGTATCCATTTACGGGGTCACCACGGGGTTCGGTGCGCTCAAATCCACACCCATTCCAGAAAAAGAACGGATTGCTCTCCAGGAAAACCTCATCCGCTCTCACTCGGTAGGGGTAGGGGACCCCCTTGGCATCCGTGAAACTCGCAGTGTGATGCTCCTTACGGCCGCTTCCCTTCTCAGGGGTTACAGCGGAGTGGGGGCAGAACCTGCAGAACTCATCGTGCAGTGTTTGAATAAAAAAATTCATCCTCTTATCCCCAGTCAGGGTTCCCTGGGTGCCAGCGGAGATTTAGCCCCGTTAGCGCACCTTGCCTTAGCCCTGCTGGGGGAAGGAAAAATCCTTCACGACTCTCGCCCTTCTGGAGAAGTTCTGCGCGCCAATGGCTTGAAGCCTCTCACGTTACAGCCCAAAGTGGGTCTGGCTCTGCTCAACGGGACCCACGTTCACACGGGTTTAGCCTGCCTGATCGGAGGAGAAGCAAAACTTTTAGTGAAAATTGCCGACATTGCGTGCGCTATGATGGTAGACGCAACGCTTTGCTCTCTTCAACCTTTTCGTCCGCAGGTGCAATGGCTTCGCCCCCATCCCCACCAAATCCGCTCCGCAAGTAACATTTACCTTTTATTGGAAGGGAGCGAACTCATTGAAAGTCATTCGGGCTGTGGAGAGGTGCAGGATGCTTACTCCCTTCGCTGTGCCCCTCAAGTACACGGTGCCGTTAGGCAAGCCCTCAGCCATCTCCTGGACGTGCTTGCGGTGGAACTGGCAAGCGTGACCGATAATCCCCTCGTCTTCCAGGAAGAAGTAATCTCTGCGGGAAACTTTCACGGAGAGCCGGTGGGGCTGGCGTTGGATTACGTGAAGATTGGACTTGCGGAACTGGCTTCCATCAGCGAACGAAGGGTGGAACGCGCCCTCAATCCTGCGCATAATCGTGGGTTGCCTGCTTTTCTCGCTATAAACCCCGGAGTGCAGAGCGGGCTAATGCTCTGCCAATACACAGCGTCAGCCCTGGTGAGCGAAAACAAGGTCCTCGCGCACCCCTCTTGCGTAGACTCCATCCCTACAGGGGCAGGGCAAGAGGACCATGTTTCTATGGCAATGAACTCGGCACTTCATGCCCAACGCGTCCTTCGGAACACCCGTGCGGTTCTGGCGATAGAACTCATCACGGCGAGCCAAGCCCTGGACCTGAGGCGCCAGCAACAACCTCACCAACCAGGGAAAGGAGTGCGCCAAGCCTGGGAAGCCCTTCGCAAACAAGTGGCACCCATTACGGAGGACCGCCCGCTGAGTGAAGAGGTTGAGCGCTTAGATTTGCACGCCATCGTTGAAGAAGTACAAGAAGCGGTTGGCGAACTGGAATGATTCGCGTGAGTTCTTCTCCCGAATGGTTTTATTCCCGCGGAGAATCCGATGACCCTCGCCTGGGAGATGTCGTTAAAGCCATTAGCCTGGAAAGCCTTTCTCAATCCCAATGGGACTGGGTACTGATAGGCTTTCCTGATGACCGGGGCATCGCGCTGAATCAAGGAAGGATAGGGGCGGGGGAGGGACCCAACGCCATAAGGGGGGCTTTTTATCGTTTGGTTCCGCCCTGGCATCCGCTCCAGATGGCGGACATAGGGAACCTCGTGATGACAGACAACCTCTCAGCGGACCACTCCGCAGGCAGTTATCTGGTAGCGCTGGCTCTGGCATCGTCCCGTCGTGTGGCGGTGATAGGAGGTGGGCACGATTGGGGTTTTGTTCCCATAGACGCTCAAGCCCGCTCGGGCATTTTCCCTGAAAGCCAGGCAGGGGAGCCAAAGGGAAAGCCCCGCATCGGGTTTATCAACTTTGATGCCCATCTGGACGTGAGAGCTTCCCACGTCCCCCATTCGGGCACCGCATTCTGGCGAGCCCTGGAATCCCACGTGCGAGGGGAGGATGCCCTGTGGTTTGGCGTTCAGGTCACAAGTATGGCGCGAGTGCACCGCGAATATGTGTTAGCCAAAGGGGGAAAAATCTATCTGGCAGACACAGACCTCTCGGAAACCCGGAGGTCCTTTTTACGAGATGCGATGTCCCTCATCCAGCGATGCGATGGGGTGGATGTGAGTCTGGATATGGATGTTTTCCGGATGACCGAGGCTCCCGGCGTAAGCGCGCCCCAACCCTTAGGATTGGAGGGGCGCGAGGTGATAGGGTTATTACGGGAGGTTTTGCGCTCACCGAAGGTGAGGACATTCGGCATCTATGAGACAAGTCCCCCCCTTGATCCCATCGGGATTACGTCTCGTCTGGCGGCGCGGTGCTTGTGGGAGAGCGTGGTCACCCTGACAAAGGGATGACCCCCTGGGAATTTCTGAAAAGGCTTTCTTGAAATAAGAAAGAAGCCCCAAGGAGAAGGGGCTGACCGAACGGTTTACCATAAGTTATAATGAGGATATGGTTCCTGTTACCACTCAGATTTCCGAGATATTGAACGCTAAGGAGCCGATCCCCGTCCGCGCCCCGCGGGGGCGAGAACTCCATTGCCGGGGTTGGGTTCAGGAGGCTGCCCTGCGTATGCTTCTCAACAACGTGGACCCCGAAGTGGCAGAAAAACCTCTGGAACTCATTGTTTATGGGGGAAGCGGAAAAGCGGCACGGAACTGGGAATGCTTCAAGGCAATCGTGCGCACTCTTATAAATCTGAAGGATGACGAAACTCTGCTGGTGCAGAGCGGGAAACCTGTTGGGGTGCTCCCTTCTCATCCCGATGCGCCCCGCGTTATCATTGCCAACTCCAATATAGTGCCTCACTGGGCAACGTGGGAAGTCTTTCGGGAACTGGAACGGCAAGGATTGATAATGTTCGGGCAGATGACCGCAGGCTCATGGATTTACATAGGCACTCAAGGGATTCTTCAGGGGACTTATGAGACCTTTTCTGCGGTGGCTCGGAAGAGATTCGGAGGCTCCCTGAAAGGGAGGTGGGTGGTGACATCGGGGCTTGGAGGGATGGGCGGGGCACAACCCCTTGCCATCACTATGAATGAGGGGGTGGCCCTGTGCATAGAAGTAGACCCGAAACGCATCCAGCGACGCCTGGAAACGAAATATCTGGATTGCCAGGCAAGCACCTTAGACGAGGCTATCTCCCTTTGCCGAGAAGCACAAGAAAAAAAGAAACCCCTGAGCGTGGGGTTGTGCGCCAACGCCGCGGACGTGCTACCCGAACTTGTGCGGCGGAACCTCACCCCTGATGTGCTCACAGACCAAACCGCTGCCCACGACCCTCTCAACGGCTACGTGCCGAACCACTTCACGTTAGAAGAAGCAGAGAGAATGCGACGGGAGGACCCGAAGCGCTACCTTGCCGAGGCATACCGTGCTATCACCGAGCACGTCCGGGCTATGCTGGAACTACAACGACGGGGAGCAGAAACATTTGATTACGGGAACAACATTCGCCAGGTCGCTTTTGAAAACGGAGTGGAAGACGCCTTTGCCTTTCCCGGATTCGTTCCTGCTTACATCCGTCCGCTTTTCTGCGTTGGCAAAGGACCTTTCCGATGGGCTGCGCTTTCCGGAGACCCAAATGATATTCACGAAATTGATGAGGCAATTCTCCAGAACTTCTCTGAAGACGACGCCCTTTGTCGCTGGATCAAAATGGCGCGTGAAAAGGTCAAGTTCCAGGGACTGCCAGCAAGAATCTGCTGGCTCGGCTTGGGAGATCGTGCCCGTCTCGGGACGCTTATCAACGATTTAGTGGCTGAGGGAAAGGTCTCCGCCCCCGTGGTTATTGGAAGGGACCACCTGGATTCCGGCTCCGTGGCTTCGCCCAACCGCGAAACAGAGGGGATGAAGGATGGAAGCGACGCCATCAGCGACTGGGTGTTCCTGAACGCTCTGATCAATGCGGTAAACGGTGCCTCGTGGGTGTCCATACACCATGGAGGAGGGGTGGGAATTGGTTATGCCCAGCATGCAGGGCAAGTCATCGTGGCGGACGGAACGCCGGAGGCGAGGCGCAAGATTCAACGCGTGCTGTTTACGGACCCCGCCAGTGGCGTCCTTCGCCATGCGGATGCGGGTTATGAGGAGGCTATCCTCACGGCGCGCCGGTTTGGACTAACCATCCCTATGGAGGAGGCGTAAAGGAAATTCGCAGACCTATCCCCCCATAATTGCACGGCCTATCTGGGCAACCAAGAAACAGATCAAGAAGGCAAGCGTGAGGGGCAGAAGCGCAGAAACAAGGGTCCACTTTTTGCTTCCTGTCTCCTTATAGATAGTGATAAGCGTGGTGGAGCAAGGGTTGTGCAGGAGAGAGAAAAGCATAAGGCAAACCGCGGTAAGCACGGTCCATCCGTTGTCCACCACCAGTAAGTGGCGCAACTGTTGAAGGCTCTCTATTTCCACCATTCGGTCCGCACTCATATAGCCCATCAGAATGGTGGGGACGACGATTTCGTTGGCAGGGATGGCAACGATGTACGCGAGAAGGATAATGCCGTCCAACCCCAGAAGGCGCCCTATCGGATCCAGAGAATTGGCAATGAGGCGCATCAGGGATTCATCCCCCCAATGCACGTTTCCAAGAATCCAGGCAATTCCGCCACAGGGGGCTGCCATAACGATTGCCCGCCACAACACAAAGATGGTGCGATCAATCAAGGAGGTATAGAGGACGCGAAGGACCTGAGGCTTGCGATAAGGGGGGAGTTCCAGAACAAAGTAAGAAGGCTCTCCCTTTAGCAGACTACGAGAAAGGAACCACGACGCCAGGAGGGTCACGAGGACGCCAAAAACGACCAGCCCTACCAGCACTCCCGCCCCCACTAATGCCCCGACACCAGCAGGGAATCCCGCTGCCACGAAAAGGGTTGCCAGCATAATGAGGGTGGGCCAGCGCCCGTTGCAGGGCATAAAGTTATTGGTCAAAATGGCGATAAGCCTTTCCCGTGGCGAGTTAATGATCCTACAAGAAATCACTCCCGCGGCGTTGCATCCGAACCCCATTCCCATCGTGAGGGCTTGCTTGCCATGGGCACCTGCCTTCTTGAACAATCTATCCAGGTTGAAGGCGACGCGTGGAAGATAACCTAAGTCCTCAAGAAGAGTAAAACAGGGGAAGAAAATCGCCATCGGGGGAAGCATTACCGAAACCACCCACGCCAGCCCGCGATAGACTCCGTGGACAAAAAATCCTGTGAGCCACCAGGGCGCTCCCAGAGAAGTGAAAAGGGCTTCCAGGCGGTCTTCCAGCCAGAACAGGGCCGAGGCAATCATTTCGGAGGGGTAGTTGGCACCTACGATGGTGAGCCAGAAAACCAAGCCCAGCAACAAAAACATAATAGGAAAGCCAAAGACCGGCGAGGTAAGGTAGCGATCAATTTTGCGTTCTGCGGGCACCACCTTTAGAGGACGCACCTTCACCACTTTCCCCGCAATCTGGTGCGCTTCTTTATAAATGCTCCGAATGAGGAGTTCGTGAGGGGATTCAGGTAGTTCCTGGCGCCCCCTGGCGGAGAGGGCAAGGATTTCCTCCACCGCCTCTCGGTAGCCTGAAGCGGTTACGCTCATTTTTTCCTCCCCCGGTCGGACTCTTCACCATCCAACCGGTAGGCTTCCAGCACGTGGGCTTCGTCCACAGTTGATTCCACCCAGCGCGTAATTTGCCCGCTTCTCAGTTCCCGAACGATCGTAGCATCTCCATCCAGCAATCGCAGGGCAATCCAGCGAGCATTAGGTATTCCCGGGATAGCGCGCTTTATTTTGTCCGCCAGGTTATTCAGAGGCTCCTCAATATCCTGGGGCAGTTGGATACGGCGAGGATGGGCATTCCCTTTTCCTTCTGCCACCTCGTGGATAGATTTTTTCAAATCCTCAATTCCCTTTCCTGCACTGGCAACAGTGGGGACCACGGGAACCCCGAGTTCTTCTTGCAAAAGGGGGACATCTATGCTCATTCCTCGCCGCCTCGCCTCATCCATCAGATTGAGGCAGATAACCACCCGGTCAGAAATATCAAGGATTTGCAGGGCAAGGTTAAGGTTACGCTCCAAGGTAGTAGCATCCACAACCACCACAATGGCATCGGGCTTGGCAAACACCAAAAAATCTCGTGCAATTTCTTCCTCCACGGTTGTGGCGAGGAGAGAATAAGCGCCCGGCAGGTCCACCACTTTGAATTTAGTCGCATCGTGGAAAAACAGCCCTTCCGCACGGGCTACTGTCTTCCCGGGCCAGTTTCCCGTGTGCTGTCTAAGGCCCGTTAGGGCATTAAACACTGTGCTCTTGCCTGTGTTCGGGTTTCCCGCCAGAGCAACAAGATAATCAAAATGAGTTCTATCAATGCCCAGTTGTTTTAGGGCTGGCTTTTCTACAACGCCGAAAGGTGTGGAAGCAAAATGACGCATCAATTTTCCTCCACCACTTTCACCAAAATCCTTTCTGCATCCTCAAGACGCAAAGCGTAAGTGGCGCCACGAATCTCATACGCCACGGGGTCGCCGAGAGCACTTCGCATCACCGCCATCACCGGCGTGCCTGGCAACAACCCCAGGTCATAAAGGCGCCTTCTCTGCCAACCGTCTAACAAAACCTCTATGATAACTCCGCACTTTCCTGGAGAGAGTTTAGAAAGCGGAATGGTATTCGCAGAACTCATCGGGATGAAACCTCCGAAGGTTTCTTTGGGGGTATGGGCTTCCCATGAGGGCAGGTTTCGGGATGCCCCATCAAATCCGCAATCCTGTCCTCAAACTCTTCGCTGATATGGTGCTCCAACACTTCCGCTTGCTCGTGAACCTCTTCCGCACTAAAACCTAAGTGCTCCATCAAGTAGCGCTCCAAAAGCCGGTGGTGGCGAATCACTTCCAACGCCATCGCCTTCCCCATCTCCGTCAGCTGCACCCCGTAATACCGCCTATAGGTCACCCACCCTCTCTTCGCTAACGCTTTCAGCATCTTGGTCACCGCGGGGGAACTGGTCCCCAAACGCTTGGCGATTCGGGTGGTATTCGCAGGGTGCCCTCCTTCGGAAAGGAGATAGATGGCTTTGATGTAGTCTTGAACGGTGGGCGTAGATTCATCAGACATTGCTAATATTTTAACCTCAGTTATAAAAATTTGCAAGGGGTTAACTTTCAACCTTTAATCTTAAGCCACCAAATAAACTCAGATTTAGGGAAGGCTCCTATTTTTGATGACTTACATCACTATTCCCCTATCGCCTTAATGATGACCCTCTTAGGTCTTTGCCCATCAAACTCCGCATAAAACACCTGCTGCCAGGGACCAAGATCCAGGCGTCCCTGGGTGATGGGGAGGAGGACCTGATGGTGCAGAAGGAGATTTTTCAGGTGAGCACTGCCGTTGTCTTCGCCCGTTCTATGGTGGCGGTAATCCTTATCCGGGGCTAAACCCGCAAGCCATTCGCGAATGTCCTCAATCAGTCCGCTCTCCCAATCATTCACATATACCGCCGCGGTGATATGCATCGCGCTCACTAAGCAAAAGCCCTCCTTAATGCCTGACTTTTTCACCACATCCGCCACTTCGTCCGTTATGCGGATGAATTCTTCTCGTTTTTTGGTGTTGAAGGTGAGGTAGTGAGTATAGGCTTTCATAAAATTAATCTTATCCGAACCCTTATCTTGGACGGCACGAGTAGGGGGGAAAGGGTTCCGGGAGGAGCCCGGAGATGGAGGGACCCATTAAGGCACCACGACGTTGTCAATCAGCCGCACCGAGCCGAGATACGCCGCCCCCAGAATCCGTGTTCCAGGTCTCCAACTCTCAACGGGCTTGAGGGTGTTTTCGTCCACCACCGCAACATAATCCACGGGACCAAACCCTTTCTGCGTTAGAATCTCAACTGCCTGCCGTGCCACCTCACTTCCGGGTTTCCCTTTTCGGAACTCGCGGGCGGAAAGGGATAGCGTCTCGTATAAACCGGGAGCTATGACGCGCTCCTTTTCCGACAAACGCACGTTCCGAGAAGACATCGCCAAGCCATCAGGCTCACGAACCGTTTCTCCGAAGCGCAAACTGATCCCAAAGTCAAGGTCTCTAACCATCTGAGCAATCACGCGGCATTGCTGCCAATCCTTCTGCCCAAAATAAGCAATATCAGGCTGAACGATATGGAACAACTTCGCCACCACGGTAGCGACGCCCCGGAAGTGCCCTGGACGAAATTCACCCTCCCATCGGCGGGCAATCTCCCCAACATCCACCACAGTTTGTGACTCCCCCTCGGGATACATCTCCTCCACAGAAGGGGCGAAGAGGAGGTCACAGCCAATTTGCTCAGCCAACCGAATGTCCCGTTCTTCATCTCGTGGATAGGTAGCCAGGTCCTGGGGGTCATTGAATTGAAGAGGATTCACAAAAAGCGAAACGATCACAGTACCGGAGCGCGCCCGCCCACGGTCTTCACAAGCCAATCGCATTAAGCTCAAATGTCCCTCATGAAAATAACCCATCGTGGGGACGAATAGCCTGGGGGAGGCTACCCCTTTTAAAACGTCTCTAATCTCCTGAATATGTCGAACCACCCTCATCATCGACTTTATTCTAACCCATTTTGTCCCAAGGAGACCTTTCTAAGGTGAGTTCAGAAACTGTTTTCCTCTCCCGGGAATCGGCGTTCCCGCACCGCTTGGGCGTATTCCTTCAGGGCAGACAGGAGAATTTCATATCCCTCCGCAAACCGACGTGTGTGTTTGAACGGAGGTCCGGGTGTCAAGCCCAGAATATCGTGAAACACCTGGATCTCTCCGTCACAATGAATTCCCGCCCCAATGCCGATGGTGGGGATGGAAAGTTTTTCCGTAATCTCTTCCGCTACCACCGCAGGCACCAACTCCAGGACGATGCAGAAGGCGCCCGCATCTTCAATTCGGCAAGCGAGATCCAGCAATGCCTGGGACTGTTTGCCCCGCCCTTGCACCCGATACCCCCCAAACTGATGGACGCTCTGGGGAGTCATCCCGATATGCCCGATTACAGGTATCCCAGTTTTTACCAGAAGCCGAATAGCCTCGCAAAAA
This sequence comes from uncultured Fimbriimonadales bacterium, assembly GCA_964631245.1. Taxonomy (GTDB): domain Bacteria; phylum Armatimonadota; class Fimbriimonadia; order Fimbriimonadales; family ATM1; genus CAZVXY01. The sequence goes on from CAZVXY010000006.1 coordinate 144,800, forward strand.
TCTCCTTCCAACTTCACCGCCTCCGCTCCCGCCTGCACCAGAGCCACCGCCGATTCCACCGCTTTGTCGGGAGAAGGTTGGTAAGAACCAAAGGGCATATCCACCGCCAGGAGGGCTCTTTTGCATCCCCGACGCACCGCGGAGGTGTGATGAAGCATATCTGCAAGCGTGACGGGAAGCGTATTGGGATAGCCCAGCACCACATTCCCCACAGAATCGCCCACCAAAATGAGGTCCACCCCGGCAGAATCCGCCAATTCCGCAGAGGGCGCATCATAAGCAGTGACACACACGATGCGCCCCCCCTTCATCGAGCGAATTTTAGGGGCGGTGATTTTATCCTGCATCCCCTAAAGTTTACTTGAAGTGGTCAGGCGACGGTCCCGAAGGGGCTATTGAGAAAATTCATCCGGGGATTCAATCGGCGGAGTGGTCGGCTATCGCCCGGCGCACCATAGCCTCCGCAATGTCTTTTGCGCTCACGTGATATTCCCCTCGTTCAATGCGCTCACGCAATTCCGCCACAAGCTCTTCTCTTACCTCGGGCATCTTAAGGATGGCATCCCTCACCTCCGCAATGAGGTCGGCATCGGGATGTGCCGACCCGCCATGCCTCAGGGCTTCGCCCTCTGACTCCTGGGAAGGGGGAACAAAGCCAACAGCTCTTTCGGGAACCACCCCCTTATAGACCTGTTGTGCTTCCCGTATCCCAGGGCGCTCGCCCGCCTTCTGGGTGCGCAATTCTTCCAGAACCTTTCGGACCTGTTCTTCGGATACCTTCATTGCATCTGTCCTCCGGTGATTCGCCACCAGTCAAGACAGGCAACCCGGCTATCCTCACGGCCCGTGGCTTTGCGCTCCCTGTACCAGGGATTGCCCTTTTCTGCCTTGCTTTCACGGCTGGTAGTTTTTATCTTCGGCATCTTATGAGATTTCCTCAGGGCAAACCTCCACCTTTTTAGGAGCCCCAGGAGAGGTACTACCCTATGAAACACTTTTCCCAAAGCAAGATTAGTGCCGTTTTCTGTTCCTAAGTCCATTTCTCAGAGGTATAATACATTTAAGGTGCGCGGGTGGTGGAACTGGTAGACACGCATGCTTGAGGTGCATGTGCCCACTCAACGGGCGTGTAGGTTCGAGTCCTATCCCGCGCACCAAAGAGGTTAAGGTCCCAGCCAGGCTTCGGCGGAAGGCACAGAAACTTTTGTTCCATTTATTTCTACTAACAGCCAACCCTCTTCCGTAATTCCCAGAGCTCGTCCGATGCGTCCTTCCGAGATTTGGTACTTTTTGCCCACAGTTTTGTCTCTCGGAAGCCAATAAGGTGCCAGGTCCAGCCAGGTGTGAGGCTCGGGCAGGTGCTCCCATTTCTCCAGGATTCTTTCCAGGGCTTCTTGCCAGGACGGGACGTGCCTGCCCGCAAGATGGAAAGAAGTGGCTACTTCTCGCAGTTCCTCTGGGAACTCAGAGACTGACAGGTTGACCCCCACACCAATAACCGGCACGAGGGCACCCGTAGGGGAAGGCACAATTTCGCACAAAACTCCCCCCACCTTTCGCCAGGACACCCCCCGTTCTCCTTCCGGGCAAGGGAGGACCAGGTCATTGGGCCAGGCGAGGAAGGTATCCAGAGCCAGAGCCACCCCAAGGGCTGAAGCCATCCCCAAAAGTTCGGGTTTGTGCCAGTTCTGATAGTCAAAGCAAGCCCAGGACACTGCAAGGGCTTGCCCTTTAGGCGTGTACCAGGTTCGCCCATAGCGCCCCCTTCCTTCGGTCTGCTCCAGGGCAACGATGGCTCCGATAGACCGCTCCCCTTCGCGGATAAGATTCGCCAGATGAGTTTGGGTAGAGCCTAAGGATTCATAAACCACGAGCCGGCGGTCAGGAGTGAGGATGGGCTTCACCGCACTTTGAGGTGGAAGGGCAAAGCGGGGGCGGAATGAGTGAGCATTCCCACAGAGATGAAATCAACGCCGGTTTCCGCTATTTCGCGGACGTTTTCCAGAGTTACTCCTCCGCTCACTTCCAGCAAAGCGCGCCCCCTGCAAATGCTCACGGCGTCTTTAATTTCCCCAAGGCTCATATTATCAAGAAGGATCACATCCGCCCCACAACTCAAGGCACGGTCCACCTGGGCTACGGTTTCGCATTCCACTTCAATGCGAAGAGTATGGGGAGCCTCCCGTCGGATATTGGATATGGCTTCTGCCACTCCCCCCGCAGCGCGAATGTGATTGCCTTTTATCAACACACCGTCCGAAAGGTTGAACCGGTGATTCTTCCCCCCTCCCACTCGCACCGCATATTTCTGAAGGGAACGCAAGCCAGGGAGAGTCTTGCGGGTATCTAAAATCTTAGCACGTGTTCCTTTAATGGCTTCCACAAACTTGCGGGTCAGGGTCGCCACTCCTGAAAGATGCATCAAGAAATTGAGGGCGGTTCTTTCATTCCGCAAAAGCACCCGGGCATTAAGCCGTCCTGCATACACCACGCTCCCGGGATGCACGTCGTCTCCATCCACCTGGCGATATTCTCCATATTCTTCTGGCAGAGCATTGGAGGAAGGGGAAAGAAGGTCGTGGACCAAGCCCAAGCCGCACACCACTCCCTCCCCCTGACACTCTATTTCATATTCACAAATTACCTCCTCGGGCACGGCGAAGCGAGTGACGTCTCCAAAACCAACGTCCTCCATCAAGGCAGTGTCGCAAATCTCGGTCCAGCCAAGGGGTTCCTCACCGAAGAAGGGTTCCATACTCTTACAGCATATCCTACTGGGGGGCTTTCTGTTAAGACGACATCTCCCCTAAGGAAACAATTTCCCCACTCAGGCGACCATTTTCCCAGCGATAAACTCCCGCAGAGCGTCCATACGCCCCGGAATGAGCGATCCAGGCATCCTTCACCCTTATCGGTTGGGGAAGGGCTTCATGAGTATGCCCTCCCAGGATGATGTGGATTCCCGAGACGGTGGATGCCAAACGTTTCTCCTGGGATAGCCCGAGATGGCATAGGGCGATGAGCAGGTCGCACTCGTTTCGCAAAATAGGGACCCACTGCTCTGCCGACTCTTCGGGAGAGGAATTCCAGAACGCACTCACCTTACGAGCGAGCATCCTTGGAGTCACCATTGGCACCATCAAGCCCAAAATACCCACCCCGTTCCAGATCACCCCTGCGGGCAAGGGACTGCTTTTATCCGAGCGAAGCACCTGGACGCGTTTGCCCCGGTAGCGGGTTATCTCCGCGCGGAGGATCGGCTTCCTCCCATACCCATTCCAATGCAAGTTCGCAGCCAGCAACAAGTGGGCGCATCCCTGAAGTTTTCTCCGGAACACCTGGCTCAAAAAATGGAATTCCCGATTGCCAGGAACTCCTGCCAAACAGCCCGCCTGGCTCATCCATACCCACGTAGCCTCTGGGGAAAGGGGGACAGCCACGTTCCCGAAGCGCACCACGTCTCCCGAATCCAGGTAAAGGTCAGCAGTCTCCGTAAGGCTCCGAAGTTTTTGCGCTTTCTTTTCGTCCATCCTTCCGTGGATGTCGCTGGTGTGTACAATGGTGAGACGCACGAAAAAGAGAATAGATTAAAAGGTCTCGGAGTTTGCCAGCCATCAGGCTGTCTTCCGGCGATGGCTGGAAAGGATGCGAATCTGCTCCCGGTACTTTGCCACGGTGCGCCGAGCGATATGAATGCCTTGTGCCCGCAAGGCTTCCGCCACTTCCCTGTCCGATAGAGGATGTTGGGGGTTTTCGGTGGACAAGATCTCCTCAATTAACAAACGAATCCGAAGCGCAGGCTTGAAGAAAACCTCAAAGGGAACAACCTCACCCGTCGCTAATTGCACGTGTTTATTCATTGTAGCCCGGCTCACGGTGCTTTCGTGTAAGCCCACCGCTTTAGCCAATTGCACCCGAGTCAGAGGCTTTAGAAACTTGACGGAGCCGGTGAGAATATAGCCCCCTTGAATTCTTAGCAGTTCCTGTCCGATGCGTAAGAGAACAATTTTTCGGTGGTGCAAACCATCTATAAAATTAAGGGCGCGAAAGACAAATGTCTTAATGTGTACCGCCTCCTCATCCTGTACCGAGTGGGGGGAACGCTGGAGTTTTCGGAACGCGGACAAGTAGCCGGGATTAATGGTCAACTGCGAAGCATCCCATCCCGTAACGGACACACTCACTCCCGAGGCATCTCTGTGAAAAACCAAATCAGGTACCACGGCGATGCTTTCCGAGCGAGTGTAAACCTGGTGCTCCGCAACGAATGCCTCTCCGGGATAAGGAGAAAGAGAACTCACCCTTTGCAATGCCTGTTCAATAACTTTCATAGGCTTCCGCAATGCCCTTGCCAGAGCCCTATGCCGATGGTGTATCAAAAGGGTCCAGTGGTCTTTCACAATTTGATATGCCAACCTGCTGAGAGAATCCTCGCACCGCTCTAACTGCAGGAGCAGGCACTCTCGCAAATCAAACGCCCCCACGCCCGCAGGGTCACACTCCTGTAAGAGGCGGAGCAGGTGTTTCACTCTGTCCAGGTCCGCACCTGTGAGGTTGGCAATCTCCTCTACACTCAAATCCAAATATCCCTTCGGATTGACGCAATCAATGAGAAAGAGCGCTAACGAGCGGTCTTCTGGAGAAACCCTCGGCAGAAGTTGAGCCTCCAGATGGTCCCTTAGCACGACCGGCGCGACCAAAAGGTCCATCCAATCCCCCTCGTCTCCACCCACCGCAGATGACCCTGAAGGTGTCCTCCCGCTGGAATAGCGCACCTCCACAGGGAAATCCTCCCCCCCATCCAGGCGCTCCAGGGCGGGATTTTCGCTCAACTCTTGCTGGATTGCATCTTCCAACTCATACTGCGGGAGTTCCAATAGCCGGCTTGCGGTCACCAGCCTGGCATCCACCCGGACAGTTGGCTTGACCTCCTGACGCGAAGATGCCCTCGGTTTCGGCTTCAAAAGCAAGACCTCCAATAAGGACTTTCCCTTCCCCCTGGCTAAACTGCTAAAAAGGTTTGCCAGTTTAGGGCGCAAGCCCCTTCAAAGGACTTTGGCACACATCAAATCGGATGCCTAAAGCGTCCGCCACCACTGCCCCCACCTGCCAGAACCCCTCCAAATCCCCCAGGGAAACACCCCCCACCCAGCCGGGAGACCACGCACAAAAGGGCACGAACTCTCGCGTGTGATCCGTGCTGGGGGTGGTGGGGTCATTTCCGTGGTCTGCGGTGAGGAGTAAGAGGTCGGAGGGAGAAAGTTTGGGGAGAATCCTGGCAAGCTCTTCGTCAAACTCCGTCAGGGCGCGGGCAAACCCTTCCGGGTCATTTCTATGACCGTAAACCATATCAAAGTCTTCAAAGTTTGCCCAGATGAACCTTGCGTCCGTTCCCAAACTTGTGCGCAACAGTTCAAAATGCTCGCGATTGTTTTGCGTGCGTGGCACTTCCCGAAAACCGCGATTGGCAAAAATCTGCGGGATAATTCCAATTCCAAAAACGGGACCATATTTTTCTGAAATATCATCTATGAGATTGGGAGGAGGGGGCAAGGGAAAATCCCGACGATGGGGTGTTCTCGTAAATCCTCCTCGCGCATCACCCGTAAAAGGGCGAGCAATAACTCGTCCAACATTGTGAGGCTCCTTCAAAATCTCACGCGCTATCTCACACATCGCATAAAGAGTTTCCAGGGGAACAACCGACTCGTGACACGCTATTTGAAACACGCTATCCGCACTGGTGTAAACAATGGGCTTCCCGGTCTTCATATGCTCCTCCCCTAATTCCTGAATAATCTCCGTCCCGCTCGCTGGATAATTTCCCAGCACCTCCTTCCCAATTCGCTCCTCAAAAGGCTTGATCACCTCATCCGGGAATCCGTGAGGATAAGTGGGAAAGGGGCGCTCCAGGTGAATTCCCATCATCTCCCAATGCCCCGTGATGGAATCCTTCCCCACACTCACCTCCCGGAGCCGACCCCACACCGCCTCAGGTGCGGAACACGAAGAAAGAGGCACTCCCGCACTCAAGAAAAAACCCATTCGCTCCAGAATCGGCGCCTCTATCCTCCCCACCCGGCGGTAAACGTTGAGGAGTGTATGCCCCTCATTTTCCCCCACGTCCCCATAATCCTCCGCATCGGGCGCTGAGCCTGCTCCACATCCATCCAGAACCAGACAAATAACTCTTTCCCACCGCATCGCTCTTATTGTATAACTTCAAACCAAGAACTTGTATATATAGGAGTACCTCCCACAAAAGTCGCCAGGGGCCGGATGAAGGCATACGAATACACCAGGTCTTCCAAAGTGGGCACATCCCATATACAAAAGTCCGCAGGAGCCCCAGGCACAAGCATCCCCAGCAGAGGAGGCAGTAAGGACCTGCCCGCACGAGGGGTAAGGTCCGGGCGGGGTTGCAGGGCAGAGCGCGCATTCACGGTTACAGCAGTTAGCGCCTCTTCCGGGGTCATCCTCATATGGGATACCGCAAGCCCCATCACAAAGGGCAAAGAGGCTACCATACTGGAGCCAGGGTTGAAATCCGAACCCAGCGCCACCACACAACCCAGATCTATCATCTCCCGCGCAGGCGCAAAAGGCTTCCCTAAATAAAACGAAACACCCGGTAATAAAACCGCCACTGTGGAAGAGCGAGCCAAAACCTCCATTTGTCTCCTCCCACTCGCTATGAGATGATCCGCACTCGCCGCTCCCAGCTCACACGCCAGCTCCGTACCACCCAAAACGGAAAATTCATCCGTATGCACTTTGGGCGTAAAGCCCAAGGAAATGCCAGCCCGAAGAATCTCCTCCGTCTCCTCTATATTAAAGGCACCCTCCTCACAGAAAACGTCGTTGAACTGGGGCTGAGAGGGATGCCCGCTTGCCATAGGTAGGGTCTCTTCCACCAGCACCCTCCTGAATTCCTCTCGCGAATGTCCCGGAGGCACCATATGAGCCCCCATAAAAGTCACCACCACCCGAAGACCCATCTCGTCTCTAACCGCACTCAAAGCGTCTAACTCCTTCTCACACCCCTCCCGCGTTAAACCATAACTCGCCTTCACCTCCACTGTGGTAGTGCCAAAGGATCCCACCAAGCGCGCCCGCTGAAGAGTCAAATCCATCAATTCCCCTTTGGAAGCCTCCAAAACCGCCCTATGAGTCCGCACGATTCCCCCCCCTTTCTTCGCAATATCTTCATAAGTCATCCCCGAAGACCTCATCAAAAACTCATCCGCCCGACTGCCTGCCCAAACAAGGTGCGTGTGAGGGTCAATCAACCCGGGCGTCACGAGCCACTTCTCCGCCCCGAGACGAAACACCCCAGAGTATCGGGATAAGAGATCGGAAGCAGGACCCACCTCCGCCACCACCCCATCCCGAATCAGAATACCCGCCCCTTTCTGCCGACCCGTGGTACGCATTTGACTCCCCCTCCGTAGCCCTGGGGGGCCCTCCAGAGTGTGAAGCTCGCCGATAGGAGCCACCAAAAACGTCTCCATCCCCCTCATTCTAACCCTAATTCCCCAAGGTGACATTCCGCCCTGCGCAGAGCGCCTCCCGATGCCGATAAGAACCTACAGCGGGACGCACGACACCCTACCTATGAGAACACCAAACACCCCAACACCACAAGGGATACCGGGAAAGGGGTAAATTAACAAGGATAACCCCAAATCTCTGCCGCGTAGCTCAGTGGAAGAGCAGCTGACTGTTAATCAGCGGGTCGCAGGTTCGAATCCTGCCGCGGCAGCCAGCCCCCAGCAGACCCCCTAACCCCACCTGCCCCCGCGAGGCCATCCACACCCGGGAAAGAAGCCATTTTGGGCCCCCCACATCCCCAAACAAGGAAAACGGATGTATAATTTCCAAAGGAGGAACTCGTGAGATATTCGGGCACTGCTTGCCGGTACGACGAAAACAGGTGTCTATGGAGCGCAGGCGCCGCAGAAGAAGAAATGGCACCGGAACCGTTCAACTGGCAAGAGTACATCACGGCAGATCCGCACATCTGTCACGGCAAGCATGCATCAAGGGTACCCGCGCCCCGTATCGGTCACTCTGGACAATCCGACAGCGGGAGTCAGTGAAGCCGACCTCCTGCAAATTTATCCGACGTGACGCCCGAAGCCATTCGCGCCGCGCTGGTGTACGCGGGGGAGTTAGCCCGTGAGCAACCCCTCCCTCTGAAGGGATGAGGCGGTTCAAGATTGACGAGAATTTGCCCGTGAAGTTGGCACTGAAGGTGCAATCAGCAGGTATGAGGCAGAGACAGTGGCAGTTGAGGGGCTGGTGGGTGAGTCCGACAAGGCGATTTTTGCAGTGTGGCAGCAGGAGGAGCAGGTGCTGGTGATGTTGAAGGAGCGGTCGGTGGCGGGCTCTTTGTGGATAGTGGAGGCTCATCGGGTGCGAGTGCGGTCAATACAGCGAGTGAGGGCTGACGGTCAGATGCCGGTGCGTGAGGAGAAGTTCGTGGGTGACACTCTACGCACGAGTCGGGTAAACTTTTTCGGTGCGCGCGGGGAACGCGCGCTAACGATTGGTCCGGGTAATGAGGCGGGTTGGGCTGGTTGTTGTGTATGGCGGGGCAATCTCGGGTCATTCATCCTCACGAAATCCTTTCGTCTGGTGAGCCTGCTCGTTTTCGGTGGGGTCATTGGTTCTTACAGGTAATCGGAGGGGTTCTCAGAAGCCCACGGGGGGATTGACCCATTCCTTTACGAACTCAAGCAACCTACCAGGTAACTAAAGGCGTAGCCGAGAACGTATGCTCCAAACGCCAAAATTACGAGCAGAGTAGAGAGGTGGAGGACGCCAAACCGGTACATAATGGCAGCCTGCTCGGAGCGCGCCTCATACATCTGCGCCAACCGGCTCAACGTTCCCAAAATTAAAAGATACGCCTGGAAAGGATTCAATTGAGGAGACTCTGAATAAAATTTCAAACCTTCCAGGAGCGCGACCCAAATGATCATAGGCAAAGGCATCACCATAATCGCATTGACGATGAGCAAGCGAGGGACCCAGAACCAAAGCCGGCGCTTCGTGCGCCCCTGAAAGAAGGAAGCCAGTTGGTTAGAAGCCTCTGGAAGATACCCACCCATTTCAGCGGACCGAATCACGCCCCTTACGAACCCGGGGAATATCTCGGGCAATTCCTCCATCCCTCGGGAGAGGCTTTCCCCGCTCTGTGCGACGTGGGCTAACTGTAAACAAGCCTTCTCAAGCCGGCGATTTGCCACACGACGACCCAAATGCAAAAAGGCATCCCTTGGCGTGTAGCCCGCTTTCAAATAGCTCGCTAACAGCGCAAACGTAAGCGACAGGGCTCGGTCGCTCACCCTTGCCCGCTACCACAACCCTCGCCTAACCCAAGGGGCACGTGACCGTAGCACCCTGGTGGCTTTACCTGGAGCTTCGGGGGAAGGAGGACCTCCACTAAGTGCTGTACCAGAAGCCCCAGTGCCTGGAGCCAGTGCTGGGCGCTCAAAAGGCTGTCCGCCTGCAGAGTGCCCGTCTGCAAACGTCCCGCCCTGTCAATCGCCTGGTAGCGATAGGTCCGATTCATAGGCACAAACTCTTCAACCTCCAGCACCTCCGCACGCTCAAGACCCCGCTGTTCCTCCTGAAGTTTATCCTATCCTCCTCTCTCTACAGCTTCCAAGGATACGGTACGCGGAGGGTAGGGGAGCGATTTTGGAGTGCCGGGAGAGGGAGGTATACGGAGGGAATGGATAGGAGGGTGCTCTCTCGGGGATAATGGGTCTGCCGTGCTTGAGGTTCGCAATCTGAGCAAACACTTTCCGGGTGTTTGGGCGCTTCGGGGGGTGGATTTAAAGGTCTCGGGTGGGGAATGCCGAGCGGTGGTGGGAGAAAACGGTGCGGGGAAAAGCACTTTAGGAAAAATTCTGGCTGGGATTCACAGTCCGGACGAGGGGGAGATCTTTCTGAATGGTGAAAGGGTGGTTTTTTCTTCGCCCAAGAGCGCCCTCAGCAAGGGCGTGAGTATGGTCCATCAAGAACTGATAGCGTGTTCTAATCTGAGTGTTGCAGAAAACATCTGTCTTCATAACCTACCAAGGAAAGGCATTTTCCTTGACAAGCGAGCGATGCTGGCGCGCGCAGAAGAGGCTCTTTCTCTGGTGGGTGCCAACATAAACCCACGCACTCTATTAGGCGACCTCCCTTTGAGCCAACGGCAACTGGTGCAAATCGCGACCGCTTTATGGAGGGGGGCACGCCTGCTGATTTTTGACGAGCCAACCAGCAGTCTCACCCTGGCAGAGTCGCTGAGGTTGTTCGGAGTCATCCGGGACCTAACGGCACAAGGGGTTACCGTCCTTTACATCACCCATCGGCTGGAGGAGGTTTTTGAGTTGTGCGATTCTATTACCGTGCTCCGCGACGGCGAAGTGGTGGCAACAATGCCCGTGAAAGAGGCAGATAAAGAGACTCTGGTAAGGAAGATGGTTGGGCGAGAAATAGGAAGCGGAGAGGTCCTTCCACGAAAGGAAAGAAGGGAGATCGCCTTAGAAGTAAGGAATCTCTCCAGTCCGGGAAAATTCCACGGCATTTCGTTTTGTTTATACCGAGGGGAGATCCTTGGTCTCGCGGGCTTGGTGGGGTCAGGGCGCACAGAGATTGCGAAGGCTTTATATGGTTTGGGCAGGGACCATACTGGCGAGATACTCCTTTTTGGAAAGCCCGTAAAACCCGCAAGCCCTTCGGAGGCACTTCGGCTCGGCATTGCCCTTGTTCCTGAAGATCGGCAGCGTCACGGATTAGTGCTTCACTTGTCTGCAATAGCTAACCTATCCCTGCCCATTCTTCCGCGTCTCTCGCGAGCAGGGATGATTTCTCGTCAAAAGGAAAGGGCGCTGGGTGAAAGATATTTCTCCCGCTTGCATATTCACCCCCTTCAGCCCGACCGAATAGTATCCACGTTCTCGGGTGGAAATCAGCAAAAGATCGTTCTTGGGAAAGGGCTTGCGGGGGAATGCCAGGTCCTCATCGTGGATGAGCCAACACGCGGGGTGGATGTAGGGGCACGGGCAGAAGTGCATTCCTTGTTAGGCTCACTGACAAAGGAAGGCAAGGCAATTCTGATGATTTCCAGTGACCTACCGGAACTCCTTGCGGTAGCCCATCGCATCCTGGTGCTTCGCCAGGGGCGGGTGGTGGGAGAACTCTCCCGAGAAGACGCCACCGAGGAACGCCTAATGCGCCTGATGACGGGGCTTGAGGCAACCTCCGAGCCGTGAATTGCTTTTTCCCTTAGGGATGTGAGAAAAGGCATCCCCCTCCTTTAATCGGCAGGTCCTCTATCGGGTAAACTTTAAACAGGAGGAACCTATGTCAGCAACTTCCACGATGCTTTTGCCTCTGGGTAGCGAGGCTCCTGACTTCGCCCTGCTCAATCCGCTCACAGGGCAAATCGTCAAGCGGGACGATTTCAAGGAAGCGAAGGCACTTGTCGTAATTTTCGCCTGCAATCACTGCCCTTACGTGGTCCACGTGAAAGATGAAATAGCGCGGATTGCAGAGGAATACCAGGCCAAGGGCGTTGCTTTTGTGGCGATCAATTCTAACGACGTGGAGCAATACCCCGATGATTCTCCAGAAAATATGAAACTCAAAGCGGAAGAGTGGGGCTGGAAATTCCCCTACCTTTTTGATGAGACGCAGGAAGTCGCCAAAGCCTACCGGGCCGCCTGCACCCCGGACATCTTTGTCTTTGATAGCGCGCGACGCCTGGTCTATCGCGGCCAACTGGATGATAGCCGACCTAAGAACAATCTCCCCGTCAACGGAGCAGACCTGAGGCGCGCCCTGGATGCAGTCCTGCAGGGAGAGATACCCTCAGAAACCCAGAAGCCGAGTGTGGGATGCAGTATCAAATGGAAGCCGGGAAATGCGCCTCCCTACGCGCTCTGAACTCACGGCGCTTATACTCCCGGTGCTCCTTACCTCATATTCTGTGGCGCAGGATCGTTATGTGCAATTCCGGGGACCTTCCAGCCTTGCGGGTTCGTGTGTTCCCGTGAGGTTTGATGGCTCGGTGGGAGGAAAGGGGGTACTTGCTTTTTCCACGCCTGTGGGCGCCTTGATCAATGAGCGAAAGGCGGTCTTTGGCATTGGAGGGTTGAGTGTTGACGAAACATTCCGCTTTCCACGAGGGTGGGAACGCGTGGGAGAATCTGCGGACCTCGTCAACGGACACGGGTGGGCTCTTACCGGCGTGCGAATGGGAGATCACCTGCTGAACGTTGGCGTTGCTTTTCTCCACGGGGGGCTTCCTGTTTCCATCAACCTTCAGGGGCAGATTCCCATCCCCGGGGAACTCTGGCGAGCGTGTATCGGCGTCCAGGACCTCAACACGACTGGCACCGTGCGCACGCTGGGGGGAAAGACGCGAAGTTATTTCACAGCCTTCACTTACAGGCACGGGGAGGTTTATTTTTCAGGCGGGTGGGGTTCTGCTCGCTTCAAGGATGGGTTTGCTTCCTTTTCCGCTCCGCTCACTCCCTCCCTCGCAATGGTGGTGGAATACGATGGGAAGGGCTGGAACTATGGAACATCGGTGGAAATAGCCAAGCACCTGTTCCTCTTTGTTGGAAGCCGTTCTGGAAGGCAGAGCGCCCTGGTCGTGGGGATGGGCTTTTGAGGGAATGGGGCGGAAATACCCTAAAACGTGTTTGGCTTCCTTCCCCACGGGTTTCTTCCCGCCGGTGATGTATACTAAAAGAGCGGACGTGGAGGCACGAATATGTATATAACTGCCTGGTTGCTCCTTTCCCCTGTAGTGTTCTCAGCAAGCTTAGAAAAGAGCCTGTTCCCGGTTCTTGAGAATCAAGGAAGCAAAGAACCCGTGCCCCCCCGCATTGCTTCTGCTTCGCTTTTCAAAAACGGTTACGCAGTGGTCACGCGAGAAGTGCCCGCCACCCAAAGTGGGGACCTCTTGATAGAAGCCCTGCCCCCCGTGGTCCACGGCACCCTCTGGCTATTTCCCTCCGAAGGCGTGAGGTTGAAATCAGCGGAGCAAATCAGGACCACCACCGAGACGGAGGTACCCGCAAACTCTTTAGACGAGATACTGAATGCCAATGTGGGGAAGAAACTGGAATTTTTCTTATCTGACAAGCGCGTTCTGTCAGGAACTTTGCTCGGAATGGCAGGACCCTTCGCAATAATCAGTGAAAGCCCTCAAAGCCAGAGAGCGCTGATGAAGTCTGCAATTGTAGAGGTGGCATCCCCCGAAGGGGCGCTGATCTGGCGAACGGTTCGGAAGGTGCAGACTTCCCTACTGCGAGTGAGCGTGGAAGTTACCAAGCCAGGGAAACTGTTCATCCTGAGTATGGAGCGAGGGATGACCTGGGCGCCTGCGTATTCCGTGGATATTACTGATGCCAAGCGTCTCCGATTAGTCGCCAAGGCAACCCTCTTGAACGACCTGGCAGACCTTCAACAAGCAGATATACGTCTGGTAACCGGCTTCCCCAATTTGCCTTCCCTTAGCCTGTTAGATCCCCTTACTTCCGGGCAGTCATTAGACCAGTTCGTGAGTGCGCTGTTATCCTTTGGAGTACCTCAGGACGCAGGAATGGTAGGCAGAGGAGGGGGGCTTGCTATGCAAAGAGCAAGGGCATTGGAGGGGGAAATGCCTGCCCCCATCCCGGGGATGCCCGTGGAGGACCTTTTCATTTACCTTCTGAAGAACGTAACCCTCAAAAAAGGGGACCGTGCTTATTACGTGTTGTTGGGCTCTGAATCTGAATACCAACACATTTACGAAACGGTTTTCGGGGATACCCTGCAAAGAGGTCGTGGCGCCCTGCCCGAAGAGCCCAACGACGTGTGGCACACCATAAGATTTAAGAACACCTCCGCCCAACCCCTCACGACCGCAATAGCCACCATCCTCAAAGGCGGTGAAGTGATGGGGCAAGACACACTCTCGTACACCAGTGCGGGAGGGGATGTAACCCTCAAGCTTTCAAAAGCTTTAGATGTGCGCGCCGAAGGAATGGAAGAGGAGATAGCACGCCAGAGAAATGCCTTAGAGGCCGAAGGGGTGAGTTATGACCTGGTTACGGTGCGCGGAACCATCCAAATCAAGAGCTTCAAATCAGAAGATATAAGGTTAGAGGTGCGGAAATTTTTGACCGGCTCTGATGTACAAGCAGATAACTCGGGGAAAGTGACCACCATTGCTACCACTCTTCGCGCCATCAATCCTCAACAAAAAATTGAATGGTCTCTTAGCATAAAGCCCGGAGAGGAAAAGAGGCTAACATACAGTTTCAAGGTGTATGTCGCCCGGTAAAACCTTTCTTTAGCAGGCTTTACAAGAGATCGCTGAGCGAAGAAAGAACAAAAGTGGGACGGGCACTACCCTTTTGTGCCTCCCCTTCGGTGGTCACCCCCGTAAGGACGAGCGCCGTGTCACAGCCGAGCCGATTGCCACATTCTATATCGGTGTCCAGGCGGTCTCCCACGAAGAGCACTTCTTGAGGAGACGCCTTCCATTCTCTAAGTGCCATTTCCAATAGCCAGGTTTCGGGCTTACCGATGACCACCTCCGGTTGCTTGCCCGATGCGGTCGCTATCGCGGACACCATAGAACCCGCGCCCGGACGCAGGCGGCCCTCTTCATCGGGGTACACGGCATCCAAATTAGTTGCCACAAAGCGTGCCCCCTGGCGGATTTGCCACTGAGCCTCATCCAGAAGGGCATACGTAAATCGCCAGCAAATCCCCACCACCACCCATTCTGCCCGACCTCCAGGAGAAATCACCTCTGCCCCCACTCGGCGCAGTTCCTCCTCCAACCCGCTTTCGCCCACCACGTAGACACAAGGACGCGAGGACGACTGACTCTTGATGTACCTGGCAGACCCATAGGCAGTCGCGAGCACTTCTTGAGGCTCCGCATCAAAACCCATCTGGCGCAACCTGTCGGCAAAGTACTCTCGCGTGCCTGAAGAATTATTGGTGAAAAACAGAATGTGCCTTCCCCCTTCTCGCAACTTGTGAAGGACCTCTACCGCGCCCGGTATCACCTGGCGCCCCCGGTAGAGCACCCCATCCATATCAAAAATGTAAAGACGATAGCGCTTCACGATGTGCGACGAATCACAAAATCCGTGAGGGCTTCCAGAGCCCGGCGCGCCTGAGAATGGGAGAGTGGCTCAATAGCCTTCAAGGCGCGCTCCGCAAAAGACCTTGCGAAATTAATAGCATCCTGCGCCACGCCCCGTTCGTGTATCCAAACGCATACCCTTTCCGCGTCTTCATCAGACACACCGTTACCAAAAATCTTCCGAATGTAGGCGTGCTCGCTATCGCTCAGTCCCTGACGAAGGAGAAGGAGCGGGAGAGTGGGAATACCTTCACGGAAATCGGTGGCTTTCGGCTTGCCCGTAAGCCTGGTATCACCTGCGAAATCAAGGAGGTCATCTATGATTTGAAAAGCCAACCCCAGGTTTGCCCCATATTCTGCAAGTGCTTCTTGTGAGGAAGGCTCACAATCGCCAAGGATCGCCCCCATCCGACAACACGCCGAAAGGAAAGAAGCGGTTTTGAGTCTCAGGGTCTCCAGATGCTCCTCAACGCTTATGTCATAGTTCCCGCGCGATTCGGTTTCACGAACTTCCCCCTCTGCCATATCCCCCACAGCCCGCGCCGCAGTGAAAATCAAACGCAGATCTCCATCTTCCGCAAGGGCTTGCATCGCCTTGGAAAGCAAAACGTCTCCCGCAAGGATAGCAGCCGTGTTCCCCCACAGCATTGCAGGAGTGGGCAACCCTCGACGCACGGGCGCGCCGTCAATCACGTCATCGTGGATGAGGGTCGCCATATGAATCATCTCCACACTCGCCGCAATTCGGTACACCCGCGCAGAGGGAAACCTGGGACCCGCACGGGCACAGGCAATCACCGCAAGGGGACGAAGGCGCTTTCCCCCTGCCAAAAGAACGTGTTCCGAAATCTGAGTAGCGATCTTTGAGCGCGAAGATAGACGCTCCTGGATTTGCACCTCTGTGTTCTGCAAATCCACAATGAGCTGATCCGCAAAATCCTCGCCAATGACCTCACGCACCGCATCAATGTAGAAATTCGGAGCCAACTTCACCTCTTCTCTCCTCTATGCACACAAATCATTCCAAAAAACAGGTCCCTGTAAGTCACATTGACAAACCCAACCTCTCTCATCATAATGGAAAGTTCCTCTCGCGAGGTCCAGTGCTGGGTCGTTCGGGGAAGATACGCGTATTCTTCTTTCTTCCCCACCAGCCATCCTAAAAAGGGGATGAGGCACCGTCCCATCAAAAACCAAAAACCGCGAACAAGAGCATTCCTCGGCACTGCGGTGTCCAGAGAAACAAACCGCCCCCCCACCTTGAGCACCCGAAAGATTTCTTCCAACGCTCCCCGAAGGTCCGCCACATTTCTCAATCCCCACCCCACCGCCACCGCGTCCACACTTAGCGACCGCAAGGGCAAAGCGCAAGCGTCCCCAAGAAGGGGCATCATAGGAGCTCTTTTCTTCTGGGAGATCTGAAGCATAGGAAGGCAAAAGTCCACGCCCAGCACTCTCCCCTCCTTCCCCACTCGCTTGAACAAAGGAAAAGCGAAATCGCCCGTGCCCGTACACACGTCCGCCACAATCTCCCCTCCCGTTAACCCTAAAAGGTCCACCGCATAGGCACGCCACCTTCGGTGAAGCCGAAAAGAGAGCACGGAGTTCATAAAGTCGTACACACGGGCGATACGGGAAAACAGGGCTTGCACGTGCTCTCGCTTTTCTCTGCCGGTGGCTTCCCAGGGCCGGATACGGGGAGTCCCCATAGCCCTTTTTATACCTGATATTGCAAAAGGTTTCAGAGATTTCTGAAATCCCTTAAACCTTCAGGAGGCCCCCTAAGTGCCTACCTCCCCAATGGATTCACAGGGCGACCGTTGACCCGCACCTCCCAGTGAAGGTGAGGACCTGTGGAAAGCCCCGTAGAGCCCACCGCGGCGATAATATCCCCTTGCTTGACAAACTGACCTTCTGAGACATAAAGGCGCGAACAGTGCGCATAGAGCGTCGCAACTCCGCCCCCGTGGTCAAGGATCACACAGTTTCCGTATCCCCCTCTATATCCTGCATAAATGACCTTGCCATCGCCTGCCGCCTTTATAGGGGTCCCATAGCCCGCAGAAATGTCCACGCCGTTATGCATCCTGTAACCACCTAAAATGGGATGACGCCTCATTCCAAAACCACTCCCGATCCGCCCGGGGACTGGCTGGAGAAACTTCCCCCGCCACACCGGCACACCCGAAGAAGTTTTGTAATAAGCACGAAGTTCCGCTTCAATCCGCTGGCTCTCTCTCTCCAGTTCGTCCAACTGGATCTCCAGGGCTCGTTCGGTGCTCTGGAGTTCCCGTAAGTATCCCCGCTTTTCTTCCTTGTGTCGGTTTAAAGCCTCGGTGCGCAATAACTTCTGATAGCGAAGGTTTTGAATCCGCGCCACCACCTGGTCCATCCGCCACTTCTGATCGTTGACTTCCTGGCGCGTGCTCTTCAAATCCTCAAACAGAATTTGATCTGCCTCGGCTATCTTCTGCATCACATAGGCGCGATCCGCAGCATCCTGAAGGGACTCCGATTCCAGCAAAAACATAACTCCCGCGCTCTGCTCGTTAAGATAAAGCACCCGAATGCGCTCCGCAACGCGCTGTTTTTTCTCGTTGAGTTCCGCCGTGAGGCGCTCCAGGTCCTCCGCTAATCGCTTTTGTTCCTCCCGTGCCATTCGCAAACTTCGGTTCGTTTCTTCCAGGTCTATTCGCGCTTGGGTGAGGAGAAGGTCTACACGTTTAATGTCTCGCAAGACGTCTTCCGTGGCACGCCGAGTCCGAATCAGTTTTGACTGGAGACGCCCCTTTTCTTTTGAGAGTTGGGCGCGCTTACGCTCCAACTCTTCCTTCTTAGATTGCTGAGCCCCCGCCACAATGGCAATACATAGAAGGAGAATGACCCATAGATGACCCTTCCTCATCATCTCCATCTCCTACCTCGCGGGATGAGTCCCAGGGCGAATGCCCAAGGCAAGGTATCTCCTCACGGAGAAACCCGCACTCAGTATACCCAGGGCAACCCCCGCCAGACAAACGACGAGGAGCAAAACAACCCCCTGGGGCACGAATTCTACGCGGAAAAATCTCTCCCATTCGGGTCCAACAAGTGACGAAAGTAGCCAAAGAACTCCCCCCGCGAGGCCCCCCCCCAGAAGCCCCTGAAGCGCCCCCTCCACTATAAGGGGCAACTGCAACGTGGCACGAGAAGCCCCCACGAGTGCCATCGTCCGCAATTCTCGCTGGCGCGCCAGAACCGTGAGGTGGATAGTGTTATAAATCAAAGTGCCTGCGGTGAAAAGGCCCACGAGGGTCAAAATCCCCCCCACGCTCGTGATGAAATGAAGGAGCGATCGTACGCGCTCGCGCTCCTCCCGTGCTTCCCGAAAGCCATCCTTCTGGAGGAAGTGGGGATGCTTCCGGATTTCCTGTTTCACCGTTTCCGCTTTATCCAGAGAGGAGAGCGTAATCATAAATTGGTCGGGAAGGGTATTCGGCAAATCCTGGGCAATTCGCTCTAGTTTCAGTTTCTTGATGTACTTCTCCCATTCCGCCTCTTTGGGAAGAAAAGTGACATCGGAAATTCCATCTATGCGCCTGAGTTCCTCAGCCATTTCCTGGATTTCCCCCCTGCTTAGCCCGGGCGTAACGGAAAACTTGATAGTAAACTCGCTTTGCAATCCTTCCAGATAATTGACAAGGGTGAGATAAGTGGTGAGAAGCCCGCCAAAGATAAAGAGGGCAATGGCGGTGGTATTGACGGCAGAAACCGTCATCATACCGTTCCGCCGAAGGGCGACGAGAGCCTCCTCCAGAATGAACTCAAAGCGATCCCACATTGCTCTCCAATCCTATGGTATCCGAAACGACCCGCCCCCCTTCCAAGCGGACCACTCGCCTGGTGAGGAGGCGCACGGTCGGGATGTCGTGAGTCGCCATAATCACCGTAGTGCCTCTCAGGTTTATCTGATCTAACACATTTAATATATCGGCACTGGTATCGGGGTCCAGATGCCCTGTGGGTTCATCAGCCAGCAAAACCGCAGGATTATTAATGAGGGCACGTGCGATCGCAACGCGCTGTTGTTCCCCGCCCGAGAGTTCCGAAGGGAACGCCTCCGCACGATGCAACACCCCAAAACGCTCTAACATCTTCGGCACTTTATCCCGGACTTCCCTGCGGGTGTGCCCCACCGCACGCATAGCATAACTCAAATTCTCATATACGGTCTTATTGGGCAAAAGGCTTATGTCCTGGGGAACAAAACCGATCTGTCTCCGCAACTGGGGTACCTGGTTCCCTGTTAAGGTCGCCAGGTCTCGCCCTCGCCAGGTCACCCGCCCCCTTGTGGGGATAATTTCGCGGATAATCAGCCGAAGCATCGTGGACTTTCCGGAGCCTGTGGCGCCGAGCAAAAACACAAATTCCCCCTGCTCAATGGTGAGGTTCACGGAATCCAGTCCGATTATCTTGCCCTCATAGTGGACGCAGACGTCTTGGAACTGTATCACCGCCCTGTATTATGGCGGATGAAGCGCCCAAACGCGGGGCTCCTACCCCACCCCCATAGCAAGACACCCCGTTAACTTTTCCCTGCTAAAAGCCGAAAATAAATCTGATCTCCTTTACAGGGTACCGCCAGGAAGAACGATGGGCAAAAAAAGAAATTCCAGGAATCATCCCGACGAGGCTCCTCCGCCGAATACGATCAACCACGCCCTTTCATCGCGGTCTCGCTATCCACCACCGCTCTCATAGCTCTCCTTTCCCTCGTGGGTTGGGGCACCAACAACCCTTACCTCCGAGCCTTCATCCCCAACGCCGTCCCCATGAACCCAGTGACCGCCATTTGTTTTCTTCTGCTGACCATCGCCATCGCACTTATGAACCGCCCAAACAAGGGAGAAAGGTGGCTCGGCGCAGTACACTCCATCGCATTCGTCGTAGCCTTCATAAGCATTCTGCGTTTGATTTCTTATATTATGGGAGTGGACCCTGGAATAGACAAGCAGTTATTCTCAGCACAGTTAGAGGCTCAAGAGATTCCAAATCGCATGGCACCCAATACGGCGATAGGATTTCTGTTCCTATCACTTGCCATACTATGGGCAGGGAAAACCACTCGTGGATTTTATCCAAGTGAACTCTTCGCCTTTATCACTGCGCTCATAGCATTGTTAACGTTGATAGGCTACGCCTACAATGCCCACGCTGTAACTCGTATGGCAACAACGATCCCAATGGCGCTCAATACAGGCCTCTGTTTTCTTCTAACGTCTCTCGCGTTTCTTTGCAGTCCCCCCTACAAAGGGATTATGCAGGCCGTTTTGGCGAACAACCCTTGCGGATACGCTGCCCAAAGACTAATGATCGCCTCCGCCTTCATTCCCTCAGGGATAGGATGGCTAACCCTTAAGGGCAAGCAGCTTGGATGGTACCAAGAAGAAATCAATACAGGACTATTTGTTGTCATCTCAACAGCCCTTTTAGCCGTAGTCGTAGGAGGTTGCGCCTTAGTGCTCAGTCATGCCGATGAGGAGCGACAACGTGCCAAGGAAGAAGCAGAAGAAGCAGAAGAAGCGAACCAGGCAAAAAGCGAGTTCCTGTCAAGAATGAGCCATGAACTGAGGACACCGCTTAACTCCGTTTTGGGATTCTCCCAACTCCTGGAAATGGAATCCCCTACACCACGACAGCGCGAACATATAGAGCAAATCCTCAAAGCAGGGCGCCACTTAGTAGAACTTGTCAATGAAGTATTAGACATTGCAAGAATAGAATCAGGAAGAATGCCCCTCTCCCTGGAGCCTGTGCCCCTAAGGGAAGTCGTGGAAAGCGCTGTATCCCTCCTCCGGCCAATGGCATCCGAAAAGAATATCACCATCTCCATCAACTTTGAAAACCCAAACGCAACCGTCTTAGCCGACCGACAGCGTCTCTCTCAAGTGGTCCTCAATCTTTTATCTAACGCCGTGAAATACAACATTGAAGGAGGGCGCATCCAAGTGAACGCCTACACTCCTTCCAACTACATGATGCGCCTGGAGATCACCGACACAGGCATCGGCATTCCCGCAAACCGGAGAAACTTGCTGTTCGTGCCCTTCTCTCGCCTCACCGAAGATGCTCAAGAAGGCACTGGGTTGGGATTAGCGCTCAGTAAAGGTCTGGTAGAAGCTATGTTGGGGCACATCGGGTATAAGCCCGCACCCCATGGAGGCAGTACGTTCTACATAGAACTTCGCAAGGCACACGCTACCAAGCAAGGAGAACACCACGCCATCAATGCTCCACGAGCCGCCCCTTTTGCCATCAAATATCCGGCAACCATTCTCTATGTGAAAGACAATGCCCCTAATGTTCGCATACTTCAACACGCTCTGGCATCCTATCCACACTGGACCCTCCTCGTGGCTATGAATGGAAAGGAAGCACTTGAAACCATGGAGACAAACACCGTCAACTTCATCCTTTTGGACTTAGGGCTCTCTGATATCTCAGGAAGGGAAAACTCACCCAGGAAGAATGGGAAGTGATGAAAACTCACACCCACATAGGTGCCCGTATCCTCTCGGGAAGTACCTCCCCGCTCCTCCAAGCGGCTGAGGGAATCGCCCTCTCTCACCATGAGCGATGGGACGGAAAAGGCTATCCTCGGGGACTCCGAGAAGAGGAAATCCCCCTCTTCGGAAGAATTGTAGCTGTCGCTGATGTGTTTGATGCCCTGACTCACGAACGACCCTATAAGCCTGCCTGGTCCCCAGAAGATGCCCTAACCGAAATCCAATCTCAGGTTGGGAAGCAGTTTGACCCCGCAGTTGTCCAGGCATTCACGACAATCTTCCGCAAATTGTGCCTCCGCCAAGCCGCATAACCTCACCCCCAGATATCCCCCACGCGTTCCCTCCTCCAAAGGCAGGAACTCACCCAGAAAGTGGCGAACCAAAAATGGATGCCTGCAAGAACAATCCGAATCGGCTTGATTGGCTACCAATTTATGGGTAAGGCGCACTCCAACGCCTACCGTCAAGCCCCACGCTTTTTTGACCTGGAGTGGACCCCGGTACTGAAGGTCATCTGCGGTCGTAATGAACCTGCTGTCAAATCCGCAGCAGAAAAATACGGGTGGGAAGAATACGAAACAGACTGGCGGAAGGTGATAGAACGAAAAGATATAGACCTCATAGACGTTTCCACCCCGGGACACCTCCACGCACCCATTTCTATTGCCGCCGCCCAGGCAGGAAAAATGGTGTGGTGTGAAAAACCCTTAGCCAATACCCTCCAGGAAGCCCGGGAGATGCACTCCGCCGTGAAGAAAGCAGGCGTCTTCCACGCTCTTTTCCATAATTACCGCTTCTGCCCCGCGGTAGCATTAGCCAAAAAAATGATCCAAAGCGGTGAACTCGGAGAAATCTATCACTTCCGTGGTGTCTACCTGCAAGATTGGATCGCTGATCCGAACTTCCCCTTGGTCTGGCGACTGCAAAAAAAGTTTGCAGGCTCGGGCGCCCTGGGAGATATATCGGCTCACAGCATTGACCTTGCCCGGTATCTGGTGGGGGAAATAAAAGAAGTTGTGGGATGCTTGAAGACCTTTATCAAGGAAAGACCCCTTCTTGCTCAAACAGAAGGAGGGCTATCCGCAAAAGGCGCTAACCAAAAAGGAGAAGTGACCGTGGATGACGCCTGCGCCTTCTTAGCCCGCTTCCATAACGGCGCTATCGGAACCTTTGAGGCTTCGCGTTTCGCCGTGGGCAGAAAAAACTACAACCGCTTTGAGATCAACGGCTCCAAAGGCTCCCTCGTGTTCAACCTGGAAAGAATGAACGAACTGGAGTATTACAACAATTCAGACCCCGAAGACAAGCGAGGATTCAAGATAATCCAGGTGACAGAAAAAAGCCACCCCTACTTATCCGCCTGGTGGCCCCCCGGGCACATCATCGGATATGAACATACCTTCACCCATCTCGTCGCCGACGGCTTCCAAAAAATGGCACAGGGAGAAAATCCCTCCCCCAATTTTGACGACGGACTGGCAAATCAAAAGGTCTTAGACGCCGTCGAGCGGAGCGCCCAAACGGGTCAATGGGAACAGGTGGATTAATCCCCCACCCGCTCCACTCATCAAAACCCTTCGGGGAAAACGCTATCAGGATATACTCCTCCTATGGCAGACGACACTCTCCGAATGGCACTGGAATACTCCGGATATCAACTCTTCGGCGTGATAGAAGGATTCCCGGAAACCGCTATGGATGTGTCCCTAACCCCTTCCGGAATGACCCCGCGCCAAACCCTGGAACATCTCTGCGACGTGTACGCCTCCTACATCGCTCTCGCTGAAGGCACACCCTATGAATATGGGAGCTTCCGCGCCCCCGATACCTCCACCCCTGCCCTCGTGGCGCTCGTCAAATCTATGCGGGACCAAGCCGTGCAGAAAGCCCTCGGTGCCTCCGAAGGCAAACCCCTCAGCGCCGGCATAGACTACATCGCCCTCCACGATGCCTACCACGTGGGGCAACTCGCCCTAATGAGAATGTCTGCCGACCCCACGTGGGACCCCTATAGCATCTACAATTATGAATACTAAAGTCTACACAAGGGTTGCCAAAACCGTTTTCCCCAGCGGGGGAGCGAACTTTTTTCCGCCGAGCGCCTTCTAAGTTTTGGTCACGTCCCAACGGTGCCCTGTATAATTAATTAAATGTGCAGGCACCCGGAACGGGATCTCAGGAGGCAATGAGATGTTGGCTTTGATAAGTAGTGTCTTCGCTCTCGCTCCTTTGAGTGTTCTTCAAGGGGCTCCCTCCCACACAGGCAGTTTTCAGGCAACCGGCAGTATGGTAGTCGCTTTTGGAAAGGTGCAATTGCCCAACGGAACCATAAAGGATATAACCGGGATGCGATTGCCCGTCCAAGCCCGACTGGTCCCCTTAGGGGAAGTCCAAACCCTATCGGACGGCGGGGGTACGGATATGCCTGTCCTCGCCTACCAAAACAAGGACTTGAACGCGCTCTTTGCGACAGGAGCGGAGTTCCCTATGCCCAGCGCCCTGGACGACATCACGCTTGCGGAAATCGGGCGGGGAGCGACGTGGAAATGGATGACCTTCGCCTTCACCACCTGGCTCCGAAATATGAACGAGCCCTGGCTGATGCGCTGGCGAGTCTTTGACACCTTCGTTCCCGGTCGCGGAGCAGGAAACAGCGCCTTCGTGGGGGATATTGCCGACTTCGGCACTATCGCGACTCTTTCTGCACTTGGCTTGTCAAGACCCCCCAACAGCAACGAAGCCGTGGTCGTTACCATTGACGTAGCCCAGGCGAACGTTAGCGTCCCTGACGGCGCATTCTACTTCGCCCAACAGTTCCGGCAATTCCAGTATCCCGTAAACCCTGATGCGCCCTTCCGAATGGATTTCTGGACGGTGTTTAGCGGAAGTGGAGTCACGTTGGGCTCCAGCGAAGACTTCTTTTACTATGACAGCGATTTCAACGGGATTTATGATGAAACAGAAATAGATACCTTTGATAACCCTCCGAATGACCTGGCAAATTTCTGTTTTGAAGTCTTCGTCAATCCTCTGGAAACCCTTCTCCCCTCTAACTACTCGCTTGAAAGAGGGATGGTGCTTTCAGGGGAACTGGCAGATCTGTGGTACAGCGACGACCTCTATCTGGTGATGAGACCCTGGATCGTTCTCAGTGGTGCAGAGGCACCTGTGCGCATCGTCATTGAAGGGCGATTGAGCAACCCCTCCACCGTCACAAGCCTGGACTTCCTGTTGGAATCAGGTGTCAATATGAGCAACCTCGGGCTCACCATTGAAATGTTCAACTTCACCACTAACTCGTGGGTCGTAGTACATCAAAGCACCGCCTCTACGACCGATTCAACCATCCAGGTATCCGCGCCGGGACCCGTTGCTAACTTCCGAGACGGCACCGGGCGCGTGCGCTCCCGGATCTCCTGGCGAGCCCTTGGCATCGTGATCGGATACCCCTGGCAGGCACGAATTGACCGAGCGGTCTGGCTCTTCTCACGCTCGTAAAGCGTCCGGC
>CAZVXY010000007.1:0-166688 GCA_964631245.1 uncultured Fimbriimonadales bacterium
CAGCAATAATTTTTTCAGAATCCTTATATACCGGAACTAATAATTCGCGCTTTTCGGCCTCCGGGTTAATCTCAAAAAACTGGCCAAGTCTTTTCTTTGTCTCTGACTTTTTTAAAGCTTCAATAATCTCTTTGAGATTGTTTGCATTTGTTCCAAAAACAAAAACACTCTCAATCGGCAAAATTAAATCTTTTAACTTGTCAAAAGTTATTTCATCTACTTCTTTTGTAACAAGTAATTTTTGAAGTTGCCGCCTTTTGTTTTTTAACGGCTCTATTCGCACCCCGCGGCCTACTGACTGCAACACAAACTTTTTTGCGTCACCTCCAACCCCAATATTCACAAACAAAATGATATTTGGCCTATTTGAATCCCATCCTTCGTAAAAAGCCCGCGAACCCATCAGGATATTAATATCTGAATCATCGCGATTTAATGTTTCAAAAAATCCTTCATTTTCAAATCTATGATTGATGTTAAATCGGCCTAATTCATCCTTAAGCCATTCTGGCATCTGGCCGGTTTTAATCAAAGCAAACAATCTCTCCGAAGTGGTTAATTTAAATGCCACCTGGCTTTTATCAGACGGCCGAAAAGAAATTTCTATTGCTCCAGGATTTTTGGAGTTAAACACATATTGCAAAATGTCTCTATAACTTATCTTTTTAAGTTCTCCAATATCCAAAACTATTCTTTCGTTTTCTTCAAATTTTAAAACCGGCTCGGCAGAAAATTCCTTCACTAAATCATCTATTGCCTGCGAAAAAATTCTTTGATTCGGCTCTTCTTTGGCAATTTTTTCTAACTCAGCAAAAAATAACTGCAAATCTGCATCCGGTTTATTTACAGAATTAACCAGTGTTAAAAGCAATGGCCGATGATAAAAACTCCTATGGATTCTTTTTATCTTTTCAAAATTTTTATTAATGTAAGTTAGAAGAAGTAGAGTTTTCAAAACAATTTTTTGTTTTTCCTGCTTTGAAAAATCAGTTTCTCTCCTAAAAGCCGTAACATCTTGTTCTGACACATAAATATGCTTGGCATATCCATCTTGTACAAAATCGGCGAGATTATATCTAAAAGCGCAAGTTACAAAGTCCCTTAGGTCGGTAAAGGTTGCAGAAAAGTTAAACAAAAATCCGTTTCTGGAAAGTATGGAATATAAAATCTGCCGCTTGCTGTCTTCTTTGTCGCCTTTGTGCGCTTCGTCCAAAAGAATATACCAACGCCCGCCATTGTCATAGTTTTGAAAATTGACGATTTTTTCTTTGCGCTCGTCAGAAATCAAATCGGAACGGTAATAAAAAACGGTAATTTCGTTTTTGGCAAACGGCAGGGCGTTTTCACGCTTGACGCTCTCGTAATCTCTCAAATTTTTAAGGTTTATCTTTGTATCAAAATTAAAGCTGTTAAACTCCTCAACATGTGCTTTAAATTGGTCCAAAAGGTCGTCGCGGTGTGCCAAAAAAAGAATATCCCGCGCCGGCAATTCTTTTTCGGCAATAAGTTTTCCTAAAAGTTCAATCAGTTTAACGATAATCAGCGTCTTACCCGAGCCAGTCGCCATCCAAAAACTCATCCGGTTGATAAAATGAGCAAAAGAAATTTTATTTTCTATAACCGGATAATCGTCAGGATATTCTAAAAGATATTTGGCTGACTTTCTTTCGCGGTTTAAGTTGTAATCCAAATTTTCAGTTAAACCATTCTGATGATAAAGGTGAAACAAATCTTGCTTATCTTGCTTCTTATCAACAAAATAAAGCCACAATCCTTTCAGGGCATTTTTCAATGCGTCCTGTTGAAAACTAAAAAGCGTCTTGTCTTTTGAAAACCGGCTAAAATCAAATCCTTGCCATTTTGCCGGCAAGTTTTCAAAAGAAATATCGTCTATGATGTTTTGAAGGTATAATTTCATATCACTCCCACCAAATTAAAGGTTTAATGAGTTTATAATCCAAATCTTTGATATTGATTTTTGTTCCGTCTTCAAACTCCACCTCACCATCGCTGATTTTCTTAATCCATTTGCCCGTAAGGTTAGATAAAGTTTCAGCAATGTCTATATTCGGATAGAGTTTGTCTAAATCAACTTTTACTTTGTTGTTTTCATAATCAATCTCCAGTGCTTTGAGCATTTTTTCGTCTTTCATAAAGACATATTCCTGATAAGGACTTCTGCCCGGAACGATAAATAAATCGCCATCTTCGTATTTGCAATTTGCCAGCGCTTCCTCGTATTGCTCAAGTTCGTAGTATTTGAAAAACCCGCCACCTTGCCAGTTAACATCGTTCGAAATACCGCAAGGCTCGTGATTGCCTTGTGAAGCTAAAACCTCTTTCATTCGTGGTAATGCTACACTGTAAAAATGCTCTCCCATCTCCACGCCAATCCATTTTCTATTTAATTTGTGAGCTACGGCTGTTGTGGTACTAGAACCCAGGAAAAAGTCCATGACAAGGTCTCCCTTTTCCGAAGTTGAATTAATAAAAAGTTGTAGGAGAGTTTCTGGGTTTTGAGTAGGGAATCCCCAGAATTCACGCGAGCTCCCTTGAACCACATGAAATTGCGTCAATAAATTGTTGTATGGTTTCCCCTTTGCTTCATGAAGGTACATTTTTAATTTAGGAAAGCCATTTCTATCCAGAACGATCCTGTCCTGTTCTATAAGTTTATCTATTTTTTCTTGGGAAATTCGCCAATGGTGTCCCTTGGGCGGAGGAACCAACTTGCCAAAAAATTTTCTTGCAGGACCATCTCCAGGAGAGTAGAAATTTCTTATTAAGTATTTACCCTTTTTATCTTCGTATTTGAATTGGGCAATATAATCTTCAGAAAAGGGCTCGTACTGTTGCTTATAAAGCCATTTATCTGACTTGGAGAAAGAATAAATTGTATCGGTAATTAAAGCAAAACTTTGGTATTGAATTTTTGTCCCTGTAAATCTTTTCCATATAAGCTCACTTAAAAAATTACCTCCCTCAAAAACCTGGTTCATTAACAACCTAACCAGCATACTTCCGTTATAGTCGCATTTAACAAAAATACTACCAACCTTACCCAGACAATCTTTAGCTAGCCTCAAACGATTTTCTAATAGCGAATTCCAAGTAGCATCCTTATATTTAACATTGTAAAGATAATCTGCATCGGTTTCCTTATTAAACGGCGGATCAATATAAATCGTCTGCACTTTTTCTTTAAATTTCGGCAGGATTGTGTTTAATGCCTGATAATTTTCACTTTTTATCAGCCAGCCGTCTAAAGATTTATCCAAATCATTAAACTGATTTAAAATTTCAAGTTCTAAATCCTTGAAATATTTTGTATCAATTGGCGCTTTGGGGTGGTTTTTGTCTATGCTCAACTCTTTCCATTCTTTAACTTGCTCTGAAAAGTTTTTGTGCTTCTTGATTTTTTCAACCAGTTTTTTATCCGCAATTCTGTCCAGCGTAATCACATAGTTTGAATTTTTAACAAACTTCGGCTTGTTCCAGATTTTTATCAGTTCGTCTTCAAACTGGGAGATAAAATCAATAATCTTGAAGGCAATGTCTTTTAGGATTTGGAGTTGATTGACTCTGTCCGAGCCCCATTCTTTTGCCCCTTCCCAGAAATACTGATAACTCCACAACTTAAATTGCTCCTGCAAAAATGCTTTGGCGTTTTTATTGATAAAGAAATCCACCTCGCTTTGCTTTTCAAAAACCCTGAAAGCGCGTTCTAATTGTTCTTCGGTAATCGCAATGCGTTTTCTTTTTATGGCTTTTAATATTTCGTCTTGTTTTGTTTTTGTCCCTTTCTCGGAGTAGGAAACGGCAAAAACAATCGTCCCGTCTTCGCGGACTTTGCTTAATTCAAAGATAAGCGAGCGTTTTTCATTTGCTTTCTTGGCCTCAATCTTTGAAGCGTCAAAATAGAACTTGAAGCCGTCGAACTCAATCGGCAAACTTCTGAAAATCCGGTCAGTTTTGACATAATAAAGCATTTGCGTTTTCCAAAAGAGAATGACATCTTTTTCGTCGGTATAAACTTTTTCGTAAATGTTGTTGTGAAAGGGCGTTGAATTGAAATAGATTGAGCCGCTTTCGGTAAAATAGCGGCTAAAAAAGGAATAGAGCTTGTCAAAAAGTTCGTCCCTAAATTTCGGGTGGCTTTTTAGAGCCGCTTCAATATCTTTTTTAAGGACATCCTCAATTTTGCGGTAGTAATTTGATTTTATTTTCATCAAATTAACAAAACCGCCTTCGCCTTCAATCTTGGCGCCGATGAAGACATCCTGGAGTGCTTGGTAGAACTTCCGTTCTTTCGGGCTCATTTCGTGGAAGTTTTACCTTATAGCACCTTTTGGGCATAGGGAAGGGGGATGGTCGGGGCGGCCGGATTTGAACCGGCGACCTCTTGCCCCCCAGGCAAGCGCGCTAACCAGGCTGCGCCACGCCCCGGCGTGCCCTAAGTGTACCTGGAAAAGACCTTCCCGAGAGTTATCCCCCGATCACCCCCTACCCAAGAAATGCCCCCAACAGCACCAGGTGAGGAAGGCTCCAGCACCCACACCCGCCATAAAGTCTCACCCCGCGGGGAGTGTTCTGGAAGCCGAAATGCGGGCGAAACTTCCCGGAACGAGGCATAGGACCACTGTACTCAATTCCCAGGGGGAGGGTAATTTGGGGGCGATTTGGAGTACACTGGGGTAAATTAGAGGTGCCAGCGGACGTAGCTCAGCGGATAGAGCATCAGACTTCGGATCTGAGGGTCGGGGGTTCGAATCCCTCCGTCCGCGCCAGTTTTGAGGACAAGCCTGGTGGCATAATAGCCCCGTGTCGGAGTTAAAGGAAAGAATTGAGCAGTTGATTGCGCTTCTGGACCGTTATCACCTTCGGGCGCTTATGCTGAAAGAAGGCGATTTTCGGGTGGAGGTGCGCCGGGACCCTCTCCCTTCCTCTGCTCCTTGCGTTTCTGCTCCCCCATTCGAGGAAAAGGGAACCGCCCTTCCCAGCCCTATGTCCGGCATCTTTTATCGCCGTCCCTCCCCAACGGAGCCCCCCTTTGTGGAAGAGGGGGATTTCGTGGCGGAGGGGCAGGTGATAGGGCTTATAGAAGCGATGAAAGTATTTAACGAAATAGAATCCCCCCTTGCAGGCATCCTTTTGAAGTTCTGCGTGGAGGAAGGCAAAATGGTTAGGGAAGGGGACCCGCTTTGCCTGATCAAATCTGAGGAGGGAGAAAGCCGATGATTCGCTTAGCGGTAGTGCAATGGGCGCCCATTTTTGCGCGCCCTGAGGAGAATGCAGAGCGCCTAGCGGAGCACATCGCCGACTGCGCCCGGAGGGGAGCCCATCTCGTCGTCTTCCCGGAGGCGTCTCTTACGGGCTACTGTTTTTCCAGTCGGGAGGAGGCTTGGGAGTCTGCGGTGTCCCTGGATTCGCCCTATCTTCGCCGAGTAGAGGATGTTTGCGCCCGGACGAATTGCGGCGCCATTGTAGGGTTTGCGGAGAGATGCGACGGGGACTTATATAACTCTGCGGTGTTCTATACGCCTTCGGGCATCCTTGGGGTTTACCGAAAGACCCACTTGCCCCTTTTAGGCTTAGACCGCTTCGCGAAGCGGGGGACCCAGCTAGAGCCCTTTGACTCACCCTATGGAAAAGTGGGGATTCTCATCTGCTTTGACAACCGTTTTCCGGAATGTGCGCGGACGCTTGCCCTGAAAGGAGCGGAAATCCTCTGCCTGCCCACGAATTGGCCCCAGACCGCAGAGAAGAACAGTGACTGGGTTTGCCCTACGCGGGCAATGGAGAACCGCGTGTTCTTCGCGGCTTCCAATAGGGTAGGGGAAGAGAGGGGGTTTCGTTTTGTCGGGCGGAGCAAAATCATCAGCCCCACGGGGGCTATACTCGCCTCAGCGGATCACACCGAGGAGGCAGTTCTTTTCGCTGACATAGAACCTGCTGAGGCGCAAAACAAGCACGTCGTGATTCGCCCTTCTGAATATGAACTGCCTTTGTGGGAAGAGCGCCGTCCTGATCTTTATGAAGCCATCACCCAAAAACAGGAATCCCCTTCGCAGGTTCCTGGGTAGAAGTGGAGCTGGGAGCTCAACGGGCGATCCGCCAATCCCCCACGGGTGGAGCAGGGGCAGGCTCTACCCCTTCGGGCACTGGGAAGCCCAGCCAATCCAGAAGTTGGTAGAGGTTTGTAAAGGTGGCATCGGGTTGAGGCTGGGTGTTGGGGTTTTCCTCTAAGGTGCGATTCAGCCAGATGGCGTACCAGCCGGCGCTTTTGGCTCCCTGGACATCGTGCTCAAAAGCATTCCCAACAAAGAGCATTTCGCTGGGGGAGTGCCCGGCGTGTTCGCACGCCAGGTCAAAGATGCGAAGGTTAGGTTTTCCCACTTTCACCTCACCTTCTATGAGGATGTCCCGGAAGAAATCCTCAATTCCGAGCACCTGTATCTCTTCTCGCTGGACATCCGCAGGACCATTCGTGATAATACCCAGCCAGAAAACATCCTTCAATACCGTAAGCACCGGGAGCACATCGGGATAAAGGGACAAATACTGGGAGCGAAGTTTCGCGTATTTCTCAGAAAGATTTTCTGCCAGCGTCTCGTCAGGAATCCCTAATTTTTTTAGGGCTCGGCGCATATGCTCGGTTCGGGTGGGTTCACCCGATTCCAGATAACGCTCATACCATCGTGGGGTTTTTATTTCACGGGAAAAGGTGGGGAAGATGGACCGCCAAGCCTCAAAGGCACTCTCAACGGTTACGGGCAAGTTTGCCTCTTCCAGGGCTTGCCACAGTGCCTTTTTGCTGGCATCCCAATAAGCACAAAGCGTATCGTCCAGGTCAAAATAGATGGCTTTGATTGAGTCTTTCATTTCACACCAAAACGCGTGCTAAGGGCGGGGTCCGATTGGGACCTTAGGGAAAGTGCATCTTTTGACGCACCTCCTTGAGGGTCTCGCTTGCCACCGCGCGAGCCCGCTCGGCACCGTCTTGAAGGACCCTCAGGACATATCCCGGGTCCCCTTCTAATTCTCGGCGTCGGCTCCGGATCCCTTGAAGGGCACTGTTGACCGCCTGGATGCACTCCATTTTGCAATCCACGCACCCACGTTCGCCCGCCCGACACTCCTTTTCTACGACACCCACCTTCTCCGCGTTGTACACCTGGTGGAGGCTGAACACCGCACACCCTTCCGGGTGCCCCGGGTCGTTTTTGTGGATCTTTTTAGGGTCGGTAAATGCCCGCCGAATCTTCTCTGCGGTGACCTTTTCGTCGTCCGCCAGGTAAATGGCATTATCATAACTTTTGCTCATTTTCCTCCCGTCGGTGCCCATAAGGAGGGGGACTTCGGAGAGAATGGCTTCCACCTCGGGAAAAGTCTCCCCAAACAGGTGATTGAATCGCCGGGCAATCTCCCTGGTGAGTTCCAGGTGAGGTAATTGGTCCTTCCCCACGGGGACCCCAAAAGGTTTATAGAGAAGGATATCCGCCGCCTGAAGCACGGGGTAGCCTAGAAGGCCATGGCTGGGAGGCTCGGCTCCTAAGGCTTCTCGCTTTTCCTTGTACGTTGGTACTCTCTCCAGCCATCCCAGAGGGGTAAGCATACTAAACAGGAGATAGAGTTCCGCGTGCTCTTTGACCTCTGACTGTCGGAACACCACACTGCGTTCGGGGTCAATGCCCGCAGAAAGATAATCTATGGCGATCCCAAGGGCGTTGGAAGCGATCTCCTCCGTTCGCTCGATCATCGTGGTCAAGGCGTGCCAGTCCACGATACAGCAGAAGAGGTCGTAATCCTCCTGGAGGCGGACCCAGTTGCGGAGTGCTCCTTCATAGTTTCCCAGGTGGAGCATAGGCTGGGTGGGTTGCATTCCGCTTAGAAGCCGTTGGCGCGCCATGGGGGCTTATTATGCCCAAAAGTGGGCAAGGGAGAGAGGGGTGTGCTATACTTTTCACGGAGCGAAAGTGATGTGTAGACTTTGGTGGGTCTTGTGGTGTGCTGAGACTTTGGCACTAACCGGATGCATCGGTCTGACGGGGTCTCAGGAGGGTTCCAAGCAGGGAAATCCCGCCCATAAAGAATCCCAGCGCCCCTCCAATCTGGTCGTCATTCGTGACCCGGAAAGGAGGGTCTCGTTGACCCTCAGGCTCATCCCACCCTGGACTCCCGATTCAACGGAACGCCCTTACCGTTTTCCTTTCCGCTTGGTGTCCACTGACCCCGCTTTCCCCATCTCTGTGGAAATCAACGCCCTCCGTCCCACCACCCCCACCCCGGCGCCCCAGGAAAACTCTAAAAAAGTCCCCGGTGGGGGCAAAGACTCTGCTGAACCCCCCAAAGAGGAAAAAATTGGTCATTATCGGGGGGCCTTCCAGTCAAAGAAACTTGATGGGAAGAATGTGGTGATTTTTGAAGGCACATCAGATACAGGCAGTTGGGTGTTATTCTTAAAAGCGGAAAGCGAACGCTTGAAACCTCAGCAAATGATTCCCTTACTGAAGGAACTGATCAGGAACATTTCTCCTGGGGCTTCCATCTCCCGATTAGCATAGCCAAGAAAGTCTATTTTCCGCCACGGGTTCGGGAAGGATTTCGTATCGTGTATTCCGCCGTTTGGGGATGTAGCCCGCACTCCGTATAAGGCGCTCATATTCCTCAGCATCCGCAATAAACTTATTTCCTGCCGCAGAGACCACGTTCTCTTCTATCATAACGGAACCGAAGTCATTAGCACCGTAGTTCAGAGCAATCTGAGCAATTTTGGGACCCTGGGTGAGGAAGGAGACCTGGAAGTGGTCAAAGTTATCCAGGAAGATGCGGGAAACCGCAAGCGTTCGCAAATAATCCCAGGCAGAGGCTTTGCGTTCAATGGGAAGTTGAGTCTCTTCGGGTTGAAAACTCCAGGTGATAAAGGCTCGGAAAGGCTCGCACTCATCCTGAAGGTCTCGCAAACGTTGAAGGTGCTCCACCCGATCCTCTATTGTTTCCACGTGCCCGAACATCATACTCGCGGTAGAGCGGATCCCTAACTCCGCTGAGGTTCTCATACAATGAAGCCACTCCTCGGTGGTGTCTTTATAGGGAGCGATGATTTTTCGCACGCGGTCCACTAATATTTCACCGCCCGCCCCCGGTATGCTATGGAGACCTGCAGACTTCAATCGCAAAAGGCAATCCCTTAGCGTGAGTTTGCTCCTGTGAGCAATATAAATGATTTCTGCAGGGCTGAGAGCGTGCAGGATCACCTGGGGAAACCGAGAGCGGATTTTTGTAAAGATGCGCTCAAAATAATCAATTTTTAACTCAGGATTAAGCCCTCCCTGGAAAAGGATCTCCGTGCCTCCACGGTCTACTGTATCCTGTACCTTCGTTAGGATCTCTTCATCAGAGAGCAAATATCCCTCGGAGTGCCTGGGAGGGCGATAAAACGCACAAAAGCGGCATCGCACCCAACAGACATTGGTATAGTTGAGGATTCGCCCGATCACATAAGTGACTACTTTTCCGGGGACCTTCTGTTGACGGCGCGCCTGGGCAAGCGTGGCAAGGTCGTGCATATCAGGATGCCGAAACAGAAAAACACCCTCTTCCTTACTTATCCGCTCCCCAGCAAACACTTTGTCCGCAATTTCCGCAATCCTCGGTGATGGCTTCACGTCACGCATTACACGCATTATGACTTATAAGCCCAGCTCAATCCTCAAACAACTCCCCTGCCAATAGCGTTTGCGCGGTGACCAAAGTTCCCACCTCGGGCGATACTTCCCCGGGGCAGACCAATGGCACCCGAAGCCCCGGAACCCAGATTTCCAAAAGGGTAACCGGAACAGAGGCGAGCCTGTTTTCAAGATGCTGGACATCTAAAACCACCCCTCGCAGGGGAGTCAGTAAAGAGGAAGTTGGCTCCCCCAAGCCCGCCTCCTCTGCTTCTCCCTCGCAGGCCTGGATGCTCCTTGCAAAGGCACTCATCCTCCCAAAAGCAACCTTGCCCATCTCCGCTTGAGCCCAGGGACCCGTTCCCACAAAAGAAAACGCCTCGCCCACCCCATTCCCGAAGCAGGCAAATGCCAGGACGGCTGTTTCCCCTTCGTTCAGGGGAGAGACGCCAAAGGGAATGATGGCTTGGGGGGGAGTGTGCAGGCTCACTTTCACCTGTCGGGGTTCCCCTGAGAGATCCAGTTGAATAAAAATATGGCACCCGGGAAAAGGTTCAGCACGCAACGTCTCCTCATCCCCCACGGTGCTCAAGCCTGCAAGGCTCCTCAACAAAGCCCGTAATTCCCCCTCAGAATACAGAGAGGAAAAGCCCAAGCATTGAAAAGCATAGAGTGTATGCGCGGGCATCAAAAAATGTGGGACAATTATGACACAGCATCGCGAGCACACAGGATGGACGAGACTCCAAAAAACGAACTTCTTCTGGTTGTTGACTTCGGTGGGCAGTACACGCAACTCATCGCCCGCCGAGCCAGGGAACAAAAGGTCTTTACGGAAATAGTTTCGTGGTGCTCGGAGGAATTGCCCCAAAAGTGGGATCAAGCCCGAGCCGTCATCCTTTCCGGCGGACCCCGCAGTGTGCTTGAACCCGATAGTCCCACGATACCCACGAAACTCCTGCTCGCCGGGAAGCCGGTCCTTGGGATTTGTTATGGGCAACAACTCATTGCGAAGGCGTTAGGGGGAAAGGTGGTTCCCACAGCCTACCGGGAATATGGCAAGCAATTCCTGACCCTTGTTCAGCAATCCCGAATCCTCAAGAAAGAGGGGCAGGTATGGATGAGTCATGGCGACACCGTGGAGGAGGCTCCTCCAGGCTTCCTCGTCACGGGCAGGACAGAGCGTGCTGAAATCGCAGGGATGGAGGACCCAAACCGTGGCATCTTTGGCGTCCAATTCCACCCGGAGGTTAGCCACACGGAAGATGGGCGAGAAATCCTGAGAAGATTCCTTTATGAGGTGGCAGGCTTTTCCGGCGATTGGACGCCCGAAAATTTCATAAAAACCAGCATAGAAGCCATCGCCAGGGAAGTGGGGAAGGGAAGAGTCCTTTGCGCCGTTTCTGGGGGGGTGGACAGCACCGTCACCGCAGCGCTATGCTACCAAGCCATCGGCAAGCAACTGCGATGTGTCTTCGTAGACCACGGACTCCTTAGGAAGAACGAAGCGGAAGAAGTCATCAGAACCTTTACCCACCTTATCCCCGCAGAGTTTGTGCCCATAGACGCCAGGGAGGAATTCCTTTCAGCCTTGAGAGGGGTCACCGACCCTGAAGAGAAGCGCCGGGTGATAGGGGAAACCTTTGTGAAAGTGTTTGAGGAACATGCGGGAGAACTCAAAGGCTGTGACTTCCTCGCCCAGGGCACTTTGTATCCCGATGTCATAGAAAGCGGGTCGCCCACCGCGGCGAGGATAAAGACCCATCACAACGTGGGCGCCCTCCCCTCCTGGATGCGGTTAAAACTCATTGAGCCCTTGCGGTGGCTTTTCAAAGACGAGGTGAGGGCGGTGGGGAGGCAACTTGGCTTGCCGGAAGAAGTGATTGAGCGCGAGCCGTTTCCGGGCCCCGGCTTAGCGGTGCGCATCCTGGGCGAGGTTACGCCAGAGCGGGTGCGTCTGGTTCAGGAGGCTGATGCCATCTGGCGCGAAGAACTGAAGCGAGCAGGTCTCACGCCCCAGATATGGCAATCGTATGCCGCCTTGCTCACCGTACGGAGCGTGGGAGTCCAGGGGGACGAGCGAACCTATGAATACCCGGTGGTACTGAGAGCTGTAGCGAGTGAGGACGCTATGACAGCCAGCGCCGTCCCCGTGCCCTTTGAAGTCTTAGAAAGGGTCGCCACGAGAATCGTGAATGAGGTGCCCGGCGTGAACCGCGTGCTTTATGACCTGACCAGCAAGCCCCCTGCCACCATTGAATGGGAATGAAGGGTATGCGTCTGGAGACCCTCCTCACGGAAGAGCAGATCAAGAGGCGCGTGAGGCAATTGGCTGAAGAGATTCGCCTCGCCTATCCCAATGAAAAACCCCTGCTGGTGGCGGTGCTGAAGGGGGCGGTTGTGTTCCTTTCCGACTTAATGCGAGAATTGGGCCCCGGCTTCGCGGTGGACTTTATGGCGGTCAGAACCTATGAGGGCAAATGCCCCACAGGCGCGGTGGAGATTCGTCTGGACCTGGGGGAGGACATCCGGGGGAGGGACGTCCTTTTAGTGGAGGACGTGGTGGATACGGGGGCGACCTTAGCCTACTTATGGAACCTGATAAAGGCGAGGGGACCCCGAAGCCTCAAAGTGGCGACCCTCTTGCTGAAGGAGGAGGCTTATGGGGGGGAGGTGCCCATAGACTTCGTGGGCTTCTCCATTCCCAACGCTTTTGTGGTAGGATACGGGTTGGATTTAAACGAGGAATGGCGGAACCTACCCTACCTGGCTGTGGTGAAGGAAGATAACCTGGACGCCGAAAATATGGTATAATTATTATTGTTTTCGGCCGTTTGGGATATTTGGCGGTTCCTGCCCCCTCTTTTCAAGATAAATGCCACTCCTATAAATGATGGTGAAATATGCACTTTCGGAAACCTGGTAGTTCAGAACCCGAGCCTTCTGCTCGTGCGCG
Organism: uncultured Fimbriimonadales bacterium; assembly: GCA_964631245.1. Taxonomy (GTDB): domain Bacteria; phylum Armatimonadota; class Fimbriimonadia; order Fimbriimonadales; family ATM1; genus CAZVXY01. The sequence continues at coordinate 12,625 of CAZVXY010000007.1, forward strand.
GAAGCGTTCCAAGCCCCAACAAGAAACTCCCCGTGAATTGTCTCATTCCCAGGAGGACCTTCAAATGCTACCCGAAATTGATTATGCCCACTTTGACCAGATGAGCGACGAAGATCTGGTTAAAGAAGCCAAGCGACTGAAGATCTCTGTGAACGGGGTAACTCGCTCCGAGGTCATTGAGGCTTTGCTTATAGAAACCAACAAAGACAAGGGAGCCGAGTACCGAAGCGGGGTACTGGAGATAATGCCTGAAGGGTGGGGATTCCTTCGCCGAAAGGATTACACCCCCTCTCCTGACGACGTCTACGTAAGCCAATCCCAAATCCGACGCTTCGGCTTGAGGATGGGGGACGTTGTTTTCGGGCAAGTCCGCTCTCCAAAAGAAGGCGAAAAATATTACGGACTCCTTCGGGTGGAATCCATAAACGGCTTCGCCACGGAATCAGACGTGGTGAAAAATCGCCCCGACTTTGAACGTCTCACCCCTATTTTCCCCAACAAACGGATCCGGATGGAGACCACCCCGGAGAACATCTCTGCCCGCATCATTGACCTCATCTGCCCCATCGGCAAAGGACAGCGTGGGCTCATTGTCTCTCCCCCCAAGGCAGGGAAGACCACCCTTTTGAAAACCATCGCACGTTCCATAGAGATCAATCACCCAGAGGTCCTTATTATGGTGCTTCTTGTGGACGAAAGACCCGAAGAAGTTACCGATATGCGTCGCTCGGTGAAAGGGCAGGTCATCTCCAGCACCTTTGACGAGCCACCGGAGAACCATATGCGGGTCTCGGAATTGTGCCTCCAGCAAGCGCGCCGACTGGTGGAAGTGAAAAAAGACGTGGTCGTCCTCCTGGACAGCATCACCCGAATGTCCCGCGCCAGCAACCTCACCGTCAACCCCAGCGGACGGACCCTTAGCGGTGGCTTAGACCCCGCCGCTATGTATCGCCCACGGCGCTTCTTCGGCTCCGCCCGGAATATTGAAGAAGGGGGGAGCCTTACCATCATAGCCACCGCCCTCATTGACACAGGGAGTAAAATGGATGACCAGATCTTTGAGGAATTTAAAGGAACAGGAAATATGGAACTGGTCCTGGACCGAGACCTTGCGGAACGGCGCATCTGGCCCGCCATTGACGTCAAGCGAAGTTCCACCCGCGCCGAAGAAAAACTCTTCGACCCAGAAGAACTGGAAGCGGTATACCAACTCCACCGCCTCTTAGCAAACCAGAAGGACAACGTGGAAGCGACCGAACAACTCATTCGGCTCCTGAAGCGAACACCCTCCAACAGGGAGTTCCTCCGCGAGGTTGTCCAAAAAACCAAAGCGATAGTATAGTGCTGAGTGGATATGGCTGACGAATACGAACCCATAGAACCGGAAGACCTGGACGAACCCCCGCCATTCTTCCCCAAGGAACTGGGGCGTGGGGGATTCACGGGCTCTCCTGTGCCCGTGGAGGTGGAAGGCGTCTATACTGCGGAAGACGGCAATACCGTGCACCGTTTCGTCCAACTGCAGGACGACCTGGGACGACGCTTGCCCATCGCCATCGGACCTTATGAGGCCATGGCTATCCACTTTGCCCTGGAAGGCACGGAGGTCCCGCGACCTATGACCCACGACCTCGCCTGCACCCTCCTCCAAAGACTGAATGGCGTCCTGGAAAAGGTGGTGATTGACGACCTGTGGAATTCCACTTATTACGCTAAACTCCACATCAAGCAGGGCGACCAACACATAGAAATTGACTGCCGTCCCAGCGATGCCCTTGCCATCGGGCTACGCCTGGGCGCCCGGATCTACGTCCTGGACTCCATCCTGGACGCAGTGAACGAGGAAGAGTGAGCGGAACCCGTCTGTGCAGTATCCCTGAGAGTTGGGGTACCATAAAAGGACTTCCTAAGCGGAGGATATGTGACGAATGCCTGTGAAAATTCTGGTCTGTGACGATGAGCGCAGTATTGTGCGCCTCATCCAGGTGAACTTGGAACGCCAGGGATGGCAGGTCATCACCGCCTACGACGGCAAAGAGGGGCTGGACAAAATTAAGTCAGAAAAGCCAGACGTGGTGGTTCTGGACGTGATGATGCCCTATATGGACGGTTTTGAAGTGCTGAAAACCCTCCGGCGAGACCCCGTCCTGCAAAAAATCCCGGTAGTGATGCTTACTGCCAAAGCTCAGGACAAAGACGTTTTTGAAGGCTACCACTTCGGAGCAGACGTGTACCTCACGAAGCCCTTCAACCCGATGGAATTGGTTACTTTCATCAAGCGCATCCTGGCAAGCCCCCCCGAAGACGACGATGGCAAACGATACGACATCTGAAGGGAAGACTCCCCTTTGCCAACAATTAAAAGAAATGGCTGACACGCACCGCCCCAATTGGACTTTTCTCGTGGTGCTCACCGCCGCCGCGGTCGGATTAGGCGCTTTTGCGGCAGTCTATCTCCGACGCCTGAAGGAACGCTCCCGAGGCGTGGACCGCTTAATTGACGAAACTCTGGAGCACTGCAGGACAAAGATCTCCGAGTTAGAGTCGCTTCTGCCCGAAGCGCCCCTCGCATCCTGATTCCTTCGGGAACCCAAGCAGGCGAGCCCACCCCCAAACCTGCCCTTTTTTTCTTTCCTTAGATATGTCTGATAAGAAATATTATGTTGCGTAAAGACTCAAGGTAATTATCCCAAAAGGTTCTCCAAAAAGGGGCACCCAACCTTACACCCTTCTCTTCCCTGCAAAAGAAGGCGCGCCAGCAAGGAGAGTGCGTTATCGCTCGGTCTGCGGGTCTGGCTTCACCCTGAGCTTTACCGTTTGCCCCGACCCCTTCACCTCAAGGCGGACCGCATAGGTCCCTGGCGCAACCAGACCGCCTTGCTGAAACTGCTGACCCCCGCCAGGTCCCCTGCCGGGCGCTGACTGTCGCAGGTTCCAATAGAGGATATGAATCCCAGCAGTCTTGGGGGCGTTTGGAAAGGTCTGCAGGGTCCGCCCGTCCGCATCAAAAACCTCTAACCGAAGGTCTTCCACATCGTTTTTGAGGTAGTAGCATATCCGGGCACCAAAGGGAGGATTTTGCCCATAAAACCAGCCCTGCCCATCACCATAGCCAATGGTGCCATCCGCCACCCACAGATAGGCAGTAACCGGCTCAAACAAAACGAAGTCCTTCTCCAGGTTTTCGGGAGTAAGGCCCTGCAAACCTTCAACGGGGGCAATCCAAATTCCCCGACCATGGGTACCCAGGACCAATTCTTTTTCCCGAGGATGGACCACCAGGTCATGGACAGCCACCATAGGCAAATTGTTGCGCCAAGGGATCCAATTCTTCCCCCGATCCAGAGAGATAAACAGCCCAAATTCGGTCCCCACATAGAGTAAGTTCTCGTTGTAGGGGTCCTCTTTGATAACGTACACAGGGTGTCCATCGGGCAAGTTATTCGTTATGTTGGTCCACGTTTTCCCGAAATCCTCAGTCACAAACACGTAGGGCTTCATATCACCGGTCCGGTGCCCGTCAAAGGACACATAACATCTCTCTAATTTAAACTTGCTCGCTGTAACCCGGCTTACCCACGTGTTCTTAGGAACACCCTGAATATTGTCCGTCACGTTGGTCCAGGTAACCCCTCCATCCGTGGTGAGTTGGACCAAGCCGTCATCAGTGCCCACCCACACGACGTCCGGTCGCACAGGAGACTCACTGATAGTGATAAGGGTGCAGTGCGTTTCCGCACCCGTGTTCTCCTGGGTCAAGCCCGCCATAGGTTTTTGCTTTTCGGGGTCATTCGTGGTCAAATCAGGGCTTACGCGTCGCCAGGTCTCTCCGCCGTCCACAGTCTTGAACAGGTAGTTCCCCCCGAACCAGATGACCATTGGGTTGTGTGGGCTCATCACGATGGGCGAAGACCAATTGAAGCGATACCTGCTTCCTTGAGGAGCAGGCGGTAACAAGCCTCGCAGGCTCCTGCTTTCACCTGTCTTCTTATTCCTCCGAACCAGAGCACCACCCTGGCTCTCTGCATAAATCGTAACATTGTCTAACCAGTTCACCTGAACATGGAAGCCATCGCCCCCTCCGATGCGATACCATTCCCAGTTTCCGATACCTGCCCGATTGCGAGAAAGGGAGGGTCCTCCCCAACTGCCATTGTCTTGAAGTCCCCCATAAACGTGATAGGGAATCGCCATATCCACACAAACAGCATAGAACTGGCTGACGGGCAGGGGGGCATGTCTCCAGGTTCGCCCCCTATCATAAGAAACCGCGGCTCCGCCGTCATTCCCCACCCATATATGATTGGAATCCTTGGGATTCACCCAAACCGCGTGGTAGTCCACGTGTATGGCATTGCGCATCGCATTCCACGTACGTCCCCCATCTGTAGAGAGCATTAACTGGGTGGAAACGGAATAAATGCGGTTTTCATCATTAGGGTCTACGACAATTTCGTGATAGTAAAAGGGACGAGTCTGGTGATTCCCCCGCCGTTCCCAGGACTCCCCCGCATCATCGGAACGGTAAATGCCCCGCTGGTCCCCTTGAGCCTCTATGATGGCATAGAGGACGCGAGGATTCTTGGGATAAATGGTCAATCCGATCTTCCCTGTGTCTCCCGTGGGCAGTCCTTTCGTAAGTTTCCTCCACGTTTTGCCCCCATCCACGCTTTTGAAAATCCCACCATTCGGTCCTCCACTACGGAACGTCCAGGGGTATCGCCTCCGCTCATACATCCCCGCATAAAGGATGTCCGGGTTACTGGGGTCAATCACGAGGTCGCTGGCACCCGTGTTCTCGTCCGTATAAAGGACTTTCTGCCACGTTTGTCCCCCGTCCGTGGTCTTGTAAACGCCCCGATGCTCGCTGGGTGCCCATAGCGGACCTATCGCCGCCACCCAGGCAATCTTGGGATCCGTGGGATGGGTGACGATGCGAGCAATCTGTTGAGTCTCCCGGAGCCCCACATTGCGCCACGTCCTCCCCCCATCGGTGGAAAGATAAACGCCATCCCCCCAGGCAACACTGTTGCGATTGCTGTTCTCCCCCGTCCCCACCCACACCACGTTCGGGTCGGCAAGGGACACCGTAACGTCTCCGATGGACTGGGGTCCGTAGGCGTCAAAAATCGGCTCCCACTCAATCCCGCCACTGGTGGATTTCCACACCCCACCCGAGGCAGTCGCCACGTAAACGATATGGGGGTTCGTGGGGTCTACATCAATGTCCGCAATACGGCCACTCATCCCTGCAGGACCTATGGAGCGAAAGGTGAGGTCGCGCAAATGGTCGCTGGTGATCTGAGCCACCACCATTCCCCCAAGGCAGAACAGTCCCATCACAGCGAAAATGAGTCTTCTTCTCAACATCTTTTTTGTCCTCTCCGTCCGAACAAGATGGATGAAAAGCAGATGGCAAGAGCCAGGATAGGCCGACCGAAAAATCGGCAATTTCCTTTTCTCTATGCCAATCCGTCCTTCCTGCTTTTTTTCTTTCTTTTCCGTAAAAATCCGCCTCCAAAGTTCCCCAAAAGCCCCCTAGCCCCCTTCAAGGCGTCCTACCCCCTCATTCTTTGCTATGTTCTTTGCTATGCTCATTTAGAGAGCAAAAGTCCCCTAAGGGGCACGAGGGATCCCAAAACTTCCTACTCACGGGGAGAAGGATATTCGCGGACAACCTCAAACCCAATCACACCCCGCCCCTTCCCTTCTGCTTTAGGGATCTCGCTTGCTTTAGTGCCTCGCCCCCCTTAGCAGACAGTGAACGCAATGTGAGTAAGGACCACTATCCCCCCGTCGGGCATTGTGCTCGTGTATCCCTGGCTTGCGCGCATAGATAGGCACTTTGGGAACTCTTAGTTCCCTGACGCTCCCAGCAGAACCCACCCTCAAGGTGGGAAGAACGCGCGAGGGTGTGGGAGAAAACCCTTTCGCCCTCATGCACCTCCCCCTCAAACGAGTTGGGCCACTTTCTCAGCCGCCTCCGCAATAGTCTCTGCCGGGACAAGGTTTGCCTGCGCCAGGATTTTCTTTGCTTCTTCCGCCCTTGTGCCCTCAATGCGGACCACGATGGGGACTTTGACTTCCATATCGGAAAGGGCATCCACAATGCCCCGCGCCACCTCATCTCCCCGGGTGATCCCCCCGAAGATGTTGATGAGCAGGGCTTTCACCCGCTCATCCTTCAAAACCAATTCCACACTCTCCTTCACGCGTGGTGCCTGGGCACCTCCGCCCACGTCTAAAAAATTTGCAGGCCTCTTCCCTGCCCTTACTATCTCATCCAGGGTCAGCATCACCAAGCCTGCCCCGTTTCCAATCACCCCAATTTCGCCATCCAGGCGAACATAGGCAATGCCCTTCCGGGAAGCGAGTTCCTCCAGGGGGTCCTCCGCCGTTTCTTCCGTGAGTTCCCGGAACTCCGGATGGCGATACAAAGCGTTGTCGTCCAGAATCACCTTCGCATCCGCTGCGACTAACTTCCCCTCGGATGTTTTCACACACGGATTAACTTCCACTAAAGTCGCATCGCTCTCCACAAAAACCCGGTAAACCCGTCGTATCACCTCCACAAAATCCCGCCACAACTCGCGTTCTACCCCCAACGAACGAAGGAGGGCTCGCACCTCATAGTCCCATATCCCCCATTTGGGATCCACATAAAGCTTCGCAATGGCTTCTGGCTTCTCACGAGCGACTTCCTCAATGTCCACGCCCCCCTCAGGACTAACCATCACCACATCGCTTTGCTGAGACCGATCTACCAGAACTGCGATATAGTACTCGTGCTCAATGTTCAATTTCTCCACAACTAACACTTTCTCCACCACCATCCCCTGGGGGTTTTGGGGAGAAACCAATCGCTTCCCTAACATATCCTGAGCTGACTTTCGCGCTTCCTCGGGGGTTTGACAAAGCCTGATCCCCCCTGCTTTCCCCCGCCCTCCCATCAAAACCTGTGCCTTCACCACCACCGCCCCCCCATAAAGCGTGGCAATTCGCTCTGCGTCGTGGGAAGTCTCTGCCACGTCACCACCCGGGACGGGGACGCCATATCGCGCCAGAAGTTCCCGAGCCTGATATTCATGCAACTTCATAGAGCCTTGAAGGATACCCCACGGGACCCGCTTAGGCGCCCAGCTTTATAAACTTAAGTTGTCTTCAAGTTTCCCTGAATGCCCCACGGAAAAAAGGGCGAACACACCAGTGGTGAGTTCACCCTATTACAACCAACACGCCTCAAAGGAGGCGATCAAGGCAACTTGAGGGCTTTAGAAAGGCGGACGAATCTGCTGGAACTGGAAGGGCTTACCCTGGATGTTTTGCCATTTATCCTTCTGCTCCTGGGTGAGCAGATTCAGGATTTGCTGGCGCGTCTCCTGGCGAATTTGCTCTATTCGCTGACGGATCGCCTGGAAGTCCCCACCAGCCTCGCGAGCCGATTGCATCTCCTCGCGAATCCTCTGCTGAGCTTGCCTTTGGATCTCCTGAATCTTCAGTCTTTGATCCGAAGTCAGACCTACCTCGTCCGCAAAGTCCTTGCGTGCCAGAGCCTCAGCACCCAGCCACTGAGCCAGCAGTTCCCGGTATCGGGCATACTGGCTTTCGCTGAGAATCCCCTTGATGGTCTTCTCCACCTCGGCAGTTTGCTGATCTACTTGTTGGGGGTCACCCCCGCCACCCGCGCGACCACCGGGACCACCCCCCGGTCCACCTGCGGGGCGAAGAGACCTCATCGCCTCCTGGATCTGCTGGCGCTGTTGCTCCGTTATCTGCAACTCCTGTTGGACGTCCGGGCGATTGAGGAGGGCAATCCCCGCAAAGGGACCCACTCCCATCATTCCCATACCGCCCTGGAGTCCACCTGCTCTGCCCCCGCCTCGTCCCCCGCCACCTACTTGAGCCAAGGCGACGGAAAGGGCGAAGACAAGGACCGTTCCGACAACGATGCATCGTCTCATATCACTTCCTCCTTAGAACCGCTCACAGTGCCTACCTGCATAGTATTACGAAGAAAGCCCTCAAAAGTTCTCCCGAAAGGGGGTCTTTTTAAGAAAGTTAAGAAAGCGGTGGGGGACAGGCTCCCGTCAAGTATGATTTCCGTATGGCAAGCACTTTTGGACACCTTTTCCGAATTACCACCTTTGGAGAATCCCACGGGCGGGCAGTGGGGGTTGTCGTAGATGGCTGTCCTCCCAACCTCCCCCTCTCCCAAGAAGACATCCAGAGCGAACTGGACCGCAGGCGCCCTGGACAAAGCAAGATCGTTAGCCAGCGGAAGGAAGCAGACCAGGTGGAAATCCTGAGCGGAGTGTTTGAAGGCAAAACTCTAGGCACTCCCATCGCCCTCCTTGTATGGAATCAAGACGTGAAGCCCGAGCACTACGAGGAGATAAAAACGAAGTTCCGCCCAGGGCATGCGGAGTTCACCTATCATAAGAAATATGGAATCTATGACTGGCGCGGGGGAGGCAGGAGCAGTGCCCGAGAAAGTGTGGGGAGAGTGGCTGGGGGGGCAATAGCCAAAAAGCTTCTCCGTAACAACTATGGCGTGGAAATCCTCGCCTGGGTCTCCAAGGTGGGGAACGTGGTAGCGTCCGCCGACGTGGAGACCGTAACCTTTGAAGAGATAGAAGCATCGCCCGTGCGTTGTCCTGACCCCGAGTCCGCCCAAAAAATGATAGCGGAGATTGAACGCGTCCGCAAGGAGGGGGACTCTTTAGGGGGGGTGATCACAGGGGTGGCACGGGGTTGCCCCGCGGGATGGGGTGACCCTATCTTTGACAAACTGGAAGCAGACCTGGCAAAAGCGATGCTCAGTATTGGCGCCGCTAAGGGCTTTGAAATTGGAGCGGGGTTCGCCAGCACGGACCTCACGGGGCTACAAAACAACGATGAGTTCTATAGAGACGAGAAGGGACACATACGAATGAGAACCAACAGAGCAGGAGGAGTTCTGGGGGGCATCAGCACCGGTGAGACGATTTACTTCCGCGTGGCATTCAAACCCCCCTCTACCGTGATGAGAGAACAGCGTACCGTGACCGTGGAAGGAGAACCCACCACCCTCACGGGAAGGGGGCGTCACGACCCTTGTGTGCTCCCTCGCGCCGTGCCTATCGTGGAGGCGATGACCGCACTCGTCCTTGCGGATCATGCCCTTCGTCAGGAGGCACTGCGATGGCAGGCTTCTTCATAACAAGCACCTCCACCTCCAACAAGGCACTTTCAAGCGAGGGGCGATTTCAGGCATCTCCCTCAAGAAAATCGTGCGGGGCTATCCTCCCCTTCGCAAGCGAGTGCGCTGAAACAATGGCGCTTCTCTCACCTGCCGAAACGGCAAACACAGGTACACCAAAAAGAAGCCAAGTGCTCCATAAGGGAAAATTTCCCGCAACCAGAAGGGAAATGACTCCCGAAGCGGAATGAGTGCGGTAATCAACCGGGACTCACCGAAGGGTGCAGATTTCAGAACCCTGCCATACGGGTCCACAATCATCGTTATCCCCAAAGGCGCCGACCGAACGACCGGAAGGCGATTTTCCACCGCCCTCAATATGGAAACCGCCTTGAGCATCTCCACTGCCCCTGTCCCCTGGTACCAATCGTCCAGGCTCAATACCGCAAGCGCCCGGGATCCTTGCCGGGCTTGAGCCCGCGCCACCTCCTCAAAAAGAGCCTCAAAACAAAGCAGTGCCCCAACACGATGCCCCTGTATCTCCAACGTCCCCACCCGCTCCCCGCGCTTCAAGTCCCCCGAAGGAAGGCGAAAAGAAGCCAGAAAAGGCAGATAATCCCTGAAAGGAACGTACTCGCCAAAGATGACCAAACGAACCTTATCTATATAAGCCCATCTGGGGGAAGGGACGGTGCTGTAGGCAAAGGCGCTTTGGTAGTAAGAACTCCCTTCCTCCCTCTGGGCTCCCAAAATCAAGGCAATGCCAGGACCCTTTTCGCCCCATACTGAAAAGGGCGCCTTCAAATCAGAACGGGCAACCCCCAACCCCTCAGGAAGCACAACCCACTCACATTTTTGCTTCCTTGCCTCCCGCAAAAGCAGGTTCACCTCTCGCCACAAAGCGTCCTCTGTAAGGTTTGGGTCCCCGAAGGCGAGGTCCACTCCCGGCTGGATGGCACCCACCCGGACATACCCTGCTTGTTCCCCTTTAGGGGGCACGCTTAGCCACGAAGCCACACCCATCACGAGAAAAACGCCCCCATAAATCATCCCCCGCTTCTCAAAACCCTCCCTTCCAAGCAGGGCAAGCGCCAATCCCCCCAGCACGACCCAAGAGGACAAAAAGAAAGCACCCCCCCAATACGCAGGTTGAAGCCACCCAGGGTGATTGTAAAGACAGGTGCCCAGCAAAGCCCAGGGGAAGTAAAGATAAGGAATTACAGAGCGGAGCACTTCACAGCCCGCCCAGAGCAAGGGGATAGCCCACTCTTCCCGACGCTGGCAAGCCTTCCCTATTGCTATTCCCAGAAGCCCAAAGTAAGCGCTGAAAGCGAGAACCACTAAAGCCCAGGGAATAAAACCTAAAAAAGAAGAGCCCGTCCAGCGACTCACAAACTGCCACAGCCACAGGAAATTGAATACGGAAAAGAAAATTCCGTAAACATATCCCAGGAGAAACCTCCGCGACCGGGAGGGCAGACTCCCCTGCGAGAGCGTGGAGCGGGCGTCCCTCGCAGTTCGGTAAAAGGATGTAAGCAAGAGGGCGATGCTTATCCATACAAGGGGATACCACCCAAACGGGGGGAAAGAAAGCGCTAACAAAACCCCACCCACAGCAGGCAGGATAAAGGGGGTTAGGTTACGACGACGTCGGTTGAACACGACTCCAATCCATCGGGGGAGGGTCTAAATGGCAAACGTCATCAAAGCATTCCAATCGCCTTCGGCCGTTAGCCTCAATGACGAATTCTGTCAGTGAGCAGTTCCGAATCCGGAAGCAAGCAGACGTGCCGGGGGGAGCACCCAGAAGGGCAGACAAAAGCGTCGCAACCGTGCCTCCATGAGCCACAATCCCCAGCACCCCCTCAGAGTGGCTCTGCAGAAGGTCATAAAGAAAACTCACCGTCCTGCAGTAAACCTCTAAGCCTGTTTCCCCATTTCGGGGCGCCACCAGGATTGGGTCCTTCCGATAAGCGACCAAGAGTTCCGGGTCATCCTGAAAGACCTCGTCGGGCGTTTTCCCTTCCCAATCACCATAATTTCTTTCCCTGAGGCGCTGATCTACCAGCAGTGGAGTATGGGTGTGCTCTGCAAGAATCTCCGCCGTCTCCACACAGCGCGAGAGGTCACTGGAATAAATCACGGAAGGGTTCTTCAGGGCTACTCGCTGGGCAAGTTGAAGAGATTGCTTTCGCCCCACATCATCCAAGGGAATATCCGCCTGTCCTTGATTTTTTCGCTCCGCATTCCAGGCGGTCTGCCCATGACGCATCAGTAGGAGACGCAACACTTCTGATTTATACCTGCCAGGGACGCAGTTCGCCCAGTTCTGTCCCATCCTCCGCAATTCTCAGCCTGCCCACCTGGAGCCGAACCTCCTCCCCGGGAAGGGCATAGGGAACATCCAACACCACGCCCCTATCTGCAAACTTCATCTCCACTATTCTCACCAGGGCGCTATGCCTGCCTGCGGCATCCTCCTGGCACGCAAGAAGCCCTTGAAACGCATCGGGATGGACGATGTGAGCGTCCCCACACCCAAAATGATCCATCACCGCAGCCACCGCGGCGCCGGGAGGATCCGCCTCACACACCAGATAAAGGGTTTGTCCTATGCGCTCCGCATACAGAGGCTTAGCAATCCCCAGGTCCTGCATCACCCGCAGTTCTTCACCCTTCAGGGGGACGCCAGAACCAAGCCGAAGCCCGCTCCAGCGCACCCTGCTCATCGGGAGGGTCACCCGCTCCGCATCCTCAAAATAGGTCTTCCACACCGCCTTTCGCCACTTCGCCTGGGCATCAGGAGACCTGGCAGTACTTTCAGGGTGACGGGACAAATGGATAACCCGGCAACCTCCCAGAGGACGCAACGCCTCCTCTGCCTGGGGAAATTCCACCGCACGAATTTCCGTCGGGTTCAAAAGGCTCACAAGTCGCCGAAGGAGATTAACCTCTATGGCGCTCAACTGGTGGACGGTGATTTCACACACAAAGGGCGCAGAGCCAACCTCCCGCATAGCCCAGCACAGGGCGAGACACGCTCCCAGGGGGTCGCCGGTGATCCGCAGGCTACCGAGGAAACGAAAACCTTGAGGCACATAGCCAGGCGCAAATAAGCCCACGCAAGCAAGGGGAGATACCCGTTGAGAGGCAGGATCAAGGTTGAGATACCAAAAACCCTCTTCCACGCAAAGGTGGTGAGCCAGATGACTCTTGCCCACCTGGGAAGGACCACAAAGAAGAACCCTTGCGGGCATAAATGCTCACCCAATGGTCGGGGCGGGCGGATTTGAACCGCCGACCTCTGCGTCCCGAACGCAGCGCTCTACCAGGCTGAGCCACGCCCCGGAGATAACAAAGTATACCGCTTTTCCGCCGAAACCCACTCCACCCCTGAGATCTACAGGTGATTTCCGGGGTTATCAAGATCGCTCGCCTGGCTTCCGATAATGATACATCAGACATCTCACGGCTCAATGCCGTAAGAATTCGGAGGAAAACTTGCCCAAGACAGCATCACCCAAAGACTACGCAAAGTTTCATGCGTGGTTCTCTAACTTCGTGAAGAAGTTCAACGGTAAAAACGGCACGTCAATGAGCCCTGCCAGGCGGAAGGCTCTCCAGCAGGCGTGGAAGAACTGGCAAAAGTGGTACCGGGAATGGAACCAGGCGTTCAAACGCTACAGCACCATCTCCCAGAAACTCAATCAGTTCCAATCGCAAAGCAAGCGCCTCGTCCGGTTCAACTCTCCCAAAAACAACCGGACCTCCACGAAGCCCAAAGGGCACTCTTCCCGCCCGAACGCCTCGCCTTCACGCTCCAAGCCGATGACCTACAAAGCCTGGATCCGAAGTACGAGGGCAGGAGAGGGACAATGGCAAGTCTGGATTGGCTGGACTGCCCAAGGCACCACCATCCCCGTATGGGAGTTCCCGTCCTGGGGGAAGTCCGCCATTATCCAGGTGAAGGTGGGCAATGGTCGTTGGAAAACGATCTATGAGGGGAAAAAGTTCCCCTACAAGTTCAACCTGAATGTGCGCTCTGGGGCAAAGGTCCAGTTCCGAGGTGCCATCCTATACGGAAATAACAAACGCACCCCTTGGGCTGGATCGCCTGCCTTTACCTACCTTATGGCAGCATAAGCCCCAACTCGCGCCTATCCCCCAAGCCCAGCACCTCGCTGGGCTTTTTCCTTTTCGGAAGCAACTCCCAAAGGCAAAATCGCCCGGACGGGCACACCTTTGCTTCCAATGACTCTATAATCCATCGCTCCCCTTTTTCCCCCAGAAAACAGAAAAGCGAACTCTCCCCTACGAGAAAGGGACCCTCTTAACCAAGACCAGTAAAAATACTTGTTTTTTAAAAACGGTGCTTTTTCACACCCACTTTCCAAGACTTGTGCTGTATAATGCCATTAGGCAAATTTGCCAGCATCACGGTCTTGCAGACGATTTTTGAGCAGATTGTAACTGTTTGAGAAGAGATTGCAGGGCTAGGATAAGGAGGAATAGAGTGTTGCGCGTAAAGACCGGAATCTCTCCAGGAGTGAAATATCCCGTTCCGCCAAAGCATTCCCCGCTCAAAGGAAAAAGCCTCATCCTTGCGGGCATAGTCCTTTTCCCCATTGTAATGAGCGGGCAAATTTCCCCTCCCTTGCTGAACTCCGCATCACCAGACATCGTGGGCATCGGAGGAAAAATCCGTCTGACGGGCGTCTCCTTAGGAGCCCCCGACAACTCCGTGGTGGTCTTCCCTGGCGAAATCATCGCCACCCAGGTTGAAAGACACTCCAATAACGAAATCGTTGTCCGAGTTCCCCTTGGTGCAGAATCGGGAGCGGTTCGCGTGGTAAGGGGCGTCAATGCGGGGCGACTTCGGCAAGTTCAACAAGAACTCACGATCATTGAAGATGCGGACAGCGCTCCCATCCTTTATCGTCGCGCTTCCCTTCTTTTTGAAAGACGCTCGGAACTCCGACGAGGGGTCGCCTCTTCGGGTGTTCCCGTCGTCATCACCTGCGCCTATGTGTCAGCCCCTAAGGCGCAAGCGTTTGTCCATGGAAAGGCACCTTTTGCGCTTATCAAAGACCGCCTGGTGGTGGATTTGAAAGACTTCTATGGCTTCCCCACTGCCATTTCCCTTGCGGACCAGGTCAAAGCCGAGGTCGTCGGCTATCTGCCCGTTACAAACTCCTTCGTCCTGGACTTCCCTCACCGGCCAATGAGTCTCCCCGCTCTTCAGAACGTTCGCGCCCAACTTCAACGTGACCCGCGAGTCGCCGAAGTGTGGCTGGACTTGGGGTTATCCCTCAAGCAGGTGGCCTTTGCTGACGTGGATGTCCTCAATCGGTATCGCCACCGATACAACGCCAATATGTTAGGACGGGAGGATGTGTGGGCGACGGACCGTATCCAAGCCCCCTCTGCCTGGAACCTCATTGAAAGATTCCACCCCGGAGGAAGGGGTGGGCTCAACGCGGTGAAGATAGCGGTTCTGGATACAGGGTGCGACCAGACCCATCCGGAATTCAATGGCGTGAACCTGGTGAAGGTCAACTTCACCGAGATTCGACTTAAGATCGCGGGGCGGGAAGTCATTTTGCCAGGACCTGCGAATTTCACCGAAGTCCCTTACACCAACGGAGACGATGCAAGCCAGCACGGCTCACGTGTTGTCAGCCTCATTGGAGCCCGAAACGGCAACGTCCTGGATGCGGGTGAGAACGATCGGGGAATCAATGGGATGCTCCACAACCCTACGACCTATACCATTCAGATTTACCAAGGATCCCGATTCAACGAAGAATACGACCCGAGCTTCAACTTTACCCTCACAGATTTCTTAGCCACTATCAATGCTTCCGCCATCACGGGCGCCAGGGTCATCAATGCCAGTTGGGGGCAAAGCTACCCCATAAACCCCAACACCAGCCCCCACAGGGCTGAGGTGCGGGTTGCCCTACGCAAATTAGCCCACCAACTCAATCAGTTCCAGACCCGGGTGCTCCTCTGCGTCGCCGCGGGCAACGAAGCAGTCACTCCCGATCCCGAAAATATGCGAGGTTTGATTACCCCCTTTGAGGATTTCGACCTGGACGGTGTCCTTGACCCCGGAGAGGATCAGAATGGAAATGGGGTGTTAGATCACGGAAATTACATCGCCGCTTCCCTCGGCACTCTCCCCAATGTGCTCACGGTCGGAGCTACCGGGGGAGATGGGCAGATCCCAAGTCGCAACAATGCCCATGATGACCAGCGTGCTGGCTTTTCTAACTGGGGTGTGCCCGTAAAGATCGCCGCGCCGGGAACGGAAGTGTTCACCGCTGGGGGATCTGCGGGAACATTTACCATCGGCGGAGCACGGTTCCGCCGAAGCAGTGGCACCTCGTTTGCTACACCCCTCACCACAGGCTCGGCTGGGCTCCTCCGAGCGATAGATGGAACTCTCACGCCTGCCCAGATTCGCAATCTGCTTCTCTCCACCACTTTCCAGGTCAATACCATAGATGGTAACGGCAATCTTCTCGTCTGGGAAACTCTGAAGGTGGGATTTGCCGTAAGGCAACTCTTGCTCAACAATGGAGTTATCGGAAACAATCAGGAGTGGACAGGCGTCTCCAAAGTCATCCTTGACGGGGTGAGCCTTTTTGAAATCCGCCGTGGAGCCAATGGGAGAGCAGAAGGGTTCGCAGAAAGAGCCTTGCCCGTTACAGGTTTCTCCCCCGCCATTCGTCACGACGGCAGGCTCGTAGCCTATTACACTACGGAGGCAGGGGGTAGTCAGTTCATCAAAGCGTATAACTTCACGACCGCTACGGAAAGCACTTTAGACGGTCCTTATGACCCTCCCTTAGGTTTAGGTCCCGTCCTGGAGTTCAATCCTCGGGGCATTCTCCTCTGGAGCATTCATATGGCGGACGAATGTGTCCACCGTTGGTGGGTGTATGCGAGGCAGGAAAGCGGAATGAACGACCTGGTCGCGGACACCGATACCTACAACGGGTGCCCCTTTGACAAGTTTGGCAATCCCTTGGAGTGGAAATTTTATTGGGTTTATAGGGGTTCTATGCGTCCGGACAATCGCGCGTGGGACCTGGATTATCACTATCGCGATGGTAATGGAGGAAATATCAATCAAGATTGCCGGAACTGGTGGCACGACAATCTTTATCCCCAGGCAACCCTGATGTTCCCCCAGTGCCTTGGTGAAGTATACTGGCTCCCCTGCTGGGCTCCGGAGGGGCGAGCAAGGGGAGGGCTTCTGCCTCCCGCGCCGGGGGCTCTCCCTCCTGTGGGAACACGATACTACGATGTCAATCACGCCCTTCAGGTCAATCGGACCCGTGTGGAGCCAGGGGCTGATACGATTCGGTGGCTAAACTGGTCTCCCGAAGGAAGCGAACTCGGTTATACCGCCACTGTGAACGGTGCCTTAACCTTCGTCACCCTTCGGCGCGACATCCGAAACGTCAACGACCGCTCTCCCCATAACGCACACGTTATTGCGGGCGGAGGCGGCTCGTTCACCTGGGGGTGGTAATGAATTTGATGAAACACCCTAACCCGAAAGGAGGAATTCTACAATGAAGCGTTCCCTTGCACTGGCAATCTTCATAGGGCTGGGTGCAGTAAGCACCTACTCCGCCATCTTTCCCATAGACGCTGGCGGACGGGTCCCTGCAGAAGCCAATCAAACCCGTAGCACCAACCCCGTCCAACTCACCTTCACCGTGGCGGGTCTGCTCCCCTCCATCATAGACGTGAACCTATACCTGGATATGGTTCATTCCTGGGACGAAGATCTGGAAATTCGGCTCATCTCGCCAGGAGGCACGAATGTGCTCCTTTTCAACCAACTTCCCGGGGGACCACCCCGCTTTGATGACTTTGACGACACCCGCTTTGACCAGCAAGCGGCAAACCCCATCACTTCTGGCACTGCCCCTTATGCAGGAAGCTACCGACCCCAGGGAAACCTGGACAATTTCAATGGCCAAAATCCTAACGGCACCTGGACACTCTGGTTATTTGACCACCGACTGGGCGATTACGGGTGGGTCTACAAGGCAGGCGATCCCACCTTTGAGACACGGCGAGGTCCCTTATCGGGAACCCGGCTGGAGATTACCGCGGTGCCGGAGCCAGCAACGGGAATTCTTCTTGCGGGGTGCCTGGCACTCTTGTGGCGCAAGCGTCGGTGATCACCTGCTCCGCTGAAGGCGGTTAGGAAGGGAAGCCCTCTCAGGTCTGGGGCTTCTTTGCGCGAGACCGAGTTGGTTTTGGCACCCCAGTCCCATCTCCCCCATGGGGAGACTCCGGCAGGACGAAAACAGGGGTCAGGCGCCCCTTCAACCTTTGAGCAACCGTCCTCCGCCTTTTGGGCTTTCTACCGTCTCTTCGTATCGCCATAGTGTCCGTAAACACCTAGTTTACCCCGAACGGGTGAGCCAGAATTCCCGTCATAATAAGGGAGACCCAGAGGGAACGCTGGGCACACCCCTCCCGTGTATTATTAGGTGCGGGGGAAAGGGCGCCAGGGCGATTCCCCTCTGGGGTGCCAGGGTGGGGATGGCGTTTTCTTTGTGCTCGGAACGCTCAAGGAGCCACGGCATCCCCCAATTTTCCGTGAGGTGTTTTGGTGAAGGCATCAGAAATAAGTTCTCGCGCTCGCCGGATTGCCGAGCAAGTCAACACCGTCATTCTGGGAAAAAGCGAAGTTGTAGAAAAGGCAGTAATGGTCCTTCTCTGCAATGGGCATCTCCTTTTAGAAGACGTCCCCGGGGTGGGCAAGACAATGCTCGCCAAGGCTTTAGCAAAGAGTATCGGGGGCACTTTTCGTCGGATTCAATTCACGCCCGACCTCTTGCCTTCCGACATTACGGGTTCCAGTGTTTTCAATCAAAAAACGCTGGAATTTGAATTTCGCCCGGGTCCCATTTTCGGAAACGTGGTTCTGGCAGATGAAATCAACCGTGCGACCCCCAAAACCCAGGCAGCCCTTCTGGAGGCTATGGAGGAACGCCAGGTGACCAGTGAAGGGATCACCCATCCCCTCCCAGATCCCTTCTTTGTGATTGCGACTCAAAACAACGTGGAACTAACGGGCACCTATCCCTTGCCGGAGGCACAATTAGACCGCTTCTTTGCCAAACTCTCCCTCGGTTATCCCGACAAAAAAGTTGAAACGGAGATTTTGCGCACTCAACAGGTGGTGCATCCCATAGAAAGCATTTCCCAGATTATTACAATGGAGGAACTGAAAGAAATGATGCGAGGCATACGGGAGGTCTTCGTCCACGATTCCATCCGAGAATACATCGTGGACATCGTGGATGCCACCCGAAACACCAATCAATTGATGCTGGGCGCCAGCCCTCGGGGCTCCCTCCTCCTAATGCAAGGAGCCCAAGCCCACGCCGCTTTTTATGGACACTCCTATGTGCGCCCTGACGACGTCAAGGCTATGGCACCCGCCATCCTCGCCCACCGAGTCATCCCTCGTGCAGACCTTCGCTCCCGTGGGCTTAGTGTGGAAGAATTGATAGAGGACCTTATAAGTACTCTGAGAGCCCCCATACCTACGGTATGACTCGTCGCTTAGCCGTCCTCACCATCATCGTTTCCGCCCTTTTTCTGATGGTGGCGGGTATTTGGTTCAACAGTCAACAACTCTTCTTTATGAGCACGATGATGGGCACAGGGCTGTTGGTCCTGAGGTTTCAAACCTGGTTAGCAACCCGCAACCTCAAGTTCCAGAGAATCTCCCCCACCGTGCTCGTGGCGGGAGAGCAAATCGCTATGCGAATTCGTGTTTGGTCGCTTCAACGAATGAGGCGACCCCTTCTCATCGTTACTGACGAACTCCCGGAAGATCTCAAAGACAGCGAGGAACTGCACCCTTTGCCCATTGCTCCCCAGTGGGGAGAACCCGTTGACGCTCAATATGTGATACGCCCCAAAAAGCGAGGCATCTACCGATGGTCCCGCATACGCGTGGAAAGCGTGGACTCCCTGGGACTCCTGAGCGCGGTAAAAGTCTATGAGGCGGAGCCTATCCAGGTCATTGTCCATCCTCAAAAAATCCCCTTCGCCCTGGACGTCATCACCCTTCGTGGGTGGGGACCCCAATTTTCCGACACAGGACGGCAAAGAGGTCCGGGAATGGAACCCTGGGGCGTGCGAGCCTATTTGCCCGGTGACCCTTTGCGCACTATCCACTGGCGGAGCACCGCCCGCACAGGCACCCTACAAGTAAAGGAATTTGAAACGGGCTTCCAAAACAACCTCTACGTGTTCTTACAACTCACCGAAGGGACTGAGTTCGGGAGGGGAACAAAGACCACGCTGGAAGCGATGTGCGGACATTCAGCCTACCTTGCGGATGTGATGCTGAATCGTGGCAGTCACGTCTTCTTCCCTGCCCTTGAACGAGGCGGAACCCCAGCTTCCGAAGCAGGCTTGCGCTATCGTCAAATCTGCGACGCGCTGGCGGAGGTGAAGGCAAACCGACAACATCCCTTCGCTGGCGAACTCTTAGAATGCGAGAAGTCGTTCGGGCACGATGCCTGCATTGTGTTGATGCTAACGGTCGTGGAGCCAGGGCTCACGGAAGCCATCAAAAAACTGGCGAGCAGGTTCCCCGTAACCCTCCTCATCTACGACCTGGAAGGCTACGCCCCGAAAGAGACCCGCCCCCTCCGCAAGCCTCCCCCACCCCACACACTCGCCACCAAACGCAGGACGGAATTCATTCCCGCCACCGATAGCGAATTCTTGCAGGCGGTCTCTTTGCCTAATGTGAAAATCCAAATAATGGAAAACCCCTTCACCACCAATGCTCACCAAGTCTGACTCCAAACAACAAGAACAACTGCTAACAGAAGCCAATGGCTTTGACTACCTGCTTCACGCAGTAGGGATAGGACTAGCTCTTTATTCTTCGGGACCCGCTGTCCAGCAACCTCTCATCGGGTTGTTCTATCTGTTGATCAACTGCTTCGGGGTGCTCGTGAGTTTTTCGGTCCGAAAAGGGTTTTCCCACCGGGGATGGGGCGCTTCCCTGCCCATCCTTTCGGGATGGCTCCAACTGGGTGTGGCTCTGGTGGTGCTCGTCAACTTAAGGTTTCTTAACCAAATGCTTCCCGGTGAACCCTTCCCCCTGGAACTTTATCCCCTGGCGTTCCTGGCGTGGTTTATCGCCATCGGCTCCTTCACCCTCTGGAGCGATGGCACTCTTTACTTTCAAAGTGTGCCGGGAATAGCGCTTTTTGGGCTTCTCAGTTGGTTAGAAACGAGCATCTACTTTGAAGTAGCGATTGTGCTCTACTTGCTTATCATCGCGGTGCTCCTCACTCGTCTGCATACGCGAGCGATGCAAGCACGAGCCATCGCCTCGGGCTATCGGGACGTGAATAAACTCAAGCAAAACGAATGGAGGGGGATGGCAGGTCCTGGCTTAGCCATCCTCTCCGTGCTCCTGGTGGCAGGGTTTTCTAAAATCGTATCGCCTTATCTCGGCGGGGCGTTGCGAACCCTTGTAGGTTCGCCATTGGGTCCTGCTCCTCCTCAGCGAACAGACGCTAATCCCTTATCCTCCCTCAGCGTTCACCGGGTGATCGGAACGGGACCCAGGAGCAGTAGCAAGTTACCGATCTTGCGCGTGAGGACCGAAGGACCCGTTCAGTATTTGCGAGCAGGTGTCTATGAGCAGTACACAGGAGTGGGTTGGCGAGAACAGGAATCTTATGTAAGGCCTGTCTCCCCCGCTGACGAGCCCCCTCGTGCCCAACCTCCTGGCGCCAAGGTCTATCTTTTAGAAAACCCCTTTGGAGCGCTGAAAGCGCCCTTGGTACGCGCGGACATCCAGTCTTTGGGACGCTCGCACCCATTTGCCTATACCCCCGGCATCCCCGTGCGAATTGAATATGACGGAAACGTGAGCGTGGCTCGTGGAGAACTGATCGCTTTTAGCGATGCCTTCCCCTCGGGGAAAACCTATTCCATTTGGGCTCTCGGTTTCCCCAGCCCCTCTCCAGAAATGCGAACCGCAGGCATCAGCCAGCGAGAAACTATCCAGTATTACTATCAAACGAATGACCAAATTGCCCCAAGGGTCCAAAGGTTAGCCTTTGAAGTCACCCGGGGAGCCATCACGGACTACGATGCGGCAATGGCAATCACCCGGGAAGTGGGACGAAGATGCCGTTATAACCTCAAAGCTGCCCCGCTAAGGGGACGCGAGGACCGAGTGGAGCAATTCCTCTTTGAAACCCAGGAAGGCTATTGCGACCTTTTTGCCAGCGCGGTAACCATTATGTGCCGGTCCATTGGACTGCGCTCCCGAATGGCTTATGGCTTTATCCTGGATCCTGAAACTTTGAAGGACGGATGGTACACGGTTGAGGATAGGCACGCGCATCTGTGGTCAGAGGTGTATCTGGAGGGGTTTGGGTGGGTTCCCTTTGATGCCACTGGCTTTGCAGAAGAGGTTCCTGGAGGAGGAGTTGGGGACGTTCTGGATACAGCAGGAGAAAGCCTTGCCCTTCGCTGGGCGGGAGCCATCGCTATCGCCATTTTGGGGATAAGTTTCACCGTTCTCCTCGGGGTCAGCGCAATCTCCTGGTGGCGCACTCGCCGTCGGCTCTCTCCTGCCTATCGTGCCCTCCGATCTCTTTATCTTGCCTACCTCAAAGAAATCCAGCAGGTCCTGGGGCGACCCAAAAGATCCGCCGAAACGATCCTGGAATATGCTCGCGCTTGCGCCGAGAGCCTCAAGGATGGAGAAATAATCCAAAAAATGACAGAGATGTTCAACGAAGCCCTTTACGCCCAGGAAGCGCCTACGGAGGCACAAATTCTCGCCCTGAAGCAATTATTGCCTCAACTCAGCCAATCCTTACGAAATAAAAAGTAAAATCACTTTACCACTCTATCCCTATGGCAAAGAAAAAGGCTCCCGCCCCCATCCTCGCCCTCGTAGGGAACGACCCTGCCCTTCTTCGTGATCGTATCCGCGAGATCAAAGGAGGGGAGGGGCTTGAGGATTTTGATATTGCGGAATTTGAAGGAGCGGAGATCACCACAGGAACTCTTCTTACATCTTTGAAAACTCCTCCTTTGTTTAGCCCCAAGAGATTGATCCTTGTACGCCGAGCAGACAACCTGCCTGCATCCGAGATGGATGCCCTCGCCCGTGCACTGGAGCAGGAGAAATTTCCTGAATCCACCGTTCTGGTGCTCACCTTTGAAGGAGAAGAGAAGTCGCGCGGAGCTCCCTTGCTAAGCCTGATCAGCAAAAAGGGGGCCGTGATCTCTCTGGAAGCCAAACGAGAAGACATTTTCAAGTTATTGCGAGAAAAGGCTTCCTCTGCGGGCGTACGGTTTGAATCAGAGGCGCTGGAACGCCTTGCGGAACTCACCTGGTATGACTTTTCCCTTGCTTCTGGCGAACTGGAGAAACTCCTTGCGCTCACCCCCGCCGGGGGGACCATTTCAAAATCATTAGTGGAGAAAATTGTTTTCCCCAGCCAGGAGTGGAAAGTCTTTGACCTATTAGATGCCCTTTGCGCCGGGAAAACCCCCGAGGCACTTGCGAAACTCCAGGACTTTGCCCGCACGACTGCCAAACCCCAGGAGGAAGCCATCCGTTCCCTCCTTCCCCTCCTCCATCGCCACCTTTCGCTCCTCTGGCAGTGCAGGGCAGGGTCTTGCTCCGCGAGGCTTGCGGGAGCAAGCCAGGAGGACATTTTCCCCCGGCGCCCCAACTGGCACGAAGTATCCCAGAAGAGCGAATTCCAAAGAAAGAAGATAGAGGCGCTTGCCCGTAACCTCTCCCTGAGCACCCTCGCCACCCTCTTCCAAATCCTATCAGACACGGACAAAAGGCTCAAAGGGGCTCTCCCCACCGCCAACGCTATGGAGGCTCTGGAGCGAATAGTGCTTGAGATGAGTGAGCGCGTGAGGAACCGCGCCCGCTAAACTTGAAGGGCTTCGGAGTGGGGTATATTCCTTTCCATCGGATGTCCCTCACCTCAAGGCAAGAACCCGCAGAACCCCTCACCCAAGGATTTTGGCGAACTTTGCGTAAAGATGCCTGGTGGGCAGAGCCTCTTGCCACCGCTTTGGTGCTTCTCGGTTTTGTTATCTACGCAACCTTTCGTACGTTTGAAAACAACTTTTTTTTGACGGAAATCCATCTGCCCGAGGCTTGGAGCAGAGGCGAGGTCGGGCATCTCCTCAGTCCTTTTTATTCTCCCCTCTTCCTTGTGGATTGGCGGATACTGGGCTTTCACGTTTCGCCCGCACTCCTTATCCTTCCCTTCCCCCTCTCCTTCAGACTCACCTGCTACTACTATCGGAAAGCGTATTACCGTTCGTTCTTCTGGTCACCTCCTGCTTGTGCGGTGAAGGGGCCTGTGGAGAGGCCACGTTATACGGGCGAAAAGGGCTTCCCCTTTGTTTTGCAGAACTTGCACCGATTTGCGCTCTATTTCGCTCTCATCTTCCTCGTTATCTTATCCCTTGATGTCATCAAATCTATGCGGTACGTGGATGGATGGGGCATCAGCGTGGGGACCTTTGTTTTGCTCCTGAACGTCATCTTGCTCTCCGGATATACTCTCGGCTGTCATTCCTTCCGCCACCTGGTAGGCGGTTCCCTCAATTGCTTCAGTTGTAGCGCATTTCACCAGGTATGTTATCAAACATTTCAAGGTGTAAGTCGCTTGAACAACCGGCATTCCTTTTGGGCATGGACGAGCCTTATTTGGGTTGCGTTGAGTGACCTCTATGTTCGGCTCGTCACCAGCCAGGTCATCCCTGACTATGTGTTGGCAAGGTTTTGACTATGACCCCTGTTGAAACGATAACCGCAGATGTGCTCGTAATCGGCGCGGGCGGAGCGGGCTTGCGAGCCTGCATTGGCGCTTTAGAGCGCGGATGCGACGTTCACGTTGTGGGCAAATCGCTCCTGGGTAAAGCCCACACGGTGATGGCAGAAGGGGGGGCGGCAGCCGCCCTTGCCAACTCCGACCCCGAAGACAGTTGGGAAGTCCATTTTCGGGACACCTTACGGGGAGGAAAATTTCTGAATAACTGGCGGATGGTGGAAATTTTTGCCAAAGAAGCACCCCTTAGAATATTAGAACTGGAACAATACGGCGCCGTCTTTGACCGCACTCCCGAAGGGCTCATCTCCCAACGCGCCTTCGGAGGGCACAAATACCGGCGCCTGGCTCACGTGGGGGATAGAACAGGACTGGAAATCATCCGAACTCTTCAGGAAAAGGCACTCTCCCTCGGGCTCGTCGCTCACAACGAAGTGACCATAACCAGGCTCCTCACCCAGGATGGGCGAGTGGTGGGCGCTTTCGGGTATCGCCGATCCGATGGGGGCTTCCTCGCCTTCCGCGCCAAAGCGATCGTCCTTGCCACAGGCGGATGGGGGCGAATGTACAAGTTCACTTCCAACTCCTGGGAATCCACGGGGGAAGGAGCCATTATGGCTCTGGAAGCGGGTGCAGAACTCCAGGATATGGAAATGGTCCAGTTTCACCCAACGGGAATGATCTGGCCCCCAGGGATGCGCGGGATTTTAGTGACCGAGGGTGTGCGCGGAGAAGGAGGCGTCCTCCTCAATGGCAAGGGCGAGCGGTTTATGTTCAACTATGTCCCCGAATTTTATCGCAAGGAAACCGCTGAAACCCCCGAAGAAGCAGAGCGATGGCATACGGATAAATCCAAAAATCGCCGTCCCCCGGAACTCCTGCCACGAGACGTCGTCGCACGGGCTATCTATAACGAAGTGAAGGAAGGGCGTGGAAGTGAGCATGGAGGGGTTTATCTGGACGTCTCCCACCGGGGAGCAGAGTACATCAAAAAGAAACTCCCCAGTATGTATGACCAATTCCTTCACCTTGGGGACGTGGACATAACCAAACAACCTATGGAGGTCTATCCCACCATCCACTACACGATGGGCGGAGTTTCCGTAGATGCCGAGACGGGTGCCACGCGAGTAGCGGGGCTGTTCGCTGCGGGGGAGGTAACCAGTGGACTGCACGGCGCCAACCGACTGGGGGGGAACTCGCTAACCGACCTCCTCGTTTTCGGAAAGCGCGCCGGAGAATCCGCAGGGGAATATGCTCGCAACACAGAACACCTGGACCTCCCGCGCTCCCAAATGGAAGAAGAAGCAGAAGTGCTCCTGGACCCCCTGGGGGACGGGGATGGCGAAAATCCTTACGTCCTTCAAATGGAACTTCAGGAAGCAATGCAAGAAGGCGCTATGATTGCCCGCACTGAAGAAAGTCTGAAGAAAACCCTCAACGCAATTCTAAAACTCCAGGAACGGGCTCAAAAAATCCGGGTGAGGGGAGACAGAACCTTCAACCCCGCCTGGCACTCCGCGAGAGATACTAAGTTTATGCTTCGCACCAGCGAGATCATCGTGCGCAGTGCTCTGGAACGAAAAGAAAGCCGAGGGGCTCACTGGAGGTTAGACTATCCCCAAGAAGACCCTTACTGGGCAAAACACAATGTCGTTGTGTCCTGCGAAAACGGCACCCTCGTCATTTCCCATCGCCATGTGCCAGAAATACCCCCCGAATACCAGAAACTCCTGTCCGAATGAACTATGGATAATCACGTCGTCACCTTGCGAATCTTCCGAGGAAACGCAGAGAAAGGCACTTTTCGAGACTACCAGGTAAAAACTTTCCCGGGTATGGTCGTGTTAGACGCCGTTCATACCATCCAGCGCGAACAGGATGGAACCCTTGCCTGCCGATGGAATTGTAAAGCTGCCAAATGCGGATCGTGCAGTGCAGAAATAAACGGGAAGCCCGCTCTTATGTGTAAAACGCGCATTGACCGCCTACCCACCCATCAACCCATCGTCCTCGCCCCTATGAAGGCATTTCCCCTGATCAAAGATCTGGTCACCGATGTCTCCTGGAACTATGAAGTGGCAAAAAGGATTCCCGCCTTTACCCCACTCCCCGAAGTGGCAGGCAAGCCATTCCGAATGCAACAAATAGATGTAGACCGCATCCAGGAGTTTCGCAAGTGCATTGAGTGCTTCCTTTGCCAAGATGTATGCCATATCTTGCGAGACCACCACAGGAAGGACTTATTCTTTGGACCCCGCCAAATGGTGCGTCTGGCAAGCCTGGATATGCACCCCTACGACGCCCTAAACAGACGCGAGTTCCTCAAAGACACAGCGGGGGTCGGTGCCTGCAATATCACCAAGTGTTGTACCGAAGTGTGTCCTGAACACATCCACATCACCGACAACGCCATCATCCCCCTTAAAGAACGAGTGGCAGACACTTACTTTGACCCCATTCGCGGACTGCTTCGCTGGGTCCGGCGACTCCAGAAGCCATCCTCCTCGCCCTCCAGCGGATAGCGAACCATTAGAGCCCATCAGGTCAAAAGCGCGCCCTTATCCTTCCCCTTCAGGTATCCTAATGCGCACAGGCTCCGCCACATAGGCGGTGAAAGGCGTTCCCACAGGCGCTTTGATGTTGGGACCCTTGAAGATCCCACGCAGGCGAGATTGCACTCCCCTGGCAACATCGGTGAGTTCGGAAAGAGCGGAAACTAAAAGAACCGTATCCACATCAACGATCCGAGAAATCTTGCCTCTTTGCAATTCGTTCAAAAGGTCGCTGAGTTCACTCGCCCCTTTCTCCTCAAACAATCGGCGGGCATTGGGCATTTTGAGATGATCCTCCAACTTTCTAAAGAACTCCTCCACGGTTTCCCGGGACAGATTGCCCTCTCTGAAGGACTCTTCAAAGCGCCGAAGGAGATCCGCCATATCTTGGGAAGCAAGGAGCCTGTCCAGCGCCTCCAAAGACTGCTCCCGGGAAACGCTTGCTCGCGTGAGTTCTAAAACCGCCTTAGCCTCCCCCTGCTTGGCGGTAAGGGGCACCGCGCCTCCCGTCACATCCCGAGTCTCCTCAAAAGCAATGAAGAGTCGCGCGGGCTGATTCACGAGAGCGGTAAACACCGTCGCTCCCCGTGAGCGCACCACCCTGCCATAAGCCACCGTGCCACGCGAAAGGACCACATTGCCTCCCGCATCTCGCACGTCCTCGGAAATCAACAGGGGAAACGTTTCCACTTCCTTCGAGCCCCCGGAAGAAATTTCCTTCAATAAAACCAGGGGAACCTCTGTGCCTGCGGGAAGAAAAGCTTCCACCATCTCGGGCTCTTTCTTGCACGCACCCGCGAAACCAAGGATCAGGAGAAGGCAAACACCGCACGCAAACCGCATCTGTTGAGAAAAAAGGATACCCTATCGCCCACCCAGGTCACGAGGAAAACCCACCTCCGCCACCACCCAGTTATAGGCAGATCTGAGATGGAAGGAACCACCCACAGCCTGTGCCAGCTTGTGCACAATCTTCAATCCGAGATGGGCATCCAGGCGCGTATCAAAATCCTCTGGCAAGACCCTCCCCGAATTAGAAACCCACAGACGCACGTCCTTCTCCGTTATTTTGATGACGACGGAGCATTCTCCCTCCGTCTGATTTTCAAATCCATGCTCCATGGCGTTCTGCAACAATTCGTTGAGGATGAGCGCCACCTGCGTAGCTTGCCCAATCTCCAGTGGAAGGTCATCCCCGTAGACGGAAACCGTTATCCGCTTCTCAGGCGGACAAAGCGCCTTGTGGTGCTGGGCTAAGGTCTCCGCCACCGATTTTATGCCCACCCGGTCTAAATCCTCTCGAGAGAGGAGATCGTGCACAGCCGCTATGGCTTGAATCCTGTTCTCCAGATCGCTAAGGACACGATCCAAACTCTCTGGTCGTCCTTCTGCAATCTGGAGGCGCAAGAGGCTCGCAATGTGTTGAAGGTCATTCTTCACGCGGTGGTGCATCTCTTGCATCAAGGTGGACCGTACCTGTAGTTTTGCGTGGGCTATGGCTATGGCCGCCTGTCGTGCCAGGGCTTCCAGAGCCTTTATCTCCACGCGATTGAACTCGCCCACCTTTTCACGGTAACAGGTCATCACACCAAGCACGCGCTCACCCAAAATCAAGGGAACGCACGCCATAGAGCGCAAGCTTTGCTCCGCCGCCAACTCAGGACCCACGTATTCCTCTGCTTTCATCACGTCCGGAACCGTTATGGTCCTGCGTTCTAACACCGCACGCCCCGCAAAACTCTCCCCCACTTTGATACTTGGCTTCCGGCGGTAGGCGCGGTTAGTGGATTGGGTGGCACGGATTACCAACTCCTGGCGCTCCTCATCCAGAAGCCGAACGGTAACTACCTTGTAATTTAAGCGCTCAGCGGTAAAGGTAACCAGCAACTGAAGAATTTCTTCCATATAAGGAGAACTCACAATCTGCGCCCCTACCTCACTGATGGCTTCATAACGCGCCGCCTGCCGCTCCAGCGAACGCATTTCGGTCTGATAACGTATGGCGCGAGCCACCTGGTCTGCAATCTGGGACAAGATGGCCGCTTCACTCTGCGTGTATCCATATGCCCTTCGCGTGCGCGCATTCACTACCCCCAGCAATTGATTTTTGGATATCAGGGGAACGCACAGGAGGCTTTGAAACGAGCGCTCATCCAATCCAGGGTAATCCAGAAACCGCGGGTCGTTCCAGGGCTCTCGCTTGATGACCACGGGGCGTTTATGCTCCGCTGTCCAACCCGTCAAGCCTTCCCCCACCCGAATACGAACCCTTCCCACCTTTTCCGGCTCATTTGTATCCGCGCGAAGGCACAAAGTCTCTCGGTCGCCCTCCAAAAGGAAGATCTGCACCGCATCCGTATTCGTTACCTCCCGAGCGATTTCAGCAATTCGGTGGAGAGCCTGAGTTCCCACGCGCTCCTCGTCCAAGACCTCGGCAATTCTCCTGAGGGCATCCATAGCCCGCTCCTGCGCCTGAGCCCGTCGCTCCAAGCCCGCTACCTGCAACTGAAGTTCCTGAAAAGACGGGGGGACCCGCCCGGCCTTCAGCCGGGTAGGCCAGGCTCTTTTCGTAAAACGCTTCCCAGTATATTTTTGACGCATCTAAAAAAACCTGTTGTGACTCTAAAATTTTGGCGGGATAAGATATAATCCCTGCGGATGGCTCAATGCCACACCCTCTCATTCTACACCAAGGGCGAGCCTGCCCAAGGAGACACACGTTGCAAAAGCAAAGCATCCGTTCCAGATCTCTGAAGCCCGGTATGCGAATTCGCATTCTCCAGGTGCGAGAAGACAGCCCCTGGGCGCGCCGGCTGGAGGCTCTGGGGATGACCCGAGGGACTATCATCCACGTCATCCGCGAAGCCCCCCTGGGGGACCCCCTGGAAGTGGAACTGCGAGGGTACCGGCTGTGCCTTCGGCGGAATGAGTTTAGCGCCCTTGAATGGGAGCCTCTCGGAGAACCCTTATGAAAAGACTCGTAGAATCCCCTGCCCCCAAGCGCCACACCTGGGTGGTCCTTGCGGGTAACCCAAACTCCGGAAAGACCGCCCTCTTCAATGCTCTTACCGGCTCTTTCCAAAAGGTGGGAAATTATCCTGGCGTCACCGTAGAAAAAGTGGTGGGACGCCTCCACCTGGACGACCTCCTCGTTGACCTGATTGATGCTCCGGGACTCTACGCCTTTGAAGCACTATCCGAAGACGAACGCATCGCGCTGGACCTCATCCACGGACGCAACACGGAGCCAAAGCCAGATCTCTTCCTCTATGTTTTAGATGCCACTCGTCTTGAGCGCAATCTCTTTCTCCTCTCGCACTTCCTGTCCGCCGGGTATCCCACCATTATCGCCCTTACTATGACCGACGTCCTTCAAAAACAGGGAAAGAAGATCAACGCCCGCCGGCTGTCTGAGATTCTCGGGGTGGATGTGATACCCGTGATTTCCCACAAAGGCGTGGGCATTGAGGAATTAAAATCTGCCCTGCGTCAAAACATCCTCAACCCCAGGGTCCCTAATGGAGACCTCACGAAAATCCTGATAGAGGAAAAGGTTTCTGCCATTTCCGCTGCCCTTTCAAGGGGCGGGATAGATTATTCCAAAGACAAAATTCGTGATGCCCTTTACGGATACCCCAACGACGCAGAAAACCAGATGAGCGCTGTCCCCTCTGTTTATGAGGCGTTCCTCCTTGCGAAAAAAGAAGTCGCTGAGATCCTGCAATCCTCCAATGGACTCACCTCACTTCATCGCTACCGATGGGCTGAAATCATTGCCCGCCAGGTTCTGGAAAGACATCCCACCTCTCGCTCATCTTCCACACCTGATCTGCTTGACCGAATTTTTACCCACAAGTTCTTTGGACTCCTGATCTTTATGGGGCTTATGTATATCGTCTTCCAATCCATCTACACCCTCGCCACTCCCTTGATGGACGGGATAG
Source organism: uncultured Fimbriimonadales bacterium (assembly GCA_964631245.1). Taxonomy (GTDB): domain Bacteria; phylum Armatimonadota; class Fimbriimonadia; order Fimbriimonadales; family ATM1; genus CAZVXY01. Next base: position 43,187 of record CAZVXY010000007.1, read on the forward strand.
AATGGGGGATGAATGCCATAGGGGAATGGCTGGGGGCACGGCTTTCCTCTGTTCCCATTCTTCAATCTCTCGTAGTAGAGGGAATCCTGGCTGGGGTGAGTTCCGCGCTCATCTTTCTGCCTCAGATCCTCATCCTTTTCTTCTTCATTGCCCTTCTGGAAGGAAGCGGTTACCTCGCTCGCGCCGCCTTTCTTATGGACCGCTTGCTCTCCTGGTGTGGGCTCAATGGGCGAGCCTTCGTGCCTCTGCTTTCCAGTTTCGCCTGCGCCATTCCAGGCATTATGGCGACGCGGGTGATTCCTGACCACAAGACCCGCCTGGCAACCATCCTCGTTGCGCCCCTTATGTCTTGCAGTGCCCGCCTGCCTGTATACCTCCTGGTAATCGGAGCGATCATAGAGCCCCAGTATGGACCGGTCTGGGCAGGCATTGCCTTATTCGGGATGCATCTTTTGGGGCTTTTAGTGGCGATACCCGTTTCCCTCATTCTCACCCGGAGCCTTTCCAGGCGCAAGAACCTCCCCTTTGTTTTAGAACTCCCACCCTATCAAGCTCCCAAAATGCGAGAGGTGTTCCTCACAATGTACCTGCGCGCCAAAACCTTTCTGCGCGTGGCAGGAACCATCATTGTAACCCTCTCCGTGGTGCTATGGGGGCTTTTATATTTCCCTCGCCCCCCAGTGGACTTTGACCGCTATCGCCAAGAATACCAAACGCTTCCCCTCACGGTGAAAGAGAAAATCAAAGAGGAAAACTATATCCAGTCTCGCCAGGTGGAAAACTCCTACCTCGGACGCTTCGGACACCTCATTGAACCGATTTTCCGCCCCGCCGGCTTTGACTGGCGTCTCTCAACTGCCATCCTTTCTGCCTTTCCCGCTCGCGAAGTCGTGGTGCCCTCCTTAGGGATTATGTTCAGCATTGGAGGAGATGTGGATGAAACCTCTGGCGACCTTCGGCAAGCCATCGCCCACGCCACCCACCCCGATGGAAGCCCCCTTATGACCCCATACACGGCCGCCGCCTTTATGGTCTTCTTTGCTCTCTGCTGTCAGTGTATGGGGACGCTTGCCGTAGTGCGCAAAGAAACGGGGAGCTGGCGATGGCCCCTCCTCCTTTTCTCCTATATGACCCTCCTCGCCTACCTTGGCGCGGTCCTCATCTATCAAGGGGGACGATGGTTAGGAAATTAGCCCTCCGCTTCGGGAACGGGCTTCATCCGAGCCAGAATCACCGTCCCCAGAATTGCCGACAAAAGCGAGGCTGTAAAGATAGCCACCTTCGCCCCGTCCATCAAGTCACCCGTTCCAAACGCAAGATGAGCAATGAACAAAGACATCGTAAACCCAATTCCCCCAAGACACGCTGCCCCATATATATGATAAAAGCTCACCCCCGTGGGCAACTCCGCCAGGTGCAGGCGAACCGCAAGCCAGGAGGCTAAGGTAATCCCTATCTGCTTCCCCAGGAATAAGCCCAATAAGATCCCCAGACCCGTACGACTTAACAAAAGGGAGTACACTTCCGGCTCCAACTGCACCCCTGAATTGGCAAGCCCGAACACGGGTACCACCAAGAAAGCAGACCAGGGGTGATAATAATGCTCCAGCCTCTGGAGAGGGGTTTGCACGTCCTCGCAATGCCGTTCCATTGCCTCCACTACCGTCCTTTGCCTTTCGCTCAAGAGATCTAAAGGCTCCTCATGACTCTCCTGAAAACGGATCATCAGATCCTGTGCTTTATCCTGAAATGCGTGGGGGGATAAACGATTGCTGGCTGGTATCGCCATAGCACCAAGCACCCCTGAGAGTGTCGCATGAAGCCCCGCATAGTGGAGAAAAAGCCATAGCAGAACGCCAAAGAAAGCATAGACCAGCACATTCCGCACTCCAAATAAATTTGCCAACCCCATCGCCCCCAACACTAACCCCGCATAAAGGAGATTCCACGCGTGAAGTTCTCCTGCATAAAAAAGAGCAATCACCAAAACCGCCACAAGGTCATCCACGATCGCCAGTGCGGTGAGAAACACTTTCAATCCGATGGGAACACGACTGCCCAAAAGAGTCATCACACCTATAGCAAAGGCAATATCAGTGGCTATAGGAACACCCCATCCCCTTGCGGAATCTGTCCCCAGGTTCAAAGAGAGAAAAAATGCCGCCGGAACCACCACTCCCCCGATAGCCCCCGCAATGGGAAGCGCCGCCTTTTTGAGAGAATTGAGTTCCCCAACCAGGAATTCCCGCTTAATCTCTAAACCCACTACGAAGAAAAACAAACTCATAAGCCCCTCGTTCACCCACTCCAGCAAAGGCATTTCTAACTGAAAAGAACCAAAATGGATGGCGACTGGAGTTTCCCAAAGCCCAAAATACCACTCCCGCAACGGACTGTTCGCAATCCCCAACGCCACGAGGGCGCATCCCAACAAGACCAACCCGCTGGAAGAATCCAGTTCTATAAACTTCTGAAATGGTCTCAGGAGGCGTTCTTTCGCCCGTACAAAAGGAAGACGCACACGTATCCTCTGCTTCATCGCCATCTCAAACTATCGCAATTCACCGCCCATAGAAAAGGAAAAACCCATCGCCCCTACTTCCCCGATTGCTCTCGCGCTCGCAAGGCGTGCTCCGCCACCTTTTCAGGGGTAAAGCCAAAACGCTTGAAAAGTTCAGAAGAGGGCGCACTTGCCCCGAAACTCCGCATCCCAATGATCGTCCCGCGAGCCCCAACCCACCGCTCCCAACCAAGCGGAGACCCCGCCTCCACGCTCACCCGGTTCCAAACGTGCGAAGGGAGCACCTGCTCCCGGTACTCCTCCGGCTGTTCCTCAAACAACTCCCAACAAGGCATACTCACCACCCGCGTGCCCACCCCCTGCGCCTCCAATATCTCCCGTGCGGAAACGCAAATGGAAACTTCCGAACCCGTGCCTATCAAAATTACCTCTAAAGGCTTCTCCGAATCAACCAATACGTAGGCTCCCTTCAATAAAGAATCTCCTGGGGGCGTCACGATGGGAACTTTTTGGCGGGTGAGGATCAAAGCAGTGGGACCTTCTCGGTAAGACAAAGCCGCCTTCCAGGCAGTCGCTGTCTCATTGGCATCTGCGGGGCGAATCACCCGCAAACCTGGAATTGCCCGAAGGGATGGAAGCTGTTCAATGGGTTGATGGGTGGGACCATCTTCTCCTAAGCCAATGCTGTCGTGCGTGAAAATGAAAATGGTTGGTGCCTTCATCAACGAGGCAAGGCGTATGGCAGGACGCATATAGTCGCTAAAAATTAAAAACGTAGACCCATAAGCGCGAACCCCTCCGTGCACGTTCATACCGTTGAGAATCGTCGCCATTGCGTGCTCCCGAACTCCAAAATGAATCGTCCTACCTGCAGGATTCTCTGCCGAAAAATTCCCCCCCTCAGGAATCGCCGCAAAAGTGGATTCCATCAAATCCGCACTCCCACCCATAAGTTCGGGAATCCTTTGCGATAGCACTGCAAGGACCTTGCCACTACCTGCCCGAGTTGCCATCGGCTCATCAAACGTCGGAAGGTTATCCGACCACCCAAGCGGAAGTTCCCCCCTCAAACGGCGCTGGAGTTCAGGACACTCCTGAAGTTTCTCCTCCCACGACAAACGCTCTGCCCTATGCCGAAGCCCCACCTCCCTCATATGCTTCAACACCTCTTCCGGAACGTAAAAGGCAGGTTCTTCAGGTATCCCCAGCTCCCGCTTTGCCAAACGAACCTCCTCTTCGCCCAGCGGTGCCCCATGGGCTTCGCAGGAGCCCGCCTTGTTCGGGCTACCATAACCAATGGTCGTATGACAAATAATCAAAGAAGGGCGGTCTTCCTGAAGTTTTGCCTCCGTCACCGCCTCATCCACCGCCTGGACATCCATCCCATCGCACTCCAGCACGTGCCACCCAAAAGATTCAAATCTTCCCTTCACGTCTTCCGTAAAAGTGAGATCGGTGCTTCCATCTATGGACACCCGATTGGAATCATATAAGTAAATCAATCTGCCTAACTTCATATGTCCCGCAAGGGAGCCCACCTCGGAGCTCACGCCTTCCATAAGGTCGCCATCACTGCAAATCACATAGGTCCAGTGGTCCACCAAACCGGGAAACTCCGCACGGAGATGTGCCTCCGCAATGGCAAAACCCACCCCATTCCCAAACCCCTGCCCCAGAGGTCCCGTGGTGAGTTCCACTCCCGGTGTTAGTCCCCGCTCGGGATGCCCAGGGGTCTTGCTATGCCATTGGCGAAACCGCTTTATGTCATCCAAAGTAACCTCAAAGCCTGTCAGATACAAAAGGCTGTACAAAAGCATACAGCCATGCCCTGCACTCAATACAAACCTGTCCCTGTTAAACCACTCCGGCGCTTCGGGGTCATACCGCAAATGTCGGGCAAACAGGGTATAGCCAAGGGCTGCTGCTCCCATCGGCATACCGGGATGCCCCGAATTCGCCGCCTGAACCGCATCCATCGTAAGTCCACGAATGGTGTTCAGGGTGAGTTGGATAAGGTCTGTCATCTGGCGCGTGACCACACGTGGGAGATTACCCCGAGAGGTAATTTGGACTCGCCTTTTCCTTTGTGGAAAACCCCCGAAAGCCCTCGCATCCCTTGCGTCCTTTCCCCTTGGTGATAAAATCCTGCTCCCCTTGGGCGGGTAGAATTCTGGTATTCGTGGAGGCAAATATGCGAGAAGTAGTCATTGCATCCGGAGCAAGAACGCCAATCGGCTCTTTTATGGGAGCCCTTAGCAGTATCCCCGCCCCCAAACTCGGCTCCATCGCCATAAAGGCAGCCTTGGAACGCGCAGGCATCCGACCCGACCAGGTAGATGAGGTCTTAATGGGATGCGTTTTGCAGGGGGGTCTGGGACAAGCACCCTGCAGACAATCAGCCATCTATGCAGGCATCCCGGAGAGCGTGCCCTGCACCACCATCAACAAAGTGTGCGGAAGCGGAATGAAGACGGTTATGTTAGCCGCGCAATCCATTATGCTGGGAGAGGCAGACATCATCGTGGCAGGGGGAATGGAAAATATGTCCTTAGCACCCTATGCCCTCTTCAAAGCGCGAGGAGGCTACCGAATGGGGCATGGCGAAGTGATAGACCTGATGATTTACGACGGGCTCTGGGACCCTTATAAAAACATCCATATGGGAAATGCGGGAGACCTCTGCGCCAGAGAATGCGGTATCCCGCGCGAAAGACAGGACGAATACGCCTTTGAAAGCTATAAGCGCGCCCTGTCTGCACAAAAGGAATGTCGTCTGGCAGAAGAAATTGTCCCTGTGGAGATACCCCAGCGTAAAGGAGACCCCATCGTGGTAGAACACGATGAAGAACCGGGAAGGGCAAATTTAGAAAAACTTCCCTCTCTTTCTCCTGCCTTTGACAAAGAAGGAACGGTTACCGCAGGTAACGCCTCCTCTATCAATGACGGTGCTGCCGCTCTGGTCGTTATGTCTGCCGAAAAAGCAGACGAACTTGGAATAAAGCCCCTCGCACGCTACATCGCCCATACTCAGCACGCTCAAGCCCCCGAATGGTTTACCACAGCTCCCGCCTTCGCCATTGAGAAACTTCTCCAGAAAACAGGCAAAAAGGTAGAAGATATAGACCTCTTTGAAGTCAACGAGGCATTTTCTGTGGTTGCCCTTGCGGTGGCGGACCGCGTGGGCATTCCACGAGAGAAACTCAACGTCAACGGAGGCGCCGTCGCACTGGGGCATCCCATCGGAATGACGGGCACGCGTCTCATCCTCACCCTGGCGTATGAACTGCGCCGTCGGGGAGGTGGGCTTGGCATCGCAACGCCCTGTATCGGCGGAGGAGAAGCCACTGCGGTAATGATCCACGTGGCATAAAGCCAAAAAACTTGCGATTTCAAGGTTCCAGGCAACGAAGCCATCCCCTTACCCTGGAACAAACCTTATGCACCCCTTACGCCACAACGGCGTTGCCATAGACCTACAGGGTAGGACTCAGAGTGGGAAAAGGGTGGGAGGCGCCCCGAAAAGAGAAACCCTTCACGGGGAAACGCCTCCCTTTCATCACTTGCGCACAGAGGAGGGTGCAGAGCCTGTCTCCGTCTTCCCTACCCCCGACTCACTCTTCCCGCCTCCCGGAGCCACAGGAACGCTCCCTCCGGACGAGGAACCGCCGAGAGGAGAGGATGGCAGTGTAGAGGAAGGACGAGAAGAGGAGGATGAGGTTGTCGGGGAAGAGGAAGGGGAAGAAGAGGCTCCGCCAGCCCCCTTGGGCTTACACCCATTCAGAAACGAGAAGCCCAGCGTGAGGGCAAGGGCAAGGGCAAAGAGGTCCTTCATTTCCTCTGGACCTCCCTACGCGCACGCTCCTGCCGGGAGCCACCATTCTTAGTGCCCCCGGGTGATTTGGTAGAACTCTGTCCCGCTTTCTTGGGCAGAGTTTTTGGGGCTTGTGCCTTCCGGGCGGGGGACTTGGAAGCCTTGTGAGTATGCCGTTTGGCAGGATGCGCCTTGTGGACTTTCTTCACTGGCTTCTTCTTGGCGCCCGAAGGCGGGGTCTGCTTTTTGACAGACGGAGGCTTTTGCGCTGTTCCAGCCTTTGCCTCCGTGCGCTTCTGAGGGGTTACAGGGCTGGCAGACTTTTGCTCACCCTGTTTTCCAGTTGGAGATGCCTGAGCCGTTTTGGGGCTCGGGGGTTTCGCTTGGGGTGCCTTTCCCTGCTGGGCATAAACCGGTCCAACGGTCTCCAGCAGAAGGGCTCCACCCAAGAGCACTGCATAGATGAGTCTCATGAGAGTTTCCTCCTATCGTGAATTAGGCAGCATTTCGCCACCTGGACTAAAAAAACCAAATCCCCCGCATTAAAGTTCCTCACCCTTACTTACCTTATCCTCCCTACCTTCACCAAAAGAAAAGGGCCCCCTTTCGGGAAGAAAGGGAGCCCTATGGGGTTTATCGTGGAGCAGGGACTACCTGCTCACGGGTATTCGCCTAATGTCGGCGTTTACCGCCACCTGACCGCCGGGGTCCATTTTCCGGCTTCGGTCGGGCTACATTCACCGTGAGCGCGCGCCCTTCCAATTGGAAGTTATGTCGCGCTGAGATGGCTTCTTCCACTTGTTCCGCGTCTACGTCCACAAAGCCAAACCCACGACCCTCAATGATGCGCGCCGAAGTCGCACCAAAGGGGGCAAAAAGGTCCATCAAAGTGGCTTCTGTAGCGGAGTAAGGGAGATTCCCTACGTACAGTGACTTATTGGGCATGTCAGCCTCCTTCTTGTTAGATTGTTCCGTTCACCTCCGAAACTCGCTCAAGTCACAACCAGAAGGCTGACAACCGGCGCGTTCACAAGGCAGAACGCAGAACATTTCTATTATAGGCTAAAACTCCCCATCCTGTCAAGCCTTTCCAGCTCACCAATGCCTTCGCCAAAAAACTCCCCTGGGGAAGCCTTCTATTATCGCTTGCCTATGGTACCTTTTACTCGGAAAGGGTGGATGTTTTCTGCGCCCTTAGCCGTTGAGAACGCCGCTTCGCACGCCACTTCCGCAACCGCACCGCCCAGGGCACGCGCCCGATGTGAGTGGTATATCTCCCGAAAAGCAAGTCGTAAATAGGAAGCACCACGTTGAAGTTCCTATCGTCCGCCAGGTGATGCACATAATGACGAGCATCAAACCACTGAAAAATGTCCCTCATCACCCGCACTCGGGCATACCATCTCGGCCTCCCGTGCCTGGAGGGGAAATGCATATGCCAGTGGAGAAACTCGTAGGCAATGTAGTAAGAGATGAGCACGCCATAAAACACCAGCGCGCCAACCCAGGAGACATACACACCCAGGATAACGAAAATAGGAGAGAGGAGCGCCAGGATGAGGGGCAGGGTATACCATCCCAAACTGATGCGCTTCTCTTCTTCAGGCGCAGGACGGTGATAATTGCTCCCACGATAGGCGGGATGGTGCTCCACGCTATGCGCCCGAAAGGCACCCTTCAACACACCGAAGAACAAGCGCTTCTGATTGGTATGCAGGACGAACTGGTGGAGCAACCCTTCTATCAGGCTGGCAAGGATCAGGCTCCCCACCGCCACACCGAACAAAGTCAACATTGTCAAACACTTCCTTAGGCTACTTGCCCACTGGGGACCTGCTGACTGGCTGGCGGGCACCGCTCCAGATACCAAGCCCAAAGAGGGAGTACCAAGCCAAAGTATACCCCAAAAGCCCCGATAATAAAAGTCAAGGTACACTAAAAGGTAACCTCGGTGAAAATACCCTACGAGAAAACCCGCCTCTATGCCTTACGGCACTCCGCTGCGCACTTGATGGCGCAGTCCGTCCTGCAACTATTTCCGGATGCAAAACTCACTATCGGACCCCCCATTGAAAACGGATTTTATTACGACATTGACTTCGGGGATTACAGGTTCACCGAAGAAGACTTGCGGAGGGTTGAAGAGAAGATGTATGAAAACGCCCGGCGGAATCTACCCATTGTTCGTGAAGAACTCACGCGAGAGGAAGCCCGAGAACGCATCCTTAAACTCAAACAAGACCCTTATAAATTGGAACTCCTGGAAGACATTCCTCCAGAGGAGCCTATCACCTTCTACACACAAGGAGAATTCACAGACCTGTGCCGAGGTCCCCACGTAGAATCCACGGGAGAAATTCAACATTTCAAACTCCTCAACATCGCCGGAGCCTACTGGAGAGGCGATTCCAAAAACAAAATGCTCACCCGATTATACGGAACAGCCTTTGAAACCAAAGAAGAATTGGAAGCCTTTCTGAAAAACCTGGAGGAAGCCAAAAAGCGTGACCACCGCATCCTCGGAAGGCAACTCGGGCTGTTCCTCATCTCCCAAAACGTGGGTCCCGGGCTACCCCTCTGGCTTCCTAAAGGAGCCATCATCCGAGAGGTTATGACGGAATTCCTGAAACGGGAACAAATCCGACGAGGATATAGCCCCGTCTATACCCCCCATATCGGAAAGGAACACCTTTGGGAAACTTCGGGGCACCTCCAAACCTATAAAGACAAAATGTATCCCCCTCTCCAGGGAGAAGAAGAAGTCTACATCCTTAAACCGATGAATTGTCCTTTCCACATTGAGATTTATGCCTCTGAGGTGAGAAGTTATCGTGACCTTCCCATCCGCCTTGCTGAATTTGGCACCGTCTATCGGTATGAACAAACGGGCGAACTGGCAGGGCTCCTGCGCGTAAGGGGCTTCACCCAAGATGACGCTCACCTGTTTGTCACCCCCGAGCAATTGCTGGACGAATTCAAAAATGTCGTGGACCTAACCCTTTACGTCCTCAAAACACTCGGCTTGCACGACTATTCCGCAAGGATAGGGGTCCGAGACCCTGAAAGCCCCAAGTACGTGGGAAGCGAGGAAAACTGGCAACAAGCGGAACAAGCCATCATCCAGGCATGCACCGAAATGAGCCTGGAATTTACTGTTGAAAAGGGGGAGGCGGCTTTCTATGGGCCCAAATTGGACCTCATCATAAAGGACGCTCTCGGGCGCGAATGGCAAATGGGCACCGTCCAGGTGGACTATAACCTCCCCGAAAGGTTCGGTTTGGAATACGTAGGCGCGGATGGAAAGCCTCACCGCCCCATCCTGATCCACCGCGCCCCCTTCGGATCTCTGGAAAGGATGATCGGACTGCTGACGGAGCACTATGCGGGAGCCTTCCCATTCTGGTTAGCCCCCATCCAGATAGCCATCCTCCCCATAGCAGACCGACACATTCCTTATGCGTTTGAGGTCCGTACGTCCCTTCTTTCACGAAAGCCCTTCCTGCGCATCTTCGTGGACAACTCGCGAGAAACTCTGAACAAGAAAATCCGCTCCCACGAAACTCAAAAAGTCCCCTTTATGCTCATTGTGGGAGACCGGGACCAGAAAAACAATATGGTAAGCGTGCGGTGCAGGGACGAAGGAGACCTCGGCGCCAAAACGCTGGACGAATTCCTGGCTTCCCTGCCCAAGGACCCGGCAGAAGAAAAACCCAACGGATAGGGTCAGTGCTCCTCTCGCCCCCTATGCTCTCCCTCTTCCCCCACACTCCCTATTCCACTGGAGCGAATCTCGGGATGGTTCACCTTCCCCCCAAGAAAAGCGGTATACCCGAACACCCCCGAACTCACCAACCCCACGAGAAGACCAAGGACACCCCAAGCCCGCAATGCCTCCGGGCGCCGAAGGCTATGCAGGAAGGCAACAAGAGAAACGATCCCTGCCCCCACTCCCACGTACATAGCCGTCTTCGCCACACTCTCGTGTTGCTCCAAAAAGCCCTTCGCCACCGTTGGCAAACCCTCCACGATCTCTTCTGCCCCCTCGCCTGTAAAAAACGCAATGACGCCAAAAATAGCCGAGAAAACCATCCCTAAAAAACCGGCGCGCCAGACATCAGAGCTTCGCATTAAAAATCCAAGGAGCAAAAGCCCCCACGAAAACAAAAATCCGAGCACTGGCAAATGGTTTACCATCAAATGCAAATGAGCCGAATTCTCTACCATAGAAGAGATTTTACCACTTCGAAAGCCTGCAACGAGATGTTTCTTTCGCTATCTATTCAACTGCTTGAAAAGATGTCCTCGCTTGATTCACCAGGTCGCGAGGGGGGATGAAAGTCACGTTCTCATAAGTTGTCTCTATCGTCTCCACGGGGACGCCCTCATTGCCCTCCAATAGAGCACCAATGATTCGCTCCACAGACTCCTCCGGGGTGGAAGCACCACTCGTGATGCCCACCACGGGATAATCCGTCTTCCACTCCGGCAAAATGTCATCCGGTTCTAAAATAAGAAAGGCTGGAACCCCGCAACTCTCCGCCACCTCCCGCAAACGATTGGAATTACTGCTCATCTGACTCCCCACCACCAAAACCAGGTTACTCCGCTGAGCCAACTCCTTCACGGCCGTTTGGCGGTTCGTGGTCGCATAGCAAATGTCTTCCTTCTTCGGAGTCTCCAGATGAGGAAAGCGACGCTTCAAAATACCCATCATCTTCTCCACCTCATCTACGCTAAGGGTGGTCTGGGTGAGGACTGCCAACTTCCCATCCGGCACCTGAATGCGTTCTGCCTCTTCAGGGGAATCCACCAAAACCATATTCTCTGGAGCTTCTCCCATTGTCCCCTCCGCCTCCACGTGCCCCCGATGACCTATATAGATGATCGTATAACCCTGGAGAGCATATCGCCGTGCCTCCCGATGAACCTTGGTGACCAGGGGGCAGGTCGCATCGATCACCCGTAACTTCCGCCTCTCCGCCGCTTCCCTCACCTGGGGGCTTACCCCGTGCGCACTAAAAACCACCGTAGCCCCCACCGGAATCTCCTCCACATCCTCAACAAACACAACCCCACGGAGCTCAAAACTGCGCACCACGTGCTCGTTATGAACAATGGCGTGGCGAACATAAAGGGGAGTCCCATACACTTTTAAGGCTAAATCCACCACCTCAATGGCATAAGCCACTCCCGCACAAAAACCACGCGGGGCGGCAAGATAAATCTTTTCCATTTTCCTAACCATACCCCAAAAGGACAAAAGGGCACCTTCTTCAGGTGCCCTTCAAAACCAATCCCGAACTCAGGATTTACCCGCCCGCCATACTGCGAGCCCGCTCCATTTCCTGGAGAAGTTCGTTCAGGGGCCTATAGCCAATAACCCGATGCACCTCTTTCCCTTCTTTCGTCAGGAAGCGCATATCGGGAATGGCGTTCACGCCGAAGCGACGGGCAACGTCGGGCTGTTCGTCCACGTCAATGTGCACGAACACAAAGTACTTCGCTTGTGCCTGGAATTCTTTGGTGGGGAAGACCTCACGGGCCAACATCTGACAAGCCCCTCACCAAACAGCACTGAAGTCCACAAAGAGCATCCGATTGGTCGCCTGAGCAACCTTCATCGCCTCGTCCAGATTGGTATACCATTTCGCCAGTTCGTTCTCCGTATACTGGACTTCTTTGGCGCCCGCTGGTGCTTGAAAGGCAAAAAGGTCCTCAGACAAGGCATCGTTGCCCAATCGCAATTCAGACGCCACGATGAGTGTCTCAACAGAATCGTTATTCTTCGTAGCTTTCAGAAGAACGCCACGCGCGACACCGAGTTTCCTGTCCACATAGAGCGTCGCGGTCAAGTTCTTCCGCGCATCAAGGGTGAACGTCACGGGGTCTACCACATACCCCTGAACAGTCATCGGGGAGCCTACCTGCGCGGTCTTGATGTCCTTGAACTGGTCCTTCAAAAAGAAAGCACTCCACGCAACCAGCTCTTGCCCCCCGATGCTTTGCAAAGCGTCTTGAAGAGTGCCTGAGCGTTTCGTGTACGTGTTGCTCTCCTTGAAATACGTCCAGATAGTTTTTCCATCAGCCACGATGAATCCATCCGGCTTCTCTATGCGAAGCTTGTCGGGACGTGTGAAATAGAGGCGATACTCAACGCCCGCAGAAGGCAACACACGAACGTTGAACACAACCTCCAGGGATTTCGCATTCTGAAGGGCAGACACATGTTTCGCCAAAAGGCTCACCCCCGAAGGAGCCTGCGAAAACATGGCAGGCATTCCGAGAACAACTCCCAAAAGCAATGACATAGACTTCCTCCTTGCCAGCAGTTTTCACCGCCAGCATCTTTATTATATACCCCAAGTATAATCCTGAAGGTGCCCACCCGCACTCCTATTCCACGCTGAGGAGAAACCTATGGAGGGAGCCCGAATCGCTTTGAAAATTTTCCTGGGAATGCTTTTGGGAGCAGGGATTGGCTTGGTACTAATGCATACATACCCCCTCCCCATCCAGCCAGGCGACACCTTGCTCCTTGACCTCCCGGGAGGGAGAGAGATGGTGCTTGCGGTGGCAGACAGGGACCAGCCCCGGCAGGAGGTGCCCATCCAGTTACCCGATGGCCTTTTAGCCACTGCGGTGCTGAGCACCGGACAGAAGGCAGGGACGGTACGCCTTCCTGACGGGCGAGAAATCCCCATAGCGGGCTTGGAAAAAAAAGAGGCAGTCAAAGTCCTTGGGGATGCCTTAGGCACAGAAGTGGTTCGGCTCTCCGTCGGCGAGAGGAAATCCGTCAAGTTGTTGCCTGCCCCCACGCGGGCGGCTCACATCATTGGGGAACTATTTATCCGACTGTTGCGGATGCTCATCGTTCCCCTCATCGTTGCCACAGTGCTGGTGGGGATCGCCAGCATCGGGGACTTTCGGCGAGTGGGAAAAATGTTCTGGCAAACGTTTGCCTTTTACATCGCCACTATGATGCTCGCCGCCACTTTAGGGCTTACCCTGATGAACTTCTTTGAGCCAGGCAAAGGGCTCCAACTCCCAACAGGCGACCAGCCCTCTGCTATCCTCCAGCAAGCGCCCACCGTGAGCGATCTAATCTTGCGCATCATCCCATCCAACCCCGTGGAAGCCTTGGTGCAAATGGATGTGTTGGGAATGCTTTTCTTCACGATTATTCTCGCTCTCGCCATCCTTAAAGTGGGCAAGAAAAAAGCCGCTCCCATTTTCAACTTCTTTGAGGGGTTGAACGACCTGGTCTACGTGATCATCGGGTGGGTGATGGCTTTAGCCCCCATCGGCGTGGGGGCATTGATCGCCTACTTTGTGGGAATCCAGGACCCCGAATCCCTTGCCCGTCTCCTGGAAAAACTCGGCAAGTTTGCCCTTCTCGTCATTATGGGTCTCCTCATTCACTTCGCAATTCTCACCTTCCTGGTCTGGCTTATAGGGAAATATAATCCCTTCGCTTTTATCAAGAAAATGTTCCCTGCCATGGTGACCGCCCTGGGCACAGACAGTTCCAGTGCCACGCTTCCTGTCACAATGTCCGTCATCCCCTCCGCCCAAGTTTCCAAAAGGATTTATGGTTTCGTGGTACCCGTAGGCGCTACCGCAAATATGGATGGCACCGCCCTTTACGAAGCCAGCGCCGCACTCTTTTTTGCCCAGGCGTATGGAGTAGACCTCGGACTGGGTCAACAAATCATTGTAGTCATCACCGCAACCCTCGCTGCAATGGGGGCAGCAGGCATCCCGAGCGCGGGGTTGATTACTATGGCTCTGGTGCTGACCGCGGTGGGATTGCCCCTCGCTGGCATTGCCCTTCTATTCGCCATCGACCGACCGATTGATATGGTGCGAACGATGGTAAACGTTTATGGGGATTGTGTAACAAGCAGGGTGGTGCAAACGTGGAACCCCGAAATCAAGCCCGAAGAAGATGACCTGTATACGGAATACGTGGAGATAGAACCTGCCGCCGCTCATGGAGACCGCACTTGAATCCACGCTGATCATAGGAGGGGCTCTTGCCCTCGTCGTTCTCCTCGCCCTTTTGCTCTGGGGTTACAATACCCTTACCCGAATGCGCAACCTCGTTCGCACGGCGTGGTCTGATATAGATGTGTATCTTCGGCGCCGGGCAGACCTTATCCCCAACCTGGTCAATGTCGCAAGAGGATATTCCGGTTTTGAACGCCGGGTTCTGCAAGAGGTGACGGAAGCGCGTTCCGCTGTCCTGAGAGGGGAACTTTCTCCTCAAGAGAGAGCCTCCAGGGAGAAGGCACTGGAAACGCGGATAACGGAATTGATCGCCATCGCCGAAAACTATCCCGAACTCAAAGCCAGCGTCCATTTCGCCAACTTGCAAACAGCGCTTTCGGAGACCGAAAACCTCATCGCCAATGCCCGAAGGTACTATAATGCCGCCGTAAGAGACTACAATACGCTCACAGAATCCTTCCCCACTAACCTCGTTGCGGTGCTGTTCGGATTCAAAAAGGCACAGTTCTATGCGGTACACGACGAGGATGTAAGGAAAGGCTCTCGCATAGGGTTTTCCGTATGAAGGGAACACTCTTAAGTGCGACCCTACTGCTCTTCGGCACCGCTTGGGCACAAGGAGTTCAACTCTTTATAGAAGATTTCACTGCAGAGATAACTATCCATCTTAACTCCACAATGGAAGTAAAAGAAACGATAAAAGTCCACTTTCGCTCTCCTGGACATGGCATCTGGCGCACCATTCCCGTAGAACTGCCATCCCACACCGGAACCCGCCCCACCCAGGTGAACATCCAAAGCGTAACGGACGAGCGAGGTAATCCCTATGACATCCTGATCTCCCGAAGGGGGCCTGATTTATATCTGCGGATCGGAAGCGAAAATATCTGGCTTCAACCTGGCGAGCGAAGAACCTACGTCTTCTACTACACCGTTAAAGGAGCAATAAATTGGTTCAAGGAGGGAATTGTCTCCTGGGCACCCTATTGCGAACTCTACTGGAACGCCGTCGGAACGGAATGGGAAGCTCCCATCCTCAAATCGCAAGCCATCGTCTCCTTCCCCCCTCTTGAAAAAAACCAGCCCGCTCGCGCCAGAGCCTTCGCAGGTCCTTATGGCTCTCGCAAATTCCTCCAGGTGAATCAAGTGGGGGAACAAGCCAGCGATTCCTCCCAGGGGCTGACCCTGCGCCTTGAACGCAACAAACTCACCCTTCAACGCCACACACCCCTTCAGCCGGGAGAAGGGCTAACGTTCGCCCTCAACCTGCCTTATGACCACATCCATCCCCCTCCCTGGTGGGAAAATGCGGGCGCTTTTATCCTCTCTAACCTCGGATATTCCATCCCCCTTTGGGTCCTGCTGGTTATGGGGCTCTTCTGGAATCGCGTGGGGCGAGACCCAAAGCCAGGACCCATTGTCGCTCAGTACGAACCACCCGACGACCTAACGGGTCCCGAAGCGGGAGTCATGATAGACGAAACGGTGCACCCAAGAGACATCGCCGCTGGCATTTTCAGCCTCGCCATCAAGGGATATTTACGCTTTCACATAAGCGAGGAAAAGGGATTCCTCTTCAAAACCAGAGAAATCACCTTTGAGTTATGTGAAGAAAACTCCAATGCCCCCCTCACCCCCTTTGAGACATTGCTCCTGGGCTATCTGCACGTCGCCATAGGTTCCAGCCGATTCGCTCATCAAACAGAAGTCGGGAGGGTTTTGGGCTCGCACCTTGCAAGCCTGCAGACCGCACTCTACGACTCGCTGGTAGAGCGAGGATATTATCCCCGCTCACCGGACACCGTGCGTGCCTACTGGATTGTAGGGGGACTCCTCTTCGTCTTCGCCCTTGGGGGGCTGGCAGGTTATCTCAATCCTACATCTATGCTGGTGCCCTCCATTTTTGGCGGTCTTCTAAGCATCCCCATAGTTCTCTTCTTCGGCTATCATATGCCCAGACGGACACGCAAAGGTGCGGAGGCTTACCAGAAAGTCCTTGGATTTGCTGAATTTATCCGCAGAGCACAATCTCAGGAGTTAGAATTCCTTTTTGAAAAGTACCCCAAAGAATCCGCCTTTGAAAAATTTCTGCCCCATGCGTGCGCCTTCGGTTGCTTGCAAGATTGGGCTCAGAAGTTCGCCCCCCTCACCAGCGGGCCCCCGCCGTGGATCCAGAGTAACCACGGTCTTTTCGCGGGACTACCCACCTTCGGATGGGCTGATTTCGTGGGGCTGGAACACACACTCACGAACATCGTCACCCCGCCCCGTTCTTCCGGAGCCAGCGGAGGGTCCTCGGGATTCGGTGGGGGCGGATTCAGTGGAGGCGGCTTCGGAGGCGGGGGTGGAGGGGGGTGGTGAAAGTCTCCCTTCCAAGAGCGCGGGTCATCCCGACGAGCGCACGCGGGCAAATGCTCGCTCCATAGAGCCTTCCCTCCATTCCCTTAGCCACGCTTCAAGAGATTGGTAACCCCCTTTCCTTTCCTCTTCTACCTGCTTCGCAAATTGCCCTGAGCGAATATCCTCCAGCACCCGACGCATTGCCTCCCGAACCAACTCGTTCACAATCTTCCCTCCAGACATCATCGCCCCTATTTGCGCCGTATCGCTGATACGGGAAAACATCCCAGCCACTCCCCTCTCATAAATCATATCCGCTATCAATTTCACCTCCATCACACACTCATAAATGGCAACCTCGGGAGCATAACCCGCTTCCACCAAAGTCTCAAACGCAGAACGCATCAACGCAGGCAATCCCCCGCAAAGCACCACCTGTTCCCCGAAAAGGTCTGTCTCCGTTTCTTCACGAAAAGAAGAGGAAATGACACCCGCTCTCCCGCACCCAAGAGCCTTCGCATAGGCTTTCGCCAATTCAAGGTCGCCAGGTTCCGCCGCGACGAGAGCCCCCACACCCTCGCCTTGCTCGTAAAGGCGGCGAAGCTCCGGTCCTATTGCCTTTGGTGCCACAAGAAGGCATTGAAGGTCATCCCGAATCCCCACTCCTCCAAACACCTTAGTATAGCCGTGGGCAAACACCAGGGCAGAGCCAGGGGAGGCATAAGGGTTGATGATCCCCTCAAGAACCTCCTTATGGGCTTTTTCAGGAACAAGCAGGGCGATCACGTCCGCTTGCTGAGCCGCCTCGCCAAGCGGGAGCACGGGGAAGCCCGCCTCTCGAGCACGATGCCACGAGGAACCTTCCCTCACTCCCACAATCACTTCCACACCGGAATCCCGCAAGTTTTTCGCCTGGGCTTCCCCCTGGGAACCAAAACCCACTACCGCGACTTTCTTGCCTTTCAAAGGATCCAATGAAAGGTCCGAATCCCGCCATATCGTTGCCATAAAAAGGGTTTTACCTAACAAGCGGTGAGCCAGCCCTCAGGGAACCAAAGCAGGCTGTATCTCCCTCAAACCCGTCTCCCTCAGGAAAGGCTCCTCCCGAATCTCATAAGGAGCCGGCACGTCCGCAAGGGTCCAACCGAGGGCGTCCAACACCACTCGCGCAGGCTTGCGAGGAACAGTGAACGAAAACTCTTGCACCGACTCCTCCATTGTAACCACCTCTTTGTGACTCACGCCCGTCCCTTCTATCACCACCCCAAACCGCAAACGGTAAGGCTCCAAAACTCCCGATTGCCTGATCCTGACCGTGACCCGCCATCCATCTGGCGCCCGTTGAGCCACTGCACGCTCTATATTTAGCGACGGGAAAGAGGAAGAAAACACCCATTGCTGAAAAAACCACTTGAGTGACCTCCCTGAAACCTGCTCAAAAACCGCAAGGATGTCTTCCCATTCCGTTACTTGCCCTTTCCTCCTCTTCACCAATTCCCGCAAGCAATGGTTCATCATCTCCAACCCCAACTCGTTCTCCAGCATCTTCATCGTATAAGCCCCTCGCATATATCCCACGTTCCCAAAACGACCATGAGGAATATTAACTTTCGCAAGGGGTACTACCACCCGACGCATAGAATATCCTAACTCCAGCGTTCTGTCCGAGTTATTCTTGAACTGGATACTATCAATATATTGGGTGAGCGACTCATTCCAAATGCTCTTGATGTAAGTATTAGGAACGAGTCCCCCAAAATAGGTGTGCCCAATTTCGTGAGAAGTTGCCCAGGACGTAATCCGAGGAGTCAACACAGTAAAACTGTAACACTCCACTCCATAAAAGTTCGGAGTATCCACAACATCATAATGGTCATAAGGGAAAGGACCGAAACGGTCTTCAAAAAACGCAACCGCATCCCTCGCCATCTCTACGTTCTGACGTGCGCGAGACGCCTCTATGGTCCCCAACTGCCACGCACGAAAAACACGCCCACGGTCCGTCACTTCACTCGCAAGCCTATAAGGACCCGCGACCACGTGCACCCAGCACACAGGAACCTCGTTGACATATTCCACCGTCTTGCGATCCCCTTCAATCTTCTCCCCCACTTTCTTTCCTTGAGCGATGATTACCCACTCCGCCGGAGCCTCCACTCGTGTGGTGGGCTTGAAGGGTTGCCTCCCTATGTGGGGATACCAGTAGGAAGTCAACAGGGCATATTCACTGGTCACCTGGTCCCCCCCGCGAATATCAAGTTCCGCCGAATAAGAGAATTCCAATTCTTCCCCCCCTTCCACATTCGTTACATACACAATGCCTCCCGCCTGCACCATCTCGGGTTCCTCCCTGCTCAAAGAAACTTTATCCAGAGGGACGTTCACAAACGTCTTTATCTTCTTCCACCCTGCGGTTCCACCCGAAGAAACGGTTGAGCTCGCTTGAGAACCTTCCGCCCTCAACAGCCTCGCCTCCCGTACCTCATAAAGATCGTTCAGGCGCATCAGGAGAGTGCGAGGTCCTTCCCCCACACGCCTGAGAGGATACCGAACGGTAATATCCACTCGTTTCTCCGATGGGAAGAACCGGACCCATAAATCTCCACGCTCCCATCGGAATGGCACGAACACATCCTCCGGTATCTCCTCCCCCAGAGCCACTTCCCCATTAGAGCGAACCAGGGGAAAAACCGCATCGTGGTGGTCTTCCAGCCGGCGCCAGGTGTGAAAAACCATCCAGTAGTTGCCCCGCGCCTCATAGCCAGGGGGAGCAGGAAAGCAAGAGACCCGCAACCTCGCCAGAGAGGTGGCGCTGGGTGCGCTCTCCAGAAGGTAGTCGGCGAACTCAGGCTTCACGAATAAACCTCGGACCTCCTCTGCACGCCCCCGGGCAAGGACACCCTCCACCTTCTTCACATAACTCAAAGCTTCTTCAGGAGTAACCGGGACCGCATACCCAAGCGAGGCAAAACTCAGCAAAATTACAGAAGTGAACAGCATAAGTTAGAAGTATATCGCCAAAGCCCGCCCCCAGTCACTCCTGTGGAAAGATATAATATTTTTAAGTCCCTATGGAGACCAAAGAACTCTCCCAGCGCCAGGAAAAAATCCTTCACGCGGTGATCGTGGAATACGTGGACACCGGGGAGCCGGTGCCCAGTGCCCTCATCGTGGAACGATACCCCATTGGGGTGGGACCCGCCACCGTGAGGAAAGAACTGAGCGAACTCGCCGAACGGGGCTACGTGGAACAACCCCACACTTCTGCAGGGCGAATCCCTTCGGATGTGGGTTATCGCTATTACGTGGACCACCTGGCGCGCCCGCAAGCGGTTCCCAAAGCCCGCGCCCATCTCCGACACCTGGCGGAAACAGAAAGCGATATGGACCAACTCTTCTCTGCCACGTGCCGGTTCCTCGCCAGCCTTACCCACGCCCTGAGCCTCGCCGCCACTATTAATCAACCGGAAACCTCCGTGAAGCACGTCAGCCTCTCTGCCCTGGGACCGGGCAAGTTATTGCTCACCGTGGTTCTGAGTACCAGTGTGGTGGAAAATCGCCTCCTTGACGTGAGCGAGTTCCGCCTGGAAGACCTTGCCTCGGTAACCGCCTTTTTGAAACAATTTGCAGAAAATCAGAAACTCCGACAATTAGCCCGGCGCCCCATCCCCGTTCTTCCTAACGCAACTCCCAGGGTGCAGGCGCTGTTTGGAAAAGTGTGGAAAGTCCTGCGCGCCTTAGCACGCTCTCTCACCGCAGGAAAAATTATCTCCGAAGGAACTTCCTATCTGATCGCTCAACCAGAGTTCCAAAAGGACATCCATGCCCTGGCAGAGGTCCTCTCCGCATTAGAAGACGCTGAAATTGCGCGCGGGGCGGTAGAGCAACCCACGGAACGCACACCCGCCGTCAGCATCGGACGAGAAAACGAACCTGAACCCCTCAAGCGCCTCGCCATCATCGCAGGGAAGGTGACCGTGAAGGGTGAAGAAGCGGGAATCATCGCTATTATAGGACCCACACGACTGAAATATGAATTCGCCATCCCCCTCGTGCAGGAAACCTCCCAAGCGCTCAGCGACATCCTCACCCAACTGAGCGCCTGATCCTAACGGAAAATACTATCGGGAATTCCCGTATTCACCTGGATGTCCTGATACCGGCTCACCCCTGCAACCTTCCCCTCCGCATTATATACCGTCAACTTGGTAGGGAACCAAACACCTCCTACTTGAACAGGATCGGAATACTCAAAAGTTGCCATAAGTTCCCCTCTTCGGTTGTACCACATCCGCTTGGTGATATATTTTCGCCGGGGGTCTACCCAAACCCGATGGCGCGAAGGGTCGCTCTCGCTCTTATAGCGAACATCAAAAATGTAAAGCCCTTCCGAATCCGTCCGAACATAACTTCCCTTCAAAAACTGGTCCCGCATAGAATCGGTAATGAGACCGAAATCCAAAAGGGTTTGATGCTTGCCTGGCGCATCCTTAATATCTTCGGTCTTCACATTCCCCAATCTCGGAAGCGTGTACCACTTCTTGAAGCCGACAATCGTATACGTGACCTCAGCGCCATTCATCGTGGACTTCAGTTTCAATTTCATCGGCTCTTTCCACCAAACCGTCGCCTCCTTAGCCTCATAACTTATAGCAAAATCCTTATTGATTTTTCGCAACTCCACCCGATAAGCAGACTCCACGGTCACACGAAACGTGATGTCCCTCAAAGCAGACTGCACCACGTCATCAAACGTGGGGGCGTTCCCCACTGCGAGAACAAAACTTAGCCAACACATCATCAAAAACATTATGGCACATCCCTGGCAAATACCCAAGGTTCCCCTGCCTTCAGGTAGACTCCCCGGAAATGACAAAACGGTTGCTAATCCTTGCCTTCGCCTTCACCCTGCTCGTCCCCCGCCTCCTCTGCGCCACCTACACCGTCATCCCTGAACCAGAAGCCAAAGCCCTCGTGGTCACCCTCCGCCTGGACAAAGGCACCGCCACGCGCTTCTGGATGCCCGCCTGGGCACCCGGGGATTACCGCATCGTCAATTTTGGAGAATACGTCCAGGTGATAAGATTTGAACGCGAGGGCAACCTCATCACCTTCACAAAAGACGCAGACCCAAACCTGTGGGTCGCTTCTTCGCCGGCTGATACCGTCGTCTATCGCGTGGCAGGCACACCAGGGGGACCCTTTTCCGATAATCTGCGCATCACGGAAAAGGAAATTTTCTGGAATGGTCCCGCCGTGCTCGGCTATTTTGAAGGTCATCAACAGGAAACTCACCTCTTGCGCATCCGCAGAGTCCCTGAAAACGCACGCGCCGAATGCTCCCTTGAAAAAATAAATGAGAGCGACCCCAACTTCATCGCCTACAAAGCGCCCCATTACGACGCCCTCGTGGACGCCCCCTTCGTAATGACCCCTTCCCTGCGCGTGCTGGAATTCACCGTAAGGGGGAAACCCCATGCCATCGTAGCCTTCAACCGTGCCGAGGGCATCAATCTTCAACCCTACGCCGATATCTGTGCCCGAATTGTGGAGCACACCGCGCAAATCTTTGGAGAATTACCCTATTCCCGATACCTGTTCTTGATTGATTTCGGGGGTCCCGGGGGAGGCTTGGAACACGCTGACTCCACTCGGGTGGGGATCCCCCCTTACATTCCCCCCTCGTTCTCCGCTTCCCTTCTCGCTCACGAATATTTCCACGCCTTCAACGTCAAACGCATACGCCCCAAACCCCTGGGACCCTTTGATTATCAAAACCCCGCCATTACCGGTGCCCTGTGGTGGCTGGAGGGTGTCACCGATTACTATGCCGATGTCATCCTCCATCGCGCAGGAATCACTACCCGCAACGAATTCCTTCGCACCTTAGCCCAAACCATCCGCGCGCTGGAAAGAAACCCTAACCGCTTGCGCATATCCGCAGAAGAATCCAGCAGACGCGTCTGGGAAGCCCATAACAGTAGTGGATATGGGCTCAGTTATTACGAAAAAGGAAAACTCATAGGCTTGTGCCTGGACCTCGCCATTCGGGCAGAAACAAAGGGAAGTCGCTCCCTGGATGATGTTATGCGAAAACTCTATGAAGAGTGCAAAGGAGATAAACCCGGCTTCCAGGAAAACCGAATTCGGGAGATATGCGTGGAGGTAGGAGGGGAAAACCTGGGTCCCCTGTATGACCAGTGTGTGCTCGTTCCGGGCGAGCTCCCCACTCGCGAACTCCTCTCTCGCCTCGGATACACCTATGACGGGCAAAGCATCCTTCCTTCTCCCAATCCCCCTCAGGGGCATCCCTCGCCCGGCACCCTCTGGCCCCTGCCAACCAATGGCACGAGAGCCAATTTATTCTGAACGAATATCCTCCTGCGTCCCCCTTATCTACCCACCCCGGCGCGCCTTATCTCAATCAAATCCTGCTCCTCCTCGTGAACCTGATGGGAAGGAACATTTATTTCCACCGCCCATCGGGCACGAACCATCACCCCTGTCGCCAGGTCATACCAAACTAAAGCAGGACCTCTGCTTTGCCGCAAGGGAGTTTCGGGCACCTCCACACGCACCTTCACTGCCTTGAAACGCCCAACTCGCTCAAAAGCCTCAACCCGATAACGATACGTTCCACCACTGGCTCCAAACCCACTCCCCTTGTTTTCGGGCATTGTGACAACCCACTCCTTGCCAACCCGTACGGGTTCCTCAGGAAAAATGGGGGGGCGCCCATCCACTCCATAACGAGAACTCCACACAAAATATCGGGGAACCCTCCACGCAGAAGCATACGACTCTCGCAGGGTCTCCTCCCGCCCTTTGAAAGAACCCTCACCCACGATGTCAAACTTCGGCGAATCAAACTCCTGCTCCATCTCAAACCCATCCTTGCCAACTCCCACACACCGATAAAACAATCTCGTCTCCGCTTTCACCGTCGCCTCGCCAACCTTCTCGCCCAGGGGAGCATACTCCCTAAGGGTCTCCCTCATACGATAAGCATAAACCAGCTCGTCTCCCACCTTTAGACGCAACCGCAAGAGAACCCCTTCGGGGGGCACCTCCCCGAGGGGAAGGGGCACAGGTACATCCCCTTGAGACAAATCCTCCTTACGGGAAGGCTCCGAACCACAACCCCACAACCCCAAAAAAATAACGACTCCCATTGCCCGCCAAACCCAAAAACCAACCACGGGTATGCTATACCTCATAATATGCCCCCAAAAACCATCTCCCGCCGAGAACTCCTCAAAGCCTCTGCAGGCGCCATCCTTGCCCTCACCTTCCGAGAGACCCACGCACGCCCCACATCTCCCCGACGGGACGACCTCCTGCGCTTCGCTGTCATTGGAGTATCAGGGCAAGGACGTGCCCATCTCTCTTATGCCTCGCAACGAGGGATCATCACCGCCATCTGCGATGTGGATGCAGAACGGCGTG
The DNA here is from genome assembly GCA_964631245.1 of uncultured Fimbriimonadales bacterium. GTDB lineage: Bacteria > Armatimonadota > Fimbriimonadia > Fimbriimonadales > ATM1 > CAZVXY01. The sequence continues at coordinate 67,312 of CAZVXY010000007.1, forward strand.
CCCGAGCAGTTGCGGAACACCCCGATGCGGTCGCCTTTGAAGACTATCGCCAGATGTTTGACCGAATGCACAAAGACATAGACGCCGTCTGCATCGCCACCCCAGACCATCACCACGCCTTCTCCGCCTCCATCGCCCTCCAACTCCGAAAGCACGTTTATTGCGAAAAACCCCTCACCCGCACCCTTTATGAAGCGAGGTTTTTAGCCAATCTTGCCCGCTGGGCGCGCGTCGTCACGCAAATGGGAAACCAGGGAACTGCCAATCCCGAACTCCGAAAGGTGGCAAAACTCATCCAACTAAACACCTTCGGCAATGTGAAGGAAGTGCATTGCTGGACCGACCGAGCCAGTGGGTGGTGGCCCCAAGGCGTGGACCGCCCCGCCCCCGAACCACCCCCAAAGACGCTGGATTGGAATCTCTGGCTGGGGCCCGCCCCGTATAGAGACTTCGGAAAAGGGTATCACCCCTTTGCCTGGCGGGGATGGTGGGATTTTGGCACGGGCGCACTGGGAGATATTGGCTGTCATTGTATGAACCTCCCCTTTATGGCTTTAGACCTTCGCGACCCCATCGCTGTTCAGGCAGAAACAAGCGGACACAACAAAGACAGCTTCCCCCTGTGGTCCATCGTGCGCTATGAATTTCCCGCACGCAAAAATCGCCCTCCCGTAACCCTGATATGGTATGATGGGGGAAAGAAACCGCCCCAGGATTTAGCCCCCCAGGTCACTTTCGGCGCCAACGGGTGCCTCATCGTGTGCGAAAAGGACACGCTCTACAGCCCCAATGAATATGGAGGGGGGACTGTTCGGCTCTCCGGCGAGCCAATGCCCGAAGTAGAAGTCTCTGTGCCCAAGAGCCACTTTGACGAATTCGTAGACGCCATCCACCAAAACTCTCGCGCCACCTCTGATTTCGCCACTTATGCAGGTCCCCTAACCGAAACCGTCCTCTTGGGCAACCTCGCAGTATGGCGAACAGGTGAACGCCTGGAGTGGGATGCCCGAAAACTACAGGTCAAAGGAATGGACCTGCAAGAACGAATCAATCCGCCCTACCGTCAGGGTTGGAAACTCTAACCCCGCGAGGCTAAGCCTCCACCTCCGCCTCAAGGAAGGACTTCAAATCCTCTTCGCTCACATGAGGCTCTCCAGGAGACACGTTATTCAATCTCCCCTCATCCATCCACTTAATTAATCTCTCCACCTCATCAAATAAATGGTCAAAGGAATCCACGATGAAGAGAAGGGGCTGATAATGGTGAATCTCAAAGTATTGATTGATGACCCATTCTAACTGGAAGGGATACCTCTGAACATTCGGCGACTCAAGACAGTGGGCTATCTCTCCATAGGAACTCAATAACCCGGAACCATACACCTTGAGCTCGCCATTGGACCGCATCAATCCAAACTCAATCGTAAACCAAAAGAAACGCGCCAGGGCTTTCATAATGCTCTCAAGGATGAGCAATCGCTCTTTCTCCTCCGGAATGCCTTTCACCATAACCGCAGCACGATACGCCGCATCCCCAAACTTCACCAGAACATCCGCAAACCGAGGGTCCGTATGCATCGGAACGTGCCCCGCAACGTCGTGGAAAATGTCCGGCTCGGGAAGATAATCCAAAGAGTTCAAATCCCGAATCGTGATGGTCGTGGGAAATTCACGCCGGCGTAAACAATCAAAGAAAAGATAAGCGGGAATGTAACCGCTTACCGCCTTCGCCTTAAACCCCGTCAGGGGAGCCAGAAACTGGTTGATCTCCTCAAGGCGAGGAATCCGATCCGGTGGTAACGCCAGCTTGTTAACCCCCTCCAAAAATTTCGGAACCGCATACTTCTCCCACCGGGGCTTGATACGCGCATAAAGCCTCCGCCACGCTTCCTGATTCTCCTCAGAGTAAAGCTCGTAGGGCTGGCGAATATACATCTCTCCACGAGACTTCGCCTCCTCAATGAAGGGCGCTTTCGTCGTTGTCAAGCCAACTGTCGACATCTTGCTACCTCCTATGCGATTATATTAAATATACCCCAAAAGCCCCCGCACCCCTGCCCTACCCCATTTCCTCCTCACCCAGGATGCCCAACTGCCCATCGCAGAAAAGCAAGAAAAGCGCCTGAAGGCGCGTCTCTGCCCCCGCCTTCCTCTCTATCCGATCCCAGTAATGCCGAACGGTAGCAACCGATATCCCCAGCTTTCGGGCTATCTCCGCATCCCTATGCCCCCCAACCGCCAGGCACAACAACCTCCGCTCCCTGTGGGATAAAGGACTAAGCCTCTCCGCCAAACTCCCCTCCGAACTCAATTGCCCATCACAACAAAGTCGGTAAATCGCTTGAACGCGCGTCCGCGCCTGAACCTTCGCTACTATCTTCTGCCAATAATAACGCACCGTAACCAACGACATCTTCATCTCTCCTGCAATCTCTTTGTCCCGAAGCCCCTTCACCCCAAAAAGCAGAACTTCCCTTTCTTTTCTGGACAACCGCGGAAGCCTTTTCCCATGCGCCATTTCAATCCCCTCACTCCGGAAGGACGACCATAAGCCCTTCCCTCTTATCCATCATCTCAGCCAAACGTCTCTCCACGTAACTCATTATAACCCCGCCCAAACGCCAATGAGCGCCTCTGTTTCAATTTTTCAACCGTATATCTCCTCTTTACCCTGAAGGATTTTGACAAGGAACCCAAGTTCCTATGTTTTGCTACTTCTATCCTATCACTTAATATAGAATTATCACTTCATCTATATCACTTCTCTCCTATAATATTTCCTAAAACAAAGGACCGACTTGCACTCACCTGCAAGAAGGGGATCAACGAGAGGGTTGTCAGGATAACCCCTCGGCTCATTACAGATGGAGAAGCGACTCGAGGCAATCCAAGCCCCTAAGCCGTCACGGGCGTCTTCCGTTCCTGCTCTGCTATGACGCTCCGAAACCCAGTGAGACCCAAGCCCAGAACCGCAAGCAGGAGATCATAGGTCGCCAAAGGAGTAAGACCTGCAAAGAAAATGAGAAGGAGAGCCGAGCCAAGGATGCGATTCGCGGGCGAGAGGAGCGCGGAGACAATGGTTATCAGGAAAAAGAAGAGCGAAACCGCATAGACCACCCAGGGGAGAAACAAGGTGTTCCCCACCGCCCAGAGGACAGCCGTGGTCGCCGCCACGCCTCCCCGGGCGACCAGAAAAGCCCCCACAAGCACCATAGCAGTGGCAGAATACAGGGCGGGTCTCTGAATCTGGCGCCAGGGAGGAGCCCATGCCCAGAAGGCAAGAATTCCATTCAGCACCGAAAGCGTTTCCGCAACGCCAATCGCAAAAGTGGTCAGCGGGGCGGTGGTAGCCCCAAACGACTGCCACACCGTGGCGCCGAAAACATAGTGATAGGCGATGAGGAACTGCGCCGTGAAAGTCGTGATGACAACTTTCTCCTTATAAGACAATTCCGAAACTCTCCACGCAGAAAAGAGATTGACGAGCAATAACATCGCAGTGAGGATGGCAAGGAATGTCTGCCCTAAAGCACCCGGGCGGAAAAAGGGCACCACCAACACCAGAACAGCGAACACCACAAAGAAAAGCGCCAGGGCAGGAACGCGGGCACGAAGCATCCCCCCGAACAAGAGCAAGCCACACCCCGAAAAGATGGCTACCGAATTGGCAAAGAAAAGAGCCAGATGAGGAAATAGCCATCCGAGAGGATCCAAGCCCCCTTCATACACCAGGGCAGGAATTATCCGCCCAAACACCCAATCCCCCAAAGCCATAGAAAAGATCACCACCGAAAGCACCGAGAGCCACCTGAGGTATGTCTCGTTCTTCACTTCCGATCACCCCCTTGTTCCGCCGAGACTGCCATCGCGAAATTCTCCAGCAAAATAGGCCTGCTCAAGGCACGAACACGCTTTCGCTCCATCCTTCCTCCATCCCACACTTGCACTCCAAACACATTCACGCCCCCTTCTTGAGTGCTCCTTGGCAACACGGGAGAGCCCAGAGGGCATACGAACATAAGTCTCCAGGTCCCCGAATGCCACTCCGCCACGCCCGAGAGTTCTCCCTTGGCTGGCTCCTTCAGCAAAACAACCCACCCCGGCTTCCCAAACCGCACAGGGCTATTCGCCCCGATGATGGCGTTGCTGTTTCCAAGCGCTCGCGAGGGGAAAAACACGGGATTATCTTTCTCGGGATAGAAATCCACAAATTCCTCTGTATAACGAGCAAGGACCTCTGCAAACGGTTTCCGCTCATAATCATATTGCCAATGGGAACTCCACATCCAACCCAGCGGAGCCTTCCCTGCCGAAAGCACCGGATGAGGACCCGGCACAGGCTGTTCCGAAATCCACTCAATGGCGACTGCATCCCGGAAAAGTTCATTGGAAGGAAACCACTCCGGATCACCAAAGAAACTCGTATCCTGCGAACTATCCGTCCACTCCACTTGCAAATAAAGACTTCTGTCATCCCTGAGAGCGCGGACGCTCGCCGTGCGAATTCTCCTTTCGGCAGGAGAAGCGAGGGCGACAGAAATGGCAGGAGAGCTCTGCCACTCGGGAGAAGAAAGGAGAAGAGGAGTGGCTTCCTTGCGAGTTGCCACCAAAACGGTGGGACTGAGTAACCACCACGTTTTGATTCCAGCGCCTGCCATTCCAGCAGATAACAGCGCTACGACGAGCACAAAGAAGAGGATTTTCCTCAATGGCAATGGGCTCATAGCATCACCTTGTGATCTTCTTGCAGGATACGCAGTTTTCGCATTCCCTGCACGGGCGCATTGGCATTGCCAGTGGCTCCTGAGACGCCCAGGCGCCCGGATTCCGCCAGAATCCACTTCTCCAAAGCCTTAGAGATTTTTGAAAGATAAGTGCCGTCTCCTTTTTCCCGAACCGCCCTGGCAAACGCCAATGCATATTTCTGCAAGTGCTCCTGGAAGAATGCCCGAGCAGAATTGCGACAGATCTCAGAATGCTCTATATCCCCGTCCAGAAGGTCCCGAGCCTCACGGATAGCGAGGAACCCCATAAAGTGCAACTCCACGGAAATGTGGTCAGGTCTTTCTTTATTGGGTTGGACCCCAAAGGATTCATAAAAACGTGTGAGGCGCGATAACTGGTCAGAGAGTTGAAAGAGGTTTTTGGCAGTGTAGGCAGTTTCACAAGGTTGGGCATCGGGTGCAAAGATGTGGGTGAACACCCGCACGTAATCGGCTTCCAACTGTTCCCTCGAAAAGGTTTTCACTATTTCGTCTATTTCTTGCACGGGGAACTCCTCCCCAAGAACCTCTAAAAACGCCCGTGCATCCTCCCATCCTTTGCGAAAAGCCTGAAAACACTCCTCGGTGGGATAGGAAAGAGCAAGCGCCAAAGTGCGATAGATGGCAGAGCGCGCCAACAATTGGCGCACCCGGAGCGCCTGGTCTTCGTCCAAAAGTTCGGTTCGGATTATGTCTTCCTTCATATAGAATTCAGGTATTTTTCCGGTCGCACGTGCATTGGTTCTTGCACGCTCACTCTCACGATCTCTCTTCCGTTGCGGTCAAATCCAATCACCGTGTCATTATAGATTTCTAACGTCTTTCCATTGAGATTGATCTCTGCGATTTTTTCGCCCTCTTCAATTTCATATCGGAATATCATCACACGGCTGGCACGAAAGAGTTGAAGGACCGCCAACAACTCACGCGAGGGATGCGTGTAGCGGTCAATGGCTTCGTCCACTCCCGGTCCAAACATCTGACGCAGGTAAGGGCGTGGAACCCATCTGGGAGGAATGTAGTAAACATTCGGCTCCGTCCCAAATTGGGGATAAAGGGGAAGGGCAACCTTTTCGCGTTTCACCAGGAAATAAATGGGATGCTTGGGGTCGTCGTGCCACCTCCCATCCCTGTCAATTTTCACCAAACTGGCAAGGCGAATTTTTCCGATACAACACGCCACACACCGGGGTTCCATCGGGGCGCCTTTGCTAAGGGGATCCAACCCTTCCACTCGGGGGTAACACGCCACGCACTTTTCACTCGTCCGGGTGGTGGGGCGATACATTGCCTTCTTATAGGGGCAAGCCTTCACACATTGCTTGTATCCCCAGCATCGGCTCTGGTCTATCAAAACGATTCCGTCCTCTTTCCTCTTATAGGGAGCCTGCCTCGGGCACGCCGCCACGCATGCGGGATAGGTGCAGTGGTTGCAGATCCTTGCCAGATAAAAGAACCACGTCTTGTTTCCCTTAACCTCCCCCCCCGCAAAGAATTTTCCTGCCTCAGCCTTCGGGCCGGTGGGGGTATCCTCGTGCAAATTGGGCGCTCGCCACTCCTCATCCGTGGGTTCATAACCCAGCGCATAGCGGGCTACAGGTGCCAACTCAAAAATGGTCTTCCCCTCAAACACCCCACAGGGCTTGTCCTCATCTTGCTGGGTCGCATCCCAAACTTGCCCCCCAGGATTCTGCTGTTCCATTAGCTCCAAAAGCTTGACGTCCCAGTGATGGGGATAACCTCCATAGGGCTTCGTCTCCACATTGTTCCACCACATATATTCCTGACCGGGAGAAAACGTCCAGGTGGACTTGCACGCCATCGTGCAACTCTGGCAAGCGATGCAACGATTGATATTGAATACCGCCGCAAACTGCCATTCAGGATGCGATTCCTCATAGCGGTATTCCATCTTGCGACCAATTTGCCAGTTATAGACCTTCGGCATTTCTCACCTCGCCAGAAGTTTGACTTTTATTTGTAATCAGGACTTCATCAAGAAGCCCACAAACATATTCCTCACCACGAGAACGATAAATGGCATAAGGACCCTGGTAAAACGGGTTCCTAAAAAGCTGAAGAATCTGATCCCGCGAAAACCCCATCAACGCAAACTCCCCTATAAACGCCCGTGCCATCTCGCCAAAGGCATCGTAGCCTTCAGGAGTTGGCAATTCCACTCCAACAAACTCCATCGGGTCGTCTTCTTCAAAGGATTTCGGAATCATTTTCGCACCTTCACCACTTCGCCTTCAAGATACTTCTTCATAAAATCGCTCTCCTGTCGGGGCGAATACCCACTCTTCGCCTCACTCCAGACACCCCGACCCTTCAAACCTCCTGGCTCTGCCTTCACTATTCGCACCAATGTCTCCTTGGGCACCGTGTTGAGAGCGTGGTTGTCCGCTTCCCCTCCAAACATAAACGCCATCGCAATCTTGCTTTTGTGAAACAGAGTATCCGTCTGATGCATAGGCATAGACCAGTCCCGCGTCACGCTCTGCTGGGAACCATAGCGCACACTCGCCTGATAACCCGTGTCGGGGGAAATCGCTCGTTTATCAGGACGATTCTCGTGTGCCCATACCGTCTTTTCCGTAGCCATAAACAACCCATGCTTCAACATCACCACGTTGTAAGGATAAGCAGGGTTATAAACAATGCGCACCATCAACCGTGCCACTTTGTAAAATGGGTCACGTGGGTCTGCTCCTCGGTAAGGGCGATCTGCAGGGTTGGCGTCCACGTAAACATAATCTCCGTTCTCCAGCCCAAGGTCTTTCGCCGCCTCGGGATTGATATGAAGTTGGTGCTCCCCAACGCCGGGAGCACGCTTATCCGCTCGATAGGGGTCGCCAAAGCTTGAATCCCAGATCCAATTCCAATCCGTAACGCACCAGGACGAGTGCACCCGATGGCGAGATTTCGGCGTCAAGCAATAGAACCGGAACCCTTCCGCCCACAAGGGATTCCGAGTCGCTTTCACCTCCTCCCACGAGAGTTTATTATTTGCTACCGTGCGAATATCCGCATCCACCACCCTGCTCTGCAAAAACTGAGGAGTAAACCCATAGTTATCAGGTCTAACATAGGGATTCGTACTCACGATGACGTTCGGCAGATAGGGTGTCGCTTCGGGACCTTCCCGGTGAACGATGAAGTTCTCACCGCACTCGATCGCCTCGGGAATGTCACAGTAAGCGTTCAGACGCCCCGTATCCGTGAAGAAGGGCTTGCTTTCGTGAACCTGCTCGTAAAAGGGCAGACGGGGATAGGTCCGAAACATCATCAACGCCGCCCCAGGAGCTCCATATTTCCCAGCTATAATGTCTTCAACTTTATAACCCTTCGTCGTGGCAGAGCCATCTAAAAGCCGTTGGATATACACTTCAGGCTTGCCCTCTAACGCAAACTTCCAGTAATCCGCAAACCTGCTATCTTTCAAAATCTCCCCGAGACGCTTTGCCACTCCAGCCAAAATCATCACGTCGTCCTTCGTATCGTAAATGGGATCGACCACACCTTTCCATATCTGCAGGAACGGATTAGAGCACGAAGCGGTAATCTCCAGCGTCTGAAATTCCACCCAACTGTTTGCAGGCAACGCAAAATCTGAATACTCTATGCTCGCCGTCATCTCAATGTCCTGCCCGATAATCAAATCCACGTTGGGATTGACGTTCTTCAGAGAATCATAAGCCCATTTGGCGTTGTTGAAAAGATTAACGTTGGCGTACCAGATAACCTTCGTCGGTGTGGGCATATGCGTCTTGCCCGTGAAAACCCGCCTGCCATATTTTGGCGTCTCCACAATCAGCGGGCGATCCCCGTGATTCCAATAAGCAGGCTCCTCATCCTTCGCTGTATTCTTTATCCTGATTTGCTCTATCGGCGCATTGGGATCTAAGCTCGGCTCAAAGGGATCCTCCGCAATCCATCCCAAAAATCCCGGACCCGACCAGGGCGTTGCCTGGAACAGCGCCGCCTTGTAATTCCCCGCCCACGTGTGGCACCCAGAACCGGGCTTCCCAAAGTTCCCCGTGAGAATGAGAGGCAAACATATCGCCCTATTCGCCTCCGTGGCGTGGAACCAGTGATTGATCCCTTCCCCTATATGGATAGCCACAGGATGATTGCTCTTATCCCCGATTTCCCTCGCCAGGCGAAGGATGTGCTCCTGAGGCACACTGGTGATCTCCGAAACCGTCTCTAAAGTGTAATCTTTAAGGTGAATCTTATACATCTCCCAGAGTGTCATCACCTCCACCTCTTGCCCGTCCGTCAGGCGCACCTTCCCCCGCCACGAAAGGGCTGGCGAAAGCCCCCTCTGGCGCATCCGCTTCCCCACATCGTCCCGCGTGATGGGCTTAAGACTCTTGCTCGCTTCGTCAAAGACCACAAAATCACCGATAGCCTCATATTGCTCCTGCTTCAGCCCTTGCTCCTTGAAACTCAAAGACTCCGAGTTCAACTGCAACCGATAATTGGGGAAGACTTCAGAAGCTCGGAGGCGACGCAAGGTATCCGTCCGCACTAACAAGGGCATATCGGAAAACTCTTTTAGAAACTCTTCATCATACAAGCCTTCATCCATAATCACCTTGGAGACGCCGAGGAAAAGGGGGGTATCGGTGGCAGGACGCAAGGATATCCAAAAGTCGGCTTTCGTGGCGGGAGGGCTATATTCCGGCGTGATCACGATAATCTTTGCTCCCCGCTCCATAAGCTCCGTAAAGAAGTGCGTATCCGCCATCTTGTTCTCTATTAGGTTTTTGCCCACCTGAATGTGGAGCCTGCTGTTCCGCAGTTCGTTAAAGTCCACATCAGAAGACTGAAGCCCATGAACAAAAGGCAACCCCGGTGCCTGATCCCCATGCCATGTATAATTTGACCACTTCCGACCCCCTAAGGCTTCGTCCTCGCTCACCCCGCGCACGTGTTGGTCTAAAAGCGCAAGCATATTGGAAAAACGATACAATCCGTACTTCCCTATCACCCCTAACAATCCCATTCCCCCTCGCAATTTGAACGTCCGAGTGCCTGCCCCGTGCATCGCCTCAATCATCTCAGGGGGGTATCCCTCCGAGGCAAGGATCTTCGCCCCTTCCTCTCCACTATAACGCCGGGCTATCGCAACCATTCCCCTCGCAATGTAATCAAATGCCTCATCCCAACTTAGGCGCACAAAGGTATCGGTCCCACGAGAGTCAAATTTGTACTTCCGACGATTCTCCCTGTTCAGCGGAGGGAATCCATCATCCGCCCACGCCTTCCACCCCTTGCGCACCATCGGATACCTCAACCGATAAGGACCGTACACACGACGATGCAGGGTAAAACCCTTGTTGCATCCCCGCGGGTGCCAATGGGCCGTCGCCTTATTCCCTAACAGGTCGGCATAATCCTTTATGTCATAACTCGGCTCTATCCGCATCACCACCCCGTTCCGAATCGTCGCATCCATCCTGCAGGCGTGCGTGCAATTTGGGGAACAAACAAACTGCTTCACCTCATCATACGCATACTGGTCCCGATAAACCTCCTCCCAACTGCGATCCGGGTAATGCTCTAAAGGATTGGGGATACCGGGTGCCGATTTCAATAACGAGAAAGAACGCTCCGCAAGAAACCCCCCGACCGCAGTAATCACCGCAGCAGTCAAGAGCTCCCTACGGCTCAACTCACTCATCGCTCACCTCGCTTGCGGAGAGACTCTTTGTTCTATCCACGCTAAAATTTTCTGCCGATAACTAATCCCCCGGCTATGACGCAAGTCATACCCCCCTGGGAAGGCGCCTCCTGCCCGGATTTCCGCAAGTTCACCAGCCCCCTAAGGCAAAGGGGCACCCCCCGGCGCTACAGGGTATAATAGGGGACCACCCCCTCAATAGGTGGGGACGTAGCTCAGTTGGGAGAGCGCTTCAATGGCATTGAAGAGGTCGGGGGTTCGAATCCCCTCGTCTCCACCAACCCTCCCAAAACGACCTACCCTTGCTCGCCCCCCCGTGACACACTTCCAAGATAAGGAGCCGTCAGGCGAAAAGCCCAACGCAAAAGTTAGGGTTTTTGGCTTCCGCAGGGCTAACGTGGCTCCAAAAAGAAAAAATCAATCCGGGCAGCGTGCTAACCTCGCAGGCCGTTGCCAGCCCACTACTTTCGCCGCTGGAGGGCTTAACTGCCGTGTTCGGGATGGGAACGGGTGTTTCCCCTCCGCTATGGCCACCCGGATTGATTACCGACTCCTCTTTATGGGCTTGGGGACAATTCTTTCAGCACCTCAAGAGTTTTTCAAATTACGAGCTTATGCCCGCCATCCTTCTCCATGAGATACTTGAGGATTGCAGACTCTCTCCCCCGATGTTTTTCCTTCCTCGTGGGATACCGTCTCATTGCGGGGTGCTGAGAGAGTAGTTCTGAGATAGCGTGAGGAACCAGCATTCATGGAGTGCCCGTTTGGAAGCCCTCGACCTATTAGTAGCGCTTATCTCAACGCGTTACCGCGCTTACAATTGCGCCCTATCAACCCGGTAGTCTTCCGGGGGTCTTACTTCCTTGACGGAATGGGAGACCTCATCTTGGGGTGGGCTTGGCGCTTAGATGCTTTCAGCGCTTATCCCATCCAGACTTGGCTACCCTGCGTCTGCGCCTGGCGGCACAACAGGTACACCAGAGGTCTGTTCACCCTGGTCCTCTCGTACTGAGGGCGACTCCCCTCAAGTCTCCTACGCGCGCAGTGGATAGGGACCGAACTGTCTCACGACGTTCTGAACCCAGCTCGCGTGCCGCTTTAATCAGCGAACAGCTGAACCCTTGGGACCCTATTCAGCCCCAGGATGCGACGAGCCGACATCGAGGTGCCAAACCCCGCCGTCGCTGTGAGCGCTCGGGCGGGATCAGCCTGTTATCCCCGGGGTAACTTTTATCCGTTGAACCCTGGCGCGCCCACGCGCCACCAGAGGGTCACTAGGCCCGACTTTCGTCTCTGCTCGACCTGTCGGTCTCACAGTCAGGCACCCTGTATACCCTTACGCTCAACGGCTGATTTCCGACCAGCCTGAGGGTACCTTTGGACGCCTCCGTTACCTTTTAGGAGGCGACCGCCCCAGTCAAACTACCCGCCTGTGACTGTCTCCGAACCGGATCACGGTCCGGGTTAGCGCCTCAGATGGTCCAGGGTGGTGTTCCATTGGCGCCGAAGCTCCCACCTACGCTCTACAAGACAACCCAAGACGCCATCACAAGGTGTAGTAAAGCTCCACGGGGTCTTTCCGTCCTACTGCGCGTAACCTGCATCTTCACAGGTACTACAATTTCACCGAGCATCTCGCCGAGACAGTCCCCAAGTCGTTACGCGTTTCATGCGGGTCGGTATTTAGCCGACAAGGCATTTCGCTACCTTAGGACCGTTAGAGTTACGGCCGCCATTCACCCGGGCTTCCATTTGGGGCTTTGGGGTTGCCCCCTGACCCCTCCTGTTAACCTACGGGCATTGGGCACGCGTCAGCCCCTATACATCGGCTTTCGCCTTAGCAGAGACCTGTGTTTTTGGTAAACAGTCGCCTGGGGGGCTTCGCTGCGGCCTCGGCTCATCACCAAGGCGCCCCTTGTCCCGAAGTTACGGGGCCCGTTTGCCTAGTTCCTTGGCGGGAGTTCTCTCGCGCGCCTGAGTATCCTCTACTCGCCTACCTGTGGCGGTTTGCGGTACGAGCGGATGAAGTTCAACGACCGTCAGGGCTTTTCTCGGCTCCCCTCCGTCCCAGTTCGTTCACGCCGAAGCGATCCCTTCCCGCTTAGAAGGCGATCCTGCGCGTTTTCACCGCGCCACGCACTCCTATGCGCCCACAACAACCAACGGTGTGGGGTGGAACTTCAAGAAGCGTCCCCCTTGGTCTCCCTTCATCCGGGGACGGAATATCAACCGTCTTCCCATCGGCTACGCCTTCCGGCCTCACCTTAGGTCTCGCCTAACCCCCCGACGACGAGCGTTGCAGGGGAAACCTTAGGCTTTCGGCGCACGGGATTCTCACCCGTGTTCTCGCTACTTATGCCTGCATTCGCACTCCAGTGCGCTCCAGCAGTCCTCACGGTCTGCCTTCACCGCACACCGGACGCTCCCCTACCGCGCCTCTGATTGCTCAGAAGCACCCACGGCTTCGGGACACGGCTTAAGCCCCCTTACATTGTCCGCGCAGGATCACTTTCGGCCAGTAAGCTGTTACGCACTTTTTAAAGGATGGCTGCCTCCAAGCCAACCTCCTGGCTGTTTACGCAATCCCACATCGTTTCACACTTAGCCGTGCTTTGGGGCCCTTAGCCGGTGGTCTGGGTTCTTGTCCTCTCGACACCGGACCTTAGCGTTCGGTGACTCACTGCCACGCTTATCCTCAGGCATTCGGAGTTTGATTGGGTTCGGTAACCTGGTAGGGCCCCTAGCCCATTCAGTGCTCTACCTCCTGAGAACAACGCGTGACGCTGCACCTCAATGCATTTCGGGGAGAACCAGCTATCTCCGAGTTCGATTGGCATTTCACCGCACTAACCACAGATCATCCCGTACCTTTTCAACGGTAATGGGTTCGGGCCTCCATCTCGAGATTATCGAGACTTCACCCTGTCCATGGTTAGGTCACTCGGTTTCGGGTCTGCTCATTCCGACTCGACGCCCTATTCGGACTCGGTTTCCCTCCGGCTCCGCGGCTGAACCGCTTAACCTCGCCGGAATGAACAACTCGCAGGCTCATTCTGCAAAAGGCACGCCATCACCCTTTTCTTCGCCGAAACGAAGACATAGGGCTCTGACTGTTTGTAGGTGCACGATTTCAGGTCTCTTTCACTCCCCTCCCGGGGTGCTTTTCACCTTTCCCTCACGGTACTAGTGCGCTATCGGTGACAAGTGGTATTTAGCCTTACCCGGTGGTCCGGGCAGATTCACGCAGAGTTCCTCGTGCTCCGCGCTACTCGGGATACCGTCCGCTATCGTCGGTTTTCGCGTACGGGGCTCTCACCCTCTATGGCCCACCGTTCCAGATGGTTCCGCTAACCTATTGTCGCTAAATGACGGTCCCACTACCCTCCGATGCAAGCATCGGAGTTTAGGCTCTTCCGCTTTCGCTCGCCACTACTCACGGAATCCCATTCGGTTTCTTTTCCTCGCCCTACTAAGATGTTTCAGTTCGGGCGGTTCCCCTCCATCACCTATGAATTCAGTGATGGATGACCAGGCATCACCCTGGCCAGGTTTCCCCATTCGGGTACCCCCGGATCAACGCCTTTGGCGGCTCCCCGAGGCGTTTCGCCGCTAACGCGCCCTTCATCGGCCACTTGTCCCTAGGCATCCATCGTGCACCCTTAGTAGCGTCCAAACGGGCACACCCACGAATGCTCAGTTCCATCACGCTATATCTCTGTCAAAGAACCTGATTGAACTACGAGCGCCCACGCACCCAGTAGCAAACTTATAGAATACCAGAAAAAAAACCCTTTGTCAAGACCCCCTACCCCCACCAAATCCCCATTTTCGGCATTCCTCCACGCCACCATAGGAGTTTCCACATGCAAACACCCCTCAAACCCACCACCCTAAAACCCACCTTAAATATACCCCACCAATCCCCCCTTTGACATAACCATTTTTCTGTTACTTTTATCACCACCCCCGTAATACTCCCTCCCTATGACCCCCATCATAGTATTTCCACAAACCCCATAGTCCAGAATAAAAACGCAATGACCGACTTCATTAGGAAGAACCGCACCCCTTATCCCCACGCACTTAAATGGGCTTTCTTGTCCTCCCATTTCAGCAATTATTCTGGAAAGACCGTAAAGGATAAAAATCACTCCGGGCGCGAAACCAACTTCTCTGAAGGATACAGCGGAAGCCCTGGGGCTTCCGCCAACGCTCAAAGAGGTTTCTACACTCATCAAAATCAAAAAAGTTCTGGAGAATCCTATGAACACCCCACACCCTGCTAAGCAAACGCCTTCGCCCGAGGAAACGGAACTCTCTATCCATTCCCGTCGCTCCGTGTTGAGAGCGTTTTTGCGTGTCGGCGCAGTCGCCGCCCTGGCAGGGGCAGGAGGGCTTATTCGGCTAAAAGCTCAAACGCCCCCGGCGAGTTCCGCCGTTAACGGCACAGAAGCCCCGCCAGAAGGAAGTGACCCCCTCATCATTATGCAACACCAACTCAAAAAGTCTCTCCAAAAGCCAACAAAGGAAAGACGCTGGGTTATGGTGATTGACCTGCAGAAGTGCGTCGGATGCCATGCGTGTACCGTAGCGTGTATCGCTGAAAACAAACTGCCTCCAGGAGTGGTCTACCGCCCTGTCCTGGATGAAGAAATCGGCACCTACCCCAACGTGAGCAGGCGTTTTGTTCCACGTCCCTGTATGCAATGCGATGTTCCTCCCTGTGTGCCCGTCTGTCCCGTCAACGCCACCTGGAAAGGGGAAGATGGGATTGTGCACATTGATTACGAAAAATGTATCGGATGCAGGTACTGCCTTACCGCCTGCCCTTACAATGCCCGAACCTTTGATTTCGGAGAGTTCTACTCTAATGGAACTCCCCGCCGAGCGGAATACGATGAAGCGCCTTCCTTTGAGTATGGCAAAAAGTGGAACCGCACAGAAAAACATCCCCTTCTGGGAGAACTCGTCCCTAAATCTCCTGTGGGCAACGCCCGCAAATGCCACTTCTGCGTCCACCGCGTGAACAAAGGAATGCTTCCTATGTGCGTTACAAGCTGTATAGGACGTGCCACCTACTTTGGGGATGCGAATGACCCCGAAAGCCTTGTAGCCAAACTCATTGCCAAACCTAACGTGATGCGCCTCAAAGAAGAACTCGGAACCGAACCCCGTGTCTATTACCTCACATAAGGAGGAAAGTATGGCAACACAAAACGTTCAAGCCATTGAGTGCTGTGAAGTGCCACGAATGGGAATGTGGCGGTTCATTTGGTTTGTCGCCTTTGCCCTGGGACTTTACGGACTCTGGCAAAGACTTGCCCACGGACACGAATTCGCTGCTTATGGAAGTTACGTCACGTGGGGCTTGTGGGTCAGTGCCTACATCTGGTTCATCGGGCTATCTGCGGGAGCATTTCTCCTCTCCTCGCTCGTTTACGTCTTCCGGATCAAAGCCCTTGAACGATTGGGACGCATCTCCCTTTTGACCGCCATCATCACGCTCTTTATGGCTCTGCTCTCTATCTGGTTTGACCTCGGGCATATGGAACGCTTCTTCTATGTGTTTACGCGACCCAACTTCAAGTCTATGATGGCATGGATGGTCTGGCTCTACACCGCATACACGATCCTTCTTGCCATAGAACTCTATCTCGTCCTGAAAACACCGGTGAACCATAAATTATTGCGCACCCTAGGCGCCATCGGGATTCCTCTCGCCATCGCCTTTCACGGCGGAGTGGGAGCACTCTTCGCAACGGTCGCCGCCCGACCCTACTGGCACAGTTCCATCGTCCCCATCCTCTTCCTCACGGGAGCCCTCGTCTCAGGAGGGGGACTACTGCTCGCTGTTTCCGCCTACCTTTATCCTATGCGTGCCGACGAGCGGAGAGACCTTGTGCTGTTCCTGGCTAAAATCGTGGCTGGACTGCTTTTGTTTGACATAATGCTTGAATGGGCTGAATTCTCTATCCCGCTCTGGTATGGAGTGGGAAAAGAAATAGAAACCCTGCTCCTTGTCCTCTCCGGACCTTACTGGTGGGTCTTCTGGATCGTCCACGTCCTTCTCGGAACCCTTATTCCCCTCTACTTGCTTCTCACCAGCAAGCGCCCTGCGCATCTGGGCATTGCAGGACTCCTCATCGCCTCTACCTTTATGGCAGTGCGCCTCAACATCGTTATCCCTGCTCTGGTGACACCGGAATTGGAAGGACTACAAACGGCGTTCCGAGACCACCGTCTCCGCTTTGAGTATGTACCCAGCATCCACGAATGGCTCATCGTGCTATTCGTGATCGCGTTGGGAGCCCTCCTTTTCTACCTCTCCTGCAAATGGCTATGCCAGCGTGAAGACCAACTCATCCGCATCGCACGACTGGAGGTGAAACGATGACAAATAAACATTCCATCAGCAGAAGGGATTTCCTGAAAGCCTCGGCTCTCACAAGCGGGGGAGCTCTGCTCGGAGCCTGCGTCCCCCAATCGGAAGCCTCTGAGGGCGAATATCCTCTCTCCGACCCCCAAAACATCCTCTACTCTGTATGCCTGCAGTGTAACACGGGCTGCGGTATCAAAGTGAAGATACTGGACGGAGTCGCGGTAAAAATAGATGGCAATCCCCTTGCCCCCCATTGCCTGTTTCCCCACCTGCCTTATCACACCTCACCCCTGCAACTGGGAGACGTGGATGGCGCTCTCTGCCCGAAGGGACAAGCAGGAATCCAAACCGTTTATGACCCCTATAGGATCAGAAAAGTGCTAAAACGGGCAGGAAAACGCGGGGAAAATAAGTGGATTACGATAGACTTCCGACAAGCCATCAAAGAAATCGTGGAAGGCGGGAAAATCTTTGCCCACGTTCCCGGGGAAGAAAACCGCGTGGTGGAAGGACTCAAAAGCATTCGCGCCCTAAAAGACGCCACCATCGCCAATGAATTAGATAAAAAAGTCAAAGAACTCATCAAGGAAATCAAGCGCCTCCGAAAGGAAAAAGCACCCGAAGAGAAAATCCGCCAGCAGATTGAGAAATTTAAGCAGGACAATGCAGACCTGCTACCCTACCTCATTGACCCCGATCATCCCGACCTCGGTCCTAAAAACAACCAACTTGTCTTTGCCTGGGGACGCCTGAAAGGGGGGCGGGAACACTTCATCAGGAGATGGGTCACGGATGCCTTTGGCTCTGTAAATGCCCATGGGCATACCACCGTTTGCCAGGGGTCGCTTTACTTCACCGGCAAAGCAATGAGCGAGCAATGGCAATACGACAGCAAATCCCACGAGGTGAAATGGAGCGGGGGAGAAAAATTCTACTGGCAGGCAGACACCGGTAATAGCGAATTCATCATCTTCGTCGGAGCATCCCCCTTTGAAGCCAATTACGGCCCCCCAGGACGCACCGTCCGAATCACCACCCGCCTCTCCGAAGGAAAACTCAAATTCGCCGTAATTGACCCACGCCTCAGCAAAACCGCCGCCAAAGCATGGAAGTGGATACCTAACAAACCCGGCAACGAAGGAGCAATCGCCCTCGGAATGATCCGCTGGATATTAGAAAACAAACGATATAACGAAGCCTTCCTAAAACACGCAAACAAAGCATCTGCTAACCTTGCAGGCGAACCGTCCTGGTCCAACGCTTGCTGGCTGGTGCACATAGACCCTGACGGCAAGCCCCGCACGTTCCTAAGAGCCGATGAAATCGGCCTTGCCCCCCCTCAAAAAAGAACCGATGAAGAAGGAAACCCTTACGAATATCCCCTCTTCGTGTGCCTCGTAAACGGTAAACCCACCCCCGTAGACCCTAACGACGAAAAAACACCCATTCAGGGAGACCTTTTCGTAGACACCACCATTAACAACTATCGCGTGAAAAGCGCCCTCCAACTCCTGAAAGAAAGCGCAGAAGAGCACACCCTCGAGGAATGGGCAGAAATAGCAGGAATCTCTCCCAAAGACATCGTGGAGTTAGCCCAGGAGTTTACTTCCCACGGCACGCGTGCGGTCGCCGATATACATCGCGGAGTCTCCCAGCACACCAATGGATTCTATAACGTCTTTGCCTGGTATGCCCTCAACCTGCTCATCGGAAACTTTGACCATATAGGAGGGCTTGTAAAGAAAACGGAGTTCAACATCACAGGAGAAAAAGGCGGAAAGCCAATAGAAGGAAAACCCTTCAACCTTCCAGGAATGCACCCAGGAAAAACCAAGGCGTTCGGCATCAGCATCATCCGACACGACGTCAAATACGAAGACACAACCCTATTTGACGGCTATCCCGCCAAAAGACGATGGTATCCCCTTGCCAGCGACATCTACCAGGAGATCATCCCGAGCATCGGCGACGCTTATCCCTATCCCATCAAGGCTCTCTTCCTCTATATGGGTTCTCCCATATACGCTCTCCCCGCCGGGCACGCGCTCATTCCCGTCCTCCAGGACGTAAACAAAGTCCCCCTCTTCATCGCCAACGATATCGTGGTTGGGGAGACATCTATGTATGCCGACTACATCTTCCCTGACCTCTCCTATCTGGAAAGATGGGAATTCCACGGCTCTCATCCCTCCTTTGCTCCAAAAATCCAGCCCATTCGTAATCCTGCCATCCCCCCCATCCCGGAAGAAGTGGAAGTATTTGGTGAAAAAATGCCCTTGTCTCTGGAAGCCCTACTCCTGGCACTGGCGGAAGAACTTAACCTGCCAGGCTTCGGACCGAACGGCTTGGGAGACGGCATACCCTTCACCCGTCCTGAGCACTTCTACTTGAAAATGGTCGCAAATGTGTCTGCAGGTGATAAGTTAGGAGACGAAGTCCCCGATGCCAGCGAAGAAGAAGTGCACGTCTTCCTCTCCGCCAGAAAACATTTGCCCGCAAGTGTGTTTAATGAAACTGTATGGCGCGAGGCGGTGGGCGAAAAATGGTGGAGGAAGGTTATTTACGTCCTCAATCGGGGAGGGCGATTCCAGGACTATGCTGACGCTTATAAAGGAGACTTAGTCGCCAACCCCTATGGCAAACTCATTAATCTCTACTCCGAAAAGGTCGCCACCGCAAAAGATAGTCGTACGGGCGAAAACTTCACGGGAATCGCACGCTACATCCCACCCTACCTTGACTCACTGGGAAGGCACATAAACGACGAAGCAGAAGGCTTTGACCTTAAACTTATCACCTTCAGAGAAATCGTGCAAACCAAATCCCGAACCGTATCCAACTATTGGCTCCTCTCCATACTGCCGGAAAACTTCATCCTTATCAACCGAGCCGACGCCATCAAAAGGGGCTTCCGCGAAGGACAAACCGTCAAAATCGTCTCCCCCTCTAATCCCGAAGGAACCTGGGACTTCGGAAATGGAACTCGCAAGCCTATGATAGGGAAACTCAAACTCATTGAAGGACTGCGCCCGGGGTGCGTGGCGTTCTCCCTCGGGCACGGACACTGGGCGTATGGCTCTGAGGAAGTCATCATAGATGGCAAGCCCATCCCGAAAGACGAACGCAGGGGCAAGGGCATCCACGCCAACGCAGGAATGCGCCTGGACCCAGCCCTGGAAAACACCACGCTCACTGACCCCGTGGGAGCCAGCGTTGCCTTCTACGACTCTATGGTGAAACTCGTGCCTGTCTAAGCCCCGCAAGGGATGGGATATAATTAACCCAGTGCTCCCAACCCAGCAAAACTCTCAACGCCCCATCAAAACCTATAAAGTCATAACCTGGGGCTGTCAGATGAACGTGGAGGACAGCGAGCAAATGGCGCTGTACCTCAGCCGTCTTGGCTTAACCGAGTCTCCTTCCCTCAAAGGCGCAGATGTCATCCTCCTCAATACCTGCTCCGTCCGACGCAAACCAGAAGAAAAAGCCTTCACCCTCCTGGGGCAACTCAAACGCATCAAAGCCTCGCGCCCCCACACGATCATCGGGGTCTGCGGATGTATGGCACAACTCCGCCACGAAGAAATACGAGAACGCTGTCCCCACGTGGACTTTATTCTGGGAACTGCCCAGATCTCACAAATACCCGACCTCGTTCTCCAAACCCTCTCAGAACGGCGATTTCGCGCTCGCCTAAGCCTCCCACCACGAAAAGGCGCCATCGTTACCGACGTGCCTCAACGCACCACCCCTGTGAATCCCCCTCCCCATACGAAGATAAAAGCCTTCGTCCCCATACAGTATGGCTGTGACAAGTTCTGCACCTTCTGCATAGTTCCCATAACGCGAGGACGCGAGCGAAGCCGAGCCACTCAAGATATCCTGGATGAAATCAAGTGCCTCGCCGAACAAGGAGTGAAGGAAGTCACACTGCTCGGACAAACAGTGAACAGTTACGGGAAAAACCTGCTTGAAGGCAAGGTCCCCTTCTCCCGTCTCCTTTGGAAAATCGCCGAAATTGAGGGAATTGAGCGCATCCGCTTCACTTCTCCCTATCCCCGTGACTTCCATCAAGACCTGATTGAGACTATCCGTGATTGCCCCAAAGTGATGGAGCACGTTCACTTGCCCCTTCAATCGGGGGATGATAAAGTGCTCCGCGAAATGCGACGGGTCTACACCGTTCAGCAATTCAAGAATATCTATTGGAAATTGCGAGAGCGTGTGCCTGGAATTGCCATCACCACCGACATCATTGTCGGATTCCCAGGAGAAACAGAAGAAGAATTCCAGAACACCCTAAAGGTCGTCTCCGAACTTCGCTTTGATTCCGCTTTTATGTTTGCCTATTCCCCACGCCCTGGCACGCCATCCGCTATGCGTCCAGACCAAATTCCCCAAACCACTAAACGCCGACGCCTGCAAGAACTTATCTCCCTCCAAAATGAGATTACCTGCTCCATAAACCGCTCAGAAATTGGAAAAGAATTCGAAATCCTCGTGGAAGGTCCCTCAGAGCGAAAGCCTGAAACGCTCCCGGAAAATCTCACCCTCCTAAAAGGCATCACAAGACACAACAAAACAGTGCACTTCCCCGCAGAGGTCTTTGAAAGTAAATCTCTGATAGGGAAACTCCTGAACGTCCGGGCTACCAGTGCCCACCTATGGGGATTTATGGGGGAACCCATAAATCAACCTCTCCTATGCGCCCAAACCTAAAACTCAAACGTGCCTACGAAAAAGCAGAACCCGAGGACGGCTACCGAGTACTTGTGGATCGGCTTTACCCGCGCGGGCTTACTAAATCCCAACTCCAAATAGACTTATGGGCAAAAGAACTGGCACCCAGCGACGCTCTGCGCCGATGGTTCTCCCATAAAGCCGAACGCTGGAGCACCTTCGTCAAACGCTATCACCAAGAACTCCAACTTCCGCAAAAGAAAGCCCTGATTGAGCAACTTCTCAACATCGCGAAGCAAACAACCATCACCCTCGTTTACTCCGCAAAGGACACCGAACACAATAACGCAGTCGCCCTAAAAGAATTTCTGCTTCAAGCGCACCCCATAAAAAGGAAAATTAGGAAAAAGAAAAAAGCCTAACGCTATCCCTCGGTCTCCCCATTAACTCCTGAATTGTCGTTGCCTGTATCCCTCACGTTTTTAAGACGCGAAACCGCAGACTCTCCCTCTAATCCCAGTCTTCCAGAGGGGAGCAACACCCAGGACAAAACCATCCCCGTGGATACGCAAATGGCGCACGCCAAAACGGGAGCATAGGGAGAAACTTCATAAATCTTCGCTCCGATAACTGTGCCAATGATTGCCCCAACACCCTGTGCCGTCATCACCATCGCCAGCAGAGAGCCGGAACGCATAGAATTCACCGCACATACCGTCGCATACCACGCCGGCAACGCTACCAGAAAACCCAACCCCACTAACAACACCGCTCCCATCGCAACCAATTGCAAGCGCAACTCGTCAAACCAGTAACCCAAAGCAAAAATCCATACCCCAACGGCGCAAAGTAATAAACCCAAACGAACCGCCCGCTCCTTCCCGATTCGGCTTCCAAAGGCACCCATCGGCGCGCTCGCCACAGCCATAGCCAGCACCGCAGGCAAAATAAGAGCCCCAAAACGAGATTCCGACATATGATACACGTCTTCTGCAAATAACTTCATCACAGCCAGAGGAAAGCCAACACCCAAAAAGGTCACAAATGCAATCAGTAAAACTCCGGGGATTTGCCTCATCCACGAAACAAAATCCTGCATCCTTAACTCCGAAGCCCGAAGCGCATTATCCCATCCGTCCGAAAGGGGCTTGAAGCGCAAAGACGCCACCAACGTGCCGGAGAAAAGGCAACTCGCCAGTATAAAACTCGGAAGGCGGGAGCGAAAAAGGTCGTTCAAAGCACCCCCGACGGGGAGACTAAACGCCAACCCCAACATAAAGCAGGTGTTGAGCAAACTCAATGCCTTGCCGCGGTGCGCTGGAGCCACTGCCTCATTCATCGCTGCGTACACCGAGGGCCACAATAAAGCCGCAGATAGACCATCTATTACACGAAGACCCATATAAATCGGAGCCTGCCAGGCACCAAGTTCGCGAGGAACCAGCACGGTGAGCACGGGAGTCACGACTACCAACGAAGACCCTATAATCAAATACCGCCGACGACCATATCGGTCTGCCCAGTGCCCCGCAAACGGTTTAAATACTGCTTCGCTCACCAGAAAACACGCAAACACAAGCCCAATCACGCCCTCGCTCAGCCCGCGGTCCGTCCGCAAAAACACAGGCATCACGGAAACATTCAACACCGCAAACCCAAGTTCTGCAAATAACGCCACTAAAAGAAGTTGCAAAACGTCCGAAGAATTCCACCACGCCTTCCCTTTCCCGGAACCACACTCCTCCATAGGACACCGCCTGCTCCCAGGCGAGAAACCCACCCCCCTAACGCTTCACATACTGGAACCCACGGCGAGCGCGCTTCCGCCCATATTTCTTCCTCTCCTTCTCTCGCGGATCACGAGTCAGAAAGCCAGAGCGCCGTAAGGCAGAACGAAAATTCTCATCCATCTCCACTAAAGCCCTGGCAATTCCAAGGCAGACCGCACCCGCCTGACCTGACAAGCCCCCTCCCTCTGCCTTCGCACGAACATCTATCTGCCCTTCCAAGCCAAGATACCGCAAGGGGGACAAAAGGTGCATCTCCAAAACCTTTCTTCCAAGATACTCCTGCGCAGGTTTGTCATTAATAGTGATGACGCCCGTTCCAGGCTTAATCCACACGCGAGCCACCGCTCGCTTTCGCCTGCCCGTCGCATAATATTCTTCAACGCTTGCCATATTATAGGTCCTCCTTATTCACATCAACCTTCGTTCGCCCACGTAAATCCGGCAAGGGCTCAGGATTCTGCGCACTATGAGGATGCTCAGGACCCGCATAAATCTTTAACTTCTTGATCATCTTTCTTCCTAAACGATGCTTGGGCAGCATCCCCCACACTACCCGCCGAAGCAACCGCTCCGGGTTCTTCTCCCGCAACTTGCCCCGAGCAATGCTCCGCAAGCCAGCAGGATAAAGGGTGTGCCAGTAAATCAAAGATTCATCCTTCTTCCCCGTCAACTTAATCTTCCGGGCATTAACCACAATCACATAGTCTCCCACATCCGCATGATACGAAAATATCGGCTTGTGCTTCCCACGAAGCACTTGAGCCACCCGGGACGCCAGGCGCCCGAGAGGCTGGTCCGTGGCGTCTACCACGTACCACTTCCTTTGAATGTCCTTCGGCTTTACCGAATATGTCTTCATACGCTACCTTCCGAAATCAACTCTTCTTCCTGACCTTCCTCCTCCCACCACCAATCGGGGGTCTCGCCCTCTTCGCGCACATCGCGAAGGCGCGTCCCATATCGTACCCTAAGTAGAACCAGCCCTTTCGCTGGCAAAACGACGGGTAAAGGCAACATATCCCTTCGCCTCCTGTCCACCAGCCCCACGAAATCCTCTACGCTTCGCCTCCCCGTTCCAACCTCAAACAACCCCCCCGCAATCCTCCTCGCCATACCACGAACGAAGGCTGACGCCTCCATCCGAATCCGAACCTCATCTCGCACACGACGAACCTCAACGGAATACATCCGCCGTACCGTATTTTCTACACTTTTGATCTTCTCCCCAAAGGCACGAAAATCCCTAACCCCAACCAGGCTCCGTCCCGCCTCTGCCATCTTCTGCTCATCCATTTGATAACCGCTCTCATAAACGTAACGCGACCGCATCGGCTCCACGCGCGCCCGCTCGGAAATCCTGTATTCATACACCCGAGAACGCGCAAAAAAACGAGAGTGAAACTTCAGCATAACGGGACCCGAACGAGCAACCGCCACATCCGGCGGAAGAATCCGGTTCAGCACCTCCGACCATTTCCCCGCAGGCATTGGATTGGTCGTGAGGAAATCCACCACTTGTCCTAATGCGTGAGCCCCTGAATCCGTTCGGCTCGCCGCACGGATCTCCGGATCCTCGCCCGTTATCTCCTGTATGCATCTTTTCAAGGTACCTTCTACGGTTCGCACATCCTTTTGTAAAGCCCAACCACAAAAATCAGTCCCGTCATATTGCACTACCATCCGAATCCGACGAACCGTAGGATCAGTCAATGAGTTCTATCACAGCAGTAGGCGCATTGTCCCCCCGACGCCGACCCGTCCGCGTGATGCGGGTATATCCACCAGGACGACCTTTATACCGGGGAGCAACGCGCTCAAAAAGATGTTGAATCAAGTCCTCGCCAACCAACAGCGAACGCTCCGCTTCTTCCTCAACAGTCAGCCCAAGCCGTCGGGGATCCTTGGGGCGAATGCTTGCCGTATGCCCCACCAGAACTCTCCGCGCCTGGCGCCTCGCTGATAGAGAGTCCTCCTGTGCCAGCCGTATGATCGGCTCCACCACTCGCCGTAATTCCTTTGCACGAGCCAGCGTCGTCCGAACATAACCGTGGCGAATCAACTGACGCGCCAGACCCACCAGAAGTGCCCGACGTTGGTCGCTTGGCAAACCGAGCTTCCGACGGTCTACTTTATGCCTCACTGCCGATCCCCCAAATTAGATTCTTCTTCTTCATCAAAGCCATCCTCCTCATATCCCACAGGCAGTTCCCCGACCTTCCCGCGCTTCAGTTCATACCCCATCTCCCGGAGCTTGGCTTCCACCTCGCTAAGCGATTTTTGCCCGAAACCACGAATCTCTAACAGGTCCGCCTTCGTCTTTCGCAATATATCGCGCAGGGTGGCAACGTCCGCTCGCCTCAATGAATTGAGAGTTCTCTGGGAAAAATCCATCTCTTCAATGCGAATATCGGGGACGTTTTCCAACTCCAGGGGAACGCCCTCGTCCAAATCCAAACCAATCTTCACGCCACCCGCCGCAAGGTCAAAAAACATCCTCAAATACTTCGTCAAAATCTGGGCTGATTGCCCCACCGCAACCGCAGGAGACACTGCCCCGTTGGTCACCACTTCCAGGGTCAACCGCTCAAAGTCCGTCCGCTGACCCACGCGCGTTGCCTCCACCAGATAATTCACCTTCCGAACCGGCGTGTATTGAGAACCCGTGGGTATCAATCCGATCGTCCCCTTGTATTGACTGTGGGTCTCAGGAAGGGCATAACCCGAACCCCAACCCACATAAAGTTCCGCATAAAAGCGAACGGGGTCACTGATGGTGCATAAATAACAGTCCGGATTCACTATCTCAAGACTGCGCGGAGTCTGAACGTCTTCACCCGTCACCCGCCCAGGACCTTGAACATCTATCACCAATTCCATATCCTCCGTGGGTGGCTCCTCTGCATTCAACCGGATCGCTAACTCACGAAGGTTCAAAAGAAACTCATTCATATCCTCTTTGACCCCAGGAATGGGAGCAAACTCATGAAGCACACGCTCCACCCGCACCGCTTTGATCGCCATTCCGGGGATAGAACTCAACAAAACCCTCCGCAAAGCGTTGCCGAGCGTTTGCCCATAGCCACGCTCCAGCGGAGCAACCACGAACTTCCCATGAGTCTCTGTGCTCTCAAGGGTCTGTATTTTTGTCTGTACTTCCATCATAGCTATCGCGAATAGAACTCCACAATCAAATGGTCTCTCACGTTCGTGTCAATCTCTTCTCGCTTGGGAGGCCTCAAAACCGTCGCCTCGTAAGTCTGCAAATTTAGAGACAACCAGTTCGGCACCCGAGTTACAGGAACCCTCTGCAACGCTTCTGAAATGATCGGCTTCTCGCGCTTGCTCTCGTGTAGCGCCACCACATCCCCAGCCCGCAAAGCCAAACTGGGAATACTCACTCGCCGACCGTTCACCGTAAAAAACCGATGCGACACCATCTGCCGAGCCTGACCCCGCGAGGATGCCCAACCCAGCCTGTAGACCACGTTGTCCAATCGCATCTCCAGCAACTGAAGAAGGTTCTCCCCCGTCACGCCCCGGCGCCGTTGAGCCTCCTGAACATAGTTCGCAAACTGTCGCTCCCGAAGTTGATACATCCGCTTCAGTTTCTGCTTCTCCAGCAACTGCTCCCCAAATTCTGTGGTCCGACGGCGAGCCGCTTCGGCACCGTGTTGCCCAGGTGGTTTCCGCCGGGCTTCCTTCTCCATCGGGCACTTGCGAGTAAAACACCGCTCACCCTTCAAAAACAGTTTCTGACCCGCCCGTCTGCAATATCGGCACTTCGCTTCCCAAACAACGGACATCTCTTATACTCTCCTCTTCTTCCGCGGACGGCAACCATTGTGAGGCAAGGGAGTCACGTCCCGGATCGTCGTTATTTCCAACCCCGCTCCATGAAGTGCCAAAATGGCAGTATCTCGCCCCCCACCAGGACCCTGAACCCGCACATCCACCCGCTTCATCCCAAGCGCTCTCGCCTGGCGACCCGCATCCTCCGCAGCCATCTGGGCCGCAAAAGGCGTGCCCTTCCTGCTACCCTTAAAGCCAACACGACCCGCACTGGACCAGCAAAGAACGTTCCCCTGCTGGTCTGTAATCGTCACGATCGTGTTATTAAACGTAGCCTGAATGTGGGCAATCCCATGAAGAACCTGCTTCTCACCTTTTTGTTTTGCACGGGTACTTGTTCTCGCTCTCGCCATAGTCCTCTCCGCCTGAAATTACTTCGTCGCCTTCTTCTTGCCCGCAACGGTCTTCCGTGGTCCTTTCCGAGTGCGGGCATTGCTCCGTGTGCGCTGACCCCGCACGGGTAACCCCCTGCGATGCCTCAACCCACGATAGCAACTTATCTCAATCAAACGGCGAATACTCTGCTGGACCTCCCTCCGCAATTCCCCCTCCACGCGATATTCGCTCTCAATCACCTCACGAAGCCGAGCAACCTCGTGGTCGCTCAGCTCTTGAACCTTTCGGTCAGGGCTTATGCCCGCCGCCTCGCAAATCTTCAAGGCAGACGAGCGCCCTATGCCGTATATATAAGGCAGGGCAAATGCCACCTTCTTGTTCCGAGGTAAGTCCACACCTGCTATCCGTGCCATATCCCTCTATCCTTGCCTCTGTTTATGTTTCGGGTTAGAGCACAAAACGCGCACGACGCCCTTGCGTCGCACGATCTTACATTTGTCACACATTTTTCGCACGCTGGCTCTTACTTTCATACTCATCAAATAGGGGGCGCCCATCGCCCAAAAGGCAACGCCCGCCCCACGATACAAAACTTCATTATACCCCATCTCATCACTTGTAGCGGTACACGATCCTGCCACGAGTCAAGTCGTAAGGGCTAACCTCCACACGGACGCGGTCACCAGGAAGTATACGAATGTAATACATCCGCATCTTCCCGCTGATGTGCGCCAGAATCTCCTGGCCCTGGTCCAGCCTTACCCGAAAGACAGCCCCAGGAAGGCGCTCCACGACCGTGCCTTCCAGTTCTATCCCCTGTTCCTTGTCGCTCATTCGCAGGTTCTTTTTCTGTTTCGCCATTTTCACCTCACTGGATAGGTTACAGAACGGTAAGCACCTCAGGTCCCTTCGGGGTAATGCTCACCATATGCTCAAAATGGGCGGATAAACTTCCATCCCGCGTCACCACAGTCCAACCATCTTCCAAACAGCGCACTTCCGGACGCCCCTGATTGATCATCGGCTCTATACAAAGGGTCATTCCCGCGCGCAGGCGCGGACCCGTGCCCGCTCGTCCAAAATTGGGAACCGCAGGGTCCTCGTGGAGGGAACGCCCAATCCCATGCCCTACCAGGTCCCGCACCACCGAATACCCTTCGGACTCCACAAAATCCTGAATGGCGTGACTAATATCCCCCACGCGATTTCCAACACGAGCCTTTTCTATGCCCTTATACAAGGCATACTCCCCAACCCTTAAGAGGTTGCGAGCCTCGGAAGAAACTTCTCCAACGGGATATGTCCATGCTCCATCTCCATGATACCCCGAAAGATAGGCTCCCACGTCCAGGCTCACGATGTCCCCTTCACGAAGCTTGCGCCTACCGGGAATGCCGTGAACCACTTCGCAATTCACCGAAATGCACACCCCCGCGGGAAATCCACGATACCCTTTGAACGAAGGGGTGGCACCACATTGGCGAAGAACCTCTTCGCCGATCTTATTGAGTTCCATCGTCGTCACCCCCGGATGGATCGCTTCGGCCATTTTCTGCAAAGAAAGCGCAACAATTCGTCCACATTCACGCATAATCGCCAGTTCCTTCTCTTTCTTAAGAAGGATCACGCAATGCCTCCTCTAATCGGTGATAAACTTCTTCCACGTCGCCCGTGGCTTCCACTTCTCTCAACAAGGAGCGCTCCCGATAATATTCGCGAAGGGGCTTTGTGCTCTCCTCATACACTTCCAGACGGCGCCTCACTGCATCGGGCTGGTCGTCCTCTCGCACATATAAACGCGTATGGCAAACATCACAAAAGCCCTCTTGCTCAGGAGGTTTAGTGACTTTATGATAAATCTGCCCGCAATTCGGACACAACAACCGCCCGCTAATCCTCTCCACAATGACTTCCTTAGGCGCCACAAAGCAAACCGCCGCATCCAGAGGCGCACCCTCCGCCTCCAGAAAATCATCCAGTGCCTTCGCCTGACCAATCGTTCGGGGAAAGCCATCCAGAATAAACCCCTTTCGGACGTCCTCACGAACTAAACGGTCGCGAATCACTTCCACCACCACCTCATCGGGCACCAACTCTCCACGACGAACATATCCCGACACTTTCTCCCCCAAAGCATCCTCACGAGCCATTGCCTCGCGGAACAAGTCCCCAGTCACAATCACGGGCACCTTCCACTCCAGGGACAGGCGCTTCGCCTGAGTGCCCTTGCCCACACCGGGCGGACCAAGAAAGACAACTCGCCGGGCAGACATACTCACTTAGAATAACCACGCATAATCAAGTTCGCTTCTATCTGACGCATCAGGTCTAAGACCACACTCACGATGATAAGGAGGGAAGTACCCCCCACCAGACGAAACGCCCGCACGTGTAACACGCTCGGCACCCAATAGGGCACCAGGGCCACAAAAGCGAGGAACAGGGCGCCCACAAACGTCACCCGCGTAATAACCTGGTCAAGATAGTCTTCCGTTTGCCGACCCTGACGCACTCCAGGAATATAAGCTCCGCTTCGCTTGAGATGCCCCGCAATGTCCCGCACGTCAAAGGAGATGGAAGTCCAAAAATAAGTGAAGAAGAAAATCAAAAGCCCGTACACCAAAGAGCCAATCACCCATTGATACCAAAACGTCCCAGGCGTGGGGTTCAAATAGCTCGCAATGGATTGCCAAAAACGATACCACCCCGTATCCGGAGGGGCAAACGAGGCAAACTGCGCGGGCATAAAAACAAGCGCAAAGGCAAAGATGATCGGAATCACGCCCGCCGCATTCACCGGAATCGGAAGGTACGTGCTTTGAGTGTGCAGGAGGCGCCCCCCGCCAGCCCTCCGCATATGTTGAATCGTTATCCTTCGCTGAGCCTGAGTGAACAAAACGATCAAGCCAGTCATTACGAGAAAGACCAGCGCCAGGGCAACGATCTGCCACGGCTGAACAATGCCATCCCTCACTTCTTGCGCCAAGCTCTCTATGATGTTCGGGAACGAAACCACTATCCCCGCAAAAATCATCAAACTAACTCCCTGCCCTATTCCCTTCTCCTGTATCTGCTCCCCAAGCCACAGCACCATCATCGCACCCGCCGTCCACACCAGCACCACTTGAACCTTCGCCCCAAGCGTGAGATCCAGAC
The DNA here is from genome assembly GCA_964631245.1 of uncultured Fimbriimonadales bacterium. GTDB lineage: Bacteria > Armatimonadota > Fimbriimonadia > Fimbriimonadales > ATM1 > CAZVXY01. Next base: position 97,954 of record CAZVXY010000007.1, read on the forward strand.
CCTGCCCCAGCGAGTGAAGAATCCCGATCGCCTGAAAACCACACAGGAAAATCGTCAAAAAACGAGTCCGCTGAGCACGCTTCATCCGCTCGTGCAACCCACCTTCCTGCATCTCCTTCTTCAATTGGGGAATCGCCACCGTCATCAATTGCATAATAATGGAGGCGGTTATATAAGGGTTCAAGCCGAGCGAGAAAACACTCACCCGCCCAAGGGCACCCCCTCCAAAAAGATTGATAAAATCCCAAAGCGGGAGATTCTTTATTCGCTCCTCAATAACCTCAGGGCTTACCCCAGCAATGGGCGTGGGAGTGAAAACCCCTATCGCATAAACCCCAAACATCAAAAACACAAACAAAATTCGCTGGCGAAGTTCTGGCTCCTCCCAGGCAGCGCGAATCGTATCGGTCAACTTCAAAGCCGAATAACCTCGCCACCAACGGATTCAATCTTCTCCACCGCCGAACGGCTAAACGCATGAGCACGAACCCTTACCTTCTTCGTCAATTCCCCAAACCCTAAAATCTTCAGACCATCCTTCAAATCCCCCACCAAGCCTTTCGCCTGGACCGTCTCAGGCGTTACTTCCTCCCCCGATTCAAAATGCTCTTCTATGGACTTCACATTCAAAATGGCAAACTCCTTCTGGTTCGGGTTGCGAAATCCCTTCTTCACTGGCAGGCGACGATATAAGGGAGTTTGCCCCCCTTCAAAACCAGGCCTAACGGTATCCCGTGCCTTCTGTCCCTTGGTCCCACGTCCGCAAGTCTTCCCATGACCGGAGCCAATACCCCGCCCAACTCTCTTGCGCCTCTTGGGTTTTATCGCAGGAGCCAATTCATGAATCCGCATCGCTATCCTCCACAGGACGAACTTCTACCATATGACGAACCTTCATAAGCATCCCCCGCACACTGGGCGAATCCTCATGAACCACCACCTGGTTCAGACGGCGCAAACCCAGCGCCTGAACCGTGCGCTTCATCCACTCCGGTTTTCCTATGGGACTTCTAACCAATTTCACCTGCAGTTTCAATCTCTTCCTCCATGGGTGAAGTTTCTCCGGAAACAGCCTCAACCGATCCCCCTCCGGGTTTCGCCTCGTGGGCGGAATCGCAGTACCACGGAGCCAATTCCTTCAGGTCTTTCCCTCGCTCACGCGCCCGAGCCACAGGGTCAACCAGCGAACTCAAAGCCTTCAAGGTTGCCCACGCACAATTCACCGCATTCCGGCTCCCGAGGGTCTTGGCAAGCACGTCATGAACCCCTGCTAACTCTAAAATCGCTCGCACCGCTCCCCCTGCCACCAATCCCGTCCCGGGGCTTGCAGGGCGAAGCAGAACCCGCGTCGTGCCCTCGCGCCCCATTACCGCATGAGGAATGGTACCTTTCACCATCGGCACCGAAATCAGGTTCTTCTTCGCCGATTCCTCGCCTTTCCGAATGGCTTCGGGCACCCCAAGGGCTTTCCCAATCGCCGCGCCTACCCGCCCATTCTTATCACCCGCCACCACCAAAACACTCCAGGAAGGCGTCTTCCCCCCCTTATGCGTTTTGGACACACGGTTCGTCTGGATCACGCGAACCTCCAGAACTTGCCCTTCCAGATTGCGGTCGCCGTCTATCTCCATTGCCATCGTCAAAACTCCAACCCTGCCTTCCTCGCAGAATCTGCCAACACCGCAACACGACCCGCATATTTATATCCGCCCCGATCGAAAACCACCCTTTTGATGCCCTTCTCTAAGGCGCGCTGGGCAATCAACCTGCCCACCACTTCCGCCCCCTGCTTGTTGCCACCCCCAACAACCCCCTTCTCTAAACTGCTCGCCGAAACCAGCGTATGTCCTATCTCATCATCAATGATTTGGGCGCTGATGTGGCGCAAACTCCGAAAAACACACAAGCGAGGACGCTCTGCCGTCCCAAAGATACGCTTCCTAACCCGCTTATGACGGATCGCCCTGAGTTCCGCTCGTGACAATCGCCCCATTTCCTTTACACCGCCGCCCGTTTACCTTGCTTCAATTTCACAACCTCGCCACGATACCGAATGCCCTTCCCTTTATACGAATCGGGAGGGCGAATCTTCCGAATGTCTGCCGCCACCTGACCTACCTGCTGTTTGTCAATACCCTTCACCACAATCAAGGGCGCACGCGTCCGCTCATCTTGAGATAACTGAAACTCAATACCAGGAGGGGGATCTATTCGCACCGGATGGGAAAAGCCTATGTTCAAAACCAGCGTTTTCCCCTCCAAAGACGCACGGTATCCCACACCTTGAACCTCCAAAACCTTCTCAAAACCCTTGGACACCCCATCCACCATATTCTGGATAAGAGTGCGCGCTAAGCCATGCTGACTGCGATAAAGGGCTGAAAGGCGAGGGCTGGAAACCTCATCCTCTCCAGGACGCTCTACACGAACGAATCCATTCTCCTTAACCACCCGCAAACTCGGATGAATGCTCTGCGACAATTCTCCCTTCGGACCTTTCACGCGAACCAAATTGCCGGAGAGCACCTCTACGGTTACACCCTCCGGTAGGGCAATCGGCTTCTGTCCTATTCGCGACATAAAATCACCACACCTCGCACAAAACCTCACCGCCCAGACGCCGTTTCCGCGCCTCGCGGTCCGTCATCAAGCCCTTACTCGTCGTTAGAATCTGTGTCCCCATTCCGCTCCGAACCGGCTTCAAACTCTTACTCTGCCGATAGACGCGCAAGCCCGGCTTGCTCACCCGTTTAATCTCCCGCAAAACCGGGCGCCCCTTAGAATCATACCGCAAATACACCTTCAATTCCTTGAACGAACCCTCCTGAACCACCTCATATTTTTGTAAAAAACCCTCGTCCGTCAGTATTTGAACTATCCCCTCCTTCAAGCGGGAATGCGGGCACCTGACTACCTCGTGCCGGGCAAGGTAGCCATTCCTTATGCGCGTCAGCAAATCCGCTATAGGGTCCATACTTCCGCTCACCAACTTGATTTCTTCACCCCGGGCAATAGACCCCGGGAAGCAAGTTCCCGCAAACAAATACGACATAAACCAAAGTAACGAAAATAACCCCGCGCCCGCCCGCAAACATTACAGCGGTGATAGGCACGTACACGAAACTTTGGTTTCCTCTTCTGTTTGACTATCAAGCACTTCTTAGGCATAGACCACTTCTTTCAAAATCGCTCTTCCGCTTGCGAAAACAGAAGTATACCCCCTAAGCCTCTGCCTCCTCTGCCCTCCGCTTCTGATATTCCTGGATCAATGCCTGCTGTTCGTGCTGGGGGACCTCCTCATAGCGGGCAAATTCCTGCCTAAACCGACCACGCCCCTTGGTGATGCTCCGCAAATCCAGGGCATACTTCCCCATCGTCGCCATAGGCACTTCTGCCCTAATTCTCTGCTTCCCGGGACCTATCATCTCTATCCCAAGTGGGCGCCCGCGCCGGCTGTTCAAATCTGCCATCACGTCCCCCGTAAACTCTTCAGGAACATCCACTTCCACCAGCAGAATGGGTTCCAAAACCGTCGGCTGGGCTTGGCTCGCCGCATTGCGAAAAGCGAGAGAACCCGCCGTTTTGAACGCCTGCTCACTGGAGTCCACTTCGTGATAACTCCCATCGTAACAAATTGCCTTCACATCCACCACAGGATAACCCGCTACGATCCCTTTGCTCATCGCTTCGCGAATCCCCTTCTCCACTGCGGGGAGATAGTTCTTCGGTATCACACCCCCCACAATCCTATCCTCAAACTCAAATCCCGTCCCACGGGGGAGCGGCTGAAGTTCAATCCAGCAGTCTCCATACTGCCCACGCCCCCCCGTTTGGCGCTTATATTTCCCCTGCGCCTTCGCCACTGCCTTGATCGTCTCGCGGTAAGGTATCTTCGCCTCCGCAGTCTCCACATTCACCCCAAACTTCTCCCGAAGCTTCTCTATCATCACATCCAGATGAATGTCACCCATACCCTCAAGGAGGTCCTGGTTCGTCTCCGCATCCCTCCTGTGGCGAAACGTGGGGTCCTCGTCCATCAACTTCTGAAGGGCAGGACCTAACTTATCCTCATCACTCTTGCTCTTTGGAATAACCGCAACCCGATAAATCGGCTCAGGAAATTTCACCGGCTCTAACTTCTTAATGGCCTTTGGGTCACACAACGTATCGCCTGTCCGCGTGTATTGAAGTTTCGCCAGCGCCGCAATGTCTCCCGCTATCACGGCACTCGCAGGCAATTGCTCCTTGCCACGCGGGAAGAAAAGGTTGCTCACGCGCTCGCTTTCTCCGTTCGTCGCATTCTTCACCGCAGAGTCAGGGCGAAGGGTTCCGCTCATCACGCGCACGTAGTTAATGCGACCCACATAAGGGTCAGCCGTCGTCTTGAACACAAACACCGAAAGGGGACCCTCGGGGTCAGGAATGATCTCTTCCTCAGACTTCTTCGGCTTCTGCAAAGGATTGGGAACCAACCCTATAATGTGATCCAGCAAGCAGGTAATGCCGATGCCGGAAAGGGCACTCCCAAATAACACGGGAAATACCTTCCCGCACGTAATCCCCTGAAGCAAACCTCCGCTTACCTCCTCTTCGCTCAAAGCCTCCCCTTCCAAATACTTGTTCGCTAACTCATCATCTGCCTCCGCCGCCGCATCCATCATCCGCTCTCGGGTCTTCTCCGCTTCCGACACCAACTCCGCCGAAGGTTCCGAAACCTCCTCCGCCTTCCCCCCGCCTTTGTATACCTTCCCCGCCACCAAATCATACACCCCAGAAAAACTCGTCTGAAAACCTATAGGAACCTGGAGGGGAACAGCACGTGGCCCAAAACGCTCCTCCAGAACTCGCATCAGTCCGGGATAGTCCGCGTTGTCTCTCTCCATCTTATTCACGAAAATTATTCGGCTCAGCCCCTCTTGCTCCGCTATCTCCCACGCATTATCAAAACCCACTTCCAGGCTTGCCTGAGCAGGAGCCACCAGAATCACCGCCTCCACCACGCGCGCCACCCCGCACAGGTCGCCAATAAAATCCGGATAGCCCGGAACGTCTATCAAGTTAATTTTGTGCCCCTTCCATTCCAAAGGTAACACGGAAGCGCTGATGCTGATCTTCCGCCGAATCTCCTGCGGGTCAAAGTCCGAATGGCTCGTTCCCTGATCTACACTCCCTAATCGGTCCACCGCACCCGCAAGAAAAAGCATCTGCTCCACCAGGGTCGTCTTCCCAGCACCCCCATGTCCGACTATCGCTACGTTCCGAATCTTGTCTACCGTCAAAGCCGTGCTCCTTCCACTCTCATTTCTCACGCAAAGGCAAGCCAAGGTGTTTCAGCAAGGCACGTGCCTCTTCATCCGTACGCGCCGTCGTGCAAATCACAATATCCATCCCCCGAATGCGGTCAAACGTCTCATAGTCAATTTCGGGGAAAACTATCTGCTCCTTCAACCCCAAAGCGTAATTTCCACGCCCATCAAAGGATTTTGGATTCAACCCACGAAAGTCCCGCACGCGGGGAAGTGCCACGGTGATCAACTTATCCAGAAAGTGCCACATCCGCTCCCCTCGCAAGGTTACCTTGCAACCTATCTTGTTCCCCGCACGAATCTTGAAGTTGGAAATCGCCTTCCGAGCCACGGTCACCACAGGCTTCTGCCCACTGATGGCAGCCAGGTCCCGCACCGCATTCTCAAGTTGCTTGCTGTCCTGAACCGCTTCCCCAACACCCATATTAATCACGATCTTCTCCAGCCTGGGAACCTCCATCACGTTCTTATAACCCAACTCCTCAATCAACGCTTTCCGAACCACCTCCTCATAATATTGACGAAGACGGCTCTTGGGGGCTGGCTCCACAACCGCCGCCACTTCCACTGATTTGGTTTTGGTGCTCTCTTGCGTCTTCTTTGCCATTGGTCCTCACTTATTATTTCACATCTATGGTCTCGCCACTCCGCTTGGAATAACGCACCAAACGCCGGTCTTCCCATCGCCGTCCCACACGCGTAGGCTCATTCGTATGGGGGTCTATCACCATAATCTTGGAGATGTGCAACGGCGCAGGCACGCGCATCCTTTCACCTTTATCCGCAGGATTCCGGGGCTTCCGATGCTTCGTGACCGCATTCAAGGGTACCGCCCGACCCTCCTTATCTTTCGTCAAACCCTCAACCAGCACCGTCCCTCGCTTCCGATCCACTTTGATCACACGACCTCGCTCCCCCTTATCCTTCCCCGCAATGATCTGCACCGTATCCCCCGTCTTGACCTTGAACTTCACACGACCCGTTATGCGCCGATACGCCATATCAAACTACCTCCGGAGCCAATGATACTATCTTCATAAATTGCTTGTCCCGCAACTCCCGAGCCACAGGACCGAAAATCCGGGTTCCACGAGGCTCATTTTGCGGTGTCAAAAGAACGCACGCATTGTCGTCAAAGCGGAGGGTCGTGCCGTCATCACGGCAAATAGCCTTCCGCGTGCGAACTATCACCGCACGCACCACATCCCCCTTCTTAACTGGCATATTGGGGGTGGCGACCTTCACGGAAGCCACGATCACGTCCCCCACGGTGCCATACCGTGGTTGAGAGCCTTTGAGAACCCGAATGCACATTACTTCTCGGGCTCCCGAGTTATCCGCAACTTTTAGCCTCGTATATTGCTGTACCATCGTCCCATCTCCAAATCGTCATTTCGCTTTCTCAATCACCCGAACTACGCGCCACCGCTTCGTCTTGCTGAGAGGGCGCGTCTCCATAATCTCCACCACATCCCCCACCCCACATCCCACGTCATTATGAGCCTTGTATTTCTTCCTCCGCCATACCGTTTTTTGATAAAGGGGATGGCGCTCCCGACGCTCCACGCGAACCACCACCGTCTTTTCCATTTTATCCGAAATCACCACGCCCACGCGAGTCTTACGGCGAGCCCTCATAACCTGACCGTCCATCACTTCCCTTCCCTCCGTTTCTCCGTCAGGATTGTCAAAATCCGCGCTATGTTATGCCGTTGCACCTTTATTACGTTCACATCCTTTATCTCGTGAAACGCCAACTTCCTGCGAAGTTCAAATAGGGTCTGCTGTTCCTTCTTCAATAGGTCCTCCAGTTCCCGCACAGTCTTTTCACGAAGTTCCGAGGGCTTGAGCGCCTTCATTCTGTCTCCTCCTCACTCGCCACAGGCTCTTCCCCACTCTCCGAGGAAGGCTCCCCACCCCGCTCCAGAACAAACCGCGGAGGCTGAGGATGCAAAGCTTTCTGCTCCTCCGGCTCCGGCTCCACGTGGTCGGGAAAGTCCGCACGAGTCACGAAACGAGTGCGCACCGGCAGTTTGTGCCCCGCCAACCAGAGCGCCTCACGTGCCACCGATTCCGGAACACCTGCCATCTCAAAAAGGATCCGCCCGGGCTTCACCACAGCCACATATCCTTCCACCGCTCCCTTGCCCGATCCCATCCTCGTCTCCGCAGGTTTCTTAGTGAATGGTTTGTCAGGGAACACACGTATCCACACCTTCCCGCCGCGTCGGATATAACGGGTGATAGCGATTCGTGCCGCTTCAATCTGGCGAGAGGAAACCCAGCCAGGGTCAAGAGCCTGGATCCCAAAGTCCCCAAAGGCAAGCCGAGTCGCCCCTTTGGACACCCCCCGCATTCGCCCTCGGCGAGCCTTCCGCCACTTCGTCCGTTTAGGCATTAACATCTTCAGACACCTCCTCTGTTGAAACAACTTCGGGCAATTCCCCCTTCGCAGGCACCTCGGAAGAAGCCGAAACCGAAGCAGGCGCCGATGCCGACTCCAGCTCACGCCTCCGTGCCATCTCCTGTTCCTTCTCTGGCAAAATCTCTCCCTTATAAATCCAAACCTTCACTCCAATGGCTCCCGCCTTCGTACGAGCCTCCGCAAAGCCGTAGTCAATGTCCGCACGCAAAGTCTGAAGGGGAACTTTCCCAACCTTCACTGTCTCCGTCCGAGCAATCTCCGCTCCCCCAAGGCGACCGCTTACCATCACCTTAATGCCCCGTCCCTGGGCTCGCAAGCATCGCGTCACCGCCTGACGCACCGCCCGCCGATGAGAGATCATCTTCTCCAATTGAAGAGCGATATTCTCCGCCACCAATTGAGCGTCTAAATCCGGCTGGCGAACTTCACTCACCGCCAGGCGAACCTGTGATTTCTGGTCACGGCGCCACACAAGTTTCTGGATCTCCGCCTCAAGTTCATCCACCCCGCGCCCCCCGCGTCCAATCACGGCGCCAGGCCGAGAGGTAAGCAACGTCACGTTCACACGGTTCGCTGCGCGCTCAATCTCCACCCTGCTTATCGTCCCATAACCCAGACGGTCCTTTACTAACTTGCGAATTTGGTAATCCTCATAAAGTAACGCAGGGTATTGCTTCTTATCCGCAAACCACTTGCTATCAGGCTGGCGGATAACTCCTATGCGAAAACCAATGGGATGAACTTTCTGCCCCATTCTTACTCCTCACCTCCTTCTGAAGAAGCAACCTCTCCCGTTACTCCCTCGGGCGTGACAGCAGCCTCAGGGGACGCCTCCACTCCCGACTCCTTCCTCGGCGAAACCTTTTCCTCCAGCACCTTCCAAACAGGGCGTGGCTTGGGCTTCTTTTGAGACTTCTTCAACTGGAACCGCTCCCCGGGAGTCAAAACTACCGTGATATGGCTCGTCGGTTTCAAAATCCGATAAACCCGACCCATCGCTCGCGGACGCACCCGCTTCAAACGCAAGCCTTCATCTACCAACACCTTGCTAATTATCAATTCTTCCTCATCCAAGCCGTGGGTCTCTACCGCATTGCTCACCGCACTCTGCAAAACCTTCCGCAAAAGCCGACCCGCCTTCGTGGGATGGAAGCGAAGTTCCTCCAGGGCAAGCACTGCGTGCTTCCCTTTCAATTCACGCGCCACCACGCGAACCTTCTTCGGTCCAATCCGAACCGTCCGCGCCACCGCTCGCACTTCCATCCTAAGCCTCCTCCCCCTTTGCAGACTTCACGCGCTCATACCGATATTGAATTGCCTGAACCGCACCCACCCCCGGCGCGCTCGGCAAGTTACTCACCATCCCCTCTGCACGCACCAAGCGCCCCGAAGAAACATCAAACCAGGCCGTCCGCACCAGCCGTAATGGCTGAGAAAACCCTTCAATCGCCAGGTCAAAAAGCCCAACCGTCTTCAACTCGTTCTTCTCCAGGCTTTCCGCCGTCATTTCCCCCCGCACCTCCGTGCGAACATTCCCGGGGTCTTTGAGGAAAACCGAAACACGCTCGCCCAAACGCCATTCCTTCTGAGGTAAAAGATGCATATAACGCAGAAAGATCAAATTCAGCGAATTCGCCGCAGGCAACGCCTTTTGCCCAACGGGAAGCCCCTGACTCGTCAAGCGAAGAACCAGGGGGGGCAAAGGCGATGGCGTTGTCTCCTGACCATTGAAGACCACCTTCAAATCCTTGTAAACGTGCTCAACCTCCATATCCCCCGAATCTTCCACTCCCCGAACCTTCCTCACCACAGACATCCACGCCTCAATATCGCCAAACTCCGTCCCAAAAGCCAGATTCACCCGCCACGTCTCCTCTTCCCCCACGCGATAGTGAGGGCTGAGAACCACCGGCGATTGCAAAAGCAGTGAGACCATAAGCAACATCATCCCTTGCCAGACCTCACTTTCCCTACCACGAATTTGCCTTCCAGATCCCCTCCCTCGGATTCCACCTTAAAGGTGCCTTCCGCCTTCACCAGTTTCCCCGTCTTAGAATTGACATAGGCAGTAATCTCGAACTCTCCCGGGCTTTCTCCTTCCGGAGTGAGGGAAAAACGCAGAAAAATCTTCGCCACGTGCTCTTCATACAGCCTGCCTGTCGCAAGCAATTGCCCCTCACCCTCTATCGTCACCTTGCCATCTTCTGCTTTCCACTTGATAGGAAACTTGCCCCCAATCTCCAGTTCCTGCGCAGGCAAGTAACCCCCCAGAAGAACAACAGCACTGAAATCATCGCTTTCTAAATCAAACAAGGCGGGCATCCCATGCTTGTCAAACTTCTGCGTCACCGCATCAGGGATCCCCCCAGGAATCTCCTCGCCACCAAACTTCCGCGTCAAACTATCAAAACTAATCTCCACATCAGCCCACCCGTCCGGCAAAAGCTTTCTCACCCGACGCGTGAAACGGCCCGAAAACTCCAGAGTCCCCTCTTCCCCAAATTTAATCTCTACGGAAAAGTCATACGCTTGAGACTCTCCCTCCTCATATATCCGCTCCAAACGCCATTTCTGCGGAAGAGAGGTCTCCTGAAGGCTACCTACACCTCCTTCTTTCACGAGCACCAAAAAAAGTCCTATCTCGGCAATCATCAACTCACCTTCGTCTTCCGTTCTTCCTTTGCCCCGCCGTGACCCCGAAAGGTGCGCGTCGGAGCGAATTCACCAAGTTTGTGCCCCACCATATTCTCCGTGATGAAAATGGGCACATGACGACGACCATCATGAACCGCAATAGTATGACCCACCATTTCAGGAATAATCGTACTCCTGCGGGACCACGTTTTAATGAGCTGTTTCTGTCCCGTAGCATTAAGCCTCTCTATCTTCTTCAAAAGATGTTCATCCACAAAGGGACCCTTCTTAATGCTCCTCGGCATTACTTCTTCCTCCTCCTTATAATGAACTTAGATGAACGCTTATTCCGGCGCGTCTTCGTTCCCAGGGCTTTATTACCCCATCGGTCAACGGGACCCTTCTTGCGCCCAACAGGTGCCTTCCCTTCGCCACCTCCGTGCGGATGGTCCCGAGGAGTCATTGCAACGCCTCGCACGTGGGGGCGCCTCCCCAGCCCACGATTTTTCCCCGCTTTCCCGATGGACTCTGCCTCATGCTCCGCATTCCCCACCTCCCCCACCGTCGCCCGGCAAGAAGCATGAAAGATACGCACCTCACCGCTCGGCAATCGGAGCGTTACCGAAGAGCCTTCCTTCGCCATTATCTGCGCAGACGTACCTGCTGACCGAACAACCTGACCCCCCTTCCCCGGTTGCAATTCCACATTGTGCACTCGCGTACCCAGAGGCATTCGCCCCAGAGGAAGGCAATTCCCCACCTTGATATCTACGTCTTCACCGCTCTCCACCACATCCCCCACGGACAACCCGTTGGGCGCCAGGATGTAGCGCTTCTCTCCGTCCTTATAATGCAGGAGGGCAATTCGGGCGCTTCGGTTCGGGTCATATTCAATCGCAGCAACTTTCGCCTGTACCCCGTCCTTATCCCTCTTGAAATCTATCAGCCGATAAAGCCGTTTGTTCCGCCCTCCCCGATGAAACGCCGTGATGCGCCCCATATTATTCCGACCCGCCTTGCCAGGGTTCGGCACCACCAGAGTGCGCTCGGGCTCCTTCCGAGTCACATCCTTGTAATCCGATATGATCATAAAACGCCGACCCGGCGATGTCGGTTTATATTTCCTCACTCCCATAACTTACGCTCCATAGCCCTCCAGGCGCTGACCTTCTGCCAGCGTGATGATGGCTTTTTTCCTGTCAGGTTTCCTCCCCACTATCCGCCAATTCGTCCGGCGAGGCTTCCCCTTTACATTTATCAAATTCACCTTCACCACCTGAATGCGGTCTTTCTTGCGCTTCCCCTGATTGTAGAGCGCCTCTAATGCCCGTGCCACCTCAATCTTGTTCGCCTCCGGAGCCACAAAAAACACATATTGCCCTTGCTCCGCAAGGCGCACGGTCTTCTCTGTCAAGTGGGGTTTCAATATAATCTTGTGAGGCTCAAATTTCATACCCACGCCTCCTCTATACGCTTGAGAGCATCCTTCACGACCAAAACCTTCTCCGCCACCAGAAGGTCACGAACACTGAACGGCTGAGCCCGAACCTTCTCCCCTTCTTCACCGCGCCAGGGAGCCGTCCGCACCTCCACATTCGCCAAGTTCCGGAAACTCTTCAGCACGACCTCATCAATCTCAGGAAGTATCACCAAAACCTTCTCTCCCGCAAGATTGAGATTTTCCAATACCTCCACTGCTAACTTCGTCTTTGGCTGGTCAAACTTCAGGCTGTCTATCACGACCACATCCCCCGCTTTCATCCGGGCCGCAAACGCCATCCGAAGGGCTAACCGCTTTTCCTTCTTGTTGAGCCCCTTCTCATAGTCCCTGGGCTGGGGACCGTGAGCCACCGCCCCGTGCCTCCAATGGGGCGCCCGAATAGACCCCTGGCGAGCCCGACCCGTCTTTTTCTGGCGCCAGGGCTTCCGCCCCCCTCCGCGAATCGTTGCCCGATTCTTTACGGAATGCGTCCCCTGCCGTTGGTTTGCCTCCTCCGTCACCACCGCACGATGAAGCACCCACGGGCGAACCTCTACATCCGTCACCACTTCACTCAAACTCACCTCGCCCTTAACTTTTCCTTTTCCGTCCAAAACCTTCAAAACCGCCATCTCATTTACCCTCCTTCACCACCATCACTAATCCCCCATTCGCCCCAGGCACCGCACCGCGCACCAACAGCAGGTTCCTCTCGCCATCCACGCGAACCACCAGCAAGTTCTTCTGAGTGGTGCGCACCCCTCCCATCCGTCCCGGTCCCCTTTTCCCTTTCAAAACACGGGCAGGTCCCGTGGCACCCGAAGATAAGGGCCTTCTGTGCGTCATATACCCATGGGAATCGTGCTGACCCCTGAACCCATGACGCTTCATAGCCCCGGTAAAACCTCTCCCCTTGCTCGTTCCCACCACCTTCACCCGTTCTCCTGGCTTGAAAATGTCCACGGTGATACGCTGTCCCACCTCCACCGAGCCTTCCAACAACCTGAACTCCCCCAGATGCCTCAACGGAGGAACACCCGCCTTCATCAGGTGACCCGCCTCCGGAAAAGTCAGCCGGGAAGGCTTAGTCTCCTCAAAGCCAACCTGAACCGCCGAATACCCATCCGTTTCGGGGCGCTTCACCTGGGTCACATAAACGGGACCAGCCAGGATGACCGTTACCGGCACCATCCTGCCTTCTTCATCCCATATATGGGTCATTCCTATCTTTCTTCCCAGAATTCCTGAAAGCATAGATTCACTCTTGCGCGCTCGTGATGACAAAACCTTCAAAAACGCTTCGCCGTCTTTTGCGCTATGTCTGTTTCACCTCAATCTCCACCCCGCTCGGTAGGTTCAACCTCATCAAAGCATCTATGGTCCTCGGCGAAGGCTCGAGAATATCAATCAAACGCCTATGGACCCTTATCTCAAAATGCTCCATAGACTCCTTGTCTATATGAGGTCCACGGATCACACAAAACCGCCGGATGCGGGTGGGAAGGGGGACGGGACCACTGATGCGGGCACCCGCGCGGCGAACGGTCTCCGCAATCTGATGCGCAGACTCATCCACCGCACGGTGGTCATACGCCTTCAACTTAATCCGAACTTTCCGCATCAGTGTCCATCCCTTAGTCCAGCACCTTCGTGATACTTCCCGCTCCGACCGTGCGCCCGCCTTCGCGGATGGCGAACTTAGACCCGGGCTCCATCGCCACAGGCTCTCCCAATTCCACCGTCAACGTTACGTTATCGCCCGGCATCACCATCTCAACCCCTTGAGGGAGGGTGATCTCGCCAGTAACGTCCGTCGTCCGGAAGTAGAACTGAGGGCGATACCCCGTCACAAAAGGAGTATGTCGTCCCCCTTCATCTTTGCTGAGGACGTACACCTCCGCCTCAAACTTCTTGTGAGGAGTGATAGAGCCAGGCTTGGCAATCACCATTCCCCGCTCCACTTGCTCACGGTCTATGCCACGCAAAAGAAGCCCAACGTTATCGCCGGCGCGGGCTTCCTCCAGCGTCTTCCGGAACATCTCAATGCCCGTGACCACGGTCTTCAGCGGTTCATCCCGGAGACCAACGATCTCCACCTCTTCCATCGGCTTCAGGACACCGCGCTCCACGCGCCCGGTCGCAACCGTCCCGCGACCCGTAATGGTGAACACGTCTTCCACAGCCATCAAGAAGGGCTTGTCCACTTCACGCTGAGGCTCTGGAATGTATTCATCCACCGCATCCATCAACTCAAGGATGCGCTTCGTCCACTCATCTTCAAGGTTCAAGGGATTCTGCTCCATCACCTTGAGCGCAGACCCCTTGATGATGGGTACGGAATCACCCGGAAATCCATACTTGTTCAGCAGGTCGCGGATGTCCAACTCCACCACTTCCAGAATCTCCGGGTCATCCACCAGGTCACACTTGTTCATAAACACCACGATATACGGGACGTTCACCTGGCGCGCCAGCAGGATGTGCTCCCGCGTCTGGGGCATCACCCCATCCGCAGCACTCACCACCAAAATGGCGCCATCCATCTGGGCTGCACCCGTGATCATATTCTTGATGTAGTCCGCGTGACCCGGGCAGTCCACGTGAGCATAGTGACGCTTCTCCGTCTCAAACTCCGCGTGGAAGATGTTGATCGTGATTCCACGCGCCCGCTCTTCCGGAGCAGCGTCAATCTGCTCGTACTTGTACTCTTGAGCCAGACCCTTCGCGTTCAAAACACGCGAAATCGCTGCCGTCAAAGTCGTCTTCCCATGGTCCACGTGACCAATGGTGCCTATGTTTACGTGTGGCTTCGTTCTCTCGAATTTCTGTCGTGCCAAGATTCACCTCCTATATGCGAACACCGCCTTGGGATTTTGCGATAATCTCCTCCGCAACGGATTGCGGAACGTCCTCATAGTGCGAAGGAGTGACGCTCGGGCTTGCACGACCCTGCGTCAATGACCGCAACGCCGTCACGTAGCCAAACATCTCCGCCAGCGGTACCAGACATTTTACTACCTGGACACCGCCCGTTGCAGGCTCCGTCCCTTCTATTCTACCGCGCCGGGCTTGAATGTCGCCCATCACGTCCCCCAGATATTGCTCCGGAGTCGTGATCTCCACGTGCATCACCGGCTCCTTCAGAACCGGATGAGCACGCTTCATCGCCTCGCGGAAAGCCAGGACCGCAGCCTGCTTGAAGGCTATCTCGCTGGAATCTACTTCATGGTAACTTCCGTCAATTAAAGTCACCTTCACATCCACCACCGGATAGCCTGCAAGCACGCCGCTCTCCATCGCTTCGCGAATCCCCTTCTCTATGGCAGGAATGAACTCCTTCGGAATCACGCCCCCTACCACCTTATTCTCAAATTGAAACCCCGACCCAGGAGGAAGGGGCTCTATGTCAATCACCACGTGGCCATATTGCCCCGCACCCCCCGTCTGGCGAATGTACTTCCCTTCCCCACGAGCATGGGTCCGAACGGTCTCCCGATAAGCCACCATCGGACGACCCTGACTCGCACTCACCCCAAACTCCCGCCGTAGACGATCCACAATGATCTCCAGATGGAGTTCCCCCATACCCGAGATGATCGTTTGACCCGTCTCCGGGTCCGTCATCACGCGAAAGGTAGGATCCTCCTGAGCCAAACGCTGTAAACTCAGCGATAACTTCTCCTGGTCCGCCCGAGACTTCGGCTCTATCGCCAGAGAAATCACCGGCTCAGGAAACTTGATCGACTCCAACACGATGGGAGCACCCTCCGAACAAATCGTCTGACCCGTCGTAACCTCGTTCAAGCCTATCACCCCCACTATGTCCCCCGCATGCGCCTCGTCAATATCCTCCCTGCTATTGGCGTGCATCCGAAGAATGCGACCCACACGCTCCTTCCTCGTACGGAATTCGTTCGTCTGCGGGTCCCGATAAGCCACCAACACCCGAGTCCCCTTGGTCAATGTCCCGCTATAAATCCGCACATAAGTCAAACGCCCCACATAAGGGTCGCTCATAATCTTGAAGGCTAAACCGCAAAGGGGCGCCTCATCACTCGGAGGACGCTCCTCCTCCTTCTCGGTATTCGGATTCACCCCCTTCACGGGACCAATGTCGCTGGGGCTTGGCAAATAATACACCACCGCATCCATCAACGGCTGAACACCGCGATTCTTAAAGGAACTTCCGCAAAGAATGGGCACTAACTTGCTTGATAAAGTCCCTTTCCTTAAAGTCGCTCGTATCTCATCCTCCGTGATCTCTCGCCCCTCCAAAAATCGCTCCATAATCCGATCGTCTACCTCCGCACAAGCCTCCATCAGCTTCTCCCGATACTCCGCAGATAGCGCCCGCAACTCATCGGGAATCGGCACCTCATCCCATTCATTCCCCAGCTCATCCTTATAAATCCAGGCGCGCATCGTCACTAAATCCACTATCCCCGCAAATTCACTCTCCGAACCCACGGGCAACTGAATGGGAACCGCACGGCACCCCAAACGCCTCTCAATCTTCTCCACCACCCCAAAAAAGTCCGCCCCCAGCCGGTCCATCTTGTTAATGTAGACAATCCGGGGAACTCCATAGCGGTTCGCCTGACGCCAAACCGTCTCGGACTGAGGTTGAACCCCCCCAACCGCACAAAAAACCGCAATCACCCCATCCAGCACTCGCAAGGAACGCTCCACTTCCACCGTGAAATCCACATGCCCCGGTGTATCAATCAAGTTAATCCGATGGTTTCGCCAATAAAACGTCGTCGCCGCACTCGTTATGGTAATCCCCCGCTCCTGCTCCTGCTCCATCCAGTCCATCGTCGCGGACCCCTCGTGAACCTCTCCCATCCGATGAATCCGACCCGAATAGTACAAAATACGCTCGGTCGTGGTCGTCTTCCCGGCGTCAATGTGCGCCGCTATGCCGATATTTCGCGTTGCCTCCAAAGGATGCGTCCTTGCCATAGAAATCCTCAAGTCCTAAAGTGGGCAAATGCCTTATTCGCCTCCGCCATCCTATGCACGTCCTCCCGCTTCTTGATCGTCGCACCCTGCCCATTATAAGCATCCAAAAGTTCCGCGCTCAACTTCTCTATCATTGATTTGCCAGACCGCTTCCGAGCACTCTCTATCAACCAACGAATCGCCAGCGTGCGACGACGCTCCGGGGGAACGTCCGTCGGCACCTGATATGTCTGACCACCCACCCGCCGAGGGCGAACCTCCACCACCGGCATACAGTTCTGTAACGCACGCTCAAATACCTCAAGGGGAGGCTTGTTCTCCCTCTGCCCACATATCTCCAGCGCACGGTAAACGATTTTCTCCGCCTTGGACTTCTTCCCATCCCGCATCAGGCGGTTAATGAAACGCTGGACCAACTCCGAACCATACACAGGGTCGGGCGGAATTTGTCGCTTGGGAACAGGACCTTTCCTTGGCATAAGAAAAACCTCTAAGCCTTCGGCCTCTTTGTGCCGTACTTGCTACGACCCTGACGGCGATTCTCCGTGCCCGCCGCCTGCTGGGTCCCCCGAATGATGTGATACCGAACTCCCGGCAAATCTTTCACACGCCCACCCCGAACCAACACCACACTGTGCTCCTGCAGGTTATGACCTATGCCAGGAATATAAGCGGTTACCTCAACTCCGTTCGTCAGCCGGACGCGAGCAACCTTCCGAAGAGCCGAATTCGGCTTCTTCGGGTTCTGAGTTCGGACAATCGTGCATACCCCCCGCCTCTGAGGGCAACCCCGAAGGGCGGGAGACTTGGATTTCTCCCGTACACGCTTCCGACCCTTCCGCAAAAGTTGATTTACCGTGGGCATCTTCGCTCAATCACAACAAAAAACCCCGTTCCTATACGGGACGGGGTCCCATTATGCCAGAGCCGGGCAAACACTGCCCAGCCAATAGCCTTTCATTTAGGGCATGAGGGAACACCCTCCACGCATAGGTCTTTGGGCTCTGCGCACCCGGCGCAGAACGAATTCCCAGTATAGCCCATCCCTCACCTTCTTGTCAAGGAGGGAACAAGCCCTACCGGCACAAAACCAGCGTCACAGGACCCTCGTTTTCAATCACCACCCGCATCCGCTCCCCATATGCCCCCCTTTGCACCTCCACCCCCTCCCCCTCCAGTGCAGACGCCAGCCTCTCATACAGCCTCTGCCCGTCAGCAAAGGGCGCCGACCTCTCAAAACTGGGCCTCCGCCCACGCTCACAGTCCCCACTAATGGTAAAATTGCTAACTAAAAGCACACTGCCCCCCACTTCCCCCACACTCAGGTTCAGTTTGCCAGCCTCATCGTCAAACACCCGAAGATGGGCGACCTTCCGTGCCATCCATTGGGCGGTCTCCTCCGTGTCTCCGCGCTCAACTGCAACTAAAACCACCAACCCCCGACCTATCTCCGCTATCCGCTCCCCACCAACCCATACCTCCCCACGAGAAACCCTCTGCAAAACACACCTCACCGGCTCGATTTGCCCCCAAAAGTCCTCTGAATGCTAATCACATCCTGCATAGAACTTATTTTCCCCATCACGTTCTGCAGATGCTGGACATCAAAAACGTCCACCACCATCTCCAGGAGGGCGGTCTGATTGGGCAAAGTCCGGATGGTCGCAGAAACCACATTGGTCCGGGTCTCCCCGAGAACCGCCGATATATCCGCCAGCAACCCCTGACGGTTCACCGTTTGGATACGAAGATGCACGGGATAAACGGACTTTCCGTCCCGAGGCCAACTCACAGGCACCATACGCTCCGCGTCTGACTCCAGCAACGCCTGCGCATTCGGACATATTTTCCTATGCAGAATAATCCCCCGCCCCTTGGAGACATAACCGATCGTCTCGTCCCCGGGCACGGGATAACAGCACCGAGAGCGCCGAAAGGCAACGTTATCTATGGCTCCCCGACCAATGGCAATGGGAGCCTGCTCCACCGGAGGTCGCCTTTTGGTTGCGCCCCTCGGGGTCTTGTGCTCCGGGGCTACTAACCGATTCGCCACTCGCCCCACGGGAATTATCCCCTCTCCGATGAGGGCAAGCAGGTCTGCAGGGTCTTTCTTTTTGAGGGCGCTTGCCACCTCCCGCAAAGCATCCTCCGTAAGGAGAGACCGAGGGTCGTATCCCAGGGTGCGAAGTTCCCGCTCCAGAACTTCCCTGCCCCTTGCCACGTTTTGCTCCCTGTTCTGCTGGCGCAAAAAAGCGCGAATCCTGCTACGAGCGGTGGCAGTCTTAGCAAACTTCAGCCAATCCACGCTGGGCTGAGCATTGTGGCGAGTGAGAATCTCCACAATGTCCCCGTTCTCAAGGGGAGTATCCAATTTCACGATCCGGCCATTGACCTTCGCCCCTGCACAGCGCAAGCCAACCTCCGTGTGAATGCGAAAAGCAAAGTCTACAGGCGTCGCCCCGCGCGGCAAGTCAATCACATCCCCTTTGGGAGTAAAGGCAAAAACCTGCTCACTGAAAAGGTCCAAACTCACTGAGCGGAAAAAGTCGCTCCCACTTCCTGCTTCTTGCGACCATTCAAAAATCTGTTGTCTCAAGCGGTTAATCCGGGTCTGCTCTTCTACGGAGACTGCCCCTTTATCCGTGGGCTTATATTGCCAGTGCGCCGCAATTCCAAATTCCGCCATTCGGTGCATCTCATAGGTACGAATCTGAACCTCCATCGGCTCCCCATGGGGACCGATCACTTTGGTGTGAAGGGACTGATAACCGTTTGCCTTCGGCTTGGCAATGTAATCATAAAAAAGACCCGGAATGGGGGGCCACAAATCGTGAACTAAACCCAGGACACGATAACAATCCCCCTCCGTCTCCACTAAAATCCGGATCCCCAAAAGGTCAAAAATCTCCTCAAACTCAAACCCCTGCACCACCATCTTTTGATAAATACTGTAAAGGTGCTTCGGGCGCCCGTGAACCTCAGCGTTTTGCACTCCCGCCTGCTCCAGCTTCTCCTTCACCCTCACAATCGCTTCCGCTAATTCCTCCTCCCGTTTGTCACGACTCTTCGCCAGCAAGTCGCTTATGCGCTCAAACTCCTCCGGATGAAGATACTTAAACGCCAAATCCTCCAGGCGCCACTTGATTTGCCATATTCCAAGGCGAGCCGCAAGGGGAGCATAAACATCCAGAGTCTCCTGGGCTACCTGCTTGCGCTTATCAAGGTCCAACGCATAAAGCGTCTCCATATTGTGAAGGCGATCTGCAAATTTGATCACAATAACCCGAAAATCCTCTGCCATCGCAATCAGCATCTTTCGCATCGTCTCTGCAAAACGCGCCCGCTCCTCCGATGCCCGACGAGGAGAAGCCACCGATGCCAAAGAAGGAAACTTCAGTTTCGTCACTCCCTCCACCAACTTCCGCACCGTCTTCCCAAAATGCCTCTCTATGTACTCTGGCGTTACGCCCGTATCCTCCAGAGTGTCATGGAGAAGACCACTCGCTATGGAAACCTCATCCATCTCCAGATCCGCCAATATATGAGCCACCGCCAAAGGATGGGTTACATACGGGTCGCCCGTACGCCGTACCTGCCCCTGGTGAGCCATCTCCGCCACGTAATAGGCTTTCCGAATTAAATCCGTGTCCGCTCGGGGACGCTGGTCCCTAACCTTATTAAGTAAATCCGTGAGCCCTTCGGGCTCAAGCCAGGTGTGCGGTATAACCAGTTCTGACGTGCCCATCTCAGTCGGCACCGAGGCGATCTATCTTAATCATCAGCAAAATGCCCCGACTTCCTCTACCCCCCTGCTCCGTAATAGAGCCAGAAAGGGCAAGAGTCCCGTCGGGCATCCAGGCAATTTGCCGTATGGCTTTTGCCCATTCCAATGATACTCTATAAACCACCCTCCGGGACCCATCCCGCCTGAACCAAACCACCTCACCCTCCCCATAACCCAACACACCCCCTGAAGGATGGGCCAGAATCCGCCGGACCCGAACTCCCCTCGCTAGTACACGGGGGGAACCCCCCTCCGGATATTCATAAATGTCCCCTTGAGAATCTAACAAATAAAATGCCTCCCCACGCACCGGGGCAATATCCGCAGGGCCCGGCAACAAAATCTCCGCACCATCCTTATCCAGAACCGGCTCTACCTCACTGCTATCAGGAGTCTTCCGATACACCATCAAAGAATTGAAAAACATCCAGGGAGTCCCATCCAAACTCAAACGGAAAACATTGGGGTCGCGAACCTTTACCTGCCAAGTCTCCTCCCCCGCTAAAGAAAAGGCTCCTAAAAAACCACTGGCATAATCCCCCACTATCACACCATCCCTCACCGCAAACAACTCTAAGGGGCCTTCAAACTTTCGGGGAAACTCAAACAATTTCCGCATCCCCCCGTTCCGAAACTCACACCGAACAAGCCTTACCTCCTTCTCCCCGCGCTTCTCGCCTATCAGAAACCTCCCCGCACTCTCCGCCGAAAAGCCATAACTCATATCTACAGGCAAAAGAACTTCACCCACAGAAACCGTTTCAGAGAAAAAAAGAAAAGCTAAAAGAAGCACTATTCCTCACCTCCCTTGCGCAGAATTTCCCGAACCCGCTCTGCCTGCTCCGCCGTATCCACGGCTAAAGGAGAAGCCTTCCCCCGAACCATCTGAATCCTGATCCCGCTCTCCAGAAAACGCAACTGCTCTAAACCCTCCACCCTCTCCAAAGGGGAGGGACCCCTTGACACAAAACCACGGAGCGCCTCCCGCGTGTAACCATACAACCCTATGTGCTTCTTCACGGAAACACCATCAGGATGACGGAAAAACGGAATAGGAGAACGCGAAAAATAAAGAGCACGGTCCTCTTCGTCTGTCACAACCTTAACGACGTTGGGATCACGGTAATCCGCTTCATCTCCAAAATCATAAACACTCACCACACTCGCCCCCCCCGACCGAAGCACATCCGCACATACCCGAATGGTCCCAGGAGGTATCAATGGCTCGTCACCCTGCACGTTCACCACCGCATCAGCGTCCAAAATCTCTACCGCTTCTGCCACACGGTCCGTGCCCGTGAGATGGTCCCCACGGGTGATGATAGCCCGCCCCCCAAAACAGGATACCACCTCCGCAATCTCCGCATCGGGAGTAGCAATGACCACCTCCACACCCAGACCAGCCCGACAAACAGCCTCATAAACCCATTGAATCATAGGCTTCCCCTCAAGGTCTATTAGAGGCTTCCCGGGAAACCGAACGCTCGCCATACGGGCTGGGATCACGACATACATCCGCATCTCTCCTAACTTACCCCTTTAGCCCATAGCACCGAAACACCCCCCTACTCAACAGAAATTAAACGATTTTCCCCGCGCTCCAATTCCAGTTCTATCTTCCACCAGCCGTCCAGGTCCGTCACCCGCCCAACCCCCACGGGAAGAACCCCCTCCACAAAACGCGTCGGTATCTCAAAAGAAAAAGACATCTCCTGAGGGGACGTAAGAGACAAAAATTGCAACCGCCCCCCCCTCACCCGACCCGCCACAGAAACCCCACGACTCAGCCTCAAACCCCGAAAGTGGAAGTCCTGAAGAGCCTCCGGGACCCCCCAGAGCAAGTAATCCCCAAAGTCATCCACCCGAGCAAACATCCAGTGCAAGCCTGCCAGCCACGCCCCCGCACCCGTCGTGAACCAGGGAACCCGAACCTCCTCCCCCTTCAAATGCTCGTTGGGGCTCAAAAACTGACTCGACGAAGCCACACCCCGCACTATCGCATCCCAAGCAATCTCTCCAGCGCCAAGATAAGCCCCACACATCCCTAAGTGCCCCGCCGTCCATAGCCAGGTGGTGTCTGAGTAAGCATCCCCCGCCCCTGCTTTCCATCCCTTGTCGGTCCTCAAACGCTCGTGAACCCATTCCAGGCTGTTCCTCGCAAGCTCACTGCCCCCATCACAGAAAAACGGAACCGCAAACCCCAAAATGGAGGAATGCATCGGCTTCCCCCCAGGCACCGTATATCGCTTCTCCTGAGAGTCAACGGGAAAGTTCTGGCGCAACTGACGCGCATACTCATCCCAGAGCATCCGTGTCTCACGATCCTTCAACAACCTCCGCGCCGCCTCCGAAGCCCGATCTAACGCAAAGACAACCGCACCCATTGTGAAAGGTCCCCCCGCAACCGCACCCGCACTCTCATCAAAATCGGTACACGCCCGCGTCCGCAAATGACCCCGGTCATCACGCTCCAGCATAAAATGCTCGCAATAACGTGCCACCTCGCGCAACAGGGGATAAAGGTCTTCTAAGTCGCCTATACGCCTCTCATAAAGCCACCATAGCCAGGCAACCGCCACAACCACCCCCAGGTGAAACCGCTCCGAATGCCAGTGACCATGCGGGTCTCGCTCCTCACCCGATTCCGTGGAACTCCACGGATAAAGCGCCCCCAGCCCTCCACACCGCTGGAAAGCCCTCGGCAAAGTCGCCAGACGAAAATAGGGAACCCGCTTCGCCCTCTGAGCCCATCCCCCAGAAAGAAACGCTACAAAAGGATAATACTCATCGTGAAAGGCACCGGCGCCCCACGGCTTTTCCGCCACTATCGGGGGAATAGACCACGGGGTCCCTTGGCACGCCAGAGTATAAAGCGCAGACGAACGAAAGTTATCCACAACCTCAACTCCCGTAACCACCTCACTCTGCGCCCAGAAATGCCTCCAATGTCCCGCGTGCTTGCTCAATTCTCCGTCCAACTCCCCTGGCATCACAGCGTCCGCATAATGCAAGCGGTCACTAAAAGTGATAACTGTCCGGAAAAAAACTTCATCGCCAGGCCCCAGAATCCCACGGAAAGCCAAAATCGCCAGGTTTCCAAAAACTTTCCAATTATGCCCCTCCGTCACCAGCGTCACCTTTCCCATCTCCTCCCCAGTCGCCCAGTCCACCCACACCTTGCCTCCTTCCCCCTCAAACCTCCAATCCAAACCCGCCACCCGCTTCCCATCCCGCATCCCAAACCGATACCCCAACTCCCATTCCACCGAAACGTCGCGCCCCGAGTGATTGGTCAGGCGTGTCTCCGCAACGAAAACGTTCTTATGGGCTAAAACAAGACTGCGAGTGGACTCCAAAATCCCTGCATACAAAAGTCGGGTCCTCACCTCCCCAACGTGGGTATGAATGGATTGCTCCCAACTCTCCTGCCGAGCAACCTGCCCCTCCAACCGTAAACGCCTCTCCAGTCGTCCCAACGGCACCAAAGGATGTCCCGCCCCAGGAACCCGCCTTCCCGCCATCACAAACTCCTGAAGTTCGCCCATAGGGGATTCACTCCCCACCCCATCGTGATAGCCCGACCGCCCCAAAAAAGTCACCAACTCCCCATTCCCGACGAGCGCAGGAACCGGACGATGAGAATTCCAGATTGACTCCAAAGTCACCACAATTCCTTCTCTCTCCTCACATCCTCCCCTGCCCTTGAACCCTTTCCAAAACTACGGATAAATCCATCAAAATCCCTCCCGTATGCCCGAGCGGGAAGACGCTTTTTTAGACCCCCAAAGCATCCGGTTGTGGCGCCCCGCCCCCAATGCGAAACCCCGAGGGGAAATCCGGGGCAAACTCTGCCTCCTCCAGGTCCGCCTCGCTCAATGCTTCCCATTGTCCGCTCCCGAAGAATATATCAGCATTCAAGATGGCGCAGGCACGGAAATCGGCATACTTAAAAACCTGGAAGGCTTGGACCCACAAACCCAACAAATCATCCGAGAAGAATTGGACCGCAGATATTTCACCCCTTTCATTCTACGCATTCTATCCTTAAAGCAGGAAGCTTCTATGTGGCGCTGGGAAGTCCAAACCCAGCGCGGACCCGTTACCTTCTATATCCGGGGAGTGCGGGATTCCATCCACGAAGTCGCCCCGGGAAGATGGCAAATCCTCAGCATAGATGGGCAGAGATATGAAATCCGCGACTATGCCCAATTGGATGCTAAAAGTCAAGCCCTTTTTGATTCGCTTTTTTGACCTCGCCCTGGATATTCCCTATCCGAAAGGCTGTATCGTGTGCGATGCGAGGCCCGGACCATACCTTTGCCAGGCTTGCCAGGGATTTCTCCTTAAAGTTCCCATCGGCATGTGCACCCGGTGCGGGGTGGGAGAGGAAGGAAAGTGCGCCCATTGCACCTGGATGAACAGTCTGGATTGGCTTCGCTCCGCCGTGGAGTACCAGGGACTCGGAGGAATCCTGGTAAGACGCCTCAAATTCAACCGACACGTCCCTCTTGCCCACCTTATGAGCCAACAAATCGCCCAAACCTTGCGCGATGCCCCGCCCTTTGATGCCCTCCTCCCCATCCCCATCCACTGGTCACGGCGATTTGCAAGGGGATTCAATCAGTCCTCCCTGCTTGCACGATATGCTCACCCGGAAAAAGTTAGAGGGGGTCTGCTCCACCGCATCCGCGCCACCCCGCCCCAGGTGGGATTAACCGCCAAAGAGCGACGGGTAAATCTCAGAAATGCCTTTCGCGCTCAAAATTGCGAAGGATTACGCCTCATCCTCGTGGATGACGTGGTCACCACGGGAGGAACTCTTGAAGAAGCAGCCATAACCCTCAAATCTAAAGGGGCTTCCTGGGTCGGGGCAGTTACCTTCTCTCGTGAACTCCTCCCCCACCCCTGAAAACACTGGCGCGCTCGAGAGGATTCGAACCTCCGACCTACAGGTCCGCAACCTGTTGCTCTATCCACTGAGCTACGAGCGCACCCTCCCTATTCTACCTGAAACCACCCTCTCCCCTTATCCCAACCAGCCTCCAAAACGAGGAAAACTTTATCACCCTCCAAAACGCTCTACCAGCACAAACCCCTTCGTAAACGTCTCCCGTAGTGCCCTCAGCCAGGGTCCATCGTTCACCCTATAAGGCAACACATACCTCTTGTACATCCGTAATCCCCCCTTTGGCTCCCCGCCCTCCTCGCAAACCTCCAGCACCACCGAAAAGGGACCCGGGTTTTCCTCCAGTAGCATCCGCGCCTGCTTCAGTTCCTCCACCGTCGCCGAGACAACACGCATTCGCAAAGTGCCGACTCCATTACTCCCCCCGCTCCCTCCTATGCGCCCCCCCTGTCCTCCTAAGGGAGAAATGGTCTTGGCAATCACCTCCACTAATTTCCCTGCTCCATTAGCCCCCTCCCGATGCCGAATACTGCCCGAAACCACAATAAGACGATCCTTCACCAGCCAGCTCCGCATCTCCCCATAGAGGTTAGGAAAAACTGTAACCACGGCTTGCCCGGTAAAATCCTCAATGGTAACCAACGCCATCAATTGCCCTTGAGACTTCGTCCGTATCTCCCTTTTGGAGACAATTATCCCCGCAAGGGTTACCTCGGTATCATCGGGCATCTCGCCCACCGAACCTGCCGTATGGGTGGCACTCTCCTCAATCAGTTTTTCATATCCCCGCAAAGGATGGTCACTCAGGTAAAGCCCCAACACCTCTTTCTCCATTTTCAACAGCTCCTGTCTCGTGGGGGGAGGTTCCTCAGGCAGGGCGGGCACCCCCTGACCACTCCCGAAGAGTTCTTGCTGGCCTGAGCCTCGCTCCCGCATCGCCCGTTGAGCCCAGGAGAGCAAGCGCTCTATGCCTTGAAGAAGGCGGTTCCGATTCCCCTCCAGCGTGTCCAGAGCGCCCGACTTCACCAAAGCCTCAAACACACTCTTGTTCAAAGCAGAAGTGCCCGCACAACGCTCTACCAAATCGTAGATGCTCCTGAAAGGACCTTCCTCACGCGCCCCTAAAATAGCCTCCACGGCTGCCTCCCCCAACCCCTTGATGGCTCCCAATCCAAACCGGATCTTGCCCTGCCCCTCGCTCCCCCCCTCAATCGTAAAATCTGCCTCCGAACAGTTAATATCCGGGGGAAGCACCTCAATACCCATCCTCCTGCACTCCTCTATAAACCCAATGATCTTATCTTCTTTGTGACGATAAGCCCCGAGGAGAGCACACATATATTCCACAGGATAATGAGTCTTGAGATAAGCGGTTTGATAAGCAATCATTGCGTAACACACTGCATGGGCTTTGTTGAACGCATAACCCGCAAAAGGCTCCAGCAAATCAAATACTTTCCGAGCATTCTCTTCCGTCATCCCATTCTCCACCGCCCGGCGAATAAACTCCTTCTCCTGCGCCTCCATTAAATGACGCTGTTTCTTCCCCATCGCCTTTCGCAAAATGTCTGCCTCTCCCAAAGTGAACCCTGCCAGAGCACGAACCAATTGCAGAACCTGGTCCTGATACACAATCACGCCATAGGTCTCGCGCAAAATGGGCTCCATCCGCTGGTCTATGTAAGACGGTTTCCGGCGACCGTGCTTCCCATCTATGTACTCCCCTATATGCTCCATAGGACCAGGACGATGGAGAGCCACCATCGCCGCAAGCTCTTCCACGCTCTCCGGTTTCAACTGCATGATATATCTCCGCATCCCCTCACTCTCTAATTGAAAGATCCCCACCGTCTCCCCACGACCCAACATCTCAAACGTCTCCCGGTCGTCCAGCGGGATCTTCCGCAAGTCCACTTCGCCCTTGCCCCTCTCCCGAATGCCTCGCACCGCACGGGACAAAACCGTCAAATAACTCAAACCCAAAAAGTCCATCTTTAAAAGCCCTAACCGCTCCAAATCTTCCATTGCGTATTGCGTCAGAGTCTGCCCCTCCGTCCCACGCATCAAAGGCACCCTTTCCCACAAACGCTCCTTACTGATGACCACCCCCGCCGCGTGAACCGTCACGTGCCGGGCAACCCCCTCTATTCGCACCGCGGTGTCTACCAGCCTCCGAACTTCTGGGTCCTCCTGATATATCTTCTGGAGGTCCACAGCCTCCTCCAGTGCCACTTCCAGGTGAGAGTGCACATAATTCGGCACCATCTTGCAAATTCGGTCCACCTCCGTGGGAGCCATCCCCAGAGCGCGCCCCGCATCCCGCAACGCTTGCTTGGCACCCAGCGTCCCGAAACTACAAATCTGCGCTACATGCTCCTCTCCAAAACGCTCCCGCAGATATTCCAGAACCTCGTCCCGCCTCTCGTCTTCAAAGTCCATATCTATGTCAGGCATCTGAATCCGCTCGGGGTTCAAAAAACGCTCAAAAGTCAACCCGTAACGCAAGGGGTCCACTTCCGTGATGCCCAAGCAATAACTCACCAAAGCCCCCCCTGCAGAACCGCGAACCCCAAAATATATCCCACGCTCCCGGGCAAACTTCGCAATCTCGTAAATCACCAAAAAGTATTTAGAGAAACCCGTCTGCTCAATCACGCTGAGTTCATACTCCAAACGCTCCCGAGCACCCTGATTCTCCGAAGGATATAACCGCAACAAGGCGTCCTCGCAAAGCTTCTTCAGCCACGCGTGAGGCTCCCAGCCAGCAGGCACATCCGGATCCGGTAATTCCGCACGATGGTGCTCCAACTCAACCTCACACATCTCCGCAATGAGCAACGTGTTCGCAAGCGCCTCAGGAAAATCAGAAAACAATGTCGCCATCTCTTCAGGAGACTTCAAATAAAACTCCTCCGTCTCAAAGCGCAAACGGTCTCTGTCGCTCACACGCGAGTTCGTCTGGATGCACAACAAAACGTCGTGAGCCTGGGCATCTTCCTTGTTCAAATAATGGGCATCGTTCGTCGCAACTAACCTAAGAGAAAACTCCTTCGCTAAACGCAAAAGCCCCTCCATAACCCGCTCCTGTTCCGGCAACCCGTGATTCTGCAACTCCACAAAGTAATTCTCCCTGCCAAAGACATCCACATAAAAGCCAACCGTCTCCCTCGCTTTCTTATAATCCCCAGCCAGCAAATACTGGCAAACTTCGCTCCCCAGGCACGTGGTCGTGGCTATCAAGCCATCGGAATGAAGGGCAAGGTCATTGTGGTCAATCCTCGGCTTATAATAGTAACCCTCCAGCGAGGCTATGGTGGCTAACTTGCATAAATTCTGATACCCGCGATTGTCCCTCGCCAACAACAACAAGTGATACGCATTCTCCTCCATTCGCCCGGAACGCGTCGCCCGACCACGGGGAGCCACATAAGCCTCCATACCTAAAATCGGCTTAATCCCCTTATCCCGACACTCAAAATAAAACTCCACCACCCCATGCATCGCCCCGTGGTCACTGATAGCCAGAGCGGGCATCCCCATCTCCCGCGCACGCGACACCATCAAGGGAATACGCTGAGCTCCATCCAGCAAACTGTACTCCGTGTGATTGTGCAAATGAACAAAGGAACCCTTCATCTTCGCTTTCGCCCAAAACGCACTCTTACGCGGGGACCCTTCTCCCTATCCATAGACGAAAAAATCCCCCTCGCCAGAGCCAAAAGTTTTCCCCATTGCCTGAACCAACACCACCCCTATTATGCTATAATCCCCTTCACGGCGTAAGCCGATGCCCGAATACTAAAATTTGACACCAGAGAAAAAACTATGACTCAAATCATCCCCCCTCTTTTCGCTGCTCTCCTCCTCTTCTCCCTGGGCGCCTGCGGGGCCCCCCAGCAAACCCCAGCGGATGGCAAAACTTCCAGCACCCCCTCCCAACCCGGCGAAATCGCCTCCGCGTCTCCTGTTGAGAAAAATCCTGCCACCCAAGACCCAGGTCAACCCAAAGGTCCCGAGACTCCCGGCGAAACACCCTCTGTCACAACCCCCCAGGAAAACACCCCTGCGGAACCCACCTCAACGAACAAGCCCCCTGCCACGAATAAGTACTCTATCGTCGGCAAATGGCAATTCAAGTTCCCGCCCGAAGCCCTGGAAGAAATGCAGAAATCCAACATAGAGGCACCCGAATCCATCTTCACGTTCACCGCCAACGGGAAATGGACGCTCGTCACTGCCACCTCAAAGGAAAAACGAAGCCTGGCAGGAACTTACACTCTCAACGGAAACCAGGTCACGCTGACCCTGAAAGAAGCCGACGGCGAAGCAGTGGAAGACCCAAGAGTCCAACCACTCGTGGTAACCCTCTCCGAGGACGGCAACCGTTTCACCTCTCCCGCTTGGGAAGGAGGCTATTTCATCCGCATCTCAGGAAAAACGTAACTCCGTTTATGCCGATCTCGTGAGCGCCCCAGCGTAATACAGGCACTCCCCAGCAATAGGACACTCAAAACAGCGGGGCTGACGAGCCCGGCATATCCTTCGTCCGTGCTGAATCAAAGCCACGTGAAAGCGGTATCGCCACTTCCGGGGAACTAAATCCTTCAATACCTGATGGGCGCGGCCCGCTCCCGCCTTCTTCTCCACCATCCCCAACCGCCACGAAACACGAAAGACGTGAGTATCCACCGGCAAGGCATCCCGCCCGAACGCAAACATAAGAACAATCCCCGCCGTCTTCGGCCCCACACCCGGAAGGCTCCTCAACCATTCATCCGCTTCCTCCGTCCCCATCCTCTCCAGAGGGGCTAAAGTGTAATCTCCAAATCGTCTCTTTATCTCCCTCAAGGTCATAAGGATATGACGCGCCTTCTGCTCTCCCAAAC
Source organism: uncultured Fimbriimonadales bacterium (assembly GCA_964631245.1). Taxonomy (GTDB): domain Bacteria; phylum Armatimonadota; class Fimbriimonadia; order Fimbriimonadales; family ATM1; genus CAZVXY01. Next base: position 128,337 of record CAZVXY010000007.1, read on the forward strand.
CCACGGAGCGAATCTCCCGTGCCAGGCGCCGGGGAGACAGCCTCGCCAGCGAATCCCATTCAGGATACTTTTCCCGTAACCGGAAAAAGGTCGGAAACGCAACCGCATCAGTGGAGTTTTGCGTAAGGATGCAACAAATCAACTCATCTAAAGGAGACAGGCGAGGGCGAGAAACCTGCTTCCCATAAAGCCTCTCCAGAGTTCGCACTACCTTCGTCACACGCCCAGGACTCCAAACCCGATGACCTGGGCTATCAGGACTCCTCACGCTCCCGAACGCTCCGCAAAAATATCTTCCCGATATTTCAACCAGAACTCATAAGCCATATCCAAAATCCGCCCAATCTCCTCCCCCCTTAAACTGTACCGGCGAACCGTCCCCTGCACCTCCCGCACTAAAATCCCTGCACGAACTAAAACCCCCAGATGCTGGGACACGTTCGCCTGGGAAACCTTTAATGCCTGCACTAACTCACGAACGGACATAGGACGCTTCCGAAGATGCAAAACTATTGCAAGCCGTGTGGGATGCCCAAGGGCATCCAGCACTCCGCTCACAAAACTCCTTCCCGCTCGCTCCCACTGCTCCGCAAATAAAGGCATTACCTCCAGCACAGGACGCAATGCATCCAGAGAAGCCTCCTCGCTCTCTCCATAAGGCGAAGCGAAATCCTCTTCAGACATAGACATAGATAATCCCTTTCAAAAGGACTCCCTTCATAGATGCGTCCGCCCCACCAATAAGGCAAGTTCTCTCGGAAATTGAGTGCACCATATCTGGTAATAAAGAAGTTCATCCTTGGTCCGAATGGCAGGAAGCCCCTCCTTCTCATTCCGCTTATGCTCCTGTAAATCCTCATCCGTAAAAACGGTGGACGCATAGTCCACCAGGGCTTGCTCAATTCCAGGAGCGTGAACATCTTCCGCATCGGGGCGGTCTATCACCCACGCCGGCAAAGACGTACTGAAAGCACGGCGCAAAACCCACTTCGTGCGACCTTCTTCGTTCACCTTCATCACAGGAGGCAAACAGAAAACGGTCTGCACCAACTTACAGTCTACAAAAGGAGCACGACCAACTATCTTGTGGCAGGAAGTCATCCGACCCCACCGCTGAAGATGAGTCCGATGCAAGTCCGAGGTGAGGTTCTGAATCTCTAACTTGAGTTTTTCTGGAAACATAGGCCTGAAATAACCATAACCCCCGAAAACTTCATCCGCCCCCACACCGCTCAACAAAACCTCCACCTGCTCCTTCGCATATTGAGACACAAAGAAATCCATCACCGCACGGCGCACCACCATCGCATCAAAAGATTCCACACGATAAATGATTTGCTGAAGATTGTCTAAAATCTCCTGAACCGTAATCTCATAATGATGATGCTCCGTCCCCATCCACTCCGCAATGCGACGAGCCGTCGTCCCATCCTGGCTCTCCGCCAAACCCACCGAAAACGTCTTCACCTGCTTCCTCTTCTGCTTAACCAACGAGGCTAAAATCCCGCTCTCCACAGAACCCGTCAAAAAAACGCCCACTTCTCGCACCCCCGCTATCCGCTTCTCCACAGCATCCGTTACCAATGACTGAACCAGGTCACTCGCCTGCTGTAAACTGATGTCCGGGACCACCTCCGACGGAAGTTTGAAATAACGCCGCGGACCTACCTCTGAGTCAAAATAACACCCGGGAGGGAAAAACGCCACGTCGCGATAATTCTTGGGAAAGGCTTTAAGCTCACTGGCAAAAAGCCAACCGTCCTCTGCCTTCACATAATAAAGGGGCTCCTCACCAAGAGGGTCTCGCGCCACATAAAGCCGATCCCCCTCCCGCAACACAAACGCAAACGCTCCATCCATATATTGAACACACTTCCGCCCCTTCATCTTGTAAAGAGACCACACTAAGGAAGCATCCGATTTATCCCTCGGCTTTGGCTTAAGATGAGGCCTCAACAATTCCGCATTATATAAACAACCCGAAAACGCCACCAGCCCATCCCCACTATGAACTTCTAAAACGCGCACCTCGCGCCCACTTGATGCCCCTACCCCACCAAACACCACCTTCTCATGATGAATCACTGAATCTTCTTCTAACCCGCCATCCGCCAACGCCGATAGCATCCGCCGAACAGATGCCACATCCTCAGTCCGAATCGCACAAACTAACCCGCCCATATCCACCTCGCTTCAACTCGCTCACGTCCTTCCCTCACGCCTCTTCTACCTTCTCTTCTGCTTCCGCCTCAAGCGCAGGAGCTTCTTCCACCGCCACTTCTTCCGTTACTACCGTGGGTGTCGTGACCGAGCAAAGCACGGTGGAAGGATGGGCAGGCTCACATCCCGGAGGAAGGATCAAATCCCCCGCAGTCACCACATCGCCTACCCGTAAACCCGAAATATCCAGGGCAATATGGTCGGGCAAATCCTGAACACGACCATGAATCTCCACGGACTCCGCAGTCTTGATCAATTGACCCGTCCGCTGAGTGACGGGCAAAGGCTCCCCCACATAAATCAATGGCACAGGAGTCGTTACCACCTGAGTGCCAGAAACCTCCTGAAACGAAGCATGCATCAGCCTCCGCGACAACGGGGCCCACTGCAACTCCTTCAACATTCCCAAGTGCTCCTCCCCATCCCCTAATTTCCGCAAAAGCACAATGCCCCCAACACCCGAATGACGTACCGCCCGACGCAATTCCTCCGTGGAAACCGCAAGCGTCATTGGTTCCTTGCCCGCCCTGCTCAAAACCGCTGGCAACTTGCCAGACTGGCGCAAAGAACGCAGGTCACCCCCCGTCATTCGCGCAGGCCTCTCTTCAAAATGCACGGTCAAAAACTTCATCTCTCAAACCTCAATCTGCTCAGGGGAACCAGAAAGCCAAAATAGTTCTTTTTCCTACAAAAACTCCGGCGCCCCTACAGAATCGGAGGGAATTATATTCTAATGAACGAATAAACATCAATGGCTACTTAAGATAACAAAAACCCATCCATGCCCTATCCCCTAAACCCAACAAAGCGCCTCCCACATCCGCAATGCCTGCACCGTCTCCTTCACATCGTGGACCCGCACCATCCGTGCTCCCTTCTGAACCGCAAACAACACCCCTGCCAACGAGCCAGGCAAACGCTCCGCCGGAGAGTCTATCCCGGCTATCCGCCCTATAAAACTCTTCCGCGAAACCCCCACCATCACCCCATACCCCAACCCCACCAACCGATCCAGGCAACGAAGCAACTCCAAATTATGCTCCACCGATTTGCCAAACCCAATCCCGGGATCTAACCAAATCCGCTCCCTCCGCACCCCCGCCTCCTCCAATAGCACCGCTTGACCAAGCAAAAAATCCTTCACCTCTTCCACCACATCCCCATACACAGGATTTTCCTGCATCGTCTTCGGTTCACCCCGCATATGCATCACACACACCTCGCATCCTTCCCTTGCCACCACCTCTCGCATCTGCGGGTCCCGAAAGCCACTGACATCGTTCACAAATTGGGCTCCTTCCCCAAGGGCGGATTCCGCCACCTTCGGCTTCCGAGTGTCTACGGAAACTCGCACCCCCAAGCGAACCAACTCCTCAACCACAGGCAAAACACGGCGCAATTCCTCGTCTTCCGGGACGGGTTCCGAGCCAGGGCGGGTGGACTCACCCCCTACGTCCACAATATCCGCACCCTCTTCCCATAAGCGAATGCCACGACCAACGGCAGAACCCACCCCAAAATACATCCCCCCGTCGTAAAAACTATCAGGCGTCACATTCAAAATCCCCATCACCAGAACCCGCTTGCGAGAAAGCAAGGAAGAAAGAGGAGTCATCACAGCCCCTTAATTTTACTCCCCGCTATCCCCTGCCTCCAGCGCCCTTACTTCTGTTCGTCCCGCAGGCTGAGAACCACGTTGCCATTCACCGCGCTCACGTCCACCGTGCCCTCACCCGTCCCTATCCGCCCCGTGATCCGTTCCTCCGAATGATGAGCATCCTCCAAGGGAATCGCACAGCGAACCGTACCATTGATAGAGGAAAGAGCCACACGACAATTAGAGCCACCCGCAAGATCCACCAGAACATCTCCCGAAACGGTCCGCACGTTCAAGGTCCCAGACAGCGGTTCACCTATATCTAAGTCAACATCCCCATTAGCGGTCTCCACCGAAATCACATTGCCCGAAATCTCCCGCCCCCGAACGTCCCCCGTGGCAGACCGGATATGAATCACCCCTGAAACCTCTCGCAACCACACATCCCCAACCTTGCTATCCACTTCCACATTGCCAGACAACTTCTCTATCCTCACATCACCCGCCTGAGCCTCCACCTGCACGGTCCCCTGAGCCCCCACTATCTCTACATCTCCCGACCGCGCCATACACCGAACGGGAGCCTTCGTCTCCTTGACGGACACATCCCCCGATTCTGCTATCACCTCTATCCCTACACCCGCGGGAACTTCAATCTCCAGGTCTTCTTCCACCGCATCCGGCGAAGGCTTCACTGTCGCCCCTCCTTCAAACAACTCAATCACCGGCGTCCAACCCGCCCGCTTGGCACGCAAGTCCTCACGAGTCCGACCTCGAATCACACCCTTCGCCACCAAACGCCCCTCCGCACAACCCCCTATAATCCGAACGTCCCCCAGATGCGACTCCACCTTCAAGGTCTTCCTCCCCTCCATTTGCAAGGGCAACTCCACCGTCACCCTCTCCTGGGGACCAAACCACCTGAACTCTCCCTTCGTGATCTGCTCCACAGTGGAACGAAGGGTCTCCACCCCTTTGCTCGCCGCCTGGCGCACCACCCCTGCCACCTCCGCCCAATTCACTGCTTCCACTGCTTCTCTCGTCAGCTTCTCCATCGTATCCACCAGGCGCCGGAAGGGATCTTCAGAAAAGAAGCCTCCTTTCTCTCCCTTCCCCGCCGAGCCCTCTCCCGTCTCCTGAACCTCTGTTTCCAAGCGCTCAAAATGAAGAAACGCATCCAGAAGTTCTAACGCATCATCCGGAGAAAGTTTCCCATCTCGCACCATCCGCAAAATCCGCAACACCTGGTCCTTCATTTCGTCACCTCCTTCAACATCTTCTTTGCCTCTTCGGCGCTAATCTCTCCTGACTCAAGTTTCTCCAAAATCTCCCGCCTACGCTCCATAACCCTGTCCCGCTCTTCCTGGCTTACTTCCGCAGGGGCAAGCCCCAGCGCCTTAAGAAGATTGTCCAGCCTTGCTCGTACGGTGGGATAACTCATCCCCAACTCCTTCTCCACACTGCTCAAAACCCCACGACACCGAAGAAAGGTCAACAAGAACTTCGTTTGCTCGGCGTCAAGCTTCTGGAACGGAGAAAGGCGAAACCTCCCCCGCAACGTAAGCCCCAACTCCTCGTTCACAAATTCCGTGATCAACCACTCCCCAACGTTCGCCAAACCTTCAGGCAAACCCTCATAAACCTTGCCTTTCTCACTCATACTCTTTCCTTACGGAACCAAATCCAAACTGGTTGCATAGAAGCCAGGTATATTTTTTTACCTGAATATGACCGCACCTCTTATTGTAGTCATCGGGGGTGGACTTGCAGGCTCCGAATCTGCCTGGAACTCTGCCCTGCGAAACGTCCGGGTCCGCCTCTATGAAATGAGACCCCAAAAGCTCACCCCCGCTCATAAAACCGGCTACCTGGCGGAACTGGTCTGCTCCAATAGTTTCAAATCAGAGGACCCAGACACCCCCCCAGGACTCCTCAAGCAGGAAATGCTCCTCCTCGGCTCTCTCACCCTGCCCTCCGCCCTGAAACACCGCCTGGAAGGGGGGCAAGCCCTCGTGGTAGATCGTTTTGCCTTCGCGGAAGAAGTAACCTCCGCTCTCGCAGGGCATCCCCTCGTGGAAATTATCCGCGAAGAATGGCGCCCCGAACTCCTCATTCCCGGCGTCCCTCACGTCATCGCCACAGGACCCCTCACCTCCGATGCCCTCGCAAAGTGGATCGCCCAACTAACCGGACGAGAACACCTCTACTTCTATGATGCGGTCAGCCCCACCCTAACCGCTGAAAGCATTGACTTTAGCCTCGTGTGGGAACAAAGCCGATACGACAAAGGCAATGGGGGCTATCTCAATTGCCCCTTCACCAAAGAGCAATACTATGCGTTCGTTGAAGCCCTCCTGAGCGCCGAACGCGCACCTCTCCACGATTTTGAAAAAGATATTCCCTACTTTGAAGCCTGCCTCCCCATAGAGGTCATCGCGGAACGTGGACCCGATGCCCTAAGATTCAGCGCCCTCAAACCCGTCGGACTCAAAGACCCGCGCACAGGAAAGCGCCCCTTCGCCGTCCTCCAACTAAGACCCGAAAACAGCGAAAAAACCCTTTACTCTATGGTCGCCTGCCAAACCCGACTGAAGTGGTCCGAACAAAAACGCGTCTTCCGAATGGTGCCAGGACTCCAGAATGCGGAGTTCGTCCGTTATGGTGTCATCCACCGAAATACCTACCTGGATGCCCCACGGCTTCTCAACCCAGACCTTCAACTCGCCCTTCCTGAACAACCAGAAGCCCCTATCTTCTTCGCTGGGCAAATCACCGGAGTGGAAGGATATATGGAAAGCGCCGCAACCGGCATCCTCGCAGGTATCAACTCCGCACGCCTCGCCCAGGGACTTCCCACACTCGTCCCACCAAGGGAAACTGCCCTGGGGTGCCTCATCGCCCACATCACCAACAAGTCCTCACCCGAATACCAACCTATGAACATCAACTGGGGCTTGTTCCCTCCCCTAACAGAAACACACTTCAACAAAGCGGACCGAAGAAAAGCCCAAATTCTCCGGGCGCGCCAGGCGTTTTCCCAGTGGTTGAAAGAAAACGCCCTGTCTCCCCCCGAAGAAAGACTGTCTCCGGAACAAGCCTCCCTACGGTCTCATACCCTCCAGCGGTAATCTTTCACTAAAGCAAAAAAAGAACCTCCCAACACGGAACCAACCCGTTCACCCAAGCCCGATCGCTAATCCTTGGTATTCTTTATCCCTATGGATCTGGGGCTAAAGGACAAAATCGCTATGGTCTCTGCAGGAAGCAGGGGCTTGGGAAATGCGGTGGTGCGCGCCCTCCTCGCCGAAGGATGTCGCGTCAGTTTCTGTTCTCTGAACAAAAACTCCCTCCAAAATGCCTTGAATAACCTTCGTCAGCAATTCCCTGCCCACCATATCCTCGCCACCCCTTGCGACATCCGCTCCCCAAAAGACCTACAGAAGTGGTTTGAGAGAACACGAAAACGTCTGGGCGACCCCCACATCCTCGTTACCAACACCGGCGGACCTCCAGCGGGCTACCTGGACGAACTCACCGATGGAGATTGGGAGGCAGGAGTCACCTCCACGCTCCTCAACGTCATACGCCTCACTCGCCTCGTGGTGCCAGCAATGAAGCGCCAGAAATGGGGACGCATCGTCCACATCACCTCGGTGGTCGCCTATGAACCCAATAACCTCCTCTCCATCTCCACCACCCTCCGCGCAGGACTAAGAGGACTCACCCGCATCCAATCCGACCAATACGCCCCCTACCACATTTGCGTGAATGCGGTTCTCCCCGGACACACGATGACCGACCGCCAGCAACACCTCGCCTCTCTCTGGGCAAAAAGAAATAAACGCAAAAAAAGCGAATATTTTGACCAACTTGCCCAAAGCATCCCCCTTAGGCGCCTTGCCCAGCCCGAGGAAATCGCCTCTGCGGTCACTTTTCTCTGTTCCGAAAGGGCATCCTATATCACAGGAGTTAGCCTCCTGGTGGATGGCGGGCTGGCGCGCTTCATCTAATCCTTGTAACTAACAATAATCCGTTAATCAACAAGCACACGCTCCCCACGGGCAGGCACACCACCAGTGTCCGCAAGCAGAACTCCCCACGTGAGCACAAGCACTGCCCGCACACGCCAAACAACGCTTAGGCCGAGGAGTCCCAACACGAGAACAGTTCGTCAGCCCTGTGTCATCACAAAAGAAAACCCAGGAACTGCCACAGGGAGCACAGGCTGTACTGCAACATTGGAAACCCTGACAGGGGACTCCACACCCCGCACATACTGCCATCATCCACAGAGGAACCCGTAACGCCCCACCACAGCCCCCTCAAAAACAGGCAAAACATTCACGGATGCCTTCCCCACACTCCCCACCCCTGCCGAGGAGCCTATACTTCCCTACTTCCAGACACCCTACAAAAGGGAAGCAGAAAAACCTGCCATCGCAAGCACCGCCCCAAGGACTACAACACTCCCGCCACGCTCGAACCACATTCCACAAACCTCCTTACAGGATCCCCCCTGTCTCTCGTACTTAGATTAAACCGGTGAGGCAAGGGGAAAAATCTTGCTTTTAATCCTTTCTCCCTTTCTTCCCGAACCCCTCTATTTTAGAAAACTTCCCCCAAAAAGTACCAAAGATTGAGAAAGCCAGTCCTTCAAGGCTCCCCCGAGGTCAAAGTTCGTAAACGTCCCCGGGCTTTAGAACCTTGCAAGGGATGCCCTTTTCTTTCTGGCACCTCTGGGCAAACAGTTGCCCATCCTGTTTGATGAGGTCAAACGTATCGTAATGCATCGGAATGACCAATTTAGGCTTTAGCAACTCCACCGCATAGAGCGCCGCATCCGGTCCCATCGTGAAGTTATCGCCAATGGGAAGAAGTGCCACGTCCAGAGAATAGCGTTCTCCGATCAATTTCATATCATAAAAAAGCCCCGTATCCGCCGCGTCGTAAATCGTCTTCTCGCCCGTCTGGATGATAAAACCGCAAGGGTTTCCCCCGTAACTCCCATCTGGTAAACCGGAACCATGCTGGGCGATGGTCAACTCCACCCTTCCAAAGGGAAATGTCCGCCCCCCACCTATATGAAGGGGATGTGCCTGCACCCCTTGCTTCTGGCAATATGCAGCTATCTCGTAATTGCTGATGATCAACGCCCCCGTCCGCCGGGCAATGTCCACAGCGTCCTCAAAGTGGTCTCCATGCCCGTGGGAAACCAGAATGAAATCAGCCTCCGCTTCCGACGCTTTGATGTCCGCCACGGGATTGCTGGTGAAAAACGGGTCAATGAGGACCTTGTGGGAACCGGTCTCTATGGTCCAGGTCGCATGTCCGTGAAACCTCAGTCGCACTGCCATCTTTTCCTCCTTGTGCTCAATTTACCCCATTATACCACCCATCCCAAAAAAAGGCTATAATGAGCCAGGAGGTATCTATGGCTCAAACCACAGTTGGCAAAGAATTCGTTGTCACCGTTTCTGATGAAGTGGGGGCAGGCGCTTCCGCCCTCAAGATCCTTGCTCAAGCGCACATCAACCTGGCGTGCTTTGTGGGTTATGGGATTCCAGGAGGAAAGGCAAATCTTCACTTCGTCCCGGAAGACCCTGACCGTGCCCGCACAGCCCTTCAAAACGCGGGATATGACTTCCAGGTCCAGGACGCTATCCTCCACGTGGAAGCGGATAGACCCGGCTTGGCAGCGGACATCCTCCAGAAAATCGCCAACGCAGGCGTCCAGGTAGTCCACTGCTACGCTACCGCAGTGGGAGGAGCGAATGCGCTCTTTGTCATCCTAACCCAGGACAACGACAAAGCCATCCAGGCGCTCACACAATAACGGGACTCTCAAAAATTAAAACCCTGCCTGGCTAAATCGGGCAAGGTTGCCCGTTTGCACGAATTCCAGGCGCTCCGCAATGGAAACCGCGTGGTCCCCCACGTATTCCAGATGGTGAAATGCCTGCATCAACTTGAAACCAACGTCCACAAACTCAGGATGATTCCGTATGTCTTCCTTCAACCGCCTACGCACCTTCTTCCAAATCTGATCCACCTCCGCGTCAGCCGCAATAATGGCGTCCAGGCGGTCAATGCGGTCCTCCGCAAATGCCCGAATCGCCTCTCGCAACATCGCCCGGGATTTCTCGGAAAGCGCCCGCAGGTCCTGGGAATACTCTTTGGGAAATTCACCAGGAAGCGTGAGAGCCTTCTTCGCTATGCTCACCGCATCATCCCCCACCTTCTCAAACTCCGTCGCCACGGTCATCGCAGAGCCTATCGCCCTCAAATCGTGCGCCACGGGAGATTCGCGGGCAATCAACACCAGGCACATAGAATGAAGTTCTAACTCCATTCTGTCCAGGGCATTGTCTCTCTCTAAAACTTCCTGAGCCTTCAGGGCATCTTTGTTAATGAGAGCCTCCACGCTTTCCGCAACAGCGCCTTCTGCTAAAACACCCATCTCCACAACCCTCTCCCTCAAACTCTTGAGAAGTTCATCAAAGCGCCTTCGTGCAGGTTCCATCTCGTTCACCCTCTGCGGGTCGTCTCCTTAACCAGCCTGCAGGGTCTCTCCCCCAGGATAAATAATCGGCGCGGCTAATCCCTTCGTCACATTTCTCGGGATCACAACCTTCTCCACGTGCCCCCGACTCGGCACTTCAAACATCACATCCATCATTATGGATTCAAAAATTGCCCGCAAAGCACGCGCTCCCGTTCCCCTCCGCAATGCCTCCTCCGCTATCTCCTCCAAAACCCCCTCCTCAAACTCCAATTCCACACCATCCATCGCAAATAACTTCTTAAACTGCTTCACCAAGGAGTTCTTCGGCTCAACCAATATCCGCACCAGCGTCTCTTTATCCAAGGGGCTCAACGTCGCAATCACAGGAAGACGCCCAATAAACTCCGGAATCAAGCCAAACTTCAAAAGGTCCTCCGGCATCACATGCTTCAACACTTCTGCCCGCAGTTCCGACTTAGAACGAGGCCGAGAACGAAAACCTATGGCGCTCTCCTGCATCCGCCTCATAATGATCTCTTCTAATCCCTCAAACGCTCCCCCGCAAATGAACAAAATATTCTCTGTATTTATCTGCAGATACTCCTGGTGGGGATGCTTTCTGCCACCCCCAGGGGGAACATTCGCAATGGTCCCCTCCAGTATCTTCAACAGCGCCTGCTGGACGCCCTCTCCGCTCACGTCTCGCGTGATGCTGGGGTTTTCGCTCTTCCGCGCTATCTTGTCAATCTCGTCCACATACACAATGCCCCGCTCCGCCGCCTTGATCGGGTTAGAACCGTAATCACCCGACTCCGCCGCCTGAAACAACTTCAATAAAATGTTCTCCACGTCCTCACCCACATACCCCGCCTCCGTCAAACTCGTCGCATCCGCAATCGCAAACGGAACATTCAAAAAACGAGCCAGCGTCTGAGCCAGAAGGGTCTTCCCGCTACCTGTCGGACCAATCAATAATATGTTGCTCTTCGTTACCTCCACGTCATCCGAACGCGCCTCACTGCTAATCCGCTTGTAATGGTTGTAAACCGCCACACTGATGGCACGCTTGGCTAACTCCTGCCCTACCACGTATTGATTCAGAAAATCCAATATCTCCTTCGGTTTCGGGCTTCGCGTGGGAAACGGCTTGGGTGGGGATACAGTAGGAGCCTGCTCCGAAACCCCCTGAACTATTCCGGAACAGATCTCCACACACTCCGTGCAAATGCCACCATAAAGACCCACGATCAAACGGCGAACTTGAGTCTTCGGCTTCCCACAAAGTATGCAACGGTCACGATGCTCCATTACCGTTCCGCTCCAGAGGGAGCAACCTCCTTAAAAGTAGGCCTCAATACGTGATCCACCAAGCCATACTCCTTCGCCTCATCCGCACTCATATAATAATCCCGCTCCGTGTCACGCTCTATCTTGTCCAAAGGCTGTCCCGTGTGGCGCGACAAAATGGAGTTGATGATGCTCTTATACCGAAGAATCTCCTCCGCCTGAATCTTGATGTCCGTTGCAGTGCCCTGCACACCCCCTATCACTTGATGAATCATCACACGGGCGTGCTCCAGGCAGTATCGCTTCCCTTTCGTACCCCCTGCCAGCAAAACCGCACCCATACTCGCCGCCTGACCTACACACGTCGTTGCTATGTCACAAGATACGTATTGCATGGCATCGTAGATCGCCAAGCCTGCCGTTACCGAACCGCCTGGCGAGTTGATGTAAAGTTCAATGTCCTTGTCCGGGTCCTCCTTCTGTAAATACAATAATTGTGCCACTATCAGATTCGCATAATAATCATCCACCGGAGTCCCCAAAAAGATTATGCGGTCCTTCAAAAGACGAGAGTAAAGGTCATAGGTCCGCTCACCGCGCGCCGTCTGTTCAATCACCCACGGCACACCCGCATCAATACCTGAACGCATATCTTGCAAACGAATTATCGGCGAATCATTTTCCATCCTTCTCACGGCTCTTTCACTGCCTCCTGTACTTGAGCTTTTTCTCGCAAATACCTCATCACTTTCCTCGTCATTATACGATAGCGAATATCTTCCTGACTACCACTCCGCACCACCGCCTGCCAAGCCTGCTCCCAACTCACCCCCGCCTGCGCCGCAACCCGAGCCACCTCCTCCACCTCGTCCTCTCGGCTTATCGCCATCCCCTCCCTGCGAAACAACTCCCCCACCACCAGCGCCTTCGCCGCATCCCGCCGCGCCTCTGCCGTCACCGCTTCGCGAAGTTGCTCCTCCGTCATATTATTGGCACGAGCCACGTCCGCCAATGTCCCGTTCCGGCGAGCCGCATCCTCTATTAAGCTCCGCAGACGCTCCCCAGCCAGAACCTCCCACATAGTATCCGGCATTTCTACCTGACAAAGGTCAACATACCGCTCCAAAGCCTGCTCTTCTAAGTACCGCTCTATTGCCTCGCCTTTAATCCCCTTCACATCCTCCCGAACCTTCATCCGAAGGTCCGATAAACTCTCTGCATCCCAGCGCTTGGCAAACTCATCATCCAAAGCAGGCAATTCCTGGGCGCTCAGCGACTCCAGACAAACCTCACAGGAAAAAAGACCCCCCGCCCAATCCCGCTCCTGAAAATCCTGGGGAAAGGTAAGGGTACATTGCTTCACCTCCCCCACCTTCATCCCCTGAAGTTCCCTGTCTAACTGTGGAAACGTCTCCCCCACCACCGTCAAAAACCGCTTCGCACGAGACTCATCCCCATCCGGAACTATCCGAACCACCGCATAATCCCCCTGTTCTGCCCCACGACCCTCCACGGGCTTCCGCTCCGATAAACGCCGACGCAAAGACTCTATGTGCTGGTCAACCTCTTCCTCCGACACCTCGGCCGACGGACGCTCCAAACGCACCGATTCCGGGTCTGCCAGGGTAACCTGGGGCTGAAGGGGAACCTTCAACACAAACTCACAAGCGTGCGAATCCTCGTCTATATGAATGGACTGTAAAAGAGCCTGGCCATAAGGCTCTATCCCCTCCTCCTTCACTGCCGAAGGATACACCGCATTCAAAATCTCCTCCTGAGCCAACTCCTTCACGTATTCCGGGTTCGCATACTGACGCACCACCCCACGCGGGGCAGAACCAGGGCGAAACCCGGGTATCCGGATCCGCCGCGCTACCCTCTTGTAGGCACGGTCAAAACCCGCTCGCACCTGCTCCGGAGAACAACGAACACGTAAAAGAACCGTGCAAGGGTTCAAGCGATTCGCCGTGACTTCCATTCCTGACATCAAAGACATCCGAAATTTCCAGGGTAAAAGAATACTCTAACTCACCCAAAAAACGTAACTGGAGCGGGAAACGGGATTCGAACCCGCGACCCTCTCGTTGGCAACGAGATGCTCTACCACTGAGCTATTCCCGCCCAAAAACTATTCCTCTATATACCTCCAAAACCCCACGAAAGTCTTCTCCCCACAGGGTACTATATTCCCGGGCGGGTGGCGGAACAGGTAGACGCGCTGGGCTTAGGACCCAGTCCCGCAAGGGGTAGGGGTTCAAATCCCCTCCCGCCCACCACCACGGCGCCTTTCCCCAGGCCCCTCCCAAAAAACTCCTGCTCTTCCTACCCTCACCAGCCCCAGCAAGCCCGAAAAGCTCCTCAGTCGCTTTTATTCGCGTTCCTGAAATCTGTGCCACATTCATCGCAATGATAGTGGGGACTATCAGGCCATATCAAACACCCTCCCGCAATGTACAACTTGTCAAAATCCGGTCTCGCTGCAAAACCTGGATCAAGCAACCCATACAAATACTTGCGAACCCGTTCGCTACCGCACTGGGGGCACTTTGGTTTCTCCTTCTCGGAACCCCCCCGCTTCCGCCTTCGTGGATATTCTTTCATAGCAGACACCTCGCAATAGTTTTATATTATTATACCCGAAAAACGACGAAGCCCGCCCCAAAGAACCCTATCCCCTCCTCCTCGGAACGGGGGCAGGGAAAAACCTCGCATTCTCCTCAGCCTCAAGGGAACGCAAAAACTCCTTCACCGCCTCTTTTGCCACCGATTCAAACTCATAAGTCCCAAAAACCTCACCCTGCCACACCTGCTCCACCACCCAGTCCGGTACGGGCAAATAGACGATTCGCTCGGGAGATGCCAGGCGTACCGCAAAAACCGTGGGACCCTTTTCCGGGTCCTGAAAAATGAACTCCAGATGCACGCAATCCTGCGAATATCGCGTGATGCCAGGGTGCGGAGACCCCTTGTCCAGCGCCTCCCGCAACACCCCCTCATCAAATTCACCCTCCTTCGGAGATTGACCCTGCTTCAGGCTCTCCAGAATAGCCCGCTTCCTTTCCGCAACCCACTCACTAAGCCTCATAATTCCCCAGTAGGCACTCCCTGCCAATCTAAATGTAACGTCAAAAATTTCAGCAACCGTTCCCACCCATCCGCCGACGCCTCCGCATCATAAACCTCGGGACGGTCGTCGTTGAAAAACCCATGCTCCGCTGAGGGGTAAACCACCTCCTGATACAAAACACCCACCTCCTGAAGCCTGCGGGCAAAGTCCCTCCGTATCTCCGCAGAAATCACCGCATCCTGACCCCCAAAAAAAGCCAGCACAGGAGCCTTTAGAGCCGACCACACAGGAATAATGTTGGGATGAATCCCATAAAAGGTTACACACGCTCCCACGACCTCGGGATATACCGACGCAGAGTACACCGCTATCGCTCCCCCCATCCCAAAACCCACGACACCCACCTTCCCCCATTCCACCGTCCCCTCTTCTGATAAATATCTCCACACACCCTCAAGAACGTCCACCACCTCCTTCTCCGTCAAAGCAAGCATACATTCCGAGGCAGTATCCACATCCCCCACATGCCTCCCCCTAAAGAAATCGGGAGCCAGAGCGCTATAGCCCGCCTCCCCAAAGCGCTCCGCCACATCCTTTATATGCTCCGACAAGCCCCACCACTCATGCAAAACCACCACCGCCCGCCCCTTCCCCTTGCACGACGGAACATAATACCCCTCGCTAATTCCCAGAGGAACCATTCTGCCTCTCACATCCCTTATTTTGCCCCATATCCCCTCACTTTTGCCGAACAACCACAACCAAAAAGGGGACCGGCGGGCGATACCGGTCCCCAGGTGGCGCTTGGCTGCGGAGGGCGTCGCAGCCGGAAAGTAAGCGAGGGCGTTCCGCTGGTCTGCCTTGGCGTTCCGCGTCGGACATATCACCCTTTCCACCCCCCATCCCTCCCCTCGCTAAGCACCGTTACGAGTGCGCCCCGAAAAACATCAAAATTTGCGATTTTTGCCGTCATCATTTTCCCCTGCCTCCCGCACTCCCGCAAAAACACTAAAAGCCTTTTGTGCTAAAATCTCCGTGCCCACAGATAAATTCAAGGAGGCTATGCTCTTGGGCACCGCGTATACTCCCGGACTCACTGTCAGCGCCGACCAGATCATCCGAAAAGTCCGCAGACTCCCCTTGAAGGGGGAGGTCCTCGTCTCCGTGGGAGAGAGCGTGGAACCCCAAACGGTCGTCGCCCGTGCAGAAATCCCAGGGATCCTCCAGAGCGTCAAGGTCGCCGAAAAACTTGGCGTGGAACCCAGCGAGGTCCCTGCCCTCCTCAAGGTCAAGATAGGAGATAAGGTCGCCAAGGGGCAACTCCTCGCCGAATCCAAAGGCTTTTTCGGGCTGTTCAAGGGATATGTCTACTCCGAGTTTGAGGGCACAGTGGAATCCCTATCCGAACGCACGGGACACCTGTTTATCCGAGAACCCGCAACCCCCGTGGAGGTCAATGCCTATATTAAAGGAACGGTCAAAGAAGTGCTGGAAGGCGAAGGAGCGGTCATAGAAACTCGTGGGGCACTGATTCAAGGCATCTTTGGAATCGGAAGGGAACAATTGGGGACCCTCCGCCTGGCGGTCACTTCCCCGGAGGAAATCCTCACCCCCGAACACATCCAGGAAACCGATAAGGGCGCCGTGCTCGTGGGCGGAGGAGGGGTAACTTTTGAAGCGCTCAAACGCGCCGAGGAGGTGGGAGCAGTGGGCATCGTTACGGGAGCCATAAAGGATATGGATGTCGCCCGCTACTTAGGCTACGACATCGGCGTCGCCATCACAGGGCAGGAAACCGTCCCCCTAACCCTCATCGTCACCGAAGGGTTTGGCATCCTCCCTATGGCAAAACGTACCTTCAGCCTGCTCCACTCCCTCAACGGTATGCAAGCCAGCCTCAATGGCGCCACCCAAATCCGGGCAGGAGTCATACGGCCAGAAATCATTGTCCCCAAGCCCGCCCCGCCTGAGGGAGATGCCCCCACCCCCACTGACGGCAGGCTCACGGTGGGAACTTTTATACGCATAATTCGCGAACCTTATTTTGGGCAAATCGCCAAAGTGGTAGATCTGCCCCCCGAACTCCAAAAAGTGGACTCCGGCTCCCTCGTCCGGGTCCTCAAAGCGGAGCTGGAAACAGGAGAGGTCGTGGTGGTGCCACGGGCAAATGTGGAGATCATCTCTACGTAAACATCTACACTCTAACAAAGAGCCGATGTGCCGTAGGGACAAACGGGTGCCCGAAAAAAGAGGTTAGCTTCGGGGAACCAGGAGGAATGGATGCGCTGCCTCCTATAAGAACATCGCGAAGATAAGACTGCCTATGACGTCTATAAACAAACTTCGGAGGGTATAACCCGATGAATACCTTGAAAATACTCGTCGTGGAAGACGAAAGGAATTTGCTGGATACCATCGCCCTGAGGCTTCGGCGAGAAGGCTACACCGTCGCCACTGCTGAAACTGCAGAACACGCCCTCTCCCTCTTCCGAAGAGAAAGACCCAACCTCATCATCTTAGACGTGATGCTCCCAGGGAAAAGCGGATTAGAGTTCGCCCAAACCGTTCGCGCCGAAAGCAGTGTTCCCATCCTCTTCCTCTCCGCACGGGTCACCCCCGAAGACCGACTCAAAGGATTTGCCGTCGGCGGAGATGACTACCTCACCAAACCCTTCAATCTCTCAGAACTCTCCGCTCGCGTCCGCGCCATCCTGCGACGCACCGTCCCCCAGGATGCTCACCTCATCACCATCGGAGACCTGGAAGTGGACGGCCTTGCCAGAATCGTACGAAAAAACGGAAACCCTCTTCCCCTGAGACCCCGAATGTTTGACCTGCTCTACTTCCTCGCAGCTCACCCTAACCACGTCTTCTCCAGGCAAGAACTCCTTCACCGCATATGGGGAACGCGAGCCCACGTCACCCCTCGTACCGTGGACGTGCACATCCTCTGGCTGAGACAACAAATTGAAGAAGACCCCAAAAAACCCAAACTCCTGCAGACCGTGCGAGGAAGAGGCTATCGCCTCACCATCCCAGAACCCCAGCCCACCCCAAAAACACCCTCAACCTAACTGCCTCCCTTCCTACGCCCCTTTGTCCACTTCTGCGCCTTTCTCCCCTTTCGCCCGCGAGACCTTCTCCATAAACGCCACCACTGCGCGCCAACACTCCTCCCAACCAAGGGGATTTCGGTCTTCTCGCAACATAGAAGCCCCGTGAACCGCCCGCTCTTTCACCTCCAACACCTTCATAGGGGAACCACAAGCGGAAAGAATCTCCTCCACCGTCGCAGACTCCCCCTCAGGACAGATTCCCAAAATCGGCACGCGCACCCCACGCGCCCATCCCTTCACCACTCCCCCACCACCAAAATACTCCCCAGGAGAAAACAAACACAATCCCTCAATCTCCTCGCCACGCTCCGATGCCAAACGCAATGCCAGAGACGCAGAATAACTGCTCCCCCACACCCATACCTTCTGGGCACCCTGCGCCCTTGCATAATCCAACGCCGAACGCATATCCTGGTAAGCAGATTCATAAGAAGGGCTACCACCCACCCCATCCGCTGTCCTGTTCCGCCGACCCCAACGCTCCCCACCAGACCGCAAATCCACCGCAAGGGCGCTGTAACCCATCTCGTTCAAACGGCGAACCACAGGCTCATATTCCCCAGCATTGGAATAGGCTTGATGAAAAAGTAAAACAAACCCTTTTGCCCCTTCCTTAACAGGATAATAATCCGCATACACCGTCTTGCCATCCTCAGAGGTAAACCTCACCTCGTTCTCCAGAGGAGTATGGGAAGGTGCCTCGCCCCTGCCACAGGCAACTCCAAGCACCATCACCAATACCAAAACACTCCCACACCACGAACGCATCAACCCTTTAATACCCCACCTCCACACGATTCGGATCTACATAAGCGCTCACCACCATCCACTTCTCCTCCGGAATCACCCACAGCCTGCGATGAACCTCCCGCCGAAACTCCAGCTCTAAGGGACCGTTAAAAGTAACCTCCTGCTGTCTATAAGAAACCTTCGCCCGCACCTCACACCGAACGCGAGCCACCCCCCCAGACACCTCCACCTCAACCCCCTCTACCTCCAGAGACTCCACATCCGATTGACGCAACGCTTCCGCCAAAGCCTGCCTCCCGGAACGATACCCCCACTCATCCGCTATCGGCGACTGAAAACTACGGGAAACCCACTCCAGAACACCCCCGGGCTTCCCCTCAAGACTCGCAACCCGCATCTCTTCCAGCGCCTTCCGTATCTGCTCTTCATCCGTACCCTTCCCCCATAGAACCGCAATCCCATTCACCCCAAACAAAACAAGAATCGCCAACCCCGCCACCAGAAGAATCCACATCCAGGCTGGCTTATCGCGCACGGCGCACCCCCAAAAGCGCACGCACCCTCTCCAGGTCCTCTAACATCGCCTTCCGCAACGCCTCAGGAGAAGAAAAAACCTGCTGACCCCTCAGCCTCTCCACAAACTCCAAAATCACATCCTCCCCGTATAAGTCAGAACCCTCATAATCCAAAAGGTGCGCCTCCAGGGCAAAACCCGCATCCTCAAAAGTCGGGCGCTCCCCAACCGAAATCCCTGCCATATACCTTCCGCTCCTCAAAACTCCAAAACCCGCATAAATGCCACTCGCAGGAATCACCTGAGGGGCAAACAAACCCAAATTTATCGTCGGCACCTCTAATGCCTTGCCACGACCGCACCCTGGAACCACCAATCCTGCCAGAGTATAATCATAACCCAGCAATTCGCCTGCCTCTTTCACCCGCCCCTCGGATACCAACGAGCGTATCCGCGTAGAACTTATCTTCTCCCCCAAAGCCTCTTGATGAGGAACCACCACCGTACGCACTCTCCCCGCCAACCACTCTGTATCTCCAGCCCGACCCCTCCCAAAACGAAAATCGGGACCCACTACCACCGTCTCCACCCTCAACACTTCCTTCAAAATGCGAGAGAAAAACTCCTCCGGGCTCATCTGCGCAAATTCCGCCGTAAAGGAGACCACCACCGCCACGGAAGCCCCTAAGCCCGCCATCCGCTCCAACCGCAAATCCAACGGCAGCAACATCCGGGGCGCACGGGAGGGCTTTAAAACCACATCGGGATGGCGATCAAAAGTAAGAACAAGGGAAGGATGACCCCTTGCCCGAGCCTCCGCTACCGCACGGGAAATCACCGCACAATGACCCCGATGCACCCCATCAAAAACCCCTATTGCCACCGTGGAAGCCGTCCACGTCGGCACCACGTTCTCAATCCCGTAAAGGACACGCATTAAAGGTACAGTCTACCCCCTGCGGACCCCCTACGAAACCACCTGCCCCGTGCGGAAAACATCCAGGTCCGGCTCCTCAAAAGAAAACACCGGATACCCCCCACCCCCATAGTTCACATCAATCAAAGGGCGAATAATCTGCTCGTTCATCACTTTATCTGCAAGAGTACGCCTCAAGCCCGCTAACTGCATAATCAATACCTGCAAATGAACCTTCCCCAACGCCAGGGAACCAACACGACGGGAATCATCGGTCGTGAGAGTGCCACCTAAAATCGCCCGGGCAATCTCGCGATTGTGATACTCAATCGCCTCCAGGTAAGCTCCTCGCCCCTCCGAACCCCCCTCCAACAAACGCACCTCAATATCATCAGGGTGAACCACTGCGCTCTGACGCTGGATCCTCTGAAGCGCACTCAAAAGCTCCCGCTGAGCCTCCTCTGGCAAGCCACGCTTGAACTTTCCCAAAACCGTCGGCGAGGCAAATTTCTCCAGATGGGCACTCCATTGCTTGATAAGCTCACGCTTGAGACACCAGGAACGATGCACCGACTTCAAATCAGACTCCCCAGTAGGAGCACCATAACGCTGATTGTGAGCGTAAATCACGAACTTCTCCCGCGGAAGCCGGCGAGGAGACTCGCCGGGAAGATGCAACACCAGAGCTTGAATGTTTAAAAACTCATCCACTTCAAATCCAAATAATGCGGGGTCCTTCGCCTTCACCGCACCTAACCGCACTTTCCCCCCGAAGCGCCCCTCATCCATTACGTAAATCTTCTCCATAACCGCATAACCCTTTGCCAGCGCATCCATCGCATCAAATAAAACCTGCTCCGGACTCCCCGACATCTCGGAAAATACATAGCGAATGAACTCCACACGCTCCCGCGACTCAGGACTCTCATCATAAGGCAGTACCCGCCACGGAACCGCCAGAGCCCCCAACTTCTTAATCGTCAATGCAGAACGTATCAACGGATCGCTCAGCATCTCCTCATAAACTTCAAGAGTTATCCGCTCACTTGAAAAGGCACGCATCCCCGAAGGATAAGCCAACGCCTCCAAACCCAGCTTGCTCACCGAGGGAGCCTTCTCCCCCGATGACTTGCTCCTTCCATTCCGACGCTTCGCAAAAAGAGAAAACACCCTGAAACCTCCTGTCAAATCTTTGGTGCGGAAAGAATCGTGAGAGAAGAGGCAGAAGTCAACCCCCAGCACGCCAAAGCCAGAGCACACACCAGGTCATCCCCAAAACCACTCCCACTAATATAGCGAATCCCACGCTCGTCCGATGTCGCTTCAAAGTGCTCTAACTGACGCAATAATGCCGTCTCGGGAGGTAACCGAAGTCTCCCATTCTCCAATAACCACGCCAAACCCTCCATCAACTCTACCTTGGAACGCGGAGTGAAAACAAAACTCTCCACACCTATGGAGGGGATCAGCGTCCTCAATTCCTCGGTCACTGCATCCCCAACCCCAGTGCTGTCACACACCACTCGCCCTGCCCTCGCCTCTAAAGCCATCTCCGCTACCCGATGAACCGACTCCAACCAGCGCGCCCCGCTCCATTGACGAACCCATCTCACCTCTGCACGCTGACGCGTCCCGCACACGCACGCCACCGCCGTAAAATCACGATACCGAGCCCAATCCACACCCAAAATGACAGGACCCGAAGCCACCCCGGGTGCCTCCAAGCCTGCCTCCAGCGACTCACGGGAAAACACCGAAGACACGGAATCCAGAAATTCCGCCCCGTATTCCGTCCTGAAAGCGCGCTCCGTCAAAATCTCGCGCTGAAGGCGAAGATACTCCTTGCTCACCAGGGGATTCTCCCAACTCGGAGACTGACGACTCCAGAACCCATTCTCCCCACGCAATCCCATCAGGAAAAAACGGTAAAAGTGATTCCGTCCGCGAGGAGTGCTGATGAGCGTCATACGCCCATCCGTGGTCGCAAGCATAGGCATCGCTACCTCGGTGATCAAAGACTCCGGAACAAAACCCGCTTCGTCTATCAAAATATGGTCCGCGCCCCAGCCCCGCAAATACTTCGCCTCGTGACCGGAGCGCGCATCCAAAATGTGAATCACGCTCCCCTTGCGATGCCCGCCCTCGTGCACACGAATCGTCGGGTGAGGAGTGTGAACCGCTGTAAAAGCGACCCCCACCACCGCAAGCATCCACTTCACCCGCTCAAAAACCAGCCTCACCTGCTCCAGAGTCGGCGCAATGGCTAACTGCCTGCTCTTCTCCTCCTCACAAATACGGCGAATAATGTCCGCAGACCCCGCATCCGTCTTTCCCCAGCGACGACCGCACGCCAGCACCCGAAAACGAGCCCCGTTCTCCAGATAAGCCCGCTGACCCTCGTGGGGCTTCCAACCCGCACTCTCTAATTTCTGCCAGATACCCCTCCGCATCCATCTCCATAAGGACACCGCACCCACAAAAGACAACCACCCTCCCCAAAATCCCCCCAAGAAAAAGAAACCCTACACCCATGCGAATAAACGAAGTTGCCTAAAGCAGTTTTAACGAACCCTTGGGGTCACCCGTGATCTTTCCTCTCTCCGCTGATAGGTGAAGCCACTTTATACTTTGTTAACCAAATAATTCTTCCTCAACCTCCCTTAGATTTCTATTCACATAAAACATATCGGGCTCATGCTTATCGGCTCGGACTCTAATTTCAAACCGAGGGTCATCAGGATTGCTGTTATCAAACAAAACCAGGCCTATCCCGAAAATCAAACACAAAGCATCCAACTTTGAAATATCTTCCCCAGATGAATTTCTCTGAATCACTATATAGGATTTGTGGCTAAATAGCTTAATCGCCTAAGATAATACTTTGCCCTCTCAGGCGTTCGTGAACCCAATATTTGATCCAATTCAGAGACTAAAACATCTCTCCGCAAGGAAACAGTATCCCCGTTAGTATCAATATTCAATATTCCATCCTTATCACTTCTACGGTTACTTATAACATCTTTTAGTGCGATTATTCTACTCCTGATAGAAGTTAAAATTTCCGATGTATTAATTTCCTCTAAAACCTGAATAAATTTCTCTTTGTTTAAGATAACGGAACTATAACTAAAGGGTATCGCCTCTAAATCTTCAAGGGGTAGTTGGTCACAATCAACTGCTTTCATATTCTTTGAGCCCTTCCTCATTTTCGTAAAACCTCTCTGGCATCTAATTCCACGCGAATCGCTTTAGGCAAGCCACGTCGGTAGCGCTGAAGCTGAAGCTTCTCAGCAATCCCTTCCAAATGGAAGCCCACATCCTTGGTTTCTATATACCCGATAGGGGTTGCCCCTCTTTTCACCTGCATATCTGGCGCGCCTACGTCCGGGCTACGCCCAGGTTCATTGATCACCTCAACCCCGTCATCCAGCGACTCTATAAGCGCCTTCAAGTGATGCCTATAGGTGTGTTCGGTTGCGTCGCGAGGAGCAACCGCGCTCTCGATGGCTTTACGGTAGATGTGAATCGGCTTCATATTCAGGAAGCCCTGGGGCTTGGGAGGCACTCATTGGGGGAAGCCAGGGGCACCCCACCTCTCCAATAGTACCCCGCCAGAGGCGGGACCCTTGCCTGCCCAGCCCTCATTTCATCTCTCCGAGTGAGAGCCTACGTCCGTCAACAGGGCTTGCATAAGGTCTATCCGCAGGACAATTCCCCGCATCTTCCCCTGATAAACCACCGGCAGGACGGTCAACCCTCGGCTAAGCATCATATGAAGGGCCTCGGAAACTTCCATATCCAGGTCCGCACACAGCGGTTCACGCGTACCAAAATCCAGTGCCCGACGAGAGCCAAGGCTCACCACGTCCCCCTTGGAGCATACCGCCCGCGCCACATCCCCCTCCGTGATAACTGCCACGGGCTGATGCGACTCATCCACAAACACCAGGGCAGGAAACTGGTAAATGTCCATCTTATCCACTACCTCCCGCACCGTGGCTTCCAGGGAAAGCACGGGGATGTGGACATGCATCACCTCGCTGAGCGTCATCATCCTTACTTTACTCAAAGCACCGCACAGGAAGCCTCTTCACGTCCACACTTACCCTCCCCCCTCCTCAACCAAGCCCAGATCCTCCTCAAAGCCCGCCATAATGTTCATCATATGGACCAACTGGTCGCCCCCTGCTTTCCCCTCTGCATCCGCAGAAACCTGCACTCGCAACACCGACCCCCCGCCCCCTGAATGAAGCGCCACATAATACAACGCAAAGGGTTTCCCACGCACCTCTTCCACCACCCCCTCGTCCCAGACCTCCACGCGCCGAACGAAAAAGCTCCGCCCGAAAATCTCGTCGTAGAGAGCCTTGATCTCCTCCTCCGTGACGCCAGGACCCACTTCTGAAAAACAACTCGCCAGCAAAACCCCTCCATAATCCACAGGGTCCCCTGCACAGATCACGCCTCCCGACCACCCCACGGTCTCTAAAGCCTTCTCTACCTCCTCATAGGAAGAAACACCCCCCTGCCCTCCTTCCGGTTCCGATTCAAAAGAGAAAACGCACGAAGGCTTCAGGCGAATCAACCCCGCCCTCGCCAAAGGTCCCAAAGCGATCAGCGCTAATGTGGCAGAACGCCCTGGACAGGAAGCCCGATCCGCACAGATCAAGGGGTTGTTATCCATCAATTCAGGCAACCCATAGGGTCCGTCAAGGAACGGATGCCCCTGCCACACCTCGCGAATCCAGGTATCCCGCCGGAACTCCACATGAGGCCAGGTGGCAACTTCAAACCCTTGCACCCGCACCAAGGGGTGGCGCTCCAGAGCTTGCCTTAGGCGCTCCCCGCCCTGGGCGTAGACGTCTATCGTGCGTTCTTTCTGTGACATCCCATACCTCCTCGCCGTTCAATCATCTCGCTTTGGGAAGACAGCGAAACCACGCGCACCGTCCCAAAGATTCCCACCCCGAAAGAGGCAGACCTCCGAACCCAGCACCAGGGGAGTTTACCCCATTGAGCCTTTCCAAAACACATCCCGGGCAACAAACCACACCCGCTCAATCAACACCGCCAGACGGGTCATCACCGTGTTGCCGAAGAAGGCACCAAAAGCCGCCATAAGCCAGAACCGACCCAAACGACTGCCCCATCGCATCAGCCTGCTCTTCTGCTCAAAACTGAAAAAGAAGTAAAGGAGGACGGTTAAAAGCGCCGTCAAGAAAATTAAATTGTTCACTGTGTCCCAAATAAACCATCCCCCCTCCTTCACCACGAGCGGACTCCGAAACGAAGAAACCACGATAGGCATCTGCTGAGTGAATTGATTGCGGATCGCCTGCCCCGCGCTCGCTCCCACCACCACGCCCAGGACCAACCGCATCAGCCAGGCAGTCCGCCGAAAGTAAAGCCCATACCAGCACAAGCCCAATCCCAGGGCAAAGGCGCCTCCCAAAATCCCCGTCCACCGCCCCCCTTGAAAACTCAGCATCCAGGGTTCCCACCACTTAGGATAAAGGAACTCAAACCAACTCACCGCAAAAGCAAACCCCACCGCCAACCCCAGAAGGAGATGCTCCGCCACACGATAAAACGGGTTCTCCTTCCACAACAGGCTGAGCACCGCAAGGGTCGCCAACCCCGCGAGCCATTCACCCCATCGGTCAGCGATTTCTATCATCCACTCTCCCTTTGTTCCTTTTGGGCGATGCGTTTTCTCGCCCATTCTCCCAGATTGCCAAGGATCACGCATAAAAGCAACAATAAATGGCTCCCCGATTGCCCCACCAGCATCTGGGTCCCAAAGCCATACTCTCCCATCTTTTGTTCATACTCCCCTCCTCCCCGACTACCCACCAGCATCCCTTTCAGGGTCCCCGTGGTAAGGAAGGGATACAGCGTGGTGGAAATGATGGCTGCAACTCCTGCCACGTAAGGCGTGCGAGCATTTTCATAAAAATACGTGATGTAAGCACGATACTCTGTATAGGCAATGCTGATCACCAGCCCCCAATCATCTGCCACTCGCACCCCTTTCAACCACGGATAGGCATCGGGTGTGCGCCCCTGCACATCCCTTCCCGCTAACTCCGTAAAGTCACGGGAAAGGGCTTCAATCGCTATATCTTTGGGGTCTGCTAACTTGAACCCAAAATCCACCCAATCCTTGCCATAACTCTTTCCATATTCCCGCGCCAGTTCCTCAAGCACAGGGCGATAAAAACGAGGACCTGTGGGAATACCACTGATGACCACAAATCGCAAATTTTTGCGGAACAAATGACGCACCACCGCACGAAACTGGGCGCTGAGTTCCCCAACTGTGCCCTGGTCCCAATCGCTATGAAGGAGCACGGGCTTCGTCCCATCCAGAGCCTCTATGGCTTCATAAAAGCCTTGCGCCTCCACGCTCAACTGGATATGAAGGGGCACCCGAATATATCCCGCAAGCACAATCACAACAAGGAGGCTTGCATAAAGCCACCGCACGTCCAGGTCGCCCAGTAAGGCAAGAAGCCTCACGACCTTATTTTGCCCCAATGAGGGGCTCTATTTGCACCCTTTTGCCCCCTTTTAACGTCCCCACTTATAGGAGGGAATTCACGATGGAGCCTCGCACCACCTACAACCTTGCCCTTCTCATCTTGCGCCTGGTCCTCGGGCTTACTATGTTTGCCCACGGAGCCCAAAAAGTTTTCGGGATCTGGGGTGGTTATGGAATGCAAGCCACGATAACTTACTTCCAGGAAACCTGGAACATCCCTTCCGTACTCACTTATATGAGTATGGCTGCGGAGTTCCTGGGAGGGCTGGGGCTGATAGTAGGGCTTCTGGGGCGAGTTGCCGCTCTGGGAGTAGCCGTCAATATGGCCGTCGCCATCTACGTGGCGCACTGGCAAAATGGATTCTTCAACGACAATCAGGGGTTTGAGTTCCCCCTGGCGCTTCTCGCTATGGCACTGGCGCTCCTCCTCACGGGAATGGGCGATTATTCCCTGGATGCCTTCTTCACCAAAAAGAAAGGGACGGGAGGCTCCTAATACCCAAAGACTTTCACCAGAAGCGAACGCCCCCCTATCTTTGAGCAAAGCCCCGGACGCTTCCCCAGACAGGCTCTGTTTCGGGAGGCACATCCCCTTGCCAGGAAGGGCTTCGGTATTCCGCAATGACCGTAGAGGAGATGCCCCCCCGAACGTTGAAAATCCCCGTCACTCGCATAAACCGTGGATGAATCACCCCCACCAGGTCATCCAGTATCCTGTTCACCACCGCCTCATAGAAAATCCCCTGGTTCCTGTAGGAGAAAAGGTACATCTTAAAAGACTTCAGTTCCAGGCATTGAGCGTCTGGAATATATGTGACCACGATGGTCCCGAAATCAGGATTCCCCGTTTTAGGGCACACGCTGGTAAACTCCGGAGCCACGTGGCGAATCACATAATCTCTCTCCGGAGCCGGGTTCGGAAAGGTCTCCAAGAGATCCTTACTCATAAGTTCTCAATTTACCCGAGGAGGGGCGTCTGCGAGTAAACTATAGCAAGTGAATTGGCTCTATAGCGCTGACCTTACCGCGCAACGCTTGCTCAACGCGGAAGGGCATTCGCCATACTGGGACACTTTTTTCCGCATCATAACTTATTTCGGAACAGAGTGGATACTCGCTCCCCTCCTCTTGCCCCTTCTTCTCATCCCTGCTTACCGCCGGTGGGGACTATCCTGCTATCTTGCCCTCCTTTCCTCAGGATTGCTCACCCAGGTCTTCAAGCATTTTTCCGCTCGGCTCCGACCGGGGCACCTGCCGGGAACCTTCGTGGCGCCGGATGAGCCTCTTTTTTATGGAAGCTTCCCAAGCGGGCATACCGCTGTCTCCTTTGCCACCGCCACTGCCTTCGTCCTGGGGCTTCATCCTCGCTATCAAAAGTGGGCGATGCCCCTCGTGATGCTCCTCCCTTTTTTGGTGGCGTTCTCCAGAGTCTATCGCGGGGTCCATTGGCCCTCCGATGTGTTAGGGGGGGCACTTCTTGGATTCGCCGTTGGGATTATCTGCCACCTTCTCCTCATCTCTTCCCCTCAGGAGAAATGATATGGGAACTACAGTGCTCCTCGTGATAGGATTTTCAAAACTGTTAGACCTCCCCTTGCAACCCGTCAACCTATGGACGGAAACAGGCTCCCTACCTCTCCAGGTTCGCGTTATATCCGAAGGGCGCTACCGAATATCCTCAGGAAGCCACCAATGGGACCTGTATTATCGCCGATCTGAAAACCAGCACAAAATCATTCTCCGTCCGCCCGATAGAGTCACCTTATCCTTTCGCATCTCTGAGAAGGTGCTGAGCGTCCGTCTCACACCCAACGAAGGAGTACCCATTCTCCAGTTCGCTACTCCCGGAGCCTTAAGTTTCTCCTGTGATGGCTTCTACTTCCCTTCCACTCATTCTCTATGGAAGTTCTCCGGTCCAGAGTTCACCCTCTATGACGGGGAAACAGGAGGCATCAAAGTGAAATTCACCAAGAATGCTGACACCCTCACCTGGGATGTCTTAGGTGCCCCCCCTTCTCCTCCTCCCAGTCCGAAGGACTCCCAGAGGGCAAAAAACTTCTGGGAGAAGTTGCGCGAGTATTTGCTGTCCCTGGCAAAGGGGGCATCTCATCAGGACGCCTCCCCGCCCCAACCCGCCAGCAAGGAAGAAACCGAATGGCGTGCCTATTCCGCATTGAGCGCCGTCCTGGGACTCCCCTTGCCTCAAGAAACCCAAAACGCTCAGCCCCCCGTGTGGACCTCCCGATTTCGCCAATCGGTGGAAACGCGTCCCCTTGATTTTTTCCGCATATCGGAGCTCCCCTTCGGCATCATAACCCATACCCGCATTGCCAATCAGCCTTCTGCCCTGTTTTGCTTGATCAATCCAACGCCCAACCATCGCAGTGTCCGCATCAACCTAACAGAACTGGGGCTTAGCACCGATTATCCCTGGACGCTTTTTGACCTGCTGAATCTCCGTTATCTCTCCGCAGCCACCGGGGCGCTCGCGATAACCCTCTCCCCCTATGAAACGCGACTTTACCTGATGAGGAGATTTATGGCGCGACCGCAAGTCATCGGCAACGACCACAGCGTATGGGGCTTGGTGCATTGGGGGTTACAAGAGACGTGGGATGCCCAGAAGGGTGTGCTCCACATAGGTTTTATCTCCCCTCCCGAAGGCGCGGAAGAATCCCTTTTCATCGCCTCCGCATTTGACCAGGGGGTGTGGAAGCCCGTGAGTGCCTTTCGCAATACCGAAAAGTGGCACCTCCATCCTAATCTCGGATGCTGGCGCATCCCCCTTTTTGCTTCCCAACAGCCAACGAACTCTTCTCCTGCCCCTTCAGGAGAATCTTCCCCGGCGAATTCCCCTCGTCAAGAAAAGGGAGCCCCTTCCCAAGCGCCCTTCACCGTCCAATTCATTAAAGAGAAAGCGGAACTTCTCTCCGCTCCGGAGATCGGAATCGGACCAGGCTCTCCCTGGGCAATAAGCCTCACCCGCCCCACTCTTCCTAACGACCCTTACGCAGGATTCTATGTTTTCCGCAACACAACCCTCATCGGCTATTTCACAGACCCCGCGTACCTGGATGACGAAGTAGATCCCGAATGTGATTACTCCTACACAGTCTTCGGCGTTGGATATGGGGGTGACCCTTCCCTGCCCAAGACTACCTACGTGCACACGCCCGCTCCTACCGACACTCCTCTCGTGCACCTTTTCCCTTTCACGTGGACGCCCGCCCTCTACGCCCCGCAAAAAAATAGTGCGCCCGATGGCAAACCCCTTACCCTCAAGGGAGAAGTGGTTTCGGGCTGGAGCGTTCCACGGGGAGGCTCGCTTTCTTTTCGCCTCTCTCGGGCTTTTGAAACCCTCTCAGGCACCGTCTCCCCCTTACAGGCTTGGGAAGGCGAGGCGCCCCTCACCTTTGAGGTGTATGGGGATGGAAAACTCCTTTTCCGGAGCAAACCGCTTTCGCCGGGCGAAACGGAAACGCTGGAAGTAGATGTCCACGAGGTCTATTTGCTGGAACTCCGCGTGGCAGGTGAATCTGGGGAAGGGTTTGGGCTGTGGGCAAATCCCTTCCTGAAAGCGAAACGTCCAGGACTCTAAAGAAACCCGGCACCCGAGAGGAGCGTATACTCTATAAGCACTATGATCACCCTTCTCACCGTTTTCCCTCTTGTCTTCGGGCAAGATGACTTTGCCCAACTGTGGATGCGATGCGAGCAGACCATCCGAAACACCTATTACGCCCGAGAAGAGAAAAAGCAACGAATGGAGGAATTACTTGCCCGCTTCAAGCCCCTGGCAGAATCAGCCAAGGATCGCCAGGAGTTTGACCGGGTTATGGACCAGATGACACGAGAATTCGGCGATTCTCATTTTGAATTCTATACCAAAGACGAACAGGGCTACTATGCCCTGGATGGCTTCCGAGGCACCAGTGCGGACAAAATGCCCCACATTGGGGCGTGGTTCAAAAAAGCAGAAGAGGGCTATGAAGTCCAGATGGTTCTGGAGGGAATGTCCGCTGAAAAGGCGGGCTTGCGCAAAGGCGACATCGTCATCGCCATAAACGAAGAACCCTTCACCCCCATTTCTTCCCTGCGTCCCCTCATAGGGTCTCAAGCCACGATCAAGTTCAAGCGAAACCAAACTCTGCTCACCGCTCAGGTGGAAGTAAAGGAACAACACGCCTTTGAAATGTTCCTGGAAGCCACGAAAAACAGCGCGAAAATCATAGAACATAATGGAAAGCGCATCGGTTATGTCCACCTCTGGACTATGGCTACGATAAACTTCCGCCAAACGCTCAAGACTCTGCTGGACGAAACCTTCAAAGATGTGGATGCTCTCATCCTGGACCTTCGCGATGGATTTGGGGGGCGCCCCGAGGGCTTTCTCCCCCTCTTCGGCGTCCAGGACTATCAAGTCTCCTACCAAAACCGCAGGCTTTCCTGGCGAGCACGAGACACAAAAAACGAAACTCCGCAAACCGGTTTCAAAGCCCCTCTTGCGGTAATCATCAACGGGGGAACGCGCAGTGCCAAGGAAGTTTTTGCCTTTGCGATGAAAGAAACGAAACGGGGAACTCTGGTGGGGCTTCGCACCTCCGGGCACGTCCTGGGAACCTCTCCCCTGCGAATTGCGGACTGGGCTTATCTGGAAATCCCGATGGTCAACGTCACGGTCAGCAATAAGCCGTTAGAAGGTGTTGGAGTGGAGCCAGACATAGCGCTCTCCCAGGAATGGGATGCAGAGGGCAACGACCTCTGCTTGAAAACAGCCCTCCACTACCTTGCCCCACCCAAAACGCCTGCACCTCCCCCCTGGACCGCCAATGCGCAAACCCTTCCAGCTACCGTTCTTCTCTCCGATCCATTTTATTTTCTCCGCCCTTTACTCCAACAAAACAACCAAACCTATGCCGAAAACACATCCAACGGGAAAAGAACTAACACCCTTGAAGCCCCCCGAGGGGAAAGGGGTTAGTCCTGAATAGGTCTCCCTAAAAACACCAACAGCAAAAGGAGCCAGAATGCCCAGCGAAACATTTCAGAATTTTCTCCCGGTCATCCGCCTGGCGCGCACCAGGGTTTTCCCTATCTCCGCATACATCTTCGCTCGGTGCGCCGTGCCTTTCACCAGCCCGAACTTCGCCTCCTTCGCCGTGTGAGAAACACCCCGAAGAATCACTCGCTTCATCCTCAGTTTGCGCCTCTTCGCCACGTGGTTAATAGCCACTTCCGCACCACTGCGCACTTCGGAAAGCCATGGAATCCATTCAATCACCTCCCGCTTCACCGCCCGCTGACCACTGATAAAGGGTGCCACTGCTTGAGCCGCATCCGACCAGAGTTTCCCCCCTTTAAAGACTCCCACCGTCATATCACACCCATTCATCACTGGCTCTATGAGGGCATCCACATGATAGGGTTGCAGTCCCACCAGGTCCGCATCCAGAAACACAACAACATCTGCATCGGTGTGCCGAACCCCAACCCACATCGCCCCACCTTTCCCGACATTTTCAGACAATCGGATAACTTGAACGCGGGGATAAGAACTCGCTACCTCCGCAGTCCTGTCCGACGAGCCATCGCTAACTACGATGACCTCATCCACCAGATGGGCAGAAAGTACCGCCTGCAGAACACGGCTGATGCGCTTCTCTTCGTTATAGGCTGGGACAACCGCGGCGACCTTCACGGCAACGCCGCTCCCGATGCTTGCACTTCTGCATTCACCTCCTTGATGATTTTGGCTACCTCCTCTCGGGCGCGCTTGATGCGTGCCTCGGTCAAGGGGTGCGTCCTGGTTAAGTTATACGTCAGGATATCCGACTTTTCCTCTCTCTGCTCTCTCAAAAGTTTCTCAAAAAACCGGATTAGCCCGTGAGGGTCATAACCCGCCCGATAAGCATACCTAAGAGCAAGCCGATCCGCCTCATACTCATCATCCCGGCTGAACCGCAGCTGAAGCATCAAGTTAGCGATTTGAGCCGCATCCTGGAGGGCACCCCCCGTGGCGAACACGATGATAAGGTCCGCAAAAACCCCTTTGGCATACATTTTAGCCACATGTCTCCGATGCACGTGAGCCACTTCATGAGCTATCACCCCTGCCAGCTCATCCTCGTTGCCTTCCGTCAAGTCAATCAATCCCCTGAAGATGTAAACGGGTCCCCCTGGGAGGGAAACCGCATTCACCTCACGGCTCTCCAGAACCTTGAACGTATAGGGCCAATCGGATTGTGCCGCCCATACAATCCTTTGCCCGATGCCCTCCACCAGGGCTATATCCGCAGGGTTCTTGCTTACCTCGTATTCCTTCTCTATCTCCACCGCCACCTGCCTTCCTATCCGAATCTCCTCTTGCTTGCTCCATAAAGTCGCATTTCCACACCCCACCCCAACCAGGGACAGCACACAAGCCATCACAGCCAGGCTATAGTACGATAGGAAGCGCCTTTCCATAGTCCATAGATGCACTCAGAAGCTACACGACCCCAGGGCATCTTCCTCTATTATAGACCAAGCCTTCATTCGGATGCCTCCCCCGCAGACTCCAGGAACGCCAGAACCGTCCGAGGACCCCGCACACGCTCGCCAGGCTGAACACACACGCGCACATCCTCAAAAGGAATGAAAACATCCACTTGACTCCCACGCGCAATGAAACTCAACTTAGAACCCGCTAAGACGCGATCCCCTTCCTTCACAAATGTTCTAATCTTGTTCACGAATTTATCCGCTATGAGAATCAAAACCAACTTAGTGAATGGGCTCTCCAAAAAGAACGTTTGCCGTTCATTCTCTAAAGCGTGTTTCCTCGCAAATAGATCAACATTCTTGCGAAGCCAGGTAATCCGAATATACTCCCACCAATCAAACATAGGATAATTCACCCGAGCGGGTTTATGACAAATCCGAACCACATCCCCGGAAATGGGCGCATATTGATAATGAACGTCCAGAGCGGTCATCGCAATTCCAATCAACCACCCGCTCCGAAAAGGCACCTCCTCCCGCGTGAGCTCCTCAAGGACAATCCGCTCACCCCCTTTCTCACTGATGACCACGCCATCACAAATCCGCTTAACATAAGAAACAACCCCATAAACAGGGCTCAGCACCCCATGCGGGTCTTGAGGAATGTCCCGATGTACAGGATCACGATAAAACCAAACCCGACGAGTGAATAAGACATAACCCATCACCAAAGCCCCCACAAGAACGACGACAAGGACACCGGTCACATTAATATTTTACCCTCCCCACTCCCCTCTCCCCCTTTCTTCGTTGCCCGCTTGAGCTCTCTCAGTTCTGAAAGGATAACGCCCGCACCCCTCCCCTGATCCCAACAGCGATGGAGAAGGTCCACAAGATAACTGCCCACCACCGCGCCATCCGCCAACTCACATACCATCGCCACTTGCTCGGGACGCGAAATTCCAAAGCCCACGCACACAGGAAGAGTCGTCCACCTTTTCACCCTTTGCACAAGCTCCCCCACGTCCGAAGGCACCTCGTTTTCCGCACCCGTGACTCCCGTACGAGAAACGCAATACAAAAAACCCGAAGCGGATCCTGCGATAAAAGAAATGCGTTCCTCTCGAGTGGTCGGAGCAACCAAAAAGATCGTATCCAAACCCACTTCACCTGCAGACTCCTTCCATTCATCCGCCGATTCGGGAGGAAGGTCACTCAATAACACACCCACTGCACCCGACTCCCTTGCCTCCCGCGCAAACCTCCGAAAACCACGACGCAAAGCCACATTGGTGTATCCCATATACACCACCGGCACGCAAACCCCTGAACGGGAAACCCCCTCAAAAATGTCATCCACGCGGGTGCCCCGCTCCAGCGCCCGCTGACTGCTCGCCTGGATCGTGGGACCATCCGCAATTGGGTCGCTGAACGGAAGCCCCACCTCTATCACATCTACCCCCGCAGACTCAAGGACGTTGAGAATACGTGGCAATTCGGAAACATCAGGGTCCCCCCCCGTAACAAACGCAACAAGGGCACACTCGCCACGCCTGTGCAAAGAGGCAAATGTCTCCTTCAGGGAAACCACAGACCGAGTTTACCGCCCTATGTCCCCCTTTGAACGGCGCGGACCTCTATCCCCGCAAGCCTTCCAGGCTCACCCGAACGATTGACCACCCGAATATACCGCACCGTTTGAGGGCGAGCACGATAGGCAACGCTCCGCACGGAAAAATCGTTAGGATCTACCTCAGCATGAAAATCTACCGCGTGAACCCAATCCCACTCTCGCGCGAAGAGCCTCGCCTCGTTCACCCTTTGACCCGTGCTGTAGACCAGAATATCAAATGATTTCCAAAAACCGTGCCTATCATCTTTCACCACTAACCGAATCTCGCCCACGGGAAGGTCCCTCCCAATATCAATCTCAAACCATCCCCTCTCCCCATCAGGAGCACGGTAAACCGTGAGGACATCCCCATCCACAAGCAATTGGGTTTGGCCCATCGGAGAATCCGCACTGTCCACCACAACTTTCTTCAATGCCAAGTCGTCAGGATTTAGCACCCCTCTCGTCACATTGAATCTCATCTCGTATACCACCGCAGACTTATTCCCCCGAAAATACGCATCCACCAACTCCCACACCTTCAAAAAAGCCCACCCCACCTGCCCTCCAGATTCCAACTTCACCAAAAACACCCCATTCGTGCCCACCACGTCTATCCTCCCGAAGGGGTTAGGCTTCAAGGTGTGTCCCGTAACTGTGGTAAAAGGAGAAGGAAGCCCCGTATCCCGGTTGGGAAGAAGGGCACTCCCATTCACCAGGGTCACCGTAAAGTCAGGCTCTCCATCAGGGATCTCCCCCCCTTTCATCTGATAAAAGGACAGGGTCCCGCTCTCAATGGGAATGCCCTCACGGTCAGCGCATTTAACTAACACTACTGCGGGAAGAGAATAGAGATATTCCCCGTAAAAGCCTCGCCGATACCCCAAATTCGCCTGAAGACCCGCCACGTCCGTAAAGGAATAGAGATCGGTGGGCTCCATCAATGCGTTCTGGAACACGGGATCTTCCCCGGGCTCCTGGGGGAGGGACAGACTATAAGGAACCAGCGACTCGTTCCGAGTATCACCCCCTCCCATCAACCCCCCATAAAGGTCAAAATGCCCCAGCGTCACCACGTGCCCCTGATGCCTCACCCGAACCTTGCCCCTCGTCCCATCGGGCAAAGAAGGATCTACGTTCATCCAGTACATATCCATCAACCCGATCTGATGGCTCAACTCATGCAAAAGAGCGCGGTCTGCCCTTTGCCTTACCTCAGAAATGTATTTCTCCGCCTCTCCAAACGTACTGTCAAATCCCCACTCCCCATCAAAGGTTAGGGTGGGAGCATCGCCGGGAATATGCGCCCCGCCCTTGAGAGTGCCCACGGGAACAATCGTGATTTTTTGAATCCGCACCCGCTCCCGACAACCATCGGGGGCAATGCTGAAACGCGAATGCTTTAAAAACACTTCGTTCCAAATCCGAAACTGCCACTGAATCCAATCCTCAAAACTGCGACTCCCTATTCCATTAATGCCCTGGGAAAACTTCTCATAAAACCCCTCGTCCACCCAGATGCCTATGTTCAACGCACACGCCTGAATCTCCAAAGCGTTATTCCGAGAATTGGAATCCCCTCCCTGGGGATAAAGGCGAAAGAAGATGGGCTGTGTGCGATGATCGTGGTGCTCATTCCGAAAACTCGTCCGAAAAGTCACTTCCACCGTCTCTCCAGGAGCCAACCCCTTCCCAACCCCCCCCACGGATTTCCGCTCATATCTTTCCCACCACTCATAGCGAAATCCCCCCGCAGGACCTGTCCCAACGTTCTTGACCACCGCAGTATAAGTAACCTGCTCCCCATCCCGGGGCCACTTGGGCGTATCCGCCTTCCCGGGGTTCATCATTACCCCCGATTCATGCCCACCCACGCGAGCCCGCACATAGGCATCCCCACGGTTGTCATATCGCTCATACTCGGGAGTGCGGGAAATATAAATCACACTCAAATCAGCGCCCCGCTGTTCTTCTATGGATTCAAACTCCACCTCTAACCGTGGGCGAAAGCGCTCTCCCTGAGAAGAGAACACCAAAGCAGAACCCGTAAACTCCAAAGCCCACCCAAAGTTCTCATACCAGTGATGATAAAAATATTCCACATCCTTCTCCAATCCCTCTATCACTATCTCCCCTGCGGTGTCTCCCACACGCATTTCAAACGACTTCTCAGATGATAAAAACTCCTCGCCCCCGTTCCTCCACCTCCGTACGGGACCCTTCTCGTTATAAAACTGATGGGACCACGTAGTGCTCCACTGCAGGTCCACGTCCTCCCGCCTTCCACGCCCCGCACCCTCATTCCAATCCGCAAGAAAACGCCTCCCCACCAACACTCCTCCATGCTCCATCCTCGCCACGGACAATACTAACCGCGCCCGCAAGATCCGCTTGTTTGGTCCCAGAGCACGCTCCAGATCCCAAAAACGTATCAAAACGCGCGTCTCCGGAGAAAACGTGAGGAATTCACTCTGCCCATCAGAAAGGCGAGGCTGGGCGCGCCAAAGCGTTACATCTTCCGCAGACCAATAACGGAAAAGCACCCCAGGATTGTCCGGCACCGGCAGGGAAGCCCCACGATACAACGCCAACGACGACAAAGGAGAAACCCCAAACAGAAACGAAAAGACCAACAACACCATCCCCTTTTACCCCATAAAAGCCATCCCATTTCTCACTCAATGCACGGGGAAAAGAGAAACCTGAGGGGTGGAAGGGGGATTCCGACCCCTCAGGGTTGCCTGCCTTGGTGTTAGGCTCTGATGTTGCGCTCGGGTGTTATGTTGGAATGGGGCGCTACCGTGCCCTGGGCGTTTGGGAGCGTTTGGAGGGAGCAGGGGCAGTCCGACTCCGAGAGGGCGCTTCCCTTCTTTGCAGAGAAGGTGAGCGCTCGGCAGGAAGGCGAGGAGCTTGCTTTTCAAGAGAAGCGGGGCGCTCCACATCCGGGCGATAGTGGATGCCATATTCCTTCGGCATTCCATAGAGCTCTGGATTCAGGTACTTGCCCTTGATCTCGTCCTCCTTCTCCTGCACCGTCCGATAGCCGTACTTCTGCACCCACCGGTCGTTGCGGATCGCTTCCACACGCCAGGAGACTTCCACGTGCGGGGCGCTCGTGCGAATCGTGAACTGATTGTTCCGAATCTTCCGCACTACCTTTACGAGCACAAAGTCATCCCGTTCACCGTCATCCACGACCGTCAGTTGATAGCGGAAGTCCCGGTTGATGCTGTCGAAGTAGTCGGGCAGCGCAATGGTGGCGTAGCCGTTGGCGTCGGTGACGACGTTTCCGGAATACGCATTCATCGGCTCAGGCCCTTCCGTGCAGAAGTGGTTGAGGTAGTAGTTTTCGGGGTCGAGCGGGTGGTCCATCTGGAACGACTTGGTGCCCGTGGCGGCGAGGGTTCCTAAGGCAAAGACCGCGTGTCCTGCTCCGCCGGAAGGTTCCAGTCCGAACACGCCATAGCCGCTGGAAGCGGAACTGTCCGTTACGCCAAACACGCCCCAGGCGTCGCCACTCGTGGCGCTTGCCCAGCCGAACACGCCAATGCCATCGGTGCTGCCGCTTTGACCAGCTACGCCCAAGGCCGGGCCAC
This sequence comes from uncultured Fimbriimonadales bacterium, assembly GCA_964631245.1. GTDB lineage: Bacteria > Armatimonadota > Fimbriimonadia > Fimbriimonadales > ATM1 > CAZVXY01. The sequence goes on from CAZVXY010000007.1 coordinate 166,535, forward strand.
TCCCGGCGGTTGCCCAGCCGAACACGCCCGTGCCCGCGGGGCTGTCGCTTTGCCCAACCACGCCGTAGGCTGCTCCGCTTGTGGCGCTCGCCCTGCCGGACACGCCCGTGCCCGCGGGGCTGTCACTTTGCCCATATACGCCGTAGGTGGTTCC
>CAZVXY010000008.1:0-113405 GCA_964631245.1 uncultured Fimbriimonadales bacterium
AGCGCACTACAATCTGGGAGTGGTTTACGACAAACTCGGGCGCTACAACGATGCTATATCCGCCTACAAGGAAGCAATACGGATCAAGCCCGATTATGCCGAGGCGCACTACAATCTGGGAGTGGTTTACGGCAAACTCGGGCGCTACAACGATGCTATATCCGCCTTCCAGGAAGCAATACGGATCAAGCCCGATTTTGCCGAAGCGCACTACAATCTGGGAGTGGTTTATCTTGTGCTTGGTGATAAGAGTTCAGCCCTGGAAGAATACAAAATTCTAAAAAACCTGGACCCCGAGTTAGCCAATCGCCTCTTCAAACTCATCTATCCCTGAAGGATTCGCACAGAAAAAAACTTCCCCAGCCCCCTCGTTCCCCTTCGCTTCGTAGTTTGCCAAGCCACCCCCCGGGGCTCTTCCCAAAAAAGAAGCCATCCCCTGACCCCGCAAGCGCCACCCCAAGCAACCACCCATCCCCATCAAGTAACATAACCTCCTATGAGCCCACACTCCGCGACCCTTTTGATCGCCCTCGCGCTCTTGATAGAACTCGCTATCGCCTTGAATTTAGACTCCTGGCAGGTCTATAGGGCAGAAGCCCAGAAAGCGGAAAGGGCGAGGCGAGAACTGGAGGAGGCTCAAGAGGCAAGACTCCGCTTCCTGGAACAAGGGGCGTATCTGGAGTCGCCGGGGGGGATGGAAGAAAAGGCTCGCTCCCTCGGCTTCCGAAAAGAGGGAGAGGTTTCCCTGCCAGGTGCGACAGGAGAGCCCCAGCCCACCCCCTGAGGGATTTTTCCAGAAGTGAAAATCCCGTCCCCTTCACAGGGTTTCGCCTGGGGTAGGGGAGGCTTTCCAGAAGCCCTCTCCAGTGGGGGATATTGGCACGCGAACCGCCGAAGCGAGTTCGTTTTGGGTGCCCATCCACAAAGTGGTTATATTCAGAAAAAAACCGCTATAATGGAAGCAGAAATGGACCGCTCCCAGGAACGCCCGTCCAACCTTAGCGCCTTGAAGTCAAGCAGTTTGCTTAGTGCCCTTACAGAGGAGGAATTGCTCCACCTGGCACAAGTTTCCCGAATGTTCCACGCAAAAAGGAGCGAAACCATCTGGTATGGCGGGGCTCCCAGCATTTACTTTGGCTTGGTGGCGACAGGATTCGTTAAGATGGTGCAAACATCCCCCAAGGGGACAGAGGCGATGTTAGAGATAATGGGACCCGGGCAAGTGTTTGGTCTCAATGCCGCCCTGCAAGGTATGCCCTGCCCTTTGACCGCACGCGCAGTCACGGAAGTCTGGTATCTTCGCATCCCCATTGCCGAGTTCCTGCCCATTTTTAAACGCAACAATGCCTTCAAGGAACGCCTCATTCGGCGCTCTGCTATGCGCCTCCACGAAAAACTGCAGTTTATGGGGAGGACATCCAAAGGCTCCGTTTCCGAACGCATTGCCTCGGTGTTGATGCTGTTGGTTGACCAGTATTCGGTCAGGGAAAAGGACGGCTGGTATTTCACGGTGCCTCTCACTCGCCAGGATGTAGCGGATATGGCAGGCACCACCCTTGAAAGCGCCATCAGGGTTCTTAGCCGATGGCAAAAACAAGGGCTGGTCCGCACCGAGAATCATCACATCGTTATTCTGAAAAGAGACCAACTGGAAAAATTGGCGAAGGGTTAGGAAGAAGAAAGCTCCTCCCACGCTTGTTCCGCACGCTCATAGAGGGCTTCCACGAGTTCCACTAAATAATACCGCTGATTCTCCTTGGCAACAGAATACCAGGGGCTCATCAACGTGGAACGCAACAAGAAAAGACCTTCCTCAAGATACTCCTCTGGGTCCACTTCCAAGCGGGAAAGGAAATCTTTCAAAGTCTCCACACAATAACGATCCTTCGTAAAGTGCGTGCGACTGATGAAGAAGGGCTGGTCATAAACACGGGCGCGCCTCTCTTCGGGAATGCTGAACTCCTTAAAGACTTTCCGATTCAATGCATTCAGCTTTTGCAGGGACGCTTTGACCTTCGGACGAAAGGCATAACACACGATGTTAGAACCAGGAGTGCACAAACACAAGGCACGAACCTGCCGAGGAGAAGTCAATTCCTCCCATTTCTCCAACAGGGCGTGAAGTTCACAGGCATTCCGTATGGTGTCCCGCACTAACTTGCCGTGCGCTCGTGTGTCCAGGGGAATGGTCTTATGGCTGAGCCACACCGAGGCAGCGGTCGCTCCAGGCTTGCTCCCCTCTAAAATGTACACGCCGAGCCCTCCCCCGGAATCGCCGTCCTCCACTCCCGACAAAAGAGCCTCCGAAGAAAAGGTCTCCAAATACGGCGCCTCCTGCCTCAAAAGGGGCTTCACCAGTTTAGAGCGATAACAAACCGCTCCTGCGGGATAAGGAATATAACCCAACTTGTGAGGGTCCACAACCACTGAATCACATTCTCCCAAACGCTCCAAAGCATCACACGTATTGCGCTCCGGAAGGCTGATCTCAAGCCTTATCGTCTCTCCGCGAATCTTCACCGTAGTAAAAGGTTCTCCAAGCCCAATGCGAGAAGGAATCGTCGTGGTCCGCAAATACCCTCCATAAGCTGCGTCCGCATGCAACCAAAAAGAAGACTTTCCTGCAGATTCACGCTCCGCCCGCAAATCCAGAACCTTCTCCACAGGGTCTACCGCCCCTTCCTCCGTGCTCCCCACCACCGTAATCACCGCAAGAATATGCACATCATCTCTTGCGTCACACTCCTCTAACTTGCGACGCAAATCCTCAACATCCATCCGAAAGTTTTTGTCCACACGAACAGACACCAAAGACCTCTTGCCCAAGCCAAGCACGTCCAGAGATTTTGGGATGCAATAATGAAAGGTCTCGGGCACGATGATGAGGGGGTCCGAACCAATCCGCGAAAGGACACGGGATAATCCCCATTGACTCACATTATAACGAGATTTCCGAAACGCCCGAGTCAATTGGTTCACACCCTCCTTGCCTTCAAAAGAAAACGCCAGTAAGGCTTCCCTGAAGAGATCCAGGCTCCCTTGCGGGGACATCCCAAGCAACTCCCTGGCATCCCGATCCAAAATCTTATGGCGAACCCCCAACTTCTCAAACACATCTTTGAGCACCAAGGGAAGATATTTCACCGAACGAGCCACCCAAAGCGCCTCTAAGTTCGCCACAGTCCCTCCACTCGTCAGGTGCGACCAACTCGCTTCCCTGTCGTACCCCACCATCTCTGCTATCAGACCTCCCGCCTCCAACTCCAACCTCACCGTCACAGGAGCTGCTTCGCGCGTCACGTTGTTCGGGTTGTAGAGCATCCCTGCCAAATACCCCGCAATGCTCGGAAGGGTTTGCTCGGAAAGCATATGAGCCGCATACCGGGGGCTGTAAAAAGGATAATCCGCCTTTAGAGCCGCCAGAAGTTCTAACAACCTATCATAAAACAAATCCTTCCACGAATCGTGGGCACGGCGCATCTCCGAGGTTATCACAACCCCATCCTCCGGATAATAATTTCTGCGCCAATAGTAATAGTCCGAAACTATCCGAGAAATAACCTGAGCGAATTCCTCGGCATTCTCTGCCTTGGGTCCCGCAAACCACGCGCTAAGGGGGGGCAAAGACCCAGCCCCTTCAGGGGTAGACCGCATCTTCTCCATAGTATCAAACCTCCTTTCCCATAATGGCACTTGTTCCCAGTGCATGGGATGATAAAAGTCAGATTCCACCAAAAGTACTCATTTTTAGTCTCCCTTCCCTAAAATCCCGAAATCCATGACCCAGGTCATAGCCAACTCCTGAGAAAACACCTAATCTTTTTATGTCTTCCTTTGACCCCTTTGGGTTCCTGACAGGCGCCAAATATGGGAATACGACTCGGCGGAAGAATTGATACAACTTCAGCACTCCACGCCTTCCCTCCAGAAGTGCGAGGAAAACTTGCCAGGCTGGCATATCCTGCCTTCGCCGCGCGGGGAGATTGGCTTTGGGAATACCCCCACGACAAACAAATTTGCCTGGTGACCTCCTCGGGCGTGGTGAAAATTATGGAGAAGCAGAAAGGCACCCGTACCCTGCGCTACGTCTTGGGACCCGGGGCTATCCTATCAGTTTCCGCATTTCCTGTCTCTGCGCCCCAACTTATGGGCGTGGCAGGAACGCCTTGCTACTTTATGAAAATTCCCGCCGAGGAAATCAAAAAACATCCTCAATTGCATCAAGCCTTTAATGCCTTATTGCAACGCCAAAAGTGTTTCCTGAAAGGACTACCCCCCGCATTGCTCCGGCAGTTAGGCTCCAAGGACCCGCACGCTCGCATTGCCTCGGTACTCTTATCTCTTAGCGCCCATTGTGGAGAAGATACGGAATGCGGGCGCAAGATCTCCCTGCCACTTACCGAAGCAGACATTACCGAAATCGCGAACGCCTCCCTGGAAGAAACGCAAACATTCCTCGCTTCTGCCCTCGCAAAAAAAGAAATCACGGCGTGCGGAGAGCACCTGTGCCTCAATCCACCCCTTGCGTTACTCCCCGAACTCAAAAGGCGACGCACCCGTTAGTCGTTCCCAGTCTTCGGGAGTGTTAACATTCTCCAGAGACTCAGGGGGTATCCCCTCCCGAAGCATTTCTTCTTCATCCACCCAGCGCACGTTCAAATGGTTCAGCCACTCCTTCATTCGCCTCTCTCCCTGGTGGACAAGCCTCCGTGCCACCCCCAGCGTTTCCTTCTTATAAAGGGCACAAAGAGGCTGAGGCTCCCCACGAATGCGAGGCACCACAGCCTCATAATTGTCCAACTTCCTATTCAAAACCTCAACAATTCTGGCGTCAAACCCCGGCAAATCACAAGAAACCGCAAAGAACTTCGGGGCAGAGGGAAGCACATCCGCTAAGGCGCAAAGAGGACCCTGGCGTTCCTCACGATCCCGTTGAAAGTCAAATGGGGGAATCCTTTCACGCCCCAAAACCATCACCGGATACCCCGCATCGTGCAAAGAGGTGGCAATGCGCTCGGCAAGGGGCACACCATCCACCAGCAGAGAGCCTTTGTCCTTGCCCATTCTCGTGCTAAAACCGCCTGTAAGAAGGTAGGCTTGTATCTCGCAAGGCACAAACGAAGTATACAACATCGCAGTGTCCAACCTAAATGTTCTACAATGAGGAGTTGAGAATGGCTAAACTACCGAAATCCTACACCCGCTTCGTGGAAACTTATCCTCAGGTCGCCTCTGCCTACCACCAGTTAGGAGAAGCCCTCAGTTCTGCAGGACCTCTGGATGAAAAAATGCGCGAATTGGTGAAATTAGCCGTCGCCATAGGCGCGCGTGTGGAGGGAAGCGTGAAAAGCCATGTGCGACGAGCCAAAGAAGCGGGCGCTTCCGAAGAAGAGATCCGCCACGTCGCTCTCCTTTCCACCACTACGATTGGCTTCGCCAATATGATGGCAAGTCTTTCCTGGGTTAACGACGTCCTGAAAGAGGAGGAGCAAGAGGGCGATTAAAAAGCCTGGAGCCGGCGGCAGGATTCGAACCCGCGACCCGCTGTTTACAAAACAGCCGCTCTACCTCTGAGCTACGCCGGCTAACTTTTTTAATTTACCCCTTTGGGAAAACTGTCGCGAGGAAGCCTCCACTCCATCAAGGAGGAGGCATCCTCTCATAATATTCTCTCGCACGCGCCCGGATAAACTCCAGGGCTCGCTTCCAGTCCTCCGGCATATCCCGAACCTTCATCCAATCAGGATAGCGAGGATGAAAATAGGCGCTCTCCAGATACCAGCCCCGCACGACCAGAGGGCTGGACTCCGCAGAAAGCATCACTACCTTCCGCATAGCAAGCCTCACTTCCCTGTTCAGCACCTTTTCTTCCTCCTCGGGGAATTTGAATATCCTTGAGTCCCAATAAAGATACTCAAGCCTTAGCCAAACGCCACGACCATCCCAAATGCTCCCCTATCTTCTCCAGAGCCCCCCGAGCAGGCGCACGACACACCAATACCAGCAAATCCTCCGCAATGTCCCCCTCCGCCTGAAGCCTCACGCCCGTCGCCTGGAAATCTCACGCAATACATCACGCACGCTCCCTGCCTCCACACACAATGACACTTCCTTATTCAAACGGGAATCTCACTCCACCTGAGCCATAACCCGCAAAACAAAACCTACCAACAACATCACAAACCAAAACCTATACACCCTATCTTCCCCTGCTCACCTAAGTATACCTGAAATCCCAACCGCCCTGCCTATCTCAACATGTTCTGCAAACGCTCCACCGCCTCTGTCCATCGTTTCCGGGACTTCTCCACCTCTCCCTTATCCCGTAACTCGGAATGCTGAATAACGATGCTGGAGCGACCCTCCCCTTTGGACTCAAAACGTATCTCCACTGCCGACCTACCCTCAAACCCCTTCCCATTCCACCACAAACGAACCCTTTGCCCTCGCACCACTCGCCGAACTTCCCCTTGCCCCCCACCTAATCCCGAAAACTTCCCACCCTCCCGAAAGTCTAATTTCGCCTCGCGCCCACACCATTGACGCAAGAGCGCCTCGTCCGTAAACGCGGACCAAACAGTAGAAACAGGCACCCCCAACGCCCGACTCACGGAAACCTGAAAATCTCCCCGACACGATTGATTGAGAACTCGCAAGCCCTTTTGACGCTCATACTCCACCGTGATCATCTGAGCCCACCACCCCGACACACCACATCTTTGATGCAGGTACTCCGCAGCAGACTTATGACCACGAGCGGACACATCAAATCGGTCCAGAACAGCGAACCATTGTGCCCACCCTTTTCCTGTTTTCGCCTTCACAGCCTCCTCACTGATGGAACGGACTGGCTTTTTCACAACGCCATCCTACCTTATACTCCCCTGTGCCAAAATGGAACCCGTGGCTCTCTCAAAGGCACAAAAGGCGTTTTATCACGAAAACGGTTATCTCCTTATGCCAAACCTGGTAAGCCCGGAAGAGATAGAGCGACTTAGAGAAGAAACAACTCTCCTCTTCCGGGGACATTACGATGTTCCAGGTCTTCAATCTCTCCCCCCTACCGCAACCGAAGAAGAAACTCTGTCACATTACCTCTGTGTTCATATGCCCCACAAAGTCAGCCCGGTTTTTTATCAGTTTCTCTTTTTCGCCCCCATCGTGGAAATTCTGCAAGACATCATAGGACCTAACGTAAAGGCAATGCAAAGTATGCTTTTCGTAAAACCTCCCAACTTCCCCGGACAAGCATGGCACCAGGACGAATATTACATTCCAACCGTGGATAGAAGTTTGACGGGCGTGTGGGTAGCCTTAGATGACGCAGATAAGGAAAACGGGTGCCTCTGGGGCATACCCGGCTCCCACCGCTGGGATCTGCTCCCTGTGGTTGACCAACCGCCCAGCAGGGAATACGACTCGGTGGGGAAGGTGTGCGTGGGGTTCGACCCCTCCCCCGCTATACCCTTTGAGGTGACAACGGGATCAGTCATTTTCTTCAATGGGTTTTTGGTCCACGAGTCTCGCAGGAATCGCTCGGATCGTTTTCGGCGCGCCCTCGTCAATCATTATATGAGTGCGGAATCTCCCCTGAAATGGCTGGGATATGAAGATTATCGCGACATCGTCTTAGTTTGTGGAGAAGACCCCTGGGCGTCTCGGGGGCTTGCAGACCTCTCCCGTCCCCATCTAAGAACTCCCGATTAGGAGCGGGCTCTCGTGGCGGAAGGAACCTCCTGAGACTCTTCGCCGAGACGAAACTCTAAGGGGGCTTGGCGCCTGGACAGGATGAGCCCAACCACTCCTATTAGAAACATCAAGACCGAAGCGAGATGGGCTTCCGTAAGGGGCAGATTCCCCAAAGCCTCGGAACTCGCCCCAATGCGAAACGACTCGTAAATAAACCTGACGACCCCATAAAAGATAAAGGCAAGGGAGATAAAGGTGCCAGGCTTCCACTTCGCTGAAGGCAAGGAGGTCAATCTCCGCTCATAAAACAACAGGACGCCTCCTGCTATAAGATGCATAAAGGCCGCATAGAGTTGAGCGGGATGAGCAAAAAACTCAGCCTCAGGGAAGAACACCCCCCAGGGCAAATCCGTAGGTCCTCCATAGCAACACCCATTAAAAAAGCACCCAACCCGCCCCAAGGCTATGGCGATGAGCGCCGGACCAGCAATCAGGTCCAGAAGGGGTAACAACGGCGTCCGACTCAAACGCGCCCATATCCCCAGCCCAATAAGCCCAAACAAAAAACCCCCGAAACTAGTCATCCCACCCTCTCGCAAGTTGAGGATGAGGAGCCATTTGCCCTTGTAAAGATCCCAATACTGAGCCACATAGACCCCACGCGCCCCGAGGATGCCCAAAATCACCATCCACGACCCTAAGGTGGCAAGCCCATCTGGATTCACCCCAAACTTCCTTGCCCTGCGGTACGAAAGCCACCAGGCAATCACCAGCCCTACGACCACCAGCACCCCGAACGTACGAACGGAAAAACCCCCTATCCGGAACAACTCAGGATGCATACCCCCAGTTTACCAGTCCCACGGGAGGGCTGACAGGGGGCTTGACAAACCGGAAAGGGGTGGGTAAAATTAGCACTCGCCGGTGGAGAGTGCTAATCCCTCGCAACACCGGCAAGAAATCTAACGTAAAGGGAAGGTGGGAGCTATGAAGATACGACCTCTTGGAGATAAGATCGTCGTTGAAGTCCTTGAAGAAGAAGACAAATCCCCCGGCGGGATCTACCTGCCTGATACCGCAAAAAAGAAACCCCAACAGGGCAAGGTGGTTGCCGTCGGTGAGGGACGCCTTTTGGAAGACGGAACGCGAGCCAAAATGTCCGTAAAAGTTGGGGACCGCGTCCTGTTTTCCAAATATGGCGGTAATGAGGTTGAGATTGACGGAAAGGAGTACACCATCCTGGATGAGGATCAGGTGTACGCCATCATTCAATAAAAATAAATCAAACTATTGGAGGTGTGAGGTAACGCTATGCCAGCAAAACAACTACTCTATAATGAAACTGCACGCCGTGCCTTAGAGCGCGGAATCAATAAAGTCGCGGATGCGGTGAAGGTAACTCTGGGTCCCCGTGGACGCAATGTCGTCCTGGATAAAAAGTGGGGGTCTCCTTCCATCACCAAAGACGGCGTAACCGTCGCCAAGGAAATTGAACTGGAAGACCCCTATGAAAATATGGGGGCGCAACTTTGCAAAGAAGTTGCTTCCAAAACCAATGATGAGGCGGGGGATGGTACCACCACTGCCACCATCCTGGCGCAAGCACTCGTTACCGAAGGCTTGCGATATGTGGCAGCGGGCGGAAACCCCATCGCGCTCAAAAGGGGCATTGACAAAGCGGTAGAGCGCGCGGTGGCAGAAATTCAAAAACTCGCCCAGAAGGTCAAAGATAAAGAGCAAATCCAATTCGTAGCCACCATCGCTGGAAACGACCCCGAAATAGGTGAAAAGGTCGCGGAAGCGATGGACAAAGTGGGCAAAGACGGGGTCATCACTGTGGAGGAGAGCAAAAGCAGAGACACGACTATGGAAGTCGTGGAAGGGATGCAATTTGACCGCGGATACATCTCTCCCTATTTCGTCACGGACCCCGAGCGAATGGAAGCAGTCCTTGAAGACGCCCTGCTCCTCATTCACGAAAAGAAAATCAGCAGTGCCCAGGACCTGCTTCCCCTTCTGGAGAAAGTAGCCACCGCAAGACGACCCCTCGTCGTCATCGCTGAAGATGTGGAAGGCGATGCGCTCGCTACCCTCGTGCTGAACAAAATCCGCGGGGTGCTCCAGGCAGCCGCCGTCAAGGCACCCGGCTTCGGGGAGCGCCGAAAGGCGATGCTGGAAGACATCGCCATCCTCACCGGGGGACAGTTCATCTCCGAAGACCTCGGAGTGAAACTGGAAAACGTCACCCTGGATATGCTGGGACGCGCCAAAAAGGTGGTCATTGACCGAGAAAATACGACCATCATAGAAGGCGCCGGCAAAAAGTCCGACGTCCTTGGGCGCATCAACATCATCAAAAAGCAAATTGAAGAAACCGACTCCAGTTATGACCGCGAAAAACTCCAGGAGCGACTGGCGAAACTCTCCGGAGGAGTGGCGGTCATCAAAGTCGGAGCGAGCACGGAAACCGAACTCAAAGAAAAGAAACACCGCTATGAAGACGCCCTGAACGCCACCCGAGCCGCGGTGGAAGAAGGGATCGTCCCCGGCGGAGGGGTTACCCTCCTGACCGTGGCGTCCGTCCTTGATGAACTCAAGCCCGAGGACCCCGATGAACGCACCGGTGTCCAGATCGTCCGGCGTGCCCTGGAGATGCCTCTGCGTACCATCGCAGAAAACGCAGGGGAAGAAGGGAGCGTCATTGTCCAAAAGGTTCGCGAGGCGAACAAAAACCGAAAGGGAATGGGCTATGATGCTCGCACCGGCGAAATCGTGGATATGACGAAGGCAGGCATCCTGGACCCCGCCAAGGTCGTCCGGTGGGCGCTCCAGAACGCCGCCTCCATTGCGGGCTTGGTCCTCACTACGGAAGCTCTCGTGGTGGAGAAGCCAGAGCCCAAGAAGAACGGGCAAACCCGCTCACCCGGTATGGACGACTTTGAGTAAGAACAAACCCAAGCCCAACACACAGCCAGGGGCGCAATGCCCCTGGCATCTTTTTTGGAAAAACCCTTCCGCCACCTGAAACGCTAAACAGGTGGACCTAAGCGACCCACCAACCGAAGGATGCAGTAAGCACAAAGAGCCCCATTGATAATGAACCCCAATACATTCAAACCTACCAGGGAAAAAACGACTGAAATCCCGGAAAGGATAGCCCCCACCAGAAAGCCCCAGCGTAAACTCTTCATAATCCCATATCCGATCACGATACCCACCACACTCCAGATGATAACCACAAACCCAGCGACCGCTCCAATCCCTGCCAACGCTCCTGCCGCGGCCGCACCTTCACCTCCTTCGGTTGCAGCCCCAAGCCCCACCAGGGACATCCCTGCCGCAATAAAAATTCCACACAGCACTCCAAGCGCGGAAAACACCATCAAAATGATCCCGATCACTTTGTCCGCAAGAAATTCTTCAGGCACCTGAGGCCTCGGATAGGGACTCGTCATCTTCTCTCCTGCAAAAACTCCAAGTTAAAGTAAAGACGGGGAAAAGATACTTATTGATGCTTGCCCCCTGCCCCCTCAGGAAGTACCCGAAAAGCAGATACCCACCCTGGGAACTTAATCAAGCGGGGCTATGTCAAAATATATAAGGAGCCGGTCGGGCGGCGGCCCCCCGATGCACCCAAGTCGGGGGGAGGAAAGTCCGGGCTTCACAGGGCAAGGCGCCAGGTAACGCCTGGGTCCCCCGGGGCAACCCGCGGGGAACGGAAAGTGCCACAGAAAACATACCGCCCCATTCGGGGTAAGGGTGAAAAGGTGAGGTAAGAGCTCACCAGCGTCCTGGTAACAGGACGGCTTGGCAAACCCCGCCTGAAGCAAGACCGAATAGGAGGGGGATGACGTTGCCCGCCGACCCCTCGGGTAGGTCGCTTGAGGCTAACGGTGACGTTAGTCCCAGATAGATCGCCGCACAAAGACAGAACCCGGCTTATAGATCGGCTCCCTCTCCACGCTCAAAACCCAACTCCAGTAAAAAAACCCTCGGGATACCCCTTTCCACCTCTGATTGCCTTTGCCAACAGCAAATCAAAACTCCTGAATACTAAGCCCCGACTTCTCACGGGGAGCCTCCTGCGACAAGAGAACAAAAAGTGCGGACAGACACTCAAAAAGAAGGCTCACGAGCAAAACCTGGTGCTATAATATAAAAAACTTGCATCCTTGTATAAGGAGTACTGCTATGGCGTTCAATGGCACGCTCAAATATGCTTCTTCCGCGCTTCTTTTGCTCCTCACCAACGTTCTTTTCGCTCAGCGCACCATCCTGGATGATCAAATAGAAAACTGGGTGGGGCACCTCGTTCTCCAGAGAATTGGAATGGGGGAAAGCGCCTTTGAAGGTAAGCCTGAATGTCGGCTGACCTCCAAGGGAGCCATTTTGTTCGCCCCTGGAGCACCCGAAGCCTTGAAACGGTATTTTACGGAGCGCTTTGGCGGAGTCAACGTACAGTATCAGATTTTCAACCGATGGACCTTCACCGCGAGCGGTAGTACCGGGCCAATGGGCAACCCCATCACCCTCACTTACAGCTTCGTCCCCGACGGAACCTTTATCCCCAACGATGGGCTTGGAAGCGGAAACAGCAACCTTCAGGCGGTTTTGACCTCCCAATTTGGGAGTTCCACGCTCTGGAGGCAAAAATTTGCGGAAGCCTTCGGCAGGTGGTCCCAGCTCACCGGGTTGAACATCGTTCTGGACAACGATGACGGCGCCCCCTTCCGGGACTTCGCAGGAGTGCTGGGAGTGCGGGGAGACGTCAGAATTGGAGGCTTTGGCTACAACACAGGCGTCCTCGCCTATAACTACTTCCCCAATATCGGCGATATGGTCCTCAACACCGCCATTAACTGGGGAGGAAGCAGTGCCAATAACTGGAGGCTTCTCCGCAACACCGTGATGCACGAGCATGGACACGGCTTTGGACTAAGCCATGTTGGTCCCAATAACGGAACCAAATTGCTGGAAGAGTTCCTCAACACGAATTTTGATGGTCCCCAGGATGATGATATTCAGGGAGGGCAAAGACTCTATGGGGACGATATGGAAAATAACGACTCAGCCAGCACCGCCAACAACGTGGGAACCGTTACCAACGGAATGGCAATAAACGATGTCTCCACCGATGACGATGCAGACCGCGATTGGTATCGCCTCATCATCCCGGCAGGCAAAACAGTCACCATCACCTGCAGTCCCGTGGGAAGCACCTATCAGCAAGGACCCGCCGGAGGACCCTACAGTAGCCGAAGTTCGCATATGATCAATGACCTCGCCATTCGGGTCTATGATGATGCGGGCACCACGCTTCTGGCTTCAGTAAACAACACAGGCAGAGGCTCCTCTGAAGTGCTCAGCAACTTTGTACCCCCCCGCAACAACACCATCAAACTGTTGATTGAAAACGTTTCTCCCTTTACCGACGACATCCAGCGCTATCGTCTCACGTTTAACCTTGCGCCCCTCACAGAAGGATACGTGCCGGAGAACTTTTCTCTGCCTCGTGGGATCCTTGTCTCTGGGAACCTGCAAAGCCTCTTCAATTCAGATGATAACCGACTGGAAATCCGTCCAGGATTCGTGCTCAATCAAGCAGAACCGCCTGTGCAACTCGTCATTGAGAGCACGGCGCGAACGGATACCATAGCGCGCTTGCAGTTCCGCCTGGAAGCCCGCGTGAATACCCAGAACATCACCCAAAGCATCCAACTCTTCAACTTCCAGACGAACTCTTATGAAACGGTGGATACACGCACCGCAACCCAAACGGACTCCGTGGTGGACATAGACATCACCACCAACGCCAGCAGGTTCGTCCAACCGGGCACGAATCTCATCCGCGCCCGCATCACGTATATTGCCTCCGGGCTTGTGCTCATCTACCCCTGGCTGGTGGGAGTTGACCAGACCGTGTGGACCATCACCTACCCATAAATAAACAACACCGCCCCGATAGCACCCTTCAGGGGAACCCGCCTCCCAAAGGGGAAGCTTTGAGATGCGGGAAAGGCTTTCGCACCAGCGGGGCAAGTCCTAACTAAAACAAGGGGAGAACTTCCCGACCGCCCCGGAAAACATTACACCAGCCAAAACCCGAAAGGGGAACCGCTGGGTGTCCTTGGTAGCCCGGACGGGATTCGAACCCGCGACCTTCGCCTTGAAAGAGCGATGTCCTAACCGCTAGACGACCGGGCCCCCACTCACCTTATTTATACCCCATTTTAGAAGAGAATCGGCATAAAAACCAACTCACCTCCCCCTCCAGGATAGAAAAAACACTATCCCGCTCGCTTCAGGTTCGCCTTGACCCTCCTCGCAGTAACAAAACGCGTGGAGTAATAGCCCGTAGTGAGCGAATCAATCCGCACTTCCCCTCGGTGACTGCTGGCGTGGATAAAACGCCCGCCCCCTATGTAAACCCCTGCATGGTTGATAACCTTCCTTCCCCTCGTTCGGAAAAAGACGAGGTCCCCAGCTTGAAGATCCTTCCTGGAAACCGCTACCCCTACGGACGCCTGGGCGCGGGAAGTCCTCGGCAACTCAATGCCCTCCACTTTCTTATACAAGTAATACACAAACCCCGAGCAGTCAAACCCACGTGTGGTCTCCCCACCATACCGATACCGCGTCCCAAGCAACGCTCTGGCTTCCGCAACGATCTTCAATTCCCCGTGCGCAGGCGCAGGGGAAACCCCCACCGCCTTCAAGACACCCCCACTCCCCGGCACTTTTAGCTTTTGCCCAATCTGGAGTTTTCGCCAATTCACTCCCGGGTTAGCCGAATGCAATTGCGAAACGCTTACCCCAAGACGACGAGCAATTTTCCAATCGTTGTCGCCTCGCTGAACCCTATAATATTTCTCCGGCGCAGGCACCCCCACAAAGGAATGAAAGACCCACCCAACCTTCCCTCCTGCCAAACGAATCTTCAGCCACTCACCGCTCCGCTCCAGAACTTCTCCACGCGCTCCGCGGGAAAGCAAGCCCAAAGAAGGAGCAGAAAGGGAAGGGGACTTCCGCAGATTAACACGGTCTCCCGTAATCAAAACTTCCGAGGGCAAAGGACCAAAGCCGGGAAGATAGGAACTCGGGCTTTCTGGCAACCGCAGGATGCGCCCCGGCTTCAACTCCTCACCCGCCACAAGCCCATTCTTCTGCATCAAAGCGTCAACCTTGCACCCAAACTTCTTGGCAATAGATTCTACGGTGTCACCCTCAACAACCTTATACGTTTGAGCCGCAAAGCCCCAACAAACAAAAAGTAGCCAAACCAAAAGAAGGGTTGCGGGGTTCCTACCGTGTCTCCAGAATGCCATTCTCACCCTCTACAGAAGCGCCTCTCCTGCATCTTTCACCCTACCCCATTCAAGTGTGGAATGTCCACCCGACTAAAGAGTTCAATCATTACTTTAATTAGAGTAAATTGCTCACCCCAGTTCTTTATGACGCCTATTCTTACCTGATAGCGTTTTCCCAGGACTTTTTGACTCAAATCGGGAATTTATCAAGAAATCTGTATCCCTCAAAAATAAGCAGAAACTAAGTACCTACCATAGGCAAAAAACCAAAAAACTTCCTTCCGAAAGTACCTATGTGCACCCCTAAAGCCTCTATCGGCGCAAGCCCGCCCGTTTCGGCTAAGATTTCTCACCCACCCTTTCTATATGCTCACCATCTCCATCGTCAACTGGAACACCAGAGACCACCTGAAAAAATGCCTCCAATCCATTCACCACTACGCCCCGCAGGAGCCCTATGAAGTGGTGGTGGTGGATAATGCCAGCACAGACGGCTCTGCGGATATGGTGAAAAGGGAGTTCCCGTGGGTTCGCCTCGTACCGTCGGAGAAAAATCTGGGGTATGCCAAAGCGAACAATATCGTGCTGGAATCCGCAAAAGGCAATTTTTTTCTCACCCTGAATCCCGACACAGAGTTTTTGGATAACTCCTTACAAAAAGCAGTGGACATACTTGTCAGCAGGAAAGGGGTGGGAGCCTTGACAGGCTGTCTCCTTAACCCTGACCGCTCGGTGCAGGGAGGGATACGCTCCTTTCCAACCCCCTGGGCAATTTTCTGTGATGCAGTGGGACTAAGCAAAATTTTTCCCCAAATACCCTTCTTTTCCCGCTATCGGATGCCCTTTTTTGACTACTCCCGCGAAGCAGAAGTGGAACAACCTATGGGCACATTTTTACTATTCTCAATGGAAGCAATCAGGCAAGCTGGCAATTTTGATGAAAGGTTCCCGATTTTTTTCAACGAGGTAGACCTGCTCTATCGCCTTCAAAAAGCGGGATGGAAAGTTCTCTACACTCCCGAAGTGAAAATTATCCATTACGGAGGGGCAAGCACTCGCCAGGTCCGCAAAAAAATGATCTGGGAGTCCCACAAAAGCCTCATTCGCTTTTATCATAAATGGTATCTTCACTGGTGGAATGCCCCCGCTATCATCCTCTTTGACCTCATCGTTTGGCTCACCGCTTTGATTCGTGCCAGAGGCTATGATCCAGGATTTAGACCTTAGCATCACCATCTGCAGTTGGAACACCCAGGATGACCTGCGCCATTGCCTTCAGAGCCTGGAGAGGGAACGCACCGAGGCATCCATAGAAGTCATTGTCTGGGATAACGCAAGCCAGGACCACAGTGCGGAAATGGTAGAAAAGGAATTCCCCTGGGTCCGCTTGATAAGGTCCCCGGAGAACGTTGGGTTCAGCGCCGGGCACAATCGCGCAGCTCAATGTGCCAGAGGGCGTCTCCTTTTGGTCTTGAACTCGGACACGTTCGTGCATCCCGGTGCCCTAAAAAAAATCATTGACTATATGAAAGAACACCCCACGGTAGCCATATTGGGACCCAAGTTGCTCAATCCGGACGGAACCCTCCAGTATAGTTGCCGAAAATTTCCCACCCCTATGGCAGCGCTGTTTCGTAACACTCCTTTGGGAAAACTGTTTCCACGAAACCCCTTTTTGAGGGACTACCTTATGCAAGACTGGTCCCACGATGAGATCCGCGAGGTGGACTGGGTGAGCGGAGCGGCAATGTGCTTCCAGCGAGAAGCCTGGGAAAAACTGAAAGGCTTTGACGAGCAATTCTTTATGTATATGGAAGACGTGGATATCTGCTACCGTGCGTGGAAGGAAGGTATGCGCGTCGTTTATTTCCCCGATGCGGTGGTGACTCATGCCATCGGCCGGTCTACTGACCTGGTTGCTAATAAAATGATTCGCGAGTTCCATAAAAGTATGCTCCTGTTCTATAAAAAAAACTATCTACCCAAACTCCCGCTTGTAGCGCGCCCCTTTGCGGTCCTTGGGGCTTCCCTGCTGTTATTTGGGCGATGCTACACCCTTATCGCCAAAAACATCCTGGATGAACTTCGGAGGCGTTTGAAAAAAACGTGAGGACCCCTCGCCTGCCTCTCGTCTTTCTATTGAGCGCGCTCGCCCTCGCTCCTCTCTTAGGAGGAAGGTTAGCACTGGGGGAGGATGCCGTTGCCCTCGGGAACTGGTGGCACGAAGCCTTCATAAGCCGATTCTTTCCAGCTCCAGGACACGCCTTGCTTGGCTTGCTCATTGCGCTTGCTCTCCTCCTGATAAGCCTGCGACAGAATGTCTTGCCCTTGCTCTCCCCTCAAGCGCTGGCCCTCTTTTTTCTGTTCTATGCCTTGCTCTCCTTTTCCGCAGTCCTCTCCCCCTACCCCCAGGTGGCTTGGGCGGAATGGGCACGGTGGGGAATCTATCTCTCCACCTTTTTTACCGTCATCCACACTCTGGGAAGAGAACACTACATCCGATACGCAGGAGGCGCCATCTTATTGGGTGCCTCGCTCGTCAGCATCCAGGGAGTGATGGAGCACTGGGCAAACCAAGCCACCAACCCCGGCTGGAGAGTTATGGACGGATGGCAAAACCCCAACGCCCTGGCAGGGCACCTCGCTCTCATCCTCCCTTTCGCCCTTGCCCTCGCCCTCTCCTCCTGGAAGGAACAGCGCAAGGAAGATTCTCTCCCGGGTTGGAAATCAACTTTTCCTTTTGCGCTCACTCTGGTGGGTTTGGGAATTTGTTTGTCTGCGTTGTGGCTAACGGGCTCTAAGGGGGGGCTTCTCTCTGCCCTCATCGGGATTATCAGTTTCTGCGTGATGATCATCCTGAGGCGCCCCAGCGCTATCGTGCGACTGGGGTTTATATTTGGAATCACACTCCTTCTAACGATCGTGTTTGTGCGTGCGGGAACCTTCGCCAACCCTCCCCCCCCTTCCCGAGTTCTCGCTCCCTCTGCCGAGGCAGAGCAAAGCGTCCAATTCCGCCTGCAACTGTGGAAGGACACTTGGGAACTGGTGAAAAAAAGCGGATATATGGGAGTAGGACTGGGGGCGTTTGGATCCGCGTTCCCCCAAGTTTCTAAAACAGAAGGCTCCCTCCTGGCGCACAACGCCTACCTCCAATGGTGTGCCGAAACAGGGATTATTAGTCTCCTTCTCCTTGCAGGAATCGCTCTCTGGTGGTTTTTCCACTTATTCTCCCCTCATCCTGCCGCATCCTGGGAAGTCCAGGTGATGAAAGCAGGCATCATCGCCTCCATCCTCTCAGGGGGAGCCAACGGCTTGGTGGAGTCTCACCTCTCCTTCTTCGGGTTCTCGCTCACATTTTTCGCAATGCTCGGAATGGGACTTCTTATGTCCCCCGATGGAGTGCGCTCCGAACGAACCCCTTTCCCCCTCCGCTTCTTCCCCTGGACCGCAGTAGCCCTCGTCTCCGCTCTGGCGCTCATCAGCCGTGCAGGGAGCGACATCTATCTGGCTTCTGCACGGCATTCTTATTCTCAGGGCGACTATACCCTCGCCCTCTCTTACAGCGAGCAAGCCTATGCGTTCCCCATAACCTCCCCGCGTCTTCTCTCCTTTTATGCCAGGGCACTCTTGAGCACAGGAAAACCAGGAGAAGCTCTCAACGCACTACGCTTGGCAACCGAACAGTATCCCTCCGCCTTCACGTTCGCCGATTTAGGGCAAGTTTACGCGCAATTGGGGCACGAAACCCTTGCGGAACAATCCTTCCAAAAGGCAATTGAATTGTCACCCCACCACCCTCGTTGGCGAAAAATTCTTTTTGATTTTTACAAAGAGAACCATAAAACCCAAGAAGCGGAAAAGACAGCGCGGGAAATCATCGCAATGGAAAACAGCCTCTTCTACCACCTGCGGGCTTTACCCCAATTTGTCAATACGGATTCCGTTGATGCCCACCTCTTCCTTGCGGATCTCGCCCAGCAGAAGGATGACCCAAAACAAGAAATTCACCACTTAGAAAAAGCCTTCCATATCTTGAAGGAATACGCTGAAAAAACTTATCAAGAACTCCTCAGGCTAACGGGAGGAAGAGAAGAACTAAGGGAATTCCCACTGGCAAGCGAAACCCTTGCAAAAGGTGAAGAAAAAATACGGAGAGGAATCTCCATTGGAAACCGACTCACAAAAATCTACAGGCAACAGGGATTACTTTCTCAAGCCCAACTCACCGAGAAATCCATCCAGGCGCTTGCCAAAATGATCTCCGGGGAGCACACCCCATAACTCAGCCCACGAAAAAAACAGACCGGGACGTCCTCACCGAACGCCCCGGCAGAAAAGGATCCTGTAAAACAGGACTTCCTATCGGCTATAGCTTGGGCATAGGCCTAACCTTGGCATCCTCAGCGGCGACTTTGGAAGCATACTTCGCTGGGTCCTCATCAAACTTTGCAGGGCACGAGCCACAGCAAAAGTAGTACCGCACGCCGTTGTGGTCCCTATAATAGGGAGGCAATTTCTCCGAGCTGAGCTTCGTTCCCATCACAGGGCACACGGTCATTGCTTCCTTCTTGGGAGCGACAGCATACTTCGCAGGCTCGCGATCAAATTCCGCCTTGTTCTTCTCGGAAAGAAAATAATAGCGAACTCCGCGATAATCCGAACTCGCTCGGACCTGAGAGGAGGTGCCAATCAGTTGACGAGCGACCGGATCATACACCGACCACCCAATCAACTGAGAGCCGTTCTTGAAAGCATACTTCTCGGGATTCGCCTTGAAAGTTGGCTCACACCCTCCACAACAGAACCCGTAGGAAACCCCTTTGTACAAAACCCTGGGTCCCTCTGCAGGCACTTCATGCCCCATAATGGGACATACGGTTTGAGGGGGAGCCAACACCAGAAAACCAATCATTGAAACGATCATCACACTTCCTCCTGAAAAGATGATGGGATAGGCTGAGAGCCTACCTTCTGTTTTACTTAACACCCAAAACCCTCTCAGAGTTCCCCAAAATATCCCGAACGTCCCCTCTCAGCAGGGAGCACCAAAGTACTGCTCACACCGAAAGCCCGCCAGGGGGTACACTTCTCAGTCGGAGATAACTATGGCGGAACTAACTCTTAAAAGTCCCGATATTCACTGTGAGTCCTGCGCCGCAAGTGTGAAAAAGGCGCTTTACGCGCTCCCTGGCGTCCAATCCGTGCTCGTGAACGTAGAAGAAAAAACCGTGAAGGTGGCTTTTGAAGCCCCCACGGAAACGGCGGAAATCAAACGGACCCTGACGGAGGCGGGATTCCCCATCACTGAGGAGGAGTAGTGAGTGGACTCCCTCCTCTGGATACTCGGCGGGATCCTGGGAATCATCGGGGTCTACCTGTTCTTCTTCGGATTCCCACGAGCCAAAAAGGCAATATCCCCCATTAAAACTACAGGCGAAACCGCCCGCCTTCGTCTCCGGATCACGGGGATGACGTGTGCGGGATGTGTCAACCGCGTGGAGCAAGCCATCTTGAAAACCCCCGGCGTCCAGCGCGCTGTGGTTAGCCTGGCAACGGAATCCGCACTCGTGGAAGCCAGCCCCTCTACGGAACCTCGCGCCGTGATGGAGAACGTTCGGCGCATTGGCTATGGGGCGGAATGGGAAACCCCTGAGACCAAAGAGGCTTTATCGCGAGAACAACAGCGGAGAGCCCAGCTGGCTCTTTACAGATTTCTTTTTTCTGCCGTGTTCTCCGCACCCGTGATTTTTTCCTCTATGCATCTGCCAGGCATTCCTCCGATGCCCTTATACCTTCAATTCGCCTTGACAACCCCCGTGATGCTGATCTCGGGGGGGCACTTCTTCCTGTTGGCGGGAAAGGCGTTACTCCATCGCATCGCCGATATGAATGTGCTCATCGCCATCGGAACAGGCTGTGCCTATCTCTACAGCGTGTTCCTGACTTTCGGATGGGTACCTCCCTCCGCAACGACGCTCTCCGCCACGCCTCATTCGGCGTATTACGAAGTGGCGGGAGGCATCATCACCCTTATCTTGTTGGGAAGGTTTCTGGAAGCCCGCGCTAAAAGAAAAGCCTCCGAAGCCCTTCAAAAACTTTTAGAACTCCAGTCAAAAACCGCTCACATCCTACGGGGAAAGGAAGAAGTGGAAATTCCCATTGAAGAAGTGCAACTCAACGACATCGTGGTCGTGCGCCCAGGAGAGCGCATCCCCGTTGATGGAGTCATCCTCTCTGGGGAAAGCACTCTGGATGAAAGCCTTCTCACCGGAGAAAGTATGCCCGTAGAAAAACAGCGGGGTTCTAAGGTGTTTGCAGGAACGCAAAACCTTTATGGCTCCTTCACGTTCCGAGCCACCAGCGTGGGTTCCGAAACAGCCCTGGCAAGGATAATCCAATTAGTACAAGAAGCCCAAGCCTCCCGCGCACCCATCCAGAGCCTCGCCGACAAAATCACGGGCGTTTTCGTCCCTGTGGTCCTCATCTTTGCTATTGGAACCCTGGTCGCCTGGAAGGCCTTCTTGAATGCGGAATTTGCGGTAGCCCTGGTCCATTCCGTCGCTGTCTTGATCATCGCTTGCCCCTGTGCTCTGGGATTAGCCACCCCCACGGCGGTCATCGTGGGAACAGGGCGCGCGGCCCAGTTAGGGCTTCTCGTAAAGGATGCCGAAGCCCTGGAAAACCTTGCCCGCGCGGATGTCATCATCCTTGATAAAACGGGAACGCTCACTCAGGGACGACCCGAAGTCACGCGCATCGCCACCCAGGGCATCACCGAAGAAGAAGCCCTTGCTCTCACCGCCTCGGTGGAAGCGCTAAGCGAACACCCCTTAGCCCAGGCGTTTTGCCGAGCCGCCCAGGCACGCCAGTTGCCCCTTCACCGCCCAGCGGAGTTTGTCGCTCAGAGGGGGAAGGGTGTCTCCGCTCTATTAGATGGAAAGCGCATACGAGTGGGCACAGGGGCGTTTCTGAAAGAAGAGGGATGGAGCCTGAATGGCTTCGCGGAACAGGCAATCTCTTGGGCACAAGAAGGTAACACGACAGTCTACCTGGGAGTGGACGGAACAGCAAAAGCCTTGTTTGCCCTCGCCGACCAACCCAAACCCGAAGCCCGTGACGCCATCCGCCGACTCAAACTCCTTATTCCCGAAGTGTATATGATCACTGGGGACAATAAACCAACGGCGCTTGCTATCGCCAAGCAAGTAGGTATTGAGCCAGATCGCGTCTTTGCGGAAGTTTTGCCCGAACAAAAAGCCTCTTATGTCCAAACACTAAAGAAAACTCCAGAAGGTAATGAGAGGAAAGTGGCATTTGTAGGTGATGGGATCAACGATGCACCTGCTCTCGCCAGCAGTGACGTGGGCATCGCCATAGGCACGGGCGCAGATGTCGCACTGGAAACCGCAGATATATCTCTTATCCGTAACGACCTGCACGCTGTGCCCAATGCCATCCTGCTCGCCCGCGCCACCCTCCGCACCATCAAACAAAATCTCTTCTTTGCCTTTTTCTATAACGTGCTCGGCATTCCCTTAGCGGGAGCGGGAGTCCTGAGCCCTATGATCGCCGCCCTCGCTATGGCACTCTCCAGCGTCTCCGTCACCACCAATGCCCTCACCCTGCGCCGATTCCAACCCAAAGAGTAGAAAAACCTTCCCAATCCCTGTAGGAAGCCCCCTCATTCAAAAAAACAATAAGATGTAGATACAAGGCTGGACTATAAATACAGAGTGAAATTCCTAAATCTCCAAAATAAACATGAAAGTAAAAATCTCTCTTGACGAAATCAAAAGATGCCTGAATATAGAAACTCCAGAGTTCCAAAAATACGTAACACCTCTTATCAATCTGGCAAATCAATATGCACAGGGGACAAGACTAAGGGTGGTGGAGCAAATGAGCGAACTTATTCAGGAGTTCGAGGGAAGGACGCTTTCCGAATGGGAAGAATGGTACCTGAAAAAAAGCCCGACGCAATCAAAAACGCTACAGAAAAGATACTTCAAAAATTGAAAGAATTGAAAAATCCTATAGACAAAATTGATCCAAAAATGGTTGAGCAATGGGCGAGGGATTTGGTGATAGTAAAAACTTTTGCACGACTAAGGTTCCAGGAGGCTATCCTAAAAAAGGGCGCCGAAATAACGGGAACGACCTACCGCCTCTCTGAACCCGACGAAGAATCTAAAGGAATAGATGGCTACATCGGAGATGTCCCTGTATCCATAAAGCCCCATACATATAGGGCAAAAACAGAATTACCAGAACATATAAACCTAAAAATCATCTTCTATAGAAAAACTGACGATGGGATTGAAGTTGATTTTGGAGAAATAATAAAATAATCCAGCTTCCTGGCAATTTGGAAGAAAGAAATATTTTATCAAAACATTCAAACTCTCCTCTTAAAGCCATCGTGAAACAAACATTATCCTAACTTTCATTGGACAGAAAATAAAGGGACTTTCCATCCCATCTCTTATGCTACGATTCTGCCCTCCCTGCCCCCTTGAAGCAAAAAGGAACAGGACAATCGCAGGCGTCCCCCCAAACCACTGCAGTGTATTATATTAATCATGATCACCTCCTCAGCGGTACTCGGCACCCTGAGCATTCTTCTCACCACCCAAACACCCAGGGTGAGTCTCTCAGCAGACCTCTCTCCCCAAATCCGATGGCAAGAAGGGGGTCCCGCCACGTTCCGCCTTTACGACGACCGGGGAAACTTCTCCCGCCTCCGATTAGGGATCATTCTGGAAAATGGCTGGCATCTCCGCGTCCATCAAAAACTCTCTCGCATTCCCCAGGACCCCGACAGGTCTTTCCTGGACGAGGCTTACATAGAAAAACCCGGCGACTGGCGCATCGGAAAGCAGTACATCTCCCTGGGAACCGGAAGGCTCTTCCGGGAAAGCGTTATGAGCGCACAAGCCAACGCTTTTATCGCTTTTCTTAGCCTTCCCACCTCCTTCTCCTATGTGGATAACGGTCCTGGGCGCCAGCGAGGTTTCTTTGTTCGCGTGGGAGAAAACCTTGCCCTCTCTGCGGGCAGGGGGGAACACTTCGGGCTCAACGCCACCGCCCTCACACCCCTTCGCTTCCCAGAAGAAGCCCTCTCCCGAGGACGCGGATGGCGAACGCTCTATAATCTCAGTATCTCCCAGAAGGTGGGGGGGTGGACTGCAAGCGCCGAACTCATCAAACTTCAGGACGGACACTCCCAGGAAGATAAAGACAGCGACATACTGGACCTCTACCTCTCCTACCAATTCCCCTACTCCGGACTCCTGGCAGGGCAATTCACCCTGGATGCTAAGAACAACCGCTACAACCTATGGCTGGATTTCACTCTCCCTGCGGGTCGCAAAGCGTTCCTTGTCCCTGCCGTCCGCTATCACAGTGAGCACAAGTGGCAGTTCTCCCTCTCGGCCATGATACGTCTCTAAACATTCCCTCCCCACAAGGTATCCTTTACACACCGGGATTAAGACCGACCTTTCCAAGGCTAACTATGCCCGTATACGAATTCTTTTGCAAAAAATGCAAAAAGAAGTTCTCCGCCCTTTTCGGTATGACTGCCGAACCAGACGATTCACGATGCCCCCACTGCGGTTCGGAAAACACCGAGCGCTTGATCTCACGAGTGGCGCGCTACCGTACCGAAGAGCAACGACTTGATGCTCTTGCCGACCGCCTGGAATCCATGCCAGAACCCGATTCGCCCTCCGAAATGCGTAAACTTCTAAAAGAAGCAGGAGAAGCATTAGACGAAGATGTCTCCGACGAAATGGAAGAACTCTTTGAAGCAGAAATGGAAGAAGAACAAAGAGAAAAAGAAGGAAACGACTCGGATTTCTAACCCAGGGCAATTATAACCCTCAACCGCAAAGCCGACGAAGTTCTTCAAAAAAGTTAGGAAAACTGACCGAAACGCTCTCTGCCCCGAGAATTTCCGTCTCCCCTTCTGCAATCAGCCCCGCAATCGCAAAAGCCATCGCCAAACGATGGTCTCCCCCCGAATCCACCACACCCCCACGAAGAGAAACAGGACCAAAAACGATCATACCATCAGGCAACGTCTCTATCTTTGCACCCATACCTCGCAAACCACGCGCCAACACTTCAATCCTATCACTCTCCTTCACGCGAAGCTCCTGAGCATCCCGAATTTCCGTTGCGCCTTCACACTGCGTCGCCAGCACCGCTAAGGCAGGGATCTCGTCTATCAAGCCAGGAACTCTCGCCCCAGAAATCTCAAAAGCCCGCAAGCCACCTTTCGTCAACCCCACCCGAATGTCCGCTACAGGCTCCGGATAATCTGTCCCCACATCGGCAACCTCCACCCTTGCGCCCGCTTCCTTCAAAACATCCATCACCCCTGCACGAGTGGGATTGACTCCTACGTTTTTGATGAAAACCTCCCCGCGAAGCAAAACGGAGGCAATCATAAAAAATACCGCCGACGAAATATCGCCCGGAACTGTAAACTCAAGGCTATTAGGCATCCCTGCCCGCACCGTGATCTCCCTCCCCTCCGAATCTGTGCGAACCTCCAAATCCGCCCCAGCGTAAGCCAGCAAACGCTCGGTGTGATCCCGCGTGGCTACTCTCTCCAGAACCCGCGTCTCTCCCTCCGCAAAAAGCCCCGCAAAAAGCAAACAGGACTTCACCTGAGCGCTCGCTACCGAAGGCTCATAAGCAATGCCCCGCAAACGAGACGATTCAATGCGAAGAGGGGGACGCTCCCCCTCGGATAAAGCGATAATGTTTGCCCCCATCTGCCTCAAAGGCTCCACGATTCGCCCCATAGGCCTACGGGAAAGGGAGGCATCTCCTATCAGTTCAGCAGAAATCCCCGCCCCGCAAAGCACCCCCGCACCTAACCTCATCGTCGTGCCCGAATTCCCGCACCACAAAGGGCGCTCCGGGCTTCGCCAGACCGCTCTCTGCACCCGAAAACCATCCCCCCATTCCTCAAAGAGTGCCCCGCATTCTTGAAGAACCCCACGGGTGCATTCACAATCCTCTGCTCGCAAGGGATTTCGCACCCAGCCCCCCTCCCGACACAAGGAAGCGACAATATAGGCGCGATGGGTGAGGCTTTTATCCGGGGGGGGAACAACCTCCCCCCTAAAAGAAGACGCCCGCCTTATTTTCACTTCTCCCTTCCAGTTCGCGCCTTCCGAGATGATTCAAAGAACCTCAAAAGGTCTTCATATTGTTCGGACGATACTGCCCTCCGAAGTTCCTTTACCATATATTCCAAATCCTCAAGCGCCGAGACCACCTGTTCCCTATTCGTCTGGAAGATAGACGCCCAGAGCTCCGGGTCCGCATCGGCGGGACGCGTGAGAGCATCCCAATCAACCCCCCCAAGACCGGGATGAACCAAGTTCTCTGCTAATTGGGCTAAAACGCCGGCAAGGGCGTGGGGAAGGTGAGACAAAATGGCGGAATGCCGGTCGTGCTCCTCAGGGCTTAAAAGAAGCGGTCTTGCGCCCAACGAAGTAACCAGAGATTGAACGGCTCCCAAAGCCGATTTGTCCGTCTGCTCTGTTGGAGTCAACACCCAGGTCTTCCCTTCAAAAAGGTCAGCACGAGCATAGGCCGCACCCTCCCATTCCGACACTCCCATCGGATGCCCGCCAACAAACCGGGGACCAAAACGCAGGGGATACGACTCAATAAATCGCACGACGTGGGCTTTCACACTGCTGGTATCCGTAACGATACAACTCACTTTGCAAAACACATCTGCATCCACCAGGCATGGCACCACCGCATTGGGCGGAACAGCCAGAATGAGAATGTCCGCATCGGCCAGCCTGTTCAGGGTTTCAAAGGTACGGTCCACACACCCTCGGGAAAGGGCTAACTTACGAGCCTCTCCCCTCACATCAAACCCGATAACCTTCTGGGCAGTGGAAGTTTCACGCAAGCGCAATCCTATGGAGCTCCCTACGAGCCCCAATCCCACTATACCCACCGTACCATAATTCACTCTACGCATCACAATTCACTCTACGCACGAAAAAAGGAAACATCTCCCGGTGCCTGTCTATGTTTTATTCTCGGGCGGAACCCCCGTTTTTGCCTCAGTGGGTATACCGGCTTTTGGAACGAGCGTATTTGATGCTCCGCATTAACCAGGTCTTGAATGCCTGCTCATCATCCAGGACCTGCTGGGGCATCACCACATAATCTGGCAACTCAGGGCCATCGGGCGTTGGGCGGAGAGGACCTGCTCCTTCCAGGCGCAGGGCTTGAGCACGATCCTCCGGCGAAAGTTTCAAGCCCACTATATCATCCAGCAAAATGGCAAACATCTTTTCGCCAGTGTATACGCCCATCCCTCTGCCATCATAAATTTTTCGGGCGCGAGGGTTCAACCCTTCCGAAAGTTTCATTACCTGTTCATATCTTGACGGTCTGTATGCCATAGAACGATCTCGCTTGCCAAACAGGGCGGGACGCTCCTTAGCCTATCCCCAGAGCCAAGACACTCCCAACTCTGGAGACTCGGCTTTACCGCCACAGCCAACAGCGGACAATCAACCCGCTTTTTTTATATTACCCCAATTGGCAAGGATTTTTCCCTAACTGGCGGGAGCGTGTGGGAATCGAACCCACCTGACCCGCTTCGCAGGTCATACTGGTTTTGAAGACCAGAGGGCACACCAGCACCCATCCGCTCCCAGGTCTTCGCCTGCAACCCCCATAAACCCTCACCCCCCCAAAAGCCGTCCCAAAATGCGCCGACCATCCGTCCCCCCCAAAACCTCCGACACCGCACGCTCCGGGTGAGGCATCAAGCCCAGCACATTCCCCCGCCGGTTCGTAACCCCCGCTATGTTCCGAAGTGAACCGTTCGGATTCGCCTCCTCCGTCACCGCCCCCCCCGCATCGCAATAGACAAACGCAATCTGACCTCCCTCCTCCATCTCCCTCAAGGTCTCTTCATCCGCCACATACCGCCCCTCGTTATGGGCTATCGGAAGCCGAACCACCCCGTCACACCCCGCCGTCCAGAAAGAATCCCGATTCACCGCCTTCAGAAAAACATCCTTGCAAAGAAAACGCTGACCCGCATTCCGCACCAAGGCTCCCGGTAACAAATGCGCCTCCGTAAGAATCTGAAACCCGTTGCATATCCCCAGCACAGGGCCCCCTCCCTCCGCAAAACGTGCCACCTCTTGAATAATCGGCGATAAAGCTGCAATCGCACCCCCGCGTAAATAATCCCCATACGTAAAACCCCCGGGGATGATTACCGCATCATAACCCTTCAGGGAAACCTCACGATGCCACACGTACTCCGCAGATATGCCAAGATGCTCCGTTAAAGCATAATACGCATCCTGGTCGCAGTTACTCCCGGGAGTTTGAATCACCGCAACCTTCACACACACTCCTCTACTTCATACGTCTCTATCACAGGATTCACCAATAACCGCTCGCACATTGCCTTAACCTCCTCCACACTCCCATCGGAAAGTTCCAACTCCACCACCTTCCCCACACGAACATCCTTTACCGAAGAAAACCCTATGGAGCGCAAAGAATCCCCCACCGTCCTTCCTGCAGGGTCCAGCAGAGCCCGCTTCAAAGTGATGACAACCCGATAACGACTCATACCTCCATTTTGACACGAAAACCACATACCCGTATTCCAAACAGGCTGAAATTTCCATCAGGTGGATTCCTCTCTCCCGCTGGAATACCTCCTCTAAGGAGTTCTGCAGGTGTTTGGGGCAACTCTCACGACTCTTTCTCTCGCGCTTACAGCCCTTTCTACCGACCTCCCCCCTTCCATTGACCCCCAAATCGCCCAGTACTATTCCCGCGCCCTCGCTTCCGCCCTTGAAGGCGAAACCCAAAAAGCGACCGGAATGCTCAAACTCCTCCTGATACCTGAAGACACCTCCGCTTTCTTAGACCTTTCGCGGGTACCCCCAGGGGACCGCCAAAGGGTCCGCGATGCCCTCACCCGGGGCTTTGAACTCTGGCACACGGCCCTCGGGGGAGACTTCCCCTTCCACCTCACTCCTAACGACCCCGAAGCGCCAGTCCAAATTCGGGTCCTATCGGAATCCATCGGGCATTCTGGCAATTGTATGGGGGAGATTCGTGCCACCCGTAAGGTTCAATGGAACCAATTTGTCCATTATATAGAGTTTACCGCAACCATAGACATCGCCTATCAAAGTGACCGTCAAAGGGCTCTCTCTTCCGAAGAACTCATCCACGTACTGGCGCACGAATTAGGACACGCCCTGGGGCTTGGGGACAGCGACCTCAGCAACCGAATTATGGGTCCCGTGATGCTTGGAAACCCCTTCGCCCGCATCCATGAGGAAGAAATCCATGCGGTCCGAGCCTTCCGCCAGCAAATCAGGGAACAATTAGAACGAATTCAAAAAGCCTCCCGACGCCCTTCGCCCCCCGTAACCCCCTCCCCCCTTTAATCGTTTCATCCTATACGGTGAGAACTGTAAAGAGGGTGGAACCCTGACCCCAATTTGCCGTTTTCATCGTATAATAGATACTACCAATGGAACACAGGAGGCTTCTTATGCGAACTGTGGTGACTCTCTTTGGGAGCGGAATTCTTGCCTGCGCCCTCACCGCATTCCCCTTGCCAGCAAAAGAGGAGCACAGCAAGAACACCCCGGCGTTCTCTAAGGCTATCCCTAATCTTGCGCTCGCATTCCAAACTCCCGGAAAAACGTCTCCGGGAAAAGGGTCAGGACCCCAGCCCACTCCCAAAGGTGGAGATCCCAAGCCGGGCAATTCACCCAAAGGAGGTGGCGATAAGCCCACACCCACGCCACAACCAGCGCCCAAGCCGACCCCTCAACCCAAGGCTCCGCAACCCTCTAATCCCAAGCCTCCTCAGGTTCCCACCAATCCCAAGCCAAACCCCACGCCCCCTTTGGGCGGAAGCACTCCCATCCCAAGGTCCACCCCGCCAGGACAGAGAGGAAGTGAGTCTTTTGTGCCTCGCCTGGGATCCACCTCTCCCTATTTGAGTGCACCCACGAGGATAAACCCTGATGATTTCGTGCTTCCGACGCCTGTGTTAGGAGATTATCTCAGGAAAACAAGGCGCCTGGAAACAGGACCCGCTTTTTCGCCCAGAAACCTTCCGGAACCTATTAATTCCAACAACAACCTCAGCACCCGCACCCGTAACATCTCCCTGAACCTCCCCAAAATCCCCACCGTCGCCCAACTCCCGGGGAAACGAGAGGAAACCTCTGCAGGAACAAGGGAGCGAGGAACCTTAGAGCACCAGGTTCGCCGAATGGAAGATTACCGAACCGGTTTGCGAGTGGGATACTATCATTATGACCGGCGATGGTGTGACTGGCACTTCGGATTCCGTTATTACTTCTTCGTCCCTGTGTCCTATCACTGCGTGTTCTCTCCTTACTACTACTATTGGTGTGTTCCAGGCTACATCGGCTTCCACCGAGTTCGCGTCCTGCGCCCCATTGTCATCATCCTCCTGCCTGGATATGTTGATTGGTACTACTGCGGCCTCGGATACCTCTATGCGCCCTATTATTCCTATCCCTATCGCCCACCCTCACGCATCGCACCCCTGGACCGCACTCTGAGCGACATCGTGGACGCCTTCAAATACACTGACCCCACTCGCCTGAGCAAGTACCTCCCAAGGGGAGAAAACGTGAACATCTACCTGGAAGGAACCTACGCTTATTCAATGAGCACAGACGATTACTATGACATCACCGCAGACCTCATCTACAGCGTCTATACCACAGACTTCCGCATCGTGAGCGTCCGAAGAGCAGAGGGGAACTACTACCGCGTCGTCGCACAACACGACTTCATTGACCCCTCCAACCGCAGGCAAACCGTGTGGATGACTTTCACCCTCCAGGAACAGCGCGGGAATATGGTCATCGTGGAAGCGGGAACCAGTTCTTCTCCCATTTCCCTGTAAACAAGCCATCCCGAAAAAGTCATAAGACGCTTTGCCCCCTCCTGGGGGCGGGGATTTATTCCTTCTCGCTCACGTTTAGAGTGATGCGAGTAATCTCGCCTTCGCGAGTAACGAGCAAAAAAACCTTGCGACCTTCGTGCTCTGCTAAAATCGTCACGGAACCCGGCAGAACCACCTCGTTATCCAGATGGGGCAGGCGGGATTTATAGAAACGCACAACCTCTTCCACTGAATCCCTGGTCGTCCGAACACTGATATAGCCTCCACCCGCACTGCGACTGCTCTCTTTCGTGTCCTCGCTCCCTGGATAAAAGGGCAAGCCCAATTCGCGCTCCAGAGGCGACGAAAGTTCCCCACTCCGCTCCACCGCCTTGTCTCCAACGGAAACCTCCTCCCCGGAGGTGCCCTCCTGAACTCGGCTCTCCGACGGGGGAGAAGCAGGAAGCCCCCCCTTCGTGGAAGAGTCGCTCCTGCAACTAAGCCCGAAGAGCCCCCCCACCACGAAAAGGAACAGGCACAACAGAAGCCCAATGGCTCGCTTCACTCTCATCATCCCGCATCCTCCAGCACCGCAATTCCTGGCAAAATCTTGCCCGCGAGGAACTCCAGGCTCGCTCCCCCTCCCGTGCTCACGTGGGTGAGTTTCTCCGAGACCCCAAACTGCTCCACCGCCGCAGCAGTGTCACCCCCTCCCACGATGGTGACACCCGAACACTCTGCCATCGCCGTGGCTACCGCGCGTGTCCCCTCCGAAAGGGAAGGCACCTCAAAAACACCCATCGGACCATTCCAGAGAACTGTCCCCGCAGGACGAATGTGGTCCGAAAAGGTTTGCCTGGCACGGGGACCTATGTCTCCTCCCTTTTTCCCAACAGGAATCTTTTCGCTGGGAACAACTTCTCCATCCGCCCCCTCCTTTATATCCGAAACCGCTATAACATCTTCTGCAAGCACCACTCGGGATTGATATCCTTTTAGAAACGACTTCGCAAAATCCAGGTGCTCTTCATCCACCAGGGACCCACCGACTTCCCCCCCTTGAGCCTTAATAAAAGTGAACATCATTGCCCCTCCAATCAAAAGCCCATCCACCTTTTTCACTAAATTCTCCAGCACCTCAATCTTATCGCCCACTTTGGCGCCTCCCAATACCGCCACAAAGGGGCGCCGGGGATTCTCTATCGCGTTTCCAAGAAACTCAATCTCTTTCTCCATCAAAAACCCCGCAACGGAAGGGAGAAAGTGAGCAACCCCCTCCGTGCTCGCATGCGCCCGATGAGCACTCCCAAACGCATCGTTCACAAACAGGTCCCCTAACTCCGAAAGCTTCCTCGCAAACTCGGGATCGTTCTCCGTCTCTTCTGCATAAAAACGAACGTTCTCCAAAAGGATTGCCTCACCGGGAGCCAATTCCGAAATCCGCTTTCGCACCTCTTCCCCCACGCAATCAGGCGCCAACTCCACAGGCTTGCCCAGCAACTCGGATAACCTGCTTGCAACTCCCCGAAGGGAATACCGAGGGTCTTTCCCTTTAGGGCGCCCGAAATGGCTCATCATAATTGCCACGCCCCCGCGCTCTAAAACATACCGAAGGGTGGGCAATGCCTCCCGAATGCGACGGTCATCCGTAATCTCCCCTGCCTCATTGATGGGAACATTGAAATCACAGCGGATAAGGACACGCTTCCCCGTAACTTCGCAATCCCGTATCGTCTTCTTGCACATCAACACGCTCCCATTCTACCGCTTTCCAAGCCACCACTTCCGTACCTCATAAGCCATTTGCTTGCTTAAAAGCAAATTCCCCAAAAGCGTCCGGCGCTCGCGTGGCTCCACCAAAAAACGCAGGCGCCCCTTGGACGTCCTTCCCTCAATGACTACCCACCGCCCTAACCCCACCAGAGAATGAATGTTGGGAGAATAGCCTATGCCGGTAAGTTCCGTCTTCTTCAACAAGAGACGCTCCCGCTCGCCAACAAAAACTATTTCCTCGCTATAAAGGAGAAGCCATCCCACATCATAGTGAGGATGAAGCAACTGCCTCCTCCCTTGCATCCCCAAACCCACGAACCACATCCTCAACGCTGGCTCGCCACTCACCGAAAAAACCAACGGCTTCAACCGGCGCCTCAAGCCTTCATTGAAAGCGAGAGCCAAAAAATTAATGGAAGCCCATAAAATCAAAGGAGAAGCCACCCAAACCGCAATCGCCATCCCCATCTTCCCCTGCGACTCCAACCAAACCGCCAGAAAAGGAAAAGGACAAAAGGGCACCATTGGGAGCACATTGCTCAGTATCTGCAGGCGCGTTGTCCAGACCCGTCCAGCCACACCCGAGAATACCTAAATCACAGGGGCACACCCACCACCAACTGAACTAAATTG
Source organism: uncultured Fimbriimonadales bacterium (assembly GCA_964631245.1). Classification (GTDB taxonomy): domain Bacteria; phylum Armatimonadota; class Fimbriimonadia; order Fimbriimonadales; family ATM1; genus CAZVXY01. The sequence goes on from CAZVXY010000008.1 coordinate 33,355, forward strand.
AGACCACGGTTCCTCGGCTTGATGCCCCCATTGCTGATGTGCGTTATCCGAACACCAAGCCTCGGAGAACGGGGACTCCCATTGAAATAGGAGCCAAAACCAATATAACTCGCAAAACTAAACTTGCTGTCTACATCTAAAGTGGTGTTGTCCAAAAACAAAACGCCTGTGCCCGCCTCCCAAAAAAGGTTCTGACGGGGACCACCCGTCACCACCCACCTCCCGCCCAGACTGAACCACACCCCCTGAAGGCTCCTCACATCCCCCCCAAGCGAGGTGGAAGAGAGGAAACGCAAGCCCACCGTTTGATACGCCAGAGTCGGGGAAACCGAAGAAATCTTCAAGCGACGCTCGGGGCGCACCGCCTCAAGGGAAAAAACCACGCCATCCCTGTCCCGAGAAGTGCCCAGAATGTTCCAGGTCTTCCCCCCTGCACTCTCTAAACCCCATATCCACCCATCACCCCAACTGGAACAAACCGCAAACCCAAGCACCAAAACGACAGCCCAGAACAGGATCAGCAGGCGGAGACTCCAGGGCATATCTCTCACGAATACCCCAATCCCATCCTAAAAAAACAACCCTAAAGACGATAAGCAGAGCCAAAGGCAATATGATGCGTCCGTAACCGAGTGTCCGCCCAACCATCCACCACCTTAACCGTTACCGAAGAGTTCGTGTACTTATATTCCAGGAACAGACTCCACGTATCCGTCAACTCATATTCGCCACCCAAAAACACCTGCCAGCCAAAGCCGTCCCACTCCCACTGCTCCCGCGCCTGGTTTCCCACACGATTTTCCGGATGCAATAACAGCACCCCTAAGCCAACCCCTGCATAGGGCACCAAACGCCCCTTTTGCCATTCTACCGGGCGATACATCGCATTGAAAGTGAGGTAGTTCACTCCATGGGAAATATCAAACTTCTGAATCGTATCAGATAACCTCTGGTTCCGATCTACGGGAACGCCATTCTCTATCCCGATGGCTCTAACGTTCCTATCCGTTTGAGCATAAACCTTATTGTGTAAAACTTCTACCCCCAACACAACAGAAGGATTCTCAGGAAGAAAATAATTAACCCGCACGCCATAATAAATGGGCATCTCAAACGAACGGTCCGAATAACGCACCCCCTCAAATCGCAAAAGGGTGTTTTGCCCTGGCAAATGAAGAGTGATCTCACTCGGCTGGGTCCACGAGCGCCCGCCATAAAAGGCAACCTGCCACGGGCTCCGCGAGCGAGAATGCCCCTCCACCCCCGAATCTCCCTTCCATTCCGAAAAAGAAACGCCCTCACCAAAAGGCACGATGCCAAAAAAGAGCACACCACTCAAAAAACAACCAACGCTCATCATATTCTCACCTTACCCAACAAACTCAAAGACAACCATTCCTTACCCAAATCCCCATGGGGAAATTCCTTCGCTATGCCAAACGCCCAGTAAGTCACTGCGCCATCACCTCCACCAAAAGAAGGCGCTCGGAATCAATCTCTCGCCTTGCCCGAAACACCTCTTCCAGGGGAAAACTCACCACCTTGTCTCCCACCACCCCCACCATCTTGTCCCGTTCGCCGTTAATCAGTTCGTTCACCGCAAAAGCACCCAAACGGGTTGCTAACACTCGGTCCATCGCGGTCGGATTGCCCCCCCTCTGCATATGACCCAAAACCAGATACCGTGCTTCATAACCCGTATGCTCCCGAATAAAATCGTGCACCTTCGCCGCACTCCCCGCGCCTTCCGCAACCACGATGATACTACTACGCTTCCCCCGCTCATGACCCGCCTTCAGCCGAGCACAAACCTCGTGAAGGCTATAGGGCACCTCGGGAATCAATATTGCCTCCGCCCCCCCCGCAAGACCCGCCTCCAGGGCAATAAAGCCGTTCCGCCTCCCCATCACCTCTATGACGAAAACCCGTTCGTGGGAATAGGCGGTGTCCCGCACACGGTCAACCGCCTCCAAGGCTGTGTTCACCGCAGTATCAAAACCAATGCTCAACTCTGTCAAAGGAATGTCATTGTCTATGGAAGCGGGCACCCCCATCACCCCAATATCAAACTCCGAACAAAACACATGAGCCCCCCGCAACGTCCCATCCCCTCCTATCACCACCAAGCCCTGAATCCCTCGCTCCACTAACTGGGTATAAGCTTTTGACCTCCACTCCTTCTCCAAAAATCTCTGACTCCGTGCACTACGCAGAATTGTCCCCCCACGACTGATAATCCCACCCACATCCTGCGACCCCATCGGAACAATCTCCCCATCAATCAACCCCTCATACCCCCGCCGAACTCCAAAAACCTGAACACCCCGCCCCAACCCCGCACGAACCACCGCCCGAATACAGGCGTTCATCCCAGGGGCATCGCCTCCAGAAGTCAAAACCGCCACGCGTTCCAGCATAAACAAAAGCCATTATGTGCCGAGACAAACCAAAAACCTCCCACCCAAATAAATGAAAACCTAAGTAACTTGCCCGTTATCCTAACAAGGGTTCTTATACCGCTCCCCATCCTCCAACCACACGCTGTCCAACCCGCACCAGAGCGCAGCACTCATTAAGGCGCACGCCGCACAAACCCGGGCAAATTCCCCCTCGTCCACACCCTCTATGTAGCGCTCTAAATCTTCCACCTCTCCCCACTCGCCTGCGTGCTCCGCAAAATAGCGCTCGCCTTTCTCCCCCACGGAATAATGGTCCCGCAAGCCTTTCAGTTTTATTTCTGAAGTGGTCGGCTGTTGATACTCAAAGGCATAGAGGGCTCCCGCCGCCTCAGGCACCTGAGAAAAAAGAGCCCTCGCACAGTTCTCCAGGGCTTGGGTTCCCTTCAGGGTAGCCCCGGAAGTCGTCTTGGGATGCCCTGAAACCGCCTCTATGAAATCCATCCAAAGTTTATGGTGCCTGCGTTCCTCTTCACCATAATGAGGCATCCCAAGGGAATCCCAGGCATCCCCCACACACTTCACAAAACCCTCGTATTCGTGGGCATACCCCGCAAGTTTTTCGGGGGGCAAAGTACCCTCCCGCCACGCCACGTAAAAGGGATGCTTGTTCAAATCAAATTGCTCCACCAACCGCCGAAGTTCGCGAACGCGCTCACTTATCATCTCACCATCACTCCTTATCTCCTTTTACCCCAATTCGGAACTTTTTTGCATCTTTCTGCTACTCAATGTAAACTAATCTAACGTGATCACCGTCTCTCCACCCCAGGCCAAGGATATCTTAGAAACTCCAGACGGTAAGCCTCCCCTATATATCCTGGAATCAGACCTGGATTCTCAAGGCAGATATGGGCAATCTTGGCTTATTGCCACCGAATCCGAAGTCCTGCGCCTGGAAAAGCCCTCCCCATCCAGCTCATCCGCAGTCACCGTGGCACGTTATCCCCTTCGGGAACTCAATCACTTTGCCTACGAAGAACTGGTAGACGCAGGTGCTCTCACCGCTGTGTATCAGGGAAGCGTAGTGGAACTGCTACGGGCAACCGCAGCGCGATCTCCTGAACTCACCGCAGGCGCTAAACAACTCACCCGACTCAAGGCAGGGCTCCCCATCAGCATCACCGAGTATCGCCGAGTCTGTCCGAAATGCAAAAGACCCCTCCCCGAGGACACCAGCATCTGCGAAAACTGCCTCAACCGGGGAGAAACCCTCCGCAGGATCCTCTCCTTTCTGAAACCTTACAAGCGCCAGGTCGCCCTAAGCGCTCTCCTGCTCCTCCTCACTCTTCTTGTGGACCTCACGCCCCCCTACCTTCAAAAACTCTTAGTAGATAATGTCCTCATTCCTCACGGCAATCTGCCTGTCTTCTATGCCCTCCTCGGCGCTCTCATTGCCTCCAAACTCCTCCTCACGGGAATACAGGTCTCTCGCTTCTGGCTCAGCGCCTGGCTTGGAAATAAAGTCATTGTGGATGTCCGAAAAAGGCTCTTTGAGCATCTGCAAGCCCTTTCCCTCTCTTTCTATGACCGTAGGACTCTGGGAAGCGTACTCTCAAGAATAACCAACGACACGGGCGCCCTTTATGAAACCCTCGTGGATGCCATACCTATGCTCCTTTCGCAAGGCCTGCTCCTCATCGCCATACCCATCGTTATGTTTGTTCTGAACTGGCAAGTCGCTCTCCTTACTCTCCTCCCCATTCCCGTCATCCTCTTGCTGGTTAGAAAATTCCGAACGCGCATTATGAGGGTCTGGAGAAGGTATTGGCACAACTGGTCACGGCTCTCGGGTGCCCTGACCGGCGTTCTGGGGGGGATGCGAATCGTCAAAGCGTTCAATGCGGAACAAAGGGAAGTGGAAAGGTTCTCTAAAAGAATCCAGGACCTCGCAAACACCGCCTATACCGCGGAAACCGTCTGGGCAACTTTCTTCCCCCTCATCACCCTCTCCGTGAGCATCGGGGCAGTGCTCATCTGGTTCGTGGGAGGGCTTGCAGTCCTTAACCGAACCCTGACCTATGGAGAACTCATAGCCTTCATCACCTACCTCGCTATGCTCCAGGGTCCCCTGCAAGTGCTTACCCGCGTCGTGGACTGGACAAGCAGGGGATTGACCGCTGCCGAGCGCGTTTTTGAAGTGCTGGATACCCTGCCCGAAGTCCGCCCGCCCAAAAATCCCGTCATCCTGCCCGAAGTAAAAGGACACATCCGCTTTGAAAATGTCTCCTTCGGCTATCAGGTTGCCCACGAAGTGATTCACGATGTCTCCTTTGAAGCCCATCCCGGCGAGATGATTGGCATTGTAGGTCCCAGCGGAAGCGGAAAAACTACCCTTATGAACCTCCTCCTGAGATTCTATGACCCCACCGAAGGGCGCATCACCCTGGATGGAGTGGACCTCCGCGATATAGACACCGCCCAACTCAGAAAAGTCATCAGCGTGGTGCCCCAGGACCCTTACCTTTTTCCCGGGAGCATCCGTCACAACATCGCATACGGAAACCCGGACGCTTCCCCTGAGGAGATCATCGCCTGTGCCAAATCAGCCAATGCCCATAACTTCATCGTCCATTTCCCCGACGGATATGATTCCCACGTGGGCGAAAGAGGGCAAAGGCTTTCCGGGGGAGAAAGACAGCGCATTGCTATCGCCAGGGCAATCCTCCACAACCCCAAAATCCTCATTCTGGATGAAGCGACATCCAGCGTGGATACGGAAGCGGAACGCGCCATTCAACAAGCCATACAAAACCTGACGCCTGGACGAACCGTCTTCGTCATCGCCCATCGGCTCAGCACGCTCCAGAATGCCCACAGGATCCTGGTCCTCAGCGAAGGCAGGCTCATAGAAATAGGAACCCATGAAGAACTTATGGCACGAAAAGGGATGTACCATCACTTCATCACCCTTCAAAGAGAACTTTCAAAAATACGCGCCGACTACATAGATTTTGAAAACATAACACCAAAGGGATGACTCCACTGTAAAAGGCAAAACACCCCAATAGAGCTCCCAAACCCTCGCCCTGTCAGGTAATCTCTACGCTATGTGGATGCTCTGGCTCGCCCTCTATGCGCCCCACGACGCCCCCCTGAGGGTCTTGAAAGAATATAACCCTCAAGGACCTGTCCTCATCATCACTGTGGAAAATAGGGGCGTATTTGAAATCACCACAGACCCCAAATCCTCCCCCAAAACCGTTGCCCATATCGTCTCCCTCGCCAAAAAGGGATTTTATAATCGACAGCGCATCCATCGCGTGGAAAGTTGGGTGGTGCAATGGGGAGCACCCGCCAGTAAGGACAAGCCATTGAACTCCCAGGAAGTCTTATCAGGCGGAAGTGGGAAGCAACTCCCTTTTGAAGAAAGCGATGTGGACTTCACACGAGGAGTGTGCGGGATTGCCAGCACCGGCTTACAAGTGGGAGGCGATTCCCAGATATTTGTCCTGAAGCAGGATTGGCTACGCCTCTGGCGGAGTTATGCCGTCTTAGGAAAGGTCACCAGGGGAATGGAAGTGGTGGATAAAATCCGCCGGGGAGACCGCATCCTTCGCGTCACCGTGCGGGAAAACCCGAAGAAAACTTCGCCCCCAAAACCCGCAACCCTCAAGCCATAGTCTCCCCCTGCTCTCTCAGCCGTCAAGCACGCTCAAGTCAGGATGCTTTTTATGAAACCCCCGCGCCTCCTGATAAGCCTTAGCAAGAAAAAGGGCGACCTCTTCCTTATAAAGGGGAGCAAAGAAGGAGACACTCCTCTCCGCCCCTTCCGCATCCACACCATCAGGAACAAGCACCTGGGGATGCCCCGTGTAATTCGTTATCGTCAGCAAAGAACCCCCACGCCCCGGCGCCACCACACAATCCAAGCCACCCCATCTCCGGTGGAACTCCTGCATCATCAAAGCACGAGCCCTTTGTGCCTGAAGATACTCCACAGCAGGAATGTACCGATGCGTCCGATAGGTGCGAGGCCAGGCGCTATTCCGTAACTCGTTAATCCGTTCACTCCGCGTGAACTCATCAAAGGCCGCCGAAGACTCCACTCCCAAAATCAAATTCACCCCTGGATACATCCGCTCAAATTGCACCGGCTCTAAAGAAACCCCCAAACGCCGAAGCACTTGAAGGTACTCCTCTCGCTCTATTGCTTCCCTAACTTCGCTCACCTCCACTCCTGGCTCCACTAAATAACCCACTCGCAACGCAGAAAGACTGAGGCTGGGGGGCCAGGTGAAACTCGCCGAAACGCTGGACGCATCCCTAACATCAAAACCCTGGATGATTCCAAAAATATAAGCACAATCCTCTACGGTGCGCGCAATGGGACCAATCTTGTCCATCGTCCAACTCACTGCCATCGCCCCAAAGCGACTCACGCGCCCGTACGTCGGTCTCAACCCACTTACCCGACACCGATGACAGGGCGACACAATAGACCCTAATGTCTCTGTCCCGATGGCAAAGCCCACAAGACCGCCAGCGGTCGCAGACGCAGAACCCGCAGAGGAACCACTGGAACCTTGCTCAGGGTTCCACGGATTCCTTGTCCGACCCTTAAACCAAATATCCCCCTGCGCAAGAGCCCCCAAACTCAACTTCGCTACCAACACCGCTCCCGCTTCCGAAAGCCTCTCCACCACCGAAGCGTCGTAATCAAACACCTGATCCTTATGGGGTTCCGAACCCCACGTCGTGGGATACCCACGAACCGCAAAGAGGTCCTTCACACCATAAGGAATCCCGTGAAGGATGCTCCTATATTCCCCGCGCATAATCTCCCTCTCCGCACGCCGAGCCTGCTCCATTGCCAAACCGTCCGTGAGCGTAACCAGGCACTGAAGTTTCTCACCATAACGAGTCAAACGCTCAAGATAAAGCCTCGTCAGCTCCACCGGAGAAATCTGCTTCGTGCGGATGAGACCTGCAAGTTCTCGCACCGAAAGAAAAGCCAATTCCTCATCGGAAGAAGGGCGCCGAGTCTCTCCTCGCTCAAAAGGAAGAAACACTCCCAACCGATCTTCCGCAGGCACCGGACCGGGACGAAAGACAAGGGGAAGCTCTAAAGTGTAGTCAAAACTCAATGAGTGTAAACGCTGAATCTCCTGCACATTCCTCTGCACCGCCGAAAGAATCTGCTGGCGTTGCTCCTCGGTGAACTCCAAGCCCGCCAACCTTTCTGCCGACTTCAATTCCTCAAGGGTTACAGGAGTTCCCTGAGCCTCACCCCCTTGCGGGGCAGAACGCCATCCCCCAGCCCAAACCAGGGCACCCAGAACAGCAAAAAATTCCTTCCTCGTCAAAAAGAGACCATCCTTCAAAGTCTCGTTGCCCAAATTCATAAAACTCCTTTTCCTCAATCCCTCCCAAAAATCCTGCCCGAAATCCCCCATCCCTCCCCCAACTCATCAGGATACAATCTCTAAAACCCTATCTGAACGGAGGAACACTATGCTCAAAGAGTTCAAAGAATTCGCAATGAAAGGCAGTATGGTGGATATGGCTGTTGGCATTATGCTGGGAAGCGCCTTCGGAGCACTCGTCAACTCTCTCGTGAATGATGTGATGATGCCACCCATCGGGTTCCTGCTCCAGAATGTGGACTTTTCCGACCTCTTTCTGGTTCTAAAGCACGGTAACCCGGAAGGACCTTACGCCACATTAGCGGAAGCCCGCTCCGCAGGAGCAGTCACGTGGAACTACGGGCTCTTTATCAGTGCATTCGTGAAATTTCTCATCATTACCGCGGTCCTCTTCTTTATTGTCAAAGCCATCAACCGTCTCAAGCGAGAAGCGGAATCCGCAACACCCAAGGAACGACCCTGCCCCTTCTGCCAATTGTCCGTCAACGCCCTCGCAACCCGATGCCCTCACTGCACCTCTGCGTTAGAACCCCTAACCTCCTAACTCGTGGGGGCAGGCGCGGGCTTGACGGGGGGACGCTCCTCAAAAAGCGAGCGTGCCCCCTCTACCAACATCAACACCGCCAATCCTATCAGCACCACCGCTACCCAAAACACCGGATTCAAACCGTGCGCCCTTTGAACCTCATCCATCACCGTCTTTATCAACGACCAAGTGCTCATCGTAAACATCCACGCAAAAGGAACGCCCGTTACCACGAAAGCCCAGACCGTGTGATACTTCCGCCACAACCACACGGTCAATCCCAACAAGGTCAATCCCGCTAAAAGTTGGTTGCTCGCTCCAAACAAACCCCAGAACACCTGCCAGAGAGGCTTCCCATCACTCGGCGCAAACAACAGGTACAGCATAGGCAACCCCACCGTCGCCACCGTTGCCATCCACGCACCAAGCCTATCCTTCCACCCAAAAAGTTCTTGAAGCACATATCGCCCCAAACGAGTGCACACATCCAACGTGTCATACACAAACGTCGTAAAAGCCATAAGCATCACCGAAACCGCAAACAAGGCAGGAACTCCGAAGTTCTCTTGCAAAACTCCCCCAATCCCACTCGCAAAAATATAGTTGGGCTTAGGCTCTCCTCCCGCAATCAAAGGGGAATCGGGCGCCAGAATCATCACCGTTGACAGAGCTATCACCGCCACCATCCCTTCCATCAACATCGCCCCATAACCCACAAAACGCGAATCTGTCTCCTTGCGCAACTGCTTGCTCGTCGTGCCAGAAGCAATGAGGGAGTGAAATCCCGAACACGCCCCGCACGCCACAGTGATAAACAAAATAGGAAATAACGTCTGCCCTCCAACATCCCACCCGCGAAACGCAGGATATTGAAGAGTCTTCCCTCCAAAGAAAAGGCCATACAACCCAATAACTAAAAAACTAAACAAAAACAAACCTCCCAGATAACCCCTCGGCTGTAACAACAACCACATCGGTAACAAAGCAGCCACAACACAATAAAGGAGAATCAGCACGCCCCACGCCTTCCGCGCCGCCATCTCAGAGCCAAGCAGAGCAGAAAGCTCAACAGGGAAATATTGCCCCACCACAATCGCCACCACAACCAACGGTAAAAAGATTATCGTCAAAGGAAGCAAGCCTATCTTTGTGAAACGCAACAATAGCCCCATCCCAACCGGAAGCAGTAAGTAAAGAATAGAAGACGTGGCAATGCCTCCCCCAAGCACCGTCACTCCGCTCTCAAGGACTTGATTACCAACAAACGAAGCCGCCACTAAATCGGTAAAAGCCACTATGATGTACACCAGCGCAAGCCAGATGAAGCCCAAAAACAAAAGATACGAACGAGGAGTCATATGCTCCCGGACCACCTCCGCGATGCTCCGAGCCTTGTGGCGAATGCTCGCCACCAACGCGCCCATATCGTGCACCCCACCTATCAAAATGGCACCAAAAACAATCCAGAGAATAGCGGGGACCCAGCCAAACATCATCCCTGCTAAAATCGGACCCACAATCGGACCCGCCGCCGCAATCGCCGCAAAATGCTGGCTTATCAAATATCTCGCATCCGTCGGAACGAAATCCACCTCATCCCTCTGCTCAAAAGCAGGCGTGGGTGCCGAAGAATCCAACCGGAAAAAGCGCGAAAGAAACCTACCATAAAGCCCATACGCCACCAAAAACATCAAACCCGCAACTAACCCAATCCAAGCCAGACTCATAACCTTTATTTTAACCCCCCCGTCCACCAAAACCACTATCCCCAGAAAAAAGTGTCCCCCGACACCAAAAGCCACAAAAAGAGTTACTGGTTAAACGCCCAGCAAACCATCCCACCCCTCCCCACCCCGTCCACCGCAAACTGGATAAGGTCCGCCAGAACTGCCGAAGCGGTCGGAACTCCCCCCGCACCGCGTCCGCAAAGCAAAATCTCTCCACACCCCTCCCCCTCAATGATCACGGCGTTGTACTCATCATCCACCCGTGCCAAAGGATGAGATAAAGGCAAAAACTCTGGCCCCACGCGCAATTCCAACCTGCCAGAACTCATCCGAGCACGGGCAACAAGTTTCACCGCCCTCCCCTCTGCGTAAGCCCGACGAACCCGCTCCCCATCCATCCCCAGTATCCCTTCCACAGCCACCGCTTCTTCAAGAACAGCCTCCCCAAAAGCCAAACCCGAAAGTATCAGTAACTTCTGTGCCGAATCCTTGCCCGAAAGATCCATATACGGATCAGACTCCGCAAAGCCCAGTTCCTGAGCTCGGCGAACCGCCTCATCCAAACTCAATCCCTCCTTCGCCATACGCGTGAGCACATAGTTGCACGTCCCATTAAGGATCCCGGTGAGAGACCGCACTCGGTCCCCCGCCAATCCCTCGGTGAGTACCCGAACGATGGGAAGCCCACCGCACACACTCGCCTCAAAACCAATTCCCACTCCTCGCTCCCGCGCCAAACGATGTAACTCCACACCGTAACGAGCAAGAAGAGCCTTATTCGCCGTCACCACATATCGCCCCATCTCCAGAGCGCGCTCCACCAGGCTCCGGGGCGGCTGTATTCCACCAATGACTTCCACCACCACCTCTCCTGGAGAAGCAAGCGCCTCCTCCGCACACCGCGTCAAAAGAGACCGTGGGACCCCAGGCCTCGGCTTGGACAGATCCCTCACCAAAACTCGCGAAAGGAGAAACTCCACGCCCCACCGACGCCTGACGTGGTCCCGATGACCTTGAAGCAAGCGGACCAAACTCCCCCCAACCGTGCCACATCCCAATAAAATCACCCTTACCACCTTCATTTCTGCGAGGACACCCCCTTTGCGTCACCCACGTGGGTTAGGGCTTGGTCCAGATCCGCAATCAGATCCTCCACATCCTCAAGTCCAACGGATAGCCGGAGCAAACCATCTGTAATCCCTATCCGCTGGCGAACCTCCCGCTCCATAGAGGCATGCGTCATCGTAGCGGGATGGCACAACAAAGATTTGGGTCCCCCGAGGCTCTCGGCAAGAGTCCACAATCGCACCCTGCGTGTGAACTCACGCGCTTCCAGCAACTCGCGCCCTGGCTCCGCACGCAACTCAAACGAAACCATTGCCCCGAAATCCTTCATCTGGCGACGAGCAACACCGTGTTGAGGGTGCTCCGCAAGCCCGGGGTAATAAACCTTCGCCACTCGGGGATGCCCAACCAAAAACTGCGCAATGGCTCGCGCATTGGAACAGTGACGTTCCATCCGTAATGCAAGGGTCTTCGTCCCCCGCAAAACCAAAAAACAATCCCACGGGCCCGGAACAGCCCCAATGGCATTTTGATAGAACTTCAACTCCTCAAATAGATCAGAACGATTCGTCACCAACGCACCACCAATAACATCCGCATGACCATTCAAGTACTTGGTAGTGGAATGAACTACAATATCCGCACCCATCTCTAACGGACGCTGGAGATAAGGCGTCGCAAACGTATTGTCCACCACCGTGATCACACCCCGCGCACGGGCAAGGCGAACGCAACCCTCTATATCCGTAACGCCGAGAAGGGGATTGGAAGGAGTCTCTAACCACAAAAGCCTTGCCCCGAGAGCCAGGGCTTTTTCCACCTCGCTGAGATCCGTCGTGTCCACAAAGGAAAAACGAATCCCAAACTTCCCATAAACCTTGGTGAAGAGACGATATGAACCACCATACAAATCACGGCCCGCAACCACGTGGTCTCCAACCTCAAGAAGGTTCATCACTGTGTTGATTGCGGAAAGACCACTCGCAAACGCCAATCCATAACTCGCACCCTCCAAAGCAGAAAGGTTCTCCTCCAGGGCGGTGCGAGTGGGATTCCCCGTGCGAGAATAACAATAACCCTTGTGAACCCCCGGCTCCTCCTGAGCAAAAGTAGAGGTCTGAAAAACAGGAAAACTCACAGCCCCGGTCGCCGGATCATTCGGTTGACCAGAGTGAATGGCAAGAGTGTGAAATCCCAATTTCTTCATAGAATCCTCCAGAACAAAAAGTCAAATGAGTGAAAAGTCAGGGAAAAACAAAAAGTCCCTAAGGACCTTCAGACTCTGCCCGAGCCTCCGGGAGAAAGGGGGGATGTGGACGGGGGGCTGAAATCCTAAATAGCCTCTATGCCCGGCACGGAGACCCCGCTCCCGTGCTCGGGCGGCGCATCATCATCCTTTGCGTCAACCAGGCAAGAACCACGCCCCCCTTATACCCCCTTCAGGAACCCCGTGTCAAGCCCTGCCTGCCCCAACACCTTGCGAAGGGAACCCTTGACAGGGATATGCTGATGCCTATGAACCCTCTATCTTCCCGACCTGCGCCTTTTCCCATACCCCCTCAAAAACCTATTACCCTAAATTAAAGTAATTACCCCTATGGACGCCTTGAACCTCCTTGCCCGAAGGGATAAATGGGCGCTGGCGGGCACCACGGGTGCCCTCTTTGCCCCCACGCAACCCCTATGGCTTCTCACCCCGGGATTCTGGGACGAAAGCCACTTCGTAGACATCCGACTGGAACACCTCTTCACCCTCTTTTTCCTCACCGAAAAAGGAAAACCCCTCTCCTTTCACTCCGAACTGATAGAATGGCGCCCTGACAGGATTATCCTCCATCACCACCATCCCACAGGCACCCTGAAAGAAACACGGTGCGTCACGCCCCTTCAAGCTTGGGTCTCCGTTTTTGAACGCGAGTCAGCCGAGCCCTGGGACGTCATTGTATGGTCGCTTCAAAAACCAACCCGAGAAGCATCCGGAGTGATACACGCTCCTGGAGAAAATCCTTCCCCTCGCGCCCAAGCCTGGAGTTGGGAACACAAAATCTACTGGGCACAACCCCCTGAAGAATGGCGCCTGGGAACAGAAGCGGTCTCAGAGTTTCCAATACCCAGCCTCCCTCCATCAGAACCCAAAGGGGCCTTTTATATTGCCCTCGGAGCCAACCTCAAAAGAATCACCTTTGCCACCTGCCCAAGCGATCCCGGCAACACAAACCCCTCCTGGGAAAACTGTCCCGCACGAGAACTTATGGGACCACGAGGGCTCAAGTCCCTGTTCACTAAAAAACCACCAGGCAACAGACACCTGCTCCTGCATTACCGATGGACTACCTCACAACCCCTAAAAGTCGTCGCCTGCGCAGGAACCTCAAGGGAATCCGCCCTCACCTCCCTGCAGAAAGAAATCCAGAGGGACTCACTCCGTGCCTCCACCCGTGCCTGGGAACGGCGCTTCCAATCCGTCCCCCAATTTTCCTGCAGTGACGAACTCATCACCCGCTACTATTGGTATCGCTGGTACGTCCTGTTTTTGAACGCCGTTGAAGTACCGCTGGGCAACCTAACCTACCCCTGCACCTTTGAAGGGGTAGGTCCTTTTAGAAACCTCATCGCCTATTCCGCACCCGCCCACATCCGAGAAGCAGTCTGGATTCACGGGGGCACCCTCGCCAGGGGAATCGTCCAAAACTTCCTCACCGCCCAACGCGAGGATGGCTCCTTCCCAGGACACCTCTATTCCTTCCGCCCACCCCGCGACTTCTATCACACCAACTGGGGAGATGCTCTGGACGCCCTCTTCACTCTCTGGCACCCCGACGACCTCCCGGAAATCCTCTCACAGTTTGAAAAATACGCCACCTTCCTGGACACCGCTCGCGATGCGCAACACTCCGGAATGATAGACGTCGGCTCCCAACACGAAACAGGGCAAGAATATTCCCCACGCTATCTCTTCGCTAACCCCAAAGCAGACCAGGATCAACCCTTCCAACTAAAAGGCGTGGACGCTACCTATTACGCCCTTCGGCTCCGCACGGTGCTCACCCATTGGTTCCGCACCATCGGGGACGAAGCCTCTGCTATGCGAAACCTCAAGCGCCTCTCCCAACTCCGAAAAGGCTTGCTCAAACATATGTGGGACGAAAAAAAAGGCTTCTTCAAAGATGCCTTATGGCAAAAATCACCCACCAACCAAACGACCCGCATCCAACTCTCCCCTGTCCTCAGCGCCGTGGGATTCTATCCCTTAGCCAGAGCCCCAGTCTCGCGAAAACAAATCTCCCAACTCACCAAAAATCTCCTCAACCCAAAAACCTTCTGGACACCCCTCCCCATCCCCTCCCTTTCGCGAAATGACCCCCTCTTCTCCCCCGAAGGCTTCTGGAAAGGAATCCGCAAAAACTGCCCCTGGAACGGACGTACTTGGCCTATGATCAATAGCCACCTTATAGAGGGTCTTATGGTCTGTGCAGAGCGCAACCGAAAGCTCGCGTCCCTCGCAGGCGAAATCTTCAAAAAATGGACCTACGCTATGTTCTTGAACGGAGATCCAAGCAAACCCACTTCCTATGAACACTATAACCCCCTCACCAACGAACCAAGCCTCTTCAGAGGCGTTGATGACTACTTTCACTCCTGGTACTGCGACCTCGTTATCCGATACCTCTGTGGAATCAACCCTGCGCGACCCAGGGAAGGAAACACCAGGATGAACCTGGACCTGAAATGGTGGGCGATCTCTAACGTCCCTACGCCCTCAGGAACCATAGAACGCGAATGGAAACAAACCTAAAAGAGGTCCCTCCTCCCCTCACTCATCCCCCAATTGAGCAAACATCTGATGAAACCGCAAATCATCCGTGAGTTCCGGGTGAAAAGCCGTGGCTAAAATCCGTCCTTGCCTTACCGCTACCACTCTGTCCTCATACTTCGCCAGCACATCCACGCCCTTCCCCACACGGGTCACCACCGGAGCCCGAATGAATACCGCATGAAAAGGACTATCCAAACCCTTGACCCAAAGGTCCGTCTCAAAAGAGTGCACCTGAGAGCCAAATGCATTGCGGGAGACCCCGATGTCCAGCACCCCAAGGCGAAATTGGTCACTCCCCTCTATATCCTTCGCTAATAAAATCATTCCCATACAGGTCCCCCATACGGGCATCCCTTCCATAATCCTCTGCCGAAGCAACTCTGCCAGACCCGCCTTCTGGAGAAGAATGCCCAGCGTAGTGCTCTCACCGCCGGGTAGGACCAAACGGTCACAAGCCTCTAACTCCTCGGGCGTCCGAACAGCACGCGCCCTGCAACCACAACGCTCTAACGCCTCAAGATGCTTCGCAAAATCACCCTGAAGGGCTAATACTCCAACAACCACTGAAATAACTTATACCCGCAAACACCCAACAGGAAAATCTCCTATCTTCCCTTCCGAAATCGCCTCCCCAACGCAACCAAAACACCCCCCGCTATCATCAAAAAGGTGGAGGGTTCGGGTACCGCCGTCACCACCTCCAAGCGAGCATTCTCTATCACCGTGTACTCGTCCACCTCCAGAAGCCATAAGGGGTTATCATCTACACGCTGAGGACCTAAAAGGCTCTCCAGAAACGACTCGTCAAACTTCGTATACGTCCCCACGACGGGGAGAACGCCCTCCTGCTTGCCAGTTCCTTCAATCTCTTCCTGCAACACATCCCGTTCTTTCCCCAGATAGCAAAACCCCCAGCAAGCAGGAATGCCAGTTTCCCCGCAACCTTCAGGGCGAAAGCACGCCCGCCCTCAACAAAGAGAAAAGAACTACCGCGAGCAAAAAACGATAGACCACAAAAACCACCGTGCTGTGCGTCCTGAGGTACTTGAGCAAAAAGTCAATGGCTAAATATCCCGACACAAAGGCGGAAGCCGTCCCCACCACCGCGGGGACAAACCCGTCGCCCAAAAATACGTGATGGTACTTAATAAACTCATAAATTCCAGACAGCAACACCGCCGGCACACTCAAAAGAAAACTGAAGCGCGCCCCGGCAGAGCGATTATAGTGAAGAAAAAGTGCCCCCGAAAGCGTACTGCCACTCCGGGAAACGCCTGGTACTAAAGCCAATGCCTGCCATATCCCCACAACCAGCCCATCTACCACCCTCACATCCTTCAGCTCACGCTTCCTTTTGGACCACCTTTCCGCACCCAGCAACACCAGCCCCATCACCGCCAGCGTCACCACAATGACGGAAAGCGAACGCCACTCCTCCTCAATCCACTTCTGAAACGCCACCCCTGCCACCACGATAGGAAGGGTCCCTACCACGAGAGCCCAACCCAGCCGATAGGCTTCCGTGCCCCGATGCTCCTTGACCCCCAAACCCCGAATCCACCCCACGAATACCTCCACCAGGTCCTTCCAAAAATATATCAGAACAGCAAGAAGGGTCCCAAGTTGAATCACCGCCGTATAGGCAGACCCCGGATCATCCCAACCAAGAAGGGCAGGCACCACGCGAATGTGAGCGGTACTGCTAATGGGAAGAAACTCGGTAACCCCCTGAACCACACCGAGTATCAACGCCTGAAACCAATCCATAGAAAAAATCAAAGCACAAAGAAGACACCAAAAAGAAAGCCCACTAAGTCATAAGTTTTACCACAAGCAAAGCCAGCACACACAAAATCAAGGAAACAGAATAAAGGATCCAGACCGCCTGGCGCTGGTTTAGTCCGCGCCCTAACAGGGTGTGATGGATATGCCTCATATCCGGTTTCGTAATGGGCTGACCCGATAAAAACCGCCTGGCAACCACAAATAACGCATCAAAAACTTGAACTCCAAAAAGGAAAAGGGGAACCACCAGAGCCACCGTAGCCGCCGTTTTCATCACGCCTTGCGTGCTCACCGCCGCCAGAAAATATCCAAGAAACTGAGCACCACCTGTACCCATAAATATCTGGGCTGGATGATAATTGTAGCGGAGAAAACCCAAACACGCTCCCACAACGCCTGCCGTCAAAACACCGATCAATGGCTGACGATGAAGTGCCAGCACAAACATCGTAGCCGACGAAATAGCCGCAATCCCTGCCGCCAAACCATCTATCCCATCTATCGTGTCCATCGTCTTCGCAATGATGAAGACAAAAACCGCCGTGAAAATCACCGAGTTCACTTCGCTCAACGCAATGTAACTCCCCGGAGACCCGGGTTCCGCAAAGGGCTTCCCAAACCCCTGGATGCGCAAATTCCCCAACGAAGGATGAGCCAGCACCACCCCCGCACCCAGAAGATAAAGAGCCTGAGCCGATGCAGGCAACGGCTTCACATCATCAACCAAGCCAAAAATCAACACCACCAACCCAACCCCGAAAATCCACAACGAATTCACGGTATAAGGACCCACCGTCGCCTCCCCCTCCGCAATGTGAGAAAAGGGATACACCGCCAACCACGAAACCGCAACTGCCACGTAAATCGCTATCCCACCCCAGCGAGGTGTTGGCACCTTGTGAACACGACGCCCCTCCTCGGGGCGATCTATCGCCATAAAGCGCACCGCCAGGCGCTTAACCCAGGGCGTCAAAATCAGCACCGTCAAAAAGGACAAAACAAAAGAAGCCCCAAAGGTCATTTGCTCGCCCTGATAACCTCCAAACGACCTTCCACATAACGGCACAATTCAACACCCGCCAACCAAAACAACTCCCGCGCCAAATCATCCGGATAATCCCCCTCAAAAACCACCCGCTTAATCCCCGCGTTGATCAACATCTTCGCGCAACTCGTGCAGGGCTGGCAGGTTACATATAAGGTCGCCCCCTCGCAGGAAACCCCGTTCAGGGCCGCCTGAGCAATGGCGTTTTGCTCCGCATGCGCCGCCAACTGGCACCGCTGGGTGATGTCGCACCCCCACTCCTCACAATGGGGAACCCCGCGGGGAGCCCCATTGTAGCCCGTCGTGAGAATCCGCCTGTCCCGTACCACCACCGCCCCAACACTCCTCCGACGGCACGTCGCACGCGTGCTCACGGTCTTCGCAATCTGCATAAAGTAATCATCCCAGGAGGGGCGTGTCATCAGTCAAATTATAGAACGGAGCGGAACCCGCACTTTTCCCACCCCCCAAAATGGCACAAAACTTGCCTGTCAACCCTCTCTAAGAGAAGAAAGGAGTGATAGTCCCTACCTTCCTTGTTTATCTTAGTGCTTAAATAGGGGCTCGTCAAGAGCCCCTTTTTTCCTTAAGAGCCTTCCCACACGAAGACCACCTTCCTCCGAATATACTAATCATTAAAAGCCCGCCCAGGTGGTGGAACGGTAGACACGGGGGACTTAAAATCCCCTGGGGGTTTCCCCGTGCGGGTTCGAATCCCGCCCTGGGCACACCCTGCTCCTCGCACTCCACACCCAATTGCGCCTCGCAAAAAAGAAACTCACAAACATCGCAACCCCTCTGGTTTAATACCCACGCTGATTCACCCAATAAACAAGTCTATGAGAATCTGGGACATCCATCCCAAACACCTCTGCAGAAGACACTTGCTGGGCGAGCACCGTGAATTGCACGCCATCTGGAACATCCTCACCAAACATAACCGCAAAGGGGGCTACGCACGACACCCAGAAACTCTCCGCTGGGTTGGGAAACTCTCTGCACTCTACTCACGACACGAAGCGCTCGTCGCCGAAATGACCAGGCGGGGCTATAAACACCATTCCCCTCTGGACAAAAAACTCGCACGAGGCAAAAAAATCCAGCGAACACTCCTTCACACGATCGCCGAACAAAAGGAAATCCTGCGACAAAAACCCTGTGAGTGCTTCAAGGATCATAAAAAAGAGACGAATCCAGGACGCAAGCGAAAACAACTGGCAAGAAAAAACGCTCATCGTTCAAAATGAGAAAAAGCCTTCCAGAAGGCTTTTCCCTACCTATGAAGGAAAAGGAACTTCGCCAGGCGCTTTGTCGAGTCGCGCGCAGGCTCTGGGCTCGAGGACTCATCGGTGCCACCGAAGGCAACTTATCCTGCAAATTGGATGAAGAACGGCTCCTCGTCACTCCCTCCGGCAAAATCAAAGCAGACCTCCTGCCCCATGACATAGTCCTCACCACCCTGGAAGGGCATCCCCTGGAAGAGAAAAAACCCACCAGCGAGATTGCCCTTCACACCACCCTATACCGCCATCGCCCTGATTGCCACGCCGTCGTGCACGCCCATCCCCCCTTTGCTACAGCCCTCGCCCTTGCAGGAAAAACCATCCCCGATGACGTCTCACCCGAGGCAGGAATTGTCCTCGGCTCGGTCGCCCTTGTGCCCTTCGCCATACCCGGAACCGACGCAATGGGAAAAGCCCTTGCCCCCTACATACCCAAACACAAAACCTTCCTCCTTCAAAATCACGGAGCGGTAGCCCTCGGAGCCTGCATAGAAGACGCCTATTGCAGAATGGAAACTTTGGAGCGCGTCGCCCGCACGTATGTCCTCGCCTTGCTCCTGGGAGGCTGTGCCCCCCTTCCCCCCGAAGGCGCCCAATGGCTTAAAAAGTTCACGGACAACCCTGCCCTGTAGCCCTCACCCTCGCTCAAGAGGACGAACCCTTCGCCCGTTCCCACAACTCATCCCACTCCTCTAACGATAACTCCTTCAATGGCTTGGGAGCAAGCCGCTCCATCTCAGCAAACCGCTCCACAAATCGGTTCACCATCCGTCGCAGGGCATCCTCAGGTTCCACCCCCAGCCAGCGCGCCAGGTTCACCATTGCAAAAAGAACATCCCCCACCTCCCGCTCTATCCCCTCACGGTCTCCCCTGCGCACCGCTTCTTCCAATTCCCCCTCTTCCTCCCGCAACTTTTCCCACACGCCCTCCAGCGAAGTCCAGTCAAAGCCCACCCGCCCAGCCCGAACCCCCACCTCGTAAGCGCGTAGCAAGGAAGGCAACACCATTGGAACACCTCCTAAAACGCTCCGCACCTCCCCGGACGATTCCTTCTGTTTCATCTCATCCCAGTTCTTCAAAACATCTTCGGCGCTCTTGGCTTCCCCATCACCAAAAACGTGGGGATGACGACGCACCAGTTTCTCCGTCAACTTTCGCACCACATCGTGAATGGAGTAAAGACCCTTTTGGGCGTCCATCTGAGCATGCATCACCGCCTGCAGGAGAAAATCCCCTAACTCCTCACAAAGGCGCTGGGGATCCCCACGGTCAATCGCTTCCAGGGTCTCATAAGTCTCTTCCAATAAATGCTTCTTCAACGTCTCGTGGGTTTGGGCTCTATCCCAGGGACATCCTCCGGGGCCCAAAAGGCGATCAACCACCTCCACCAAACCATAAAAACCCGGCGCCCACGACTCCTCATTCCCTTCCACCCAAAAAACCCCACACTTCCAATCCTTTCCAAGCCCCGCACTCAAACGCACAACCTCGCTCTTTAGCCCATCCCCCGAAAGAAAGTACACCCGGACCAGAGTTTCCTCCCGAAACGCCTTGCGCAGTTCCCGCCAGGCACCCTGGACCGTGTGAGGCAAAAAGTACACCAGTTGGGAGCAACGGGAATCCACCACCACGGGATCGCCCGCACACCAAACCTGATAAGGAGGTGCCAGATCCATTCCCTCCTCCCCCACCACGTCTAAAAAACTTCTCGCCCGAAGCACCTCGCACGAAAACATCGCCGCAAAGGCACGGGCAACGGGGTCCTCCCTCAAGGGGTCCCCAACCCCCGCAAACGTGCCAATTCCCCGATCCCGATACTGCCTCAACGAATCCTTATCAGGCACCCCCTGCAAATGGACACCAAACTCCCTGAGATTTTTAAGTGCAGGATGAGAGGGAAAACTTGTATAAATACGCACTCCACCCAATAGGGCTTCCTGGTTAATCTCCGGGAGGTCCTCCCATCCCCCCCAACCCAAGCCAACCAGAACGCTCATACCTTTTTGATGGGATTCTGGGAACGCAAATATTCCCTCAAGAAGCGATCCCACACCTTTTGTAAGCCTGGAGAAGCGATCTCTATCTTCGCCGTGCGACGCTTCTCATCTAAAAGAGACTTCACATCGTTCTTATTCATTCCTATCGTAACCATCAACCTGCGCCGAATCTCCCTCTTCAACTTATCATCCAGAGGTAAAACCACCGCTTCTTTCTTCTCTTCAACACGATATTTAGCAAAAAAACTGTCCAGCTCTATCCAGTTAGTCACTTCGCCAACCTGTGTGCGAACCACTTCATTATAAACATTCTGGGGTAGCTGGCTTAGCGCCACCTCAGGAAGCTCTCCCCCGCTGTAGGCAGATAAATCAGTAGACATCTCGCGCGCCACTGCCTCAAAGGGTTTGGTCCGCAAAGCCTCGTCCACCTTGTGGCGATCTTCCGCATTCTTCACCACAATAACCCGCAAACGAACCCTGGGAGGCGTCGTATACATCACCTTGTTCACCTGATAATGCTCTTCAATCTGTTTATCCGTAACGTTCACTCCTTCCGTGATCAAATTAAACTGCGCCAACTCCACCAAAAGACGGGATTTGAGTTCCTCATCCGAAACTCCAAGTTCCGCCAACTTTGCATAATCTTCCGGCGACTCCTTCTTCCTGAGATCTAATTCGCTATCTACCATCTCACCCGTCGGAAGAACGCCCCTCTCTTTTGCCAGTTGAAGGACCAGACGGTCGTTGATGAGGTCCTCAAGAGTTAAAAAAGCAGGAGGTAATTCCACAAACTGCCCCCCGATCACCGTACCAACATTTGGTAAAAACTCCATCCGCCGATAATACTCTCGCGCCGATACCTTCTCACCGTTAACCGTGAGAACTACATTGTCCCAACTCAAAACTTGCCAGCCCGCATAGGACATCATCGCCAACGCTAAGGAACCCAAAAACATCTCTTGCCTCCTTGGAATGCCACCAGTATAACTCAAAAGACACACACACCCCAAAATTGCAAGAGGCGCCCCTTCTCTCCGAAGAGACGCCCCTTGTCAGGAGGTGTCCAGCCGGTCTCCCGGTTCCCGTGTTACGACCAGCTGAATGAAGCGACGGTTGTGCCAGGCGATGCCTCCTGACGTCCGCGAAAGCCTTCCTGTCGTCAACGACCAAAAAAAGCTGTGCTCGCCGACCGAAGCACAGCCTTCCTTTTGTGGCACCTTATGCCTTAGAAGTTAGGCTCCCGCTTCGTCGACGGGGTTAGCTGACGGGCTCGGGCCAAGAGTTACCCTATCCTGCAGACTTTGGTCCGCAGAAATTCGCCCCAGGGAGCGGTTCCCCCGCTCCTCTGCCTCTCAACAAGGCAGAGAATTAGACGTCGCCGGCGCGTCCGCCGGTCTATATCCCATTATACCTCTAATCCTCCCGTTTTGTTCCATCCCCTTCCCCTTCCTCATCCCCCCAACTCCGCTCAAATAACTCCTTCAAACGGCGACGTTCCTCCTCCACCTCGCGCAAACGCTCCCAACTCCGCCCCTCGTAATCAGATTCCCGTACCCCCTTGCGCCGGTGCGGAAGGACAATCCTCATCTTAGGTAAGCGCCCCGAGACGTATGCCCACACCAGTACAAACGGTACCCCCACCAGAAACCCCAAAAGAGGGCGCCCCCAACCATACGAGAAAACCGGGAAGAGGCCAGCAAGCCACGCAATCCAGGCACCCCTGACAGGTAACACAAACCACAAAAGCACCTGCTGAGAAGGATAAAGGCTTCCCCACGCCACTAAAAGAGAGCACGCTGGCAAATCCGTCCCCGAAAGGCCCACGGAGGACTCGGAAAAAGCATAATACAACCAAAGTACAAATGAAAAAACCAAAACCTGCAAAAGCAGAAACCAGCCAAAACGCCGAAGTCCCCAAGCCCTCTCAATGCTCGCTCCGAAGAAGTAAAGACTTAAGACAACAAATAACAACTCCCAAGGATCAAGGTGCACCAGGGCGTAACTCACCATCCGCCAGGGCTGGGTCCATCCCTCGGAGGGGATGTAAATCAGCAAGCGCACCCATTCTTCCCCCACCTCGCTCCCCGAAGCGAGCCAGCCCAACACAAAAAAACCCACCAGAACGCCTATGAGTATCAAGCTCACCGGCGAACCGCTCCTTTGAAGAGCGGAATAGGTCCTCATCAACCTTTTCCAGAGGTCCATTTCTCGTGAAGATGCGAGGAACCTTTCCGTCCCTTATCGCATCTAAAGGATATAATACGCCATCGCGGATGCTCAGGGAGAAACGAAAGGGAACCCAAGGCGTTCCCTTACGTTAGTAAGATGAGCGAGTGGAAATCACCGGGTTCGCTATCCCTGCTTGCCGATGAAGTGCTAATTGAACTGGCACAGAAGGGGCAACGGTCGGCCTTTGAAACGCTTTTTCAAAGGTATCGTGACCGTATTTACACCCTCGCCTACGGCATCCTCGGCAATAGCAGTGATGCAAAAGACGTGGTGCAAACAACTTTTCTCAAAGTCTACAAACACCTGGGCAGGCTCAAAAAAGAGCCAGGGGTTGGGGCTTTCCTGGCGCGGGTGGCAACGAACACCGCCATTGACATCCTGAGAACCAAGAAAGCCTCTCCCGCAATCCCACTGGACGAGGGCATCATTGCCTCTCAAGCCAGTCCCTCCGAAAGGCCCGATATCTACTTAGAAAAGAAGACCACCCGAGAAATCCTTATGCAAGCACTCGCAAAATTGCCTGAGGAGCAAAGAATAGTTATCGTCCTTCACCACCTGGAAGGACTACCCGTGGAAACCATTGCCAAAAGGCTCAAGATCCCCGCAGGCACTGTGAAAAGCAGACTCGGGCGAGGCCGTGAGGCATTGAGACGCAAACTAAAAGGACTCTTCTAAAGAAGGATGGCGCACGAAAAGGAACTCAACCATTGCCAGGAAGTTCAGCGACAAATCGCTGAACTCCCCTCCGAGGCTTTGGCTACCGAAGCCTATGGACCCCTTAAGGCGCACCTTTCCACCTGCCCCGAATGCCAATCCTATGCCCAAGAAATGCGCGCTCTCACTGAAGAACTCAATGCCCTCCTCATCCCCTCACCTTCGGAAGTCTATCCCAATCTCATTCGTGCCCTGCCCACCCGAACTCCCCTCACCCCTGCCAAATTAATCGTCACCGCTACCATTCTCCTCATCGCCCTGCTCCTGGCTATGGCAAGTTGGTTCTACACCTTCCGTCCCGACCCTTCCACCATCTCTGGCAAACGAGCCCTTCTCAAAGTTTCGCCCACCTCTCCTTGCTCGGGAACTCAAAAAACCGCGAATACCGCTTCTCACCCTAATAAGGAAGAGTGCTCACCGACCGCGCCATCAAAGCCAAAGCAATGGACAACATCGCCACAAGACCCGAGCCACAACTAAACCCCGCTAAAAGCACGGGGGCATAAAGCGTCCATTTCTCAACCCCACATCTCCTGGCAAAATAAGTCCGTCCCAAAATGGCACCCAAAAGTTGGGGGACTGTGTTGGCGGGCCAGAGACCAATGCCTCCCACAAACCCATAAAAAGTGAGGAGAGGAAGTTTCAAAACAGCAAACAAACCGTACATCACCAACCCCCCAAGAGTCCCCAACGCCACCAGCCCAGGCTTCAAGGCGTGCAAGGCAAGAGCCTCCTCCCCACGCCCCGGAAGATTGATCTGCTTCCAAACCGCTTCCGATTGAACGTAAAAGGGCCAGAACAACTGAGCGTAAGGATACGTGCGCCCATCCAGCGGCGGACCTTTCCAGAAAAACTCCCAGAAGAGAAAACTCGCTACAAAAACTACGGGAAAAAGAAAGAGTTCCGCCTTGATAATGCTGGTAAAGCGTGTCCCCGTAAGTTCCACCTCCCGAAAGCGCTGAGCAGCCCATCCATAGTCATAAACTGGCAAAGGTGCATACCAAATGTCCACCTTGGGATAACGGGTTGCCACCCGAGCCACCTCTTGTAAGTAGGGAAAACTCACCCCGCGCCCGCTCAATCCCCACAGCCTCGCCGATATATACGTATTGAGCGGACTCCACACCAACCCGAAAAACAATAGCAACCCTATAGGAAAGTCAGGCATCAGGACCTTACACAACACCACAAGGGCGAGGGTAGAAAACCCCCACACTGCAAGGGCCCAACCTATGGGGAAATCGCCTCTCCCCGCGGGCGGAGCCCAACCCCCCGTTCCCCGCAACCTGGAATCCTCCCAGAGAAAACGCGCCTGCTTTCGCCTCTGATAAACATCCCATAACTGGCGAAGGACCAATCCCAAGCCCAACAAAGCAACCGAAAGGTTCACCCCAATCCCAACACTGAGCCAGAAGTTCATATCTACCGCAAGTTTCGTGGAAAACGCCCCTCCCAACTCCAGATGGGGAAATAAACCCGCACGATATAAAAACGGATTAAGCACTATCTGGCACAGGACCGAGGCAAGGGTAGCACCCAAAACCACCTCAAAGGGGAGCACAAACCCAACCAAAACGTTCACTAAATTGAAACTCAACCCCACCAGCGCAGTCGGTGCCACGTTTTCCACCGCCTTCGTATAATCCGCAAAGGGGATGGGCAAAACAGTAAAACTCTCTCCGAACACCGTGCCGGTAATAATGGGCACCGCAAGATAAATCACGCCAAAAGCCATCCCCACCACCGCGCCCGTACTGAAAACTCCCCACCGCCAACTCTCCTCCTTGCTTCCCGCCTCTGCAAGCGCGGTTGCCCCGCTCGCAGCAACAGGCGCCATCGGAAAAGGAAGCCTCTCTATGTCACTCGTCAAACGGAACAGGGCATAACCCATCCCAATCCACCCCATCCGAATACACGCTTCCACCAAAACCAATAACAAAATGGGAAGAAGCCACTCAGGATGGAAAAAGGAGCGATGAGCCAGAGCTTCCGAACCCCGAGCGGGAACCGCCCAGGAAGGAACCTGGTCCGCAAAGCCTTCAAAGGCAGGCGACTGCACTGCATAGGCACGCCACACCAACTCCGCAAAGGGACCCCCCGTTAGTCCCCTTTCCACCGCTAAAATGGACGTCAGGCTCATCGCCATATAAAAAAGCACATAAATCTCCTGCTTGCTCAACGCACGAAAACTCCTCCTCGCCACCTCCGCAAATAAAACAATCGTCACCCATTCCGCCGCCTCCCCAATCCCCACTCCCGCCACCAATCCTAAAAACACTCCCCCAGGAAGCATCACCAACGCCACAAACAAAGCGCCCAAAGCCGTCTTCCAGGTAAATCCCTCACGAAACTCCACTACGGGTTCGCCCGCCTGGGCTTCCGCACGGTGGCGAGCGCGTTCCAGTTCCCCAAGAGACGACATCACGCTATCTTTTCGCTCTCACCCGCCCCATTCCTGCCAAAAAGAATCCCTCCCCTAAAAACACCCGTCGGTAGTGTATCCTCACTCCATAGATTATGGAACCAAGGCTGGAAATCGTTTTTCCTAAAGCCACAACACAAGCAGAGGATTTTGCCTCTGCGGTTAGCAAGGGGCTTTCCCAAACGCAAAAGTCCTTGCCCTGCAAGTTCTTCTATGACCGAGAAGGCGCTCAACTCTTTGAAGAAATCACCCAACTCCCGGAATACTATCTGACCCGCACCGAAGAAGCCCTCATCCAGAAAAACTTAGAAAATATACTCCGCGAACTCCCCCCCCTTACGGCACTGGTGGAACTTGGGGGAGGGAGCTCCCGAAAAACCGAAACCTTTATCAAGGAACTCCTTGCGCGCCAGAAGACCCTACACTTCACGATGATTGATATTAGCTCCGAGTTCCTTCTGGAAACCGCAGAGTCCCTGCTCCAGAGATTCCCTCAACTCTCCATCTCCGCTATCCTTTCAGAATACGAATCCACCTTTGATCATTGGAGCCGTTATCCCCTGCCCACCCCCAAAACCATCCTCTTCCTGGGAAGCAATCTCGGCAACTTTCATCCGATTGATGCAGTCCAGTTCCTTGCCAGCATTCACTCCCTTATGACGCCAGAAGACCGATTCCTCCTGGGGATAGACCGGCAAAAAGACCATTCCATCCTGTTGTCTGCTTACAACGATTCCGCTGGGGTCACCGCTCGTTTCAATAAGAACATCCTCGCCAGAATTAACAGAGAACTTGGGGGAAACTTCTGCCTGGAAAAATTCACCCACCGCGCGGTCTATAATCCTGAACATTCAAGAATAGAAATGTATCTTGTTTCCGAGGAAGAGCAAACGGTCTTCGTCAAGAAAATAGAAAAAACTTTCTTCTTTCACCAGGGAGAAGCCATCCATACCGAAAACTCCTATAAGTACTCGGCTGAAATGCTGGAAGACCTCTTCCAAAAAGCCTGCCTGCGTCCTATCGCAAGCTTCACAGACGAAGAAATGCCTTACACCCTCTGCCTCCTCGCGCCCCAGTAAAGCCCTATGTTTGAACTTCGGGACGTATCCAAACGCTTCGGAAACGTGCAAGCCATCCAGCCCACCACCCTCACCCTGGCACCAGGCAAAACAACCGTGCTTATCGGACCCAGCGGGTGTGGAAAATCCACCCTCCTTAAACTGCTCCTCGGGCTTGTCTTCCCGGATACCGGAACGGTCCTTTTTGACCGCACACCCCTCACCCGTGAAAACTGCCTGCTCCTCCGAAGGAAAATGGGATACGTCATCCAGGAAGGAGGGCTTTTCCCGCACCTCACCGCGGAACAAAATGTCACCCTGATGGCGCGATACCTGAAAATGCCCCCAAACGAAATTCAGAAACGCCTGCACGACCTTTCCGATTTAGTCCAAATCCCAACCGAAGCCCTCAAACGCTATCCCTCCCAACTCTCCGGGGGACAGCGACAGCGCGTCTCCCTGATGCGCGCGCTTATGCTCAACCCCGAAGTGCTCCTCCTGGACGAACCACTCGGCGCCTTAGACCCTATGATCCGAGCCGACCTTCAGGAGGACCTCCGAAACATATTCCAGAGCCTCCAGAAAACGGTCGTGATGGTTACCCACGATATGGGGGAAGCAGTCTATTTCGCCGATTCCATCATCTTGATGCGCGACGGGCGAGTGGTGCAAAAAGGCTCCTTTGAAGAACTGGTTACGAAACCATCTGAGGAATTTGTCTCCCAATTCATTCGCGCACAAAGAGTCTCCACTTTGAGCATCCTGCAGGACCTACGATGAAAAAAGCCTTGCTCCTCCTTGCTTTCTTCGCTTCCCTCGCTTATGCCGAAGAAGTTCGTATCGGCTCCAAAGCATTTACCGAAAGCGTTATCCTGGGTGAAATTGCAGTCCAGGTCGCAAAATCTCTGGGATACTCCGCAAACCACAAAGCCCAACTGGGTGGAACAGGCATGGTGTGGTCTGCGCTCCTCAATGGGGAAATTGATGTCTATGCGGAATATACGGGAACCCTTATGCGCGAAACCCTCGCCAAAGAAAACATCCACACCCTTTCGGAACTCCGAAATCACCTCAAGCGGCTCGGACTGCGTATGAGCGACCCCTTAGGATTTAACAACACCTATGCCCTGGCAATGAAAGCCGAACGCGCCCAACAACTCCGCATCCACAAAATCTCCGACCTCCAGAAATATCCCTCTCTCCGATTCGGATTCAGCGAAGAGTTTATGGAGCGAAGCGACGGATGGCCCGCCCTGAAAGCCCGCTACTCCCTCCCTCAAACTAACGTCAAAGGACTCCAGCACGACCTCGCCTATCAAGCACTGGAACAAAACCAGATAGACGTCACGGATGCCTATACCACCGATGCCAAAATCCTTCTCCATAATCTCACCCTCCTCCAGGATGACCGAAAGCACTTCCCGGAATACTTAGCCATCTGGGTTTACCGAGAAGACCTCGCCCAAAAAGCTCCCGACTTCATCCAAGCTCTCAACAACCTCGCCGGAGAAATATCCGAAGAAACCATCCGTAAACTCAACGCCCGCGTGGATATTGACAAACTCACCGAAGCACAATCCGCAGAAGAGTTCTGGAGGGCGAGAACTGCCCAGAAGGCCGTAGTTCCTCAGCGCAACCGCCTAAAAGAAATCCTCAAAAATGCCAGAGACCACCTTGACCTCGTCTGGAAATCCCTCTCCCTCGCCATCCTCGTCGCACTCCCCCTCGGAATCCTTTCTGCCAAAAAACCCCTCGCGGCGCAAATCATCCTCGGCATTGCAGGCATTATCCAGACCATCCCTTCCATCGCCCTGCTTATGTTTATGATCCCCTTTCTGGGATTAGAAGCTCGTCCTGCCATCGCCGCCCTCTTCCTCTACAGCCTGCTCCCCATCATACGAAACACCTACACGGGATTGACCGACATCCCTCCCCATCTTCTGGAATCCGCTTCCGCCCTCGGGCTTCCCCCTCTCGCGCGTCTCCGAATGGTGGAAATTCCCCTCGCCCTGCGAGCCATCCTTGCAGGCATCAAAACCTCTGCAGTCATCAATGTGGGAACCGCCACTCTCGGAGCCTTTATCGGCGCAGGCGGGTTCGGGCAACCCATCTTTACAGGCATTCGGCGCTATGATGTCCCCCTCATCCTGGAAGGCGCCATCCCGGCCGCCCTCCTGGCTCTCCTCGTCCAGTTCTTCTTTGAAATCCTGGAGAGAATTGTGGTGCCAAGGGGGATAAGATACCAATCCCTAACCTGAAAAGGCGCATCATCCCCAAACCTTCCTCCCCAAGCTAAAATTGAAGATAACCAGCTCACCCCGAATGATGACCATACGAATCGTCCAAGAACACGAAGCAGAAAAATTTCTGGAACTCTTATGCGAGATCTTTAACTTAGATTTCTATCGCGCAAAAGGGATTTTCTTTCGCGAGCCTTTTTATGAACTCCGAAGAAAATGGGCGGTCTTTCATAACGGGAAAATGATCGCCTGCCTCACCACCGTGCCCCTGGAGTTCGGAGATGGCACCGCCGCAGGCATTGCGGGAGTAGGCGTTCATCCTAACTATCGGGGAAAGGGCATCGCCTCCGAATTGCTCAAGTTCGTTGCCGAAAAAGGAGCAGAAAAAAGGCTCCTCCTCTTCGCACAGGACCCACGCCTCTACCACAAAGTCGGGTATCAAATCCTGGACCAGGTTATCGCCACACCCCTTCCCTTCAACCCAAACGCTCAAGCCCCCAAGCGCGCCGATTTCAACCACGTCTGCGCCATCTATAACGCCTGGGCGGAAGCCAAGCCCAACCGCCTCCGCCGAACACCCAAACGCTGGGAACTCTGGACCTGGCAAATGAAGTCCTGCTACCGTCTTAGAACAGGCTATTTTTGCACCGACGGAGACCGAATCCGAGAATTGCTTCCCGAATTCCAAACCATCCCCTCCCCCGAACCCCTATCCTGGTATGGGCTGGAAAGTATGGCGCACCTCCTCAAAATACCGCTCACGAATCCCCAACGCGAAACGTTCCTTATGGGATTAGGATTCCACGAACCACCCCAGATGTTTATGTCTGACCAATTCTAAAATGCGTCAAAAACCCTAACGGGGCAACACCAGCGGGTCTGGCAAACCCGCCTCACGAAAACCCTTCTCCCTCAACAAACACGCATCGCACAGCCCACAAGGGCGTCCGCCCTCCTCGGGATCATAACAACTAAACGTCAGAGAATAGTCCACACCAAGACGATGACCCAATTGAATGATCTCCCCCTTGGTCTTATCTATCAAAGGAGTGTGAACCACAAATCTGCTCCGTCCCTCAACACCTGCTTTGGTCGCCACATTAGCTAACTCCTCAAACTTCTTCACGAACTCGGGTCTGCAATCCGGATAACCGCTATAATCCAGAGCATTAACCCCAATAAAAATGTCTTCCGCACCCACCACCTCTGCCAAACCCAGGGCTAACGAGAGGAAAATGGTATTGCGGGCAGGCACATAGGTCACCGGAATCCCCTCCGAAATCTCCGCATAAGAACGACCCTTCGGCACCTCCCTATCCCCCGTCAGCGCAGAACCCCCCATCGACCGAAGGTCTACCTTGATCACCCAATGCTTTACCCCATAAGCCTCTGCCACACGAACCGCAGACTCTATCTCCAAACGATGCCTCTGCCCATAATCCACCGTCAGGGCATACACCTCATACCCTTCCTGGACAGCCAGAGCCAGGCACGTGGTGGAATCCACCCCTCCGCTCAACAGGACTACCGCTTTTTTCCGAACTTCCATAGCGAGACTTTTGTGCCCAACCGCACCATTTTAACACACCCTAATCCGGGAACGCATCCCGCCCTTATAGCGTAAAATAACCTAACCCAAACTTTTCGGAGGACAACCAATGACTCAATGGCTACGAATGGAGGGCATACTATGCTTGCCCTCACAATGAGCACCCTTATGCTGGCGATGGTATCGCCGGCATCAAATCCCCATCTCGCAGTCGTTCCTTCGCTCCAGGAGCGAAGTTTAGACGTCCAGTTCTTCTACACCGCTTCCATCCCCACCATCCCCAAAGGCACTCAACGCCTCCGACTCTGGATTCCCATCCCCTCTTCATCGGAGTGGCAAGCCGTCGGAAGCATCCAGGTGCAAAGCGACCTCCCGTATCGCATCACCCAGGAAAAAAAATATGGGAACCGGATGGTGTATCTGGAAGTGGAAAAACCCAACAAGCCCATATCCGTAACGGTGCGATTCGCGGTGCGCAGAAAAGAGGCTTCCTTGCTGGCTTCCCCCAATGCCAGGAAGGTCCTTTCCCCCGAAGCGGAGGACATCTTCCTCCAGGCAAACCAGCTCATCCCTGTGGGGGGAACCTACCTGAATATGGCACGGGAAGTGGTGGGGGAGAAATCCTCTCCCCTGGAGCAAGCCCGAGCCCTCTACTATCACGTCGTATCCACGATGGAATACGACTACGACAAAACATCTCCCAAGCTCGGAATGGGGGATGTGGCGTTTGTCTGCGACTACCGAAAGGGCAACTGTTCTGACCTCCACAGTTACTTCATCTCCCTGGCGCGAAGCCTCGGCATCCCCGCCACCATTGAGTATGGGTTCCCCATCGTGGGAGTGCCGGTTCCGCAAACCCTCCCCAAGGAAGGAACCATCGGGGGCTACCATTGCTGGGCGTGGTTCTATGTCCCCAGCCACGGCTGGCTCCCCCTGGATGCATCGGATGCACGAAGATGGCAGGATGCCAAGCGCCCCGAAAAAGTAGAACACCTCTTCGGGAACCTTATCCTGGAGAGATCGGCCGTAACCATCAGCACGGGGCGAGACATTGACCTGGAACCCAAACAGGAAGGACCCACCCTCAACTACTTCGTGTACCCCTATGCGGAAGTGGATGGAAAGCCTCTGAGCCCGAAATGGGAGATGAAGTTCCGGCTCCTGCGAGCACCCTGAGGGTGAATTAATCCCGTTGGCGTCAAACGCATGGGGCGACGTCTTACTCGTCGCCCTATTTTTCTTCTGTCCCCCCTCACCTACCAAGCGAAAAAGCCACCACCATCAACACCACGCACAAAACCACCACCCCTGCAGTCAACCACTTCTCTAAACGGGAAAGATGAAACTCCTTCCGATTGACCCACACCACCACCACACCCACCGGCAAAAGAGCAGGCATCGCAGAAAGGGGAATCCCCCACACGGTCCAATCACCAAAACCAATGACCACCACCAAATAAAGCGCCAGCGTGGGTACTAAACCGGCCAACGTCTCCCTCTTTCGCATCCCAAAACGGTGAATCACCCCAAAAAACATCGCAATGAACACAAAATCCGCCGGACCAACATAAGCAATCGGAGTCAAAGGAGACTCAATTGCCTGCCCTAAGCGAGGAACCTGATACGCCACCGCCTCAAAGGCACGCTGGCCCGCCTCATAAGACAAAAACTGCTTCACCGGACCAACTGGCGCCCAAACCGATATCACATCCACCGTGATCAACACTACCGCTACCGGCAACACGATGTTCTTATCCCTCAACAAACGAGCCACCAAACTTCCCAGAGCCCAGCACCATAAAAGAGTAAACGCCTGAGAAAGCCCCACCCCAGCCCCGCTCAGCCAGAAGGGGAAAAAATCCTTCCCTAATAAAAACCGGGAAAAAACCACCCCCACCAGACCCATACCCAAAAACCCCACCAACGGCACCGCCCGCATATCCAGCATCCCCCCAAAATAAAGCGCCACAATCGGAAGAGCCACAAACCCCACCGAAGCCACAACGGACCCCGCTTCCGCCCACGCTTCCGGCAGGCGCAAAACCGCCACCAACCACCCCAAAAAGCACAAAACTAAAAGGCACCCCGCAAATGCCTTACCTATTCCTTCACGCCTCACAGTGGGGACAGGCTCTCCGCTCATAGATGCAAAGGAACACTCCGCAACTCATTATGGGAAAAAAACCCAACCTCCGATTGTAGAACATCCTGCCCCACCTCTTGCACGAACCCCTGGGAAAAGAACATAATAACCCAAATGGCTGATTGCCTCCTCAGTGCAGGAGATATGCGACGAACCCTGGGGCGAATGGCGCACGAAATCCTGGAGAAAAATAAAGGCGCCGAAAACCTCGTGGTCATCGGAATCCTCAAAAGGGGCTTTCCCGTCGCTAAACGCCTTGCCTTCCATATGACGCAAATAGAAGGGATCGGCATCCCCTGCGGAAGCCTGGACGTGACCCCCTACCGCGACGACCGCAAGCCCCCTTCCGAGCCAGAAGCAAGCGAAATCCCCTTCTCCGTTACGGGAAAACGCGTGGTGTTGGTGGATGAAGTCATTCAAACGGGACGCACCGTGCGAGCCGCCCTGGATGCCCTCATTCATCACGGAAGACCCGCCGAAATACAACTCGCTGTCCTGCTGGACAGAGG
The DNA here is from genome assembly GCA_964631245.1 of uncultured Fimbriimonadales bacterium. Lineage (GTDB taxonomy): Bacteria > Armatimonadota > Fimbriimonadia > Fimbriimonadales > ATM1 > CAZVXY01. The sequence continues at coordinate 67,287 of CAZVXY010000008.1, forward strand.
GGGAAGAGAACTCCCCATCCAGCCCGACTATGTGGGGATGACCATAAAAGTCGCCGACGAAGACTACATTAAAGTCCACTTCGCCGAAGTGGACGGCGAAGACGGTGTTTTCATCCGCAAAGGAGCCTGAAAATGCACCTCCTCAGCATCCGAGAACTCACAAAATCCCAAATCCTGGACCTCCTCCATCTGGCACAAGACCTCAAGGACAAACATCTAAAGGGTAAAAAACTTCCCGACCTCTCTAACAAAGTCGTGGGAATGCTCTTCCTGGAAGACTCCACAAGAACGCGCCTCAGTTTTGAACAAGCCGCGCGAAACCTCAAAATGGACTGCTCCTACTTCGGAATGCAGGGCACCAGTATGTCCAAAGGTGAATCCCTCAAGGACACAGTGCTCACCCTCCGACACGAAGGGTTAGACGCCCTCGTGATGAGGCATAAATCCAGTGGTGCCCCCTACCTTGCCGCGCGATTCTTCGGAAAGCCCGTCATCAATGCAGGAGACGGAATGCACGAGCATCCAACGCAAGCTCTCACCGATGCCCTCACTGTCCTGGAACACAAAAAACGCATCGCAGGGCTTAGAATCGCCATCGTAGGCGATGTGCTCCACAGCAGGGTCGCAAGAAGCGACCTCTGGATTTTCCACAAGTTGGGAGCGGAAGTCCGCCTCGTAGGACCACGCAACCTGCTCCCCAAACACCCAGGATTGCTCCCTGCCAGCCTCCATTACGATTTGAGAACCGGAATTCACAACGCCGACGTCATCATTGCCCTCAGACTCCAAAAAGAAAGAATGGAAAGCGGGCTTATCTCCAGCATCAACGAATACGCCGACCTCTATCAAATCAACACCAAAACGCTCACATCCGCCAAAGACGATTGCCTCGTAATGCACCCAGGACCCATCAACCGCGGAGTAGAGTTAGATGACCGAACCGCCGATGGAGCCCACTCCCTCATCCTCAAACAAGTGGAAAATGGCATCTTTGTCCGAATGGCTGTCTTTACCTCACTCCTCGCACCCCAAACCCAAAAACCCATCACCACCCCAAAAAGACTTCCCAAAAAAACATCCACCAAAACAAAAAGTAAAAAGACTCGCGCAAAACGGAGAAAATAATGAAGATCGTCCTCAAAAACGGCAGAATCCTTGATCCATCCCAAAACCTGGATACCGTGGGGCACCTCGTCATCGTTAATGACCAAATACGCGAACTGGGAGAAAAGGCGGACATCTCCAACGCGGACGAAACCTATGACTGCACCGGACTCTGGATCTGCCCGGGGCTTGTGGACCTTCACGTTCACCTCCGCGAACCGGGATTCCCCCACAAAGAAACCATCATCACGGGAACCCAGTCCGCCGCCGCAGGGGGTTACACCAATATCTGCTGTATGCCCAACACCCACCCACCCCTTGATAACCCTGCCCTCATTGACTGCATTTTAGACAGGAGCGCCTCCCCTGAATCCGGAGGCGTCTTCGTTGCGCCCATCGGAGCCCTCACTAAAGGAATGAAAGGGGAACAGCCCAGCGACCTCTCCGCCCTCAAAAAGGCGGGAGTCGTAGCCGTTAGCGACGACGGATTCCCCATCCAGGACGCCCAGGTGATGCTCCAATGTATGGAAATCTGCCGACAACTGGACCTACCCGTTGCAACCCACTGTGAAGACACATCCCTGACCAAAGGCGCCTGTATGAATGAAGGACCTATGTCCGCAATGCTGGGGCTGAAAGGAATGCCCTGCGCCGCTGAAGAAATCCACGTCGCTCGCAACTGCATTCTCGCCCTGGAAACCAACTGCCCCGTCCACATCCTCCACGTCAGCACCTGGAGATCGGTGGAACTCATCCACCAAGCCAAGCACATCGGGGCACCCGTTACTTGCGAAGTGTGCCCCCACCATTTTGCCCTTACAGAAGAACAGATGAAGCCCTTCGACCCTAACTACAAAATGAATCCCCCCTTACGCACTCAAACGGACGTGGACATCATCCGACAAGCACTCGCCGACGGAACCATAGATTGCATCAGCACTGATCACGCTCCCCACGCCCCCCACGAAAAAGAGGTCCCCTTTGATGAAGCACCCTTCGGGGTCGTGGGGCTGGAAAGCGCCGTCGGCGTCACCCTCACCTACCTCACCCACCAGGGAATCCTCTCCCCTCTGGAAACCATCCGCAAACTCAGCACCCAACCCGCCGAAATCTTCCACCTGGACGCAGGCACCCTCCGACCAGGACGCACCCCTGTCGCCCAGGTTACCGTCATTGACCCTGACCTGGAATGGACGTTTGATGTCAACAAAACCTTCAGCAAAGGCAAAAACAGCCCCTTCCACGAAATGAAACTGAAAGGCAAAGTCCTCCTCACCTTCTGCGGAGGAGAAATCTATCGCGACGCAGAATGGAGCAAGCGAAGCCAACGCCTCACCGCACCCGTAAGGCTCTGAGATGAAGATGACGCCCTAAAGACGGACGCCCACAAACACTACAAAGCCAGAACCGCTGACGCCGTTGTTATGCTCATCCGTCCAATAAAAGTCCGCTTCGCCAAACAAGCGGTCATTGAATTCGTAGCCAAAGCCCGCTCGTGCAGCCAGGACGGTGTCCGAAGGCTGAAAGTCCAGAAAACCCACTCCCACACCCACGTGGTAGTAAGTCCGCTGACCCCAAATGCCCGAATACCACCGCTGATTCAAAAGCACCGGAATGATGTTCCGATCCCTTCCACCACTATAGGAAAACCAATCCGCCGACAAAACCGTTACCGCATTCGGCAGAAAACCCCGCGGATTCTCTATGTCAAAACCCAGAGCAAACCAAACGTCCGACAAATCAGAAAGTTCATCCTCTATCGGGGCAAAGGCTCCAACGCGAACCGCAAATTGCGTCTTGTACTCCAGGTCATAACCCAACTGGGCATTCGCCGGCAAACTCAAAAGCCCCAAAAAGGGCATCCACAACATTCCCATCGCAAACCTTCTCATTCCGTTCTGTCTCCTCCTTAGTCCTTGTGATCTCGTGATTCGCCGGGCAGGCCGGCGTTCTGCGTATTCTACCGCCTATTGCACAACACGTCAAACCCCTGCCTCCACCTCCGTGACCGCAAACCACAACCCTATCTCCCTCTCCGCTGACTCCGCATCCGCACTGGCATGGATGAGGTTCCTCTCCACACTTAAGGCAAAGTCCCCCCGAATCGTCCCGGGAGCCGCCTGGGTCGCATCCGTGGCACCCACCATCGCCCGGCACACGGAAATAGCCCTTGGACCACGAAGGACAAAAGCCACCACGGGTCCCGAACAAAGATAGTTAACTAAATCATCAAAAAAAGGCTTGTCCCGATGCTCCTCATAGTGCTTTCGTACCAACTCCCTATCCGCCCTTATCATTTTCATCGCCACTATCTCAAATCCGCGAGCCTCAAAGCGCCGAATCACTTCCCCCACTAATCCCCGCTCCACCCCATCCGGCTTGATGATGATCAGGGTCCTCTCTATCTCCATACTCGCCTCCATCTTACCCTTTCCGTTCATAATGACCTCCAATGCCCGAGAACAAAGAGCAACTCTTTGAAGACGTTAGGAGAAAATTCATCCAATATGTCAACCCGGGATTAGCCAAACTCCTCTCCTTCGGCGGGTTCGGTATGGAAACCTATGCCGAAGGATGTTATATCTACGACCACAGGGGGAATAAATATCTTGACTTCCTTGGCGGTTATGGCGTCTTCTCCCTGGGACACCGCCACCCCAAAGTCATTGAATCCGCTGAGCGGGCACTCAAAGGTATGCCCCTCTCCGCAAAAATCTTCTTCAACAAGCCCTTAGCCGACCTCGCCGAACGACTGGCAGAAATTACCCCTGGAAAACTCCAGTACAGTTTCATCTGCAACAGCGGAACCGAAGCGGTGGAAGGTGCCCTAAAAGTAGCCAAATCCTTCCAGGGAAGACCTAAAGTGGTCAGTGCCCTTGGGGGATTCCACGGAAAAACCCTCGGCTCCCTCACCGCAACCGGGAGAGAGCAGTTCCGAAAGCCCTTCTATCCCCTCATCCCCGAATTCATCCACGTGCCTTTCAACGACATATCGGCAATGGAGCAAGCCATTGACGACAACACCGCCGCGGTGATCCTGGAGCCCGTGCAAGGAGAAGGGGGAATTTACGTCGCAGACAACCACTACCTCCAATCCGTTCAAAAACTTTGCCAGAAATATGGCGCCCTCCTCATCCTGGATGAAGTTCAAACCGGATTCGGGCGCACAGGAAAACTTTTCGCTATGGAACACTCCGGCGTGGTGCCCGACCTGCTCACCCTCGCCAAGGCAATGGGCGGGGGAGTTATGCCCATCGGCGCCTTTATGGGCACACCCGAAGTCTGGGAGCGAGCCTTCGGAGAAAACCCCCTCATCCACTCCAGCACCTTCGGAGGAAATCCTCTCGCCTGCACCTGCGCCCTCTCCGCCATTGATGTCATCGTCTCCGAAAAACTCTGGGAAAATGCCCGAGAAAGGGGAAACCAACTCAAAAACGGTCTTTTGGAAATTCAAAAGCAATATCCCGACCTCATCGCCAATGTCCGTGGAATCGGGCTGATGATCGGAGTGGAATTCACACGTGAGGGCATCGGAGAACTGGTCATCACCCAGATGGTTAAGCGAGGCGTCATCGCCGCTTACACCCTCAATAACCCCCTCGTCCTCCGATTGGAACCCCCCCTCATTATCACCCAGGAACAAATTGAAGAAGGTATTAACGTCTTCGCAGATTCCATAAAAGAAGTCCAGGAACTCTTGACCCTGATCCCTGAATGAACTATGCTCCTCGTTGAAAACGAATTCTACGCCAAAAAACAAGGAGTCACTCTGAAATACGACTCCTTCCTGCCTGAGCGAGCCCAAAATCTCCCTGCAATCGTGCTGTTTCACGGGGGGGGATGGGTGAGCGGAGATAAATCCGATATGCACGAAATTGGCGCCTACCTGCTGGAGCACGGATTTGCCAGCTTTTGCCCCCAATATCGCCTTGCTCCCCTTTTCCCTTATCCCGCTCCCGTGGAAGATGCCAGGGAGTTCATCCGATTCCTGCGCCAGAACGCTCCACGCCTGGGAATTTGCCCTTCCGCTATCGGAGCGTTCGGCAACAGCGCCGGCGGGCACCTCAGCGCTATGGTTGCCCTCACCGACGAAAGAATCCCTGAGGAGCCAGACATCAGCAGTAGAGTAGACTCTGCCGTCTGCGTCGCACCCCTCACGGACTTAACCTCCTACCGCCAGGAACTGCCCGAGATCACCTGGGACTTCATCCAGCAATTCCTCCCCGTCCCTCAGGAAGAGAAACCAGAAATCTGGGCAGCAGCAAGCCCCCTCTCCCACGTGGACGAAACCTCTCCCCCCATCCTCCTCTTCCACGGAGAGGCAGATGACATCGTGCCCCTCGCCCAAAGCGAAAAACTCTATTCCGCCCTCAAAGCCAGGGGACGCCCCGCGCGCCTGAGAACACTTCCAGGAGAAGGGCACTCCTTCACGGAACCAGCCTTCCTCTCCATCCTTTCGGAAACAATTGAATTCTTCAAGGAGACGCTGTATGCTCGTTGACTTAAGAAGTGACACCGTCACCAAGCCAACACCCGAAATGTACGAAGCTATGGCACGCGCTCCCCTGGGAGATGACGTCCTGGGCGACGACCCAACGGTAAAAGAACTGGAAGAACTCTCCGCCCACATCATCGGAAAAGAATCAGCACTCTTCGTCCCCAGCGGAACTATGGGAAACCAGATCGCCCTCCGCACCTGGGTGAAACCCGGCGAAGCCATCATCGTGGAGCAAAACGCCCACATCGTCCTCAACGAATCAGGAGGGCCCGGTGTCCATTCCCAATGCCTCACCTGGACCCTGCCCTCCCAGGACGGAGTAATGGACCCCCAGGAAGTCGCCCTCAGGATCACCGCAGGGAGCATTCACACTCCCAAAACCTCCTTACTCTGCCTGGAAAACACCCATAACCGGGCAGGTGGAACCGTCATCCCTATGAAAACCCTCCAGGAACTGGAGCAAGTTGCCCGAAAACACGGACTGAATATCCACCTGGATGGGGCGCGCATCTTCAACGCCGCCCACGCCCTTAACACATCCGTTAGGGAAATCGCCCGCCATGCCGACTCCGTTATGTTTTGCCTCTCCAAAGGGCTTTCCTGCCCCGTGGGCTCGGTGCTCACAGGACCCAGGGATTTCATTGAAGAAGCGCGCCTACACCGAAAACGAATGGGAGGGGGAATGCGACAAGCAGGAATTCTTGCCGCCTGTGGCATCGTGGCACTCAAAACACTTACAGAAAGGCTTATAGAAGACCACCAGCACGCCAGGCGATTCGCCGAAAAAATCAACGACCTCCCGGGGCTAAGCGTCCCCCTCCACACGGTCCAGACCAATATCGTAATGGTGGACACTGACCTGCCCGCAACAACCTGGCAACAACGGCTTCAAGAACAAAACATCCTCTGCCTCCCCGTCTCCAGCCACAGGCTACGCTTCGTCTTTCACAGGGAGATCACTCCAGCGCACGTGGACTTTGCTCTGGGAGTCTTCCAGCAACTCACGAAGGCGTCGCCTCCTTCAACGCCCGCTTCAAAGCCTTGATAGGCTCCATCTCCTCAGGGTCAACGCCGTAAAGAGCGGACAAATACAAACTCAAAAAATCACCCAGATAGGTAAGGGAAAGCATCTTCTCGCACAATCCCGCACCGGGAGCGGTAACCTCGTAAACGCTTGCATAGGGGCGCAGATAATCGCGCATAAAACTCGCCCGCAAACGCATCCGCTCGGACTCTAATCCCCCCTGTAAAAACACCACCCCCCACCGAGAAACCCCTTGCCGAGAAGACAGCACCCAACCAAGGATCTCGTTATGATTCAACTCCGGAAAGGTATGCGCAAAAGCCATCACTTTCGCATTCTCGTTTAATTGACCCTTCCAGCGCTCTGCTACCGCACCCTGCCACGCACCAAGGCCATAAAAAAGGGGCACCACACCATACAACTCGTGCGCAAGGGATTTCGCCAGATTGCCTTCCCGTAACTTCCCGGGACCCCACTCCCCCGCACACTCCTCTAATGTACGCAAAACCGAATCAAGAGGAAACTCTGAAAGCAAACCTAATCGCATACTGCAAACAACAAGTGGTAAGAACAAATAACCCAGAGCGGTACGAGGAGGCTGCCCCCCTGGAATCTTCACCAACGGGAACCCATAAGACAACGCCTTCCGCTCCAACTCCCCACCCGAAGTAACCGCGATCACCAAACAACCCCGCCGAACAGACTCATCCACCACGGAAAGCGTCTCCTCCGTATCGCCACTGTAACTGCAAGCAAAGACCAAGGTGTCCTTCCCAACAAAACACGGAAGGTAATAATCCCGAACCACCACGCATGGAACACTCCCCATCTCATCATAAAGCGCACGCAAATAAACTCCCCCAATTCCCGAGCCTCCCATCCCCGCCACCACCACCGAAGCAATCGGGGGCAAACGAGAAGGCAGGGAAGCGGACCCCGCTATGGAAATCGCCTCTTTACACTGGGCGGGAAACGCTTCTGCCAGGCGAAGCATCCCGCTGGGGTCGTTCCTCCGCAAAAAAGAAAGATCGTCCAAAAAATCGCCCACTTACTCCTCGGCAAACGGGTCGTAATCCTCGGGCTCTGGCTCAGAAGACATAGGAGTGGAAATAACCGCCGACTCAGGAACCTGAGCATCACGCGGACGATCTAACAACACTACCGAATCCGCCACGACCTCCACCACATAGCGCTCCACGCCGTCACTGCCCGTATACCGACGGCTCTGAAGACGACCGTCAACCCCCACCATCCTCCCCTTTTCCCCATAATTGTTCAAAAACTCTGCCTGCTGATTCCAGGCAATCACCGTGAGAAAATCCGCATCCGGCTGGTCAGGCGACTGGGGCTTGAAACGCCTCTGGACCGCAATGCGAAAACTCACCACCTGCTTTCCCGTCGGAGTCGTCCGCAACTCCAGGTCCGTCGCAATCCTGCCCGTCAAAACCACTCTATTGATGGAACTCATCACTCTTCCTCCTTCAAAAAAATCCTCGCGCGAATCACTTCGTCGCTCATCCTCAAAAACCTACCCAACTCATTCGGCAAGGAAGGCGGACCCTGGAACTCTATCAGGCAATAATTCCCCTCCGTGTGACCTTTGATCGGATAGGCAAGGGGACGCTTGTCCCACAAACCCGCCTGCTCCACCTTCCCTCCCTGCTCCTCTATGTACTTCGTAAACCTTTCTAAGACACTCTGAATGCCCGCCCCATCCAGGCTCACGGGCAAAATGAAAAATGCTTCATAGGCGCGCCATGTCTCTGTCTTTTCCATACTTCTTGCCAGGTCCAACGAGGTGAATCACGAACCTCCGCCCCATTATACTCCTAAAATCAAAATCCCCTCTGGAAACCCTCTCGGGGAAACCCAAAATGCTTCCCCATCCCAACCCGCCCACCCGTGGCACAATCATAAGTATGCGCGTGGTCTCGCTCCTACCCAGCGCCACGGAAATGTTATGGGCATTGGGAGTGGGAGACTCGGTGGTAGCCGTTAGTCACGAGTGCGACTATCCCCCCGAAGCCCTCACCAGGCAAAGGGTCGTGCAGACTAAGATAGACCCCCGCAACCTTAGCAGGGAAATAGACAGCCAGGTGGAACAACTTCTCGCTCGGGGAGAACCCCTCTTCCTGATAGACATAGAACGCCTACGGGAACTTCAGCCAGACGTCATCGTGACCCAGGCAGTGTGCGAAGTGTGCGCCGTCTCCCCAAAGGAGATTTTACCGCTACAAAAAGTACTTCCAACGGTCAAAACAGTCCTCCTAAAGGCTACATCCCTGGAAGGAGTGATAGAAGACATCCTTCACGTGGCAGAGGCAGTCGGCGTTCCCGAGCGAGGCACCCAATTGGTGGAACAAATGCGAAATTCCCTTGACGAGGTCTCCCAAGCGGTCGCTGGCAAGGAGCAACCCTCCGTAGCGTGCGTGGAGTGGCTTGCTCCCCCTTATATCGCCGGACACTGGGTTCCCGAAATGGTTGCCCTCGCCGGGGGCAAGGACCTGCTGGGGCAAGCAGGAGCCCCTTCGTGGCGCACTACCTGGGATCACATAGCGACATCCGACCCCGACATTGTGGTGCTTATGCCATGCGGATTTTCTCTTAAAAGCGTAGGGGAGAGAGTGAAAGAACTGGCAGACCAACCCGCGTTCCTCAACCTGCGCGCCCTGAAAGAGGGGCAAGTGTACGGAGTGGATGCCAACGCTCACTTTTCTCGTCCAGGTCCCCGGCTGGTAGAAGGTCTACGCACGTTAGCGGGCATTTTCCATCCAGATTCGGGATTTCGCCCCGTGGCGCGAAAAGTACTCCCCCAGGACGTCTCGCTCCCTCGGGCAAGCCCCATCCTCAAAACTTCCTCTCGCTCTCCTCTCCCCACCCTCCGCATCTTTTATGACGATTCCTGCCCCCTTTGCGTCCGAAGTGCCCATTCCGCCCGACAGTGGTTAGAAGTGCCTGCGGAATTCATCGGGTTGAAAAGCCAGGAAGCCCTGTCCAAAGGTTACCGTGACCAGATAACGGTGGAAGTGGTCTCCCCTACCCAAGAGGAAACGTTCCAAGCCGAGCAAGCCTGGTTGACCCTTTTTGCCTATGGTCCCCCATCTCTCCGCTTGCTAAGCCGAATCCTTCGGGTGCCCCCTTTTCGTTGGCTTCTCCCCCTCATCTATCGCTTCATTGCAAAACGGCGCCACCTCTGGCACCGCGGGGTACACTCCTCTTGAAAAACGATGAGGAAAAAAAACAGAAAGTTCATAGTTGGTTTTTGTGTCTTAGCGCTTGCCCTCTCCTCCACGTTTTGCAGTAGGAGAGAGGCTCCTGTTCAAGAAGTCACTTCCCAGGCACCCCTGAAAGAAGGGCAAGAACTCATCGCCAGCGGGCTAAAGGTTCGCGTGGTAAAGGTGGGAACAAGAAACTACGAGTACACGGTGGGAGATGAGCCTCCCGAATATGGCTTTGCCCTCCTCAATAGCAAAGGGGAAGCCTTTGCTGTAATACCTCCCCTCCACGACACCGTCATTCAAGTGGATTACTTGAGGCGAGAAGTACGGGCAGGCGACCGAACGTTCAAAATTCCTGAGGGAGAAACAGTCGCCATCGCGGAAGGGTTGGCTCCCGCTAAGAAGTCAACCTATCCGTGAGCCAAAGAAACTCTAAAGGGCATCACAAAGAACCAGGACGCGTAATGTCCTGCGTCTCTTGCGCCGAACTCAACGAGGGATGAGAAATCTCAAAAAGCATCGCCTCCGTTCGTGCCTTCAAGGCTTCCACCTCGGCACGCAACTTGCGAATCTCCTCCAATAATTCCGAGTCCCCACCCGACTGGCTCCGCAACAATTGTGCCATCTCACGCTGATGCTTGAGCAACATTGAAATAATGCCCACAAACATAGGAAGCCCAAAAATGCAGAAAATGGCGAGCATCGCAACCAGGTTTTCGTTTATGTTCATTTACATCACCTCGCCACGCCCATCCGAGATAACCCTTCTAAAGGGTAAAGGGAACGTGGCACCACAATTCCTTTCCATTCTACCGATATTCCCGCCAAAAGGTTGCACAACCGCCCCGGAGATAAGCTCGGTAATCTCGTAAAGTCAAGAACCGAACTAGGCGGAATCACCGCTAACTCCTCAACCCCTCCCAGCGCCTCGCCCAGCCAAACGTGATAGCACCACTCTGAATCCCCTGCCCCAAAAATCCGCTCTCCTGGATAAACCACACCAAAACGTATCCGACACCCAAAACTACGCCACGCATAGGCAGCACGTTCCTTGAAACGTAGAACTTCGCTCCCCATAACAACACCCGCAAAACCCAGCCCCAAAAGCATCTCCACCAGATGAAAAGACCTAACCCCACCCTCATACCACACGGGAACCCCAACCTCCTTCAGAAGCGCTCGCAGGGCCCTCACCTTTTGAGGAGCCCCCGCAGATTCACCCGCAGGCTCATAGATGTGAAGCCAACGCGCCCCTGCGTCCACCGCCGAGAGCGCATCCTCTAAAAAACTCTCCTCCTCTTCTCCACAAATAACACAGGGAACTACATACTCAGCGAGGTCGGACATCGCCTAAGCTTTCTCAACCTTCCGAACCGCAACCCCTAACGCACGCCCTAAAGCAATAAACATCGCCTCCGCTATGTGGTGGTTGTTATATCCCTCCCATTTCCTCAAATGAAGGGAAAACTCGCCCCCCTGGGTCAACTCCCTCAAAAAACTCTCCACACACTCCACAGAAAGACCACCCAAACGCTCGCAGGTGAACGGAGAGGCGTAAAAAAGATAAGGGGAACGAGTCAATTCCAACACTGCCAACACTAACGCATCCCGAACTCCCGCCATCTCACAACCATAACCGCGTATCCCCTGGGAAGAACCCAATGCCTGCCGTATCGCCAAACCTACACAACTCCCCACATCCTCCACCGTGTGAAGATCACCCACCGCAAGGTCACCCTCCGCCGAGACCCCTAAATCAAACCCCCCTGCCTCCGTAAAGAGTTCTAAAAGAAAGTCAAAAAAGGGAATTCCCGTATCTACCGTGGACTTCCGCTCGCCATCCAGGTCCATCACCACCCGCACCCGACAGCGAGACGTCTCACGCTCTATCTCAGCATATCGCACTCCGGGTGCTTCCTTACTCAATCATCACCCCGCTTTTGTTTTCATCACCCACTCCGGCGATGCTTGGCACTTTTGGCAAGCACCTGTTCCGTCTGCTCCTTGCGAAAATTCTCCAAACGCTCCGCAAGGGCTTCATCACTGAGAGCCAGAATCGCAATCGCAAGAAGTCCCGCGTTCTTCGCCCCATCAATCGCAGTCGTCGCTACGGGAATCCCAGGGGGCATCTGAACCGTAGCAAGCAACGCATCTAAACCCTTCAAGGCAGAATTGGACAGGGGAACCCCTATCACCGGAAGAGTCGTATGCGCCGCCAAAAAACCCGCCAGGTGAGCCGCACCCCCCGCACCCGCTATCAAAACCTTAAGACCACGCTCCCGAGCACTCAACGCATACTCCCGAGCACGCTCCGGCGTCCGATGAGCGCTCAAAATGTCCAACTCATACGGAACACCAAAGGACTCCAGAACCTCACCCACAGCACTCATCGTGGGAAGATCAGAGTCACTTCCCATCACGATACCAATCAGCGGACCGCTTCGCATCAACTCAGTTTATACCCCCCTTGCCAACCAAAAGGAAAAAGCAAGGGCGGAACACCTCAAAAAGGCTCCTTTTTTCGCTTCTTCCGGGCTACGCAGTGACGGTCGCCTTACCCGTTATCTGAAGCGCCGATTCCGCCAGAGGCTTCAAGACCCTCTGCCAGGCTTCCTTATCCTCCAACGAAACCAACGCCTCGTCATATCCATCCAGGCTATAGGTCACCTGGAAGTACCCATTCTCCGCAGGCTGGATCGCCGCCATCGGCATTCCCACAGAGCACACGAATTCCGCCACCTGTTTGTCCCTCTCCACGGCTTCCACATCCCGCTCAAGTTCCGGGCACGTCTCCACGCGGATGGGAAGGATCACCGCTCCGTCACCCTCCAAACCAGGGCGAAGCGTGACGGAAATTTCAATGGTGTGCCGGGCAATCGCACGAGGCAGATCTTCACGGTATCCCGCAGCATAGCCGAATGGCACCTGATGGTTAATGGAAAGTCCCATATCCTCCGCAAAGGAAGACAAGGCTTCCACCACCGCCCGCTCTACCTCGTTGCGAACCAAGCGCCCCTTCGTCTCCACGGGAGCAGTCTCCGACCAGCGAAGAACCGCATCCACCGCTCGGTCCTCGCCACGGTCGTCAAACTTTAGTTTTGCCGCAAAGCCCGGGCGCTCAAAATTGAAAATCCCGCGCCCCCCGGTTTTATCAGCCTCCACAAACGGAAGATCTGCTTTGCGATAAAGCTCGCGAATCCCCGGGCTGATGTGGTCCGTTTCAAAAACCACTATCGGGCGAGCATCGGGGTCTTCCTTGGCAACCAAAGCCGCAAACGCGGGCTTATTCAACTCCACCTGAAGAGAAGGGACCTGAGGCTCCGCGACAAACAACCTCTTGCGAGCGGGACGGAGCACCAGACGGTAGCCAGGAACGCGTGAAAAACACTCTACGACAACCTTGTGTCCCGGTTCAAGGATCAAACGATTTGCTTGAAAGTACAACGCTCTCCTCCATATCACGGTAATTTTTGCAATGGAAGTGCCCTTGACAGAGCACCTTCCCCCATTTTAGCAAGCCTTGCAAGTTTTTGCAAGTCCTCCACCCTGAAAATAACGGCCCACCCCAAAAAAACCCATCCCTCAAAAAAACTTGTTAGAAAAAGTAGGTTGTGGGGTACCCTGTAGTGCCCCCCAATCCAAAAACCAGCCCACACACTCCTAACCCAGGAACACAACTCTGCCCCCTCCCCGTAGCCTTGTGGGGAAACCCGTGAACTCAAAAAACCGTATGAATCAAAATACTCCTTATCCTGGTAACGCTATGAAAAAAATCTGCCTCGCCCTGCTCCTCCCCCTCCTGCTCCCCGGACTTTATGCCCAGCCCATTGACCAGGCAACCAAAGACGCCATCCTCCAAGCGGTTGGGCGGACCATTAAAGAGCGTGCCTATGCCCGAGGAGTCAACTTCGCCAAATGGGATGAGCTCGCCAAGCAATTTCAGGAGCGCTTCCAGAAAGCGCAAACCCAAGAAGAATTCGCTACCGAGGTCAACAGGGCGTTTGCCCAATTTGGACTCTCTCACCTCCGCCTCCTCACCCCCTATTCCGCAAGGGTTCAAAGAACCGGGCAGGGTGTGGGACTCGGCATACGGGCGCGAGCAGAAGAGGGGGGTGTGCGCGTGGTTCTGGTCCTCCCGGGGTCCCCCGCAGAAAAGGCAGGGCTCCAGCCAGGAGACCTCATTACCCACGCAGATGGAAAACCCCTTACCGACCCCGAGCAACTCCGGGGGGAAAAGGACACCCAGGTCCGCCTAACCGTTAAGCGCCAGGATGGCACCGTGCTCGAACTCACCATCGTCCGAGCCGAGTTCTCCGCAGTCCTAAAAGACACCCTTACCTGGGTGGATGAAAAAACCGCTCTCCTCAAGGTTCATTCCTTCGCCACCGGCTATGACAGAAACCTCATTGACCAGTACTTTGAGCAAATAGCTAAAGCGGAAAAACTCATCATAGACCTCAGGGGAAACGGGGGAGGGCAAACGCTCAACCTCTTCCACCTGGCAGGAAAAGTACTCCCCGGAGGCACACGGCTGGGGAAGTTCATTACCCGAGACCACGCCAAGCAATACCTTGAAAAACATCCCGATGGCACCGACGATCCCGTAGAGGTCGCCAGGGAGTTCGGGCTCTCCCTTTCCGCCTTCGGACGTGGGGAACCCGCCTTCAAAGGCTCCCTCGTCGTGCTTGTGGATGGCGGAACGGGCAGTGCGTCCGAAATATTTGCGCAAACCATCCAGGAACTCCAGCGCGGAAAAGTGGTGGGGACTAAAACTGCGGGCGCAGTCCTCGCCTCTACCTTCGTGAACTTGCCTGCGGGCTTCGCCCTCCAGGTCCCCCTGATGGAATATGTGAGCCCCAAAGGCAAGCGCCTGGAAGTGGCAGGCGTCACCCCCGATGTCCCGGTAGACGAAGCCACCATCGCTCAGGACGAAGCCCTCCTTGCCATCGCCCTCAAGGCTTTCTCACCAGAACGTACGCCCCCAGAAGAGCCCAAACCCTCAGATAGGGTAGCCCAAATCCTTCTGGAGTACGGGCGGTGATCAACCTACACCCCTAAGGGCAAAACGCAGGACCAGCCTCCCCACCCAATCCCTGCCTCCTCCCCGTACCTTCGGGTAGACTTCCCAAAAACGGAGGACATCATGGCACAAGCCAGAGCAGGGCAAAAGCCCGAAACCATCTCTCAGGAAAAAGAAAAAGCCCTCAAATTGACCCTTACCCAACTGGAAAAAACCTATGGCAAGGGCGCAGTGATGAAACTCGGAGAAACCCAGGCGGACCGCGTGGAAGCCATCCCCACCGGAAGCGTCAGCCTGGACCTCGCCCTGGGGGTGGGAGGGATACCCAGAGGAAGGATCACGGAAATTTTCGGCTCAGAAGGCTCAGGGAAAACCACCGTCGCCCTCCACGTGATCGCAGAAGCCCAAAAGCGGGGCGGACTCGCCCTCTTCGTAGATGCGGAGCACGCCCTGGATGTGGACTATGCCCGAGCCCTCGGCGCGGATGTAGACCGACTCTATATCTCCCAGCCCGCCACCGGCGAAGAAGCCCTGGAAATTATGGACGCAGTCATTCGCTCGGGGGCGGTGGATGTGGTGGTTCTGGATTCCGTCGCCGCACTGGTCCCAAAAGCCGAAATTGAAGGCGAAATGGGGGATTCCTTCGTGGGCGTCCAGGCGCGAATGATGTCCCAAGCCCTCAGAAAACTGGGAGGGCACATCAGCAAAACAAACACTGCCGCCATCTTCATCAACCAACTGCGTGAAAAAATCGGAGTGATGTATGGAAACCCCGAAACCACCCCAGGGGGACGCTCCCTGAAATTCTGGGCATCCGTGCGTATGGAAGTCCGACGAGCCGATACCCTCAAAGACGGAACCGAACCCATCGGCTCGCGCACCAAAGTCAAAATCGTGAAAAACAAAGTCGCCCCGCCTTTCAAATCCTGTGAATTTGATATCCTCTTCGGAAAAGGAATCAGCAAAGCAGGCGACATTCTGGATGTCGGGACCAAATTAGGCATCATCAGCAGGAGTGGAACCTTCTATAACTACGAAGAACTCCGCCTCGGACAGGGACGGGATAATGCGCGCTCCTTCCTGGAAACAAACCCGAAAATCCTGGAAGAAATTGAATCCAAAATAAGAAACTCCACCGAAATCAAACGAGCCGCCGTCTACCAAAGTGAACCCGAAGAGGCAACCAACGAGGACGAATAATCCCCTCCTCCCCACGGAAGAAGACGCGGAGAAACGCACCCTTGCTCTCTTCCTCAAGCGCTTGCGGACTCGCGACGCCTTTGAAAAAGAACTCCGTGACTACGCGCGGTTGAAAAAATGCCCCCCCCACGCCGTGGAGTCCGCTCTCAACACCCTGCGCGCCAAAAAACTCGTGGATGACTTCCGACTTGCCAGGCACCTCGCCGAAATCTGGACGGAAACAAAACTATGGGCTCCCGCACGAATCGCCAACGAACTCTCCTCACGAGGAGCCACTCCCGAAGCCATTGAAAATGCCCTCTCTTACCTCCCCCAAGAACACATCACCGCCCGAAAATTGCTCAAAAAACTTAGGAAACTCCCTCCCACCACCCTTGCTCGCCGACTCGCATCCTATGGCTATTCGGAAGAATGTATCCAGGAAACCCTCAACCCATTCTTCAGCGACTGGTGAGCCAAAAAAGCAAGCCCCAGGATAAAAACCATCCAGACAAGGTAGGGTAAAGAGTCCGAAATATGATGACCATCCTCTTCTTAGGAGACATCGTAGGGCGAGTGGGGCGAAACTCCACCCTCACAAGCCTCCCCAAATTGAGAGAACTCCATAATCCCGACTTCATCCTCGCCAATGCAGAAAACTCCGCCGCAGGCTTCGGAATAACCCCTGAGATCGCCGAGGACCTCCTGAGTGCTGGCATAGATTTGCTCACCCTCGGCAATCACGCCTTTCATCGCGCAGAAATATGCGACTACCTCAATGAAACATCGCGCGTCATTCGCCCCGCCAACTTCCCCCCAAATACCCCAGGAAAAGGAATGGGGCTCCTCTCCAAAAACGGAAAAACCCTCGCCGTGATTAACCTGATGGGAAGAGTTTTCGTAGGAGAATACGATGACCCCTTCCGAACCGCCGATGCCCTCCTGGACCAACTCCAACCCTCCAACCCCGATGCCATCCTCGTGGACTTCCACGCCGAAGCCACCTCGGAAAAACAAGCCCTTGCCTATTACCTGGATGGACGAGTAAGTGCTGTCATTGGTACCCATACCCACGTCCAAACTGCGGACAGTCAGCTCCTCCCAAAAGGCACTGCCTACATTTCAGACGTCGGAATGTGTGGACCCACTCAATCTATCATCGGAATGGAAATTTCCACCGTCCTCAAGCGCTTCCTCACCCTTATGCCCACCCGCTTTGAAGTCGCAAAAGGACCTGCTACCCTCTCTGCGGTCGTCGTCAAAGTTAACGAAAAAACCCGCCAAGCCCAAAGCATAGAGCCCATCCTGTGGCAAAATATCAACGAACTGCCTGGAGGCTAACGATGATTCTTTTGATAACGCTCGCAACCCTCACCCTCGGGATACATCCCGCCCAAACGATCAGCAAGTCCCTCTTTTCCGGGCAAGCCCCGGAAAACGAAGGCATCCGCCTCTACCCCTATGGGGGAGGCAAGGTTTCCCCCACTAATGAACTCGCCATCATAGGACAGTATTCCCTCAAAGTGGAAACCACCAACGCCTTCCAGGGTGGCATCCTGGAATGGCGCCAACCCATTTCCTTAGCAAGCCTAAGCAATAACAAGCAAAACCTCCTTCAGATTAGCGTTTATGTCTCCCCGACAACTCAAACCTCCACCCCAGGCGCCCGAACAGAAACAGGTGCTCCTGCCCAATCCCCTAAATCCATAGAAAACATCCGACTCCTCATCCGCACCTCTGATGGGAAACTCTCCGAAGCCCTTTACTCCCTCGTCTCTGCCTCAGGCACCACTAACCGGTGGATCAGAGTCGGCATCCCCCTCCAGGCTATCCCTGGCTTCTTGAAAACAAACCAGGAAATTTCCGCCATCGCAGTGAGCGGAGACGCACCCGGCACTTTCTACCTTGGCGAAATACGAGTGGTGACGGACGACACCCCTATCCAGGGCTTCCTCTCCCACCGCTCCCTCGTCCTGGCACGGGGGGACGCAGTAACCCTCTGGGCATCCGCAGAGGCAGGCTACTCCATCCTCGTCTACGAGTGGGATTTTGACCACCGGGATGGCATCCAAGTGGACGCCACGGGACCCGTGGTCTACCACCGCTTCCGAATCCCGAGCTACAACCCCGACCCCCGAGTAGGCGAAATGCCCAAGCCCCTCCTGGTTACCGTAACCATCCGGGACGCCTTCGGGCTCAAGCCCCCCTGGCAGGGCACCATTGAAGTCGTGGTCAACCCCTGACCCCTCGGAAGGGTGGGGTATTGACATTCTCGGACAATTTCCTTTACACTCTTTGGTGGCTGCGTCTTTTCCGCGCCTTGTGGCGAGAAAACCCGGTCTCGGGACCCCTGTCCATCCGGGACGAGAAGGACATGGAGTAGGGAGCCTATGGCATCGTATCTATTGCATCAATTGGCATTCGGAGGCGAAGACCTCCTCACCCTGTTGCGTGCAAAAAAAGGAGACCCGCGTGCTGTGGAGCGAATCCTCAGGGCATATAAACCCATCGTTGAAGCCAAAGCCAGGGGATTCTTTCTCCCAGGCGCCGAGTTTGATGATGTGATTCAAGAAGGAATGCTCGGGCTGTTCAAAGCCATTCGCGACTATAGACCTGAAAGCAGTACTCCCTTCCGACCCTTCGCCGAACTCTGTGTCCTCCGGCAAATCATCACCGCAGTAAAAACAGCCACCCGGCAAAAACACCTGCCCCTTAATTCTTCAATGGGTTTCCATCTCTCCGACCACGAAACCGAGGTCAACCTGCTGGACATCCTTCCTGACCCAAACGCACCCAACCCTGAAGAGGTCCTATTCCCAACAGGGCACCAACATAGCAATATCCACTTTCGCCTGCTCCTGAAACGCCTCAGTTCCTATGAACGCACCGTGCTCCAGCGATATCTGGAGGGAAAAAGGTACAAAGAAATTGCTGAAGAACTGGGACGAAGTGAAAAATCCATAGACAATGCCCTACAACGAATCAAAAAGAAAGCAGCCCAACTCCTGGGAAACTAACGGGGATGAAAAAATGGGCAACTTCGGGTATATAAAATGCCCCCCCCGGGAATTTCTCCTACAGAGGTGAATAAACTATGACGCCAACGACCAAACCTAACCGACCTGAAACCATCAAAGTGGTCATCGCAGACCAGCATCAACTCTCTCTGCAAGGACTTCTACCCCTCTTGAAAGAGGCCAAAGGACTCCAGATCGCAGGAGCTACTTCTGAACCCCAGGAGGCTTTGAAACTCGTCCGCGAAAATCGCCCCGACATCCTCATAGCGGATGACCGAACCGTAGAACAACTCGGAGAAAAGGCTTTCTCGCAACTTGCAGAAGAACTTCCCAACCTCAAACTCCTCATCCTTACCGAAAAAGAGCGAGCTCCCAAAGCCTATGCCAACGCCCCGCGTGAACTCTTTGGAGTGGTCTATAGGCAAGACCCCCCCGTAACCCTTGTGGAAGCCATAGAAACCATCGGAGAAGGCAAGTTCTGGCGAATGCCTGAACCCCCACCACCACCCAAAAGAGGACGTCCCCCCGCAGTGGGACTCTCCCCGAGGGAAAGCCAAATCGTAGACCTGATCGCCTATGGCTATCCCAACCGCCAAATCGCCCAACGCCTTCGCGTGAGCGAACAAAGTGTGAAAAACCTCGGAAGCCGAATCCTGAAAAAACTTGGGCTTGAAAACCGCACCCAGGTCGCCATATGGCGATGGATCACTATGCGGGAAGAGCAAGAAGGAACCCCATCGGGAACAAGCGAATCCGAAGAATAAACCAGCCCCCCCTAAGGATGCCCGCGCAATGAGGGCGCGGATCGTAACCGCAGGGTTGGGGATACCCCTCCTCGTTTTTGTCGCCCTCAGCCCCCACCCCCTCGTCATCCGAATCTTCAGCGCAACCCTCACCCTCGCCCTCTCCATAGAGTTCCTCCTCGCCGAAAGAAGATTGACGCATCCCCTCCCCTTGTTTCTCGCTCTCCTATGCCCCCTTTTCCCTCTCTTCCTGAAAATCCCCCCTCACGGGATATTCCCCCTAACCCTGATATGGCTTATCTTCCTGCTCTCGGGCGCCTCCCTCCGCTCCAAAAACCCCCTCCTCTTTAGCCTTCTTGCCATCCCCCTCTGGCTCGCTCTCCCCTGCGCCCTTTTGGTCCACCTCCGGGAATTAGACCTCACTCCCGATGCCTTCTGGAAACTCCAATCCCATTCCCTTCTCCTGCTCCTCTTCCTCACCCAGTGGGCAGGGGACACCGCCGGAATGATCGGAGGAACCCTCCTGGGAAAACACCCCCTGGCTCCCACCCTCTCCCCAAAGAAAACCTGGGAAGGCACCATCTCCAATGCCACGATAGCGCTCCTCGTCGCTCTCGTGGGCGCGCCCCTCCTCAGCCAAAAACCCGTCGTGGGAATCCTCGTGGGTGTTTCCGTAGCCCTCTTTGGACAGTGGGGCGATTTATTCCAAAGTGCCTGGAAACGCCAACTCGGCATCAAGGATAGCGGGATCCTTCTCCCCGGTCACGGGGGGCTCCTGGATAGATTTGATTCCCTCCTTGCCTGCATCCCACCCCTGACCTTAGCCCTCCAGTCCCTCACCTGAAACCTCTAAACCTGAGAGGGAAGCCACTGGTGAAGAAACCGCCACGGCGCAATGGGGCAAGCGCGAACATCGCAACCCGTCTCCTTCCGCACGTCCTCAACCGTATAATCATCCAAAAACAAAAACCCATCCCGGAGGGCAATCTCGGGCAATGCCACCATCCCCTCAGGCCGACGAGTGGATAACACCCGAATCAAATCCGAACCCGTGATAAGACCCGCCACCGTTATGCGCTCCCCAAAAAACTGGTTGTCTACCACGCAGGAGCACACATCTAAGCCCATTCGTTCACGAATCTGACTGGAAAACCACTCCAGAAGACTTCCAGGCAAAAGTGCCGTCACCAAAGTGATGGGCGCCTTTACCTTCACATTCAATTTTCTTCGCAATGCCCGTCTCGCCTCGTCCAAAAATGCCCTGCAAGTCCCCACACCATCTTCAAACTGAGGGAAATCCTCATAAAACTTGCGCCCAGGAATGGGACGCCTGGTATAAAAAAACCACTCATCCGAAGGGAACACGAACGACGTACCTAATTGAGAACGAAACTTCCTGCGCAAAACAAGTATCTGATCCAACATCGTAACCGCAAAGGAAAAATCCACCGCACGCAAAGGATATAAGTTCTTCCGATGCTTCGTCAACCCAACAGGCACCACCGCCACACTGAGCACCCCCGCACGCCTTCTCGTCTTCCGGGGATGCAAACTCGCCAAATCCTCAATGGTTTGAGAAAAAACTTCACCATCGTTTATATCAGGGCAAACAACAACCTGCGCGTGAATGTCTATGCCCGCACTCGTAAGGTCCTCTAACTTGTCCAATATAGGCTCAGGAGAACCACGACCCAATAAAAACCCACGAATCTCCGGATCAGTAGAATGCACGCTCACATAAAGGGGAGACAACCTCTGATCTTTTATACGCGCATATTCCTCCAGAGATAAATTGGTCAGCGTCACATAATTCCCATGCAAGAAACTCAACCGAAAATCATCATCCATCACATAAAGACTGCGCCGCATCCCCTTGGGCATCTGATGAATAAAACAGAAAATACACTTGTTATCACACCGATGAATCCCATCCCCCAACGGAAACACAAACGTAATCCCCAGGTCCTCGCTCTCGCGCCTCCTCACCTGTAAATCCACTAACCCTCCCCCCCGCTCCACCGTCATCCTGAAGGAGGCTTCACTGCTACGAAACCGGAAATCCACCACATCCAGAACCGGAACCCCATCCACCCGCACCACCCTATCGCCTGGAAGCACCCCCGCACGCCACGCAGGCGAGCCCTCAACCACACTTTCTACTCTTAGCCCCGCGGACTCTACCGTAATCTCAGACATCGCCTCATCATTAAACCCCCTCCCCGTACACTTCAATCCCCTTCGGTGTCTTTACCTTGTAAGAGAACCGGGACCCCTTCCGCTCCCATTCCACCTCTATAGGACCTCGTGGGGTGGGAACTACGCAGTGACACCATCGGCACCCTTCTTTCCAGGGAGAGAATCTCACTTTGCGAAATTGTGGACTAATAGGTACAATACCCCCAACTATCCGTGGAAGGAAATAGGCAGGAGCGGAACTCCACCCATGACAGTGGCTTCGTGTCCACCGCCCACCCCGCATAAACCCGGGAAGCACTTCCCAACACGTAGTCGCCCCTCGCTTCAGCATCATCCCCCAAACTTTCTTCACAGTCTCCAGAAGCCTAAAAAACTCCCCCTCCCGCTCATACAACTCCAGAAGGTAAAAGTAGAAATAAGGTGTACCAAAACCAACAAAACCCTGTGCCTTTGATCCTTCCCGTAAAAGCCCAAGTAAGCGCTCCCTTCGCCCTCCGCGAGGAATGTCTGCCAAACACAGCACGCATTGAGTTTGGAGGCTGAATCGCCTTTCCCCAGCTCTCCCCTTCCGCAGGGCATCCACATAAGCCTTTCGCTCTTCATCCCACAAGTACTTGTTACAAGCCTCCGTTACTTTTGAAATCACCTTTTTACACTGTTGAGGAGTTCTTAGGTCCCCCAGGCGAGCACTCGCCTTCTCCAGGCTCTTCAAAGCAAGGACCAGCCATCCCTGATTGTGGGTAACCACTCCTGCTCCTGGTGTGTCCATCGGTGCCCAATCACAAAAGTTCCAAGCCCGAATGTCCAACAACCCCCGCTCATCAATGTATCCGAGCAAAGAAGAAAACTGCTTCTTCATTGCAGGATAAACTGCCCGCAAGAATTCAAGGTCGCCAGTGTAATAAAAGCACTCCCAGCAGGCTTGCATCCAGAGAAGAGACCAAGCGGGGATGATCATCACCCACCCACTGGGGACGTGGCTCTCCACTAAAGGGCTCCTTTCTAAACTCTCTCCCGCAAGGAGGCAGGAGTGCCGGGCTAATTCCCAATCTCCAAGGGAAAAATAATTGACCAGAGAAGAGTTTCGCGCATCTCCGACCCAAAAAGTTTGCTCGTAACTGGGGCAATCCACATAAGTGTCCTCTGAGCACAAGGCAACCGTACGCCTGGAGATTTGGTACGCTTGGGTCAATATCTCGTCATCGCATTCAAACTGTCCCCCTTCCCGAGAGGGATACCGAGCCTCTAATACAGTAACTCGGTGGACCACGCAACCTTGTCCCTGAAGCAGGAGATAACGCCCAGCCCTGCGTCGTAGGGCACGATAAGTATGTCTCCCCTCCCGGAGTTGAAGCTCGCAAGTATTATCCATTTCCCAGGCAAAGTCAAGGGTCCCCTTTTGAATAGCATCCAGCCCATTTGCCCGCAAAGTTGCCCCCTCCCACGCCTCAACATCAAAAACCCAGTATCCAACGGTTTCTTCCCCGAGGTCTAATAGATACTGAGTCGCCTCCCCCTGGGAAGAACTCCGGGGAAATTCAATCCTGGATAAAGGGGGCAAGGGCACCCGCTCCCGGGCATAGGCAGTTTCAGCAAAGGGGTCCTTTAGGTCTATGTCAGGGCTGGAGCCTTCCTGGAGGGCAACCACCCCCTTTTGAGAAAGCCATTCCCTGGGGGTTTTCGCGCTCCACAACCTCTTTTCCGCAGTCTCCCTGCCCCGGGAGCGAAAGACCAAGCACTCCCCCACTGGCTCCCCCTCCACTCCGAAAACCGCTAAACGAAGCACCCATTCGTGAAAGAAGCCATCAATTTTTATCACTAAGAAGTTCTCTCCCTTTCGGACCGTGCCTTCAAAGGTTTGCCCGTTTTCAAAGTCAAACAAGGGTTGCCTTAAGGGCTTTCCCTCTTTGCCATTCACACGAACCTGCCCCCCAAGCCAAAACCACGGGGAACCAAAGTGAAAAAAAGCCCTTTTCCCCCGTTTCACGTGAAACCTTATCCCAACCAGCCCCCTCACTCGCCGAGGCGATGCATCCCTCCCACGTCCCCTGAGGGCTTGCCTCAAATTGACCCTAATAACCCAAGCAGGCAAGCCTTTGGCTAAAAAACGCTTATGTTTTTTGAAACCTTTGTAATCAACAATCTTAACCTCCGTGGTACTGCGAACCAGGGGACGGGTCTCTTTCACCACTCGCGCCTTCTGCCAACCCATCCCCGAAAACCCCGGCTTGGTCCATCCATATTCAGCATCAGGAACCAATGCAGGCTCCTGCCATCCCTGCTGACAAGACACTTTAAAGCGCTTAGCCACCCCATTCGGAAACGGTGACCATTCCCAACTGCTATCCGTTCCCACAAGAATTTCTCCCCCTATTTCCAGTTCGCCCCGCAAACCCGCAAGGGCAGAAACGTATCTAAAAGTAGAAATCCCACTTCCTAAAACTAAAACCCCAATAACGTTCGCCCCCTGGTTCAAAAAATTCGTCACCTCATACTCCTCATAGCGCCAGCGCCACGGAAAAGACCGTGCGGGACCCTGACCTACCCATTCACCATTGACCCACACCCAGTATTCGGAGTCCGCGGTAATGCGAAGCTTTGCTCCAGAAACATCTCCTGAGACGAAAAACTCTTTACGAAAACACACCCATTTCGCCCAAGCCCTTCTCTCTCGTGAAGACACCCAAATCCAGTAACTTTTGTCACTAAACCCCTCAACCATCGCTTTCCCCTCACCCATACCTGAACCGCTCCTTCTCCGCATAGCGGTATATTCTAACTAATGACGGCAGTTATAAAGGTGGAGCACCTGAGCAAAACCTTTTATGCCACCAAGCGCGAGCCAGGGCTCCTGTCTTTGTTGAAAAGCCTCATTAAGCCCACCCGCATAATGGTAGAAGCGGTGAAAGACATCACCTTTCAGGTGGAAGAGGGAGAACTTGTTGGGTTCTTAGGTCCCAATGGCGCAGGGAAAACCACCACCCTCAAAATGCTCACGGGCATTCTCCACCCCACTGCTGGCACCGCCAGTGTCCTGGGTTATGTGCCCTGGGAAAGGCGTCCGGAAATGCAAAGACAAATCGCCCTCCTGATGGGCAACAAAATGCAACTTTGGTGGGACCTGCCCCCCTGGGATAGTTTCCTCGTTTTGAAAGAAATCTATGATGTGCCCGAAAAGGACTTCCGAAAACGAGTGGAGGAACTTGTGGAAGCTCTGGGGCTTCAAGGCAAATTGAATGTGCAGGTGAGGCGCCTAAGCCTGGGTGAGCGAATGAAGTGTGAACTCGTCGCTTCTTTGCTTCACTCGCCCCGCGTCGTGTTCCTGGATGAACCCACGCTGGGCTTGGATATACTCTCCCAAAAAGCCATAAGGGAATTCCTCAAGCGCTATAACCGAGAACAAGCCACCACCATATTGCTCACGAGCCACTATATGCAAGACGTTGCGGAACTATGTGAACGGGTGGTGGTTATTCACCACGGCTCCTTGATATTTGACGGCTCGTTAGATAAACTCACAGAGAAATTTAATCCTTCCCGCCGGCTCCGACTGAGATTTGAAACAAACGTTCCAGAAAACCTCTCCTGCTTTGGGCGAGTGGTGGCGGTAGACAAGACCGAAGCCATCCTGGAAGTGCCAAGAAATGCGACCTCCCAGGTCGCTGCCAGCCTCCTCCAAACCTATCCCCTGGAAGACATTGCCATTGAGGACGTGCCCGTGGAGGACGTCATCAGAGACCTCTTCATCTCTTCCCCACCCTCTTCCGAAAGCCCCACCTCCTTCCTAACATCTCCGTCCTGAAACAGCCTCCCAAGCCAATTCTTCCCAAGACCTATCCCACACCCTACCTGAAGATTAAGGCTTTTGGCAGAATGGGCTATACTTTTACCAACGGATCTATGTTGTCCCATTGTATAGTGTGGTTCTGGAGCAGAGACTGTTTTTTCGCATCCCCCGTCCTCCCTGGTGCCCACCTCAGCCCCAAGATACCTAACAGAAGGTGCTAACTTGAGCAAAGACATCTCCGCAAGGAACGCACTCCTGAGCGACCAAGAAAAGTCCGCTTTCATAGAAAGCAGAGAGCACGCCGAGCCAGAACCTCTCCTTACTCTCGTTCCCGGTTATATCCTTTACTGTGCATTTCAAATCCTTTTATTGCCCTACTTGCTGATCAATTTCCTCCGGCGCCTTCTTATAGATCCCAAAGGCAAGTATCGGACAGGTCTTTTTACTAAACTTGGAGGGAGCAAGCCCCCCAGACAAGCCCCCTGGACCCTCCTGGTCGCTACCGATATGGGGGAAGCACGCACCGCGGTGACCGCAGGAAAGTCCCTCACTCAACACGGGCGAAAAGATGTCGCTATATGGGTGAAATTTGGCAAGATTTGTGAAAAACCACTCCTGAAAAATGCCGGCGTGCCCGTGGGAGTTACGCCTTACAATAACCCCATTTCCGCCCTGATCGCTTTAGGGCGATGGAAGCCCAAAACCATTCTCTTTATAGAAAATCCTGATAACGTTCACCTTGCTTTTTGGGCACGGGTGCTCGGTGTCCGAACGGTCGTCGCCAATGCCAGCCTTTCCGAAGCGCGTTTGAAACGTTATTCGCATAGACCTCTGGCGCGATGGCGCCTTTGCGTAGGGGGACCCCTTGCCGCGCAAGGGGAACCCGCACGGAGACGCTTTATCCAACTGGGCATCCCCCCCCGCCAAGTGGCGGTGTTCCCCCCCATCTTGCCCGAACCGATCCCCGAGAAGGTCCGCAGGGAAAGCGCCGCCCGATGGCGCGAACAACTCCATATCCCCGAGGGGGACGCATTCGTCGTGGTGGCAGGGAACACTCATCCCCAAGAAGAAGCTATTGTCCTTCAAGCCTTTCGGGAAATCACGTCCATCATTCCCGAAGCAAGGCTCATCCTTGCGCCCAGGCATCCTAAGCGCAAGGGAGGTCCTGATTCTGTTCTTCGCACCTGCGGGATGAAGTACGTACGCAGGTCGGACCTTCAAAAAGGAATTACCGAGGGGATCAATCCCAATAACATAATACTTTTAGATACAGAAGGAGAATTGGCAGACATTTATAGCATCGCGGGAGTTGCCTTCATAGGGGGTTCTCTCGTTCCTCAATATGGGGGCCACTCTCCCATAGAGGCGTTGGCGTGGGGCATTCCTATTACGATGGGTCCTTACTTTGGTCACCAGGAAGCCCTGGTTGCCTGCTGTCGCGCAGAGCGTTTGTTAACCATCTGCACTAATGCAAATGACCTTTCTACCGCCTGGACAAAATGGGCTCAAGATGAGGAGGCACGAAGGGAAGTGCGGGAACGAGCAAGGGCTCTTTTAACAAACAGGCAGGACGTGTTTTCTGGATGGGAAGCTCTGGCGAATCACCAGGGACCACGTGGGCACTCTCTGGATTCCCGGGCGGTTGTGCAAGACAAGGGGCAATTTCCGTCCTAATTCCGTCATAATAAGGGAGAAGTCTACTCCCTCATCTGGAGGTGTTTGAATGAGAACGTGGATTGCACTACTGCTTGGAGCTCTCTTTCTGAACATCCTGCTGGGCATCGTTGGGTGCACCTCTAAACCCGAGGTCCCTGAACAAGCAGCGAAACCGGGTGAACAGGTCCCAGAGGTTCAATCAGGACAAGCCAAGGCAGAGCAAAGCCAATAGTTCGCTAAGCGGTAATTCCGCATAGCGCCAACACAGCCCTCTTCCTGGGTCTCTCGTAACTGCTTTGGAGGAGACAGGGGAGAGATGCTCTGAGGGTTTGCTTTGCCGAACGGAAGGGAAACCGATAACCTGCATCTTTTCGGAGAGAATCCTCGCGCGGGCACTCTCCCCGCTTTTGGCTCTCTTGAGGAGACCGCTTTAAGCGCCTCCCAGTGTGTGGCGTGTCCCCTTGCTCAACACAGGAAGAATGTTGTCTTCGGAGAGGGAAACCCCCGAAGCCCTCTGGTGCTCATAGGGGAAGGTCCTGGAGAGCAAGAAGACCTCACGGGGCGCCCTTTTGTGGGACCAGCAGGCAAATTGCTTGACCGAGCGCTTCTGGATAATGGCTTGACGCGAGAGGACGTTTATATTTGCAACATTGTCAAATGTCGGGCGGTGGATTGGCGCAATGGGCGTGTCTGCAATCGGGTGCCTTCCCCAGAGGAGGTTTCTGCCTGCAGTCAATGGCTGGACGTGCAATTGCGTCTTATATCTCCCCGGGTGATACTTTGTTTAGGTGCTCCCAGTGCTTCTCATATCATTCACAAGAACTTTCAAATCACCAAGGAGCGAGGAAAAGTTTTTCCCTGTCGGTATGGGGCGTTGGCTCTGGCGACCGTGCACCCTGCGTTTGTGCTTCGTCAGGGGGGGCAGAGCGATGAGGGATATGCCCTTTTGTGCGAAGACATTGGAAAAGCGTGGGTATTGGCTTGTTCGGGGGAGAAACCCTAAATGACGGGCTTTTGACGGTCTCGTTCCGAATCGCGAATGGGTTTAATGGTGGCGACGTTTTCCGGCTCAAAGTCCAGAAGTTTCAACCAATCTTCCAGAGAATCGCTTTTCGGGAAGATCTCATTTTCGCGATACTCTTGACGAACCGCCTCTCGCAAATCCTCCAGACGAATGCCGTGAGGTTGGTTAGGTTCTGCGATGGCTCTGCGTATGGCTGAATCCTTAGCCCGGTCCACGACGGATTTTATCAAGGCTCCGCTGATGAGGTCGCGCCAATAGAGGGTTTCCACTCCGCCATTTCTTAAATAAACGCGAACGAATTCCGTCTCGGGAGCGCTTCTCCAGATAAACGAGGTGATCGTGTCTATGAAGCATTGACGAAGCCCTTCCGCATCGCCCGATTCCCCTTCAAGCGCACCAGGATCAAGCGGGATACCCTTATGGAGATAGATGCCGAAAATTTCCCGCGTCGCATCCTTATTCGGTCTTCCGACTTTTATCTTGCGATCAATTCTCTCCGGGCGGAGCACCGCGGGGTCAATGTAGTCTGGGCGGTTGCTTGTTAGAATAAGCACCACGTTTTCCAGATTCACCAAGCCATCTAATTCCGAGCAAAATTGGGGCACCACGGTGTTGCTAATGTTGAGCCACCGTCCACTGGAGCGCGTTCGCAAAACGCTTTCTGCTTCATCAAAGAAGATGAAAACCAGACGCCCTTCTCTGGAACGCTCCCGAGCGGTCTCAAAAATCTCCCGTACCATCCGTTCGGTCTCTCCAAGCCACATATTCAGGATCTTGGGCCCACTCACGTACATAAAGTATTCACGCACGGGCTTTCCCACTCGCTTGCTATATTCCTTCGCCAGGTTGTGCGCCGTGGCTTTGCCAATGAGCGTCTTCCCACAGCCAGGAGGCCCATACAGCAAAATGCCTTTTACCGGCTTCTTATCAAACTTTTTGTAAAGGTCGGGGTACAAGAGGGGGTGCTCAATCGTGTCCCTGATCAAGCGGATTGCCTCTTCCTGACCGCCAATATCCTCCCATTTAATTTCTGGCACTTCCTCATAAAAGTATTCTCGGGTCTCCGTTTTGGGAAAGTGCTCCAGAGCCACTTTGAAATTCGGCTCTACGCGAACCTCATCACCCACCTTAATCCGCGCCTTCTTCAAGGAATGCCCGCGCACCACCACTCTGCCTATGGAGCCTGCCGGGTCCTGACTTACGCGCAAGCGATCCTTATCCAGGAGTTCGCTCACCTTAAGAACCTGTCCTCCGGGATGAGGAGGCATCGTTCCCACAATGGCATACGCATCGTTCACCTTGACCCTTACGCCCGCTTTGAGCGTCTGGGCATCTAACTTCGGGTCTATGGAAACCACAAACTCGCTCTCCCCCACTGCGATGAGGGCGATATCCTCATCTAACATTTCCAAAAAAACGCCCGTGCGGTTCGCAGGAGATGTAAGTTTCTGATAGGCTTCCTCGTACTCTGCGATGAGGCGCTTCGTCTCGTCCACATCTCGCCTCTCTTCTTCCAGAGCGTCCCGAAGCGCAAGCAAGTAATTCCTCAGGCGCTGATTTTCCGCCGGCACTGAGTCTATGATTTCTTGCAAAAGGCGATGAGAACGACTTTCCATGCCCGTAGTAACCTTGCTTGTTCTGATTATTCTACGAAATACATAAGCAGAAAAGCACGGCCTAACGGGGATTTTCGGAAAAATGGTTCCTTAAGCGCACCATAAAAGCCTCCCAGACCGCCTCTGCCGTTGCCAGGGCTAAATCCCTGTCCACCCCCTTAGACGCCATCACGGGTATGCCCCCTGCATAGCCCACGACGAACACCAGGGGGCGCTCCGCGGTCGTGCGAATCTCCATAACATCCCTGAGGGAGGCATCCTCTGGAACCAGCGCCCCCGCCCGAAGCGCGGAAAGAGTGGCACGAGCCACTATCTCTGCCTCCTGCCCCTCCCCCTCCCCTATGCCTGCAGAGAAACGCTCTTGAAACTTTATTACAACTACGTAGCGAGGCGGGTCATAAGTTTCTATTTTCTGGACTAAAATAACCCCTTGTTCCGTTTTCGGTCCTTTTTTCCGCCACTTTGCTTCTGTGGAGGCACGGCTTGCGAGGTTGATCAGGTTATCTACTGTGGCGGCAAAGTGAATGCTTTCGCGCTCCTTGGTCCTCCGCCCCCCTTGGATGCCTACCGACGCCGAAATCGTTGCCTTTTCCGTGGAAGCCTGGTGGATAAGTCGGCGAAGATGCTCCGCCAAAATTTCTGCCTCTCCCCTGTTGCGCTCGGTCCCCACCACAAACTCGTCCCCCCCATATCGGCAGAGAAAATCCGTTTCAGGGTTCACCGCAGAACGAAGCAGGTCTGCAATCCGGACAAGGATTCGGTCCCCCTCTATGTGCCCTTGCTCTTTGTTCACCTTGCCAAAATCGTCCAGGTCAAAAAACAAAATGGTGATTTCTCTCCCGCTTTGAAGTTTTTGAACCCCCCACTCCCTAAGGGCATCGCTCCAGGGCAATCCTGTGAGGGGGTCATAATTTCGTCCCACGTCCCCCAGGAGGTCAGCAGGGGAAAGGATCCCGCAAAACTTTCCTTCGTCCACCACAGCAACCCGTGGCGGGGAGATCTTCTGTAACTTCTCTGCCACCTCCTTCAGCGAGGCGTCGGGAGTGACGGTAGGCACATCCCTTCGCATCACTGTCTCTACGGGCTGGAGTTCGTCTACCCCCACAGTATCCTCAATATGGAGGATTCCCAGGAACTCATCCCCTTTTAGCACCCCCAGGGCATCTGCCTTATGCCCACGCATCATAACCAGAGCGGACTTGATACGATGTTCCGGATTCACCCAGAGGGGCCAAAGCGAGAGGTCACGAACCGTTTTCATAAGAGGCTACAACCGATGGTTTCCTCCCGAAGCAAATTCTGGTCAACCCAAAAGGAGGGATTCCGTAGCCAGGAGGCTCCTTTTTATAATGTATCCGAAAAATGCGCCAACTTCTCTGCCTTTATGCCAGGAAAACTGCCAGTTTTGAGGTGGATCCCACAAGAAAAGGCAGAGAGGACGAAGGGGCGGGGCTTATGCCCCTCCCTGGGTCTGCACATCCCCGCCCCGATGCCCCTGAAGGAGGCTTTGGAGAGCCGGAAGCCAGAAAAATTACCAGCCCCATAGGAAGATATAGCCCACTTTGAGGGGAGAGGGGGCTTACCTGGTATGGGGATTTCCGTTATTTAACACAGTCTACATAATTCGGGCGGTTTTCCAATGATTTATGCACAGGGTTATCCCCATAGGTCTGCTTCTCAAAGCCTCAGGCGAACCCTGCACTCTTCTTAGGTTGCAGGCTTGCCGAGTATGGAAGGAGCAGACTAAGCGGGGAAATTTGCCCGTTTCAACCCATTCCAGTATCGGAGGAAGTTCAACGTATGACCAACCTTGTGAAGAACCGGCGCCGGAAAGGCTTCACCTTGGTCGAGATAATGATCGTCGTCTTGATCATTGGGATCCTTCTGGCTATCGCCATTCCCAACTTTATGAAGGCAAGAGAGACCTCACGAACCAAGTCCTGCATCTCCAACCTTCGCCAGATTGACGCGGCGAAGGAGCAGTGGGCAATGGACAACCGCGCCAGCAACGGTGCGGCGGTTGCGTGGGGAGACCTCGTGCCCGACTACATCAAGCGACAGCCTCAGTGTCCCTCGGGCGGTACTTACACCATTGGCAACGTGGGTACTGATCCAACCTGCACCATCTCGGGACACGAACTGTAATTCAGCGTGTGTTCGTGGGGGTGATGCCCTCCAGCATCCCCCCACTCCTACGATCTATGGCTTATCCGCGCCAACAAAAGGGTTTCTCGCTAATAGAAAGCCTCTTTGCGGTCTTTCTGGTGGCAATTGCCGCCTCGATAATCGTGGCATCCCTACCTTTGGCTAACTCCAGCCGCGCCCGTGCGGACCTCTTGAATCGCGCTACCAACATCGCCCAAAAACAATTAGAAGCCATCAAAGCACAGGGCTACGCCAATGTGAATGGTCCCCGATTGTTTGAATTGGGCTTGTTAGATTCTCCCACCTCCGATGGCAGTGGGCGTTTCAGCTTTTCCAATACCGACAACGCTTTCTTTGATGCCCCCAGCCAGGTTCTCCCGGGAGGGGAGGGCTTCGTAACGATTGCGCAGGTTCGCGTGGATTTGATAAGGGTGGCAGTCCAGGTCACGTGGAGAGATAGGGGTGTGAACAAGCAGGTTACGCTTTCCACCTACCTTGCTAACTTTTGAAGCGAAAACATTCCCAGGAAAGGACGGAGTCTTTGTTCTGAGGTATCCCCCTTATGAAAAGTAATAGTACTTCAATAAAATCTGGTATATTTACTGATTGCATTTGACCCAACCCCCTTGTAGTATTTAATCACCACACGGGACGCCAAGTAGTATCTCAGCCTCCGAAGGAGGAGGATACTGACTTAGATAAAAATCGTGTGGCTCATCTCAACGCAAAGGAGGTATATGCCGTGAGGAGACTCTACTCACTAACCCGACGGGGCTTCACGTTGGTTGAGATCATGATTGTGGTCTTGATCATCGGGCTCCTTCTTGCGATTGCCATTCCTAACTTCATGAAAGCGCGCGAGACCTCGCGAACCAAATCCTGCATTGCCAATCTTCGCCAGATTGATTCGGCGAAAGAGCAATGGGCTCTGGACACGCGTGCTGCCAACGGTGCGCCGGTCTCGTTCGCAGACCTCGTTCCCAACTACCTGCGGAAGGAACCTCAATGCCCTTCAGCGGGAACGTATACGGTAGGCAACGTCGGAGTGAACCCCACGTGCACTATTCCAGGGCACGAACTATAATCGCTCCACGGTTGGTTTGGAAGGGAGGTCCTGGGAGACACCCGGGCATCCCTTCCTCTCCCTCGCCGGGAAAGCAGGGCGAGCGCGGGTTCTCGCTTATAGAATATCTTTTTGCGATATTTTTGACCTTCATCACTGCGATGATAGTGGTCGCAACCTTGCCTATGGCAACCTCTGCTCGCGCCCGAGCGGACCGCCACCATCGCGCCCTGAACATAGCCCAAAAACAATTAGAGTCCATCAAAGCCCTCGGGTATTCCCAGGTATCCCCAGCGGGGCTTCACCAGGCGGGGCTTGTGGACTCTCCCATCCCAGATGGAGCGGGCAGGCTGTGGTTCACCCATATTGACTCTTCCCAGTTTGATGCCCCAAGCCAGGTCCTGCCCGGAGGCAGGGGCTACGTGGTCCTCACCACCCTGCAGATTGACCTCATTCAAATCACCGTGGTGGTGGACTGGCAGGAGCGCTCGGGGACGAGGCAAGTGATGCTGTCCACGCATATGGCGAACAAATGAAGAGAAAAACCCGCCTCTTTGGCAGGGCGGAGGAAGCAAAGTATGCCGAAAATGGGTTTCGGGTCAGAAAAGAAGTGATGAGAGCAGCCAGGAAAATTCGCGGGACTGGACTTCTGGAAGTAGTCTTTGCCCTATCTATTGGGTCCCTGGTAGTTTTTGGGGGGACCCTGGCTTTAGTGACGACCTACACGAGTTGGTATCGGGGCCAGGAGCGGATTACCGCCGAAATAGAGGTTCAGCAGGCTATCAAACATATTCGGACAAACGTCCGGGAGGCTATGCGCCTGTGGGTGGACGCCGATGGGCGAGGCATCACTTTTCAACTCCCCGCCCGAGATGAAGATGGCAATTATATTTCTCCCGTCTCCTGGGACGGAGTGGTGAGGCGTTACCACGTAGGTGTGGATGGGGTGCTCCGCTATTCCGAAGATGGGGTGGAGCAGGAACTCCTTCGCGACGTGGTGCTGCACCTTAATGACAACGGGACCTTGAGGCCTTATGTTCCGTTCATTCCCGGTCCTGGAATAAGCCCGCGGTGGGTAACCGTTCAAATTGTGACTCGGCGAATGATCCGCACCGGTGGAGAATCGGCATGGGGTAGGGGACGGGAAACTATTATGCTCCGCAATGTGCCCCCTATCTCATAGCGTCATCGGGAGGTTATGGCAATGAAGCAGATTATTCGCTCCCCCAATCCCACAAGGGAACTCCCACGCTACAGGACGAGGCGCCACCGAGAGCGCGGGGTTATCCTGCTCACGATCTTTATGTTCGTCGCCCTTGTGGCTTTCGGTGCCGTTGCCTATATCACTTCGGCGACGCAGACCATCCGACTCGCTCGTAATAACGAATTAAGCGCCCGTTTGACCCACATCGCGGAAGCGGGGACCAACGACCTCCTGCTCCGCCTGTGGAAACCCTTGAAAACAGACCAACGATATGACACGTTAGATTTCCTTCTCACTCACGCTTCCGCAGAAGCCCCCCGCGCCGCGACATCAGGAACGGTAGACGGAAAGGATGCCTATGCGGCGGGTGTGATCCAATACGAAGCCCCTGACACGTATACGAGGTTTGTAACCGTTCGCTCCGTTGCCTGGGAAGATGCAAACCAGAATGGCCAATTAGACAACAACGAGCCCTACAAAATCATCACCTCCACCATTAAGCTCACCCTCACTCGCTCCCAGGTGTTTGACTACACCTATTTCGTGAACAACTACGGGTGGTGGTATGGATTCAGCCCCACGGCGGCTATCATCAACGGCGATATGCGTGCCAATGGGAATTTTGAGTTCCAGGGTGGGACCCCCACCGTGAACGGCTCCGTTTATGCCGCACCTAACAACAAGCTTATCCCCTCGGCAGCTGGAACCATCAATATGGCACCCGCTCAATGGAACTTATCCACCTATGACTCCAACTCTATGAGCGCTTCCCGACGGCGCCCCGCTTACAAACCCTCTGTGTTTGGGACCTATGGCTCGCCAACCTGGACAAAGTATAAAGACGTGATCTACGACCCAGCCGGGCAGATTATTCAGGGAAAACTATCAGGAGCCGTCCTGGCGGACCGCCGAGGCTACCGGAACTTTTCGGGGACCACCTTAGACACGACGCCCACTCGCGAACTGGTGATGCCCGACCTCTCCGACCTCTCCCGGTACATCAACATCAGTACCAATTTTGTAGACCAGCAACAATTTTTTGAAGACGGGACCCCCAATCCCAATTTCGGCAAAGGCGCCTTCTTAGAGGTTTATAACGCCAGCACCAACTCCTACGTGCGAGTGGACACCAATGGTGTGGTGAATGGCTCGGCAATCCTCATCGGAACCACCTCGCGCCCCATCCGCATCCACGGTCCCGTCACGTTCACTCAGGATTGTGTGATCAAAGGCGTTGTGGAGGGACAAGGAACAATCTATGCGGGCCGCAATATCCACGTTGTCGGCTCCATAAAATACAAAAACCCACCAGACTTCCGCGGAAGTGACCCCGATCAGGTAGACAAGCAGAACTCTTCAAAGGATATCCTGGCGCTCGCAGCGCGGAGATCCATTATTATGGGAAACACCGCAACGTTTAGGTTTCCTTATCCCCTAACGTATATGACCCCGCCCTTTACCAAGCCCCGATATGACGAATTCGGGAATCTGGTGCCTGCCTATAACGCACTGGAAATTGACGAGACAGGAAAACGACGCTATCAATCTGTATATAGTGATGCCACGATCGCAAGCCTGTCAGAGCCAATCTCCCAATTAGACTGCATTTTGTATACGAACTACCTGGGCGGGGGGCAGTTAGGAACCGACGGTGGGGGCGTAACCTTCAACGGCTCCATCATCAGCAAAGACGAAGCGATGGTGATTTATAGCCTGCCCTTAGTGATGAATTACGACCAGCGGATAAGAGAGCGCCGTATCTCCAACCAGCCGCTCATTGATGTAAGCCTTCCACGCACGCCTGAAATCATCCAAAACACCTGGCAGGACCACGGACTCTTTACGCGGAGGGAGTTCAATGGACTCTCGTGAGAAAGGCATTTTCTTTTGTGACCCCTATCCCCCAGGGGAGTCTCTTCTCTGGGGAAATAACCCAATTCCTGGGTTCTTCTTGCTATTTCACTCTTCTATCCCAATAGGAGGTTTGACTGATGAAAGGGAAAAGACCCTCTAAACAACGAGGATTTGCACTCCTCATCATCTTCAGCGTCCTTGCGGTCGTCGCCATAGGCACCACCGCATACATCTCCAGTGCCACCCAGACCATCCGCCTCGCAAGAACGAGCGAACTGGATACCCGCCTGGGGCACGTCTGCGAAGCAGGACTGGAGGACATCACCTTGAGATTGTGGAAACCCCTCAAGGTGGACCAGCGGTTTGAGTCTATGGACATTATCCTTTCCGGTGCATCCCCCGAAAACCCGCGCGCAAGCGTTTCGGGAACACTGAACGAAAGGGATGTCTTCGCTGCAGGCGTCATCGGATACCGAGAACCCGACAGTTACACCCGAATGGTCACCATCCGCTCCGTCGCCTGGGAAGACCGGAACTCTAACCAGAGCCTTGACCCAGACGAACCACGAAAAATCGTGGACGTAACAACCCAGTTCAGCCTGACGCGAAGCGCCGTGTTTGACTACACCTATTTCATCAATAACTACGGTTGGTGGTATGGCTTCAGCCCCACAACAGGCATCATCAACGGCGATATGCGTGCCAACGGTGACTTTGAGTTCCGCTCCGGTGTGCCCACCACCAACGGCTCCATCTACGCCTCGCGGAACGACAAGCTTACGCCTCCGGCGGCGGGAATCATCAATATGCCCTCTGCCCAGTGGGACACCCCCACTTACCGGGGGAGGCACGCTCCTCGCATGCGCCAGGGCTATGACCCCAGCGAGCACGGAGCTTTCGGCTCCCCTGCCTTTGAACGGTGGAGAGATTTCCTCTACGACGCAGAAGGCAGGGTGGT
This sequence comes from uncultured Fimbriimonadales bacterium, assembly GCA_964631245.1. Lineage (GTDB taxonomy): Bacteria > Armatimonadota > Fimbriimonadia > Fimbriimonadales > ATM1 > CAZVXY01. The sequence goes on from CAZVXY010000008.1 coordinate 104,593, forward strand.
CAATAACAGGCTCTTTGGCGCCATTCTGGGTGATAGCCGGGGGCATAGAAACTGGAACAATACCGTCCTGGACCCCACCCCCACGCGAGAGCTCGTTATGCCCGATCTTTCCGACCTCTCGCGCTACATTCAGTTGTCCCAAACCTATATAGATGAGCGAGAAACATTTGAAAATGGGCGCAGGAATCCTGACTTCGGGCGGGGGGCTTATCTGGAAGTCTGGGACGAAAACACGCGCCGCTATGTCCGCGTGGACAATAACGGAGTGGTGGAAGGGTCTGCAGTCCTCATCGGGACAAATGGAAGACCCATTCGCATCCACGGCCCCGTAACCTTCACCCAAGATTGTGTGATCCGGGGGGTGGTCTCCGGGCAAGGCGTGATCTACGCGGGGCGCAATGTGCACGTGGTAGGGGACATTATCTACAAAGATGAGCCCGACTTTCGTGGACCAAACCCCGAGCACGTAGACCGCCAAAACAGTGATAAGGACATCCTTGCGCTTTGTGCTCGGGGAAGCATCATTATGGGCGATGTGAGTACCTTCGACTTCCCCTGGCCCCTGCAATATATGACACCTCCCTTCACCCGCGGACGCCTTGACGAGTTCGGCAACTTCATCCCCCCCTATAATGCCCTTGAGAGGGATGAAACCGGACGCTTCCGATACCAAAGCGTCTATCCGGATGCGTTCATCCACTCCATCTCGGAACCCATCCAGCAACTGGACTGCATTATGTATACCAACTTTATGGGTGGAGGAAACCTCGCTACGGGGGGTGCGGGGATAGTTTTCAACGGCTCCATCATCAGCAAGGATGAAGCGATGGTCATTTTCAGCGCTCCTCTCGTGATGAACTACGATAACCGTATCCGGGAGCGACGGCTCACCCGCCGACCACTCATTGATCTAAACCTGCCCCGCACTCCGGAACTCATCCAGATGGCGTGGCAGGATCATGGAACATTCGTTGCAGGAGGGTCTCATGGACACTCGTAATCGCTCACTCTTTTTCAGCCTGTATTTCGCGCGCGTCATCTTGCTCGCCCGTGTGGGGCTGTGTCTTCTCCTGATAATGGGAATCTCCTCCAGCCTGATGGCTGACATTTACTACATCAAGGAGAAGCCAAAGAACGCGCCAAAGCCCCTTACCGAGGAAGAGCGCGCCCAGCAACAACGCGGACCCAAGCGAAAAGAGCACATCGGCCCCCTAATCTTGAAGGAGGAACCGCCCGTTCAAGCACCTCCTCCCGAAGTAGAAGAAGCTGCCCAAGCCATTTCCAAAGCTCAGGAACCCCGCAACCATGCCATAAAGGGAGAAGAAGCCCTGCTGGTAGCCAATCAAACCCTCGCCCGGGAAGGGAATCCTTTCTGGAAGCGCGCCTTCTTCTACCTCTTCTTCATCCTGGCAGGGCTTGCAGTAGTGCTGGGGCTTAAATGGTGGGCAGACAGACAGGTCCCCACGCCCCCTAAACCAAAACGATAGCCCAAGGCGCCTCCTGGGAACGCCAGGGATTTAGAGCAGGGCAGTCGCCTTAATGCGGAGATAGTGGTTGACCAATTTAGCCCCCAGTTCTTCGGGTTCTGCGTCCAGAACATTGATCCCGCGCTGTTCCAAAAGTGCGTGAGCCTGCTCCCTCTGCTGTTGATACAACAGGGCAGAGGTGCGCAAATAAATGCCCCCCTCAGAGTTTAGGGGAACTTTTCGCTGTGCCTTCAAGCGGGGGTCCGCCACAGAAACGACCAGACAGAGATGAGTCCGCGCCAGGGGACTCACTACCTGGAGAAGTTCTTGAGCGGAATCCCAGTCCTCTAACTCCGTAAAGATCACCAGCAGACTTCTCCGCTTCCAGTGCCTTGCGAGATAGCCAAAAGCGGACGAAGAGTTTGGCTCCAGAGGTTGGGCTCTAAGGGCATGGAGAGCCTCTATGACCTTGCCGAGTTGCCTGCGTCCTTTTCCCGGGGGGAGCCAGCGCTCCACGTGGTCGGCGAACAGAAGGAGCCCGAGGAGGTCATTTGCCCCCACCACCGCATTCCCCAGCAGGAGAGACGCATCCAGGACGTAATCTAACTTTTGCACGCCTTCCACCTCTGCCATCATTAAGCGCCCGTAATCAATGATGAGAATAACAGGCTGATTTCTTTCCGCTTCCATCTCCTTTACGATAACCTTTCCCTTCCGAGCGGTTGCCTTCCATTCAATTTTGCGGTAGTCATCCCCAAGGCGATACTCGCGCAGGCTCTCAAAGTCCGTGCCCACGCCCTTCAGCCTGGAGCGCCGAATGCCCATCTCCCGCAAATGCCCCCTTTGCTTCAAGAGTTCAAACTCGCGCAAAGCCAAAACATTTGGAAACACACGTACCACCTGGGCAGTAGGGAGTGTCTCCTGACGGGCTACTAAGCCAAGGGGCGCCTCTATCCTCGCCACCGAGTTCCGAAAATAAAAATCTCCCCGCTCCAAAGGGACCACGTGATACCGAACTTCTTCCTGCCCCCCTGGCTCCAGGTAAAAGGAGAATTCCTTCTGCTCCATCCAGAACTCCGAAGGCAACTCGTCCCGAAGGCGAAACTTGATGGGTTGCTCCCCCGAATTGCGCACCCGGAGAATGACCACATTCGGCACACGGACGCTCATAACCTCATCAAACCGACGCTCCACCTCAATCTGCCTCACCCGAGGAGAAAGGAAGAAAGTCAGGATGGCAAGAGAAAAAACCAAACCGTAATAAGGCAAAACGACCTGCAAGATCCTCTCGTCCCAAAAACTCATCAGGGTGAGGAGAAGCCCTCCTGTTAGAACAGCGAAAAACCTACCTTGCAGAACCATCTTGCGGTACGCTTTTACCCGATGTATCGCAGTTATCCCATTCTGACACCAGAGAAAGTGGTTATAGAACTGCAAATCGCGGGGCTTCCCTCCCGGATAGGGGCGTTCCTCATAGATGCCAGCATCCTCCTTGGGCTTATGGTGGGTCTTTTCTTCCTCACGGGATACATGGCTCTCCTCAACCCGGGCTTGGGCACCTTCCTTTTCTATACAGGAACGCTGATCCTTTTCCTCGGCTACTGGTCCCTCCAGGAAGCTCTCTTCAACGGGAAAACCATAGGCAAATCCCTCACCGGTTTACGCGTTCGGATGACTGATGGATCCCCTTTGACCCCCGGGTCCGCTTTCCTCCGAAACGCCGCCCTCCTTGTGGACCTATTCCCCCTCACCGGGGCCGTGGGGCTCCTCTGTATCTTTTTCTCCCCTCGCTCCCAGCGCCTGGGAGACCTTCTGGCAGACACCATCGTAGTGAAGGAATCTTCCTCGCCCCGCTCTCCCAGCCTAACCTCTCCCCTCACCCAGGCGGAGCACCCTCTGGAGCCCTTAGTAGGCGATGTGAGAAAAATGTCGCTGGAGGAATACCTCGCCCTGAAGACCCTGTGCGACCGATTCCCCGAACTACCCCCCCACGTACAGGGAGAACTCCTGACGAAAGTGTGGCTCCCCGTGGCAAACCGACTTAACGTTGCCCTATACACTAACGTCCACCCCATCTACCTCATAGAAGCAGTAGTAATGAAATACGCAAGGGAAAACGAACTCCTGTAGAACAACCGTGTGGAATCATCAAGAGAAAACCTGAGGAGAGACTTTTCCTTCCCTTGCTTTCCCCTCTGTTCCCTCGTTTTCCCCATCTTTCCCCCAAGCCACCCATTGCTAAAAACAGGCTGGGATTCAGCCTTCTCCACATATTCTAAAGGGGAAGAAGAGGCAAGAAGTTAAAGAATCTTTTATTCCTCTAAGGTGGGGTAAAAAAGGCTATGGACACCTGGGATCCTGCTCCTGTCCGCGATTTTTTGGTCCCGGGAGTGCTTCCGGAAAAGGTGATTACCCTGACGCGTGTGAGAGCCGTGCTGAAACGATGGGAGGAGTGCGTAGGGCAGGATCTGGCGGGGTATGCCATTCCTGAACGTTATAAGGAGAAAGTGTTGTACGTGCGGGTGAAGAGTAGTGTGTGGCTTCAAGAGTTACATATGAGGAAACGTTCCCTTCTTTCCGCGCTAAACGCCCTGGTGGGTGAGGAGCTGTTTGAGGATGTGCGGTTCTATGTTGGGGGAGGGGAAGACTTCTGAGGACGGGTTTGAGTGAGGGTTCCTCTCTCGCTGGGGCATTTGGCTGGGCGCCCACTGGTGGCTACACTGCCGTGGTTTATTGCGGGTCTTTGGGCTCCCACGACGCTTTCATTTTTCTGGTGGGTGCTGGTGGGGGCTTTGGTTGCTTATCGGTACTGGAGACTTTGCTTAGTGGCTATGGGGATGGGCATTTTGAGGGGGTTCTGGCTTCCTGTGGAGCCCGAGCCTTTGCCCGCGGGGCAGTACACTCTTAGAGGTTTTGTGAAGACTACGCCTGTTCTTCTGCAGGCGTCACAGAGTTTTGTTATGGAAGATGGGGAGGGTCGTCGGTTGCTGGTCAAAGCCCGTGGGCATCTGTTTCTTGCCCCTGGGGACCTGGTGGAGGTGCAGGGAGTTGTGAGGAGGATAGCCACTTACACGGAGGACAGGGGGTTTGACCGTCGGGCTTACTGGGCGTGGCGAGGGGTTTGGCAGGAGGTGTCCACTGCGTATGTGGGAGGTGTGTGGGTTGTGGAGCCTGGATGGAGCATAGGGGCGTGGGGGGTGGGGTGGCGGTATCGGATGTGGGAGCGTCTTCGTCGGCACCTGCGAGATGAGTCGGCGGGGTTAGTGATGGGGGTGGTCACGGGGCAAGGGACTTTGGTGAAGAAGGACCTTTATGAAGCTATGACCCGTTCGGGTACCCTCCACCTTCTTTCCACCAGTGGGTTTCATGTGCTTCTTTTAGCGGGCTTGGTGGCGGGGGTTTTGCGTTTTCTCCCAATGCCGAGACCTTTCCAGATAGCGTTGATCTTATTGCTCCTTATGGTCTATTCAGCGGCTGTGGGGTGGCGCCCCCCCATTGTCCGTGCTTCCCTGATGGCAGGTACTTTTTTGTCGGCTTATTTGGTCGGGCGTATCCCGGATGGGTTATCTGCTCTTGCGGTGGCAATGTACATTGGCCTTTTGGTGGAGCCTGGGGCTATTTTTGACGCTGGGTTCCAGTTAAGTTTTCTGGTGAGCACCGCTTTAGTTATGTATATGCCGTGGTTATATTCGTGGAGTAAGAGAATTGTGGAAAAGAGGGTTCAGAACAAGGGGGTGGGATGGGTTGTTTTGGGCATTGGCGGGAGCTTCGCAACTACGGTTGTGGCTCAACTTGCTTCTGCTCCTCTGCTTGCTCACCATTTTGGGCAGATCTCGCTCATTGCTCCCCTGGCGAATTTGTTGTCCGCGGTGGCGGTGCCTTTTGTTTATATCGGGTCGATCACTGCTCAGGTGGTAGAGTTTTTTTCGGAGCCCTTGTCGTTGGGGGTGGACCTTGCGGTGACGGGGTCTTTCACGGGGTGGATACAGTTGGTAAATGAGTTTTTCGGGGGATTTTCCTGGTCCGCGGTTACGTTTTCGCCTGCTCCTGGGTGGGTTGCCTGGCTGGGATGTGCTCTTGTGGTTTTTCTTGGTCCTCGTCCCGGGATTCCCCTTTGGGAGCTGAAGGGGGAAAAGAGGGGGGGGCAGTTTTTGACTAATTTAGTAATTTTTTAAGTTCTTCCAGTCGAGCGGATACTTTCTGTACTTCTTCGTCCAGAATGCGGGCTTGTTCCTGCTCTCTTTGGACAATTTCTGGGCTCGCCTTGGCGAGGAATTGGGGGTTCAGGAGCCTGCTTTTCACTTCTTGGAGTTCTGAGGACAGGCGTTTCCACTTGTTCGTAAGCCGAGTCACCTCTTGCTGGATGTTTAAGCCTGCAGGGAGGGGGAGGTGGATATCTACTCCTCGGGTAGTTTCGGAGATGTGAGGCGCTTGAGGGGTGCCCGTTTTGACGTGATTGAACCACGCTTGACTCCGGACGAGGTTTTCGTCTCCCTGGAAGTTTTCTAAATAGATTTCGGGCAGGGTTTTGAGGGGGGTGATGCCAATTTCGTGGCGGAGGTGGCGGATTGCCTTAATGACTTCTATGGTGTATTCCATCTCTTTTTCAGCCTCCTCGTCTAATGGAAAGTCTTGTGGGAGGGGTAAGGGTTCGTAATCCAGGAAGCGGTTTTCGGGTGTTCCCAGGAGGAGGTGGTAGATTTCTTCTGTGATGTGGGGGATAAAGGGATGAGCCAGTTTGCAGAACGCACTCAGAGTGGAGACCAGCACGGCTTGGGGGATGAGTTTATTTTCGGGGTCTTGCAAGCGCGATTTTACTATTTCCACATACCAGTCACAGAATTCGCCCCAGAAGAAATCATAGAGGGCTTTAGAGGCTTCCATAAGGTTGTAGTTTTGGAGAGAGAGGTTTACCGTATGGGTGCAGTGGTGGAGTCGGGAGAGGATCCATCGGTCTTCAAGGCGAAGGGGCAGTTCGCGAAGGTTGCTGGGGGTGATGGAGGTTTTGGGATGCGGGTCTAAATTCAGAAGGATGAATCTGCAGGCGTTCCATATCTTATTGCAGAAGTTTCGTGCTTCCTGAATTCTTTTTTCGCCGAAGCGAATTTCCTGGTTGTATCCTGTTTGGAGGAGGAGGCTGAAGCGCATAGCGTCTGCGCCGAAGCGGTCTATATACTCTAGGGGGTCTATTCCTGTGCCGAGGGATTTGCTCATTCGTTTTCCCTCTTCTGTCAAGACAGTTGCGTGGATGTAGACCGTGTGGAAGGGGATTTCTTTTATCTGATCTAATCCAGCCATAATCATCCGCGCCACCCAGAGGTAGAGAATACTGCGGTCGGTCACCAGGACATCGGTGGGATAGAAATTCTTGAGGTCCTGGGTTTCCTGGGGCCATCCCAGGGTAGCGAAGGGCCAGAGGGCGCTGGAGAACCAGGTATCCAGGACATCGGGGTCTTGGTGGGTTATGGGTTCTTGGGCTTTCTGTTCGGCTTCTTCCTGGGAGAGCGCTGACACGGGTTTTCCTGACGAGGTGTAATAGATGGGGATGCGGTGTCCCCACCAGAGTTGCCTGCTAACGCACCAATCTTTTATGTTTTCCATCCATCGCAGATAGATGTCCGTGTAGCGTTCGGGGACGAAGCGAATTTTTCCCTGGCGCACCACTTCAATGGCGGGCTCTGCGAGGGGTTTCATTTCGCAAAACCACTGTTCACTGAGGAGGGGCTCTATTACTTCACCGCTTCGGTCTCCAATCTTGAGGGGTACGTCGTAGTCTTCTATTTTTTCAATGAGCCCTTGGTTCTGGAGGTCTGCCACGATGCGTTGGCGCGCTTCAAAGCGGTCTAATCCGTGATAAGGGGTTCCCGGGCAGTGGATTTTTGCGGATTCATCTATACAGACGGGCACTTCGTTAGGATCGTTGAAGTTGAGGTTCATTCTTTTGCCCACTTCAAAGTCATTGGGGTCGTGAGCGGGGGTTATCTTCACGGCGCCTGTGCCGAAAGCGGGATTGGGATAGGGGTCGGCGATGAAGGGGATGATCCTCCCCACAAGGGGGAGGCGAAGTCTTTTACCAAAGAGGGATTGATAGCGTGAGTCGTCGGGGTGGGCGGCGACCGCCACGTCTGCAAGCATTGTCTCGGGTCGGGTGGTGGCGATGACGATGTAGCCGTCTTCTTCTGCGAAGGGGTATCGGATGTAGTAAAGTTTTCCCCTTCTAACTTCGTCCACGACCTCAATGTCACTGACGCTGGTGCGGAGAGCAGGGTCCCAGTTGATGACGCGCTTTCCACGGTAGATAAGCCCACGGTCAAACCAGTTTATAAAAACGCGAAGCACAGCTTCCTGATAGGCAGGGTCCATAGTGAAGCGGTCGCGGGACCAGTCAAAGGCGAAGCCGAGACGGCGGAATTGACGGAGTATCATCCCTCCGGATTCCTCTTTCCATTGCCAGACACGCTGGAGGAATTTTTCTCGTCCCAGGTCAAAGCGGGTGGTGCCTTCTCGTTTGAGTTGGGTTTCCACGACCTTTTGAGTGGCGATGCCGGCGTGGTCGGTGCCTGGGAGGATGAGCACCTGGTAGCCCTGCATTCTTTTCCAGCGCCCGAGCACGTCCTGGATGGTATAGCAGAGGGCGTGCCCCATATGGAGGCTTCCCGTGATGTTAGGGGGCGGGATAGTGATAGAGAAGGGCGGGCGTCCGGGCGCCTTTTCGGGTTGAAAGAGTCCGTTTTCTTCCCAGATTGCGTACCATTTTTCTTCCACCCGCTTGGGGTCGTATCGGGTTGGAAGGTGTGAATCCGTCATTCAGCCACCTCCTTCAGGTCGCGAAGTGGCGTAAGTTTACCCCAGCGGGCGCGGGCAAAGGGGCACAGGGATGGGAACCGGGTTCCCCGGTGCGTCCTTTACCTTAGCCTTATTCGGAGGGTGTTGGTGGGGTCGGGCTCATCTAAGTAGTCATAGTCCGGCCGGAAAAGTAAGGCGTATCCACTGGCATCCACCCAGTAGTATCCCGCGCACCCGTCCTCCCAGTATCCTGTGAAGGGGTCCTGGGAGGGGTTGGTGGGTGGGGAGAAATTGCCTCCTCTGGCTTCACAGCCGTTTCCCTGGTTCGCGATGACTGCACCGACTTTCTTCCACTTCGCACTTCCCTGGGAGTTGAAGAAGATCATCCCCTGCTCATGCACCCAGAGGGGTCCTCCTGGGTTGCTGAGGGCGGAACTGGTACCGTACATTATGTTGGCGGGGAAGGGCAGGTCCGGGACGCCATAGACACACTGGGGAGTGCTCTCGCAGTTGAGCACGGGGTTGGAGATGGCGAAGCCAAGGATTCGTGCCTTTCCGTGG
>CAZVXY010000009.1:0-81576 GCA_964631245.1 uncultured Fimbriimonadales bacterium
TATTGCTTCCTGGAAGGCGGATATAGCATCGTTGTAGCGCCCGAGTTTGCCGTAAGCCACTCCCAGACCGAAGTGCGCTTCGGCAAAATCGGGCTTGATCCGTATTGCTTCCTTGTAGGCGGATATAGCATCGTTGTGGCGCCCGAGTTCGCCGTAAACCACTCCCAGATTGTAGTGCGCTTCGGCGAAGTCGGGCTTGATCCGTATTGCTTCCTGGAAGTAAGAAAGGGCTTTTTCATATTCAGAACTCAACACAAACGAACACCCTGAAAGGAAAAGAGCCTCTGCTTCTGTGAAGGGCTCTTTCGCCCATTCCGTGAAGGCTTTTCTTGAATCTGCCCTGAGGTGAATGATTCGTTCACCCGGGATGGCGAAGTTCAGGCTGTGCCCATCAACGATCTGGAACGAAGCCACGCCAATAACTTCTCCCTTCATATTGAGTACAGGGCTCCCACTGGAGCCTGACGAAAGCGGGGCAGTGATCTGGATGACTTTTCCAAAGGTGGGAAGATCCCGCACTGCGGAGACTATGCCATCCACCGCAGTTTTTTCAAGCCCCATCGGACTTCCAATAACGAGCACCTTTTCCCCCACTTCAGGGATGGCAGGGCTTACAGATAAGGGGGGAACGGACTCCCTGCCGATTCCAGCCAATGCTTTTATCAGGTCGCCTTCCCTGTCCTCGGCTATGATATGCGTGAGGGGGAAGACTTTGCCTTGTGCGGTTTTCACTTCCGCCCGGCTGGCTCCTTGGAGCACATGATAGTTAGTAACTACCTCTCCCTCCTTACTGATGAAGAAGCCGCTTCCCTGTTTGAGAAGGTCTCCTTTTTCGTTGTATGTGAGGACGGATACCACAGAGGGCTCCGTTCTTTTGATCAGCGCGGGCAGATTTTCCTGTGTGATAGCGCTGGCGGTTCCCAGGAGCAAGCCCAGGAGACTCACCATTTTCAGGGTCCCCGAAAATCGTTTCATATTAATTAAAATTATAACATAGGGTACGTAGGTTTGGGGGTTTTTCCTCTTTGCGGGTTTGTGTCCTCTGGCACCTCAGTTTCGGGTTTTATGGCGTATCATTAACAATAGGAAAGTTATAAGAGTTATCAGAAGTGTCCATAGGCGAAGTACGGAGCGGATAGCGGAGCGTCTCCTGGAGACCTTCCTGCCTGCGGGGAGTGTTGGCGAAAATGGGGTCCTGGGGGTTGCTCTGAGGGTGTTGAGGGCGGGGGTGGTGGTAGCAGGTCTTTTCGCTTTGGCTTATGGGCAGGAGCTTGTGTGGGTTGGCGTTTTGCGGGGGACTGCCAGCGGACAAGCTTTGACTCCCAATGGAGGCACGGTGGTGGGATGGGGGGAGAACGCCTCGTTTTTTCACCGGGCGTTTCGGTGGCGGAGAGGGTTGGGTATGGAGGAGTTAGGAACGCTGGGGGGCAATCAGTCTTATGCCTATGGGGTTTCGGGTAGCGGGGACGAGGTGGTCGGTTGGTCGCGAAACTCGGCGGGAAATCCCCGCGCCTTTTTGTGGACTCCTGGGACAGGGTTTCAGGATATAGGGACGCTGGGGGGTAGCGACAGTTGGGCTTATGGGATTTCCTGGGACGGGGGGGTCATCGTGGGGATGTCAGAGGTGACGGGGGGAGGTGCCTGGCATGCGTTTCGGTTCCGGCGGGGGCAGGGTATGGAGGATTTGGGGACGTTGGGAGGGCGGGATAGCCTGGCGAACGCTGTTTCCGCTGATGGGAGCGTGGTGGTGGGACGCGCCCACAACCCTCAAAACCAGAGGAGAGCGTTCCGGTGGAGTTCGCTTTTCGGGATGGAGGATTTAGGCACCCTTGGAGGGTTTGGGAGTGAGGCTCTGGGCGTTTCGCCTGGGGGAGAGGTGGTGGTTGGTTGGGCGAATCCCTCAAGCCAACGGCAGAGGGCTTTCCGATGGACTCGGGAAGGGGGTATGGAGGACCTTGGGACTCTTGGCGGGCTGGATAGCATTGCCTATGCGGTGTCCGCAGATGGCAATATAGTGGTGGGGACTTCCCTTGTTTCGTCGGGAGGTTATCAGGCTTTTCGTTGGGTGAGGTCGCATGGTATGGAAAATCTCAACGCCACTTATGCCTCGCTCTTGAGTCCTGGTTCCGTGCTTTCGTTTGTTTATGGGATGTCGCCTGACGGGCGGTTTATGGTTGGAACGGGATATAACGGGGCGACGTCTCGGACGGAGCCTTTCCTCCTGGATGCGGGGACACTGCCTGGTTCGTTGGCTGTGGAACGGGGCTTGGTGCTTTCTGGTGATGTTTCCTCGCTTCGGTATTCAGATGATAACTGGCTTACCCTGAGGCCATGGATTGTTCTTTCCGCTTTCGAGCCTCCGGTGCGTGTGGTCCTTGAGGGGACGTCTTTGCTGGGGAGGGATCGTGCAGGTTCTCTACGGGTTTTGGTTGAATCGTCGGTGAATACTTTTGGCATTCGGCAGTTTGTGGAGGCTTTTGACTTCTCTCGTGGTGAGTGGGTGGAAATAGGCGCTCAATTGATTCCTCTTGGGGATACTCGTTTGTCCTTTGTCCTGCCGGATGCCCCGTCTTATATCAGTGAGGGGGGTGCTCTGCGGTTGCGGGTTTCCTATCGTCCGGATGGTCCCGTACTTCTTTATCCCTGGATTGTGCGTTTGGATGAAGTGAGCTGGCTGGTTCTTCCCTGAGTGTCTCAGGTTGTGGGAAGGGGTACAGGTGTTTTTTCTTGGGCGGAGCGATAAATGGCGTTCATCAGGTCCGTCAAGAGGACGCCGAGGGGCGCCGGGGTGAGCGGTTTTTCTTTTCCGAGGATGGATTGGATGAAGTTTTCGTCTGGGGTGGAGTCTCTGCCTTCGGTGACTTCCTGGGTTTGGTTTCCGGAGAGGTGAAGTCGGGTAAAGTTTCCCCCCCACCAGTCCACGAGCACTCGTCCTTTTTCAAAGCAGAAGAGGACCTGCGAGCCATCCGCTTCGCAGAGCGCTGTTAGGGTGAAGGTAGCCAGCACATTGTTAGAAAACTTCACGGTGACCCCACCGCTTAGGTCTACGGGGGCTCCCTTGTTTTCAAGAAAAGCGGAGACTTGTTCGGGAGGTTCTCCCACCACCCAGACCACTCCTGCAAAGAGGTGGGCCCCGCTGTCATAGAGCATTCCTCCGCCTGCGAGTGAGGGGTCTTGCCTCCAGGTGCCCTGGGTGAAGCGGTGCCAATCCTGGGTCATCCATCCTGCGACCGTTTGGAGGGGACCCAGTTCCCTTGATTCCACCAGTCGGCGCGCGTATTGGAATCCTGCGAGGAAGGGAGTGTTATATCCCACGAGAAAGACTGTGCCCGATTTTTCTGTCCGCTTTGCCAGGTCTCGTGCATGGGTGGAGTCTGTAACCATCGGTTTTTCCATCAGCACGTGACAGCCTTTTTGGAGAGCCAGGACCCCCTGTTCGTAATGGAGAGCGTGAGGGGTGGCGATGACCACGGCATCGGGCTTGGCTTGCTCCAGCATCTCGCTCATCTCGGAGAAGGTGCGGGGCTGGGGGGATTCTGCAAAATGTTTTTTGAGAGTATCTTCCAGTCTTGCAGGGTCTGGGTCGCACAGAGCGGTGATTTCACACTCTGCGAAGCCCTTCAGCCGGCGGATATGCACGTTGCCAAATCCACCGCATCCTACTATCCCAACACTTATGCTTGCCATCAGGTTCACGATACCCCGACGCGGGAGGGGGCATGCTTTTTCAGGATACGATGGCGTGCGTGGGTTTGGGGGCTAAGGGACCGTATTGGTCTTCTCTTCCGAAAAGCCAGAGATTGAGACGGAGACGATACAGGGCTTCTCCCGCTATCCAGGAGGTGCCAATCACGAAAAGGGTGAACCAGAAGCCGGATGCGGGAAGGGCGTCTATGAGTGCGCTTATTCGTGGCCCGGAGAGGAAGTGCAGAATGAGGGGATGGAGGAGGAAAAGGGCAAGGGAGCGGTCACCAAAGCGAGCCAGGAGGAAGCCCAGGGTTTGGTGCTTGTTGAGGATCTGACTCCCCTTCAGGAGAATGAGAGTGGTGGCAGTGGCGAAGAGCAGGAGGGAGAAGGGATAGGCTCTCAAGAGGAAGGGGGGGAGTTTTTGAGAGGAAGCGGCGGAGCCGGCGATTTCCACGATCAGATAAGCGGAAAGCCCGATGCCAAAAAGGGAGAGAATGAGACCCTTGTGTTTTTCCCACACTTGCTCCCAGGCGGAATAGTGCCTGCCCAGCCATATCCCTAAAAGGACGGGGGGCATATACCAAAGAATGACAGAGGCAGGATAGGGGAACAGGGAGTAGTGATAATTGAGGGTTACTATTAGAGCGTGGAAACACAGGGAGACGGCGAGCCAGAAACCAAAGGATCGGCTCCAGCGACGGATGAGGGAATAAAAGAGCGGGAAAAGGAGCGACATTTGCAACAGAAGGGTCATAAAATAGAGGTGGAAATAAGATTTTCCATAGACGAAACAGCGGATGAAAGTGTCCCAATGGGTAAAAGCCAGGGGAAGCACTAAAGAGTTATCCGTTCCGAGGGGAATTCTTTCCAGGGGCATTGATTTTACTTTATAAGCAGAGAAGAAGATGAAGATCAGAGACCACAGGAGATAGGGGAGAAGCGTTCTTTCAGCCCTGCGTTTGAAAAATCTTTTCCAGGAGATCGGTTGGCGCTGTAGGAGTGATTTTGTGAGGACGAGTGCGGAGACGAAGAGGAAGGCTGGGACCGCGAAGTGGAGGAGGCGGTTAAGCATAATATAGACCCACCATTGCCAGCTTCCCTCTTCGGCGAATTTGCGTGCAGAGGCAGACAGGGCGTGGTGGGTCATCACCTCCAGTATGGCGATCCCCCTCAAAATGTCCAGAGCGCGCTCTCGCGTGCTCTGGACCACTCCTTCTGTCTTCTGGGATGGCGCTTCCTTGACCGCCATAAGGTTGTTTTACTCTCTATGGTAGGGACGATGCAGGGTGGTGGAGCGATGCGGGAGGGGTCTTGGGACACTTGTGGGGGTAACATTTGCTTCAATGGGGCGAAAAAAATTAGTCATCATAGATGCTTACAGCCTTCTTTTTAGGGCATTTCACGCTATGCCTGCGTTAAGCACTTCTGCGGGCATTCCCACCAATGCGCTCTATGGCTTCGTTTCTATGGTGTTCACTCTTTTTGAGAAGGAGAAACCCGATGCGGTTTTGGTGGCTCTGGATGCGCCGGGAAAGACGTTTCGGCATTATGAGTATCAGGAGTATAAGGCACAGCGTCCGGAGGCTCCCGATGCTTTGCGTCAGCAGTTATCTCTTGCGCGGGAACTCATTGATGCCTTTAACATTCCAGCGGTGGAAGCCACAGGTTATGAAGCGGACGATGTGATTGCAACCGTGACAACGCAGGCTACGGAAAAGGGATATGACGTCGTTATCGTTAGCGGAGACCTTGACCAATTGCAACTGGTGAGCGCCAACGTGAAGGTGATGACGATGCGCAAAGGGGTGACCGACGTGGTTTATTATGATGAAGCGGGGGTGCGTCAGCGCTATGGGCTTCTCCCTTCCCAGATACCCGACCTTAAAGCCCTGGCAGGCGATCCCAGCGACAACATCCCGGGGGTGAAGGGGATTGGGGAGAAAACTGCGGGGAGCCTTTTAGAGAAGTTCGGAAGTATTGAAGAACTGCTGAGCCGTTGGGGCGACCTAGATGATAAGACGCGGGCGAGGCTGGAGCCTTATCGGGAGCAATTGAAGCGTTTCAAAGAGTTGGCGACCCTTCGGAGGGATGCGGAGATCAGTTTTCAGATTCGCCCTTATCGTCTCACGCGGGAGCAGGTTGAGCAAGCGAGTCAGAAGTTAGGAGAGTTGGAGTTTCGTCGGCATCGGGAGCGGTTGTATGCGGTTTTGGGTCCTTATATTCAGGATGGAGAGGGGCAAGGGCTTCTTCCCTTGGCGGAGGTTAAGCGAGAGCCCCGTCCCCTGCAAAAAGAGATCGTGAAGGATGAGGGCGAGTTGCGTGCGTGGATAGGTGAGGAGACTGCTCTCCACTTTGAGTTAGGGCGTGCTTATCTGGCGAAGGATTCGCAGGTGGTGGAGGTGGAGGCGTCTCTGGCAGAAGCCTTTTTTCGGGAGGATCCAAGCAAGTTTTCCCTTCATGATGCCAAGCCTCACTTGAAGCGCCTGGGAGTTTTTAAGCCTGTAGGCTTTGATACCGTGCTTGCAAGTTATCTCCTTCAGCCTGAGAGGGCTCGTTATGATTTGGGGGACCTTTCTCAAGCCTATCTGGGAGAAGCCCCGGAGACTCCTGAGGAGAAAGCCTTTGCGGTGTATCAAATAAAGACACCTTTGAAGGAGGAGTTGGAGGCTACTGAGCAATGGAAGGTTTTTTCTGAAATTGAATTACCTCTGACCCCGGTGCTTGCGGAGATGGAGACAGTGGGCGTGCGCCTGGATAGTGATACCCTTCGTGATTATGGAAAGAACCTTTCCGCCGTTTTGGAAAACACACGGCGACGCATTTATGAACTTGCGGGTGAAGAATTTAATATTGGTTCCACTCCACAACTGCGCAGAATACTTTTTGAAAAACTGAAGCTCCCCACGGTGAGGCGGACAAAAACTGGCTATTCCACAGGTGCAGATGTTTTATTGCAACTCGCTCCCCAGCACGAAATTGTTCAAGAGATTTTGAACTGGAGGGAACTGAGCAAGTTGAAAAGCACCTATGTAGATGTGCTCCCCAGGTTGGTAGGAAGGGATGGGAGAATTCACACGACCTTTCAGCAAACCGTTGCGGCAACGGGGAGACTGAGCAGTGCGGAGCCTAACCTTCAGAACATCCCCATCAGAACGGAATTGGGGCGCGAGATTCGCCGTGCCTTCGTTGCGGAGGCGGGCTTTTTGCTGGCATCTCTGGATTATTCTCAAATAGAACTTCGCCTGCTGGCGCACGTATGCGAAGAATCTGCCCTGATGAGGGCTTTCCAGGAAGGCAGGGATGTTCATCTGGCTACTGCGGGACTCATTTGGAACAAGCGAGAGGAAGAAGTGACGCCCGAGGAAAGAAGGCAAGCGAAGACCTTGAATTACGCCATCCTTTATGGTGTCACGGATTTTGGGTTGGTTACTCAGTTAGGGGGAGCTTTTTCGGTTACCGAAACGAAGCAACTCATCACGGATTATTTCAAACGGTTTCCCGCCGTGAGGGAATACATAGAAAGCACCCTTCACCAAGCGAGGACAAAGGGCTACACGACGACTCTGATGGGGAGGCGCCGTTACTTTCCAGACATCAAAGCCAGTAACCGTGCCCGCCGACTTTATGCGGAGAGGCAAGCCATCAATGCTCCCCTTCAAGGCAGTGCTGCGGATATGATCAAGATAGCGATGATTAAATGTCAGGCACTTTTGGAAGGGGTTAGGACGAGGATGCTCCTGCAGGTTCACGATGAGCTTTTATTTGAGTGGAATCCAGAGGAGACTGAGGTTCTGGGGGAGTTGCGTCGGGCGATGGAACAAGCCTTGCCCCTGAAGGTGCCACTGGTGGTGGACGTGAGCGTGGGGAAAAACTGGCTGGAATTGACCCCCTGGGAGGGATAGCCTTTTTATTACTGGCTCTGGTTCAATCGGCGCTCCAGTTCCTCTAACTGCGCATCCAGCTCTTGAGATTCTGTGGCAGGGGAAGCCGAAGAGGCACTCAATCCTAACCGTTCTTCCAATTTTTTCAACTCTTCTTCGGCTTGGTGGTCGATGGCAGCATCTTCCATTTGCAGGAGTTTTCCCGTCATACTGGCTTGCATCAGTTCTTGTCTCGCAGCCGCTTCGCTTCGCGCCTGGCGGATTTTCTCTGCGGCTTCTTCAAAAGCACCGAATTGTTGTTCAGTGGTGAAACCTTCCAGGGCGCGGTTCAGGCTGGCTTCAATTTGTGCCTGTTTGTACTGGGCTTTCATTGCCAGCGCTTCAGCGGTGCGCTTTCGGACCTCTTCCTCTTGCCGTCGGATGGCTTTTTTGACCACCTCCACGGTTTCGTTGGCTTGGGCTAAGGAGGCTCGGAGGCTTTCCAGAGTGGCGCCGTAATTGAGTTTATCCCGCAGGAGGGCACGCGCTAAATCGCGGTTCCCCTGCCGGAGGGCAAGGGCTGCTTGATGCTCCAGCTGGGCGACACGCCTTTCGTGCTCTTCCACCATTGCCTGAAGGTTGTTCCGTTGGGTGATGGCTTGAACGGCGCGCTCCTTGTTTTCCTGGAGCGCAGCTTGCATATCTCTACGAGCCTGGTCCAGCATCAACTCGGGGTCCTCTAATTTCCCCATCAGTCGGTTGAACACGGCTCGCAACCACTGGAAGAATCGTGCAATCAAGGTTTGCCTCCTGTTATGAAAACCATTATACTACGTTTTGGAAGCCTTTGGGGTGGCATTCCTTCCCTGTGGGACTTTTGGGAAAGAGCCTGGGGGTCCAAGGCGGTAAACTTTCTGGTATGGCGTTTACGGTTGCGGTTGCCCAAATGGCTCCCAGGAAGGCTGACTTACGGGCGAATCTAAGCAGGATCGGCGAGGTGGTCTTCTCCGCGGTGGGGAAGGGGGCGGAAGTGGTGGTTTTCCCCGAGACCGCCGTGTGTGGCTATTTCTTAGAAGGGGGGGTTACCGAGGTGGCGGTGCCTGCAGAGGTGCTGGCAGAAGAATTGCGAAGTGCCCTTCCGGGCTCTCTATCCAGGGATGTGGACGTGGTCCTGGGCTTTTATGAGAGTGCGGGGGGACATATTTATAATTCGGGGGCTCACCTGAGCCTCACCTCCGGGGGGGTGGAGGTGGTGCACGTTCACCGGAAGTTCTTTTTGCCCACCTACGGGGTGTTTGATGAGGAGCGCTTCGTGACGCGGGGGAAGGAGATTGGAGTTTATGAATCTCGTTTGGGTCAATCCTGCATCCTTATTTGTGAGGATGTGTGGCACAGCGTAACGGGTATGGTGGCTGTCTTAAAGGGGGCTCAGTTGATTTATGTGATAGCCGCCTCGCCTGCTCGCGGTGTTTCCGGTGAAAAATTTGCGAATTTAGACAGGTACCACCGAATGTTGAGAGCAATGAGTGAAGAGCATGGGGTATGGGTGATCAATTCTATGCTGGTAGGGTTTGAGGGGGGCAAGGGGTTTACGGGCGGAAGCGTGGTCGTGAATCCTTTTGGTGAGATAATTGCGGAAGGTCCGATGATGGAGGAGCATCTTCTCTTGGCGGAAATAGATCTGGACCAGGTGCTTTTGGCAAGAGCCCAATTGCCCCTCAGCGGCGATTTGCAAAGTGTGTGGGAAGATTTGATGGAGGAGTTTCGTCAGATAGACGCACGGATATGAGCCTTTCTCCCCTGCCTGTGTATACAGAAAATCCCTTTGTGGAAAGGACTCGCAGGAGTTTGCAAATCAATCCTGCGCTCGTAGCGGATTATCTGGTGAAGTTCCTTCGGGATGAATGTATCCGTGTGCGCGGGATCAGGCGTGCTGTGGTGGGGGTGTCGGGCGGGTTGGATTCTTCGGTTACCGCTTGTCTTTGTGCCCGTGCCTTTGGTCCTGAAAACACATTTGCTTTTCGCTTGCCTTACAAAATTAGTTCGCCTGAAAGTTACTCGCACGCTAAATTGATAGCGGATCAATTAGGCATTCACCTTCGCACCATTGAGATTACGGATATGGTGGATGGATATATCGTAGAAAATGAGCCTGATGCCACCCCGCTTCGTGTGGGGAATGTGTGTGCTCGTTGCAGAATGGTCATCCTTTTTGACCAGAGCGCCAAACTCAATGCTTTGCCCATAGGCACAGGCAACAAGAGCGAACGCTTGCTGGGATACTTTACCTGGCATGCGGATGACGCCCCGCCCATTAATCCCCTGGGTGACCTCTTTAAGACGCAGGTGTATCAGCTGGGGCGATACCTCGGTGTTCCCAGTGTTATTCTGAACAAGTCCCCCACGCCGGACCTGGTGAGGGGCGTCACGGCTGCCGGGGAATTGGGGATCACTTACGATAAAGCGGACCCCATCCTCTTTCGTATCCTGCAGGGTTTCTCACCCGAAAAACTCAAGAGGCTGGGGTTTGAGGCAAGGGATGTGGATATTGTCTGGAATCGCCTTTCCCAAACTCACTGGAAGCGTCATTTGCCCACGGTTGCGGTGCTTTCCGACACTGCCATCAATGAGTTCTATCTCCGCCCTGTGGATTATTGAGGGCGGTCAAGTACAATGGGAGCGATGCGGGAGTTTCTTTTGGAAATTGGCTGTGAGGAACTTCCCCCGAGGTCGGTGCCCCGGGCGGTTAAAGCCCTGGCGGATAGGGTGAGGGAAGCTCTCACCAAAAACGAAATCTCTACGGAGGATCTCCAGTTTATGACTCTGGCGACTCCTCGCCGATTGATCCTGCGAGGGGTGGGGATAAAGGACCGACAGGATGACCGATGGGAGGTGCGGAGGGGACCTGTGGTGTCCTCTGCCTTCACTTCCGAGGGTGCCCCCACCTCAGCCTTGAGGGGGTTTTGTAAGAGCGTGGGATTATCTCCTGAGGAAGTGGAGGTTCGGGAAGGGTTTGTTTGGGCAAAGAAACTTGTGAAAGGGAAAGGGGCAAAGGAGATTTTGTCTGAGGTTTTGCCGGAGTGCCTTGGGGAGATTCCGTTTGAAAAGACGATGCGCTGGGGTGCGGGGCGCCTCCGGTTTGCAAGGCCCATTCGCTGGATAGTGGCTTTGCTGGATGGAGAGGTGATTCCCTTTTCCTTCGGGGGGGTGGAGTCTGGGAATCGCTCCCGTGGGCACCGGTTTCTGGCGCCCGAAGAGTTTGAAGTGAAGGGATGGACTTCTTTTTTGGAAGGCTTGCGCAAGCGCTTTGTGGAACCCGACCCCGAGCGCCGTAAGGAGACCATCCGAGGGGAAGCCCAGCGAGTATCTCAGGGGGTCCCGTTTTTAGAGGAGGACCTTGTGGAGGAAAATGCCTATCTCACGGAGTGGCCTCGGGCGATAGAGGGTGAATTTCGGAAGGAGTTTCTGGTGCTTCCTGTGCCGGTCCTTATGACCGCAATGGCGAAGTATGAGCGCTTCTTCCCCGTTTTTGAAAAGGAGTCTGTCTCTGCTTCGGGGGGTGTTTGGGAGCGGAGGCTTACGAACCGGTTTGTTTCCATCATCAATAATGGTGATGAGGAGGTGGTGCGTCAGGGCAATCAATGGGTGCTGAATGCGCGCTTCAATGATGCGAAATTCTTCTTTGAGGAGGATGCGCGCCACACGCTGGAAGAGTTCCTGGGGCGCACGGAGGGCATCGTCTTCCACGGGAAGCTTGGCACTGTGCGCCACCGATGCGAGCGCCTGGAGCACCTCGCAAGGGAACTGGCACGGGCGGGGAGCCTTCCCGAGGAAGAGGTGGAATTCTCTGCCCAATCCGCCCGCCTCTCCAAGGCAGACCTTAGCACTGGCTTGGTGAACGAACTTCCTGCCCTCCAGGGGATTGTGGGAGGGGAATATGCCCGGCGGGAGGGCTATCCCGAGCCCGTTTGGAAAGGCATTTTCTGGCACTATGCCCCCCCTCTCCCCCCGGAAGACGCGGGTACCCGAGTGGCAGGGGTGGTGATGGCTGCAGATGAGGCAGATCGCCTTGCAGGCTTCTTGGGCGTGGGGGAAAAACCGAAAGGCGGCAACGACCCTTATGGGCTTCGTCGCTCGGTGTCCCGGTGGATGGAACTGGAACTGCAGTGGCCCCTCTGGGAGGAGGGCTTGCCCGCGTGGGTTTTGAAAGCCTGTGCCTGCTATCGCCAGCAGGGTTTCTCTTTGCTTCCGGATGATCAAATTCTTCAGGAGTTGCGTGATTTGATTTATGGGCGTCTGGAAGCACTGTGCCCCGAAATCCCTTATGACGTTAGGGATGCGGTTTGGTTTGCCTCGTCTGATCAACCTGCCTGGCGATTCGTGAAAAAAGCATCCGCAGTGCGCTCTGTTTTGGAAGATGTGCCCTTTTTGAGGATGGCAAAGCGAGCGAGAAACATTCTGGTATCTGCAGAAAAGAAGGGCATTTCCATCAATCGTTTGAAGCAGGCTCAAGTGGATGAGAACCTGTTTGAGAGTTCGTCGGAGCACGAATTGTGGCAGGAGGCACAGGCTCTGGAACCCGGGGTGAAGCGCCTCTCAGCGGAAGGGAAATATGAGGAAGTTTTGTCTCTCCTGCGTCGCCTTGCAGACCCCTTAGACCGCTTCTTTTATGACGTGATGGTGATGACCGAGGATGAAAAAAGGCGCGATAATCGCCTGTGCCTCCTTTCTTACGTGGATGATCTCTTCCTTACCCTTGCAGACTTCAGCAAGATAGTGATTGAAGGCTCAGGGGAGTGAGGCGATTCCCTCGTTGAGGTCGTGGCTCCTGCGTGCCCACGCTTTTGACATTGCTATCGCCAGCCCTCGTGTTCTCGGTATAGCTATCACCAGCTCCAGAAGGAGGTGTAGAGTGAGCCCTGAGCAAGTCCCCTGCCCGTGCGAGGGGTGGTGATATTCTGGGGAAATTTCGGTCCGGGGGTGTTTGGCGGGGAGGGGGTAATCTTTTTTTGGGGATAGTGATGCGTTTGGTTCTTTGGTTCTTGCCCGTCCGCCTTCAAGGGCGGTGCTCGGTCAGGCTTAGTTTTTTCACGGGGTGTTGTTCTTTCCTGCGGAATTTAGCGATGGCGATCGTTCTGTTCCCGGGCATAGGGATGCCAGCGGATGTGGTGACGATACGAATGATTGCCCATCCCAGCTGGGGGATTCCCCCGAAGGATGCGGTGGACCCTGCAAGCATTGCCCGTCGCGAGATATTTGAGGAATTTCACCGACAGAACCCCGACATCCGCGTGGTGAATGCGGCGGGCTTGCAGGTGGCGGGGACTCAGCCCGATGCGCCTTTCCTTATGAGTATGGCTGGGGACACTGCTCCTGATGTTTTCTATGTCAATTTTCGCCAGATGACCAACTACATTGAGCAAGGCTTTTGCCGACCTCTGGATGACTTGATTGCTGAAAACCCGGAAGTGCTTCATCGTGTAAAGCCCAAGGTTCTGGAGGTCTTGAGGAGTTATGATGGGCGGATCTATGCGATTCCTTACATTCAATACGGAATGGCGCTCTACTATCGCGTGGACTTTTTCCGGGAGGCGGGTTTAGACCCGCACAAGCCCCCCCGCACGTGGGAAGAGTTCTATGAGTATGCCCGCCGACTGACCAACCCCGAGAAGGGGCGCTATGGCTTCCTGTTCAACGGAGGGCCTGAGGGGAAGGCGTGGCACTGGATGAACCTTTTGCATCAGGCGGGGGGAACCGCGGTGGTGCGCCTTCCCAGCGGGCATTGGAAGTCTGCTTTTGCCACACGGGAGGGAGCCATTGCCTTGGATTTTTTCCGGAAACTCCTTCTGGAGAAGTGGGAGAAGGATGGCAAGATCGTGGGTCCTGCAGGAGGGATTTCTACTCAGTGGAGGCAGGATATAGATGCGGGAAAAGCGGGGATGTGGTTTGACTACACGAATGATGTCCTTCTTAGCGCCACGAGGATTAATCCTGCCCTCATCGGTGTTTCGGCGATGCCTGGGGGACCTGGGGGCAGGGGGAATGAGATCAACGCAGGAATGTGGGCGATCAATGCTAGCGTGAAGGACCCGCGGAAGTTAGAAGCCTGCTGGCGATTCATTCGTTTTTTTGCTGGGGAATCTGCCGCACGAGTGGCAACGGAAAGTTATGTTAGAAACGGTTTTGGCAACCTGGTTCAGCCGGATTTGCTGATGCGGTTCGGTTACCAGGAGATCGCTTCTCGGGTGGACCCTTTGCTGGTGAAACTGTCCCAGGAGCAGTTTGAGTATGGGAAGCCCGAGCCTTATGGGCGAAATTGTCAGATGCTTTACGTGTTGTTAGATCAGCCTTTGGAGCGTGCCCTTTGGGAGCCCCACCGACCCGCTCTGGAGATCTTACAAGAAGCTGCGAGGGACATCGACCGCAAGCTCCTGGGTTTTATCCCTGAAGAGGAGATGGCGCGTCGGCGAGGGGTGGCTTTTGGGATTTTTCTCATAGTGGCACTGGCTTCTCTTTACGGGGTGATAAGGGTCATCAGGGCGTGGCTCCGGTCTTCGGGGTCAGAGAGTTTTATTGCGCGGGCAGGGTGGGACGTGAAAAGGACGAAAAGAATCGTTGCCGTGGCACTGGCACCGGCGGTGATGAGTTTGTTGGTTTGGGCTTACTATCCCCTTTTTCGCGGATTGGTCATCGCTTTCCAGGACTACCGGATTATGAAAGAGCCGGTCTGGGTGGGCTTAGATAACTTTATAGATGTTTTTACTTCGTATACCTTTTACAAAGGGCTCATCAACAGTTTTCTCTTTGTGGGCTTGAGTATTGGCATAGGCTTTTTCATTCCCCTTTTTCTGGCATTGGCTTTGAATGAGATACCCCGCTTTACGGTCCTCTTTAGAACTCTTTTTTATCTTCCCGCAATGACGAGCGGAATCGTGATTGCTTTCTTGTGGCGCCAATTCTATGACCGAACGGAACGTGGTCTACTCAATCAAATTCTCTCTCCCGTTTTTTCTGCCCTGAATAGCGGAATAGATTTTCTCAATAACTTGCTTGGGATCCACCTGTCGCATTTTGAAAAAGTGCACGATTGGTTGGGTGACCCGCACCTGGCTATGTTTGCGGTGGTCCTTCCCGGCATCTGGGCGGGTGCGGGACCTGGGAGCATTCTTTACCTTGCTGCGTTGAAAAATGTGCCTGAGGAACTTTACGAGGCAGTGGATATAGACGGGGCTAATTGGCGCCAGAAGGTGAGATTTGTGACAATTCCTGCTTTGCGTCCCCTCATCCTCATTAATCTTCTGGGAGCCTTTATTGGAGGCTTTAAAGCGATAGAGCAGATCTTTATTCTCACGGGGGGCGGTCCCCTTTATGCGACCCATACCCTCGGTTTGGAAGTGTGGCAAAACGCCTTTATGTTTTTGAAATTTGGTTATGCCACTGCGGCTGCGTGGGTGATGGGGTCTATTTTGATCGGATTTACGATCCTTCAAATCCGAACTTTATTGAGATACCGCTTCCGGGTGGCGAGCGCTTGATAAGGATGGGATGGGAGCCTGGGGCTCAATTCCCCGTCTTGCTTTCCTTGGGCATCGCCGTGGGGGAGAGGGTTGTTTCAATCACTGCCCTTTTATCCGCAACCTCTCGCACCTGTCCCCCTTCTATAACGAAGATACGGTCTGCCTCTTTTAGGATTGCGGGGTCGTGGGTTGCCAGCAGGAGGGCGCCTGTGGAATGGGCGCGGATGAGATTCACCATCCGTTGTCCTGTTTCCCGGTCCACAGAAGCGGTTGGCTCATCCGCAAAGATGACATAGGGAGAATGGAAAATGGCTCGCGCGACACTCACCCTTTGCTTTTCCCCCATAGAGAGTTCTGCGGGCAAGCGGTGCGCTTTTCCTTTCAACCCCAATGCTTCTAAGATAGCCATTGCCCGTTCCTTTGCTCGTGGGAGTCCGTCATAAAGACATAACACGTTTTCCAGCGCCGTCAGGTAGCCCAGAAGAAAGGGGTGCTGGAGGATAAACCCGAACTCCCGGCGACGCAAGGAAGCCCTTTGGGCATCGGAGAGAGACTGATAAGCAGTCCCCTTGTAAAACACTTTGCCTTCTGTGGGGTCCTTGAGTCCGCTGAGGAGGAAAAGGAGGGACGACTTTCCGCTCCCGCTGGGACCCACAATCCCTATAAACTCCCCTTCGTGGATCGTGAGGGAGACTTCTCGGCAGGCATAGACAGTTTCCTCCTGGTCCCTGTAAGACAAGGTGGCTTGGCGCGCCTCTATCAGGTAATCCCTCATACGGTCCTCCGCTCTATCACCACGATGGGGTCAAACTTTTTGAATCTTAGCCAAACGGTTACGGAGGCGGCCATCAGAATAGCAGAAGGCACGCTGAGAGTATAGAAGTAAGCGGTGATGTCCAAGGGATTTAGAAGGAACGCCCGCGGCATCATAATGGACTCATTGACCAGAGTCAACACCCCGTAGGCGAGGCCGACGCCTGCAACCCATCCCAACACCACCACCAGCACCCCTTCGTTGATAGCGCGGAGCATTAGTCCCCGTCGCGTAAGCCCGAGGGTTTGCAAAAGCGCGAACTCCCCCGCGCGCTGGCTAAGGTAGATATTGATGAGCATCCCCATCATTAGCGTCACCACGCTCAGGAGAAGGCCGAAGGCGACGTTGAGGATGGCATAAAAAACCTGAAGGCTCTCTCTTGTCTGGCGTTCCAGTTCCGGATAGGTGAAGACGTATGCTCGCATCCCCGTGAACTCTTTCGTTGCCCAGGCATCCACCTTTCGTTGGGTGTTTAAATCCGGTGCTACGACCAGGATGGCGTCCACAGGGGGAAAATGATACTGGGCAAGGTATTCGTAAGAGGTGTAGGCGAACCACTCATCACTGTCAAAAATGCCTACCACTTTGACGGGACGCGGAGAGTAATTGTCGGGGTCTTCCGGGCGGAGGAGGATGTCCCCTATTCGCAGTTTTCGGTTTTTCGCCACGGGGCGAGAAACCACGCACTCTGGCTCCCCCTGTCTTGGCAGAAGTCCTTCCAGATTTCTCAATCCTAATTTTCGTGTGAGATAGTCAGCGTCTTCGGGTTTCAAGCCATACATCAGAAAGGGCCATTTGCCTGCAATGCTTTGAATGTCAAAAGCGGTGGCTCGGCACATAACGATGCGCTCAATGGGATGGGGGCAATGGCTCAGGCGCTCCCGTAGAAGGGGAACCATTTGCGCATCCCCCCGTGCGGAAATGCCTGTTAGGTGTCGGCTGTAACCATACACAATTTGCACGGAGAGGGGGATAGAGTTCATCAACGCCACGATCCCCGCTACCAAAAGTACCGCCAGGACGATAACAAGAACGAGGGGGAGTGACTTCCCCTTATTCCGAAGGACAAAAACCCACGGAGCCAGGGGGCTTTTATAGGACAAAGAGAAACCTCTCGTAAACCGTCATTTATATAGAAATTATGTTTGGCGGAGTGGGTGTTTTGCTATAGGGGAGCCCAAACGGGGGGTTGGGAGATGCTTCTTTGGGATTCTCGGGGCTTCGGATAGGTGAGTTGTAAATACTAAGTAGCATTTGAGAGATATTGGAGTTTTTGAGTTTGAAAGGAGTAGAATGGAAAAAGGAGTTGCTTATGCCGGTTCGCGTTGGTATCAATGGATTTGGTCGCATCGGTCGCCTGGCGTTGCGGGCTATTTTGGCTCGCCATCCTGAGGACATCCTCGTCGTGGCGGTGAATGATCTGGGCGACCCGCGCACGAATGCCCATCTCTTCAAATATGACAGCACCTATGGCACCTTTGGGGGCGAGGTGCGTTTTGATGAAGATGAGATAGTCATTTGCGGGAATAGGATAAAGAGTTTCTCCGTGAAAGACCCCGGGGAGATAGATTGGGAAAGTGTGGGCGCCGAAATCGTCATAGAGTCCAGTGGGAAATTTACGGATAGAGAAGGCGCCGCGAAGCACCTTCGGGGAACCGTGAAGAAGGTCATCATCAGTGCCCCTGCCAAAGGGGATGACCTCACATTGGTTTTGGGTGTGAACGAAGAAGCGTATGACCCTGCGAAGCACACGGTGATTAGCAACGCCAGTTGCACCACAAATTGCCTTGCCCCCGTAGCCAAGGTCCTCCTGGACGAATTTGGGATTGAAAACGGGCTGATGACCACGGTCCACAGTTACACCAATGACCAACGCATCCTGGACCAGGTGCACAAGGACCTCCGGAGAGCGCGCTCCGCGGGGCACAATATCATTCCCACTTCCACGGGTGCTGCAAAAGCCATAGGGCTTGTCCTCCCTGAACTTCAGGGAAAGATGCATGGCTATGCCATCCGAGTTCCCACCGCGACGGTCTCGGTGGTGGACCTGGTGGTCAATCTCCAGCGGAAGGCATCTGTGCAGGAGATCAATGAGGCATTTCGGCGGGCTTCGGATGGAAGGATGAAAGGCATTCTCCGCGTGTGTGATGAGCCATTGGTGAGTAGCGATTTCATCGGTGATCCCCACAGTGCCATTGTGGACGCAGAACTCACCCTATCCCTGGGGGACCGCCTGGCAAAAGTGGTAGCGTGGTACGACAACGAGTGGGGATATGCCTGCCGATGCGCTGACCTCGTGAAGTTCCTTGCGGACCGCGGGTGGTAAAAGGCAAGGGATAACGAGGTTTGGGGTGGATGCGTTTATTCCAGTGGGCTTTCGCGAGAGGGACCACCCCTCACACCGATGACGAAATCCCCTATCCCGGCGTTGACCTTTCGGGAGCGCATCCCTTCAGGAATGGGCACCGTTATTACGGTAACCCCCTCTTCGCCCAACCGCCGAAATACCCGGTAATTAATGCCTTGCTTGTGCATCACGTGTCCGTTCCCTGCCAACACGACAAACACGGTTTGGGGACCTACACTCGTTTGGGAGAGGTAGCGTAGGGCGGAGTCAGCCATCGCTTCATCCCAGAGAACTTGCCCCCGATACATCCCCTCCAGGGAAGCGTTAGGGGGATGACCTTCCATCATCGCTTGAAATAAGCGGAAGTGGAGGGGATTTTCTCCCATCGCTTCGGGAAGTTGCTCTTTGGCTTCGGAGGGAAGGGCGTCCCATCCCTCTCGGCTCACTTGGCGCACCCAGTCCCTTGGAATATTCAGGGCAACCAGGCGCAGGCGATTATCTCTAACGAATTCAAAGATGGGGCGATAGAGGGAAAAGTCAAATCCCCATTGGTTCTTCCAATCGGATTGTTCCAGGAACTCCTCTTCCGTCAATTTACCGAAGGACCAGAGGTTGAGTACGGGCTGTTTTTCCCTTTGGAACATTTCCACTCCCACGATGACATTTCGTCCTGCTTCATACAAGGCTCTTATGATCCAGGCTTGCCATCGGTGGCTGTCGGCATTGGTGTGCTCCTCTCCAATGTATACGAAGCGCTTTCCCTCTGCAAAGCGCACGATGTCTTCCAGAGAGGCTCGTTTCCCTGTGGAAGCATAGAAGGCGACGTTTCGGGTAACGGTAAGAGTGCGCGAGGTGGTAAGGGGCAGGAGATAAGGGTCTGTGGGAGTGGAAATCATTCCGAAAAGGGCAAGGAATCCGCACATATACTTTATTTTACCGAGAGGGAAGAACTTCTAAGGACTTTTCCGTTGGTTTTTTCAGTCCTGTGGGCGTATTTGCAAGCCCAGTTCTTCCCATTGTTCGGGTTCAATCTCGCTGGGCGTGTCCATCATTGGGTCATAGCCCCCGGCGATTTTGGGAAAAGCCATAACTTCCCGTATGTTTTCTTCCCTACAGAGATACATCACCAGTCGATCAATTCCCGGGGCAATGCCCCCGTGCGGGGGGGCTCCATAGCGAAACGCCATCAGCATATGCCCGAATCGGCGTTTCTGGTCTTCCTCCGTCAGTCCCATCACCTGAAAGACTTTTTCCTGTATGTCCGAGCGGTGAATCCGTATGCTTCCGCTTGCCCATTCCGAGCCATTGCAGACGATGTCATAAGATTGAGCCCTAACTTTTCCGGGTTCCTGGTCCAAGAGGGGCAGGTCTTCTTCCCTGGGCATACAAAACGGGTGATGAGAAGGTTCCCAGCGGTTAGCCTCAGCATCCCAGACGAAAAGAGGGAAGTCCAGGACCCAGCAAAAACAGAGTTTTCGTGGATTGCGGAGAGAGCATTCTTCGCCGATATGGACTCGGAGCCGTCCGAGGACGTTGTTGGC
This sequence comes from uncultured Fimbriimonadales bacterium, assembly GCA_964631245.1. Lineage (GTDB taxonomy): Bacteria > Armatimonadota > Fimbriimonadia > Fimbriimonadales > ATM1 > CAZVXY01. Next base: position 19,767 of record CAZVXY010000009.1, read on the forward strand.
GACGTCTTCTTGGTCCGCCACGAAAAACAGGCGATCTCCCTTTTTCGCTCCCCCCCTTTCATAGAGGAGGGAGATTTGCTCTTTGGAGAAGTGTTTGCCTATCTCTTTTGGGTCTCCCGGGTCGGTTACGGGCATAGAGGCGAGTCCTTTGGCGCCGAATGTCCGGGCGATGTCTTCCAGGGCAGAGATCTGCTTGCGAGTCAGGGTGGCACCACCGGGATAACCGATTCCCCGCACGATGTTGCCCGCGGATACTGCTTGAGAAAAAATCTGGAAGTTGCTTTCGCGGGCGATGTCAGTGATGTCAAAGAGTTCTAATCCGAACCTCAGGTCGGGTTTATCCGTTCCGAATCGGCTCATCGCTTCGGGATAAGAGAGGCGGGGAAAAGGTGCCACGGGTTCAAAATCTAAATTAAATTCTTCAATAATGCGGTTGCAGACAAAGCGGGTCAATCCTTCGGCCAATTCCAGAATATCCTCGCGTTCCACGAAGCTCATTTCCAGGTCTAACTGGGTGAATTCAGGTTGGCGGTCGGCTCGCTGGGCTTCGTCCCGGAAGCACCTCGCAATTTGGTAGTATCTTTCCACGCCCGCTACCATCAGGAGTTGTTTGTACTGTTGGGGGCTTTGAGGAAGGGCGTAAAACTTTCCTGGCGAGAGGCGATAAGGCACCAGGTAATCCCGTGCGCCTTCGGGGGTGCTTCGCGTGAGATGGGGCGTTTCAATTTCCAGGAAGCCCCTTTCATCTAAATACTGCCGGATTAAAGACACGCACCGCGCCCGGATTTGGAGACGGCGTTGCATAGAGGGGCGTCGGAGGTCAAGATAGCGATACTTCACTCGCAGTTCTTCAGGGACGCGCTCCATCTGGGCTTCATCGGATAAGGGGAAGGGCAATACTTCGCTGGGATTGAGAATTTCATAATTCGAGACGCATACCTCCACTTCTCCCGTGGGGATTTTCGGGTTGACGTCCTTGGGGTCTCGCGCCACCACCTCTCCCCAAACGGCTAAAAGGTATTCCGGGCGCAATTCCCCAAGGTGGGGGAACCGAGGAACCTCAAAGTTGAGTTGGCAAATTCCTGAGCGGTCTCGCAAATCCACGAAGAAAAGCCCGCCCAGGTCCCGGATTCGATGACACCAACCCGTGAGGATGACCTGCTTGCCCACGTGGGAGGTACGCAATTCGCCACACCAGTGAGTTCGTTTTGGGACCATTTAGGGGCAAAAGTGTACCTTGGAAAGGGGTGTTGGGTACGCTACCCGATGTGAAGACCCTGGAGCCCCGTGATGGAATGGGAATTCGTGAGAGCGTCCGATTGAAACCGGGGGTTTATTTTTTGCCCCTGGGGATACGCGTGGAGGCAGATAATGTCCAGGTGGAAGCTTCGGGTGTCCTTTTGGTGGGAAGCGATCGGCAGGGGCGAGGGGTTTCTATAGAAGGAAGGAACCACGTCACCCTTGTGGGACTCTCGGTGACGAATTATTATCACGGCATTTACGCGGAAGGATGCCAGAATTTGGGCATTCGCCAATGCTCCATTTTCGGGACGCACGAGGAGCCCCCCAACACGCTCTTTCTGGACATTTGGCTCCCCCTGGAGCGAGCCTATGGTTCCGCTTTGTGCCTGGCAAGGTGTGAGAAGGCGCTCATAGAGGGAAACCGTTTTCACCATCAGCAGAATGGCATCCTTACTTATGGGTGTCGGGAACTCACTGTGCGCAAAAACGAATGCTGTTATAACAGCGGTTGGGGGATTCATCTCTATGAGACCTCTGATTCCCTCTTTGAAGAAAACTGTTGCGATTATTGTTGCCGATTTGAACCCAGAGAAGGAGGACCCCATTATGGACATATGGGAGCGGATTCTGCGGGTTTCCTATTGGTGAGGCACTCCTGCAGGAACTTGTTTGTTAGGAACCAGGCGCGGATGGGGGGAGATGGCTTCTTCCTTGCGGGCTTATCCCCCGATGGGGAACCCTGCGGATGCAATGAGAACGTCTTTGAAAACAACGATGCCTCTTTGTCCCCCAATATCTCCTTTGAATCCACTTTTTGTGAGGGTAATGTTTTCCGGGAGAACATTGCCAGCCGTTCCAATTTTGGTTTTTGGCTTGGTTTCAGCAAGAACTTCTTGATAGAAGGAAACCAGATGATCCAGAACAGACAGGCAGGCATCGCGGTGGAAAATGGAGTGCACTTCGTCGTCAGAAACAATCTCTTCCAGGGCAACAAGTATGGGGTCCTCCTATGGAGTCGGCACCAGCAGGATTTCGCTCAGGCATACCCGGACCGCAATACCAGCAGAGATTGGGACATTTCCCATAACCGTTTCCGGGAAAATCACACCGCCATCCGCATCGCAGGGAATCAAGACCACGGAATCAGACGCCTGGAAGACCCCGCACACCACTCCCCCGTTCTGCCCCATTCCCATTCCATCACTCATAACGACATCCAGGACAATCGCGTTGGAATAGAACTGGTTGCCACGCAGAGAAACCTGGTTCAGGGGAATATCCTGAACAGAAATGTTGAAGCGAACCTTCGGCTTTGCGATGCCCCGGATAATCAGATCATCGCCAACCTCGGAGCAAGGGGGGCTTACCTATAATTTACGAACTGCTCCTCCGCTCCCTCCTCTTCCGAATGGACCCCGAAAAAGCCCACACTCTAACTTTGGCGTTCCTCCGCTGGGGGATTGCTCCCCGCGTGCCCCTTCCTTCTTTGCCTCACTCTTTCACCTTCCTGGGCAGAACTCTGCGCCATCCCATAGGCTTGGCTGGGGGGATGGATAAAGACGGAGTTGCCCTGCGAGCCTGGGAGAAATTGGGCTTTTCCTTTGTGGAGTTGGGGACCGTAACCCCTCGCCCCCAGAAGGGAAACCCGAAGCCTCGTCTCTTCCGCCTTGCAGAAGACGGGGCTATCATAAATCGGCTGGGCTTCAACAATGCAGGCGTGTATGTACTCGCAGAGCGATTGAGGCGAGCCTCCCCTCGCATCCTCATAGGCGTCAATATTGGCAAAAACGCCGAGACCCCCAATGAGGATGCCTGGAAAGATTATGCGGAATGCGCCAGAGCGCTTCAGGGTGTTGGGGATTATCTCGTCGTCAATGTCAGCAGTCCTAACACGCCCGACCTTCGGGAACTCCAAGCAGAACCCCTTCTTAGGCGGATTCTAAATGCGGTCAAAAACGCAAACCCCACCGTGCCCTTATTTATCAAAGTGAGCCCTGATGAAACAGACGACCGCCTGAGATCCATCCTCCAGGTGGGTGCGGATTATGGGGTCGCAGGAATCATCGCCACCAACACCACCCTTCATAGACCTCCTCTCGTCTCTCCCTTTCGGAGCGAAGCGGGGGGGCTTTCGGGGAAGCCCCTTCGGGAACGCGCTCTAAGCGTCTGTGCCCGCCTCCGGGAATGGGCAGGAGAATCCCTTCCGATCATTGGCGTAGGGGGGATTTTCACTGGAAAAGATCTCAAAGAGCGCCTGGAGGCAGGTGCCACCGTCTGCCAGATTTACACCGCCCTCGTCTATCGGGGACCCTGGGTGGTGAGGAAGATCCTTGAGGAGTATCTCCAGGAAGTGGGTGCGGGTACTCCGAGATGAAGGTCCTCTGGGGATTTTTAGGGTTTCCTCGTTCGGTTTGGGGGAAGGGATAGGAAACTTCCTTGAGGAGCGCGGAGTAGGGTAAGCATACCCATCTATGGAAATCCTCCTCGGGGCTCATATGCCTGCCTCCGGTGGTCTGGCGCGTGCTCTTTATAATGGGCGGGAGATTGGTTGTAAGGCGGTTCAGGTCTTCACCAGCAACCCCCAGCAGTGGCGCGGGCGTCGCATCACGGATGAAGAAGCGCGGTCCTTTGATGAAGCCAGAAGAGCCACAGGCATCCAAGAGGTTGTCTCTCACGATTGTTACTTAACCAACCTCGCAGCGCCGCGCTCGGAAATACGGTCTAAGAGCCTGAAAGCCCTCGTTGAAGAACTGGAGCGCTGTGCCAAACTCAAAATCTCCTATGTGGTTTCCCATATGGGTGCTCATCTTGGGGAAGGGGAAGCGGTTGCCCTCAAGCGTCTTTCCCAGGGTGTCGCCCGCCTGCTTGAATTAACTCCTGAAGCCGTTTCGCTGGCTTTGGAGACGACCGCAGGGCAGGGTACCACCCTGGGCTATCGGTTTGAGCATTTGGCGTATGTTTTAAATGAAAACAATGGGCATCCCCGGCTTGCGGTGTGCCTGGATACGTGCCATCTTTTCGCTTCGGGGTATGACTTACGGACGAAGGATGCCTATGAGGCAACGATGGGTGAGTTTGATTCGGTTGTAGGGTTAGAGTGGGTGAAGGTGGTGCATCTGAACGATTCGCTAAAGCCTCTGGGCTCCAGGGTGGACCGCCATGCGCACATAGGAAGGGGGCAAATTGGCTTGGAGGCATTCAAACTCATAGTGAACGACCCGCGTCTTCGGGGCGTGCCTATGGTCATAGAGACCCCGGATGCGGATAAGATGCACAAAGAGAACGTGCAGATTCTTTGGTCCTTAGTCTCTAAAAGAAGAATGAGGAGGAAGCCTGATGTCTGAGGTGGAAAAAGAGCAAAAAGCGTCTGAGGGGCAACGCGAGGAAAAGCCTAAGGTGCCCCTTGATGTGTATTTGTTGCTCTCGGTGAGCTTGGAGCAATATTCCTCTCTGGCGTGGCAAAAGATGGGCTTGCACCCTGACCCCCTTACCGGAGAGGTGCACAAAGATTTACAGCAAGCGAAGTTGGCCATTGACTTCGTCGCGCGATTTGTGGAGGCGCTGGAGCCTCAAGTGAGTGACCTGGAGCGTCGACGCCTGCACAGCCTGCTTAGTGACCTGCGAATAAATTTCGTGAAGCAATCCCAGGCCGAGCAAGGGGGTAATCCTTAGAAGGGGGGTGCTCGGTATTGGGTTTTGCGGATTCTGAGAGCAGGCGTCGGAGGGCTTCTTCTGCTTCCTTGGGCTTGAAGCCCATAGGTCCGGGGCGTCCCTGGTAATAGATCACGCCTTCCTTAGAGACGACGTAAATCCTGTCAGGCCAGCCTTGATAGACTTTTTCCACTTTGTTGTCCAGTCCGTCAATCAGAATGGGGATGGAGATTTTGAGAGAGGTCGCGCATAGGCTTGCCACGCCTTCCCTTTCTTGATAGGACTTGGGGTCATTCACCACGATGCCCTCGCGGTCGTTGATAGGCATTCGCCAGCCGTCTGCAGGGTGGGCTTCGCGGATGTAGATGATTTTGAAGTCCACCTTGTCCTTGTATTTTTGATAGAGGGCTTCTATTTCGCCGACCTGGCGCCGGAAGGGCGGTCAGGTATAAGAGCCAAAGATCAAGAAGGTGGGCTTCTTGCCGAAGTTGTGGCTCAAGGTGAAGGACTCATTGGAGTTCAGGAACTTCAGGGTGAAGTCGGGTGCTCTGTCTCCCACGCGCAGGGGTTTATGGGTGGGCTGTCCTTGCTGAAGCAGAGCAACTCCTGCCACGGAGGAGAGCAACCCCAGGAGAACCCAAAGGGCGGTTTGAAAGGATTTCACATTCCTTATTAACGCTTTTTTTGAGGCTTGGTTCTGTTTGAGATTAATTGGGGTAAAGTTCTTATAGTATGAGTATAGCGATGGAGGAACTTACCCCTCACCAGATAGTAGCGGAATTAGATAAATATATCGTGGGGCAGGAGCAGGCAAAACGAGCAGTGGCAATCGCCTTGCGGAACCGTTATCGCCGGCAGTTGCTACCGCCTGAGCAGAGGAAAGACATTTTGCCCAAAAACATCTTGATGATAGGTCCCACGGGCGTCGGCAAAACGGAAATAGCCAGGCGTTTGGCACAAATGGTGAAGGCTCCCTTCGTGAAAGTGGAGGCAACTAAATTTACGGAAGTGGGCTACGTGGGAAGAGATGTAGACAGCATCATCCGTGACCTCACCAATGTTGCGGTACGCCTTGTAACGGAGGGAAAGATGGAGGAAGTGCACGAGAAGGCACTCCAGCGTGCTTACCGACGCCTGGCGAGGCTCCTTATGTATCCAGAACGCCAACGAGCGAGTGAGCCCCGCCCTCCATTCCCTCTTACGGGTTTTGAGAAGTGGATATCAGGAGAAAAGATTCCCTCAGTGGAAGAGCACCCCTCTCAAAGCCCCGTAGAGGACGAGGGTCGCCTTCAGAGTATGGTGGACGAACTGGAGAAGGGTGTTCACGACAACGAGTGGATAGAAATTGATATGGAAGAACATCCCCTGCCCTTTGTCCAGGTTTTCACTCCTCAAGGAATGGAGGAGATGGGGCTTGATATTTCAACGCATCTCTCACAGGTTTTGGGCAAACAGACTGCGAAGCGACGAGTTACCGTTGCAGAAGCCAAAAAACTCCTCACGGAAGAAGAAGCGCGCAAAATGATTGACCAGGGTGCCATCACGCGCGAGGCTATTGAGCGAACGGAGCAAACGGGCATTGTCTTTTTAGATGAAGTGGATAAGATAGCGGGCAGGGGAAGCGCGGTGGGACCCGATGTTTCCCGTGAGGGAGTTCAACGCGACCTTCTGCCCATAATAGAAGGTTCTACGGTCATCACCAAATACGGTCCCGTGCGCACAGACCATATCCTTTTCATCTGTGCCGGAGCCTTCCATATCAGCAAACCGAGCGACCTCATCCCAGAACTCCAGGGGCGGTTGCCCATAAGGGTGGAACTTAGCGTTCTGGGTGAAAAGGATTTGCGACGGATACTTGTGGAGCCTCAAAATGCCCTGACCAAACAATACGCTATGCTCCTGGCAACCGAAGGCGTGAACCTTAAATTTACAGAGGACGCCATAGACGAGATAGCTCGGATGGCTCATGAGGTCAATGCCCGTACGGAAGATATAGGAGCGCGCCGATTGCATACGGTGATGGAAAAACTGCTTGAAGATGTGATGTTTGATGCCCCCGAACTCACTAATGCGGAAGTGGAGATAGACGCTGAATTCGTGCGCAAAAAACTCAGCGATTTGGTGCAGGACGTGGACCTCTCTAAATACATCTTATAGTCAATGAAGCGCTCCTTTGATAAGACGCGCGTCCTCCTGTTTACCGAAATGTTTGCGAGCGTCGCGGAAGATATGGGCTCCGCGCTGGAACGCATCTCCTTTTCCCCAAACATCAAAGAAAGGCGCGACTACTCGTGTGCCCTCTTTGATACCCAGGGCAGGCTCATCGCCCAAGCGGCTCATATCCCCGTCCACTTGGGCGCGATGGAGATCCTCATCCAGCACTGGTTGAAACAGGGACCCCCGATGGAAGCGGGAAAATTTTATATCACCAATGACCCCTACTTTGCAGGAACGCACCTCCCCGACATCACCCTGGTCTATCCGGTGGAAGTGGGCTCCAGGCGAATCGGCTACGTGGCAAACCGTGCCCATCACACGGACATAGGGGGACACGCCCCGGGGAGTTTTGCCCCCGTAGACCATATCTCTGCCGAAGGTCTCCTTATCTCCCCTCAAGAGTTGACCCCTGATCTTCAGGAACACATTGCGAATTACTCCCGAACACCCGATGAGAGAAAAGGCGACCTTGAAGCCCAGAGGTCTGCCTGTTGGGTGGGCGCCAGAGGGTTCTCCCGTCTTTATGAACGCTATGGGGAGGACCTCTACGCCTGGATGGACCAGGCGCTTGCCTATACCGAAGAGTATGTGAAACACGAACTTCAAAAATTGCCCAAAGGGGAGTTTTTTGCGCAAGACGTGTTGGAGGATGTGCCTGCTGTGGGGGAATTGGTGAGGATAAGCCTTTGCACCCGCATCCTGGAAGGAGGGCGAATAGAGTTTGACTTTGCGGGTACAGATCCCCAGCAACCCCTGGGCATCAACGCCACCGAAGCGGTAACTCGTTCGGCTTGTTACTATGTCGTTCGGTGCCTCGCGGGGGACATACCCACCAATAGCGGATGCTGGCAGAGGGTTTCCGTCCTCGCGCCCGTAGGCTCCCTCGTCAACGCTCAGGAACCCGCCCCCGTTGTGGGGGGAAACACCGAAACCAGTCAGCGCATCGTGGACGTTGTTTTGCAGACGCTCCAGCAGGCAGTCCCCGACCGCGTTCCCGCTTGTAGTCAGGGCACTATGAACAATCTTGCCGTGGGGTCGGAGAACTGGGCTTATTATGAAACCATCGGCGGGGGAGTGGGCGGAGGACCTCGGCGTGCGGGGGCTTCCTGTGTGCATACCCATATGACGAACACGCGAAACACCCCCGTTGAGGCTCTGGAAAACGAACTGCCTTTGCGGGTAGTCCGGTATGAAAGGCGGTTGGGTTCTGGGGGAGAGGGCTGGCACCCTGGAGGAGATGGCGTTATCCGCGAGTTGGAGCTCCTCAAGGGTGTGGCGGTGGTGAGCTTGATGACCGATCGGCGCTCCTTTCCTCCCCCTGGAGCGGGTGGGGGAGCCCCCGGAAAGGTGGGAGCCAACATCCTGGCTACTCCCCAAGGGGAGGTCGCTTTGCCCAGCAAAGGCTCCTGGCAGATAAAGGCGGGGGAGCGCATCCGTCTGGAGACCCCTGGGGGAGGGGGCTGGAGCCCCCCGTAGGCACTGGCTTTCAAGCAATATTTCGCCTCCGACAGGTATAATTTTTGACGGTCAAACCCGCACAGGCAAATGGATGTGCCTGATTTTCCGAAGGATGAAGGAACCTATGCCCAAGAAGACGAGTAAGGTATCAAAGAGCGCAAAAAAAGTACAATCCAGGGCAAAGATTTCTCCAAAAACTAAGGGTCGCCCGTCTCTCCCGAAGACTTCTGGGAGCGCCCGCTCGCAGACTTCCAAGCCTTCCGGGAAGCCCCAAGAGAAAGCCCTGGAAAAAGACGGCGCCCTCAAGAACAAGAAGAAACCTTCCGCTCCCCCGTCCGAGGTGGACCTCGCCAGTGCGGAATACACTGCAGAGGACATTCAGGTTCTCAAGGGGTTAGAGGCTGTTCGCCAGAGGCCCGCGATGTACATCGGGGATACCAGCACGAGGGGGCTTCATCACCTTTTTAGTGAGGTGCTGGATAACTCCATTGACGAGGCAATGGCGGGGCATTGCCGGCACATTGTTTGCACTCTTCACAAGGATAACTCGCTGAGCGTGCAGGATGATGGGAGAGGCATTCCCGTAGACATTCACGAGGAATACGGCGTTTCTGCCTTAGAGATTGTGATGTGTACTCTGCATGCGGGCGCTAAGTTTGGTGGAGGGGGATACAGGATCACAGGTGGGCTTCACGGCGTGGGGGTTTCTTGCGTGAATGCGCTTTCAGAATGGTGCGAAGTTCTTGTGGAAAGGGATGGGAAGAAGTATTTCCAGCGATACGAGCGGGGTCAGCCTGTGGCTCCTGTGAAGGAAATTGGCACAACCAAAAGGCGCGGGACCACGACTCGCTGGATGGCGGACAAAGAAATCTTCAAAGAGGTGAAATACGACGTTAATATCCTCAAAGCGAGAATTCGCGAGCTGGCATACCTTAATCCCGAAGTCACCCTTGAGTTCATCAATGAGCAGAACCCTGAGGATAACGAGAAGTTCCACTACAAGGAGGGGATTCGCGCTTTGGTGGAGCGATTGAATGAGGCGTATAGAGAACTCCACAAGCCAATTTATTTCAAGCGGGTTAGGGATGATACCGAGGTAGAGGTTGCTTTGCAATACAATGACAGCACCAAGGAGACCTTCGTTTCTTATGCCAATAATATCAACACCATTGAGGGAGGCACTCACGCCACCGGAGCTAAAACCGCTCTTACCCGGGTGGTAAATCTTTATGCGCGCAAAATTGGACTTCTGAAGGAGAAGGACCCGAACTTCACCGGCGAAGATGTCCGTGGGGGATTGACGATGGTGGTGGCGGTCAAGCTCCTTCATCCCCAGTTTGAAGGGCAAACAAAAACGAAATTGGGCAATAGCGAGATAGAAGGGCTTGTGGCTTCCGTGGTGCACGAAGGCCTGATGGATTTCCTGGAGTCCCATCCTTCTGTGGCTCGCAGAATCGTGGAGAGAGCCCTTCAAGAACAGCGCGCAAGGGAAGCGGCGCGCAAAGCAGCGGAAGCAGTACGGCGAAGCGGTGCGGTGGAATCTTATGGGCTTGCTGCGAAACTTGCAGACTGTATTGAGAAAGACCCCTCTAAAACCGAACTCTTCATCGTGGAGGGTGAGTCCGCAGGGGGGCTGGCAAAGAGCGCGCGCGACCGAAGGTTCCAGGCCGTTTTGCCCATCAAGGGGAAGATACTCAATGTGGAGCGCACCCGCCTGGATAAGGCTCTGGATAACGAGGAAATTCAATCCCTCATCTCTACCCTTGGGGTGGGACTGAACGTTTCCATAAGCCGAAATGGCGAAGAAGGTGACAGCAATAATGGGTTTGACATCAGCAAGTTACGATACGGAAAAATCATCATCCTTACCGATGCGGACGTGGATGGGCAACATATCAGGACCCTTCTCCTGACCTTCTTCTACCGTTATATGAAACCGCTTCTCGTGCACGGCTATGTGTACGCTGCACAACCGCCTCTGTTTACCATTCGCGCGGGAAAAGATGAACGCTATTATGCCCAAACAGAAGAAGAGCGCGATGAGATTCTCAAAAACCTGAAAAAGAAAAAGGATATTCACATAACCCGCTTCAAGGGCTTGGGCGAAATGAACCCCGAGCAATTGGAAGAAACGGCGATGAATCCCAAAAACAGGGTGCTCATCCAGATGAGGCTGGATCCCGATGAGGATGGCTATACTCACGAGGTTTTCTCACGCCTGATGGGTGAGAAGGTGGAATTGCGTCGCGAGTTTATTGAAAAGCACGCTAAAGAAGCAACCGACCTGGACTGGCACTACTAATAAGCCTTCTTTCTGGGCGAGAGAAAGACAGGATTGAGGAGGAGTCTCCTTCCCTTCATCCCTTCACACAAGGCGACATAGAAGCAAAAACCCTGGGTTATCTCTCTTCTTGAGGTAGATGAGCCTGCACCACGGCGTCCGCAAGGCGTGTCACGGTGGATTCAGGAGTGTTTCGGAGTTCATCTAACAGCCTGTCCACGTCCTCTTCCGTTACGGGTCCCACGTACCGCTCGCCAATCATCAGCACGGGAGCCCGGTCGCAGGCATCCAGGCACTCCACTTCCTCCAGGGTGAAAAGCCCGTCCGGGGTGGTCTCTCCCCAGTCAATCCCCAACTTGGACTTGAGCACATCAGCCACCCGATAAGCCCCACAGACCATACAGGTCAGACACGTGCAGACTTCTATCAGATGCTTCCCCACGGGATGCCCCACGTGGTACATCGTGTAAAAGGTCGCCACACCCTCCACTTCTGCGTAACTGCGCCCCAATCGCACGGCGACCTCGCAGATAGCCTCGGGGGGTAAATATCCCCCGTATTCCCGTTGGGCAATCCAGAGCGCGGGGAGGGTGGCAGATTTCTTGTCAGGATAATGCGTAAGGATGGCTTCCAGTTCCTGGACTGCACGGTCACTGAAGCGAAAGGTTATTTCCTCGGGTTTGGGGGGCTTGGGCGGTTTGGGGTGAAAACGGAGAAGACTCATCTTTTCAGGCACCTCTCTCCTTACGGGAAGTATACTCCTTCCTGGGCACATAGGACGCTTGGCTCATAAAGGTGGAGGCCCCGCTTCTCCCGACTTCGGAGTCCTCCCGGTTGCTGTTTGAAAGGCACGGGAAGTTTCTCTGTGGGTTTTTTCTCAACGATCAATCTCTCCTAACACGATGTCTATACTCCCTATTATAGCAACCACATCTGCGACCAGGCGCCCCCGGCACATCGTTTTGAGCGCCTGCAAGTTCATAAAACTGCTGGGGCGCACGTGGAAGCGATAGGGACGATTACTCCCATCACTGACAATATAGAACCCCAGTTCTCCTTTAGGTCCTTCAATGCAAGCGTAGGCTTCCCCAACGGGCGGTCGGAACCCTTCCGTCCATAACTTGAAGTGATGGATGAGGGATTCCATTGAAGTGTCAAGTTCTTCGCGCGGAGGTGGCACCACTTTGCGGTCCTCGGAACGATAGGGTCCTTCCGGAAGCCCCTCAATTGCCTGTTGGAGGATTTTGCAGGACTCCTTCATTTCAGCAATTCGCACCAGGAAGCGGTCATAAACGTCCCCGTTGGTACCCACAGGGATTTTGAAATCATATTTTTCATAGTCACAATAGGGGTTCGTCTTTCTGAGGTCCCAGGCAATGCCCGAGGCGCGGGCTATGGGCCCACTGCACCCTAAGGCGAGCACCTCTTCTGGTGAGATAATTCCCACTCCACGGGTTCGCTCAATCCAGATGGGGTTGTCTACCAGTAACGCCTCCACTTCTTCTAAGGTTTTGGGGAACTCTTTGAGAAACTGGTGGAGTTTTTGGTCAAACCCCTGAGGCATATCTCCGCGCAAGCCTCCGGGGACAATCCAGCTGGGCATCATCCGAACGCCTGAAAACATCTCAAACATATCCAGGATCTTTTCGCGCTCAGAGAAAATCCAGAAAAATGGCGTCATAGCCCCTAAGTCCAGGGCGTGGGTGCCCAGCCACACGCAGTGACTGGCAATACGGCTAAGTTCTGCCAGGATGACCCTCAAGGCATTCCCGCGTGGAGGGATTTCTATCCCCAGCAACTTCTCCACAGCAAGAGAGTAGGCTAAGTTATTCCCATTTGCGGATAAATAATCCATCCGATCCGTCATCGTAACGCACTTCAAATACTCTTGATACTCTCCCTCTTTTTCCATTCCCGTATGCAGGTAGCCGATTTGGACATCCAGGTTCACGATGGTTTCGCCTTCCAATTCAAGGACCACCCGCAATACCCCGTGAGTGCTTGGGTGTTGGGGACCCATATTGAGGACAAGTGTCCCCTCTCCCGTTTTTTCAAACAGGGTTTCTGTGGAAGGCATAAAAGGAGGTTCAGGCATAGGTCGCTCCAACTGTCATCTCATCTTCCCGAAACATCTTCAGAGCCTGTCTTTCCTTCAAAGGATTCACCTGCGTGGGGCATAGAAAGGTCTTCTACCGCAGGACCTCGCGTGTCCTGGGCAAAAACTACTTCTTCCCCTCCAAGGGGGAATCCCTTTCGCAAGGGATGCCCTGCCCAGTCGTCCGGCAGCAAAAATCGCCTCAGTTTGGGATGCCCCTCAAACACCACGCCGAAAAGGTCCCACACCTCGCGCTCGGGAAACTCCGCACCGGGGTACGCGGGGATCAAGCTCGGCACGGGGATGCCATCGTCTGCCCCCACCTTCAGAAAAATGCGAGAATAGTGCTTCAAAGAATACAGGTTATAAATAACCTCAAAGCGCTCAGGCAGATCGCGTTCGTGTTTCCATTTGCTGTAATCCACGCAGGTGCACTCGGAGAAAAACTTATACTCCAGGTCCGGGTCGTCCCGTAAAAGAAGGGCAACATCCCGCAGGAACTCGCGCCGAAGGCAAATCCACGTGTCCCCACGAAACTCCTTAACTTTTATAATGGCATCGGGAAAACGCTCCCGGATCTTTACGACCTCTAACCGCTCCCCATTCCTTGTAGGCACGCCCATTAGAACCCCTCCCGGAGGGGCACATATTCGGCGCTTGCCAGAGGAATCGGCTCTTCTTCTGCGAGTTTGCCCAATTTTTCCGGATGCAGGGTTTTGCTCTCTTCCCACTCCAAAGCCCCTGCACGTATAACATAAGCATCCCCCAGGAACCACAAAAACATATATAGCATCACTGCCCAGAAACTATAAACCGCAGAGGGATGCCCGCTTTCAACCCACCCACGAAATACCGCCATCCAACTCCACAGAAAAACCACCTCTATGTCAAACAGGATGAACAAAATGGCAACCAAATAAAACTTGACCGGAAAACGCTCTCGTGCACTGCCAACCGGCTGGACCCCGCACTCGTAGGGGGAGGCTTTGTAGGGAGTCACTTTCTTGGGTCCCAGCACCCAGGACGCAATCACCATAAGGGCGCAAAGGATCGCTCCCACCACGATGAGCAAAATCAATGGTAAATAAGGATGCATAGGAATCTCAGTGCATTATCCCACAAAACCCCCCTTACCATACATCCGCCACCTTTTCTTCGGGCAGGTAACTCGTGATTTGCTCCAGGTGATAGATGTCGTGGCAGGGCATCATATTGATGGCATCCGAGATGGTAGTCTCCCCTCGCTTGGGGTGAACAAAAGTCTTTTGAAAATCCTCCTTGCTAAGGGTCTTGATGTATGCCACCGTTTGCTCGCGAGCCTGTCTCCACTTTTCCAGAGCCTCAAAGGGGTCCCATTCTCCATACCGAAGGTCAATGGCTCGTTGGCCCTCATCAAAGTAAGGCACTTGCACCCCGGGGTTTTCTACTCCTGCTTTTAGCCGTTCCAGCAGGATGGGCTCCCAATCGCATAAATGGCAAACTACCTCGCGAGGAGTGAACCTCTCCGGGTCTTTCCGAACGTCCCAGAGTTCGCGTGGGAGTTGGGAGAAGGCTCGCCGGATGAGGCTTGGGGTCATCAAAAGAGCGGGCAAAAGGTAAGGGTTCATAGCCTTATAATTATAACTTGAATGGGGTGGGAACGCTTCGTTGGCGCCCCCCGGGGAAGAAAAAAGGACTTACGGCTATAATTCCTAAACTCTATGGACTTCTACGACGTTTGGAATGATGCCATTGAAGACATCAAAAAACGCGTGACAGGCGTGACTACCTGGAACGCCCTCAATGTGGCGGTCCCCGTGACTTTTGAGAATGGAGTCTTTGTTCTCGGCTTTAAGGCACAGGACGTGGGTCTTATGGGACACTTGCGGATGGCGGGGACCCAACGAGTGATAGAGCAAGAATTGGAGAAGCGCCTGGGACAGCGTGTGACCCTGCAACTCCTGGAAGGCATCACCATTAATGACTGGCTTGCCTACAAGCGCCGACGGGCTGAAGCAGAAAGGATAGAAAAAGAGACTGCTGAGCGCGAGACGCGGAGGATAATGTCTTATCAATCCTGGGAGGAAGTTTTTGAAGCCCTGAGCAGGGAATATGGTTCTGTGGGTGGGAAGGGGATGCCCCAGACGAAGGCACGCCTCCTGGAGAAATGCATCCAGATATGCGTGGATGCGGTGCAGGAAAGGGCTATGGATGAAGCGGATGAGCGAAATTTAGCACGGTGCATTGACCGCGTGGCGAGTTATTGTGAAGTTCCCAGCACCCTGGTTGCCCTTTTGGTCCTTCAACGGACAAACAGGCTTTGATCAAAGCGAAGATTCTCGGATGCGGAACCAGCCATGGCGTTCCTATGGTTGCCTGTTTCTGCCCTGTTTGCCAAAGCCCAGACCCCAGAAACCACCGCACTCGGTGCTCCTTGTTGCTCCAGAGTCCTTATGCCAATCTCCTGGTAGATGCGCCTCCGGAACTCCGCTTGCAACTTACTCGGGAGCGCATCGCCCAAGTGGATGCTGTCTTGATTACTCATGCCCACGCCGACCACATTATGGGATTAGACGACCTGAGGCGGTTCAACGAGGTTCAGGGCAAGCCTATGCCCCTCTTTGCCCAGCCAGGGGTTCTCGAAGACATCAAGCGTATCTTCCGATATGCCTTTGTTCCCCCTGTTCAAGAGGGCGGGGGGCTCCCCCAATATAAACTCCATCCCGCGCCTGAGGTCCTGAGGCTCCCCGGGATGGAGGTAAGGGTGTTTGAGGTGCTCCACGGGCGTTTGCCGGTATTAGGTCTTCGCGTGGGGGGCTTTGCCTATATTACCGATGTTAGCGAAATACCCAAAAAAGCGTGGGAGATACTGCAGGGTGTTGAGATTCTTGTCTTGGATGCGACTCGGGAGGCGCCTCATCCGTCCCATTTTCACCGGGAAAAGGCGGTGGCGGTGGCTCAAGCCCTGGGAGCACGGCAAACCTATCTCACCCATCTCTCCCATGACTATGACTATGAAGCCTCCCGCCAGATCCTCCCCCCGGGCATAGCTCTTTGCTACGATGGGCTGGAGTTACAGGTGCCTGAGGGATGAAATCTCACCCGCCGTTTTCCCCTTGCACTAAAGAAAACCTCAGAATCTACCGCAAATATGACAGAGGGAGACCAAAAGTTTGATGCCGAAGTTGATTGGCTTGTTGTGCGCGCTCAGTGCCCTCACTGCAGGCATCTTAGCCCAGGTGGACCCCTGGGTTGCTCTTTTCCGCTCAATTATCGCATTCTTCATAGGGAGTATCCTTACCCAGATTTGGTATGTTTTCTTTGCAGCGCGCGTCACGGCGGTGAAGAACAAGGAATATGACGAAAGACCAAGCGATGAAAGGAAAGCAGCCTGAGGAGAGTGAGAAAGGATGTCTGCATTGACCCTTGCCCAATTGCAAAGATGCTGGAAAGCATTTAAAGAAGATGGTGACCCCGAAGCCCGTAATGCGCTCATCCGCAATTATGCCTATCTCGTGAAAATCACGGCGGGGCGAGTGGTCTCCGCATTGCCACCGGGATTGGATCGCGAAGACCTCATCAGTGCGGGCACCATCGGATTGATTAAGGCTGTGGACCAGTTTGACCCCAAGCGGGAAGTCAAGTTTGAAACGTATGCCATAGCCCTCATACGGGGAGCCATCCTGGAGATGCTTCGCAGTGAAGATTGGGTCCCCCGCTCTATTCGGGAAAAGTTGAAAGCCCTGGAACGTGCTCAGTTTGCTCTGGAAGCCCAGTTGGGTCGCCCCCCTACGGAAGAAGAACTTGCCAAAACGCTCAACATTTCCCTGGAGGATTTGCACACGCTTATTCAACAAGCTTCAAGAACGGGAGTGCTTTCTCTGGATGAGGTCCTGAGCGGGCACGAAGGGGAAGATAACATCAAGTTTGCAGAAATCCTCGCGGATGAAAAGAGTTCCCCTGAGGTGGAAGCCCAAAGCAGGGAATTGTTCCGCTTGCTTCAAGAAAGCATCGACCGTCTGCCCGACCGGGAGCGCCTCGTGATTGGGCTCTATTACTATGAGGGGCTTACCTTCAAGGAAATTGGAGAGGTTCTCAAAGTTTCTGAGAGCCGGGTCTATCAACTACACACGCAGGCGATGATGCGGATGCGTGCGTACTTTCAGGAACAAGGGAGCGGGCTCCTCCCGGCTTAGGAAGGCTTGCTATGTCTTACGAAGGCACGGATATCCACCCCGTGAATCCCTACTCCGATGTTGCGGATAAGCCCCGGGGCACGGAACCCGTCTCGGAGCGCCGGCACCGCCACCAACGGGAGAAGCCCAGGGCGCAACAGGAAGACATCATAGAGATCCATTCCGAGGAGCAGAGCGAGGAACCGCCCGAGCCCCCCCAGGAGGAGCAGGGACGGGGGCTGGATATATCCGCTTAGTCCCCTCTGGGTGTCCTGGGCTTTTTGCGGGTTTATAAGCCTCCATTCCCCAAAAAACCTTTGGAGAGACCTGTTTTTTCACCTCAAGGGGGGTGGAGCGGGTATCCTGAAGCCTAACTCTATAGATAGGAGAGAAGATGAAGGCTATGAAGCGACTTTTCGTTTTTCAAATTGCCCTGTGGGCGCTTTGGATTGTCGGATGTGGACGTGGGGGAGATGTGTTGGTGGAATTTAATGATTACAAGATCACGAAGGATGCTTTTATGAAGCGGATGGAGATCTTAGATGGTGTCCTGGTGCGTGTTCCCCAGGGGCAGTTTCAGGGAGGGAATGTGCGCCTTCCCGTTGCTTCTCCCGTTAGTCACCAGGTTCTTCAGCGAATGCTTGCGGAACTGGCTCTTTTGCAGGCGGCAAAAGATGAGGGGGTTGCCCCTACCAAGGAAGACATTGAGCGGAGAAAAGAGCTTTACACCAAAATTGACCCCAATTACATCACCCAGCGGAAGGAGGCTGGGATGAGCATTAGCGATATTGATTACTTTGTGGAGTTGGAACTTGCACGGGAAAACTTGCTCAAGCGGGGAGTTTCCGAAAAAACCCTGGAGGACGTGGAGAAATACATTAAAGAGCATCCCGACGAATTTCGCAGGCCTCCGATGGCAACTTTCCGCTATATCCTGGTGTCCAGTGTGGAGGAGCAAAAGAAAGTAGACCAGAGCCTTTTGCAGGGCTATACCTTTGAACAGGCGGCTGCGGAGTTTAGCGTGGCGCCCAATGCATCTCGTGAAAAGGGTTCGTTCCCTCCAGGAAGTGGCGCCTCCCTCTCCCGTCCCATCCCTATCAATCAACTGGACGCAATCTTGCAGAGAGTGGTGGAAAACACCGGCGAAAGAAAAGTATCGGATTGGTTCCAGTATGGACAGCATTTTTGCAAGGTTTATGTGGAGTCCAAGGTGCCCTCTCAATTCGTAGAGCCAGGCCCTGCCCAGAAGGAAATTATGCGTGTTCAATGGACCATTCGCGAGGCGGCACCCAATAATGACCTGGACCGCCTCCTGCTAAAGAAACTTATGAACGCGCAGGTGAAGATCCATGTCCCCTATCTCAAAAAAGTTTGGGATAACCTTCTTGAAGAATTGAAGACGCAGGCGAAAGAACTCCTGCCGGGCGTTGCTCCCGAGCCGGGCGCAGGTCCTTCAACTCCTTAGGAGAGTCGGTTCGCACGGGCTAATTCATAAAGCGCATCGGCTAACTGGGCAACCTCTTCTGCGGTGAGTTCGCCCGAGTCCACAAGGGGGCGCAAAGCCTCGGTGACATTCCCAAAGGCAGGCGATGTGAAAGAAGCCAGGGGTGCGTCTTGTGAGTCCAGGGCACAAAGGGTGATGCGAAGCCCCGCCGTCTTGTTGCAAAATGCTTTAGGCGCAAGCCCGATTTCCACCAGGTCGGGGATGGAAGTGTAAATGCCCGTGACTTCGCTATACCCATGCTCATCTAACTGCTCTGTTACCCAATAGATTCTTCTAAAGCGGATGCCCATAGTCATTTCCTCCGACGATTTTTGCGTGAGTTTCGGCGAGCCAAGGGAGAAGCCTTCAGATACTTCTCCCACCACTGCAAAATTTCTTTGAGACGGTGGATCCGCAAATCGGGGGGACCAGAACGGCTCATCCCGTGGCTCGTCTCCGCAGGATAGCGGACGAAGCGCGCTGGAACCTTTCGCAGTTTCAAAGCGGAGAATACTTGCTCCGCTTGTTCCACATTACACCTCAAATCACCCTCACTATGAATGATGAGGGTGGGCGTCTTCACGTTCCCAAAATATTTGATGGGACTGCAGTTCCACAGTTTCTCGGGCCTATCCCAGGGAGACCCCTCCCAATATCTATCACGAATATGAGGGAAGTCGCTCGTTCCCGCCATAGAGATGAGATTGGACACGCAACGGTCGGTGATGGCTGCTCGGAACACGTCGGTGTGGCTGATGACCCAGTTCGTCATATACCCTCCATAACTCCCGCCCATCACTCCCATTCGCGTGGAATCCACATAAGGTTGCTTCTGCATAAAGCGGATGACCGCCTGGATGTCTTGCCAATCTTTGTTCCCCCAATTCCCGCGAATGGCAGAGCAGTGCGCTTCCCCGTATCCCTTGCTCCCCCTTGGATTGCTATAGAACACCGCATAGCCATTCCCAGCCAACAATTGGAACTCGTGGAAGAAGGGAACCCCATATTGCGCATGCGGTCCCCCGTGAATTTCCAATATTGCAGGAACTCGTTCCCCGCGCTTGAGCCCGGGAGGCTTCAACACCCATAGATGTACCTTCGTTCCGTCTTCGGAAGTAATCCAGTGTTCTTCAGGTTCGGATAATTCCCGACTGCTTAAAAGCGACCCATTAAAATCAGTGAGCATTACTTCCTCCCATCCCTTGGAGTTAGGTCGGGCTATGCCGATTTCATGGAGGCGCGTTGCCCAGCCTTTGGTGAAGGAAAGGACCTTCCCCGCACGGTCCCACGTGCCCAGCATATATTCATAGGGACCGTGAGTGTGAAACTTTACGGGGCCCCCATCCACGCTCACGGAGGCGATGTGTTGCTCCCCGTGCCAACCGATGCTCATATAGAGTCGCCGGGAGTCAGGAGACCAACGAACAGTCGCTCCGAACGAAGCCTCGCGCGTGTCGGAAAGGGTCGTTGCGGATAAGCAGTAGTCCGTGTGCTTTGTCAGGTTGATGGGCTTTCCACGCACGGGGTCGCAAAGGAAAAGATGCTCATTGCGTGCTCCCCAGACATCTTCACGCCCCTCACGCCCCACAAATGCAATCCATCGCCCGTCTGGCGACCATAAGACGTCCTCCTTGGTGCCGTCGGGTTGATTGGGGATCTCGGTGAGTCTTCCGTTTTTGATGGAAAGTCGGTACAGACGGCTTCGCCAGGGCTTGGTGTAGGCGTCTCGGTCCAGATTGGCGGAAAGGGCTAATTCGGTGGAATCGGGTGACCAGTCATAAGAGAACATTCCCGTGGGGTCCTTGTCAAATATTTTTCGGTGTTTTCCCGTCTCCACATCCACTAGATAAAGGTGATAGCGCTGGTGTAAAAAATAGCCATCGCCGTCCAGCCGATACCAAATCGTCTCAATGATTTTTGGGGGAGTGCTCCACCCATTTTCCTCTCTTTTCTTTTTCGCCTCCTCTGTCCAATCAGGGTGTTGCTCCCGAAATGCCACCGCCAACCACTTGCCATTAGGAGACCACTTGAAAGAGGAAATGCTTCCCGGAGGAAACTGAGTGAGGGCACGAGCTTCCCCCCCCTCGCTGGAGATTAAATAAATTTGGGGATTTCCCTTTTGAGCGGAGCGGATAAAGGCAATGAGTTTTCCATCTGGCGACCAGCGCCCGTGAGCGTCGCGCTCTCCATTAGTGAAGGGTTGGGGGGCACCTCCCTGGGAGGGCACCATCCAGAGCGTGGAAACGTATTGGTTCTTTTCACCCACACGCCGCTTGCAAAAAAGAATACGCCCCCCATCGGGTGAAGTTTGGGGGTCGGAAACTAATTCAAACTGCAGAAGGTCTTCGGGTTTCACCCGCTCCTTTTTTCTCCGAGAGGGTTGGCTTTTTCTCATAGGCATTTTTTACCTCCTTTCCCCTTACCGAGGCAAAAAGGGGAAAAAACGACGGCTCAAGGACATAAGGTCAACTTTCCAGCGCCCTCCGATGCGCACCAGGGGAACTTCTACTCCCTCTGGTTGAACCTCGGTGCCGTATGCCCCCTGGGCTCGCGAAGCCCGAAACTCAAGAATGGACACGCGGACCGCAGCACGGTCGTCCGACACCCTGCGCGTCGTAATTAGTTTCCACAAGAAAACGTAATGCTTGGCACCCTTGTTGACGCAATAATCCCACTGCTGGCGTAAATCATCGGGGGATCCTTCCCAATAGGAAAGTTCCATCAAAGTGTCTATGTCTTTCTTTGCCAGGGCAATGAGAAATCGGTTTACCGCTTTTTCGGGGGTGTCCTGGCGCCAGATAGCAATGAACACGTAAGCGCCAATAACCAGCACCAACCCCAGCGACCCAAAAAGGAGGAGCGTGCTGAACGTTCTTCCTGCCGTTTGCTTCTTCATCGTATAACCTGCCAACGCCACCGATACACCCGCAAGGTGTTCCAGGCGTCCACCTTCCACCCCTCAGGAACTCGCCGTAGAAATACGACCATAGGGATTTCTCCCTGGCGCGGATGGAGGAATCGCACCACCAGGATGCACTCGTCTTTCTGAAGTTGCACCTGTTCCACCCAAAAGTAGGGGGTGGATTGCACCACTTGATAAAAGAGGCTGGCGACTTCTTGGAAAGTGGGTTCATCGGGTGCGGTCACCACGGAACTCACTGCCTGGACGTCCCCTCGCTCTAATCCCTGAAGAAAGCGCAAAAGGGTGCTCTCGGGTCCCTTCCCCTGTTGGGAATAAAATATTCCTAAAATAACTAAGGTGAAAACTATAGCGACCAAAGCATTTGTTTCCGATGACCGTGAGGACACCACTTCCTCAAAGAATACCCAACAAGGGGAACAGCCCTGCCTCTCTGGAGCCTTTTAGGGGGTATAGTAAGGGAACCGGGTTAGAGGACGCCTTTGGCTTCCTACCGCCCGGAATCCACACCTTTGGGAGGTGAGTCTCTATGAAACGAGTGATCACTGCACTGTTGGCTCTTGCCGTCTTTGGAGGTGTTCTGGTTGGCTGTTCCGGTGGCTCGGACACGGGCACGACAGGCACGGGGGGCACGGAGCAACCGAAAGACACGGGCACCCAAGGCGGTTAGTCGCCTCCAAGGCTCATCCTGGCGCTCCCGATGTTTTTTGGCTCGGGGGCGCCTCGGCTTTTAATAGTCCTCCTGAAGGAGTTTTAGGCTCACCTGACGAGCGGGGAGAAACTCAGGATGCGCCTCAAAGTAGTGATACACCGCGTGCTCCAGGGCAATGGCGGTTGCCATAGCGACGTTGAGCGAATTGCTGATGCCGAACAGGGGGATGCCCACGAACTCATCGCAGAGTTCCGCGACCTCCGGCGAGAGTCCGCTCGTTTCATTCCCCATAACTATTGCCAGAGGGAATTGCCAGCGCACCTTCCGGATTGCTCGGGCACCCTCCCTGAGGGCGAAGCCATAGATCCGGTATCCCTGGGCTCGGGCAGTTACCAGAGCTTGCCCAGGGTCTTCAAAGCGGTAGGGTTGCCATTTTTCGGCTCCTACGGCGCCCAGAAGGTCTCGGGCTTCTTGGGAAGTGGTGGGGGAAAAGACGATTTCTTCTATCCTGAAGCACTCCGCTATTCGGAGGATGCTTCCGATGTTCAGAGGCTTGTCCAGCGGACAGCAGACCAGCCGAATGGGTGCCCTGGGAAGCGAGGGGTATTTCTCACGAAGCCCGGGGTCTTCGGGGGCGAATTCCGCAGTTTGAAAGACTTCCTGGAGTTTCCGCAGGGCTTTTTGGGTTCGCTTTCTGGACATAGGGGGTAAGGGGACGGTGCCACTCCCGCGCCGTCTCGTTCGTAATAGTATACAATAGATGCAGGAGGACTGAAATGACGGCTCTTTGGGTGTTTTTGGCCGCTTTTGCAATTCTGGTGATCGTGGGGGTCGTTCTGTTCAATTCTCTGGTGCGCCTTCGGCAACAGGTGAACAACGCATGGAGCCAGATTGATGTTCAATTGCGACGGCGTTATGACCTGATCCCCAACCTGGTGGAGACGGTGAAGGGTTATATGCAGTATGAACAAGCCACTCTGGAAAAGGTTATCCTTGCGCGCCAGCGCGCCATTGAGGCGCAAGGCGTTCGTCAGCAAGCGGAGGCGGAGAACGCCCTCACTCGGGCGCTGGGGGGGCTTTTTGCCCTTGCAGAGAATTATCCTCAACTCAAGGCAAGCGAGAATATGGCGCGTCTTCAGGAGGAACTCGCCAGTACGGAAAACAAGATTGCTTTTGCGCGCCAATTCTATAACGACTCGGTGATGGAGTACAACACGAAGATAGAGCAATTCCCTTCTAATATTATCGCTACGCTCTTCAACTTCCGAAAGAGTGACTTGTTTGAAATAGACCTCCCTGAGGCTCGCGAGCCGGTGCGCGTTCAGTTTTCGTAATTCACGGACTTGAGACGCAGTTTCTGGAGCCACATCTCTGCCAACAAGACGAACACCTTTATCTTGGTGTTCTTCCTCACCCTGCTCCTTGCGGGAGTTGGGGGTGCTTTCTGTTTCTTCTATGTGCCCGAAGCGTGGTGGATTGGGTCCCTTACTGCGGTTGGTGTGAGTGTCTTCTATTTCCTCCTTTTGCGTCGCTCTGGTGCTCAATGGGTGCTTAGCCTGGCAGGGGCGCGTCCTGCCACCTGGGAGGAGAATCAGCAACTGGTCAATATCGGGGAAGAAATTGCCCTTTCCGCAGGGATCCCTATGCCGAAACTCTATGTGGTGGACGACCCCTCTCCTAACGCCTTCGCCGCGGGATGGAACCCCCACAACAGCGTTATTGCCTTCACCACAGGCATCCTCAAGCGCCTGAACCGGGATGAGCTCCAGGGGGTGATGGCTCACGAGATGGCACACATTCGCAATCACGATAACCGCCTGATGATGACCCTGGCGCTCACGGTGGGGCTTCTGTTGTTCCTCAGGGATATTTTTCTAAGGGGGTCGCGCTATCGCTTCAGGACCTCAAGGGGCAGGTCTGCCGGCGGAGCGGGAATCATTTGGCTCATCCTGGCAATCGTGATCGTACTGGCTCCTTTGTTCGGCATACTTTTGAAGATGGCGGTAAGCCGACAAAGGGAATTCCTTGCAGACGCTTGTGCGGTTCAATTCACCCGCAATCCCTCTGCTCTGGCAAGCGCCCTTCAGAAAATCTCGCAGGATGCCACCCCTTCCACCCATGCGGTTCCCGCCATAGCCCATATGTATATTTTGAACCCCTTTGACAAACTCTCCGCCTCGCTCAATAACCTTTTCAGCACCCATCCTCCCGTCACTGAACGCATCCGACGTCTCCAGAGTATGGGGGCGTCAATAGACGCCCGATCATAAGGGGAGTGCGGGAACCCTCCCCGCATCTGAAGGCTCTCCTCAATCCTTACGGCTCATACCCTCCCGCAAAGAGGACCGGGAATCCTCCTGTATGCCAGAAGAGCACCCGCCCCCTTACCTCGCCTCGAGAGGTGAGGTCCATCAAGCCTGCAAAAGCTTTGGAGGTATACACGGGGTCCAGGAAAATTCCCTCTTTAGTGGCTAATGCTTGAATGGCGCGGCGAGATTCTGGTGTGGGGACCTGATACCCTTTCCCCGCATACTCAAGGCGCAAATCTATATCTTCACGGGTCACTCGCACTTTCGTCAGAAGTAATGAGTCCAGTTCTTCAGCCACGCGAAGTATGTCTTCCACCAATTCCGGCTCGTTGTCCGTGCAGATGCCGATGAGGTGAGTTTTCACTCCACTTCGTTTCAGTGCATAAGCCAGCCCGCCTTGAGTCCCTCCGCTCCCGCTGGCGACCACGATGTAATCAAATGGCTCCGCTTGTTCCAGGAGTTCGTGGAAAGCCCTTACAAAGCCTAATGCCCCAATTCCATTGCTCCCACCCCCTGGGCATTCGTAGACCTTTTTCCCCTCCCCGCGCAATCGCTCTGCGATGGACTCTGCGTGCTTCTCCAGGGTGTCAAAGGTGTCGTCGGGAAAAACCCAGATGTGGGCACCCACCCACCTGTCTAAAAGGGCGTTTCCTGTGAGGGTGGAGGGCTCTTTCCAATCGGCGGGGCGAGTTTCTC
The DNA here is from genome assembly GCA_964631245.1 of uncultured Fimbriimonadales bacterium. GTDB lineage: Bacteria > Armatimonadota > Fimbriimonadia > Fimbriimonadales > ATM1 > CAZVXY01. The sequence continues at coordinate 44,925 of CAZVXY010000009.1, forward strand.
TGCCTGGGGCAGGAAAGGGCCAATGCATCACTGCTGCGTGAAATTCCAGACCGAGCATAGCACAGGCGGTTGCGGACTGCCGAACGAAATTGCTTTGATAAGCCCCACGGGTCACGAAAGCATCGCAACCTTGCTCCCGAGCATCCGCGAGGAGAAATTCCAGTTTTCGCCCTTTATTCCCACCCCCTGCAAACCCACTCAAGTCATCCCGTTTGATCCATAAATCCACCCCCCACTCCTCAGAAAGGCGAGGCAAGGGATGCAGGGGGGTAGGTTCACAGCACAAGGGGATTCTTTGGTTAAGCATAGTGGCTTGGCGAATAGGGGCTTTGGGGACGGAGGGAGCAATCGGTGCCCCCTTTCTCACGTCTCTTCAAGGATTTTTCTATGAGATTCTTCATCGCTTATGAGCTTACGCCTTGGCTTTTAAGTTCTTCACCTTTCCTTTAGAAGCATTCGCAGAACTGTTTGCAAAATGCCCCCATTCCGATAATATTCCAGCTCCACCTCGGTGTCTATACGGGCGAGGGCTTCAAAGACCACCTCTGTGCCTTCTGCCTTTTGCGCCCGCACTGTAATTTTCTTTCGGGGCGTGAGGGAGTCATCTATCTCAATGTCGTAAACTTCCGCTCCCGTTAGTCCCAGGGTCTCTGCATTTTGCCCCGGAAGGAAGGCGAGGGGTAGCACCCCCATACCGACTAAGTTTGCGCGGTGAATCCGTTCAAAGGACTCTGCCAGCACGGCGCGAACACCCAAAAGACAGGGACCTTTCGCTGCCCAGTCCCGAGAACTGCCCATCCCATAGTCTTTCCCCGCAAGGATTAGGAGGGGGATGTTTTGGCTCCGATAGTTTTCCGCTGCTTCGTAGATCCATTTCACTTGCCCATCGGTGAAATCCACGGTGAATCCGCCTTCTTTGCCTGGGACGAGTTGATTCCGGACGCGCACGTTGGCAAAGGTTCCCCTTGTCATCACGCGGTCATTGCCTCGCCGGGACCCATAGGAGTTGAAGTCCTGAGGAGAAACCCCCAGCGAGATCAGATACTGCCCCGCAGGGCTTTCTTGAGAGATGGACCCTGCAGGGCTTATGTGGTCTGTGGTCACGGAGTCCCCAAACTTTGCCAAACATCGTGCCCTTAGGATGGGCTTGATGGGGGGCGGGTCGGGAGTGAGGTTATGGAAATAGGGTGGCTCCTGGATATAGGTGCTGGCGGTGGACCAGTCGTATAATTCTCCTCCTTTGGGCTGGATCGCCTTCCATTCCTCGGTCCCTTCAAAAACATTAGCGTACTGCTCTAAGAACTGCTCTCTGCTGAGGCAAGACTCAATGACGCTACGAACTTCTTCGGGTGTGGGCCAAATGTCTTTTAGGTAGACTGCGGTGCCATTTATGGAAAGAGGGTCCCGATAAGGGTCCACGTTCACCGTTCCCCATAAGGCGAAAGCCACGACGAGGGGCGGAGAGGCTAAGAAATTGGCTCGCACGTCGGGGTTGATCCTTCCTTCAAAATTGCGATTTCCCGAAAGCACGGCACACGCCACCACGTCCCCTTCTTTGATAGCGCTTCGCACGGGTTCGGGCAGGGGACCCGAGTTTCCAATGCAGGTGGTGCATCCGTATCCAACCACGTGGAATCCCAGGGCTTCCAGGTCCTCTAAAAGCCCCGCTTTCTTCAGGTATTCCGTTACCACCCGAGACCCTGGAGCCATAGAAGTCTTCACCCAGTGCTTGCTTTGAAGCCCCTTCTCCCTTGCCTTGCGAGCGAGAAGCCCTGCCGAAACCATCACCTCGGGGTTGCTGGTGTTGGTGCAACTGGTGATGGCGGCGATGACCACGTCGCCGTGACGCAATCTCAAGGGAGGGGCTTCGCTCAGAACCGCAACGCCTGCCCCCTCACCCTGGGGAGGTTGGGAAGGGGATGGGGTTGCTCCCCCTTCGTAAGCCCAATCATTTTGGGACCCATCGGTTAGGGTTTTTCCAAAAGTTTCCGTGAGTTCCTTCTGCCATTGGCTTTTGAGCTGGCTAAGGGGAATTCGGTCTTGCGGGCGACGAGGTCCTGCGACGGAGGGCTCGACCTCGGAGAGGTCAAGTTCTAAAACTGCAGAGTACTGGATGGGTGCGGAATTATCCCGGAAGAGGTTTTGCTCTTTGTAATACCGCTCTACCGTTTCTACTAATTCTGGGGACCTGCCCGTGAGGGAGAGATAATTCAGCACCTGGTCATCCACGGGGAAAAACCCCATCGTGGCACCGTATTCGGGCGCCATATTGGCGATAGTTGCCCGCGTGGCTACGGGTAGGTGGTCCAGAGCATCGCCAAAGAACTCTACGAATTTATCTACCACCCCATACTTCCTCAGCCTTTCCGTGATGGTCAAAACGAGGTCCGTAGCGGTGGCTCCTTCGCGGAGTTCGCCCGTCAAGCGGTAGCCCACGACTTCGGGAATTAGCATATACATAGGCTGACCCAGCATCACCGCCTCCGCTTCAATTCCTCCCACTCCCCACCCCACGATGCCCAGACCATTTATCATCGTGGTGTGAGAGTCAGTTCCTATGAGGGAATCGGGAAAAAGCACCTCGTCTTTTTCCCAAACCACGCGTGCCAGATATTCCAGGTTGACCTGATGCACAATGCCCGTTGCGGGAGGCACCACCCGAAAGTTCTGGAAAGCCTGTTGTCCCCATTTGAGAAACTCATATCGTTCCCGATTGCGTTTGAATTCCCATTGGGCGTTAATCTTCAAAGCGTCCGGTCTTCGGAAAACATCTACCTGCACCGAATGGTCTATCACCAAATCTACGGGCACTAAGGGGTTGACTCGTTTTGCGTCCCCCCCGAGGCGAACCATTGCGCTGCGCATTGCCGCCAGGTCCACCAGCGCAGGCACTCCCGTGAAATCCTGCAAAAGCACCCTTGCGGGCAAAAAGGGGATTTCCTGGCTGGAGGGCTTCGCGGGGTCGTGCGTGGCAATGACTTTCACGTGCTCTGCCGTGATGGCTTTTCCATCCACCTGCCGGGCACAGGATTCTAAAAGAACGCGAAGGCTGTAAGGCAGGCGATGAATATCGGCTATTTCCGTTAGGGCATCTAACCTCCAGATCGTCTTTTTCCCTAAGGGGGTCTCTATGGTGGATTTCATTCCAAAGGGGTCAGTGTCAGGAGAAGGCATAACTTTATTATGGCGGAGTTTCTGTAAGCGAGGCGAGGGACAGAGAAGGAAGCTCGGGGCTGAGGAGGGAGATTCGTGAGCGAGGGGCTAAAAGGCTACACCTTGATAGTCCCGAAAAAGCCCCACTACCTTTCCAATGACCTCTACCTGCTCGCGAGGATAGCGCAGGGGCGCGTAAGCCTCGTTTTCTGGAATCAGCATCACATCGGAATTGACATACCGGATCTTTTTGACCGTGGTCTCTCCATCCACTCGGGCTACGACGATGTCGCCACTGCTGGCTTGAGGACCTGCCAGGACCAGCACCAGATCGCGCGGTAAAATGCCCGCATCCCGCATAGAATCCCCTTGAACCCTCAGCAGGAACGCCTCTTTTTGACGCACGAGGGGAGTGGGAACCGCCAGATAACCATCGGTAGCATCCCCCCAGGAGGTGGGAGGCCCTGCGGGAACGGAGCCCAAGATGGGAAGCATCGTGGCATCCGGGGTGGTGAAATAAGACGGGGCTGTAATCTGGATAGCACGAGGGGCTCGTCCCCTCTTGAGGCATCCCGCCTGCTCCAGTTTTTCCAGGTTGTTGGTGACCCCGCGCAGGCTCTTCAGCCCCACCGCCTTCCCAATCTCCCGTATGGTGGGGGGAAATCCGTTCTTGCGAATGTAGTCGCGGATGAACTCCAGAATTCGGCGCTGGCGGATTGTCAAATGATGGAACATTGGACTACCTCTATATAGAACTGATGAGAGATTATACGCCAACAAGCGTCTACTGTCAACCCCTGGGGGGCGTGCCATAATTGCCAAACAGGAGAAAGAAAGATGTCCTATTTTTCTATTACTAAAATGAGAGGGTGTTTTGCCGCCCTTGGTCCTCCCGTCGCTATCCTCATAGCGATTTTGCTGGTGGTGGGGTTCCTGTACTTTCAGTTTGCCCCCCAGCGCGCTCCCCTGGGGCACGAGTCCCTGGGGGAGGTCGCCTTTACGGTGGACGAGGAGCCGATTTACCAGCGGGAAGTGTTGGATACTGTTAATGAACTGCGCGCCAGGATGATGGAGGCGCGCCTCTCCTTTGCCACGATAACCCCCCATCCCCGGGAGGAACTCAACTGGTGGCAGATCGCGGTTCGGCAGGGCGTGGAGCGAGCCCTTTACCTTCAGTTGGCACGGGAGGAGGGGATTGCGATTTCAGAAAAAGAGTTAGAGCCCTGGCTGGCACAGAAATTTGTGGACGAGCAGTTAGAGAGCTTCAGGCAACGCGCCGAAATGCTTTATCAGTTTCAGGTGACGTCTCAGCAACAAGAAGCGGAGCGCCTCAAAAAGGAAAAAGGTGAGAAAAGTGAGGAGTATAAGAAGGCGCTGGCAAGCCTGGAAGAACTGAAGAAAAAGAGCATAGAGCAGGTTTTTCGTGAGAACTTTGGAATGACTCCCGATGAATTGCGGAGCAGGCTTGTGGCGGAAAAGGAACAGCTCTTGCAGTCGGAAGTGAAGAAGAGGGTGCTTCTGGGCGTGATGGCAGAAGACAAGGTTAGAGAAGCCTATAAGAAAAAAGTGGATACTTCGGATAAAGCCCTCCGCGAAAGTTACGAACAGTTCACCTATCAGCAACTTCTCATATCAAACAGTAAGCATCCCGATGCGGTGAAACGCGCCCAGCAGGTGTTAGAGGAGATCAAAAAGGGCTTGCCCTTTGAAAAAGCGGTTGCCAAATATTCGGATCGCGAACCCCTCAAAGGAGAAAAGAAAGAGGAAGCGGGGATAGAGACTAACGACCGGCTCACCCTGGTGACCACCGAAAATCTGCAGTTCCTTCTCGCTATGAAGCCTGGAGACATATCGGACGTCGTGGAACTCCCCATTGGGGCAGCCATTTATAAGTTGACTAAACGGGAGCAGAAGGTTCCGGAGAACTTTGAGACCGCCCGAACGTTCCGCATCACTCAACTTCAGCAACTCCTGGGCGAGCAATCCCTCAAAAAAACCCTTACGGAAAAAAAACGCAAGGCTAAGATCGTCTGGAATGATGATGCCCTGCGCCTCACCTATGAATTTGATGACCTTATGGCAGGAGATCTTTCCCAAAAACTTATGGGAATGGCGCACCAGAAGGAGCGCATTGAAATCCTGCGCAAAATAATGAACGAGGCGGAAAACTCCGCAGGCGACCCACACCTCCTGGCGTTGCTTCGGTATGCTTGTTTTGCCCAACTGATAGCAGAAGCCACGGATGAAAAGACTCGTCAGGCGCTTCAAAAAGAGAAACTCGCCCTCTATGACTCCCTTTCTCAGGAAATAACCTTCTTGCCCTTCCGAATGGAATACATCAATCTGCTCCTGGAAGCAAAGCGTTCAGAAGATGCTCTCGCTCAAATAGAAGATGTGGTCACTTTCCTCAGTTATGATGAGCAAAACGAACCTACCGTCAAGCAATTGATTCAGTATCTGGATAAGGCAGAGCCTATGGCTCCCGAATCCAAGCAAACTATCGCAAGAATACGCAAAGAGATTGAAGAATGGAGAAAACAGGTAGAGGAAGACAAAAAGGCAAGAGCCCAGCAAGAACAGGCTTCTCAGCAGGAGACCGTAACTCCCCCGAAAGCCGAGCAGATTCCGAGCGCGCCTCCAAAAACGCCACCCAAAAAGGGGAACTAATTATCGTCGCCACTCCCATCGGGAACTTGCAGGATATTTCCTTCAGGGCGGTGGAGGCTCTCAAGGGGTGTCAGGTCATCGCCGCAGAAGACACCCGGGTAACAGCAAAACTCCTCGCCTCCCTGGGAATAAAAAAACCCCTCATTCCGTTTCACGCCCATACTCCTGAGGCCACCCTTCGGCGCCTTTTGGAGGAACTCCGGCACGGAACCACCCTTGTTCTCGTGACCGATGCGGGAAGCCCCCCTATCAGCGACCCCGGAGCGGAACTCGTGGATTCCGCTTATGAGATAGGCGCCAAAGTGGATGCCATCCCAGGACCCAGCGCGGTGACCAATGCGCTGGCGCTTGCAGGCTTCCGCGCCCAGAGGTTCGTTTTTTTGGGGTTTCTCCCCAAGAAGCCCAAGCAGGCAGAACGCATTCTGGAGCGGTTCAAGGACTTTGAGGGTCCCCTTGTATTATTTGAGAACCCTCACAGGGTACTTAAAACGATTGAATTGGTATATAAAGTAATCGGAAATCGACGGGTTGCCCTCTGCAGGGAAATGACCAAAAAATTTCAGGAAGTTTTGCGAGGCAGGGTGTCGGAAATACTGGCATCTCCTTTGCCTCTAAAGGGAGAGGTGACCGTGGTGATAGAAGAAAGCAGGGAAAAATCCCCTTCAGGAGAGCCACCCCAGTGGCTATAATCTGGGGGTCGCCCTGGCAGTCTATATAAAATGGAGCTTTTGGGGTACAATAAGGACTGTTTTCGGCTATGCCTATGCGCACTAAGTACTTGCAAATGACGGCTTTCAGAGCGGGTTTGTTTTGCTTGATGGCTATTTACCCCACTTGGCTCCTTGCAACCCCTCAACTCACTATGGACACCTATCGGCTCCAGCCTGAGGATGTCATCTCCATTACCGTTTTTGGGGAGCCAGATATGACCGTCCAGTCGGTGCCTATAGGATTGGATGGCAGGGTGAGTTTGCCCTTACTGGGGTTTATTGATGCGGCGGGGAAGACGCTTCAAGAACTTCAGAATTATATTCGCACGGAACTCATCAATCGTGGCTTTTTCGTAGACCCCATCGTTACCGTGAACATTTTGGCATTCCGTCCCATCCGTGCCCGGGTGGTGGGAGTGGTGGCTCAGCCAGGTCAATATGATTTTCGACCGGGCGACCGAATTCTGGATCTCCTCGCCCGGGCGGGGGGGAAGTTGGAGGATGGCTCTAATCGTGCTAACCTGAAACGGGCGACCCTCATTCGGAAAAATTCGGTAGAGCAAATCCCTATCAACCTGGAGGCTATGCTGGATGGGCAGGACCTTTCGCAGAATTACGAACTGCAGGATGGGGACGTGCTCAATGTGCCGGAGACGACCGAGAACAGGGTGAATATTCTGGGCTTGGTGAACGTTCCTCGCCAGGTTGTTTGGCGAAAAGGCTTGACCCTGGCGGATGCCCTTGCTCTGGCTCAGGGAGAGGTGCCCTATCGTGGAAAAGTTTCCGGAATTTTGATTCAAAGGCCTATCCCGGGTAGGCCGGATGAGTATTTCCGCTTTTCCGTTGATTTCACGAAATACCTCTCCGGTAAGGACCCCACTCAAAATATCCTTCTTATGCCGGGGGATTTGGTTTATGTCCCACCCAACAATAATCCGGATTTGAATCGCCTGTCTCAACTTGCGGGTATAGCCTTCACGATTTCAGCGCTTTCCCGAGCGAATTTCAACTTCTTCCCGAACTTCGGGGGATAGGATTTGAAGGAGGAATAATGGGTCAAGGAAAATTCTTGCGGTCACTGAGACAAAGATGGTGGTTGTTTCTCATCATCGTGGCGCCTGTCACCCTGGGTGTCCTTATCTATACCCTCGTAACTCCTGCCAAGTATGAGGGCTTTATGACGCTGGCTGACCGTCGCGAGCGCGATGTGAATATGGCTCCCATTTGGCCCGACCAGGCGATACTGGCTGCTGCCAGCGAATTGGAAATCCGCGTGACGAACCTGGCAAACACTATCGGTTCCTTCACGGTCCTCTCCCAAGCCTATGATGAATTGCGAGTCACTGGCGTTCTTCCCCAGAAAGAGGACGATCCCTGGGCAGACCGCCGACGTTTCATCTCCGATGTGGAGATCCGTCCCCTCCGTGGCTCGGAGTTGCTCCAGGTGGTATACGTAGATGAAGACGGCGAGCGGGCTCAAAAGGTCATCTCGGTGATTTTGAAAAAGTTCCTGGAGCGCTTCCGAGCACTCAATGAAAACCAGGTTCGTGGGCAGGTCAAATTGATAGAAGAGCAACTTAATGAGCAAAGGGCCGTCTTGGCGAGAAAGGCAGAGGAGTTCCGTCTGTTTAAGGAGCGCTATCCGCAAGCCTCCGCCTATGAAGCCCAGGCACAGGGCTTGGTGGGGCGAATCAACGATGCGAAACGACGCCTGGCAGAAGCGGAGAGTAACGAGGTGGCCGCGCGAGAAAGCCTCCGGAAGGCGCGGGAACAAGCCCAGAGACCCGAAGTGAAAGCGGAAACGGTGGTGCAGTTGCCCTTAGATCCTGTGGTCACCGAGGCGGAGTCCCGATTGAAGCGCAACCTCAACCTCCTGGAATCTAAGAAGGACCAATGGGGACCCCAACACCCCACTCGCCAGCAGTTAGAAGCGGCGATTGAGTCAGACCGTCAATTGATTGCAGAAGCGAAATCACGCTATGTGCCCATTACGACAGAGCCCGGGATCTCTCGTGCGGAAGAAGACAGGCGGAATGCGGTCCTGCTTGCCGAGCGAGCGCTTGCTGCAGCCACAGAGCAGAAGAAAAAGGCCCAGGCAGACATAGCGGAACTTCAACGAGAACTGGAAACCCTGCCCGTGGTGGAAAAAGAATTCACTCAACGCCAAGCAGAACTCTTAGCCCAGCAGGAGATCGTCAGGAACTTGGCGGCGAAATTGCAGGAGGCGAAGGTTCGCCTCGCAGAAAACACGAACCGTCCCATCTTTGTCCTTGATGATCCTACCTATCGCCAACTGGACCGTGGGACGGCGCTGAAAACCCTGGTTGCTTTCTTCCTCTCTTTGATTGTGGCGGTCTCTTTGATTGCAAGCCTTGGGCAGTTTGACCGTTCCACGTACACCGCTATGGAAGCGGAAAATATGCTCGGCTTTCCCGTCATTGGGGCTTTACCCCGAAGTGCCCAACAGCGCCTCAATCCCGAGGTGGAACAGCCCAGCCCCCTCGCCGCATCTTATCAAATTCTTTCCACCCAGATTATGGCGATTCGCCAGCGCCTCAATGGTCCTGGCGTTTTGGTAGCCAGCGCCGAGGCCGATGCGGGCCGTACCACCGTGGCCGCAAACCTTGCTATAAGCCTTGCTCGTGACGGTGCCCGCGTGCTCCTCGTGGATGCAGACCTCCGCAATCCGAGCCTCCATGAACACTTCGGCTTGATCAATCGCGCAGGCCTTGCAGAGATACTTTCTGGCGAAGCCTCCATTGAAGATGTGGTGCAAGCCACCGGTGTGGAAGGGCTCCTTTTCATTGGGGCGGGTCAGCCTCCCGTTAACCCTGTCCGCCTCTTTCGCAGTGAGCGAATGGAAGAACTCCTGGATGAGGTGGGTAAAGGCGCAGACTTTTTAGTTCTGGATAGCCCTTCTGGGGGTACCTTCGGAGATGCCCTCGTGCTGGCAGAAAAGGTCCAGAATGTCGTTCTGATTCACGAAGCAGGCAGACCTCCCAGCGAAGGGGAGTATGAGTTTCACAAAGCCCTGGAGCGCCTGGGGGTGAACATCATCGGCTTGGTTCTCAATAAGACCCGACCGCAAGATTGCCCAGGCTATCAACAGTACACGCGCTCTTATGCCTCTGCCATTCGGCGATACCATGGGGCTGTGGAGCGCGCCGCTTTAGGTCCTGGTGAGGTTCAGCCAAAGGAGTGACCCTGTGAGGTAAAATTTTCAACGAGCATCTTATTTTAGATTTCAATGATGAGAGGTTTCTATTTGTAGCAAGTAGGTTCGCAAAGGATGAGTTATGAGTGTAGCCAATAAGTCAGAGGCTTCCTATGCGGGAAAAATCCCGCTGGTAAGAGTGCGTTATGCCTTTTGGAAGCGCGTGTTGGATGTTCTGGGCAGTTCCCTTCTTCTCCTTGCTTTTTCCCCCCTCCTTTTTCTCATTGCGGTACTGGTGAAAGTTTCCAGCCCGGGACCCATCATTTACCAGCAAACGAGGATCGGGCGTGGGGGCAAGCCCTTCCCCTTTTATAAGTTTCGCTCTATGTATGCGGATGCGGATAAGAGATTAGAAGAACTAATCAAACGGTACAACGAGAAGGAAGGACCCATTTTCAAGATGAAGCACGACCCGAGGGTGACGCCCGTGGGGCGCTGGCTCAGGAAATATAGCCTGGACGAATTGCCCCAACTCTTCAACGTGCTAAAAGGGGAAATGAGTTTGGTTGGACCCCGCCCTCCCCTCCCAAGAGAGGTGGAACAATACGACGACCGGGCTTTTCGCCGGCTTAGCGTGACCCCCGGTATGACCTGCTTGTGGCAAATCTGCGGGCGAAGCGATACCACTTTTGAAGAATGGCTGGAATTGGACCTGTTTTATATAGAGCATATGTCCTTCTGGCTGGACCTCAAGATTTTGCTGAAAACCCCGACCGCAGTTTTGAGGGGGGAAGGAGCCTACTAATGGGAGCCCTTGCCCTAAGACGAGTTCAAACTCTGGGGGATTCTTGCAGGATGGACAAGAATGACGCACTCCCCCTCGCCCCCAAGACTCTATGGCGTATCAAGAAGGGGCAGAAGGTAGCGGGATTTGCCCACGGGCGAGGGACAATGCCCCTCTGTCTTTGTTCACTCCTCATCAAGGGAAACTATGAGCACTAAAGAAAAAGAAATAGCGACGACCGAGGAATCCCAGGAAGCGAAGGGACTGCCGAAAGCCCCCGATGACCTCATAGAAATTCCCTACATCGGGGTTCAGTTTCCCCGTTCGTGGCTACCCCTTCTTCTGGGGGGATTGGGGGCCATCCTGGTGCTGGGGTGGTCCTTCCTTCAGCACCTGCCGGCCACCTGGTTTGAGGAAGAAGGTTATTATTCCCATGGCATTCTCATCCCCTTTATGAGCCTTGCAGTGATTTATATGCGGAGGGATCAAATTGCAAAGGAGCCCCTTGGGACCTCGTGGTTTGGATTGTTTTTCCTCTTTTTGGGATGCTTGTTAGTGTTGATGGGGAAGCGAATTGACAATAATTTATCCGTCTCTGCAGGGGGGTTTATTCTTGCCTTGATCGGAGGAGCCTATTTTGCCTTCGGGCGATATGTGGCTCGCCATCTCCTCGGTCCTTTGCTCTTCCTGGTGTTTATGATGCCCGTTCTTGGATGGTTTATAGACAATTTTACTAACCCCTTGCAGATAATATCCACACGGGTGGCAGAGAAGATGCTCAACATCGCAGGGTTTCAGACCGCGATTTCTCCCGTTTATCCCACACGGATAGATATGAATAACTATACGCTTATCGTGGGAGGACCCTGCAGTGGATTCAAACTCATCCTCGCTCTCACTGCCTTTGCGGTCTTCTTCTTGATGATCTCAAAGATGAATTGGTGGCGCAGTCTTGTTTTTATAGCCCTCATCTTGCCCCTCGCTCTTTTTATCAATGGGTTGAGGATTATGCTCATCGGCATTGTGGGGGAGAACGGCTCCCATCCGCTTTTCAGTTGGCTTCGCAATTATGGTGATGACCCTGGCTTGGTCTTCCATGATTATAGTGGTTATATAACCCTTATCGTGTGCTTCCTTATCCTCAATGTGATTGTGAAATACCTGGAAGGAGGTGCTCCTCGTGAACAAACGGCTTAAATTCGTGTTGGCTCTCTTCATTGTCACCGGTGTTACTGCAATCCTTCTGCCTGCCAAACACTACGAAGGAAAAACAGAAGAGTGGATGGAGTCCGTAGTCCCAAGGGGATTAGAGGGTTACCATTATCAAGGACCCGTCAAAATGGATGACCGGACCTACCAGATTTTGCAACCCTTTGGCATCGTCGGGCGAAGATACCTGGGACCCGATGGGCGCTTTTATGAGGTAACCCTTATAGCAGGCAACAGCAGGAAGTCGTTTCACGACCCCCAGGTTTGCTTCAGTGCTCAAAACTGGCGACTGGAAGAAAGCCGGAAACACTGGGTGGATATTCCTGCTCTGGGGGGCAAAGTCCCTGCAACCGTTATCGCCATCAGAAGCAGTGAACAGCAGGGCACAACCCTGTATTTTTATCGGACGCCTTTCGGCTTCCGCCACGACCCCTTTTACATCCCCTTTGACCTGGCGCTTGCTAAAATTCTTATGCGCAACAGGGTAGATGCCATTTTCTACCGCTTCATCGTCTCCCCCGCTTCCTGGAAAGATGAAAACGACGAAGCAGGCATTCAGAAAGACGTAGAGGCGCTCACCCGCTTCGCCCATTTTGCCCTGAGTGGGGTTGCCAGGCAACCCGGGGGCGAATATTTTGCGGTGGGTCCTTCCGCTCCCCCCCGATAGGGGAAAAAGGGCTACCAGTCGTTGGAAAACGAGTCTTTCAAAAGAGAGTAAGCCCCTGCCAGGGCTGCTCCCGCGACTGCCAGGGCGGCTAAACTGTACAGGATGAACATCTGAGAAACCTCCTCAAACACGCCTCGAACCCGAACCCGAGGCTTCTTCCCAACAAAATGTTTCCACATTCAGGCTCCCCGCTCACCCCCTTTGCCCCATAGGAACACCAGATTTTGCCAAAAGCAGTACCCTTGCTTGAGTAAAGATAACGGGTGGAAAACCTACCAGGGGAATTTGGGCGGACGTGGAGTATAATGACTGAGGGCTCGTAGGTTGAGCCAGAGAAAGTACGTTTTCGTCACCGGCGGTGTCGTGAGCTCCATTGGTAAGGGGATCACGGCTGCAAGCCTCGGGAGACTCTTCCGAAACCGAGGCTACAGTGTTGCCCCTGTCAAGTTGGACCCGTATATCAACGTGGATGCGGGCACGATGAACCCTTACCAACACGGCGAAGTTTTCGTTACAGAAGATGGAGCGGAAACCGACCTGGATATCGGGCATTACGAGCGTTTCACCGACGTCTTCTGCTCCTCAGCCAGTAGCGTTACGACGGGGTTGGTCTATCGGACCGTCATTGAGAAGGAAAGGCGGGGGGATTACCTCGGGGCGACCGTCCAGGTCATTCCGCATATAACGAACGAGATAAAGGAGCGTATCCGGGCGGTCGGAGAAATCAATGGTGCGGACATTGTGATTGCAGAAATTGGGGGCACCGTGGGCGACATAGAAGGCTTGCCCTTCCTGGAAGCCATCCGCCAGTTTCGTAAAGACGTGGGAGTGGAAAACGTGCTCTATGTCCACGTGACCCTGATCCCCCAGGTGGGACCGTGGGGGGAGATGAAGACCAAACCCACCCAGCACAGCGTCATCAAACTCCGGGAAATTGGCATCGCCCCCGACCTTTTGATCTGCAGGACGTCTTTGCCCCTTTCCCCGGATCTCAAAGAAAAGATTTCACTTTTTTGTGATGTGGAAAACGAGGCGGTTGTGGAATCCCTGGATGCGGAAACCATTTATGAGGTTCCCCTCCTCTTTGAAGAGGCGGGAGTGGGAGATTTTATCAGCAAACGGTTGGGCCTTCCTCCCACCGAGCCGTCCCTGGAGGAGTGGAATGACATCGTCTATGCTATCAAAGCGCCGCGCACCTCGTGCCACATAGGCGTGGTGGGTAAGTACACGGAAAACGGAGATGCCTATCGCTCCATAGCGGAAGCCCTGACTCACGGAGGAGTGGCGCATCGTGCCCGCGTGGAAATCGTGTGGGTGGAATCCACCGACTTGGAAAATGGGAGCGTGGAAGCCCGTCTGAAGGATCTGGATGGACTCATCGTCGCTCCCGGCTTTGGCACCCGGGGAGTTGAAGGAAAAATTTCTGCTATTCGTTACGCACGCGAAACAGGTTTGCCTTTTTTGGGCATCTGCCTGGGAATGCAGATGGCAGTGGTGGAATTTGCAAGAAATGTGTGTGGGCTAAAGGGTGCTCATTCCGAAGAGATGGACCCCGAAACTCCCCATCCCGTTATTCACCTTCTGCCTGAGCAAAAGGACGTGAACCAAAAGGGCGGAACTATGCGGTTGGGAGCCTACCCCTGCACCCTCCTGCGAGACACCCTGGCTTCAAAACTTTTTGGAACCACCCGCATCTTTGAACGCCACCGCCATCGCTATGAGGTTAATAATGACTATCGCGAAATTCTGGAAGCGCACGGAATGCTGTGCAGTGGTGTCTCTCCCGATTATCGGCTGGTGGAGATGGTGGAGATCCGGGACCATCCCTTTTTCATCGGCACCCAAGCCCATCCGGAGTTCAAGAGTCGCCCCAACCGCCCTCATCCCCTCTTCGCCGGGCTGGTGGGGGCTGCGCTCAAGCGAAAAGGTGTCCTGAGCCACGAGTCTGCCGAGGAAAGGGCTTTTGGGACCTCCTGAGAGATCTTGGGGAAGAAGGTTCCTTGGGGAGCACGTACGGTGCGTGAATATGCCCCTTGGTGGTATTGGTACAGGGCATTTTTGTCTTTGCGGGGATGGGAGCCTTCGTCAATGGCAGATCTTCAATAACATCAATCACCTTGCCTTCTTGCCTGGGACTTTCTTTGCCCTATCGGTAAGAAAGCCTGACGGAGAATCAAAAGCCTCTCTGCTCCTTTCTCGCCGTTTTCTAACCGAGACCCTTGAGAGGAGCGCTCCAAGCGTTTCAGACCATTGCGTGCCGGGGGAATTGAAAAAGATGGCGCCCTATGCCCTTCTCAGCGTGGATGAGGAAGACACGAAGGAGCATCAGGGGGGACGGAATCTGAGGGGAGAAGTGATTCCTACCTACGCTTATCCGGTCGCCTGGTTAGATTTTTGGCTTCCCGAGGAGAGAGTGGCGTGCTCCCTTACGGCGTGGACACCCTTTTTGATTTTTGATGCTGACCTGAGCGGGATGCCCCTCGCCATTTTTGACTGGCGTTTTCGCAACGCAAGTGATCTCCCTCTCAAGATAACTTTCCTGGCGTCCTGGCAGAATGCGGTCGGCTGGGATGGCGTTTCAGCGATCCGCGGCGTTTTGAATCTTCATTATGGGGGAAATGTCAACCAAACCTTGCCTCTGAACGGGGGCATAGAAGTGCGGATGACCAATGCTCACCTCCCGAAAGAGCATCCCGCTTGGGGGGATATGACACTCACCCTTCTGGCAGAAAACTCCTTTGGTTTTTCTTGGCAGGACTTCTCTCGGCTATGGCAAGCCCTGCTGAATGCGGATTTCAGGGATTTTCCCCAGGCAACATCCCCCAGTGAGCCCAGCAAGACGCACAACGCAGGCGTTGGTTTCACGACCGAACTTATGCCAGGCGGAGAGGAGGAGGCTACCGTGGTGTTCTCCTGGTATTTCCCAAACCGCTATGTGAATTTTGAACAGCACCCGATGGCGAAGCCAACGGATGGTCTTGCCTATCTTGGAAACTATTACAGGCGACGTTTTGAATCCTCCATCAGCGTTAAGAACTTCGCCTTGCAAAATCTTTCTTTCCTCAGGGAAGAGACGATGAACCTCGCCAAGGCGCTACATTCCTCTACGTGCGCCGAAGCGGTGAATGCGGTGTCTTCTAATCTCGCCACCTTGCGCACCGCCATCTGTTTCCGCACCGAGGATGGGCATTTCTTTGCTTTTGAAGGGGGATGTGGAGCCTCCACCGGAGGGATGGAGGCGGTGGGGGGCTGTTGCCCCTTGAATTGCACCCACGTCTGGAACTATGACCAGATGCTCTTGCCCTTCTTCCCCAGCCTCCACCAGGATATGCGCTCTACCGACTGGCTCCACAATCAGCACCCTTCGGGCTATCTCCCCCACCGGACCGTCTTGCCGTTGTCCCTGCCTCCGCTGTGGGATGTGGAGATTGGAGGACCCGCCCACCCGGCGGTGGATGGCTTGCTCTCAGCTATTTTGAAGACCTATCAATTCTGGCAAACCTTTGAATGCGACGAGTGGTTTGAAAGCATTCTCCCCTGCCTCCTCCGTGCCTTTGACCATTTATGGGAAAAATATGACTCGCACGGCGACGGCGTCTTGCGAGGGGAGCAACCGTGTACCTATGACATCTCCCTGTATGGGCCCAATACCTTCATCGGGAGTCAGTACCTTTCTGCATTAAGGGCTGGCGAGAAGATGTTTCGGAAAATAGACCCCCTGCGTGCGAGGGAGTGTAAGAAAAGATTTGCTTCGGGGTCTCGCCTTTATGACCACCTTTGTTTCAATGGGGAATACTTTATTCAGGATGTTCAGGAAGATGAATATGAGTATCAATATGGCAAGGGATGCCTGGCAGACCATTTGCTGGGGCAATGGTGGGCACACATTCTCCGTTTGGGCAATGTTTTGCCCCGAGCTCACGTAAGGCAAGCCCTCCGCGCCATTTTTGAAAGAAATTTTTATCCAAAACTGGAGGGGGTTGTCCAATCTCCTCGCGTCTTCGCTATGCCCGATGAAGGAGGGCTTCTCAACGTGGTTTATCCCCCAGGCACTCGACCTAAGGTGCCTCTTTTGTATTCAGATGAAGTGTGGTCAGGGGTGGAGTATGCAGTTTCCGCCCTGATGATCTTTGAAGGGATGCTGGAGGAAGGGTTGACCCTCGTGCGCACCGTGCAGGAGAGGTACTCAGGAAAATATCGCAATCCCTTCAACGAAGTGGAGTGTGGGGACCATTACATTCGTCCCCTCAGTGCCTTTTCTTTGTTCCTTGCCCTTTCAGGCGCTCACTATCAACGCTGGGATGGAGGGAGTCTCTCCTTTTATCCAAAACTCGTTTTGGAAAACAGAGAGGTTCGCTATTTCTTTACCGCGGGGGAATCTTGCGGGGAGTTCTTACTGGAATCGTCTCGCGGAAGCGCGCGAGGCACGGTAGCCCTTTGTTCGGGTTCCTGTTCTTTTCGTTTGTTTGAAATTAAATTCCCTGCCTCCCTCTCCCGGCGCATAAAAGGGGGGAGACTGGTGGTGAGAAATGCGGGGAGAGAGGTTTTTGGGGCGAAAGGGGTGGGGGGCTTTTGGCGAGCCTATGGGGATTTCTTCGTTTCCCGACAAGAGAACCTTCAGTTTGAAATCCAGTGACCAGATCCCTTTTCCCTATACCTCCCGTGTCTTCCAGTCGCCTTTCTTGAAAAGCCAGATCAGAAGACAACCATTGAGCAATTGCGTGAGCGACATAACCCACCAGGCGGCAGTAGCGGATTTGAAAAGCCAGGCGGCGAAAATCCACACGCAGGTCGCTCGAAAAAGCCACATTGAGATAAACGATGCCACCATAGGCCTTAGGGTGTCTCCCGCACCCTGGTGGGCTCCTGTCAGCACCACCTGGTATCCGAAGAAGGGCTCCGTAATAGCCATAATCCGGAGGAAGAGCACGGCGCTTTCACGCTGGAGCGGATCGTTCGTGAAAAAGCTCGCAAAATAAGGTGCGAAGATCAAGAACAAAATGGACATTGCAGTCATAATGCTCACTGCCTGACGGGCGGCTGACCACGCCAGGCGCTCGGCTTCCTCGGGGTCCTTTCGTCCTAAACTTTGCCCCACGAGTGCCGACGCTGCAATCATATAACCGAAAGCGGGCATAAACGCCAGGCTCTCCATAGAGATGCCTACTCGCAAGGCTCCTAAAGCGTTGACTCCTTCCTCGGTGTGCTTCAAGGCGGCAGTAAAAGCCATAAGGCTCGTAACCCGAATCAAGCCCGCCCCCGCCGCGGGAGTGGCAATCTTGGTAAGGCGCCAAGCCCAATCCGCGCGGGGCAAGGGAACCTTCCACAAAGAGCCTAAGGCGGTTCGGCTCCCTGCAGGGAAATAGAGCAGAGCGGACACCCAGGCAGAGAGAGTGAATCCCCATCCCCCACCTGCAATGCCCCAGCCAGCCCCGGGCACCTGAAAAGTGAAAGAACTTTGGGGGAACAGGGAAAGGGTGATTTCCCGGGTGGGAAAGATCAGAAGATAACTGAGAGCGATGTGGAGAAGGATCTGGAAGCCGGAAACGTACATTGGCGTTTTCGTGTCGCCAATAGCTCGGAGAGAAGAGGCAATGGACATCAGGACAAAGAGGGGTGGAATGCCCCACAGCACGGGATAGAGGTAGTTGAAGAACTCCCTCTCCGCAGGGGTGTTTCGCCCGATGAACGCCTCCCCCGCGAGGGGCAAAATGAGCGCACCCAGCAAAGCCATTACCACCCCAAGGAGAAGCGAAAGAGAAAGCGATTGCCTGCAAGCAGTGCGTAAATCCTCCTCCGCACGGGCACCATAGAACCGACTCACCAGCGCCGTCGTGCCTGCTCCAAGCGCCATAGCGATGTTTCCAAGAAGGAATAAGATGGCAATTGCTGCCCCCGTTGCAGAAAGAGCGTCCGGTCCTAACATCCCCATAAACTTGGCATCCAGAATTTGGTTGAGGGTTTGCAGAGAATTGAGGGCTATGCCGGGCCAGGCAAGATTCCAAACAATGCGGTGTGCCGAAGGGGTGAGTTCCTTCGGCACCTCCCGCTCTTCCTCTAAAATTATGGGGTTGCCATCTGCAGGCACAATTTCTCCAATTTACCCCCTGAGCCGTGAAAAAACTGCTTTAGAGGACTCCCGGCTTTCAACAAAGGTCGCCCTCATCTGACTCCTTTGTCCTACCGTGGTTTCAAAGGAGGGCTCGCAGGGCTTGCGGTAGGGTGGAGTAGCCGGGGAAGCCATCCTTTTCAGAGAGGTCCGCAAGCAGGCTCGGAATTAAGTATTCTTGTTATGGAGGTTTTGCTGTTGTGAAGTGGAGTGCGGTAATCCTTGCAGGGGGTAGGCTCTCCCCGTCTTTAGCCCGCCTGACTCAGAAGACGTATCAAGCAGAACTTTCCTTCAGGGGTATCCGATGCCTTGACTATGTGATCCAGGTGTGCAAGGAGGCGGGGCTATCCGAAATTGTGGTTTCCGCGCCTCCTTGCCTTCACACCTCCCATCAAGGTGTCCAGTGGGTGAATTCGGGCGATACGGTCATCCAAACCGCCTTTCACGGTGCCGAAACGGTCCAGGATGCGGAAGCCCTCCTTTTCCTGCCCTGCGATGTTCCTCTTCTTGTTCCCGAACACATTCGCGCCTTTATGGGGGAAGTGGAGGGGCGGGCTGGCTCCTTAGCCCAGCCCTGGGTTGCCCTGGGGCTTTCGCCCAGGAAATGGGTTCGGTGCGAGTTTCCGGGGGCTCCCTATCGCTTTTTGAGGTTCACGGAAGGGGCTTTTTCAGCGGGAGCGTTATACGCCGCTTCGCTCTCGGCTCTCAGGCAAGTGCGGGAGTTTTTATTGTCCGCAGGGGAGCGCAGGAAATCCCTGCCCCGGCTTCTTCGCCTGGTGGGATGGAGAAATGCCTTTCGTTACCTTGTGCGAAAAATATCTCTGGATGAAGCGGATGCCTTCACTCAAAAATTATGGGGCGTTCGAACCATCATCGTGAGAAACTGCCATCCGTTTCTCACGATGGATTGCGATACAGTTGCTGATTATCGCTACCTCCTTGACTACTTGAAATGAACACACGGCAAGGGTTCACGATATAGGAAGGGTTCAAGCACTTTCTGTCTGGACCTCTTCCTGGGGCGTCGCAAGACTGGACTCGCTCCGTAGGGCAACAACCCCACGAGGGGTTTGCCCTTCAGAAGAGCTGATGGAAGAGAGTTTTTCGTAGAAGGCTTCCAGAAGAGAACGCAATTGGGCGATGAAAGCGTGGCGCTCTGCCTTCAGGTGTTCTATTTCTCCCAGAAGGCGCACCCTCTGTGCCTCAGCTTCTTGAAGAATGGCTTGGGCTTCTCTGCGTGCGGATGCCTTCGCTTCTTCCGCAGCCGACTGGGCAACCAAAAGGGTGTCCTTCAAAAGGTTTTCTAACTCGTGGAGGCGCCTGCATTCTGCTTCTAAAACCGAAAGCCTTTCTTTCAGGGACTTGTTCTCCCGAACAAGCGATTCCCATTCGCTCGCAATCGCCTGCAGAAAGTTTCTCACTTCCTCTTTGCGATACCCACGAAAGGCCAGGCGGAACTCCTTGCCTTCTATTTCCAACGGTGTGAAGTTGTAGGAACTCATAGAGCCCTCCTTGGCGTTGGCGATTTTACCCTTTTTGTTGTAAAAGACTCTTGAGGCGATTGATGTTGGGGGTACAGGCGGGGTCGTCGGGAAAACGGTTTTTCCGAATCTCCCAAACCCGCAGGGCTTCCCTCAACAAGCCGACTTTTTCATAAGAGGCAGAGAGGAAGGTGAACACGGTTAGGGGAAGGTCCTTCTGCTCCAGGTGAGGCTCTAATAACGGGGGAATCCGCCACCACAGGGGGCTTCCCATCCAGGAGGGTCCCCTTTGGGGAATTCTGTCCTCTTCTCGGGCTTGTTGGACAAAAAGCTCGGCTTCCCCCAGAGCCGCTTCTGCATCTGCAGGGTGTGCCAAACGAAACGACATCATTACACTAAACGCTTCGTCCTGTTCGTTCGCGTTTCCTAACATCCACGCCCAGGTCCTGACTAGGTTTGCGTCATCGGGGTGGATGCCGTGCAAGATTTGGAAAATGTTGGCTGACTGATGGAACTCCCCTGCGTGATAGTGCGCATCCAGCCGTCGCAGGAGCAAGTCCTCATAGGCGGAATAAATAGAGTCTGCACGGTTAGAGTTCACCGCACCCAGGAGCCCCATTCCCATAGCAAGCCCCCCAAGGATCGCCCCTGCTGCCCTCACTTCTCCAATTCCTCCTTCAAGAGTTTATTGACGATCTCCGGATTGGCTTGCCCCTGGGTTTTTTTCATCACTTGAGCGACCAGAAACCCAAGGATACCGCTTTTCCCCGCACGATATTTCTCCACTGCGTCGCCATTTTCACTGAGAACTTCCGAGACTACCTTCCGCAAGAATGCTTCGTCCGAGATCTGTCGCTTCCCCTCTCGCTCCACAATCACTTCAGGGGATTCGCCCGTATCAAAGGTCTTTTCAAATACTTCCTTGGCGATTTTACCGGATATTTTCCCGCTGGCTATCAGTTGGGTCAGCGTTACCAGGTGCTTTGGCTTAACCTTGCATTCCGCAAGGGTTAGGGAGCGCTCGTTAAGAAGCCGTGCCATATCGCCGGTCATCCAGTTACAGATGGGCTTGGGTTCTCCTCCCATTGCAACGGCTTCTTCAAAGAAACCCGCCCAAGCAGGGTCCGCGATGAGGAGTTGGGCATCATAGTCGCTCAATCCCATCTTTTCCTTGTAGCGACGCAGTTTTGCCATCGGAAGCTCAGGCAGAGATGCCCGCACTCTCTCTATCTCTTCTTCGGTGAAAATCAAAGGGGGAAGGTCGGGATCGGGGAAATAGCGATAGTCTTCTTCATATTCTTTCACCCGCATCACGTAACTCTCCTGACGCGTTTCATCCCATCCCCGTGTCTCCTGTCGCAGAGATTCCCCTCTGTCTAATGCTTGGCGCATCCTTTCCACTTCGTGGCGGATCCCTAAAAGGACCGCCTTAAAGGAGCCGAGATTCTTCAATTCAGTCTTGGTCCCCAGGGTGCTTTCCCCTTCGGGAGCCAGGGAAATGTTGGGCTCCACACGGAAACTGCCTTGCTCCATCTTCCCGTCGCAAACACCCAGATACAGCAATACCAAACGGAGAAAATAAGCGTAGGATTGGGCTTCCTCCGGTGTGTGCAGGTCGGGAGGATGCTCGGTAACGATCTCCATAAGGGGGACACCCGCACGGTTGAAGTCCACCCCACTGCCCCCTGTGGGGAGATGAAAAAGTTTCCCCGTATCTTCTTCTAAATGCACCCGGCGGATGCGAACACGCTTTTCGCCTGCTTCGGTCGGAATGTCCAAATACCCCCCGTATCCGATGGGATTGGTGAGACCATACTGGCTGATCTGATAGCCCTTAGGGAGGTCTGGATAATAATAATTCTTCCGATAAAACACGCTCCGTGGGGGGATGGTGCAGTTGAGGGCAATGGCGGTTTTCAATACCAGTTCAATGGCACGCTTGTTCGGAACGGGGAGCACCCCTGGATGTCCCAGGCATACGGGGCATACTCGGGTGTTCGGCTTCCCTCCGAAAGCATTGGGGCACCGGCAAAACATCTTCGTCTCCGTGAGAAGTTCTGCATGAACTTCCATCCCGATGCTCAGCACATATTTGCCCGTTTTCACCAAAAACATTTTGGCACAGGAGGGTTGTATGTTTTTCAGAAAACCCAGGCTCTTTGAAAGAGAATGGAGGGTGTTTCCTCCCCAGCCTCCTTTTCAAGACAGGAGGAGTAAGGGAATAACGTATAGAGGAAGACTGATCAACATCACAACAATGGTATAACCGAAGATGTCGCGCGCCCGCACTCCCGTGAGGCTCAAGAGGGGAAGCGCCCAAAAGGGCTGAAGCATATTCGTCCATTCATCTCCGTATGCCAGAGCCATAACCGCAGAACCATAATCCACCCCTAATTGAGATGCCCCCATCATCACCACAGGACCTTGCACCCCCCACTGCCCGCCTCCGGAGGGCACGAAAAGATTGACCAGACTTGCTGAAAGGAAAGTCAGGAGCGGAAAGGTGGTGGGGGTAGAGATGGAAACGATTCCATCGGAAATCTTCTGAAGCAAACCGCTCGCAGATAAAACCCCAAGAATGCCCGCATAGAATGGAAACTGGAGGATAATCCCTCCTGCTCCTCTGGAGGCTTCCGTAATGGCTCGGACGTAACTCATAGGAGAGGGGTGAAGGAGAAGCCCCAGAGTTAGGAAACACAAGTTGATCACGTTGACGTCTATATTCCAAAATCCGAGTTTGGGCAAGTAAAGGCTCAGGTAGGCTATGCCCAGAAATGCCCCAATCCAATTCAGATAGGGGGTTTGCTCCAGAAACGCCACCAGGGTTCGCTCCTTTGGCTCAGGAGGGGCAATTTCGCTCTGGGGTTGGAATCTTTCAATTCCTGCCATCTCTTGCTCGCTTTTAGGGGCTAATAACCAGAAGAAAAGGGGAACCAATAGGAGAAGAAGGGCACTGATTATAAGGTTCAATGGCGAAAAAATGGTCTCACTGAGTGCCAGGGGTCCTACCTTTTCTGCAAGGGTTTGACCTTCCGCAAGGGTCACACCCCCCAACACTTCTTGCACATCTTTCATCTGGCTCATCTTCAAAGGGGCAGAACCCGAAAGCCCCCCGTGCCAGACCATCAAGCCCACATAGCCGGCCGCCGCTACGAGGGGGTAATGAAGTTTTCGCCCGGACTCGCGAAACGCTATGCCCACTTCCCGCGCCAATAAGGCACCTACAATAAGGCCTAATCCCCAGTTCACCAGGGCGGTTACCATTGCGACTATGGCTGTGAGGGCTGATGCCTGGGCAGTGCTGCGGGGCAGGGAAGCTAACCTGCGGATAAGGCGAGAGACGGGCTTGGTGACGGCTAAGGCATAACCTGTTACTAAAATTATCGTCATTTGCATAGCAAAGGAGAGAAACCGCCAAAATCCCTTTTCCTCGGGCGTGATCTCGCCGTTGAGTAGCCTGCCCCCCCACGCACCTATGGCGGAAAAAAGCCCAAAGCCTGGTTTTCCAAAGAGAATAGCACTAATGATAGTTATTATGGTTAGCAATAAGGCAATCACGAAGGGATCCGGAACCCACTGCCTTGCCCAGAGAGCCATCCGGTGACCAAGTCGCTCCAGCATTGTCCGAATATACAAGACGAAACCCCTGACGGGGATGCACCTTGCATCTATGAGGGTAATGCCCCCGAGCGCTTGGGCGTATAATGGAGATAACGGGAATGTTGTTCCGGGTCCTGTGGGTAACACTGGTGATTGCCCTGGCGTGGAGCCAGGGGGGTTATTCCCTCGCCCGATGCCTTTGTGCGGTTGAAAAGTCTTCCTGCGGGATGACCTCCAGTGAGTGCTGTTGTCCCACCAAGCCCAAGTCAACGTGCAAGCTCACCCACCCTGATTTCCACCAGGACAAGATGCTCACTTCGGGCATAAGTGTCCCGATGGTGGACGCTTGGGCCCCATTCCGCGAGTTTGTTGGGCTGAATTCCCTGGACTCACAGGAAACGTTCCGCAGAACTTCGGAACGTCCTCGCATTCGTCTTCCCGCCAAAACTCCTCCCGACCTTCGTTCCCCCCCTCCGCTTTCTTAACGTAGGCTAACCCTGCGCACTTGTTTTCCCCTTTTTGTCGTGAGTGATTGTTCGCCTACTTCTATGCGGAGGTGACGTATGACACAGCGTGAGTATCTTGGTTCCATTCTTGTAAAAGTTCTTGCAGTCGTCTTGCTGGTTGCCAGCGTGGTGTTTGTACGGTGGTATGTCCAGAAGCATCGTCCTCCAGGAGCGATGACCGTCATAGAAGCCCAGGGGATGGATATGAGTGCGATGAAGCCTCCGATAGGGGTGCACCCCGTTGCGGGGGAGGTTGCGGAGTATCGCCTTCTGGCACCCTCGGAGGAATTCCCCGGGACCGTTTATGCTTACAGCGATGAAGAAGTGGTGGCACGGGTTATGGGGCGTGTGGCTAAAGCCTTCGTGTATCCGGGTGACCGCGTTCGGGCGGGGCAGGTTCTGGCGTGGCTGGACGGCAGGGAATATGCTTCGGAAAGTTCCGAGGCGGGCGCGGAGGCGCGCTCCGCTCAGGAGCGGGTGAAGTCTGCCGAGATCCAGGTTGCCAGGGTGCGTGAAGCACGAGACCGTGCAAGGGCAGAAGCCAGGGCAATGCGGATAGCGGTGGACAGGGCGATGGCGGATGCGGAGGTGGCAGAAGCAGAACTGGAAACCGCTGAAAGGGAATACCGTGCCAAACAGTCTGCCCTTGCGGAGCGCGAGGCAGAACTGCGCTATGCCAGGCAGGAATGGGAGAGGGCTCAAAAGTTGTATCGAGCGGGCGCTATCTCCCTGGATGAATTCCAGCAAGCACAAACTCAAAAGGATACAGCGGAAGCCCGTGTGGCTATGGTGCGTGAAGAAGTCTCTGCGTTTGAAAAAAGGGTCTCCTCGGCAGAGCGCCGGCTTGGGGCAGTACGGCTGTCCGTGGAAGAAAGCAAGGCTCGTTGGGAGTCTGCAGAAAAAGCGGTAAGAGAACTGGACCGCGAAGTGGAGATTGCCCTTGCCGAACTCTCCGCGCGCAAAGCGGAGGCGGAGGCTTTGCGCCACAGGCACGAGGCAAAGGGCATCCTCTCGGGATATACGGAACTTCGTGCCCTGCAGGATAGTGTCGTGGTGGAACGCGTGGCGTCTCCAGGCGCCATTGTGATGCCAGGGGATGTGATCTTTCGTTTGAGAGCGGTTCACAAAGTGCGCGTCCAGGTAGAGGTTCCTGAAAGGCTTTGGTCGCGAGTGCGTGTTGGCTCGCCTCTCACCCTTGAAGGGTTCGCTTCGCAAAGTCTAAGAAAAACCGCAAAGGTTACGAGCGTCTTCCCCCTTGTGCAGGCGGACACCCGAACGTTCCGCGTGGAAGCCCTGGTGGACAACTCGGAAGGAAACCTTTTGCCGGGGATGTTCGTGCGAGTTCGCCTTCAAACAACCCAGCCCAAGAAGGTCCTGGCAGTGAGGAGGGAAGCCATAAGGTTCACCTCTGACCAGAAGCCCTACGTGTGGGTGATCGTAGAGACCCAAGAGGGAGCAGTTTCCGATTGGACCTGTACGATGCATCCTGAGATCAGTCAGCCTGGGCCGGGGATATGCCCCATTTGCAAGATGGACCTCGTGCCCCGCGAGCGGAAGGGTCGTTTCGTGGCGACTCGTCGGGAAGTGCAGATTGGAGAAAGCGATGGGAGATACACGGAAATCACCCAGGGGCTTCGCCCCGGAGAGCAGGTCATCTGGGCGGGATTTGAAAACCTGACCGAAGGGGCTCCTGTTCAGCCTGTGCCGTGGACAGGGGAAGGTCCCAGGGAATTACCTGCTCCTTCTGCACCACCCGGGACAGACCACGCTAAGGGGCATTCTCAGAGAGTCTTACCTTCTCTTTCTCATCGCGAAGCGTGAATCCGATGACCATAGCCTGGAGTTCCTCCTATGCAAACTTCTAACGGACGCGGTTTCAATATCATTCAGTTTTCTGTTGACCATCCTCACGTCGTCATAGCGTTTTATCTGGCAATGTTGGTTTTGGGCGTTTGGGCGATTGGTTTTTATATGCCCCACCGTTTTATGCCTTATGTGGAAAGCCCCCAAATTGGCATTGTAACGGAGATGCCGGGGCTAAGCGCCGAAGAGATGGAGACTTATTTTTCTTCCCCCATTGAATTGAGGATGACGAACATTTCTAATGTGCGTTTCATCCGCTCTATCAGTCAAGAGGGTTTCAGCCTCGTGATTTTGGAGTTTCCTTATGGCACCGATATGCAAAGGGCGCAAACGGAAGTGCAGAGTTTGCTCAACATTGTGCAGGCAGACCTTCCGATTACGGGTCCTAACCTCAAGCCAAGTTGGATTGTGCGCATTGACCCTCTCAACATCCCGGTATTAACATTGAGCCTCACGGGGGATGAATCGCGTGGCTGGACGCTGGATCGCCTTCGCGACTTGGCGGATAATGAAATCCTCAACAGGATTAAGCTCTCCGCAAAGAATGTGTATACCGTTTCCACCTTTGGAGGTTACCGGAGGCAACTCCAGGTGCGTGTGGATCGTACGAAACTCAGGGCTTATGGGCTTTCCATTCTGGACATTCGGGATGCGCTGGATCGTTATAACGTGGCGAAGCCTGCGGGACGCGTGACTAGCGAGACCACAGAAACCGTCTTTCGCGTGGATACTTTAGCGCGCTCTGCAGAGGACATAGCTCAGGTTCCCCTCAAAGCCCAGGGCGACCAGGTGGTTCGCGTGGCGGACGTGGCAAAGGTGGTGGACGCTTATGTGGAGCCACGTTCTGCCTATCATCATCTGCATTCGGGAAAGGTGGAAAAGGCGGTGGCAATCCACGTCCTTCAAAATCCTGATGCCAGTTCTCCCGAAACGATCGCTTCCGTTTTGAAGACCGTTGCGGAATTGGAGCGCGAATATCCGGGGATAAAACTCACGGTCGCTTATGATAATTCCCAGTTCGTAGGGGTTCTTTTTCATAATATGTACGAGGAACTTATCCTTGCCATCATCCTTACGGGTCTCACCGTTTTGTTTTTCCTTGGGGAATGGAGAGGGACTCTCATTGCGCTCACCGCAATTCCTACCTCCCTGGCTATGTCCCTCCTGGCGATGGCACCCCTGGGGATGAGTTTGAACTCTTCTACGCTCATAGGGCTTCTCATTGCTATTGGACGCCTGGTGGATGACGCCATCATAGACATCCACGCGGTGGAGCGTCACCTGCGGATGGGGAAATCTCAACGAGACGCTACCATTGATGGAATTACGGAAGTGCGACGCTCGGTCTTTGCGGCGACCATCGTGCTCATCATTGCCTTGATTCCTCTGATGCTGGCGGGCGGGATTACTCAACTTATGTTCGTTGGTTTGTGCTTTCCCATCATTTTTGGACTTGCCTTCAGTTTTATCGTATCCGTTACCCTTACCGCGGTTCTCTGCTCCCGGTTTATGCAGCTCCCCGAAGCGCGCACCAGAAATTGGTTTACTCGGATGACCCTGGATCCTTTTGAGCGCGCCCTTGTGAGATTAGAAGGGGGTTATGAGCGCCTCATACGGTGGATGTTGAAGCACCGCTTTGTGAACCTCTCTGGGGTGGCTGTAGTCCTTATCCTCGGTTTCACCTTTTATTATTTCATTGGCTCGGAAATGATGCCGTTGGGAGATGTGGGACAAGCCAGCCTGCAGATGGAGATGCAACCGGGCGCCAGTTTCGCGGATACGGAGCGCGCCGTGGAAGAGTTAGAGAAAATTATGCTGGAGGAAGGGGGCAAACAGGGATGGCTTGTAAGCGCCAGTATAGAAATTGGGCAGGAAATTGGTCCCGGTATGCTCGGCGGAGCCTACTTCACGGGATACAACATGATGTTTCCTAACGGTTGTACTGCTATGCTCACCTTTACCGATAAGGACACGGGGAGACCTGATATATGGAGCATCATTGACCGCATCCAGGAAAGGGCTTTGAAGGAAATCCCCGGGATTCGGCGCCTGCAAATTAAGGAAATGGGAAGCGATGTGATGGCTACGGCGCTCGCCCCCGTGGCTGTGATCCTTTATGGTCCTGACCTGGTCACCCTTAATCACCTCGGAAAGCAAGTGTTGAAAATAGCCCAGGAGGATTTGGTCAATCCCCGCACAGGCAAGCGCGACCTGGCTCAGCCCTTTATGAGTTGGGATATGACCAAACCGAGTTATACCTTTGAGGTGGATTTAGCCAAATCTGCCCGGCACGGACTCACCCCAGCGGATATAGCGGAACAAGTCTATTATGCCCTGGCAGGTGGGTTTACTATGGAATTTTATCGCCTCCCCAACCGCCGTCCGATGACCCTTCAAGTCCGCTATGAACCCGGGCAATGGAATTCCCTTGAAGACCTGGCGGAAGTTTTTGTGGTGGCACCTTCGGGAGAACAGGTGCCTCTTCTGGACCTGGTCACTCCCCAATATCGCTCTGTCCCCACGCTCATTGAGCACGATCAACTCCGGAGGGTGGTGAGCGTGGCAGGTTACTATCGCAAAGATGGTCGCCCCAGTATGGACCTGACGATGGATTTGATGATGCAAGCCCATCAAAAGGTTAACTTCCCCCCCGGCTACGGGATAGAAGCTCGCGGGGATATGAAAGAGATGATGGATAGTTTTCGCCGAATGCTTGGGGGCTTGCTCCTCGCCCTGGTGATGATGTACCTCATTCTCTGTGCCCAATTTGGAGGCTTCCTTCAACCTTTCCAGATGGTCCTCAGCCTCCCTCTGGAACTCAGTGGTGTCTTCATTCTCCTGTGGGCAATGAATCAAAGTTTCTCCACCGTTTCCATCCTCGGCGTCATCGTGTTGAGCGGAATGGACATCGTGACCGCCATCCTTATGATAGATCTCATCATACGCTTTCGTCAGGAAGGGCTCCCGAGAAATGAAGCGGTCGCCAAGGCTTGCCCCGTGAGATTGAGGCCTATCTTAATGACTGCTCTCATCACCATCTTTGTGATGGCTCAAATTGCTTTCCGACCCAAGTCGGGATTGGATGCCTATCAACCCTTGGGTACGGTCGTCGTGGGAGGGCTTATCGCAGGAACCCTGCTCTCCTTGCTGGTGATTCCCATTATGCATACCCTGGTGGACGACCTCGTTCGGTGGATTCAAATCAGAATATTCAAAAAAGACCCTTCAACTTTTCCCCCTGTGGAGGTGAACGAAAATGAGTAACCCCAAAGCCTGTTTGCTTCTGTTGCTCCTTCCCTGCTTCGGCTTTGCGCAAAAAGTGCTCTCCCTTGCGGAAGCGGAAAAACTTGCAGAAATTCAGCATCCCACCCTTCGTGCGTATGAAATGGCTATCCTTTCTGCGGAAGCCCGTTATCCCGGGCTCCTTTCGCCCTTCAGACCAATGATTTCCTTTAACTCTTACCTCGCGGAGGGAACCGGGATGCCCGTGCTGGGTTCTACCGTCAATCCTATCAATTACATCTCCACACCCCCTCAAGGCTTTGCGATGCAGAACTTGATGGTGATGTGGAAGTTTTTTTCCAGCGGAAGGGAAGGCAATGCTCACGCCATCGGAAAGGCGGAGATAGCCCGCGCCGTGGCAGAACGAGATGTCGCCAAACTGGACCTGATCACTCAGGTGCGTATCGCTTTTGCAGAGGTGTGGCAAAAAAAGGAAGAGGTATCCTCTGCGGAAGCAGGCGTTAGTTCAGCAACGGAACTTTTGCGCATCACGCAAGAGATGTTCCAGGCGGGAAAAGTGCCCGAGTTTTTCGTTTTGCGATCCAGGGCGGACCTGTCCCGAGCCCAAAGGCGCCTCGCCACTGCCCAGGCGGAATATCAATCCGCTCTGTACCGATGGAAGAAATCCCTGGGGCGAGAGGCGACGGCGGAAATGGAGGTAGGAGAGTGGGACCGCCCCTTAGAAGGTCCCCAAACCCTTCTGGAGGCGCTCAGCCTGGCACGGCAAAAACGCCCCGAACTCCAACTCTATTTCTATCTCCAGGAGATTTTCAAGAATAAAGCGGAACTGGCTCGGCGCTCCGCCAATCCGGAGATTTCTCTCTTTGCTATGGCGGACTATATGAGCGAAGAAAACAGGAGGTCCCAGGACCTTTATAAGGCGGGACTTGTCCTGAGTTTCCCCCTTTATGACGCAGGGATGCGAAAGTCCGAGGAAAAGGAATCCGCCCGAATGGCAGACCAGATGCGGGCAGAGGCTAAAGCGATGGAACTCCAGGTTGAAAGCGAGGTCGCCGAAGCCTGGGCGGAGTGGACCGCTGTGCCCTCCGTTCTTGCCTCAGCAATAGATGAAGCAAAATTTGCCGAAGAGGCGTATAAAATAGCAATGCTACGCTATGAAGCCGGTAAAGCCATCCAGTTGGAAGTGTCTCAGGCATTGGCGGACTGGGTGGAGGCTCTCACAGGAGTGGCGTCTGCCCGTGCCCAGCAGAGAGTTGCCTGGGCAAAACTGATGAGGGCCATCGGCCTCTATAGCGAAGCCACACTCAATGATCGGAGGTAAGCAATGCGAAAGATGAAACAAAGTGCTCTTGGAGTAATGGCTCTTCTGCCCCTTCTCCTTTCGCTCTCTTCTTGCGGAGCGGAGAACCAGCCGGCGCAAACAGGAGATACAAAGACCGAGTCCGCAACCACCACTTCCCCCAATCAGGCGGAGACGGACCTGGTGGTGTTCCGCAATGAAAATGGTGACATCGTCTGCCCCGTTATGGGGACCGTCATCCCTTCCACGGATAAGGCTGCAGGTGGGTCTCGCGACTATAAGGGTAAGCGCTACTATTTCTGCTGTGCAGAGTGCGCACCCAAGTTTGACCAAAATCCCGATGCCTATGCTGAAGGGAAGCATCTGAAAGAGAAATCCCAGGGAACTACCCCGGGCGAGCACAGCGAAGAGGCGCACGAACACTAACACTAACACAGTCCCATAAAGGGAATGAGTAAGCGTCCCTGCCTCTTGGGGCAGGGGCATCTCCTGTTCTGCTTTGGTAAAATTCTAATGCTATAGGGAGACCTCAAGGCGTTCGGCTTCGCCCTGCAGAGCCACCCTCGCCCCGCGAGCGATGGCGCACCGTGGATTGGGTTCTCCTTGCCTGTGCGGGCTTTCTTCTTTTCATCGGCTTGCTTGCCCTCTGGAGCGCTTCCTCCGTACAAGCGGGGGGGCTTCACTTCAAAAAGCAGGTTATCTGGTTGGCAATCGGGCTTCCCGTCTTTGCCCTGTTCTGGTTGGTGGATGTGCGTTTTTGGATGCGCCTTCGTGTTTTCCTCTATCTGTTCAATCTCTCGCTCCTCCTTGCTGTTTTCATCCCTCAATTCGGTGAATCCGCAAGGGGGGCTCAGCGGTGGATTGACCTGGGACCCTTGCAATTCCAACCCAGCGAACTTGCGAAGCTCCTGTTAGTCCTCACACTATCTGCTCACTTCGCCTCTGCGAAAGACAGAATACGTTCTCCGGGCGAGTTTGCTCTCTCCCTTTTGCACGTCCTGCCCCCCTTTGTCCTGGTGTTCCGTCAACCAGACCTGGGAACCAGCCTCGTCTTCCTTTGCATTTGGGGAGCAATGTCGCTCGTCGCCAACCAGCGCCTTCGCTATCTAACCGCTGTGGCTGGAGTGGGCGTTATAGCGTTTATTTTTGCCTGGCACACAGGCTACATACGAGAATACCAGAAGGAAAGAATCCTCGCCCTGCTTACCGGAGAGGGAAGTTATCATTCTCGGATGGCTATGTTGAGCGTGGCGAAAGGGGAAGTGCTGGGTGAAGGCTATTTGAAGGGAGGAATCAAAGAAGCGGGGCTCGTCCCTGAACAAACGACGGATTTCATCTTCGTCGTCATCGCTGAAGAGGGGGGGTTCATTGGCTCGGTCATCGTCCTCGGGGCGTTCGCTGTTTTCCTCTTCCGAATATGGCGAGCAGTTACTACTGCGCCAACTCCCTTTGATGCTTTTCTGGCTACGGGTGCGTTTGCGGTGTTCAGTTTCCACATTCTGGTCAATCTCGCTATGACCCTTGGCTTGTTCCCCATCGTGGGTGTCCCCCTCACCTTTATGAGTTATGGTGGTTCTTCCCTCGTAACCAGCCTCGCTCTCCTGGGCTTGGTCCTCAATGTCCGAGCAAGGGAGAAACAAATCGTGTTTTAATCCTCTTTATGAGGAAACTATGAGGAAACCACGGGCTCTAAAACCCGGTGATACCCTTGCTGTGGTGGCGCCTGCCAGTCCTGCCTCGTGGGAGCAGTACCAGGCAGGATTAGACCTTCTGAGTAAGAGAGGATATAACGTCCTATTGGGAGAATGCCTGGTGCCGGGGGAGAAGGGGCGATGGCACGACTCTGCCCGTGCGGAAGAGTTACAGCGGGCGTGGTTTAACCCTGAAGTCAAGGCAATCCTTTGCGCCAGAGGGGGATACGGATGCGCCAGACTTTTCTCCTACCTGAATATAGAGGAAATGGCAAAACACCCAAAACTCTTCGTAGGGTTCAGCGACATCACTACTCTCCACCTCGCTTTTAACCGCTTAGGGCTTGTCACCCTTTATGCCCCTATGCTCCTTACCTTCAACAAACCGCGGGAACCCTGGGTCGTTCAAATGTGGTGGGATGCGATGGAAGGCAATCTCCTTCAGATACCTCCAGAAGCCCCAAAGCCCATAACCATAACCCCAGGATTGGCGGAGGGGGAAACCGTGGGAGGATGCCTGTGTTTGATATGCGATAGCCTCGGAACCCCTTACGCCATCGACTCCACGGGAAAAATCCTTCTCATAGAGGATGTGGATGAATCTCCCCACAGGGTGGATGCGATGCTAACGCACCTGCGCAATGCAGGCGTCCTGCAAAAATCAGCTGGAATCGTTATCGGAGAAATGACACGCACGGATGAACTCCGAGACCCGGAATCCCTTATGCCTCCCTGGAGGGAAATCGTCTATGAGAGGGTTCACGATTTGGGCATTCCAGCGGTGATGGATTTTCCCTTTGGACATTGTGAGCAGATGGCAAGCCTTTTCCTGGGGGTGCGAGCCAAACTTGATGCCACCTCCGGGGTTCTCTCGTTCCTGGAAAAGGGAGTGGAAAACGAATGAATGCCCTTGCCTTCCTCCTCCTCATTCCCTTCGCACAAAAGCTTCCCGATGTTCCCTCCTTGCATTGGGTGAAAGAGGTCCGCCCCGGGGTCTTCTATCGCCAGGAAGTTCGGTTTCGCCCTCCCCTCATCATCCATTCTTTGAAGTTCCGCCATCCATCGGAAAACATCTATCTGGAAGCGGTCGTGGCGCGGGATAAGGTGCTCCCGGAGGATGGCTCGCCCCACGCACGCGAAACCGTCTCCTCTCTGGCGCGCCGGTGGGGTGCCTCTGCCGGTCTCAATGCCGATTACTTTGCCCCCAATGGCGACCCCCTCGGACTGTTCATCGTCAAAGGAGAAATCCTTAGTGAGCCCTTCCCTCCCCGAGCGGTTGTCGCCTGGGGCAAAAGCCCCCTCCTCTTTGATGAACCAGAATGGGACGCCCGCATTGTCTTCTCGGATTCTTCCGTCCTCAAAATTGATGGGGTCAATCGCGTGGCAAAACCTAATGAAATCGTCCTCGCCACGCCCAGAGGAGGGGTTGCTGTCGCCCAGGTCCCCTCCTACCATTTTGTCTTGAGAAGGGAGCAACCCCTCCGAACGTCCGGGGATGCCCTCGCAGAGTTTCGCTATGTCGTGCCAGAAACTAAAACGGTTCCCGTGCAGGAGCAACACCTCGTCCTCATCGCAGGACCGGAAAAATATAAAGCCCTTCTCCCCTACGCTCGCGAAGGGAATATGTGGAAAATCTCCCTTTCCCTCAAAGGGGCTCTCAACTATGGCGCAATAGAGTATGTCGTTAGCGGAGGTCCCCGTCTCCTCAAAGAGGGGAAAATCGTCAAGGACTATGCGAGAGAGCGCTTCGCTTCCTCCCTTTATACCAAAAGGCATCCCAGAACGGCCATAGGAGTTACTCAAAACTCAGATGTGATCTGGGTGGTCGTGGAGGGCAGGTGGTCCTTCTCCCAGGGAGTTACTCTTATGGAACTTGCGGAGATAATGAAGCGTCTGGGCTGTGTGGATGCCATTAATCTGGATGGGGGTGGGAGCTCCGCCCTCTGTGCGGGAGGCCTCTTGCTGAATAGACCCAGTGAGGGTGTAGAGCGTCCTGTCGCGAACGCCATCCTGCTCTATGCCCCGCCCTGGCTCCCACCAGAGAAAAACTTTCTCATCATCTCTAAAAGCGACTTTCTTCACGTGGGAGAAACTACACTCCTCACCGTGCAGGATGAGCAGGGGAACAAAGTGGAAAACTCTCACGTGCTCTGGTCTTGCTTGGGAAACAGCGCCTGGATAGACCAGGGGGGCAGGCTCTATGCCCTCGCCGAGGGGACCGTCCTCGTCAAGGCGGTCATCCGGGGAGCGGAAGTTACCAAAGAAATTCAAGTACTCCCTAAAAGGGCTTCCCCCTGAGGTTCGGGCGTCTCTTGCCCTTTCCTTACTTTGTGAAAATTTTAACAATCTTTTGGGATATTTTGCGTTTTTTAACATTCAACCGTGAACTTAATCAAATCTTCCAACGTCCTACTTACGAGTTTTCGGAAGTTCCCGTGCCAGCAGTGGACGTTCCGTGGGAACAAAGCCATTAGCGGAAAAAAATGTCCGCTGGGGAACTTTCTCGGAAACTCCGACGTATTTATCCATAGACACTCACAAGTGCCTGCCTGCACCTGAAGGGGCTTGCCCCATTAGCGGGGCAGCCCCTGCCCTTTTTCATAAACACCTGCTCCATCCCCCCCCTGAGGTAAACTTAATTCCGCAGGTATGGAACGGAATCTGGAGCTGGAATTTGTACGGGTCACCGAAGCGGCCGCTCTCGCCAGCGCCCGGTGGGTCGGAAAAGGAGACAGGCACGCGGCGGACCAAGCCGCCTGCGATGCTATGCGTCGTGCCCTTGGGGAAATGAGTATCCGGGGGCGTATCGTCATCGGAGAAGGCGAACGTGATCAAGCCCCTATGCTCTACATCGGGGAAGAAGTCGGCGGAGGAGATGGTCCTGCCATCGCCATAGCCGTAGACCCTCTTGAAGGAACCAACCTTTGCGCCAACGGCTTGCCCAATGCCATCAGCGTCCTCGCCGCGGCGATAGAAGGAGAAGGCGTCCTTATGCACGCCCCCGATTGTTATATGGATAAACTCGTCGTGCAAGATGCTGCCAAGGGCGCCATAGATATTGAAGCCCCCCCTGCGGTCAACCTGCGATCTATTGCCAAATGCCTCGGGAAAAAAGTGGAAGACCTCACCGTTGGAATGCTGGACCGACCACGACACGAAAAACTCATCAGCGAGGTGCGCCGCGCCGGCGCCAGAATCCGACTGGTTAGCGATGGCGACATTACCCTGGGCATCGCCGCCATAGACCCCGAAACGGGAATTGACGCCCTCTTCGGAATTGGAGGAGCGCCAGAAGGAGTGATTACCGCCGCCGCCGTTCGCTGTTATGGAGGGGATATGCAAGCCAAATTGGTCTTCCGAAACGAGGAAGAGCGAGCCAGAGCCGAAAAAATGGTGAGCGGGGACATAGATCGCGTTTTCTCCGCTGAGGATATGGCGGGCGGAAACGTGATGTTTGTGGCAACGGGCATTACTTCGGGTGATATGCTCAAAGGGGTGCGCTTCACACGATATGGAGCACGCACCGAGTCCATCGTAATGCGCTCCAGCAGTGGAACGATACGCCGTATTGAAACCTGGCACCGACACGACCGAGCAGAATGATCCCCCTACACTCAAGACCATCCCCCAGGGAAATCAGCCCATAACCGGAAAAGAATCCCTTCCTCAAAAGTGCGCCCGGACACTCCGCAGAGGCAGATAAAAGGGTAAAACAAAACGTCCAATGTCTTCCTGCAGGCTTGACGTGAGCAGGCTACTTCTGGAGAACTGCCTATGCCGTGGATTGAACAAATAGACGAAACTCGTGCCGAACAAGACCTTAAGGAACTCTATGAAGAAATCCAGAGTACGCGAGGCAAAGTATCCAATGTTATGCGGGTGCATAGTCTGTTACCCCAAACAATGCGTGCTCACCTGAGGCTCTATACGCTCCTTATGTTTGAAACGGTAACAAGCCTCTCACGAGCGGAGCGTGAACTGGTCGCCGTCACAGTTTCATCCGAGAATAACTGTGAGTACTGCGTGCGTCACCACCTGGAAGCCCTCAAAACTTTCTGGAAAGACGAACAGAAACTCAAGTCCGTCCTGGAACGAAAATGGACCCTGCTCTCGGAACGGGAGAAAGCCCTCGTGGATTATGCCCTCCAATTGACGCGTGCCCCAGCAGAAACCACTCCTCATCACCTGGAGAGTTTGCGAAAGGCAGGCTTGTCTGACCGCGATATCCTTCACCTCAATCTTGTAGTGGCTTATTTCAATTTTGTGAATCGCCTTGTCCTTGGATTGGGAGTGGAGTTCACCGAGGACGAAATCAAAGGTTATAAGTATTAGAAGACCTCCTCCGGGACATCCTTGGGGAGTGAAAAAACCCGTTAGCCCCCCCATTTTCTTCTCTCGCGCGAAGCGCCACCCAAGCCCCAGGAGCCTCTCTTTTTAGGAGCACTTATCACTCCTTACCAAGTATTTCTACCTGATTTTTGGCACCCCGAAAAATCCTGCCCCGCCCTTGACTTT
>CAZVXY010000010.1:0-48490 GCA_964631245.1 uncultured Fimbriimonadales bacterium
TGCCCGCTCCCACAACTCCCGTGCCCGATCTATGTCTACCTTCCCCAACTCCTCAACAATAGCACAAAGCGCCCAACTCCGACACTTTGCATCCTCTATCCCCTCAGCTACCTCCAGTGCCCGCTCCCACAACTCCCGTGCCCGATCTATGTCTACCTTCCCCAACTCCTCAGCAATAGCACAAAGCGCCCAACTCCGACACTTTGCATCCTCTATCCCCTCAGCTACCTCCAGTGCCCGATTCAGCAACATCAGGAAGCGCCTCTTCCACCCTTCCGAGCTCGCCAGCATCCCTGCGGTCCGCTCTATAAAAGGACTCTCCCTTCGGGGGTCAAAATCCAGCCACCCCTGCGGGGCAACCCTGGGAAGGTCCTGGTTCTCACTCATCCTTTACACCTCAATCCAGCGACCCCAAAAAACCTCCACCACCCTATCCTTAAAGTTCTGAATCACCTCTGCCAGTTCCTCCCGGGCGCGGGCTATCTCCTCTTCAAGTTCCCCTTCCCACTCCGCAAAGAGGTCGTTCCCCTGCTCCGCTTCCTCTTTCACCCTTTGCATCAATTGATACGTTTTGCTGGCACGAAGTTCCTCCCGTTTTCCCTCAAGCCTCCCGATGGCTTGGTCCAGTTCATAGCGCCGGCGGATAAGGCGGACCAGTTTCTCTCCAACCGTCTCGTTCAACGGTGCCTCTTCCGGAAACTCCTTTGCCTCCAGCAATTTCAACCGATGAAGGTCCCCCTCCGCATAAGCCTGATTGATCTCAATCATAATGCGGTGGTTTCTCTCCCGCTCCGCTTCGGATTCCGCAAGGTCGGGGTGAAACCGCCGGACGAGTTTTCTATAAACCCTTTGGAGTTCCTCCTTTTCATCCAGGGAAAGGGGTTCGGGCGCCTGCTGGGCAGAGGCTTCCGCCCGCCTCTGCTTCTCCCTTAGTTCCTCCCATTCCTTTTGAAATTGTTCGTCAATCTCCTTTTCAATCGTCTCGGGGTTTAACTTCCTTCCTTGCTTTTTATACTTCTTCAGCCTTTCTATGCGCGCTTCATAGCGCCTACGGCGCAACGCCAGCCGGTCCAGCTCCACGTAAAGGGGACCCAACCTCCTATCAACTTCCGCCTGAAAGGATGCGAGATCCCGCTTGAGGGTTTCAATCTCAAGTTCCAGTTCTACGATTCTCTCTTTCCGATCCTCTATCTCCTTCTGGAGTTTTTCCACTTCCAGTTCTTCAGGAGACTTGAGGCGACGAAGAGACCTCCCTGTTTTTTCTTCCATCGCTGTTAGCCTTTCCTCAGGGTGCTTTCAGTTTACCCCTCGCTCCTATGCGCGAGCGCTCGCCTTGGAGGAAAGACCCGAAAAAACACGGGGTGCCACCTGTGCCCCTCCCGAGGGCATCGGGGCTTGCGGTCCCCATCAGAAGAAGTCTCGGGCGCGGGTCCCTTTTATTCGGGGCAGTGCTCCGCAACCCGCACGGCTCGCTTGCCCACCCAACCACGAGCACGGCAGGCTTCCACCACTCGCTCCATCGCCACCAGGTATCCCGCCATCCGCATCGGAAGCGACCTCTTGACCGAAACCCCGTGCACCACGTGAAAGGCATTGGTCATCGTCTCATCCAGGCGACGGTGAATCTCCTGAAGCGGCCAGCGCTCGTTTGCCGAGTTCTGGACCTGCTCAAAATAACTCACGGTCACACCACCCGCATTGCACAGAAAATCGGGGATCACGAAAACTCCCTTCTTATAGAGGATCGCATCCCCTTCGGGAGTGGTGGGTCCATTGGCGAGTTCCGCCACCACCTTTGCCCGCACACCTTGAGCGACTTCGGCGGTCAGCACATTTTCCAGCGCGGAAGGGATGAGGATGTCCACTTCCAGGCAGAGCAGGTCCGTATTGGAGATCGTTTTCGCTCCCGGGAAGCCCACCACGCTTCCGCTCTGGAGTTTATGCTCCCTGACCTTTTGATAGGGAAGTCCTTCGGGGTTATAAATTCCGCCCCGAGAATCACTAACCGCCACCACGCGGGCGCCCCACATCTCCTCCAGCAAGCGATGGGCGTGGCTCCCCGCATTCCCGTAGCCCTGTATCGCCACGCTACAGCGAGCAAGATCTAACCCCAGAACCTTTCCCGCTTCGCGCAAGCAATACATTCCTCCCCGCGCCGTCGCATCCTCACGCCCCGCAGAACCACCCAACGACAACGGCTTTCCTGTGATGACCCCGGGCATATGCGCCCCCGCGATCACGTCATATTCATCTCTCATCCAAGCCATCACCTGCGGATTGGTGTACACATCCGGAGCGGGTACATCTTTCTCCGGACCCAAAATCGGGGCAACCGCTCGGATGTAGCCCCTGCTGAGGCGCTCTAACTCCACCTCGCTCAATTCCCTGGGGTCACACACCACGCCCCCTTTGCCCCCTCCCAGAGGCAAATCCACCACTGCGGTCTTCCACGTCATCCAGGCCGCTAAGGCACGCACCGTGTCTAACGTCTCATCAGGATGAAACCGCAATCCCCCCTTGCACGGTCCCCGAGCCCAGTTATATTGAACGCGAAATCCCGTAAAAACCTGGACACTTCCATCATCCATCCGAACAGGGAACCGAACGGTAACCTCTGCCATCGGCTCACGAAGAAGGGAATGAACG
The DNA here is from genome assembly GCA_964631245.1 of uncultured Fimbriimonadales bacterium. GTDB lineage: Bacteria > Armatimonadota > Fimbriimonadia > Fimbriimonadales > ATM1 > CAZVXY01. Next base: position 2,647 of record CAZVXY010000010.1, read on the forward strand.
TCGGAATCCAAGCCCAGAAGCCGTGCTGCTTCGTCAAGCTGGGCTTGGGCTGTGTGAAAAGGGTTCGCCATACCTTGAAGATTACTTGATTTTGGAAAACCGATGAACCCTTTAGTCCCGTAAAAGGAGTGGGAGAAACTCCCCTGCTCCGGTGGGGGGTCGAACGAAGCCGACCCCCTTCCAACTGCGATCTATGAGGAGGGCGTGGTGTTCCGGGCACCACGCACGTATCTACACTTCTATCATTTTCACTCTACCCCATTAGCACAGCCCTGAATGCCTACCCCCTATACACCTCCTCACCCCCCCTGAAAACCCTTACAGGAGACGGGGCGCCCTCCTGCGGAGGGTGCTCATACACCTGAAAGTCTGCCCAATCACCCGGGCACAATCCTCCCACGCCTTCCAACCCCACCGCTTTCCCCGCTCCCTCCGTGTAAAGGCGAACAGCTTCCCCCCAGGAGATGTTTTCTTCCTGGTCAAAGCCTGGAGGACGGCTCACCGCCACGGAAATGCCCACCCAGGGGTCGCCTGGGACGATGGGGGCATCACTGGAAAAAGCCAGTTTCACCCCTTGTCGCAGGGCGGAACGGAAGGGCTTCAGACGACTCGCTCGCTCCCCCAAACGGCGAAAATAAGCCTTTTGAAACCGAAGCAAAAACTCCGGCTGCATCACCACCCAGCAACCCAATTCTTTCAAGCGAGCGATTTGCCCTTCATCCAGAAGCATCGCATGCTCTACCCTATGCCGGTGTGGCTCCTTTGAAAACTGAAGGGCATCTATCACCTCATCCACTGCGCGATCCCCTATGGCATGCAGGGCTATCCTCCATCCTCTCGCCTCTAAATCCCGCACCGCCTGATGCAAAACCTCTCTCTCCAGAAGCAAATAACCCGACCCACCCCCCACATATTCACCCCGCAAGCCTGCCGTGCCCGGTCCTATCGCCCCATCTACAAACACCTTGGCACCCTCCACCTTCAACAAGCCCTCCCGATCCCGTGTATCCTCATCTCTTTCCCAGTTCAACACCTTTTCATACAAAACGAAAAGGGCGGTCCTTCCGCATTGCCCTGCATCCGCCACCGCTTGATACGCTGACCACTCACCAGAAAGATCGTAAGTGCCCGTAGCCATATCCCCCGCGCTTGTAATTCCACGGGAAAACATCCGCCTCCAGGCGCTCTCTATCGCCGATTCCATCTGAGTTTGAGTGGGCTTCGGCACACATCGATAAACCAAGCCCATCGCCTCCTCCTCCAGGACACCCGTTGGGTCTCCACTTTCCTCACGACGAATGCGCCCCCCTGGCGGGTCGGGAGTGGAAGGAGTAATGCCCGCTCGCCTCAGCGCCTCCGTATTCACCACCACCGAATGACCGCTCACGTGACGCAACACCACCGGGCGATGAGGAACCACTGCGTCTATCTCCTTTGCAGTGAGGTCCTGCCCATTTCCAAAACGATGAGCATCATAATTCACCGCTTGAATCCACTCCTCAGAAGTTTCATCCGCACATTCCTTCAACCGAGCCAGCACCGCCTCCCGGGTATCGCAATCCGATAGGTCCAACCGCAACAAGTGAAGCCCCATAGAAAGGATATGACAGTGCGCATCCACAAACCCCGGCAGAATAAAACAATCCCCCAAATCCTCTTTGACATCCGCCGAGGGCGCTTCATCCCCCACATAAGCAACCCGCCCCCCCACCACCAACAAATGAACCCGCTTCCCTGTTAAAGCATCCCTGCCATTACAAAAAAGCCTCTTCGTGGATTTCATAGCCCTTAGAATACCCCTCCATTTTCTCGCTTCAAATCAAATCAGAAAGATTCACCGTCCGTCGCAGAAAAATACCCATCCGCCTAACCCCCTATTAGAAATTCCTTCCTTCTTCATAAATTGAGGATACTTGTCCCGCCTAGGGAGAACGCGCAATTCCTTATCCCAGCATCTCTCCATGCATTCTCATTAGTTTGATTCAGATTTTCACTTATTAGTTTTTCTGCGATTAGCAAGCCAGGCAAAATTACTCCGACGAATTCGGAGCTATGCACGAACCATCTGTGGTAGGCTTTTGGTAACCCAAAGACAATACTGGTATCTCATTGGGGAACAGCTGGTGCTGTGTGATGTACTGAAGACAGTCGGGTCACTGGGGAAATTCCTCTTTTATAAAATCAGCAACCTCCTTACATGACAAAAATTGAATGATATCTGCAACATAATCTTCGCCACAGTAGTTAATTATCATCTCTGCCAGCGTAGGCCTTATATCTAATAAGTTCTCATCATATTCTCTTATCATCTCAACTATCCCTTTTGTGACCTGTTCTAATGTTTTATCATCCCTATTTAATTGAAACTTTTTAACTTCCGATAAAATTTCATTATTTTTCAAGATGGAGATTACATAATTGTTCAAGTTTTTATTTTTCTTAAAGTTCTGATCCAATACCGCTCTTTCACTCATTGTAATTATTTGCCCCAACCACAAATCATCATACAACATTTCTTCTAACTGTTTCTTAAAATGCTCAATATTGTGCTTTTGCTCACCTACAAAAAGGCTTTTAATAACTTCATTCCCATAAACAGCAACAACATTTACCTGTATTCCATCAATTATAAATTCTATAAGGAATGCCTTTTCAGGTAGCTTTTCTTCATCAATATTATATTGAATATTTCTATCTTTCAGAGTTTTGATTATATCGTTTTTACCTCTCAATAGACCATTATAACAGATTCCCCATTCTTCATCTTTTTGTGTTGTTGCAGGTTCTCCTTGAATATCAAACAAGATTCCGCCTATGAGAAAAACGTTTTTTATACCCGCATTCTTAATGCAATTTCTAAATACTTGGTTCGCAATAATCAACTCCGTAAATTTATTAAACTTTTCCATCAATTCAACCCTTCCTGCAGTACAGCCAGAATAAACCTTCATTTTTAACTCACAAAAGGCAAGGTTATCTTTACTTTTATTAACAATGTCAAACTTTTGTTTTGTTAGCTCAGACTCTTCCAATTTGGTGGTTTGTCCTAACCATTGGGGCAGTTTCTTTAAAGCAAATTCAAACGCCATTTTTTCTGAAGTTCCCAAGTCTTCCAGTAGTTTGGCAACGAGATTGCCCCGCCCAGCTTGACTATGTTGATAATATGATGTTATCGTCAATAAAGATTCATAAAAACTATATAAGTTTTCACTCACAAGGGAGGCTTGAGATAACCCATGAACAACCTCATCAAAAATATTAAAAATTGATTCCGTACTAAGGGTTCTTTTAAACATTTCTTGTACTCTCTTTAAGTACATTCTTTTTAGACCCTTTTCTATTTCGTTTCTCGGTTCTGTACAAATGAGTAATTTTCTAATTTGCATAGTCTACACTCCGTCTGGTTTATGACAGATTATTACACTTTCCCCCCTTATTGCCCTATTGCGAGCACCTAAAAGGGGATTGAATATTAATTTTTCAAATTTAAATCCAACTTCCTCACAGAATTTCTTAGTTGCCATAGTTGTTGGTATCTTTTTGCCACTAACAGTACTATCTCCAATTATGATTGCTAACTTACCGCCAGGTTTTAATGCCCAGAAGATATTTTTTATTGATTCCTTTAAATCCTCATAATACATAGCAACCTTTGGAGGCAATCCACTGTAATTACCTCTCGGTTTTCCATTTTTCATTCCCAAATATTTGGATTCAATTTTTTTCATATCCACACCTAAATAATCATAAGCAATTTTATCCTTTCCAACATAATCTATAGAAAAATAATAAGGTGGACTTGTAATACATGCATCAAACTTTCCTTCCATTTCGTTCATGTTTTTTAGTCCGAGTATGTCACCCTCTATAATGCGGGCAGGTTCAAATTTAAGCCCATATTTGTTTTTGATTTCCATCGTCTTTTTATAGCAATTTTTTATGTAGTTTAACTTTTCAATAAAGAGACCCACCTTACCTTTTCTATTATATCTCGAAGTCCTTACAAAGGCGTCAACTGTATCAAAATATACTGCTAACATTAACTTGCGAATCAAAGGGTCAGAATGTTCCCATCTTTTGTCTTCTATTGCCTGAAAAATATTTTGTAGTTCCCTTGGTGCAAAATTCAATCTTTGCTCATCAATAAAAAGTAAATCATTTTTCAATTCAGATAAAACAATTCCCATTGGGGTAACATCTATGCCAACGCTTTTAATTCCCATAAGAGAAGCCTCATGTGTAGCAGTTCCTGAACCATTGAAAGGGTCTAATAGAAGTGAATCATTATTTAACTTAAAGGCGTTGATTAAAGTCCTTACAACCCGTGGATAAAATTTCCCTTTATATGGGTAAAGGTTGTGAAAGGCATAAGCATTGGTGTCGCCAAACTTATCCACCAAATCAGTATAAAGAGTTGTTTTTCCTTTAACTTTTTCAAGATGCGCAATTCTTAACCTTATAAATTCTTCATCGCCTTTGAAGTTAACTACTCTATTTACAGGGTCAATTTTATATTCATCAGTTAATCCTTGTAATTCCAAATCTAAAAACTCCAAATCAGCCAATGTCTGCATCCAAAAACCAAATATAGTATCTCCTTTAGGAAGGATATAATTTGCAAATTCCTTAGCGTAAGCCTCCATTATCTCTTCGTAAGATGGAAACTCATATGTGCCAAACATTGTTGCCTGTTTTGTTTGTTTTTTAGGCATAGGGTTTTCAATCATATCTTTTATCTCACTTACTTGGCCAATAACCCTTTAACCATCTCCCTTCACAATAGACCAACTCACCTACCCACCACAAATCCAAACCCGGCTCGGATGTCCCTCCAAAATAGCCGGATAAACGAGCCACGCCCCGGTATGCCTCGCTCCGGTTGACCCGGAAATGCCTTTCTTTCCTCACACCTCCTGCCATTTACTTGCTCCTTCCATTCTATCCAAAGGGCTTTCAATCCTGCCAAGGACACAGGTGCTTCCGTGCACGGGGAGTTCTGCTCGCTTGTTCCTTCGACGACCCATTACCTCCTCAATATACCTAACCTCAAATCCCCCGTCAAAGGGGGGCAAACTATGGAGACCCACAACCCCTATCTTTGCAGAAAAAACCAACCCGCGAGCGCCAGCGGCGAGAAAAAAGAAGCGCCACACCACCGCTCATAACAAGCAAGGAGGAAGGCTCCGGCACGCATCGTAAATCCCAGCCCCACCGAATCCCGTCGTGAATGGTCACCGTCGTACTGCCATCCCACGTCACCATAAACAAATCCGCCCGCCACCAGAGATGCCCCGGGTGACTGGGGCACCTCCTCCACCAGTCATCAAAGAAAAGCAAGGAATTTGCCGTACTGGTCTTCCGGTGTTGCTCTTCTGTATAGTAAAACGGCAGGTCGTCATCGGCAGGGCAGGGGTCCAGGTGGGGGATGGGATGGGGGCATCGCGGGTCAGCGGGATGGTTGAATTCCAGAAGTTGGACGAACCGAATGGGACCCTCGCGCCCCGCACCGGAGCCTGTAAACCGCCCCCTTAGCAAAGCACCACCCACGTGGGGTGCGGGGTTTCTCGCCTTGTACTGCAGGAGATGGAACTCTCCCTCAAGGGCATCCCCAACCACAATCCTCCAATTGGGGAACTCCTGAAGAATCTCCGTCCTCAGTCTCTGGGCATCCCTCCCCCCTGCGGGCAGATACTCTACGTAGGGAGGGCGCCCAATGGAGTACACCGTGACCACATCGCCATCCTTCGGATCTCGTACCTCAGGGACAAATTCCTCAGGACCCGTCACTATGAAGGAGCGAGCCAGGGAATAGAGAAAAATCGCTTGAGACGCCAGAACAAGGCGCAAACACCCCTGAGTGACCAAAACGTAAGCCCCCCATCTCTTCACAGAAGAACTGTGGGCTCTTTCTCCTGCTTGCATACTCACACCTCCTAATTCCTCTCGTGCAGTAAAGCAACGATACCCCAACCCACGCTCTTTTCAATGGATAGGCCAAACCGAGGGGATTTCCAATATCCCATGCAATCAGGAAAATCCCCTTTTCCCCAAAGCCCCTTTTGCGGAGCGCCATTGAGCTGAAAACGCCCGTTGCCCCGTGCCCCCAAGGACCTCGCGCCCTTTCACCACCTCCTCCGAGCGAAACTTCTTCCGCTCCTCGCAAGAAATTTCTGGAAACCAGCGGGACCACTCCGCATCCGAAAGGTCCTCCAATGCGAGCGCCCGCTCCATACAATAACGAACCACCTTGCCCACTCGCTCGTGCGCCTCCCGAAAAGGCACTCCGCGCCCGGCGAGCCCTTCCGCAACGGCGGTCGCCACCGAAAAGTTTTCCCGCGCCAGCTGTGCCATTCGGGGCAGATGAAACTTTGCGGTTTTGAGCATCGCCAGGCAGAGTTCCAGAGAGTCCTGGCAAATTTGGACGCTCGGCATCAACAGTGTCTTGTCCTCCTGCATATCGCGGTGGTAACCAAGGGGCAAGCCTTTCATCAGCGAATGATAAGCAGACAGGTTCGCTGAAACTATGGAGGAGCGAGCGCGAATCAATTCTGCAATGTCCGGGTTTCGCTTTTGAGGCATAATACTGCTTCCCGTCGTCAGAGACTCATCCAAAGTCAGAAAACCAAACTCATAAGTAGACCACAGGACCATTTCCTGGGCGAGGCGGGATAAGTGTTGCATCAACATCGCCGAAGCGTGCAAAGCCTCGCCCAGGAAATCGCGGTCACTCACCGCATCCAGGGCGTTGGGAGTAACTCCCCGAAAACCCAAAGCCCGCCCAAGAAACAGGCGATCCAAAGGCACAGAAGTGCCTGCCAATGCCGAACTCCCAAGGGGGCAGAGGTTGGCATAGTCCCCCACCCTCTGCCAGCGCTCTCCATCCCTCTGCAAAATCCAGAAATAAGCAAGGAAATGAAAGCCAAGCGTAATCGGCTGGGCAATCTGGTAATGCGTGTATGCGGGCAGTAAGTGACCCCGGTGCTTCTTTGCCAAATTGAGGAGCACCCCCTGCAAGCGCTTAATTCTTTTCATCATTCCCGAAGCGCGATCCCTCAACCACATCCGTGTAGAAGTCACCACCAGATCATTCCTGCTCCGCCCAAGATGAAGACGCATAGCGACCTCACCACAGCGCTCTTTCAAAAACGATTCCACCGCAGTATGAACATCCTCCACGTCATCAGGAAGGCAAAGCACCCCCTGCCTGGCTTCTCCCATCAGCTCCTCCAGGGCTTTGAGAAGGACAGCCCCTTCACGGGGAGAAAGGACCTTTGCCCTTCGGAGAGCCCTCACATAAGCGTGTGAGACGCGAAGTTCATAGGGCAGGAGCTCTGCATCCACCTCCGGCGCACGCGAAAACTCCCACGCCCGAGCATCTGGAGACTTCTTGAACACTCCTCCCCATAGTTTCCTACGGGCGCTCATAAACCCCCACCTCCAAAAAAAACGCCCCGGAAGGGAAAAGAAATCCTCTATCCCCCATCTTTTGCCATCCTCTCTTTAATCCTCTGATATAAGAGGCTTGCCTGAGCGTATGTCTTTACCATCCCTGTCATCGCACTCTGGTCAAACTCCTCTGAATCATCAAAACTTACTGCCTTCTCGGAATATAGCGCCCAGGGACTCTGACGCGCCACGACCGTAGCGGTGCCTTTGTATAACCGCATCCGCACTTTTCCCGTCACCCGCTTCTGCACTGACCCAATGAATGCCATAAGGTCTTCAAAAAGGGGATCGCCCCACAACCCCTTGTACACCAAATCCGCCCACTCCCGGTCCACAAGTTCCTTGAACCGACGCTCCTGATAAGTGCAAACCAAAGCCTCTAACGCACGATGCGCCGTGATGAGCAAGACCCCCGCAGGGCATTCGTAATTCTCGTGAGCCTTCAAGCCAATCACCCGGTCCTCCATAATGTCAATCCTCCCTACGCCGTGCTTTCCCGCAACCTGGTTCGCTAACTGGATCAACTCCAGAGGAGCAAGGCGTTCCCCACCAAGGGCAACCGGCACGCCCTCTTCGAAGTCCACCTCCACCTCTTCTCCCTTCTCGGGCGCTTCCTCGGGGGCAACGGTCCACTCATAGATGTCCTCGGGAGGTGGGAAGCTGGGGTCCTCCAGCACGCCTCCTTCAATGCTCCGCCCCCAGAGATTTTCGTCTACGCTGTAAATCTTCCCCTCTGATTGAGCGATTGGCGCCCCCACCTTCCTGGCATAAGCCAACTCCACACTGCGAGTGAGATTGCGTTCCCTTATCGGGGCACGAATCACCACCTGAGGAAGGTGGAGACGCAAACCAAACTCTATACGAAACTGGTCATTCCCCTTTCCCGTGCAACCGTGAGCCACCGCATCAAAAGGACCATGCATTCGGGCTACCTCTCCTGCCTTCTCCGCAATGAGGGGTCGTGCCAGGGCAGTGGAGAGAGGATAGCCAAAATAGTCCGCGTTCGCCCAAATGGCAGGAACACAATACTTCTCTGCAAATTCGCGCTTGGCACCTACCTGGTGGTGGATAGCCCCCAAAGCCCTCGCGCGTACCTCCGCCTGTTGAAGGTCCTGCGCAGGTTGCCCCACGTCCACAGTCACCGTGTGGATCTCAGAAAAACCTTCTTCCCTCAGCAAAGGAATGCACACCGTGGTGTCCAAGCCACCACTATAAACGACGAGGGCACGCTTCATTTTCCATCACCTCCTATTAAAAAACCGAATCCTACTTCCTTTTGAGAAAGCCGGGACATCTTTTTCTCCACACAAATTCCCGCCAAGCCCATCACAATCCTCCCTCCAACAGGAGCTTGAGAAGGGCTTTCTGGACGTGAAGGCGATTCTCCGCCTGGTCAAAGACAACGGATTGGGGACCATCTATCACTTCCTCCGAGACTTCCAGACCACGGCGGGCAGGAAGGCAATGAAGGAAAATCGCTCCCACTTTAGCACCTTGCATTAATTCTTTGTCTACCTGGAATCCTTCAAAATCCCTCAAGCGTTTCTCCGTTTCGTCTTCCTGTCCCATACTCACCCATACATCCGTGTACACCGCATCTGCATCCTTGACCGCTTCACGGGGATTATGAGAACGCACCACGTTAGGAAAAGCATAGCAGGAAGGATCCGCTTCATAACCAGGAGGAGTGCAAAGCACCACCGTGTGTCCCAGCATCGCAGAGGTCGTCGCAAAGCTGTTCGCCACGTTATTGCCATCACCAATATACACAAGCCGATGAGGCCCAAAACCAAGATGCTCTTCTATGGTCAACAAATCCGCAAGGGCTTGGCAGGGATGCTCCTTATCGGTGAGGGCGTTCACCACCGGAACCGTGGAGTGCTGGGCAAGTTCGCAAAGGGTCTCGTGTTTGTACAACCGTGCCACGATGGCAGATGCCCACCGCGAGAGGTTTTGGGCAACATCCTTCACGGGCTCCCTCTGCCCCATATCAATATCATTTCGAGTGAGATAAATAGCGGTGCCACCAAGCTCGTATATCGCCGTCTCAAAGGTAAAACGCGTGCGAAGGGAAGGCTTCTCAAAAATCATCGCCAGCACGCGAGGAGGCTTCGGGGAAATACTGGCTCCCAGCAGGCTCCTTTCATACTTCAAATGCTTCGCCAACGTCAGAATCTTGCGCACTTCTCCAGGTGCCAAATCCGACGACGCCAACACGTGACGGGGCACGAAACTCGCAAACTCCGGGAAGAGACTTCCCGACTGAGACTTTAGAAAAGGATGTGATGACAAAGACACGTCTTTTCCTCCAAATGCTCTGTGAGATGAACAACAAGCCAAGGGAATACGAAACACAAAACCTAACTATTCAGGGGATTCGCGGGGAGGCGTGGGAACGACCATCCGGGGGCGAATCCCCTAAGGTCGTCCTCGTCGTCGTGCCTTAAATGCAGGGGTGCGGGAAGGCAAATCTTGCCCGGGTTGCCCAAAGAGTTTCCCGCTTTCCATAGGTAGTATCACCTATAATACCCCACCAAACCATTTTTTGCAAGTGCCACGTATGAAAGCCCTCTCCAAAACTCAATTCAACCGCTGGCTGGACAGGCTCACCCCCCGAAGGCTCCCCAAAGTTGAGCCAAAACCACCCACCAAACGAATCAGCTCACGCGACATCCATTTCCTGATCTCTATCCTGGATGCCACCGCCTTATCCGGGGACGAATCCCAAAAAGAGATAGTGAAGTGGTGCTCTTTAGCCCGCAAGCCCCTACCCCGGGAACGAGGCTTGCATTGCGCGGGCGTGTGCGTCTATCCATCTTATATACCTTTAGTTTCAAAAAAACTCAAGAACTCAGGGGTCAGGGTTATCGGTGCGGGAGGGGGATTCCCTCACGCCCAAGTCCCCCTACCCCTTCGGATTGAGGAAATTCGCTGGTGCCTCGCCAATGGCGCGGAGGAACTGGACATTCCCCTGAACCGCTCCCTCCTGAAAGAGGAAGGTTTTTTTGCCGTGTATTCCGAACTCCTTGCCCTCCGCCGAGCCACTGGGACGCGCACTCTGAAAGTCATCCTGGAAACGGGGGAACTGGAAGACCCTCTCGTAATTTACAGGGCATCTCTCACCAGTCTTTTCGCGGGCGCTAACTTCATCAAAACCAGCTCGGGCAAAACCCTGAAGGGTGCCACCCCTGAAGCGTTTGGAGTTATGTGCCTGGCTGTTCGGGAGTTTCTCCTGGCGATGGGGCGCCGAGCAGGGGCCAAGCCCGCAGGGGGAATCCGGGAAGCTTCCGAAGCCCTTTCCTATGTGGAAATGGCAAGAGAACTCCTGGGCGAGGAGGTCCTAACGCCCGCCTTTTTCCGAATCGGCGCCTCCGCCCTTTTGAAAAACCTCATCGCCGGGGGCGGGGAAGGTTCCTCCTGACCCAAACTACCAATCTCCCTCGCGAACGTAGGGATAACTCCAGATCGCCACCTGCAGGGTTACGGATTTCAACCACGCGAGGTACATCTTTTCCACTTCCTCTGCGCTATGCCCCTTCTTGGCGAGAAAAGGCTTGAGGGTGGTCGTGATGGGCACGATGAAAGCGACCAGATACCGCTGATTCACATTGTCCACGGAATTAACTCCATCGGTTTTATTCTTCCCAGACCGATGATGCCTCCGCCCGATTTCAAACTGATAGGCAAGCCATTTCTCATCATAGTTCGCCCGAGCGGTGTCCAAAATCCACTGCCCGAAACGCTTCCGCACCGCACCCAAATAATCTCCCAGAGGTTTCCCATCCTCTTTATCAGAGAAGTAGTAGACCAGGAAGTCATAAGACCCAACGAAGCCATACCACACATCCAGAATATCCTCAACCTGGTCCTTCAAGACCTCATAGGAAAGTCGCAAATACTTCACATCTTCATCGGTAAAGAGCACCGCCTTTTTCAGGCGCTCAAATTCCTCCATAGAAATGGGCGCCTTGGGCAAAGCAGCCGAGCCATAGGTGTATCCTGGAATCTGAGTCATCGTATCACCTCCAACAGAATGATGAGGAACAAGGGAGACACAGAGCAAAAGCAAAGTACCAAGCATCTCTTTCACCTTTGTGGAGAAGGATGTTTCTCCTCCGAACCCTTTGTCAAGACTGTTTCCAAAAAGTAAATACCTGATTTTTTGGATAGGAACCCCAAACGGTACAATCTTCTATATGAAAAAGCCTGCCAAACCCGACACGCCCGAGTTATATCATCGCCTCACTGACATCCTAAAGTGCAAATGGACGCTCGCCATTCTGGATGGAATTCGTCGGGGAATCAATAGGCCCGGGCGTCTGGAAAAAGAACTCCCAGGTTTGACCCCCAAAGTATTGAATGACCGCATAAAAAAATTGGAACGCTATGGAATCATCCGGCGAATCGCTTACCCCGAAATTCCTCCCCACGTGGAATACACCTTCACCCAACGAGGTGAGGAACTTTTAGAACTCCTGAAGCGCATCCGAGAATTCGTGGAGGAATGGGAAGCGGAAAGTAAAAAGCCCTCTCGACCCCCCTTCCCTTAGCCCGAAGCAAACCTTACCCCGAATAATTGACCCAGAAACTCTCCAAAAAAGTATGTCGCTATGGCTGTCCCAAATAAAAGCAAGGTGTTTTCTAATGCCTCCCTTTTAAAGTTTGCATCGTTGAGAACAGAAACGTAAAACGAAAAACCCACGCTCATAATCACAGCCAAACCCACCGATACCCCAAAGGCGACCGCCATACTCGGGGTTAGAAAATAGGGCAATGCCAGCACAATCACCGAAACCAGGTAACTCACCGCGGTCACAAAACCCAACGCCAGAGGCGACCCCCGAACCTCGCTCTTGGCTTTCAAATAAGCCGCCACACCCATAGAAATGCTCGCCGCAAAACCCACTATAAGCCCTGCAACGCCCGCCACTAATGTGGACCTGGCAACCCCTAAAAAACCCGCATGAACCCCCGTGATCTCAATAATGGCATCCGACAAGCCCAGCGCCACAAAACCCACATACTTCACCACAGGGTCCTCCACTTGAGACATCATAAACTTCTCGTGCTCCTCCTCATCCTTAATAATCCCCTCTAAGGCTTCCGCCTGCGAGCCTGAAACCCGAGAAAGCAAAGCCCGATACCTCTGTACCACCTTCCTCTCGTGAAGCTCTAAAAACTTCATCGTGAAGACAAGCCCTAACAATCGGCGCACCAAAACCAGCAAAAAAAGGGAAACGGGTTTTGGTTTTGTGTAACTAAAGTCCGTAAATTGCCTCCAAAAGTCACAGTGGCGCTCCTCCGTCTCCGCCAGAGACAACAGAACCTCCCGCCTTGCCGGATCGCGTTCCAACGAGGCAAGACGACGATAAACTATCGCATCAAAAGATTCATCCTCTATGAATTCCCGCGCCTCCTCCGCAGAAATTCCCCCGCTTTCTTTCCACCGAACTGCTTCCATACTCCAATCCAAGAGGAAAACCTCCTAAGTGTACCCTATCCATTTATAAATGCGCTATTCTTTATATATCGCTGTCCTTTGGCTATGAAAAGAGAAGAAAAGGTAAAGGAAATCTTGAAAAGGCTCAAGAAGGAATACCCAGGGCAGGGAACCGCACTTCGTTTCACCACCCCCTTTGAACTGTTAGTGGCAACCATTCTCTCCGCCCAAACCACCGATGCCCACGTCAATCGCGTCACGGAACAACTCTTCAAAAAATACAAAACTCCAAAAGACTACGCTCAAGCGTCCCTCGCCCAAATACAAAAAGACATCAGCTCCATCAACTTCTATCGCAATAAAGCCAAGAGCATTCAAGCCTGCGCCAAAGCAATTGTGGAAAAATACGGCGGAGATGTTCCCAAAACTATAGAAGAACTTACCACTCTGCCCGGGGTGGGAAGAAAAACCGCCAATATCGTTCTTTGGAATGCCTTCCATATCAATGAAGGGGTCGGTGTGGACACACACGTGGCACGCCTCGCCCAACGTCTTGGGCTAACCACTCACGCAGAACCCGAAAAAATAGAGCAAGATTTAATAGAGATAACACCTAAGCGAGACTGGGGCAACCTCACTAATTTGCTCATCGCTCATGGGCGACGAGTGTGCACTGCCAAAAACCCCAAACACGAAGACTGTATCCTCTACGATATATGCCCATCCCGAAATAAGTGATACAAAGAGGTAAATTGGCACTATGCTCCCAAGCCCAGACACACTCAAAAGCTGGATCTCCGATGCACGAGAAAAAACTCTCCGCCTCGTCCAAGACCTTTCCGATGAGCAACTCCTGGGACCTCAATTGGAAATTGTGAATCCTCTCCTTTGGGAAATCGGGCATGTGGCGTGGTTTCAGGAAAAGTGGGTGCTGAGGCGCGAAAAAAATACTCCCCCTATAAAAAAAGATGCCGACCAACTCTATGATTCCATCGCTATCCCACACGATACACGCTGGTCCCTGCCCCTTTACAGCCGAGAGGAAACAGCCAAGTATCTTCTGGAAGTACGAGACGCAGTTCTCCAGCGTCTCTCCCGGCAAGAGTTTTCCAAAGAAGAAGCCTACTTTCAACTATTAGCACTCTTTCACGAAGATATGCACACCGAGGCGTTCACCTATACCCGTCAAACCCACGGCTGGAAAGCGCCCGACTTTATTGAAGAAGCACTCATAACAACACACGAATCTCTACCCCCTCAACCCTCGGAAGATGTCTCCGGAGATGTGGCCGTTCCGGGCGGGGAATTCCCCCTCGGAGCTCACCCTGATGAAGAGCGCTTCATCTTTGACAACGAAAAGTGGGCTCACCCCGTGGTCGTAAAACCCTTCCACATTTCGCGAACACCCGTCACCCAGAAAGAGTTCCTCCAGTTTGTAGAAGCAGGAGGATATGAGGAACGAAAATATTGGGATGAAGAGGGCTGGGCTTGGAAATGCAAGGCAGAGGCTCACCACCCCATTTACTGGAGAAAAAGAGGGGAAACGTGGGAGCGACGAATCTTTGACCGCTGGGTCCCTTTGGAACCCCATAAGCCCGTCATCCACGTGAACTGGTTTGAAGCCAACGCCTACTGCCGATGGGCGCGCCGACGACTCCCTACCGAAGCAGAATGGGAGTTCTCCGCAAGTTGGGACTCTCTGCTGGGACGAAAGCGCCTCTACCCCTGGGGAGACACTCCCCCCACACCCGAGCACGGAAACCTGGATTGGTTCTACGGAGACACGGTGGACGTGTTTCACTTTCCCAAGGGAGACAGTCCCTATGGGTGCCGTCAAATGATCGGGAACGTCTGGGAGTGGACCGCATCCCCTTTCGCTCCTTTTCCAGGATTCACGCCTGACGCCTATAAAGAGTACTCCGAGCCTTGGTTCCATTCCCGCAAAGTTTTGCGGGGAGGATGCTGGTGCACCCGCTCCCGACTCATCAACAACTTCTATCGTAACTTCTATACCCCTGACCGCCGGGACGTCTGGGCAGGCTTCCGCACCTGCGCCCAGGAATAAAAGTCAAGCCCTTTGAGATAGATTTAAACAGATGTGGTAGACAAAAAAGCCATTTCCCTCCGTAAAAGAGAGGTAAAAGGATTATGATGCATTCCCCAAAACCCACAGCCAAAAAAGAACCGTCTCGTCCTGCTCCAAGGGCATCCTTCGCCTTTTTGCTTCTGGTGGTGGCTCTTCTCGCTTCTCAAGAGCCCCAGAACGACCATAGAGAAACCCTCCTTCCAACGGAACCCCAAGCCCAAAGAATCCCAGGACCTGTGGATTCCCTTCACGAAGCCTTCCCCCCCATCCGCAAGGGAGAACAAAGGGACCGCTTTGTGGGACGTGGCTGGGCTCCCTGGGCATTTATGGAAAGAGAATCCGCCAAGCGCGGGCGGCTGGACGCCGAATATGCACGAGATAAAGTGCGGAGGTATATCAAACCATTCGGCGAAAATGCTGTCCGCTTCAACGGCTGGCGCACCGAGTGGGGCGACGAAGGCATCTCCTTCCATATTTACTATGAGCCCTATGCCTCCCTTTGTCGGGAACTCCTTGCCCTGCTCAAAGCCGAAGGGATCACAGCCATCGTGAGCATTTCCCAGTTTGATATGCCCTCCCGCTATGAAAGGGGGGGCGGTGTTGAAAACGTCGTCGGCAATTCCACCTATGAGCGAGTCATCCGCACACTAATGGAAACCAAAAGGCAACCACGGGAAGAAGCGCGACTGCACGCCTCGGGCGCCATTATGGCGTTTGCCCCCTGGATACCAGGGGTTTACAGCGACCTTATGCGCGCAGTAAGAAAAATGCGCTCCATCTGTCCCCCAGGAACCATTGCCGAACTCTTCAACGAACGCCCCGCACCCTGGGAATTAAGCCCCTTCATCAAAGAAGAAGTGCAAAAAATGGCAGAAATCTTTCCCTCCGTCCGCAAGGCTTTTGCGGACACGGACGCACTCACCCCCGGGAGTAAAAAGAGTTTCAAAGAAACCGCCAAAGCAGGCTACGCCCAAATGTTCCAGGACTTCCACGCTATCTGGGGAAGACAAGAAAAGACCATCCAGGGCTTCATCTTCTTATCAGACTACATAGACCCCAACTCCTGGGGCTACTCCGCCCATCCCTACCCTGTAGACGCCCACCTCAAAAACGTGCGAACAAACCCGGAATGGCTGGCACGCTTCAAAACCCCTGACGGCAAATTAGGATTAGTGGACTCCATCTGCGAAATCGGAGTCACGGATACCATCCCTTATTGGGATTCCGCAAGGGCTGTCCGGGAATGGGGCAAGTGGAAAATTGAACTCCGAGCAGGCGAATGGGTCACGGCGGACAAACCAAAACTCCTCAAAGAAGTCTGCGACTCTGCGATGGACGTCATCCAAGTTTCCACTGGAAAGCCACCCAAAGTGCTCATCGGCTGGGAAGGGCACACCGCAGGGGCTGGCTTAGACCCCCGCATCTGGGACTACACTCAACATATATCCCTTATGCAATCCCGCACCCAAAGAGTCTACGATATGGGCTACAGGTGTCTCTCCGTCAGGCCGGAGATGCGGAGGGCTTGGGCGGAAGTGGTCAAAAACTTTTGGGAGCGCGGTAACCCTTCCGCAGAGATATACCTCCCCGATTCCGGCCCACAAATGCACCACACAATCCCACAAAACGGGACAAAATAGTCCCCGGTATCCTAAAAACATCTAAGGACCTGAGGGAAACGAGATAAAATGAAAATTGTTAACCAAACTAATTCAAGTGGTGCAATATAACAATGGGCAAAAAGGAATTCCTAACTATCCTTCAAAGCGAAGTAGCAAATTCCAATTTAGCAGTTCCAACGCAAAACGGCGATTGGATTATTAATGGTTTCATCGATATAGCCCGAAACATTTACACTATTTCGTGCAGACACAGAAGTTATTTCGAAAATCATGGAGATTCTACTGTTTCCAGAGTTGGCACGCTTTGCCCAGAGATACAAATCAATTATGAAAATCCTAATCACCGCCCCTAACCTCTCGGGCGCCATCACGGGAAATCGCATCACCGCAACTCGCTGGAAACGCCTTTTGCAAGCCCTGGGACATCACGTAACCCTCAAAGAATCCTATGAAAGGGAACGAGCAGACCTGCTCATCGCCCTTCACGCTACTAAAAGTCACCCCTCGGTGAAAAGGTTCAGAGAAAGAAACCCCGAAAAGCCCATCATCGTGGGACTGGCAGGCACGGACCTTTATCAGGACACGCCCTTAGCCCCCGCAACCTACGAGACCCTCCAGTTAGCCGATGTCGTTCTGGCACTCCAGCCGTTGGCAAAAAACGCCCTCCCGCCTCCCATAGCCCAAAAAACTGTCGTCATCTATCAATCCGCGGTCCCTCCCCGAAGGCACCTGAAGCCCCTGCAAAGGTGTTTTGAAATGTGCCTGGTTGCCAATCTCCGCGAAGTGAAAGACCCTTTTCTCGCCGAAGAGGCATCCCGCCTTCTCCCCTCCCATTCCCGGATAAGAATCACCCATATCGGCTCCGCCTACGAGCCTTCCTGGAAAAAAGAAGCCGAAAAACGCACCCGGGAAAATAAACGCTATCTATGGCTTGGAGAACAGGGGCATACACGAACCCTGCAACTGATAGACCGCGCTAAAATAGTGCTTCTGACTTCCAAGTCAGAAGGGGGTGCTAACGTCATTTCCGAGGCACTGGCTTGCGGAAAGCCACTCCTTTGTAGCGAAATCCCGGGGACAGTGGGAATCCTGGGGAAGGACTACCCAGGATATTTTCCCCCGGGAGACAAGCAGGTACTCGCAGAACTGATGCAAAAAGCGGAAACGGACAGGGAATTTTCGCGCCAATTACACCAAGCCATAAAAAGAAGTCTTCCCAAGATTCATCCAAAGACTGAACTCCAAACCTGGCGCACGCTCCTCCGACTCTGGTTACCCCCCCAACCCCCCCTTGCAGCTCTGGAAAAAGTGCGTTAAAATCAAATAACTTCGGGGACCCCCCGAAGGCAAATCCAGGTGCAGGAGGTAACGTGCATCAAACTAAAAGAGCGTTCACGCTCATTGAACTCTCGTCGTCATCGCTATCATAGCGATTCTCGCCGCGATACTCTTCCCCATCTTCGCCCAGGCGCGCGAAAAGGCGAAGCAGGTGGGATGCACCGCCAACGGCTCTCAAGTCGCCAAGGCGCTCTACTCCTACACCACTGAGTGGGAAGGAAAGCATCCGCTGGCGCAACGACAAAACGGAACCATCCTCTGGATCCATTTCCACCTCGCTAACTCTACTCCTCACGCTCTCTATTACCATTGCCCTTATCACAAACCCCAAGATATTATCCTCAGTTATCCATCCTATGATTGCTACTTCAAAAAAGCGCTTGCCAACCTTGTTTCCTTGATTTATCAAGAACCTCCGCCTATTTCTCCCTGTCGCTGGAACGAGCAAAGTAGAGCCTGCGAAGATCCCCAACAAATCTGTCCGCAAATGGGGAAAATTTGCAAATAATTGGGACCCGCTTTCTGTGATTGTTGGCCATAAATCATCACTATGTGGGAAGCTTCTCCCTCCCCCCCATAAGTCCTTCTTCCCAAGCATTCTTAAAATCACTGTGGTGCAGAAACTCCTTCTCCTTACAGTAAGTGCCTTCTTGGAAGTAGGGCTCTTGGGCACAACCTTTCCCCAGGTGCAAGCCACCCCGAAGGAGGCAAACCAGAAGGAAATCAACATCAGCGCCTCCCAGGTCTCCCGGGTCCTTCATCAACTCGGGGAAACGGGGGGAGTAAAACTAACCGCAGAGAAGCCCATTTCTGATCAAATCATCCTCGTCTATGCCAAAGAGGTTTCCCTCAAAGACGTTCTGGAGAAAGTCGCCTTTGCCCTCTATGCTGATTGGGAACGTCGAAACGATAGATTCGTGCTCCGACGCACCGAGGAAAAGAAGGAAATCCTTGCAAAACTTGACCAGGAACAAAGAGAAAACAGCCTGAAAACAGTCCTGGATAAAGTGCGCAAAGAATTAGCCAGCGTGGGAGAACCACAACATTGGGTAGATGAGACCTTGCGATCTCTTCCACATCACGCGGAAAACCTGTCCTCCTTAAAGACTTTTCCTACAAAAATACTTCTCGCGAAAACACTCTTGCGTCTCGGCCATTCTGAATTAGCCACTTTGCCCTATCACTATGTCGTCACCTATAGCGACTACCCCACCCCCGCCCAACGCCCCCTTCCCACAGGCTTCTCAGAAGACCTAAAAAGATATGTTCAAGCCAATGAACTCTTGATACAAACATTCCCTCCGTCATCACAAGAAGAACCACCTCCCTCCGAGGCTCTCCGGCTCCTCCTTCGCGAAGCAACACTTTCTCCCTCCGTGGAAAAAAACTCTCCTCTTTGTCCGTTTAGAGCCCCACCAACTCTGGGCATCCTTAGCCCTTTATGACGCAAGCGGGCAAAGGATCTCCCTCACCGCGGACTTCTACCCGTTGCCTCCCATCCCCAGTCAGCCGAAACTGGGAGAAACCTCGGCAAAGCAGGTGCCGTGCTCTCCTGAATGGCGCGAGTTCCGGCAACTCGTCCCCTGGGACCCCACCATTCCCTTCCACGAAGACAAACCCTCCTACCCCATACAACCCAGCAAGAACCTCTTAGACATCCTCCTCAACCCTTTAGAGCGAGACTGGCTCGCCCTGGGACCTGCGGAGGCACTCCGGGGGATAGCGCAATCCTTGAATGCCAACCTCGTCGCCTGTTTGCCAGATAAATTGATAGACATCGCACGGCTCGCCACAGCCGGTAACCAAATAAACACAGAACACTTTATCTCTCTTTGCACCCTAAACGGATTAGAACTCCTCTATCAAGACGGGTGGCTCTTAGTACGCCCCACATACCCCCTCGCAGAGGAAAGGATAAGAATCCCTCGTCAAGCCCTCCAAACGTTTATGAGAACTGCCTGGCGCCAACGCCAAATTGACCTCAGAACCTACTGCCTCCTTAGCTATCAATCTGGAACCTCCGCATGGGAAAATCCTCTGGACGACTTTGGAATCCAAGCCCTCCAGGCTTGTGGGGTCCAAACCCTGCAACTCCCCCTACCACCCCGCTGGCTCTGCCTCCTCCTTGGTTCCCTAAGCGATACCCAATGGCAAATGCTCCACGATGGTATGGAAATCCCCTTGAGAACGCTTACACCGGAACAGAAAACCCTCGTCCAGGCTTGGGCGGGGTCCCATGCCCAACCCTGTGAGCGAGATACCACCG
Source organism: uncultured Fimbriimonadales bacterium (assembly GCA_964631245.1). GTDB lineage: Bacteria > Armatimonadota > Fimbriimonadia > Fimbriimonadales > ATM1 > CAZVXY01. The sequence goes on from CAZVXY010000010.1 coordinate 22,845, forward strand.
TGGCTGGCGTCCTCATCCCCGACCTCCTTCTCACAGGAACCGAAGCCATACCCTGGGGGCTCCCCTGGGATGCTTCTCTACGAGCCATCAAAACTCTCAAACCCGTTATCGCCAACCCCATCCCCGCCGACCCAGGAGCACCCGATGCCTTTCTCAATGAACCCGTCCACCCCGAACGCCTTGCCCGCTGGGCATCGGGACTAATCCCTCCAGACAATTTAGAACAACTATTAAACCGGAGGTACCTCCTCGGAGAGCAAGAATGGTTCACTTACCAGATCAACCTACGCCCCGGAATACTCCTCCAAGCCCACTACCCAGGGAAAACATCCTTCCCCAAAAACGCCATACCCCTCTCCTATAAAGACCTACCCGCCTCCTTCAGAGAGGAAGTAGAAGAACTCCTCAGAAAATATCGGCGAGGATAACTCACCAAACCCCCAGAGGGTATGATGGGACAGATGGGATCAATGGGTATTTCCTTTTCTTCTAACGGCACCACCTACTCAGCCCTTTTCGCCGATTTAGAAAACATCTATTACTTCTTAAAAAACACCCGCGTGCCCGACCCCGAAGGGCTAACCAGCGAAATCATTCGCCAGGCTCGCCGGTGGTTACAAGAACATTATCAAGAACCCTGCATCATTATGAACGGATATGCGGACTTTGACCGAATGAAAGAAGTCTCCCTTAAGGACCTTTCCTTATTGGGAATGGAGCCAAAATCCGTGATGAGCACCGAGCAAAAAAACTCCAGCGATATGCGCCTCTGCATTGATGCTTTAGAGGTCCTGTACACACGGCCAGAAATACGAACCTTTGTGCTCCTCGCGGGAGATAGGGATTACATCCCCCTCGTCCAGCACCTTCAGAGGCAAGCACGCCACGTCCTCATCGTCGCCTTCCGGGGCAACCTCTCAGGAGACCTCCTGCACATTGTTGGAGAAGAAAGGGTTATTGAAGCAACCACTTTTCTTGATGAGGACACTGCAAAACTTTTAGAAGAAGCAGCACCCAGGATAACCACAAAAAAAATTCGCCCCATCATCCCAACAACACCCAAGGCAACCTTCAACCCTCCCATCCCCATAGACGATGAACCCACCCGACGATGCCTGCAGGTGCTTTTGGAAAATTTCGGACATTATCCTGAAGTTTATTTGAAACCGTTTTTGGAAAAACTTAACCAGGAGTTTCCCCTTCTGGCTAACTTTGAGCGCAAGGGATTGGTGCATACCCTGGAAATTGCAGGCGCTGTACGAGTGGAAAAACGCCAGGGCACTCCCTTTGATTATCACGTCGTCGTGATCAACTGGAGCCACCCAACCGTGAAAGAACTCAATCCCGGCTAATCCCTCCCCAAATCCTCACGCCGCTTCCAAAAGGGAAGCAGGCAAAAGGTCGGGAGTAAGGACCTCCTGTTCCCGTGGTGCCAGAACCACCGCACGCTCCACCACGTTTTCCAATTCCCTCACATTCCCCTGCCAGGAATACCTCCTCAATATGCTCAGGGTTTCCTCCGAAACGTCCCTCATCGCACTTCCATTCGGCGGAGCATAACGAGACAAAAAATGTAAAACCAGCGGTTTGATGTCTTCGGGACGCTCCCGCAAAGGAGGCAACTCTATGTGAAGAACCTGTAAGCGATAAAAAAGGTCCTGACGAAACTCCCCACGAGATACCGCTTCGCCCAGATCCTTGTTCGTGGCTGAAATCAACCTCACATCCACCTTTACGGACGAAGTAGCCCCTAACCGCTCCACCTCTCGCTCCTGAATCACCCGAAGAAGCTTCACTTGAATGCTCGGCGGGACCTCACCAATCTCATCCAAAAACAGAGTACCGCCATCCGCAAGTTCAAATCGCCCTGGACGAGAATGGTCCGCACCCGTGAAGGCTCCCTTTTCATGACCAAAAAGCTCGCTCTCCAAAAGGGTCTCCGGTATTGCCGCACAACTAACCGCCACAAAAGGCTTATGCCTGCGACGACTGAGGCGATGAATCTCCCTCGCTATCACCTCCTTGCCCGTCCCGCTCTCGCCCGTGATGAGCACGTTCACCGTGGTGTCCGCAATCTTCTGCACCAGGTTCATCACCTCCACCATTTTAGGAGACACCGCAATCACAGAACTCGCTCCCCCTACGGACTCCACAGGCTCCGAACTCGGTGTCACCTGCTTCAACCAATAAGAAACTGCCTTCTTCACCTGGTTCAGGTCAAAGGGCTTGGTGATGTAATCTACCGCACCCGCACGAATCGCCTCTACCGCCTGGGGAATGGTACCAAATGCGGTCACCATCAATACAGGAACCCCTGGCATCCTTGCCTTCACCTCCCTGAGAAACTCCATCCCGTTCATCCCAGGCATAAGTACATCCGTGATGACCAGATCAAAAGGCTCGGACGATAGTCGCCGTAAACCCTCCTCCGCACTCTCCACCGCAAAGGGGCGATAACCCGCTCGCTCCAGAGCCGCCTGAAGGATTTTCCGGATGTTTGGCTCATCGTCCACAATGAGAATTCGCGCTCTCTTCTTCATGCTTCCTGTCCACCTTGCTCGTGAATCGCGTGCTCGCCATCCCCATCCGAAAGTAAACCCTGCAATGCAGAGGCTCTCCCCAGACGGGGAAGATAAATCGTGAACCGGGTCCCTTTGCCACGCTCGGATTCCAGCAAAACCCTGCCCCCATGGGCCTCCACCACCCGCTTCACGTTACAAAGCCCCAACCCCGTCCCGTTCGCCTTAGTGGTGAAAAAGGGAGTGAAAACCTTCTCAAGAACCTCCGGAGGAATTCCAATGCCCGTATCCTCCACCACCATAAAGGCGCTCTCTTCATCCTCTCCAACCGAAAGGCGAAGCTCCCCGCCCGAAGACATCGCCTGAACGCTATTGCGAATGAGGTTCCGCAATGCCTGACCCAGCTGAATCCCATCACCCAACACGCGAGGGGACCTCAAGGGCTTCTTCCACATCACTTGAATGCCTCGCTTCTGGAAAACAGGGGACTGCTGTCGCAAAATCCGCTCCACCACGCTGGCAAGCGCAAGGGGCTTTCGCTCCAGTTGAGGAGGCTTCGCCAATTCTAAGCACTGGGTTAACACCCCATCCATCTCTTCTGCCTCCTCCTCAATCACCTCTGCCCATTGACTAACCCGAGAAGAAGAAACCTCTTCCCGGATGAGTTGCGCCGCACCGCGAATGCTCGTCAAGGGATTCCGAAGTTCGTGAGCCAGCGTAGCCGTCATCTGACCAATCTCTGCAAGCCTCCTCGCTTCCTCCAGTTGCCTCTCCTTCTCCCAGGAACTCGTGAAGTCCTCAAGCAGTAAAACACATCCGCCCGCTTCGAAACCCCTGCCCTTTCCGCGACCTCCCCGGCTCAAGGGCATTGCATATATGCGAATTCGCCTGCCCCCTCGCGTGCAAATCACCTCCTGATGAGGAGACCCCTCAAACGATCTCTCCACCACCCGTGCCACCTGAAGACGAATCTCTCCAGGAAGACGATAAAGAAGACTCGCCCATTCCTCCCCGGGAACCTGCTCCTGGCTCAACTGCAAGAGAGTGCGGGCGGACTCGTTGGATAACAAAACCCGTCCCGAAGCATCTAACAAAATGAGTGCAAAGGGAAAAGTGTTCCATAAAGATTGCCAATGGAGAGCAAAAGCACGAAAGGCTTCCCATTCACTGGCAATCTTTGCGGTGGCAATCAGGGTGAAAGCCAATACAGACCACAAGGCACGAGCGCCCTCCACCTTTGGAAGCACTCCTCCAAAACCATCTCGCCTGAGCAACAGGAGAAAAGCCCATAACCTCCCCCCAAAACGAAGGGGAACCCAGAGCGCCCGCCATTCCCCATCGGGCAAAACTAACCGAGCCTCCGATACTTTTCCCCCCTTCGCCGTTACCCGAAAGCCCCCCGCAGGCAAGCCATGGGGCAAGGTCAAAGATTCCTCTCCCGACTTCCATTCGCCCGCCAACACATACCGCCTCGTACCGTCCAGTCGTATATAGAGGGCGGATACCTGAGCACCCGTCTGCTCCCCAGCCGAGCGAATGAGTTCCTGAACCCCCCCCTGCACCACGTGAAAAGGGGTTGGTCCCGCAGGCGAAGGGCGCCTCCTGCCGGAATGGGAACGTCGGGAAGACATCGGTCTTTTTAGAATTGTTGGCGAGTTCTAAGCCCGCATCCAGATGCAAAAGGGAAAAAGCCGTGCAAAGACCTCCTCCAAACCTGTAAAATACCCCCGCCTTCGCCATATCTCTATGCACGCACATCTCTCATGGAGGGTAGTACATAAGAATGCACAAAGTGAAACTCCTCATCGCGGGTCTTCTTCTGACCGCTCTTTCACCCCTTTCTCCATCCCAAGCCTTTGCCCCTCTGGGCGCTAAGCTCCGATTCGGCGTCTTCTGGCCCACTGCGGTAGATGCCCGGGGACTGGGAAAACAATGGCTCCTGGCAGGAGTAGAGTACGACATCGCACGGTTTCCATTCGCGCCCAGCGGGCGCCTCACCCTCTCAGCAGACGCCTACGGGCGCTCAGATGCCCTGGCTATTCCGGCGATGGTGAATTACGTGCAAAAAGGGGATAAGTTTCATTACCTTTTGGGAGTGGGAGCCTCCTTCGTGGACCGCCCCGACTTTGAGAACACAGTCCAATTCTGTTACCAGGTTGGGATCGGCTATGAGATCATTGGGGGCCCCAGCCCCGTTATGGCAGAACTCCGATGGATAAGTATCGCCAACGTCAGCAGTTTTATGGACGGCTTCACGCTTACAGTAGGAGTCAAACTATAACCCCCCAAAAATCACTTGGAGAGCACCCCGCAAAGTTCCTGAGGGGAGAAGGGGTGAACTTTCTCCCCTGAAGTTCGTTTATACTTTGTAGGAGCCGCTCGACGTGGAATCTGCTGTTTCTCGCTTCCCTTCGGCGCGGCGACTTCCCATCTCAACACGTTTGGAAGAGCCGCTCCTCCGCCGTTGCAAGGAAGGTGACCCCGAAGCCTTCCGAGTCCTGGTAGAACAATACCAGGCTCGCATCTTCGGTTTCGCCCGGAAAATGCTCCCTTCCCTGGAAGATGCAGAAGACGTGGCGCAAGAGGTTTTCGTGCGAGCCTTCCAGCATATCCACCGATTTGATCACCAAGCCTCCTTAACCACCTGGCTGTTCCGAATCACCGTGAACCTCTGCATTGATTGCCTGAGGCGAAAAAAGAAAATGCCTGAACCCTGCAGGCTGAACAGCTCAGAACTCCTATCCTCCCAAGAACCCATAGACCCCCGCTATGACCCAGAGGACCACACCCTCACCAACGAAATGAAAAGGGCTCTCGCCCTGGCTCTGGAACATCTTTCCCCTAAACTCAAAGTGGTCCTCTTCTTGCACGAGGGCGAGGGAATGAATCATCAGCAAATATCAGAAGTCCTCCATATCCCCGTCGGCACGGTGAAATCGCGGTTGTTCCTCGCAAGGGCGAAACTCCAGGAGGCACTCAAACCGTTTCTATAAGACACAGGAAAAAGCTTCTATGGACAAGAACTACCTCTGGAAAAAATTAGAACAAGAAAGAAAACTCTCAAACGCAGAATGGGAAACCCTGGAAAAACAGGACGACCCGGAGATCCAGAAATTGATCTCCCTTTACGTGCGAAGTATTTATGAAGAACCGCCTCCCCCATCGTGGCAAAACCGCTTGATGGAACGGCTCCGTCAAAGGAAGCCACGGCGAGCCCCCCTACGGCTTGCCCTCCCCCTCGCCGCCGGGGGAGCCCTCGCCCTCTGGATGCTGATCCTGCTCACCCCCCACCCGCACACCATCAGCAAAGAAGAACTGGCTAACCAACTCACTCAATGGCACGAAGAAGCCAAAGTGGTAACCTTTTTGCCACCTGATAGCAAAGACCTTGCTTCCCTACCCTCCAAAATGCCGAATACAGGTCCCAATGAGGTGGAGGAACTCGTCTTCGGAGATTATTTGAAAGAGTTATGAAAAGCCCTCTCTCTCTCGCCCTATGCCTCGCTTTCTGCCTGCAGGCACACGCCCAGCAAGCACACCCCCAACCACCCCCCTCAGCCCTTCACGCATTGCGCCGAGTTCTGCAAGCCCAGGACACCATCCGGTTCTCTGGCGTCCGTGTGGTGTACTTGGTAAGAGAAGGACAACGCATCCGCATTACTGAATTCATCCGCAGGCAAGGACGCTCCTCCCGAACCGAGTACCCTGATGACCCCCTCCTCCGGGGCGTCGTCATTGTGGAGCACCGCGGAAGGAGATGGGAATATATCCCTCAACTCAACGAAATCCGGCGAAGCCCCAGCGCCCGCGAAAGAACCCTCCAACTCCTCCAAAGACTCAGGGAAGCCACCCTGCGGAGAGAGGCTCGCCTGGACGTCTTCCGGGGAGGTCCTGTAGCAGGACGACCCACCCTCGGCCTCATCCTTATGGATGGAGCAGGCAACATAGGGCAGAGACTCTGGATTGATACGGAACAGGGACTCATCCTCAAACAGGTCCAATATAGCCGAGACGGATTGGAAATCGGAGGGTTTGAGTTCCTGCGCGTGGACTTCGACCCCCCACCCTTCCCCCCTGCCTTATTTGAAATTCACCGCCCGGGAGCCCGCATCGTAGATGTAGAAACGGATTTCCACGTCAACTGGCCCATCCTGAAACCCAGAGCCTTGCCCAAAGAATTCCTTGAAGTGCGTGCCTATCTCCGGCGGATTGAGCATAGAGAAGTGATAATGCACCATTACACCGATGGCGTCCGTCACATCAGCGTCTTCCAATCCCCGGGAGAAGACCTCCCCCTCCCGCCAACCGTCCCATCCCCCCTCAACATCGTCACCCTCCGAAAGGGTGGCTATTGGCTCTCCGCCATAGGGAACGTAGAGCCCCAACTCCTGCGGAGAATCCTGGAATCTATGGGGTGAACGGGGAACTTTTCACCCAGCAAATGCCATAATTATTATGACTCTGGAGGAATAACCTATGAGTAAACGATTGGCACTGATTTCACTAACCGTCGCGGTAGCGGTGGGCATTGTCAGCATCGCCCTGAGCACCAATCCCACGAATAAACCGAACGCCCCCCAGGTTTCCGCACCCCAAGAATCCGGAAAGGCAACCCCAAAGCAGGTGTGCAGGGGCTTCAAGCGCTTCCTCGCGGAACAACTCGGGCTTTCCGACGAGCAGATCGCTCAAATACGCGCCCTCAAACAAAACTTCAAATCCCAGATCCGCAGCCTGCCCCCGGAAGAGCGCAAGGCAAAATGGCAGGAACTGAAGCAGGAATTCAAAGAACAAGTGAGAAACATCCTCACCCCTGAACAAAGAGCAAAATGGGACGAACTCAAAGCCCAATGGAAAGCCAAAAAGGCGGTGGGCCCCTGAAGAAAATCGGTTCCTCCATCAAGACCTAACTTCTTGATACTAACTTCCCGAGATACCTGCCAAAGAATGGGCTCCCCATAATGGGGAGTCCGTTTCTTTTTCCTTTTTCTCTGAGGTCAAAAAAAGAAACCCCATCCCCAATCAAGAAAAACATAAAATGAAGGGGACGGTCTCATCGGAAGACCGCCCCTCCTTTACGCAAGTGTCTTTTCGCCGTTAGCGTCCGCGACGCCGAAGCGCCAGGAGTGCCATCCCCGTAGCCATCACCAGCAAAGACGCAGGCTCAGGAACTACGTTCAGTCGGGCGATCGTGAAGGAAGTGAAAGACCCCGACGACGCTCCAAAGCTCGTTGCGGATGCAGCGCGGTAGTCCACGCCATACCCTGGCCGTGTGGTGCCCAGGGAGTCCAGAAACTGGACTTCCGAGCTGGTGCTACCGGGATGGGAAAACAAGATCCCCAGGTGCCCACCGGTGTAGGTGAAGGGTGTAGCAAAGGTCCACTCCACTGTCGCCCAGGGCTTGGGGTTGGTGCTCGTCCAGCCAAAAGTACCCGCCGGGATGGTAAAGGGACCATCCATCACCTGGGTGGGCGTCCCGATCCAGTTGTTAGCAAACGTAGTGGACATAGACGCCGGGTCCACACTCGCACCGATGTAGACTTCATAGTCCGTCCACGTTACATCCGCTGAGGGCCACGCAGTGGCAGCCCCATTGTACAACCGGAACGTGATTCCCACGATCTGGTCTCCTGGTGTAATTCCCGTGAGTTGGCTTGCCGCCACGATCATCTGATACGTTCTGGGGTTCCCCGCGTTCCTCACGATGGTGTTCAACCCATCGCCAAAGTTCGTATTCTCATACGCAGGGGGGATTACCCAGAAGTATGCTCGTCCTGCAGAAGCAATCAGCACGAGAAACGGCACCGCAAACACTCGCCTGCAGATTCTGAACCAATCGGACATACGCTACCTCCTTTCAACAGGATTGTTCAGCCAGGGCACTTTGCCCTTGCTTGTTGTATTTTAAAATTATACTGTAAACTCTACCAAAATGCAAACGCCTTTCTGAGCAAGGGAGCCTCCCCAAAAAAAAGCTGCGGAGGCACGGAGGCGTGAAAACACAACCAAAAGCCACCTCCGCGTTCACAGGGCAAGGAGAAGAACCCCGTTCCGCAGCCTCAGGAATTATACCCCCTCACCCAAACAGGACCTTTGTGAGTACTAAAGACTACCCTGAGGCCTCCTCCAGGACACCCGCCGAAAACGCACGAACCATTGCGGAATAAACTCCCCCCCTCGCCAGCAGTTGGGAGTGCGTTCCTCGCTCAATGATCTCCCCATGGGAAAGCACCAGGATCTGGTCTGCCCTCGCCGCGGTCGTGATGCGGTGCACAATCAAGAGCGTGGTCCTATTCGCCATCGCTTCTTCCAAGGCCTCCTGAACCCTTCGCTCACTCATCACATCCAGGGCAGATGTCGCCTCGTCAAGAATAAGGATCGTGGGGTTGACCAGCAAAGCCCTGGCGATGGCAATCCTTTGCATCTCCCCTCCCGAAAGGCGCACGCCCTTTTCCCCTAAGAGAGTTTCATAACCATTGGGCATCGCCTGGATGAAATCATGGGCGTGAGCCAGGCGAGCGGAACGCTCTATCTCCTCTTCAGTCGCCTCAGGCTTTCCAAAAGCGATATTCTCCTTGACGGTGGCAGCAAATAACAGGGTCTGCTGAGAAACCACGCCAATCTGTTTCCTCAACCAATCCGTCGCTATCTCACGAACATCCACCCCATCAAAATAAATCTCCCCCGATGTAGGCTCAAAGAATCGCAAGAGGAGATCCGCAATGGTCGTCTTGCCTGCACCGCTTTTTCCAACCAGCGCCGTGCAAGTCCCCGGCTCCAGGGTGAAAGACACTCCTTGAAGGGCTTTCGTGCCATCCGGATAAACGAAGGAAACGTTGCGAAACTCCACCCTCCCCACGGGTCGCTCCAGTACCTTGCCCTGCCTCCGCTCCGCAGAATCCGCTTTCAGGTTGAGCACGCCCTCATAGATACGGTTGATCGCCGCCTTCATCTGGCTGTGAGTGTTTGCCAAATTGCCCACACCCGTGGCACCCCGCACGATGTAATCCAAAGCAAGGGCAAAAGCGAGGAGGTCCTGCGGTTGCATCTCCCTACGGGCAACCAATATCCCCCCCACCCATATCACCAACGCTACCGCTAACGCCCCAATGAACTCAATGAGAGGGCGCAAATTCGCTATTCGGGCAACCACACGCATATTGCTCGCAAACGTCCGCTCGACGTGCTCCTCAAATCGGCTCACCTCCCGCTCTTCCGCAGAAAAAGATTTCACCAAGCGAATGTTATTAAGGGATTCCTGCATCATCGCATTCATATCCCCCAGTTCCTCCTGCACCCGCTCCTGAGCCTTCAAAACCCGCTGAGCACTCCGGCGAATCGCCCACGCCACAAACGGAAGAGCCACCAATGAGACCAAAGCTAGCTTCCAACTCAAAAGAAACAAACCTACTATCCCCCCCACCACCAGCACAGGACCCGTCACCAGATCCCGCACCATCAAAACACCGTTCTGAATCACCCCCACGTCCTGCGTCAAAATGCTCTCCAATGCCCCCAGGCGACTTTCATTAAAGAAGGAGAGGGGAAGGGAGTGTAACTTGGTAAAAATCTCCTTCCGCAAGTCCGCGGTAAGACGAAGGGCAGAACGCATAAAGTAATAAGCCTGTCCTTTGGTGAAGAAGTACTTAAGACCATATAAAGCCACAACCCCCAGCGCATAGAGCGCCAATTTTTGCGTGTCCAATGCCAGCACTGCCCCGATAACCCAGCGCACAAAAGCAATCGTTAAAAGGGTTAGAGCCGAAACCCCACCTGCACAAACCAGTCCAAGTAAAATACTTCTCCGCTGTTTGGCTAATAACGCAAGGAGGCGTGGGTCAACAGCGCGGAACACAATATCATAAGGCTACCCCGTAGCCCACAAAGTTTGGAATGAGCCAATTGAGCCGATTCTTAAATTCAAGGATGATGAGATGGCTGGCTCTAACTCTTTGCCTGACAATCGGTCCTGAGGTCCTCAGCCAGGAAGCAACCTCGGTCAGCCTCCTTTATATCAACCGCCCCATCTCTTCTGACCCGCCCCCCATCCGCTTAGGGGACGAGTGCTTCTTTCCCCTGGCGCAAGCTTCTCAATTAGGCTGGAGCATCACTTCCACCGCTCTATCCCCAAAGAAAGACAACACGCCCGCCGGCAAGGTGCGCATCCTCGCCCACGGGAAAGAGGTGGAAACCCAGGTTCGCTCCTGGGAAGGGCGCTGGTATATCCCCATAAGGAGTGTGGTGGAAACACTGGGGGGCACCAGCGATTGGGTGACGGAAGACCGCCTGCAGGTCTTCTCCTTCGTTTCTAAACTAACCATCACCGAAAACTCCCTCCTGGTTGAAGCGAGTCTGCCCGTGGAAGCCTCAGTCCTGATTCTCAAAAACCCCTGGCGCCTCGTGGTAGACATCCGCTCCACAAAAATCCCGAAAGGAGAAGGACCCAAAATCACGGGCTCCTGCCGATTTTCCCAATTTGATTTTCAGACCGTGCGCGTGGTGGTTCAAATGAGCGCAGAACCCCAGCTCACCAAAAGCCCAACAGAACCCGCAATGACCCACATTCTTCAATGGGCAAACGCCCAGGCTTTGCCCACAGAACCCTATAAACCCCCACCCATCTCCCTCAAATTGCTAACCCCTGTCCTGGAGGAAAAACCGGAGGAGGTTATCATCCGCATCCCCTTTGAAGGCAACCCACCACAAAACACCCTTTCCACCCGTGATGAAACGGGCAAGTACATCTTGGATATCCCAGGGGCGGGCAAAAGCTTTGAGCCAAGCAGTTTGCCCCCATCGGAAGCCCAAGGGCTCCGTCAGTGGGATTGCAGGGACTTAGGGGGGACTGTCCGTTTCACCTTTGAATGGGACAAGCCTCGTGCGATGCTCGTCTCCGTGCGGGAAAAGGCGATCTGGGTCCGCTTTCGCCGCGCCAAAAACGCTCCAGGAAGCCTCAAAAATATGGTCATCGTACTGGACGCAGGACACGGAGGCTCGGATACAGGGGCTCAATTCCAGGAAGACGGAAAACTCTACAACGAAAAAGACTTCACCCTGAGCATTGCTCGGCGCGTCGCGGAAAAACTCACGGAAGAGGGATGTCACGTGACGATGACACGAGATGATGACTTCTTTGTGGGTGTGTACCAGCGCCCCGAAATGGCAAATGCCTTAGGAGCCCATTTCTTCATCAGCATCCATATCAACTCTAACCCAAAACCCAATTCTCGCTCCGGCACCTACGTCTACTATCACGGAGATGAAGCAAATTCACGCCTCTTAGCCCAATGCCTTAGCGCAGAAATTGCCAAGGTGAGCGGACTGCCCAATCACGGAGCGGTAAGTGACTTCACCGTGTACCCCAACCTGCCCAAGAGGGGATTTGCGGTCCTCCGCACCGCCCAGATGCCCGCCGTCCTCATTGAAGTCGCCTATATCAACCATCGCACCGACCGCGAAAAACTCCTCCAGGAAGACTTCCAGGAAGCGATCGCACAAGCCATTGTACGGGGGCTCCGAACCTATGTGGGGCAACCCTGAGTCCCACCAAGAATTTTAGAAAGTCAACCCTACGAACCCTTCTGCTCCGCAAAAAGGGGAAGCCGATCTGAAGCGGGCGGGAGTTCCGGGAAAGCCTGGTGAGGCTCGCTTTGATACCAATACCCCACGGAACTATAACGATTCTGCTGAAGATTGGCATGCCCGTGCTCTATGGTCACCCGAACCGCGCGATGAAAAATCACTGGGTCTAATAGGTGAAAACGGTACTGAGTGCACACCCGGCGATGAGGAAAGCGCCTATCTACCTCGGGAATGCTCGTGCCGGCAAAGAGATAGGCACAGTTATGCATTCCCCACGCCTGCGTGAAGTAATCCTCACTCCCTGTGCCCTGCAAACGAGGGGTCGGTTCATCATCAATGAAAATCATATCATCCCCCTCCCCCCACCATGTAAGTTCCAACACATCGCCCTCGCGATCCCCTACCCTCTTCCTCACCAAAGCAGGGTCTATATTCTCCACACTCAAAACACAACCCACATAATGCCCACGACCCCGCGCCTCCAGTATCACGTAATTCCCCTCCCCCGTCAGGTTCGCATCCCCCATATGTTCCCAATAGCGCTCCCCGCGCTCTGCCAAACTCCCCCCGGGGACGACGGTCGGGAATTCCTGCCGGTACTGCGCATGGAAGTAAAGCACCGAGTCGGGAAGGCTCCGCTCCAGGTCGTAATCCACGTAAAAATACACGCTTGGAGCAGGCTCGTCGCTCTCATTCTGCAACGTCAGGAGCATCCCCTCCCGAAAAGGCATAGGGAAATAACTGTTCAATGCAACACCCCCACCCACACACGATTCATTATCCTGATGGGTCACGGTGTTCAGGGGAAAAGACTGAAAACTCCGTGCAATCCCGTGCCCCAAGCCAAAGAAATCCCCTAAAGGCACCTCCACGCTTGGCTCCTCCTCACCATCCCAATAAGCACGAAAAACCATCTTCCGAAGATAAAAGGGGTCAGGATGAGAAATGGTCATCCAGATGTGGCGAACGATGCCCGAGCCCCGCACCTCTGCAAGGGTCGCCGTCTCGCCAGGCTGAAGCGTCCAGAAATCCCTGTTGCCCCCGGTGGGGTCCGCGCTGGAAATCCGATGGGTGCTCCCTTCGCGAGGTAGAAGCAACCCATCAAGCACACCCAAGAACACACTCATAACCCCATCATATCCCGCAAAGCACTCCCTTTTTCCCCACATAAGAAACAATAGGCTAACCCCCCTACTCAATATCCAGACACTGGAAACGACGCAAACGAGGGTTCAATTTGGGCAATAAATGCTCATACGCCTCCTGCACCCGCAGGTGCAACACACGAGCCTTCTTCCGTTCCTCAGAACCCTCCGGGAAATTCGCAGGCAAGGTCCGCTCACTCATCCGGATATACGCCCTCTGTAAGTCATCAATATCCGCCGTCTTCGGCAAGTTCAAAATCTGATAGGCAAGGTCATCGGTCATCTTTTCCGTAAGCGAAACCGAAGGCAAGTCAGTCCCCACACCAGAAGAAACCACGGGCGCGGGTTTGCTCAAATACTCATCCAATTCCTCCCTCGCCGACTTTTCAAACAGGCTTTCCACCCTCTCCCACTCCCTATAAAGGTAGGCTCTCAGCAAATTGTAGGCGCGCCTTGCCAAACTCATCCCGCCATTCCGTTGATAGGAGTTAATGCTTCTACGGATTCTTTCATCGTGGCACTAAGGCTTTTCAGACGTTCCGTGAGCGCCGGCAAAGAGGCATCCTCCAGGCGGGGTTCTGGCGAAGTTTCCTGCGCCACCACCAGTGCCACGCGAGAACGCAACTCCGCAAGTGTCCCTTCTGCCTGGTGAAGATAAGCATCCAGACGACGCGCTAAAGCCTCCATCTGCTCATAGTTCCTCATCTCTTGCCGACGAGACGCCAGTGCCGACTCCAGGGACGCACGAACCACAGGGTCCTGGGTCACCGCCAACTGCGCCTCAATCTCCGATACCGCCGTCTGAGTGAGAGAAGCCCCCCTCTGCAACTTGCTCACTTTCCTCAACGCCTGCCCCACCTCCACAGACTGCTTCAACACCGAGCCCACCTGCTCCATCATCTCCTGCCCCAAAACTGCCAGCACGGGATGCCGATGATGCAACTGCACCAACCCCTGGATCTCCTTACTCAACTTAAACAATGGCTTCAACCGCATCCGCGTCGGACCATCCAGTTCAAACCACATCTCCTCTTCGCCGGGCAAAATAGGCTCGCTGTTCACTTCGCTAATCACAAAATAGCCATAAACCACGCACGCCGTCATCAAAACCACACCCACCCCCACAGGAACACCCGCGAAAAAAAACAACCCGCTCAACGCCATAAGGGTCCACGCTCCCGGACTACTCATCAAACGCCTCCAGGCTCGCACCCAGGGACCTCGTGAGGAGTTCATTCCACCAAGATTTTACTCCCTTCTCTATGGCAAAGTGGCACCCCAGGAAAGACATCCCCGTTGTTCGTCATAATGAAACAACCCGACGACCAAAGGAATGCCTATGGTTAAAGTTCTCATCGCCGTAGACCCCCACGAACATTTCCTCCAGGCTATCAACCTCCTGTTCGCCCTCAAATTCAAGCAATGGGAAGCCCACCTCGTCCACGTCCAGGAACCTCTCTTCCCCATCACAGGCTTGGCGCCCGAAGTGGAAATCCTCCCCGCCCTGGACTATGCCCAAATCCAGGAAACCGTCACCCAACACGCCCGCACCATCCTCAACTCTGCCCAGGAATGCCTGAAAAAAGCAGGAATTAACGCCCAACCCCACCTCCTTAGCGGACACGTGTCCGAAACCCTCCTCCGATTTGCAGAAACGGAAGGATGCGACCTCATCGCCCTGGGGTCTAATAGAAAGGGACCCCTGGGAGCCTTGTTCTATGGAAGTACCACCCGCTCCCTCGCCGTGAATTCCCACACCTCCCTCCTCATCGCCAAAAACGAGCACGAACCCCAAAAACCCCTCAAAGCCATCCTTGCCTCCGACCATTCCCCCTATGCAGAACAGTGCCTGAAAAATCTGGAAAAAATGGCTCCGCAGGGAATCTCCCACCTCATCGTCCTCACTGCCTACCAGATCAGTACCACCCTGCCCGAAATGGCTTTCTCCGGGCTCCCTCAGGCTGTAGAAGAAAACCTCCAAGCCTACCTAACGAACCTCAACAACACCACCCTGAAGCGTCTCAACGAACTCGGCGAATTCCAGGGCGAAAGCAGAGTCCTCAAAGGGGAACCCATCCCCGTCATCCACAACGCTATGGAAGAAACAAAAGCCGACCTCCTCATCCTCGGAGCCAAGGGAAAGAGCGCCATAGAGCGCTTTCTCCTCGGAAGTGTCTCCCATCACTTCGTCGTCAGCGAACCCTACTCCCTCCTCCTGCTCCGCTAAAACACCCCCCATCCAGCAAAAGGGCAGGAAGCTCGTATTTTTACCAGGAAAAATCCCAGCATTTTTTCTAAAAGTGTTGTATAATGAATCCAATAGGGGGCCGCCCCTCAAAGGAAAAGCCTTTCCCGAAAGGGGACCTCCTAACACGAAAAGGAGGAAACGTGTATGAACCGTAACTCGCGAAGGGCTCTTTTGCCCCCGTATCCATCGCTCTTGGTGTCCGCCCTCCTCTTCGGTCTCCCGCTTTCGCTCAGCGCTCAGGGAGGCGTGCTGTTCTTCACCAGCCAGACATCCTTCCGTGACGCTATGGGAAGAGCAGGGAAAATCCTGAAAGGGATTGAAGACTTTGAAGAGGCGCGGATCGGACAAGGGGCAGTCGCCGCTATGAACGACCCCCTGAATAGCCAGACCAATAACGCCTATTTCCAACCCGGCGAGATTCTGGGGAACCTACAGTTCCAATCCAACCTGGGTGGAGCCAACTCCGCACAACCCAACCCGCGCGGGACCAATGGGCTTGCGGTATTTGGCGCTGGCTTTCAGGGAAGCATGTCCAAGGGCGTCGTGGCTAACTTCTTCGTTGATTCCCTTGACCTGATCATCCTTTCCAATGATAAGACAGGCATCGGATTCAACCTCGTCACCTTCTTCGCTCCGGGTGGAACGGTGAAGATTGATGTGTACGACATCAATAACGTGTTCCTCGGAACGACCAACGCCAATGCCGATCCCGCGGGAACGAACTTCCTGGGAATTCAGGCAGTCGGCGGAGCGCTAATCGGAAGAGTCAATATCTTTGATCCGCGCACGGGAAACGGTGCGGAAGGCTTTGACAACATTGAAGCCTGGATCGTCCCGGAACCGGGCACGCTCCTCGCCATCGGCGCAGGCTTGGCAGTGTTGGCAGCTCGTCGGCGAGCGAAGAAGTAACTGCCCTTTCCCTACGCGGGTCCTGAACCTGCGTAAATCCCCTATCGCTCCCCCCTGAAAAGGGGGGAGCCTTCTTTTTACAGGCAAGGACTGCCGAAGCCCCCGTAAGGAACGACGCAAGCACCAGAAGTAAAATAAAGAAGTAAAATAAACTACCTATGCTCTTACGGCAAGAAGGGAACTTTAAACTGAGCCAGGAATATCAACCCTGCGGAGACCAACCGCAAGCCATCCAGGCTCTGGTGGAAGGCTTAGAGGCGGGCTACCGATTCCAAACCCTCCTGGGCGCCACGGGAACGGGAAAAACCTTCACGATGGCAAGCGTCATTGAACGCGCCCAGCGCCCCGCCCTCGTCATCGCTCATAACAAAACACTCGCCGCCCAACTCTGTCAGGAATTCCGAGCCTTCTTTCCTGAAAATTCTGTCCAGTACTTCATTTCTTATTACGATTACTATCAACCCGAAGCCTACGTCCCCCAATCGGACCTTTACATAGAAAAGGATGCGAGTATCAACGAGGAGATTGACCGCCTGCGCCACTCTGCCACCCAGGCAGTTCTGGAAAGGCGAGACGTGGTGGTGGTGGCGAGCGTATCCTGCATTTATGGTTTGGGTGACCCGGGCGCCTATCGCGAGCGCGCCATCACCCTGGAGGTCGGACAAAACGTACGCCGAGACGACGTGGTGCGCTCCCTGGTCCTGATGCAATTCGTCAGGAACGACCTCGTCCTCCAGAGAGGCACCTTCCGGGTGAGGGGAGATGTGCTGGAAATCCAGCCTAAAGACGAAGAGATCACCACCCGCATAGAGTTCTTCGGCGACGAAATTGAACGCATCCGACTCATAGACCCCCTCACTCAAGAAGTGTTAGACCAACCCGCCAGGGTAAGCATCTTCCCCGCCACGCACTACGTAACCCCCTGGGAGCGGCTGGAAGACATCATCACTCAGATCCGCAAAGAATTGGATGAGCGCTGTGCGTGGTTCCACGCCCAGGGAAAACTGCTGGAAGAACAAAGACTGAGACACCGAACGGAATTTGACCTGGAGATGCTCCGCGAAGTGGGCTATTGCAACGGAATAGAAAACTATTCACGCTATTTTGATGGCAGGCCCCCAGGCACACCCCCCTATACCCTGCTGGACTTCATCTCTTCCGATACCATCGTCTTTATTGATGAAAGCCACCAAACCATCCCTCAACTCCACGGGATGTACAACGGCGACATATCCCGCAAGCAAACTCTGGTGGACTATGGGTTCCGCCTGCCCAGCGCCCTGGACAACCGCCCCCTCAAATTTGAAGAGTTCCTGGAACGCGTCGGGCAAGTCATCTTCGTGAGTGCAACCCCCGGGCCCTTTGAAAGGGAAGTGAGCGCCCAAATCGTGGAACAAATCATCCGCCCCACCTTTATCCTGGACCCCGAAGTGGAGGTCCGACCTACCCAGGGACAAATTGATGACCTCCTTCGCGAAATTCGCTTGCGCGTAGAGCGCGGGGAACGAGCCCTGGTCACCACCCTCACGAAAAAAATGGCAGAGGACCTCACCGCCTACCTCCAGGACCTCAACATCAAAGTGCAATATATCCACAGCGATGTGCACGCCCTGGAAAGACCCGAGATTTTGCGAGACCTGCGCCTGGGAGTTTACGACGTCGTGGTCGGAGTCAACCTTTTGAGAGAAGGGCTGGACCTTCCCGAGGTTACCCTCGTTGCTATCCTGGATGCGGATAAAGAAGGCTTCCTCCGATCGGAAACATCCCTCATCCAAACCATCGGACGCGCCGCACGCAACGTGGGAGGCAAAGTGATTATGTATGCAGACACCACCACCGGCTCTATGCAACGCGCCATAGACGAAACCTTGCGCCGACGAAAAATTCAGCAAGAATATAACTTAGCCCACGGCACCCACCCTCGCACCGTCCAAAAAGCGGTCCGCGAAACCGTCCGGAGCTACGAGTTCATCGGCGAGGAAACCACCGATTATGGAGACCGCAAGCCACGAAAGATAGACGGCGCCCTCCTCCTGGAAGACATCCCCGTGGAAATCGCACGCCTGGAAAAAGAAATGTTCCAACTCGCCAGAGAAATGCGCTTTGAAGAAGCAGCCAAAGTGCGAGACGAAATCTTTGAGCTCCGCCGAATCGCTGGGCTTGCCGATAACGCCTCACGACTCATCAAACCACCCAAAAAAGGCAAAGACCTCAAAAAGAAAAAACGTTCCTAACCCCCAGAAGAAGGAACAATCCGAAAACGCTCTTCCTCAATCTTAACCCCCGTCTCCAAGGCAATCACCTGCGCATCCTGATAAAGAGAACCACGCGACAAACCATATACCGCCGTCCGCATAATCAAAAAGGTCTTCGGGTCCACGTAATACTTCACTAACAAATCCAACCTCTCATCGCGCTCCTCTAAAACCATCCAGCGCTTCCCTTTCCATTCCTCTCCTCCCAGCAGGCGCAACTTAGAACCCGCCATCTTCCCCTCACCCTCCGAAGACAATTGCCTCTTCCAGTCCCAAAAACATATCGTCTCTAAATTCCCGGGAACCGAAGCGTTCAAATGCTCCAGCGAAAAAGGATTCACCACCCTGCCCCCCGTGAGTTCGTGCATCACCGCCACCGCCTTCCCATCACTGACCACCAACACGCGCTCGTTCATAGAAGACAAAAGCACTCGCACGCGGTCGGGCTTCAAGTACTCCATCTCCAGCGCAAGAGAAATGGCATTCTCGGGCGAGGGGTAAAACGTTATCGCAACCGACAACCGAGCAGAACCCACTTTCTCATAGGCCGAACGCATCCTGGAAAGCAAGGTAGGAACGCTCAGTGCATCCCCACGAACGCCCCCCAGCCAGGCACTCGCCTGAGAAAGGAGGATACCAACCGCAACACCAAAACCCATAGCAAAATATTTAGACGCTCCAATCCCAAAAAGGGAACGCCAAAATCGCCCTAAGAAAACTCATACTTCCCACGGTGGGCATCCTCTATATACCGCGCCAGGAGCTTCACACAAGCATCCACGTCGTCCGCGTGAACCGTCTCGTTCACCGTGTGAATGTAACGAGTGGGAACGCTAAGCGTAAAAGAGGGGATACCCCCATGTAACCGCTGGATACCCCCCGCATCCGTCCCCCCTCGCGGAAGAATCTCTATCTGATGACGTATCTTGTACTTCTCCGCAAGAGACCGAAAATGCTCCACCACCTTAGGATGACAAATGAGGGAACTGTCCATCAACTTAATCGCCGCACCGCCCCCCAACTTCGTTACCTGGTCCATCTCGGGAATCCCAGGATAATCATTGGCAAGGGTTACATCCAGGGCTACCGCAATGTCCGGCTTCACACTCCATCCGCTCGCCATCGCTCCCCGCAAGCCAACCTCCTCCTGCACCGTCGCCACCGCATGCACCTCCACCTGGTGCCGGCGAACCGCCTTCAATGCCTCAATCATCACATACACGCCCACGCGATCATCCATACTCTTGCAAGTCATTAACTTCCCCATCCGCTGAAAGGGCCTGCTCATCGTCACCATATCCCCTAACCGTATTCGTCTCTTCGCTTCCCTCGCACTCATCCCAACATCCACAAAGAAGTTCTCAATCTCCGGTGGCTTCTTCTCTTCCTCCGGCGTGAGCATATGACGAGGCTTCGTCTGATAAATCAACAACCCGGGAAGGGGTCCCCCCTTCGTGTGCACCACCACTCGCTGACTGAACATCTGGCGCGGGTCCCAGCCACCCAACGTCTGAATGCGCAAAAAACCCTTCTCATCTATATGCTTAACCACAAAGCCAATCTCGTCCATATGCGCCGCAATCATCAACCGCCGGGGCGAACCACCCTTCGGAGGATCTGTAGGAACCTTGACACAATGAAGATTCCCCATCGCATCCACCTGAAATTGACAGATGCCGCTAAGCTCCTCGCGCACAATCTGACGAATGGCATCCTCTTGCCCCGAAACCCCGTGCGCTTCCGTCAATCGCTTCAAAAGTTCCACGTTCATACCTCAAGTTATACCTTGGAACCCCCCAGAAGCCAACCAAGCCCCAAAAACCGCCACCAAGGGGGCAAAAAGCACCTCAACTTCCCCATATCCCTGCCAAAAAAAGACAGGGCTTTTGAAAATTTCTAACTATTATTTCTCATAAAAACCGCCTCTCCACGGAACCCGGCAGTTATAATATAAGTTATAATATAACTGCAACCCCCCTCGCGGGGCACTCATAAAACTATATCAGCAGAAGGGAGGCCACCTTTTGAAGCAACAAAACATCCAAAAAATATAGGACTGTTCGGAGGGAAGATGATGACGAAAGGGAAAAACCCAAAAAAGAGATTCGCTCAAAATCTCAGAGCAGGGCTCCTCGCAGGAGTAGCTCTCTGTACCCTCTCAAGTTGTTCCTCCTCTTCGCGAAAAGAAGAAACAGGAAGCACCCTTGCCCCCATAACCTACTTCATCGCAGTGGATGTCTCGGAAAGTATGAAAACGGGAAACCTTCACGAACGGAGAACCAGCATAATGAGCCGGTTGGTGCAGGAAATGATGAACGCAGAAGATCGAGTCATCATCTACAAATACGCCTCAACCTGCACAAAGGAATCGGAAGGCTACGCCAAATGGGAAGAAATCGCTCCGCTCGCTGAAAAATATTCCTCTCAAGAAAAAATCAGCAAGGAGCGTGGAACAAACCCAGCACTCCCACTGGAAAAAGTTCTCCAGGATGCCCCAACAGACACCCGCTTCGCTATCATCCTCATCACCGACGGCGAAATCTTAGACCGCGAGAGACTGCAATCCGTCATCAAAAAACTTTCTGAAAAAAGAAACCTCGTCGCGATACTAACAGGTCCCCTCAACAGTGACCTCAACCTGCGCGATCCCTTTGAGGACTGCTTCCGCTCCCTCAATGAAACGAACAAAAAACGATTCTTTTCCTTCGGAAATCAAACCGAGGACTTCCAGAGCGCAATTGACGATTTCAAAAAAGCCATCCAACAATAGAACATTCCAATAGGACATCCCCCCTTCGGGATGAGGAGGCTCGCAATGGAAGAACAAGAATTCCAGAACAACCACCCAGAAAAAGAAACCGAAAGGCGGGAGGAAGACCTCTTCTGGCACACCCCCCCGTATATGCCGGGCTATTTTTACTACCCACCCATTAACCCGAATGACCCAAAAGAACAGCAAGCGCTGGCAGAAATCCTGCAACAACTGGAAAAAAACGGATACCCCGCACGCTCTGCCTACCTGAAATGGCTCCACGAGGGAACCCTCACCTGTGCCTATGAAGAACTCCGTAATGTCGCCAAAACAACAGACCAGGCTCTCCGCAAAATCCAAGAAAACAAGACACTCCTGCAAGAAAAACTTATTAAACTCCACGAACAATGGGCAAGGCTTATAAAACAACAACGGGAAAGACGGAACGGAACACCCCCTCCCACGGAAGCGCCAAAGGCACAGGAAAAACAGGAAAAAAGCGAGCCTACCACCCCACCCCAACCCCACGATTTACCCCCCACCGAGCCAAATCAGATAGACAAAACAACCCCACCTCTCAAAAGCCCAGAAGAGCCAGATAAAAAACGCGAAACATTGCTCCAGAAGGAGCTCCAGGACCTGGATGATGAAATCCAGAAAAAAGAACAAGAAATCAAAGAAATACAAAACAAAAAGGAAGCCCAACTCCGTGAAGAAATCCAAGAGAGGGAACGGGAACTCCAGGAAAAACAAAAGGAACTCCAGCAGTTAAAAGCAGAACGCACCGAAGCAGAAAAGGCATACGCGGAAGCCCTCGCCAACAGCCCCCTGCTCCCGGGAAGAACCAAAAAGGGCAATAAGAACTTTCAAACGCTGGAAGAAGCCATCTGGAGATGGAGCCCCTCCCAGGAAGCCCTCGCCGGAAAACTCTCCATAGAACCCTCTGATACCCCCTTCCAGCCATTTGAGGATAGAGCACCCTGGTGGCTCCAGGGGTGGCGTGTGCTCAAAGGTTGGGTTACCCATCCCCTGACACGACTCGCCACAAACCTCCTGGGTCCCATCGCCGCAGGAGTCGTGTTAGGAATCAATCTCAGCGTGTTGACAGGCTTGGTCACCATTCACGAGTTCCGCCGTGGGGAGAAGATGTGGCTATTCTGGTTGGCAATAGCCATCGGGATCGTGGCTGAAGCGCTACTGGGAGAAAGTTGGGCACGAGCGATGTCCTCCCTCCGCAGGCGAGGAGAACCCCAAGGAGAGATTCCACGCCACCAAAACCCAGCGCCCGCTAAGTGGGGCGTCTTCTTCCCACTAGTGCTGGTGTTGCTCGTGGTCACAGTCGCCACAGTTACAGTGGACGCAGAAGGCATAAAAAACCTCTGGGAGGAAATGGCACGTCTGTACATAGTAGACATAGGAAGCAGGGACGCAGAGAGGCCCCGGTGGCTTTTCTACATCATCGGAGCGGTTGTAAGCCTTCCCTATCTCTCCTTTCGTGCTCTCCAGGGCTGGACAGACCCCGAAAACCGTCTCCGCTCAGCCGTCCTCGCCCACCAAGAATACCTCGCTATCCGCGAAATCCGTTCTGACCCCTTTGTCCAGGAAACCCTTCGCACAGGCTACATCCTGGAACTCCTGAGTGAGCGAATCCAGGTGACGGAACAAGACATCCAATCTTTAAAACAGAACCTCCGAACCTTGCGAGAGAAACTTCACTCCCCACAAGAACCCCCCGAACACACCCAAAACGGGGCCCCAAGCTACATAGCCCCCAACACCACCTCCACCCTGGACAAACCAAAAGCAGAACCCCAGAGACTGAAAGACAGGCAAGCCCAGACATTTGCCTTTCAGATCAATCCCTCGCCACCTAACCCATTTTTGAGCACCCCGCCACCAAGCGAAAACAGTCCAAACGCCCCCACCCGTCAACAAAAAACAGGATGGCTTGACCGCCTTTTAGGACGCACGCCCAGGGAAAACGTGCCCCCCTATGGAACTCCCCTACTCCCGCAAACCCCGGACCCCGAACTCGTGGCAGTAGACGAACAAATCAACCTAACACGACAACAACTGGAGTACTTGGAAAACGAATATAAACGCCATACAGCCCGTAAAGATTGTGCCCGTGACACCGCCATCGGAACCTCCCAGAAATTCTGGGGACGGGTGTATGAAGCCCTGGAACTCCTGGAACCCTTCCCCAAACCCTATCCTCGCCGCCCCTTTTCCCGAGAAGTCTCTTTCCCCAGACATCCCCTGCGCCCGCCTCTATGGAAGCGCCTCTGGAATGTCTTCACCTACCCCTTCCGCTGGCTCTCTTCCCTCTTCCGCAGAGGATAACCCCTCCAAGAAAACCCCTGCCAAAAAAACCACCCATAGGACATACTTAACCTGTGCAACGCCTGTGGGCTCCCTGGCGCATTAAATATATTGAAAAAGCACGGGAAGACGGCACCACGTGCATCTTCGTGGAGCTCCCCGCCCAAAAAGATGACCGCAAAAACCTCATCCTCTACCGCGGGAAAACCGCCTTCGTGATGCTCAATGCCTTCCCCTACACCAATGGGCACCTGATGATCGCCCCCTATAAGCACACCGCCACGATGGAGGACCTCACCGACGAAGAGCTCCTGGAAATCCAGCACCTCATCCGGGAATCCATCCGCTGGCTCACCCAAGCCTTCAAACCCGAAGGGTTCAACATAGGGGCAAACCTCGGAAAAGCTGCAGGTGCCGGGATCGACGACCATATCCACTGGCACGTCGTCCCCCGATGGGTCGGAGATACTAACTTTATGCCCGTGGTAGGAGAGGTCAAGGTCCTCCCCCAGAGCCTGGAGGAAACCTATGACCGCCTGAAGGAGGCTATGGAACAGGGGTAACCCCCCCCCCACCACCCCCAAGGGGGTCCCCATCCCCCACCCCCCCCTTGCAACTCTAGGAAAAGTGCGTTAAAATACAAATAACTTCGGGGACCCCCCGAAGGCAAATCCAAGTGCAGGAGGTAACCGAATGACTACTAAAAGAGCGTTCACGCTCATTGAACTTCTCGTCGTGATCGCTATCATAGCGATACTCGCCGCGATACTCTTCCCCATCTTCGCCCAGGCGCGCGAAAAGGCGAAGCAGGTGGGATGCACCGCCAACGGCTCTCAAGTCGCCAAGGCGCTCTACTCCTACACCATTGAGTGGGAAGGAAAGTATCCGCTGGCGCAACGACAAAACGGAACCACTGGCTGGTTCATCTTCTCCCCTGCGAACTGGTCGCCTACAGGCACCCTCGCCTGGGAGTTCCCCCATCACTGGCGAGCTACCCAGACGATAACCCGCTGGAACGAAAACGCTACGGGATGGATCAACTCTTCCAACCGATACATCCAGAACATCAACATCCAGCACTGCCCTGCAGGCAGAGATGTTCTCCGACCAGTGGGCGCGGAATACAACACCCCACGGCTCAAGCCGGGATTCGTTTCCTACACGATGAACGGAAACCTTCACCGCTTCAACGACTCCGGCATCGTGGATGCAGGTGAGTTCCCCGTGCTCTGGGAATCCCACGGAAAGGCACGAATCCTTGGCTTCGCCATCTCCAACCCCGTGCTCAACTGTGAAACCATCCCGACCTGTGTCTATCGTGCGGCGGGAATCCCCTACCCCGCTAACCGAATGTACGGGACGATGTCCACGTTGAGCAACCCGGGAGGGACAAACTGGGTGCACAACGGAGGAATGCTCTTCTTCAACTCCCAGGGAAGTGCAAAGTGGAAGAGGATGGGTGCAGTCATCACCAACCAGGGACCTGGCTGTGACCGATCTCCTGCCGACGGACCCCCTGGACCACCCTACACCAACCCCTTCTATGATCCCTTCACGGGATACTGGGAAGACGGTTGTGCGGGATACTACTGGGTGAATGCCGGTGTGGGCTATGCCTGGCTGTTCCGCCCAGACTATGACTATCTGGACTAAAGTAACGTAGTCCTATCAGGGGTTCGGGCTCCCACGCCCGGACCCCTTTTCCTTTCCCCCAGCAGAAAATTCAGGCACCCCCTTGCAAAACTCTAAAACTTGTGTTAGAATGACAACACACAGAGTTGCCTAGCACCGCAGTTGCCTGCTGGAGCTTATAGACATACTCTGTGCATTCCGTACCGATAGGAGGTAACCGAATGACTACTAAAAGAGCGTTCACGCTCATTGAACTTCTCGTCGTGATCGCTATCATAGCGATAC
>CAZVXY010000011.1:0-22427 GCA_964631245.1 uncultured Fimbriimonadales bacterium
TAGATTCAATAGTATTTACAGTCGATGGTGCAAGCATATCTGCATCAAGTATAATGCTAGCAGCATCCTATGGTATAGATCTGGTATTCATAAAGGGCTCAAAGCCTATCGCAAGATTATTACCAGCAAAGTACGGCTCAACCATGCACACATGGCTAGATCAACTTAAGAGATCTAGTGATGAGCATGGAGCAGCAAGGTTAGCAGCATGCTTTATAGATGGTAAGATACATAATCAGCGGATGCTTTTGTATGAGTATGCCCATAAGGCAAGGGCATCTGGCAAGAGGATAGCGGAGTTGGATGATGCATTTGAACAGTTGAAGGTACTACAAGGGAGTTTAGATAAATGCACAAAGGTTGAGGAGGTTCTTAACGTTGAGGCACATGCAGCAAATGTATACTGGAGGAGTGTATCCATACTTCTCCCAAAGGAGATAGGATTCACACATAGACTAACCAAGCAGAGGTTGGACCCTGATGCTGAACCAGATGGGTTCAATATAGCATTAAACATAGGTTATGCAATATTACGTAAAGAGGTATGGAAGGCAGTATTCTTGGCTGCCCTTAATCCATACATAGGCTTCTTACATAAACCAAGGGCAGGGCGTATGTCACTAGTATTCGATCTCATGGAGGAGTTTAGAGCATACTGTGTTGATAGACCTCTTATAGCACTAGCAAGGCAGAGGCCTGAGGTTATAACAAAGATAGATGATGGTGAGGCAGTAAAGGAGGTATGGAAGGCAGTCATAGATAGAATGAAAGGGAAGGAAGATATGGTAAGTGTTATAGTGAATCAAGCGAGGTTGTTAGCAAAGGATCTAAGGGGTACTGATATCTATAAGCCATTTAAATCAAGGTGGTAAGAATGGAGATGATAACGCTTGTAATATATGATATAACTGATGATGATCTTAGGCTAAAGGTTGCAAAGTTCCTCAAGGTGATGGGTCTAAAGAGGGTACAGAAGAGTGCATTTGCTGGACCGTTAACATCATCTAAAAGGAGTGATTGTATAGCAGGGTTGAAGAGGTTAATCAAGGATGCAAAGGCCAATGTGCAGATATACCCTTTAACAGAGGCAAGTTATAGACAGAGGATTATTATAGGCACAGAGATAGATTATGATAATGAAGAGTCGATCCTGACTTGAGTGAGCAAGAGCATATAACAGTAGCAGATATAAAGAGATATGCGTGGTGCCCAAGGATAATCTACTTTACGCATGTGCTGCATCTGGAGGAGAGGGTTACTGAGGCTATGGAGGAAGGGAGGGAGGAGCATGATGATGCTATAATAGCACCTTTGATGGCTCAACTGAAAGCAAAGAGAGTTATGAAAGGTTTGGAGTTAGTAAGTGATAATTTAAGGATAGTAGGGAAGCCTGATCTTATAATAGAGACAAGGTTTGGTGAGTTGATACCAGTAGAGGTTAAATCTGCCTCTGTAGATCCTAACAATAAGGCAAAGAAGGATCATGTTATGCAGTTAGCATCTTACGCATTGCTTATAGAGGAGAATCTTAAGAAGGTTGTTAAGAGGGGTGCTATATACTATTTAAGGGATAATAGGATTGTTTATATAAATATAACAAATGATCTCAAGCTCGAGGCTAAGAAGACTATAGAGAATGCTTATAAGGTTATAGAAAAAGAGGAGATGCCTAGAGTAAGGCAGCCGAAGAGTAAATGTATGAATTGTGGATATTTAATGTACTGTAAACCTGAATTTAGAATAGGATAAATGAGGATATCACTTATCTAAACATGCTCGCTATTCAATCTAATAGTTGAGAAATCTCTCTTGCTATCTTTGCTACATACATTCTCTTCTTCTCTTCTTCTTTATTATCTTTAAATGCTAAAACTACTTCTCTCCTAGATGCCCTTAATGCTAATTCAAGCCTTTCCCTCTCAAAACCTTGAATAGCAAGATAGAGTAATTTAACATACTCTATAGCATCATCTATCTTAGGTTGAGGTTTAGTGCCTTTCTTTAATGCATATTCTAACAATATTTTAATATCTTCTTGTTTACTCTTTAAAATCTCTAGCCTCTTCCCACTCCTTAACCAAAGTTCGTTCAGGTTTAGAGGTATGCTTGCTACAAGTTCTATGGATTTTTTATTACCTATAGGCTCCTTAATACCTAGAATTATTATATCTTCAAGGAAATCATTATGCAGATGTAATGCAAACCAAAGTATTACAGCCTCCTCAGGGCTTGTACCGGGTAATTTTCCAATGCTATCCCTCAAATTTCTATAAAAGTCATAATTAGTTACTCTAAGATTAATTGGGAGTATTAATACTGTGATACTCTCATCTCCTTTACTGCTTCTACAGTGTCTTGCAGCCATATAACCAGCAGTGCATATTAGCATCTGATGCATATTCATCTTTAGTCCATGTTTATGTTTACCATTGAAGAATGGTGCTCTAGTATACTGGTATAATTCTAATAAAAATACGTTGAAGGGTGAGAGATCTCCATTATTACTCAGCAATGCATTCTTAAGCTCTTTTACATTTTTCCCCTCAATAATTTTAGAATATTCCTCAAGAGCACTAAGCATACTATCTTGTTCACTTAACTTTAGTTCCTTCATTAACTTCTTTTTAATTTTATTATCATTAGCAGATAAAGGAAAGTCTATTGGTAAGTCACGATTCTTATGGTGTGTGCCTAATTCTATAGCATATTTTATTGCTGAACTTAAAACTGGTCTAATATCATTGTCTTTGGCCTCAATCTCTACTGTATCATATAAAGGTCTAATATTAGCATAATCTTTATCTATAAGCTTAATAAATGCTAAATAGAGAGATCTAAGATATGGAGAGTCAGGTAATTTTATTTTAATACTTCGCAAGTTTCATCAACTCCTCCACAAACCATCTCCTAGTTGAATCTAAATTATCATTTCTAACAGTGTATGCATCAATGCTATCAGCAGCAGTTATTAATGCTAATATTAAATTATAAAGCTTTATCCAACTAAACTCTCTTGATCTTCTTTTATTCTCATTTATTATGTTAATGGCAGCTTGCTTATCAACATTAAGGTTTATCTCATAGCCTATCTCATTTTTAAGGAAATCGTTTATATAGGCAGAGGATTTGATAAATGACCATTCTATATTTTCTATCTTAGGGGTAACATCACTTAACCAATCCCTCATTGTAGACATATGTTGTAGTACAGTTATTACTATTAAATCTTTATGTTCTTGAGTTAAAGTATCTTTCCTCTCCAAGACTCTAGCAGCTATAACCGCTGATGGGAGCTCATGTAGATAAAAACTCTTATAATCACCCTTCTGATATACATCTGAGGCCTTACCTATATCGTGTAATAGTGCACTTAACCTTACTACCTCCTTAAGTTCCTCTGCTGTAATCTTTAAACCCAGTCTAGAGAATCTTTTACATATTATATGTGGATTTACTGCATCAAGATATATGAGTGCTCTATACGCTGTACCCTTCAGATGTAGTCTTAACTCATGGTTACTATAAGCATAAACTTTCATATATCATCCAACCCAGTAAGATCAATATAAATATCCTTCTTTACTACTATGCCTTTATAACCCTCCCTTAGCAGGAATGCTGAGATATTATCTTTATCTTTCTTTATCTTCCAATACTCCCTTTCCTCTATATTATTATCAAAGGATAAGAGTCTAATCTTATTTGATTTTATTAACTTCTTCATCTCTTCTTCACTTAAGGCAATAGCATACTTGCTATCGTAATAATTCTCTGTATATACGCTTATTAGATTAGATGAATCAGTGAAACCTTTAAAATATACGAATGCCTCTTTAGACTCATCTAACCCAAAGATGGGTGAAGAATCAAGTAGCTTTAAGGCCCTTAACAATCTACATTCAGGTTCTGGAAGATTTGCTCTAGAATAAACATCGCATATTAACCTCTTAGATTGCTCATAGTCTAAATTATCTATACCTTCTAATCCTTTCCATGTAGATTCTAGGATATCTTTATCATAAGGTTGGTTACCTTTAGCTTCAAAGACCCATAACTCGCCATAATCTGAGTGTCTTGCAACCCTACCAGCCCTTTGGATCAATCTGTCTGCTGGGCAACATTCAGTAATCATTATATCAAAGTCTAAATCAACACCAGCCTCTACTACTTGAGTAGCAACTAATACGTATTTATCTTTATCTTTTAGTTTATTAATAAAGTCTCTTTTAGACTCTGGTAATCTGCCATGTGCGAGTATCAAATCTTCGCCTAACTTTGGCTTAAGGGCTCTATATACTTCTATGACCTTATTTACAGTATTAAATATTAATGCTATTCTTTTATTACCAAATTGTTTTTTAAATTCTTGTATGTCATCAAATAATCTTAATATGCTATTCTCTTCTTTCCTCTTAACTCTTCTAATCTTTCTTCTAAGTCCCATATCAAAGTGATTATCATAACCTTCTTTGTATTCTATTACTCTAGTCTCAAAACCCATCATTCTAACTTCCTCCTCCATATACCTTCTAACTTGAGGAGGCATTGTTGCACTCATAATAATTACTGGTACACCAGCCTTTAATAATCCAGTAATAGCAGCTAATACAGCAGTGAATGATTTCATCTCTTCATTGATACTTCCTAGACCTGAGAATAAATGGAACTCATCAAATATAATTAAGGATGTGTATATCATTGCTCTTGGGAACTCAAAATGGGATATATTATGCTCAAAGGCCTTCCTTAGTTCATATGCTGGAAGCTTGAAGAAGTTAAGTACAAAGGTATCTAGCGTAGTTATCACACATCTGCTAGCAAATAGGGGTGAACCTGGATGGAACATATACTGTTTTGCTAGTAGTTTATCAATTCTAGCATCTACTATCTTAGATAAAGCTGTATATACTCTATTATAAAGATCCTCGATTATACTCCTCATAGGAAGTACATGAATGACTCTGCTAAAATGATCATTCCCTTCTATAGCATATTTTGCTAGAGTTATTGTAGCGGTTGATTTTCCATATCCTGCAGGTAAATCAATCAAGAACAGTATATTTTTATCTTCACGCAAAGCATCATCAAGTTCTTTAAGGAAGTTAGTGATGAAGTATCTAGGCTTCCAACCCATATTACTACATATTTCCTTATATATTGCAGGCAGGGACAAGGACCTCTCCTTGCTCAATCTCATATGCCTTACATGCCTTACCACCGATTAAATTAACCTCTATAGGCTTACTTGAGATGGGCATCCTTGTGCCTGGTATAATATAATCCTCATATTTTATATTTGCATCTCTTGACCACCCATCCTCCCAGAACGTCTCTATATAATAATCTTGTAATTGTATCGCTTCAACATACTTTAGAGGTATATAACACTTGGTCTTTACTCTACTTGGTGTATTTATGATCCTTATATTCTCTATTATATTTACTGATTCTACAGATACTATTGATTCTTTACTCCCTATTCTATTAATATTATATGCTGCTAGTTGGATTATACTCTTCCAATCATCACCTAGTAAGCTTTTTGCCCTATCTTCATCAATAAGATAGCATGCTATACCCTTGCTAGATGGTGCTGCTACTTTACCAACCTTTAATGCCCCAAATCTATACTTTAGTTGGTACCTTCTACCACCAGCAGCCTTCTCTTCTTCTGTATACTTAGTCTCTGTCTGGAAATGTAATGTAATATATCTATTTATATCATCATATATAAATGCATAGTTAGAATCGTAATAATAGAATGATGCTGCGGGTATCATCTTTATAAATTCTATTACCGGACTGGATAGTTTCTTATCATTAAGTATTACCTCTCCATTTATCTTTGAGAGCTTTAAAGATATTATGGGGTTTATTAATGCACCTAATAAAGTTGTTGGTGGTGGAATAGATAGAGAGGTCTGATATTTACTAGTATTAGGGGTTCTTACCCAAAAGCCCCAATGGAATATCACCTTTACTCTAAGACCTATCATATTTTAATTTATTGTTCTATATTGCTTAATGCTCTAGTTATTAACTCCTTGATCATTCCTTCTAGAGAAGAAGAGATCTTTACACCACTATCATTAATCCCTTCCGATGCCCTTTCAAATACAAAGAGATCGATCTCTAAATTCTTATTGAAGCTCTTAATAGTATCTTTAAAAGCATTCTTACGTTCTATCGTTGATTTTATAAAAGCATTACCATTGCCTGGGGATACTGTGAACTTGCTATCATTGCTATAGGAGGCTACTGCAGATATAGGCTCTATATTTGGTAGGAATCTTGATCTCTTGGCACCAAAGTTCATGTAACTATAAAACTCTGCTAATGCTGCGAGTGCTGCTTTAATCCTTGTTGTTCTCTGCTTACTTAACTCCTCCTCTTTATTCTTATCTACATTACCAAATTGTGTAGAAGGCTTCCCTATCCTATCTATATCTAGTATAAATGTGAATGTGTATAGTGCACTGCCTACCTCAACACTATAGGGTTGCTGACTGCCCATTGATGATGGAGCAAATCTTACATGGAACTGACTCTCCAGTGCAGCAACCTCCTTCTCATATATCGCTGGTACCATATATCCTACTTGGAAACAAGAGGTTCTTTTAACTGGATAACTCCCAGGGTATAAGAAGCCTCCTACATCACATATGAAATCCTTTAAGAGTATATCTATCTCTGCACGTTTAATATCATTCTCATTAGTAGGCTCCTTTACATTCTCTTCTTCTAAGAACTTCTTCTCAGCAAACTTTAAGAACTCATACCGTCTAGATAGCTGGCTCAATGGTAGATTTTTAGCAATAGCCACATTAACCAGTAGTTCTTGATACGCATGTGCAAGAGATTCCCCTGATACTACTGGTAAGAATCTTATGGTATATCCATTTGTAGATGGGATTACTAAGGGTGCTGTTCTATGTCTACTTAAATTACCTACCGTCTCTATACCATTCAGACTCTCTAGATTCACTATAGCCCTTAATGCAATGCTAATGTAACCCATACTCTCACCTTTCATTAGTGCTGGATTCTTTAGATGCCTCTCCTGTTCTTGTTTGAGCTCTTGATGCTTGACTTGCTATTATAGCTGATGCATATGCAGCGGTTTCTCTAACAACCATTATATCTTTACTTGCCTCCTCTAAGAAACTACTATAATTATACTCATTAGGCAATCTGCCATAAATCGTAAAAGTTGCAATACCATCACCCCATCTGCCTCTAATGGTTATTTTGTTCTCATTAGAGTATAATATGGCTTGGTCCTCCTTCTGATTACGTATTATTACATCCAATGATCTACCTAACTCATATATTGCTTTGGTTACCGCATCTATAGATATAGCGTTAGCTAATCTATCAAGTATCGTGTAACTACGTGTAGCTAAAGTATATGATGCTAATGCATTAGCGATCTCTTTATGTATAAGCTCGCTTCTTGACATCTTTCCACCATAGTAGGATATGAATAATATCTTTAAAAAGTTTACTAAGTAAAAATTATCTTTTTATTCCATCTTTTATCAATAATGATCAAACAATATTGGAAATAACATCTTTAAACGGTTTAGGCTATCAGAGGAATCGTAATGGGATAGTTTATAGATGGCATTGTCTACTAAAGATCTCTAACCATAAATTGCAGTATAATATTATTTAGTATTTGAAGAGAGTGATAAGGATAGCCCTACTTGTAGTAGCTGCATGGCTTACCTTATTCTATAGTTATGCTGGGTTTATTATAACATATAAAGACAAAAGCGATAGGAATTATCTAGGGATTACAGACTCAAACTATTACTGGAACCCTAACCCATACTTTACATTATCTGAGGACAAATGGGGCATAAGGGTATGGAAGTGGAGGGAGTTCCTTGCATGTAGTTACCAAGAGGTAAGTGTTGGTAGCAATACATACGTTAAATGGGATAGAGATGGGTTGATAGAGGTAAGTCTATTCTCTCTATTCGATCTTGATTGGGTATGTTCCTTCAAGATCTACTGCTCTTTAGTATAGCATACGCTAAGGTTGATAGTAAGGTCCTAAAGAGAAAGAAGAAGGTATTTGCAATCGATCCTTTTATATTACATATTATGTCTTTATGAACCAATAGGAGATTCCTAGAGAGTGCGTTGTATGAGAGTATAGTGCAATTACATCTATTATTAAAGTTTAATGAGGTTTACTACTATAAGGACTCATTCGAGATAGATGCCCTTGCTGGAAATTTAAGGGTAGAGGTTAAGGCAGGTAAGCCACATAGGAGATACTCAAAGGATGTTATAATACTAGATGAGAAGGATATACCTATATTTTTGTTAGATCTCATCGTAATATGATGAATATTGATAATCTATATAGAAAAATATATTAATATCTTAATCTATTAACTATCATAATGAGAAAAATTTATCAAGTTATGGGAGATATAGGAAAATACCAGATCACTAATTATATAGTAGAAGATAAAGAGTATAATTATTTAAAAATATCATCAGAAGCACTACTCAAACATTATAATTATGACAAGATGGTATTAGTATGCCCAATTAGTATCAATAAGAGAGATGATGAGATAAGGAAATCATTCCATAATACTCCAGAAGATAAGATAGAGATTTTACGTGTTCATGCTATAGGTAGATATAATAACAAAGAATATATAAGTAAACCAGTCAACATCTCATTACAGTTATTTACTTACATGTTAAGTAATAGTGATGAAATAATATTAGATGTATCAACAGGTCACAATATTTATAATTTGGCGTTGATAGAGGCTGGTAGATTCTTTTCTACATTTAATAGTCTTAAGGATAAAATTATGTGTAATAACAATAATAAAGAGTATGCGAAGATTGCTATATGCGAACCTGTAACGAGTGAATCTATGAATACACCAAAGAAGATATATGTTGAACCACTGAGAACACATGCCTTCTTCTCATTACCCATCAACCGTAGAGATAATTTTAAGATAAGCAATTATATAGATAAGAGAGAATTACCAGCCGAGATTAAGAGAAGAATTGATGAGGAGACCAGAAAGATAAATCGGGAAATAAATGATATATTAGATAAGGCAATAATTGCTTACAATGCTATAAGATATAATACACCATTGGTATTTAGTATATTGGAACTTGATAATGAAGAAAGGATCTTTCAACTAATAAAACAATTAAATAATTTCTGTAATAAGGTCCTAAAAGTCAAAGAGGACAACAATAAGATATATAGTATGAATATTGAGAGAACGATCTATGAGCTTTATTTATCATTAATAATCTATTACTCAATAATAAAGAATATTAAAATAATCAAAGCTAAATCATTTAATAATAAGATAGAGACCCTTGATGATCTTAAAAACTTTATTGATTTATATAAATTATTAGGGTTAGATATAAACTCTCGCTTCCTTAATAGAGATCTAAATGAGATAGAATACAGAAAAGACTCTATAATTGATTGTATCACACTTAATGATCTGTTATATAATTATAGTAATCGATCAAAAGATGTATCTGCATAAGCAACATAAGGAGGGAGATGTTAAGAGAAACTTCTTTGCACATTCTGGACTGGAGTCAACTCTCTGCAAAGTCTATAAAAGAAATGATAAGATAATTATAAAGTATGATGAAGATAGAATTGAAGAGATAAAGGAATGGTTAAGAGATCCCTCCTAATATTAATATGTTAATCTTGCAGATTAATGGGAAGATGCAGTGTCTGATATAAACAGGACATGAGTATATAATAAATAATTACAATTCAGAGCTTAGTAAAAGAGAGTGATAGCATAGGCAGGTAGTAGTTATAGACAGATAAAGGTTAAAGACTATGCTACTAATTATAATATACAATTTAGGCATCGTATGAATTTTCTTGTTGATCAACCCTCATACTTAGTGATCCTAACGCTGCCGAGTTAACTTGCTCTATGCAGATATTGCATTCCTTAAGGCTATGGCCTATAATGATAGTAATTGCTATCATAGGGAAGAGTATGTTTGATGGCAGAGGCTCTAAGGATAAAGCATATTATACAGATGATAATCTTTATACTACTTACAAGTTTAGCATTATGGAAGATAGTTTCAGAGGTTTAATGACCCAGCTGCTAGTGTGTATTTAAGATCATTCCCTATATACAATATAAAGGTGGGATATTTACCCATTACTATTATAATCTAATACCAAATTGTTTAACTAATACTGAAATTACATCAATTGTTATTATGCTCTATATAAATAAATCTAGTAACAATTCTGGTCTATTGAACATTCCCTATCTATATTAATATACAGTAATAGTTCTTGTCTATCTAAAACTAGGTATAAATTAACTGAATTAAATTAGATACTCTCTAATACTTTCTCGAAATAATCACGATAGGTGATATAGATCTGATCATTAACCTTCTTTACCCATGTTACATTCTCTTCTAATCCAGCATGTGCATAAAGTATTCTAGAGTTAGTAGTACCAGCCTTACTTTCATCAAAACCATCCTTATACTTTAATTTACCATATAATATGTAAGTATCTCCTAGATCTTTATATCTCTTTAGATCGTCTAACTCTTTGCTTACTATATAATATACGGAATCTATCACATTCTTATAATACTTATTTGATACATCCTCTAATTGATCAAGTGTTACAGCATCATTATCTATATTTAAACTAACTGAATCCAATACACTTGTTATTGAATGAAGTAATGCTATTCTACTATCTGAATTTTCATATTTAAAAAATATATCTTGACCATTCTCGTGTATATTCCCATCTTTTAGTGGTTCCTTCTCTAATTTATCCTCAAACATTCTCTTATAATTTGCTATCTCAGCCTTGGTTTTTGTAAGTATCATTACTATCCCTGCTGTAAATGCTTTTGCTACCTTATACACTTTCTCAATATCTTCACGTTTGATATTCTCTATAAGCCTTAGAAGTGTATTAATATAATGGTTCTTGTTAATTAGATAATCTGTTACGAATCTTAAAAGTAGTTCCTCAGCAGATTTATAACCGCTATACTCTACCTGAGATATAGTATTGAGATGTAATATGATATTCTTATCATCTTCTTTTGGTGGAGGGTGTAATGGATCAGAGTTACAAGTTATAACCTTTACTCTCTTACCAGTTGTTGCAGCATATGCATTAGCAGCAAGACTAACGGCATCCTTGCATAATACGGGCATGTAGTTAATCCCATGCGTAATATCCAAATATATATCAATTTCATTATCGCTATCATTGATATTATTAAGAGTATTGAATGTATTATAATATATTGCGTTGTAATAGTTTGATGTACCCCCTTTAACCTCTCTATGAATGAATCTTTTATTATTTATATTAAATGTACCTATGCCAGGAACTATGAATAACTTGGGTTTAATACCAACTCCCTTTTCTGCTAGAATTTTACATATGCATTCTTCTATCTTTTCCTTCATCTTGTTAGGAATCAACCTTCTTATCAATAAGTGTTGATGCTAAAAATATTACAATATTGTTACTCTTTATATTTAGTATCTTTGATAGTGCAATTGTAGATGAGAAGGTGTACTCTTCTTTATTGTTGTACTTGTAAGTTACCTTTTTCCAGCCAGAAGGATTGCCCCATGGTGCTATTATTATATTATTAACCATATATTTTATGATATTTAAATATATATAAATATTTTGCATATAATTAATAAATGAGATAATTGATAATTTATGAGATGACTAGAAATGTATTATTGGTTACATGTGGTGCATCCCTATTAACAAATTTTGTAAGGGATAATAAGAATAAAGCAGGTGGAGGGCTAAAGGATATAGCCGATAAGTTGGATAAACTTATGAAGATAGATATATCTAGTATAGAATATGATAAGGCAAGGGATTATGCATATAAAGGGCATGATATATTCAAGGCATTATTAGATTATCTTAATAAGGATGATATAAGGGCTAGTGCTGAAACTAATACTATAAACCTATTCATAAGGTCATGGCAGTTATCCTACAATGATGTAAAGATTTATCTATATAGATCTGATACTGCTGTTGGCTTATTAGTCGCAAATATCTTAAAGGAATACCTTCAGCAAAAGGGTTCAGAGGTAGAGGATGTAGAGGTTAGAGGCTTTGGTACAGCAAAAACGTTAAACGAGTTCCAAGAAGGGATGGTTGATCTAATGACAAAGATTATTAGAATAATTAAGCATAATAAGGATAAAGGTAAGATCTATGTACTTGCTACAGGAGGTTTTAAGCCAGAGACTACTGCTGCTATTATAGCAGCACTACTTGCTGGTTCTAATGGCATATACTATGTATATGAGACTAGTAGAAATCTTGTATCTCTGCCAGGTATACCATTATCAATAAGACAAGATGCTATAGACATGCTAGATAGAATATTCCATATAAAGGATCAAAATAAGGTGAGGTGGCAGATATCCTTGGATGAGTTATTATCAGTAGACATAGATCATTCCATAATAGATGAGTTAGAGTTCATGGGCTTAATAGAGAGAAGGGGAGAGCTTCATAATAAGATAAAGTTAAGAGATTGGGTTAAAGAACTCTTAATAAAGACAACATGACAAATCTTATTTAAATTTAAATTATCTAAGGCGATTCTCTTTAATTAAAGATATGTTTAGACAATTTTCTATAATTTATAAAGAAACAATTATATATTACTTGCTTTTTATCTCAAGCTATGAGTAAGCAATCTACAGATGAAGAATTTGAAGAATTTATGAATAAAAAGGTCTATGATTGGGCGTGTAAATGTAGTAAGATATTAGGCAAGACAGATAAAACTACAATAAACAATCTGGTAGAGGTATTTAAAGGTGATCCAGTTGAAGCATACCATTTATTACTGCTTTATATAGTTAGGGAAACAAATAGGGATGAGATAGATATACAACTTGCTAAGCAATTGGTTAGTGATATTCATTATATTTATAAGAAGTTTAATAATAACAAACAATATTTAGAAGAGGCAATAAGAAAATACCTTGTATTATTCAAATGGGTATTTGAATCTGTAGTAAAAAATAAAAGACTAGCAGGCGCAGATTTTGAGGAATTTGTTACTAATTTTGAGGGTGCATGAGTAAATGACGATGCAAAATATAAATGAAATAATTTCTAACTTTGATATATTTAAGTGCGAATATTCATTTGATTTTAAATTAGTTAATAAAACACCATTATCTATAGGTTCTGGTAAGAAACCATTCGGTAAAACAGATAATCCAATAGTAAGAATAAGAAGATTCCATGATGGAGTTAGAGAGGAACCATATATACCGGGAAGCTCATTAAAGGGTATATTAAGGTCAGAGGTAGAAAGATTTGCGAGAACTATATACGGTGATAGTCCAGAGACTGTATGTAATATATTTTTAGATGCTACTGAAGAATATAGTGAGAAGAAGAGGGAGAAGGGAGATAATAGTTCTAACTATAAGCCATGTTTAATATGTAGCATATTTGGTGGGCAGACTATAGCATCTAGGATAAAGGTAGGCAATGCTTTTCTTACAAGATATGAGGATAAAATGATAGATATTATAAGAAAGGTATCAATAAATAGGTTAACAGGTGCACAACATGCTCGTAGATTATATGATGTTGAGTATCTAGCCCCAGAGCAGGAATTTAAGTGGTTGTTAACAATTGAGAATATTGATCTGTTAGGCGATGCAAAAGAAGAATATGATAAGAGGATCCTTACGATAATATTTTATTTACTAGGGAAGATAATATATGATGGTATAGAGGTTGGAGGTAGAAGGAGTATAGGGTATGGTAGATTAAAGGTTAAAGAATGGAGTACCATAAAATATGAATTGAAAGATATGAAGATAAAAGGAAATGATGTCACTGAGGCTATTAAAAATAAATTAAAGATGGTAAGGGATGAGCTCTGACTGGATCTTGCATAATAGATTGTATAGAAGTATGAAACTTAATGTTACTTATGTTAATGAATCTCCATTAAGAATAGGCGCAACTAAAGGTAAATCTTTAACTTCCTTGGTAGATCTAGCGGTACTAAAGATTAACATTAATGGCAAAGAATCGCCTTATATCCCTGGAAGTTCACTAAAAGGTGTATTTAGAAGTACTGCTGAGAATATTGCACGGACATATAATATAAATATATGTAATGCAGGAGAAGAAGAAGTTTTAAAAGCTAACCAGATAGAAGATATAAAAAATGTACTGAATAACTACTGTCTATGCTGTAAAATCTTTGGTTCTAGCGGTTATGCTTCCCATATACTATTTAGTGATGCTTATATACCTAATGATTTTACATTTACACTTGGAGTAAAGACTGGTATAGCTATAAACAGAAGAAGTGGAGCTGTAAGGAAGAAAGCTCTTTATGAGGTTGAGTATGTTAATCCGGGTACAACATTCAAGGGAGAAATAATAATGAATAACCTTCCGAACTATGCAATAGGTTTAATAGCAAAAGTAATAGATTATATTAATTTAGGTATAGTTAAATTAGGTGGATTTAAGAGCCGAGGTTTTGGTGATATAAAGTGCGAGATTAATAGTATAGATGGTAAGGTTAATGTTAATGGAAATATTAAGAGATTAAGCGAGGTTAATAAACTAAGCGCTCTTGATGATAAAGATAAAGATATTATTATTGACAAGGATAATATCTTAAAATTATTAGATGAAGCCAAGGTGATATTTGATGAGTATGCAAATTCAAGTAAATAGAATAGAGTATACGCCAAGAGATAAACTCTTGCCTGATAGAAGAATCTATATTCTTAAACTACGTGCAGCAATACCAAATGACAGTTATCTAATAACTGCATCTATACCCAGTCAATTACCTGATATAAATAATGATATAAAGCAAATAATTAAAAATTTAAGGGAGAAAAGATTTGAAAACGATGAGATGCTCTATAGAGAATTAGAAAAGCATGTAGAAAGGCTAGAGGATATTAAAAAAAGAAGGGAGAGGAATCTCTTCCCTAAGATAAATGATAAATATGTTATACCGGGTTCAACATTAAAAGGCGCAATAAGATCTAGAATAGAATATAAACTTGCCCAAAAGGATAATAAGAGCCCCTCATGCTATATAATTGAGGATAACTTCTATCCTCAGTATGCTGCTAACCATAGGAAGTTCTGGGGTAAAGATGTTGTTATTTCTAAACCTCCTTGTGACATCAGGAAAGATAATAAAGTATGTATAGTTTGTGATATGTTTGGTTCACCATCATTATCATCTTTGGTAAGCTTCTCAGATGCATACATGAGTAGTGGAAGGATTGAGAAACTAAATGATCTTGGATATGAAGCAGCAGCACCAGGCTCAACTTTTGATTTAAAGATAACGTGTTTTAATTTTGATGAAGTTAGATTAGGTCTGTTATTATTAGGATTAGAGATCTATAGTAATAGTCCAATTATAATCGGTATGTTCAAGTATAGATATAATAAGAAATTTGGGAGATTCTATAAAGATAAGAATATTGGCATGCTTAGATTTGAACTTAAGGATATGATTGATCATACTGGCAAGGAATATAATATCGAAGAAACGATAAAAAAATGTAAGGTCAAACTTGAACAGGATAATTCTATTAATCAATATATAAGATGGGAGAGAGGTGTGATATTGAGTGAATCAGCAAACCCATGATGAGTTACTTAATAATATAAAGAAAGAATATAGACTAGTAATTGTAACACTAGATGATATGACAAAGGTAATCTATTCTAATAGTGATGAGATCTATTCCAAAAACATTAATGATCTACATTATCTTGGGTTATTTGGTTCTGCATATAGATATAATAATGAAAAGGTAGAGAAACTAAATTGGCTAAAATCAACCATTGACAAGAATTATCTAGTAACAAAAAATGAAATAGAAACCAATAAGATTATATTACATCATACGTTAGTGAAGAGGAGTAATACTAAAGATAAATTGGTAATCTTGGAGGTGTTGCAAAATGACTAACGACGATGTATATGTATGTAAAGGATTTATAATACCAAAGCGGGGAAAAGACAATAACCCAATATATGTTAAAGAGTTTACAAAAGATTAAAGAGAAAAATTATATAATAAATACAGAGATTTCTTAATAGCTTTCATCGAAACCTATATGCATATAAATAAGAAAGATAAATTGATGACTATTGACGATATTAAAGGCTTATTAGATTCGTTAATATTTTATTTAAGATCCATATTAATAGTTGATCCTATACCAAATGATATAATACAGAGGTTAACTAATGATGGGCAAATCTCCTACATACCTTCACCAACTATAATCTTGAAGGGATTGATCTTAGAAGAATACAAGAATAAGCTGATTGAGAAGCTAGATGAGATAATAAATTTAGATGAGATAATAAATTTTGAAAATCAAATTGCAAAGTTGATAACACAAATAGCTAATAAGGATGGTAATATTCGAGATCTGAAGAAGCTAGATGAACTAGCAAATAATCTACTAGAGGAACCAAATATATTAGACTTCCCTGCAGATACACGCATAGGATCAAATACATCCTCTTTAATATTGCATATGCTTACTGTATCCGCCTGTGCAATCTCACTATATATTCATAAAAAAGGATTTGTTAATAATGAAAGGACAACAATATTAAGACTATTATCGTTATTCCATGATATAGGTAAGATAAAGAATTGGCACAAACATGAGAGCGAATCCAGCTATTTACTAGATGAGATATTTAAAGATAAAGTTGATAATGATGCTAAAGAGGTAATTGAGAAGTCAAAGATGCTAATAGCTGATAAGGAGAAGAGAAATGATGATGAATTATACAATATATTTAAAACTGCAGATAGGATAGCAAGCGCAGTGGATAGAATACCTTCTATAATTTTAAGGTTACTAAGCCCAACTCAAAGAAATAAAATAGAAAGTAAAATGATGAGAAGTTTTTATGATGAGTATAAGAGTTGGGAGTTCTGGAAGAAATTTGATAAGAATGAAATAAAGGAGATGACAGAAGATTTTTGTAAAAATGCCTCGAATATAGAAAAAGTAATAGAATTAATAGAAGACCAAAAACAAGAAGATAACTATAATGAGATAGTAGTTACTAGATTAGATTTTAAGAGTATACAATCTTTCATAAGTAGTAATAAGATAAAGGTGATGAACGGGGGGAGTAGATTTGTAGATATGACTATATTTGTTATCTTACCATTATACTTATGCAAGAAGGGAGAGTTATTCCCAGAGAATATATTGTATAGTGGTGGAGGGAATATTACACTTATTTTACCTGCTAATAAGAAGGATAAGATTAACAATATTCTTAGCGGGTTGCAGATAATAAGATCTAATATAAGGAGCTACTCTGCCTTCTTACATAGATCATTTATCAATACTAATATAGAAATTGATAGAGAGATAGCATTGAATAAGTTGATAGAATATAGAGAAGAAGAGGTGGATGATAATTTATATAAATTGTGTGAGTCCTGTGGTAAGGAGGCTATAGTCAAGACCGATGAGAAAGTAGAAGAGATCAGCGAATTTTGTGAATCTTGTAGAAAAAAATTGGAGATAGGACAAAAATATCATTTTAGCTACAAGATAGATATGCTCAGATTACTTCCCAATAAGGATTGTAAAAAGTTATTGGATAATATATTAGAATATATTGGTGGATATGAGATAGATGAGATATATGAGAAAGAGATAGAATCCACTGCCGATAATCTTAAACGATACAAGGATATAGCACTTATAAAGTTTGATGGTAATCTCATGGGACAACTTATAGCATCCTCACTATCATTAACTGATGCATTTGAGAGGAGCGTCAGGATTGATTATAGCATAAAGAAATCATTTCATGATTTTCTTAATATACTAATACATAAAGGATTGCATGAATATGCAAAGAGGATTATCATGGGTTTACAGTATATTGGTGGTGATGACGGCTTAATTATAACCCCATCTATTATCTCTATTCCATTCGCTCTACATATGATAAATGAGTATTACCTTAATATGGGTAGGAGATCTACTTTAAGTGTAGGTATTGCTATAGCTAAACCAAAGCACCCAATACAATTGCTAAAGGAGGGGGCTGAGTACCTTCTTAGTAGATCAAAGGAAGAAGCAAGATCTTATACATATGAGATGTATAGATATAATAATGATGATTTTAGAGGTGCTCTAGCATTCTATGTAGCTGATAGCGGTAATATTAGTAAGGAATCGCTAATGGTTATCTTTGATAAATTGAGTAAAGATGGACTAAGTCATCAACCATACTTTGTTACTACTAAGCTAGATGGTAGTAGAGATATTAATAGATTACTTAATATAATATCAGATGGTAGAGGAGGATTTGTATCATCCCTCTTTGAATTTTATGATAACAAAAGGATAGGCTTAAATGATGATAAAAAAGAGTATCTGAAGAATTTAAGAAATCTATGTTTAAGAAGTATACAGGTAAGTGTATCACAATCTAGAGATATCAGACTAAGAATATTATATTCCATTAAAGAAAGCAATAAAGATAATAACATGACTAAAATAGTAAAGAATCTTATATCAATCCCAGAGAATAAGTTTGTATTATACGATCTCTTTTTGCTATTAAAAGCAATGGGGGTTGAGAGTAATGAATAATGATACTAATATAATTAAGAATGTAAGGATCGAACTAGAATTTAAGACAAGGAAGAAGATATGTGTAGGAGCAGGTGGTCTACCATTAAAGACAATAGCAGATATAAATTTTATAAGATTAGATGATGAATTAATAATACCAGCATCTACAATTAAGGGAGTATTAAGGACATGTATGATAAAAGTAAGTAAATTATTGGGCTATAATACCAAACCATTCGTATATCCAACTAAGATAACAGATAATGATGATATAGTAACTAAGCTTATGGGTAAGCCAAATAAGATGGGAAAGATAAGAG
Source organism: uncultured Fimbriimonadales bacterium (assembly GCA_964631245.1). Lineage (GTDB taxonomy): Bacteria > Armatimonadota > Fimbriimonadia > Fimbriimonadales > ATM1 > CAZVXY01. The sequence continues at coordinate 19,025 of CAZVXY010000011.1, forward strand.
TATATAATGCTTTGATTAAAGACACGCATACATTCTCATTATCACATGTGAGGATAGATGATAAGAAAGGTACAGCTGTTGAAAGAGGCCTGTTTAGTATAGAGTATATACGAGAAGGTACTACATTTAACTCTGTGATAGAGGCTATCGATATAGATAACAATGAATTAAAAGTGCTACTTGCAGCACTGCTAGAGATGAATAATTCACGTATCGGGAAGAGTGGAATGGTATATACAAGAATAAAAAGTATTGAACCTAAAGAGGAACTATCTAAATTGATGAGCGATGAAATAATAAAAATATTAATGGGGAGTCTAATGGGTGATAGGAATGAGGATATATGAAGTTTATTATAATGCAGAGAATCCAATACTATTATCGCAGCCTACTATAGGTAATGTCTATCATAATACATATAACTATCTGTTAGGATCAACTATACGGGGTGCTATACTAACATATCTACGAATGAATAAGTTTGGAATAGATGAGGAAATGATAAATCCTAGTATTATCTTTCATCCTGCATATCTAGTTAAAGATGGATACATATATAAACCCGCACACTGCCTAGTTTATGAATGTAAGATCTGTAAAAAGGCTGACTATCCATTTGTTACAATAAATCCATATGATAGTAATTATATTAGTATAGATCCGTCTAATAGACTCCATATTGATAATATACCACCTATTAGATGCAACAAAGGGCATCCTTTTGCACTCAAGCCCATAGGAGGAGAGTTAATAGCAGTTAAAGATGGCAAGATTCTTGATAAATATAATGATAAATATACTCTATTTGATTCCGTCGGAATAAATAGGATAACGGGTAGTAGTGAGGTGGGTATGATTTATACCTATGTTGCTTCTCTACAAAAACAATATAGAGGATTAATAGTTACAAAAGACAATTGTAAATTAGATATCTCTAAGTTAAATAATGCGGTAATATCAATAGGTAAAGGTATCAATAGAGGTTTTGGTACTGTAAAAATCAAAATTAAAGAGATAGATAAGAATGCTATTATAAAGAGGTATGATAAGCTTAATGGTAAGCAAGTAGTATTGAAGGCATTATCCCCCATATTTAAATTGAATATTAATAAAGATGGATTAGTAACAACTGCTAACTTTAAAATTAAATCTAATAGTTGTCATGTCTTATCTAATGGCTCTACTAAACTATCTGGGTTTAGCCTCTTCTCAAATACACCAAAAGTTAAATTAAATGCACTAAAAGAAGGAACGCTACTAATTATTAATAATATAGAGCATGAGGATCTTGCGGATATAGAATTAAATGGTATTGGAGATATAAGCTGTGCAGGTTTTAATATAGTGGAGGTATTAAACCATGATTTACCATATTGAGCATCTAAAGAATAGGGCTGTATTAGAGCTTAGGTTTAAGGCATTAGAACCTATAAGCGTTGGTATGTATAATGAAGGCAATATAAGAAAGATAGTTGGTTATATAAATAATGGTATATTTATACCATTTATACCATCAGAGTCAGTCAAAGGAGTATTAAGGAATATAGCAACAAAAATATTTAATAGTATGAATAAGAATAATGGGTTCTTCTGCAATAAAGGAAGACATGATAACCAGAAATCAAATCAAAATGCATTAGATTACCTCAAGGATATATTTGATAATAAGCAATTAAATGAACTTGATGAGATTACAAAAAAGGAATTATACATAGCATTAAATGAATGCGATGTTTGTAAGCTATTCGGTAGTAATATGGTTGCTGGTAAGCTATCGTTTACAGATTTAACCATAGATAATAATTACATAGATGTATTTAATTATACTTCAACTGCAATAGATAGGAAGAGAAGGATTGTTAGAGAAGATAGCTTATTTATAACTGAATTTATTATGCCAAAGTATCTAACCTTAACCATAATAGCAGATAATATAGAAAGAGGAAGAGAAGGGAGGCTCTTTGCTACATTACTTGAGTATATGATTAAGCGAGGAATAAAAGTTGGAGGCTTAAAGAGCAAGGGTTATGGATTAATACAGTTAGATGAAGGGTCTAAAGTAAAAATAATAGAATTTAAGGAAGTTAAGGGTATAGAAGATATAATTTATAATATGAATGCGTTAATACTAAAGGGTAATTATAGAATCATGAATATCGAGGAATATATTAATGAGTTACGATTATAGAATTCATGGTTTTTATGAGGAGATATATGAGGAATTACATAGAGTTTCTACGGACTCTGAGCGAAATAAAAGATTATTAAATGAACATTTTGAATTAACAGAAGAGTTTAATAATTTAATGCTACAAGACGTTCACCCTAACAAGAGTATCCTTGAAATAGCGGATATAATACGTGAGAGATTATATGAATTTATAGAAAAATATTTCTATAAACTTTATTATAATTATGCGGTTAGTAAACTAAAAGAAATTGATATCTTTCAAGTTAAACGCCTAGAAGATAAAATACACTTATGGACAGCGTATAGTATAGATCATCTTGCTACTGAAATTAATGACAATGGGGTATTAAAAGAAATTCTGCCTATAGATCTATATAATGATGAAACAAAAGAAAGAATAAATGATTTGGTAGAGTTCTGCTCCTTAGAGTTCCCTGAGTTTTCAGAGAAGACGTTTGCTAAGATATTTGAAAAATCGCGAAGTTATATGAAAAATAAATTAATGAAAATGTTTCATTCTAAAAATAAAAATAAATTAGATGAAGATAAACGTAAAAGAGTAGAGAATATACTAGATATACTCATCAATGAAATACAAGAATTATATAATAAGGTAGGCTATAACATCAGTTTTCGTGATATAAAGAGTATAATTGAATATCTATTCAAACAACATAAAATCTTTGAGATAATACTATATAGACTAATTACAAGACTAGGCTTACCATCGGTAATTAATGTTACATATAAGGAGCATGAGATTGATATAGTAACACTAGTAGATAGGATTGAAAAAGATGGTTCAGGTCTAAGGTTGATAGAGGTTACTACTAGAAGAAATTATAATGAAAAACTTTGTAGATGCAACGAATTATTAAATAAACTTCATAATGATGGAATTACAAATATCAAGATTATTGTGATAGTTTTTAATCAACCAGTAAACAGAAATATAAACAATATCCACATTATATCTTTCTATGAACTGATCAAGAATTATCCATATAAATTAATATCTGTCTTATTAAATCCTGAATCTGCTAATACGTAGATGCATATCTCTCTTCCCATTATAATACCCCCTTCGTACTTGCTACCCCCTTACCTGTAATATTCATAGCATCTCTTAACGCTACTGCCAATGCTTTAAATGCACACTCAACCTTATGGTGATCATTATTACCATACTGCACCATTACATGTATGCAAGCA
>CAZVXY010000012.1:0-11217 GCA_964631245.1 uncultured Fimbriimonadales bacterium
GGGACAACTCTACGACGACCGAGACCAAGTGACCGATCAGTTGCAATCACCCCCGATTTTGCCACCGGGGACAACACAAGATGGCTGAAGAAGCAAACCCGTAACGTTGCAATCACCCCCGATTTTGCCACCGGGGACAACCTATTATACCCGGGGGGCAGGATTTCAGGTTCAAATTTGGGCTTCTTATTTTGGACTTACCCCCCCTTTTTTCCTAAAAAAACGCACCAACAGGGGGGGTAAAGCCAAATTATTTGAACCTGCGTATCCCTGCAGGGGCTTCCTTTTTGGGGTGCAGGAAAGGGGTGGGGAGGCATCCTTTTGCCCGCTTGAGGTTCTTCTCTGCAGGGGACGGATACGGGCTTTACTCCTCCGTGAGTTGAATTTTGGTTACCCTCACTTTGCTCCCTGCTCCCAGGGTGCGGATGGTCTTAATTTTGGAAACTATCCACTGAAGATACTCCTCGGGGGTCGGGCACAGGGGAGGGTAATCTACTTTCCTGCCGGCGATTGTTCTGGGAGCGCCAAATTTCCACCCGCGAATAGGGTCCTCCCACAGCACAGAAATCATTCCCACGTAGAGGTTGGGTGGGTTTTCTGGTATCAGGAAGCCGAAGTTCAAGAATCCGACGAGACCCGGGGCACCGAAAAGGGTACATAGGGGGCAGAGGGGTTTCATGTTCGAGGGGTCGTATTCACAGAAATTCCTTCGTAGCCCACTCGTAATACTTTCTTCCTCCCTGCGGGACCTTGCTGTTTCGTGTGCAGGAAGGCAGGGGAGGAAGGCTTTTTTCTTCTGGTGATTTTCCGCTTTTTGGGCGAGTTCGGCGAAGACCTTCTCCAGCGTGCTTCGGGCTGAGCCTTTCAGGGTGGGACCGGGGATATAGGGGATGTCCAGGAGGTGCTGGATGATGTTCGTGCCCCTCAGGGAAAGGGGGTCCAGTTCAAGTTGCACTTTGAAGACACGGTAGGAGGTGCCCTGTAGAGTGATCATTGCTCTGTCTCTTGTTTTACTTTTATTTCAACTTGCCCAAAGCCTTTACTGCGGTATCCTCCGATGAGTTTTATTGCTTCCAACTGTTGCTTGATCAGGATATCCGCGAGTTTTTGGGGTTCTTTGGGGAGGTTATGGGGTGCATCCAGCCATTGATCCACGTCCAAAGGTTTGCCTTTTTGGTCTTTGATAGGGCGTTTTTCCCCGAATTTCCATTTGAGGAAGGGGTCTTCCACAAGGAGTTCCAGTTCTCCACTGAACGTGGAGTTTGGGGGGATGACCTGATAGGATCTGTTCGCTCCTTTTGCGACGGTTCCCGTGCCTCGGTCTATTCGCGAGGAGTAGAGGGTTTCAATTTTGACACCCGGCTCCGCGAACAGGAAGGGGACAGAGACGAAGCCCACCAGCCCCTGCGCTCCTAGGAGATAGCAAGCGGGACAGATAGGTGTTTGAGGTTCTTCCGTCTCAGGTTTTTCCGTCCTTCCCAGGCGGCAGGATTTCTTGCGATAGTTTCCCTCCCTGGCGAGGTCTTCTTCTGCGGGGGAGGGTTGGGTGGTGGTAAGGCAGGGGGTTAGTTCCTTCAGGTCTTCTGAATTGCTCTGCCTTTTGCGCTCTATGAGGAACCTTTCCAGTTGGGCGCGGTAAGCCCCTTTGAGGGTGGGACCTGGTATGCAGGGTTTCCCTCCGATGACCGCAACAGGGTTTTCATCGGGACCCCCGAGGGGTTCGTCCACGCCTCCGACGTGGAGGGGTGATCTTGTGGTGAGGGTGATTTTGTAGCGATAGACTTCTTTCATCTCTCGAACCTCCTTTGTGTGGAATGTTGTTTGGATGGTTGCGAATCTTTTTGAAGACTGCGTATGACGAGCCTTGCGATTTGGGGATGGGAGGGAAGAAGGGTGCTGGAGTCTATGGTTTGGACGATTTCTCGCGCCAAATCCACGACGTCCTCAGGCTGTCCCTTTCTTACGGATGCGCGCCAGCGCTGTTGGCTTTCGTTAAGGCGTTGCAGTGTTTTCTCTCCCCCATATAAGGCGTATGCGTCAGCAAGTGCTATGACGAATTTTCCTTTGAACTTTTTTACTTGCTCATAGGCTTGGGATTTCTTTATGGACTCAATAACTGAGTTTATTTCCTTCTCCAGGGGGTCCGGAGTAGGGTCTGCCCTGGGAGGTTCTTGGCAGTCCGCAGGAGGCTGGAAAGAGTCTTTCCACTCGTTAATCAGGTTTAGTCGCTTGATGATGCTGGCTCCGAGGGTCGGGTTATTGCTGGTCGGCTGGACCGTTCTCAAAAATGCTATGTGCTTTTTAATAGCCTCCACCTGCTTTTCATCTGAGGTTTTCTTTGTAGATTTGTCGCCCAGAAAGAGGTCGGCGATGGCGTATCCGTATTTGGCTAATACATCGGCGACGCTGTTCAGCAGGTGTGCGGGGAGGTTTTGTGGGGGATTCTCTTTCGCCAGGCTTACAAGGATGGGGGCTATCGGGTCTCGGTCAAAAGTTATTGGTTCTTCTGTCTTCTGAGGAGTGTCAGCAAGGATAACATCGTCGGCGCAGAGATAAGTGTTTTCAAAAAGAGAGCGCTGGTAGTAGGTGATGGCTCCCCGTTCCGGGATAGGGAGGTAGCCATAGACGGGGGAGAGGACATTTTTGATTCCCAATGCATTCTTCCATTTGGTAGTGTCCGGGATGCGCGTGTAGAGGTATCCTCCTTTTGATTCGGGCTCAATTTTATCTTTAGTCATTTCCATCTCGGCGATGCCAAAGCCGTGAGCTCGCATAGCTCCGATGCGAAGCGTGAACTTTTCCGGGAACTTGACTGTCCAGTCGTTTAGAAGTATGTAGATTTCGGCTTCCACATCGGTTAGGAATTCTGTTTGAATGGGGACGACACTGGTGTTGAGGGCGCGGTCACGAGGGGCATAGGCGAGGGAGTCTACCTTGTATCGTATCAGCCGTCCTACGGTGTACACACATCGGTCGGGGTTAGGAAATTGTGAGCGAAGGGCTCCCTCCAGGGTGGTTCCCGGCAATACCCTGAGGCAGGGTCTGAAGATGGAGGCACGCATTCGGTCTCCTATACAGAGAAGTTGGGCGGTCATACGGTACTTGCGATAGCGCCGTCCATTTTCCTGAGTGAATTTATCCATCGTTTTTCCCTCCTTTGGGGGCAAGGTTAGCGAGGATTCGTGCGCTTTGCAAGTCTAATTGTTTTGTTTTCACGAGAGATTCTATTTCGTCAAGTTTTAGCCCATGTTCGCCTTTTTCTAACAATGCGAGTTGTGCGAGCGCTGGGGAGATGGTGGCAATGGCTGAAAGTTTATGGAGGGAAGCGCGATGGTCTTTTGCTGTTTCCGTGATTACCTGCAGGATGGACTGTGAGTCCTTCATCCGGAACCTGGCAACTCCGCTATTGACGAGTTGGATTTCCACTTCTTCTGATGCGTCCTGGAAAAATCTCCAGTGTTGAAAGAAGGGATATTTGGGGTTGGAAATGGAGAGAGTGTGCCGGATGGGATAGGAAATAGAGTCGCTGAGGAGTTTTGGAAACGATTCCAAGGAGAGTTCATAAAGTTTTTCTATAATGTCGAGCACTTCTGCTCTTTCGTTTAGCTGAATGCACCAGAGGTGATCCATAGGGTGCTCTATTCTTTCCTGCCCCATAAGGGTGTCAAGGGTTTGGTGGACGCTTTTCAGATAATTTTTATAGTCTTCAAAGAAATCAACGAGCATGGGGTAGGACACCTCAAGTTTTTTTACCCACCTTTTCTTGATGTTGGGAGCCTTTTCCTGGAGGAAACACCGATGGAGGCATGTGAGGGTGGTGCGAAGGGCGTCTATGTCCAGATGGATCATGAGCCAGACCACCGAGCCTTCCCTCCAGGTTGGCAGTTTCCGGAGCGGTTGATGTCGTTCTCTAAGATCAAAGCAATCCTCGCAAAGGTCTTCCGGAGTCATCTCCTCCTCTTTTTCAGGTGTTACCTCTGGGCAGTCCTGGGGCCATTTCTTGGCGGCTTGTGCCATCTGGCAGTTTTCACACAGGGGGAGTTCTATTTTTTCTGGGAGTTCCTGAGGGAAATGGAAGTTCCAGTGGCCTTCCTTGAAGTTCGCGATACCGTGACGTTTAATTTCTAAAATCATTCCTTGTTGTGTCCTTTTGCGGAAGAAAAATCCTCGCTTAAAGATGTGCTTCTCAAAATTCTCACGGGCCTCCTCACTTTCAAAGACAGCGATGATCTGGTTTTCAAAACGCGAGAGCACATTGTCAGGGAACTCGGACTCAATTTCGTTTAGTGCGTTCTTGAGGGCAGAAAAGACACCGAGGTCACGGGCGCGGAATGGTTTTTGTACAAAGTTAAGTTCGTAGTGGCAAATGGTTAGCTTGCGATGGCTTTTGTTAACTTGCTTTTTTACTTCTTCCCAGGGCGTTCGAGGGTCTATGTCCGACCAATCCATCCTTGCGAGGATGCGCGCCAGTTTTCCAGTAACTTCAGAATGGCTGAGCAAGGTAGTGACGTTTAGTCCCGGCCTGGCTGTTTCCGCTCGTTTTTTCCATCGGTCCCCGTACTTCTCCTTAGCCTCTTCCCATGAAGGGTCTTTGTTGAGGAATTGGATCATCTCCTTGAGGTCTTCTGGCTTCTTGAGCCTTGGGTCCTCTGTGGTGGATTCGCTTCTCCACAAACAATCATAGTGCCGATTGGGGTCCACCTTCACTTCATTTTCGGGAATTTTTCTTCCATACCCTGCGGCGAGTTCGTCGGCAAAACTGACGAATATCCAGGCATAAGAATCAGGCCAGTTTTTTTTTCGCCGGTCCTCATTTTTCCGTGTGATGGCACGCCAGGCGGATCCTTTGAGTTCCACCCCCCACCTTTCGAGATCTCCCACGCACTTTTCAAATTCATGGGGGTCTTTTTCGTTTTCTTTTTTCAGGCCAAGGGCATCCCAGTTTAGCAACTTTCCGATGTCGTGAAACTCGGCTTTTGGGTCATCTATTTCGTGTGGCATACGAGGACCCCTCCGTTATGGTCTCTTCCTATGGGAGTTAATTTCTTGGGGCAGACTATTTTTTCCTGCTTGGGGCGGAAGGGCTGGGGGGCTTTGCCGGCTGATGGTTTTTTATCTCCGCTCGGTTAGGGTTATGCTTAGTTCCTTTATTTCTCCTCTCTGCCACAGGCGGACCCGTGCCTTTTTGCCGATCTCTGCTTTCAGGAGATAGGTCCAGTAGTCGTTGGGGGTTTCTAATGTTTTGCCATCCAGGGCGAGGAAGATGTCTCCAGGTTGGGCGCCCGCTTCTGCCAGAGGGGAGCCCGGAGCGATCTCTGCGATAATGAGTCCTTCCTGTGGGGGCTCGGCGTTCACCAGTTCCCGGTATCGCCAACTGTATCGCACTGCGGGGTGGAAAAATCCCAGCACTCCTAAATCGGGATGGCGGGCGCGTCCGTATTTCCGGATGTCTTCTATAAATCGTCGCACCCGATTGGAGGGGATGGCGAATCCTATTCCAATGTTCCCTACGTCCGTGCTGGCGATGGCGGTGTTGATGCCAATCACTTCTCCCTTGACGTTTGCGAGGGCGCCTCCGCTGTTGCCCTGGTTGATGGCGGCGTCTGTTTGGATAGCGCCAACCAGGGGGAAGCGGTCCTGATTGCCCGGGAGGTCGCGATTGAGGGCACTGATGACGCCCACGCTCAGCGTCCCCTCATACCCTAAGGGGTTGCCAATAGCGGCGACCCATTCGCCCACGACGAGGGCATCGCTGTCTCCCAGTTCTCCATAGGGCAAGTTTTTCGCATCCACTTTGAGGAGAGCCAGGTCGGACATCTTATCCACGCCCACCACTTTCGCCACAAAGCCCTGTCCATTGATGAGGTGGACTATGATGGCGTCTGCCCCCTCCACTACGTGAAGGTTGGTGATGATGTGCCCGTCGGGTGTTATGATGACGCCCGAGCCCATACCCGTGAGGCGGAATCGATCCCGTGAGCCAAAGAAGCCACTGGCTTCCACGCGTTCTACGCTTACCACCGCGGGCATTAGTTTTTTCGCCGCTTCGGTGAAAGCAATGGGTTGACTGACGACGCGGGAACTCACGGGCGAGGGCTGTGGCAGGCTTGGGGAAGCGGGCGAAGCCTTAGGTTGAATCCTGTCATGGACCCAGAGGGCAAGGTAAACACCGAGAAAGCAGACCAGAAACATCGCAATATAGTTGGATAGACGCATCAAAGGGACTCCTTGGGTGAAGAGGATAGGTTTGATTCGGAGGCTAAGGGCGGAGCGAGTTCTTCGGGGAGTTTGCGTGTCACAGAAAGTAAATCCAGAACTGCAAGGGCTGTTTGTTCTCCTTTATTGCCGTGTTTGAGTCCTGCGCGTTGGAGGGCTTGGGCTTCCGTTTCGCACGTCAGGATTCCGTGACCGATGGGCACTCCCGTTCGGAGGGCAAGGTCCGCGAGGGCAGAGGTTACGTTATTAGAGAGTTGCTGGGCGTGTAATGTTTCCCCCTGAAGGATACAGCCCAGGCAGATTACTCCTTCCGCCCCTGATTGGATGGCGTGATACACGGCGACGGGAATTTCCCAGGATCCCGTCACCCACACCACGGGCGCCTCATTGCCTCCATGCTGGCGGATTGCCCTTTGCGCGCCTTCCACTAAAAGATTCACTATCCCCTCGTTCCATCGCGAGGCAACGATGACCAGGCGCTTATCGTGAGCGGAGAGGGTGCCTTCAATCCTTCTGGGCATCAGGATTTGTGAGGAGGGGGGAGGGCTCCAGGGAGATCCAGTGGCCCAGTTTCTCGCGCTTGGTCTGTAAGTAGCTGGCGTTGTGCTCGTTGATGTCGGCGATCAGGGGGATGTGCTCCACGATTTCTAAGCCGTGCCCTTGAATGCCCGCCACCTTCTTGGGGTTGTTGGTCATCAGGCGCAGTTTTTTGATTCCCAGATCCGAGAGGACCTGGGCGCCCAGACCATAATCTCTCAAATCTGCTTTGAATCCCAGTCGCTCATTGGCTTCCACGGTATCCAGCCCCTGGTCCTGGAGTTCATAAGCGCGCAGTTTGTTGATCAAGCCGATGCCCCTGCCTTCCTGGGCTATATATACGAGGCATCCGCGACCTTCGCTCGCAATCTTTTGGAGAGCCAGGTCCAACTGAGACCCGCAGTCACAGCGCAAGGAGCCCAGGATGTCCCCTGTAAGACAACTGGAGTGCATCCGGACCAGGACGGGCTCTCCATCCGCAACGTTTCCCATTTTCAAAACGATGTAGGGCGTGGGGTCTATCGGGCTTTCATAACCGTAGAGTTCAAATTCCCCATATCGCGTTGGAAACCGTATGGGACCTGCTACGCGGTGTATCAAGCGTTCCGTTCGTCGGCGATAAGCAATCAAATCAGCAATGGTGATGATGGAAAGTCCGTGCTTTCTCGCAAACTCCACTAACTTTGGCAGGCGCATCATCGAGCCATCTTCATCCAGGATTTCGCACAGGACGCCTACCGGGCGCAAGCCTGCCAGCACGCAAAGGTCCACCGTTGCCTCCGTGTGACCTGCCCTTTTCAGCACCCCTCCCGGTTCCGCACGGAGAGGGATGATGTGTCCCGGCCGGGCGAAGTCGTCAGGCTTGGCATGGGGGTCTGCCAGAAGCCGGACGGTTCGGGCGCGGTCAAAGGCGGAAGTGCCCGTGGTGGTACCTGTTTTGGCGTCTATCGTCTCTGCCATCGCAGTCCCCAGGCGGGAGGTATTGGATTTCGTCATCATCGGGATGCCCAACTCCTCCAGCCTTTGGGGGGTCATAGGCACACAGGGGATCCCTCGCCCGTGCGTCACCATAAAGTTCATCGCTTCGGGCGTCATCTTTTCTGCGGACATTACCAGGTCGCCTTCGTTTTCCCGGTCGGGGTCATCCACCACTACGACCATTTTTCCAGTACGAATGTCTTCTATCGCTTGCTCAATACTTGCAAAAGGTGACTCATTCATATTTCCGTTGCCACCAGTTAGGAAGTTTACCCCATATCCCTGTGCTCCACTGGTCAGGGGAACCTCCGTCCTTTTCTTTGGTTCCCCTCAGGGGTAGCATCATTATAGATGGTACGTGTTCGCTATGCTCCCTCTCCTACGGGCAGTCCCCACGTGGGAAATATCCGAACCGCTCTCTTTAATTATTTAATGGCTCGTCGGTATCGGGGAACCTTCATCGTGAGGATTGAAGATACGGATAAGACGCGGGAAGTGCCCGGGGCGGTCGCCGAGATTCTGGAGAGCCTCCGATGGCTGGGCTTGGAGTGGGATGAAGGTCCCGAAGTAGGAGGACCCTATGCCCCCTACTTTCAAAGCCAGAGAACGGAGATTTATCACAAGTATGTAGAGGAGTTGCTGGAGAAAGGCTTTGCCTATAAGTGCTTCTGCACCCCGGAAGAACTGGAAAAAATGCGGGAATACCAGAGGCTGAACAAGCTCCCCACCGGCTACGACCGAAGGTGTCGATTCCGAAGCAGGGAAGAGATTGGACGATTGGAAAGGAGTGGGGTGCCCTACGTTGTTCGCCTCGCAATGCCTGTGGAGGGCAAAATCTCGTTTGATGATTTTATACGGGGAAAAATAGAGACGGAAGCCACGCTCCTGGATGACCAGGTCCTCCTCAAAAGCGATGGAATGCCCACCTATCATTTAGCCAATGTCATAGATGACCACTTGATGGGCATCACTCACGTCATTCGCGGCGATGAATGGATAAGTTCTACGCCCAAGCACGTGGTTCTTTATCGCGCCTTGGAATGGGAACTCCCTGTCTTTGCCCACGCCCCCATCATCAAGGGACCCGATGGCGCCAAATTGAGCAAACGACACGGCGATACCACGTGCCTGAACTACAGGGATAAGGGCTACCTCCCACAGGCGGTGGTGAATTTCATTGCCCTCATCGGGTGGTCTCCAGGAGAGAATAAAGAGATTATGTCCCTCCAGGAAATGGCAGAGGCATTTTCCCTGGAAGGGATACAGCCCTCGCCGGGAGTGTTTGACATCACAAAACTCCAGTGGATGAATGGGCACTACATCCGCTCCCTTTCTCCGAAAGAACTTTACGAAACGGTGAAAACCTTTGATGCAACCACTCGCGATGAGGACTACCTGAATAAACCCTCTCGCAAACTCCTGAGGGATGCCTTTGCCCATCAACCGGAGGAATACGTGACTTCTGCCCTACGTCTGGAACAGGAAAGGGTGAAACTCCTCTCTGATTTCGCAGACGCAACCTCGTTTTTCTTCACGGATGAGCCCGAGATGGACCCCCAAGCGATGCAAAAATGGCTTGTTCAACCTTATGTGCCGGAACTTCTAACTTTTTTGATAGACGCCCTGGAAAAAACCGAAGCTTCCACACTCACCGCCGAGCAGTGCGAGGAGTTGGTCAATCAGGCAGTTGAGAGATTGAATCTGGAGAAGCGCGCCTCCGCCATTCACCCCCTTCGCGTGGCACTAACGGGAAAGACAGCAGGACCAAGCCTGTTTGACCTTATGGCGGTTCTTGGCAAAGAGCGGATGCAGAGAAGACTGCAAAGGGCAGGGGAGCTTATAAAGAGCACCTGGGAAAGAGGAAGGGAGAACCTGTGAAGTTAGAGCGCTGGGGTTCTGACTGTTTTCGGGGTCACTGAGAGTTCCAGAGATCTGGGGGGTGCCGAGGTAACCCGAAATATCGCAGGCACTTGGTGGCTCCAGGTCCGCGCGCCTTGGAGGAATGAGAGGGACCAACTCCTGGAGATACCCTGTCAAAGAATGTCAAAAAATATAGTGAAAAATTATGGGCAAGCCGTATAAAGGGAATATATAATGCCGTATAAAGGGAATATATAATAAAGAAGGAGGTTGAGAGATGACGTCTCTGTTGATGCTCGTCAGCATTGTAACCGCGCCAGCGGACCTTCATCCTGCGTTTGTAAAAACTCAGGCTGTTCTTGAGTCTGCCTGGCAGAGGGGAGAAAAGGATGCGCTGACAAAGAGAACTCCCCTTGACGTGGTGAACCGTTTTCGCAGGGGTATTGGAAAAATTAGAACCGAACCACTGGTGGAAGAGACTGTGAGTTGGTTGTGGTATTTTCCTCCGGAGGTGATAGCATATTACCACGGGTTCAATTCCGTGCGGAAATATTGGACACAAGAGGAAAAGGGTAAAATGAAAAAGATCCTTGTGCCGTCTTCGGGTATTCAACTCGAGTACCTGCTGTTTTACGGCGTCCTCTCCATCCTTCCAAGCTTCGGAGGTGCCTATGGCACGATAGACAGGTTTGCTGACCCCAATGATTTGAAAGACGTTCGCGTGGTCTTGAAGGTTGGCAACCGTATTATCCAGCCTCTGGAACAGCCGGGCGATTTGATCTATGTGGAGGGCAAAAGCATCAATTCCGTTGGAATCCCTTCGTTTGACTATATAACGGGGAATTTTGATTCCAACACGGTTTCCATTACTCGCTATTACACCAGGATTCGGGAAGAAAACTATAATTGGTACCTCGGAGAGTTTTCCGTGGTGTTTCCGTTGTTTGATAAAGAGCGGAATCCTTTGATTACGGCGAAGGATACAGAGATGGAAGTTATTGTTGTTTACGGACCTAACGAGCGGAAGGCAAAATTCGTCTTGAAAGACCTCGTGAAAGTGTTTTAGGAAATGGGAGCTTCATGGGGTCTCCCTGCGCCTGAAAGAGGGGAGAATCCAAAACTCAGAAAGTGACCAACCGAGGCGCCTTGTTTAGCAATCGCCCCGCACGCACCTCTATCTCATCCCTGTCATCTATGGGCAGCCCTTGCGCCGCATTCGTGAGGGCGCTGATCAAACCGTAGAGGGTCTCTTGCTGGCTTGGAGTTTCGTTGCGGAGGGAGCGCAGAACTCTCTCTTGAAAGCTTTTGCTTAGGTTCCACTCCTCAACCAGAGCCCCCAGCGTGGCGGACACGTCTTTGATGGGTTGCCGGGTTGCCCAGCGCAATTGTTCCATAAAGCCCCCAGCGAGAGTTACCGCTTCTCCGATGGCTTTCCGGATGGCGTCCTCAAAGTGGGCGGGGGAGAGGTTGAGGTGGCGCGGTTGGGGATTGCGGCCAGACTGCTATCGGGTACAATTTCTAACATGGATACCGCTAACGGATGCCGTTGGGGATTGCGGCCAGACTGCTATCGGGTACAATAGCAAGCTACGTGGGGTCATTGAGGAGCAAGTTGGGGATTGCGGC
>CAZVXY010000013.1:0-7579 GCA_964631245.1 uncultured Fimbriimonadales bacterium
TGCGACCGACACCGAAGAGCAGCGTGGCACCGTATGGCAATGGCCACGCGGCGGAACGACTGGTAGAATGTGTGGTGAGTAAAGGCAACCAAATGAAGATCAGTAAGGGAAGGAGGTGAAGAGATGGCCAGAGTTAAGGACCCAAGCACTGATGATTTGGAACACCTGATTGAGCAGAAAGTCCTGGAAATGCTTGGGGACCCGGATTCAGGACTGGAACTGCGCGAGGAGTTCAAAAAGGAGCTCGAGGAACGTTTAGAGAAGCCTTCCAAGAGGGTTCCCCAGCAAGAGGTGTTAAAGAGATTTAATCACGATTGAATGGACAGAAGCCGCAGTACGGAGACATCGAGAAGCTCGATAGACAAGTACAAGGCGAATCCTGAAGAAGCTCGAATGGGTCTCCAAGAATTTTGCGAGGGTCATCCCGGAGCCGTTAAGCGGGGGCATTGAAAGGGGTTTACAAGCTCCGAGTGAGCGAACGGAGCGAAACATGTACAGCTTAAGTAACTTAGCGCGCCATACATTCCTGACCCGTGTCGTTCTCATTGTCTTCTCTTTCACGAGTAACGTCATTATTGCACGCCTACTAGGGCCTGATGGCAAAGGATACGTTTCCCTAGGGATGTCTTGGCCTTTTCTTTTGGCAAACCTGTCTACACTAGGATTGGAAACTGCTTGCATATATTTCACTAGCCGAGACCTAAGCGCTTTTCCCAGATTTATCAAGTTTATTTTATTATATACTCTGATTATAGGGGGAACAGCAGCTTTGGTTTTTGGAGTAATCTCTATTAAGATCAACTTATTCAAGGTCTCGCAAAACCTAGAAATACTTTCCGCTCTTTTGCTCTTGTTGTACGTTGCAACGATCCTTTTGAATGCAGTCTACACAGGTGCTGGCTTACTTCCTGTGTTTAACTTAGTTTCTATTATAACTTGGTTTTTCTTTGTGCTTTACCTGGTTACACTATTTGAAGTACCAGTAAAAACAGCTAACTCTGTCCTAGCAGGATTTGTTGTCCTTCAAGCTTTGAATATCCTATCTCTGTTAGGTTACTCTTACCTAAAAGGAACATTCGCTTCTCAAGGGGCATCACCGTCAGACCTGAGCATTCGTGAAATCTTCGTAGGTTACTCCCTCAAAACTTACCCCGCAAGCATTGCCGGCCTTGCACATTTAAGGGTGAACATTCTCGTCCTAAGCTTCTCTTCACCTGCTCAAGAAGTTGGAATCTATTCAGTTGCTCAATCAATCGTGGAGACTTTATTTCTACTGCCTGTAGCAGTGAGTACTGGACTCCTACCCAGAGTAGCTTCTGCACATGGAAAGGAGGCTATCGAGTTAGTCACTACAACGACAAGATTAACTTTCTTTATCACGATGGCCTTGTCTTTAGTTGTTAGTATAGCCTCTGTTCTTTTAATACCAATTATTTTCGGTCAACAGTTCCAAGCTTCTACATACGTCGTGCTGGCTCTCATCCCAACAGCATGCGCCTACAGTATTGTGAGAATTCTAGCTACTTACTTCAACGGTATCAATAGACCAGTTGTTCCGTCAGTTGCTTCTACAGCGGGGGTCACGATCTTGGTTGTTCTCACAATCTTGCTATCTCCTTCCCAGGGAGCAAGTGGGGCTGCTCTCGCCATGAGTTTGTCTTACATAGCTCTAGGTCTATGGCTTCTAGCTGTTTATACGCGGAGCACAAAGACGGCTATACTGACGATTCTTCTACCACGCTTGATTGATATCCATTTGGTAATCAATGCAGCAGTTCCAAGCTTTAGTAGGTGGATAAGAAGTTGGATTAGGAGGTAAGCGCATGTCTCTTTCCTGGAAGGGCGTCAATATGAAGTACCTCGTCTTTGGAGCCTTTTCGGGATTCTTGATAGGCTTCTCCACCACTCTCGATGGATTAACTATTGCTCTCTTAGGGGGGCTCGTCATTTTTGTTGTCGCTGCCTTATCTCCTAGATTACTATTATGCTTGATGCTTTTTCTCCTTCCTTTGATCCCGCTTTTAGTTGATGCAGCAGTTGAGCAGAGTATCAAGGAGAGTATAGTCTTTATTTTCTTTGATCTGCTAATTCTGCTATCTGCAATATCTTGGCTATTGCCTCTTTCGAGGATTACGGTAGATAGATCTACTTATCTAGCCACGGCGCTATTCGGGACTTATCTGATCTTGTCAGGTGTCGTCTCTCTAATGTTGGGAAATTCCTCAGGAGACATAAAGAGCATCTTTGTCCTGCTACATGGTGTTCTCCCATATTTCTGGTTCTTGACTGGCGGGAGATTTCTTGCTGCTATGAAACACAAGCGAATGTTAATCCTATCCTTCATATGGGGGGCTGTTTTCTCTGCTATTTGGTATCTCTGGCAAATCTGGGGCTTTGTCAGCGCAGCGCTCCCTAACACTCAAACTTGGGGAATAGTAGTTGCTTCAATGAACACCAATCTGAATAACCTTGGTCTGCTATATGTCGTGGGTATAGGTTTCTTGATTCCCATAAGTTTAAGGCCTTGGATAAAATGGACCGCAGCTTCATTTTTAGGGGTAGCTGTCCTCTACACCTTTAGTCGTTCGAGCTATCTGGCGCTCTTAGCTGTAACTGCCTATTATATCTTGAGCAATCCTGTTAAAAGGCTCAGACCAACTGCTCTAGCTTTGTTAAGCGTTGCTATAGTCGCTTTCTTGGGGATACCACAGGCTTTCTTAGAGAGGATCCAATATACATGGAGCTATGGAACCGGAGAGCTAGACCCGTCAACTACAGCTCGGCTACTCTTATGGCAAGAGTCATTTAGGGCATTCTTAAACAATCCTCTATGGGGAACTGGCTTTGCAAGCCCGCCTGAATTCAACATCGGCGATTTTGGCCTAGAATGGAGTCTTTCTAGGCTAGTTTTTGCTCATAACTACTTCCTCAGCCTCCTATCTCAAACAGGACTTATTGGCTTTATTTTAGGCACCTATGTGCTCTTCAAGGGGTATGTACTCAGTAAAAGAAAAGAGGGAGGCGCAGAGTTTAACAAGAGTTTTAGGCTTACGTTGGTTGCTATATTGGTAGCTTCTTTCTTTGGAGAACCACTTTTCTGGTCTGGTACCCTGTTTCTGTTTATGTTGTTACTCAGCGGGGTTGCTTATCATGCAAAATCATCTTAGAAGAAAACTAAGAATAGTCCATATATTCGGGCATGGCTATGGGGGTAAGTTTGTCCTCAATCAAGTAGCTGCTTTACGAGAAAAAGGGCATATAGTTACAGTGATTTGCCCTGAGGAAGGTCCTTTGCCTTCGCAACTTCGCAGTCTAGGTATACCAGTTGAGATCGTCCCCTTCGGCGGCTACAGACTTGCAGACATACCTCGCGTTGTTAAAGCTACATTGCAGCTTGCGAGTTTGTTAAGACATATCAAACCAGATGTTGTGCATTACCATCTCATAAAAGCGATTCTTGTGGGGAGAATCGCTTCCCTTATAGCACGAATCCCCGTCAGAGTATCACAACTTGGAGGCCCTTTACCGCTGGAGATTCCTCTCTTACGCTATCTTGACTTGTTGACAGCCTGCTTTGACAGTGCTATTCTTGCCTCGAGCAATAGCATCAAGCGAATTTATGAAAGATATGCTCATACCCGCAAGAAAGTGTTGCTAAACTATTATGGGTTTCATTGCGATTCTTTCTTTGCAAGGATTTCTAATGTTGAGACCGTTAGAGCAAGTTTGGGAGTCAATCAAGACGAAAAGCTAATAGGTATTGTTGCGTATATGTACCCTAGTAAGTTAAAGAAATTTCGGAAAGTTGGGATCAAGGGCCACGAGATTTTTATCCAAGCAGCGAAACAAGTTACAGAAAATGTTAAGCGCGTGAAATTTGTAATAGTTGGAGATGAAATAGCTGGTGACGGGTCTTACCGACGAAAGTTAGAAACTCTCGTAACCGAGCTTGGTCTTCAAAGCAAGGTGCTATTTACAGGATACAGATCTGATGTGGCTGAGCTTCTTGCAGCAATGGATATTGTGGTTGTTCCATCATTGTCCGAAAATGTAGGTGGAGCTGTTGAACCTCTGCTTATGGCAAAGCCGGTTGTAGCTAGCAACGTGGGTGGATTGCCAGATGTTGTAATTGACGGGCAGACAGGGAAGCTTGTACCCCCTGGAGATCCCCAAGCTTTAGCCTTGGCGATTCTGCAGCTTCTTGCACTGCCTGATTCAGAAAGGCAGAGAATGGGACAAAACGGTCGAGAGAAAATCATGGAACTCTTCGATATCAGGAAGACCGTTGATCAACTCGAGTCTATCTATTATCAATGCTACAGTAGGAGATCGAATCTCTAATGCCTCAGATACTTACAAAGGTGGTAATCGAACTACTCGGCAACTATAATTTCAGCATTCGCGAGCCGGGGAACCCTCAGAGGCTTTACTATCTTGACCTCAGGGCAATCATTGGCCGAGAGATCCGGAAGCTGGAAAATGAAGTGCCAATTGCCGTTGATAGCTTGACTAGTAAGATCTATCATAACCCCGTCACCATCTCCCTTTACGCCCTTTATCTGTGGGATAGCTTTAAGCAAGGGGAGCGTGCTGCTGCTGATAGCATGCTTCTGCAAGCTAGATGGCTCAAAAATCATAATCACAGAGGGGCTTGGATCTATCCTATTTCGGTTCCAAGATACTCAGCAAGCCCGGGGTGGAGATCAGCAATGGCGCAGGGCTTAGCAATCTCAGTCTTCACTCGTGCTTATGAACTCACGCATGAACTTGGATATCGTGATGCTGCTCTTCAAGCCGCTGCAGTGCTAACCCGGCCTATAGAGGCGGATGGATGCTCTCACTTTGATCAGCAAGGATTACCCTTCCTAGAGGAAGTGGCCGTGAATCCACCTGCTCATATACTTAACGGAGCCATTTTTGCGCTTTGGGGCTTATACGATCTTGAGTCGATAAGCAACGCTTTCAACTCCTTCAAAGACCGAGCACTGAAACGGCTGACGGAAGAACTGCCGCGCTATGATCTTGGCTACTGGTCAGGCTATGACCAGATGTACCAAGTTCCTGCGAGCCGGAGATACCATTTGCTTCACATCGCTCAATTGAAAGTTTTACATATATTAACAGGGGAACCAATATTTAGGTATTACGCAGATAAGTGGCAAAGCTACCTAAAAGATCCGCTTAAGCGAATAAGGGCTTTTGGAAAGAAAGCTTGGTTCTCTATGAAGGAGGCTGTTAGCTACCGAGATCATGGACAAGCCACTTAGGATTTGCTTAATTGGATCTGCCCAGAGCATTCATATCCAAAAGTGGGGAAATTTCCTTGTTAATCGTGGGCATGAAGTGCATATCCTGAGCAATTTCCCCGGCCAGATCAATGGAGTGACGGTTTGGCAGTTGCATAGCAAGAAACGGTGGGGAAATCTCGCTTACGTCTTAAGCATTTGGAAAGTATATAGTCTACTAAGGATGCTAAAACCAGATATTGTCCATTTTCACTATCTTGGAGGAAGCTCCTTATATTCCTTGATCCTTAATCGTCTTAGCATCCCTGCTGTTGTCGTAACCCCTTGGGGAAGCGATATCTATGGGAAACGCGCTTTCAGAAAAGCCTTCTTGAAAAAACTCTTAGAAAGGGCTGACAAGGTAATTACCACTTCAAGAGCCATGGCCAATGTTGTCCGAGAGTCTTTTAGCATAAATTCTGCTAAGTTGATGACTCACTCTTGGGGGATTGACCTCTCCTTGTTTCGGCCGATATCACAAGAGAACAAGCTGGTGCTGCGCACAGAACTAGATATCCCCAAATCCTCTTTTGTCATATTCAGCAACCGTACAATGACTCCTCTCTATAGAATAGAGGTGATCATCCGTGCTTTCTTAAAGGCACAAGAAACGGCTCAAGGGCTCTTCTTAGTAGTGTTGGAAGGGCCACCTGGGAATATAGCATATCGGGAACAGATAAGAGAATTAGTGAGAGAAGCAGGTGAAACCATCCGGATCCTACAAGGTCTTCTTACCCCAGAGATGATGAGCAGGTATCTTGCAATTTCTGATGCCGTGATCTCAATTCCTTCTTCAGATCAGAGATCAACTTCAGTCTTAGAAGCACTGGCCTCTTGCCCGATTGTAATCCTGTCGAATATTCCTCCATACACGGAACTGCATGAGGAGGGGTACAAGGTGATACTATTGCCTCAGGTAACTGACGAAAGCCTCAAGGAGGCTCTACTGTTTGCTCAAGCAGTGCCTCTCTCTATGCGGGAACGGTGGCTTCAGAGTAATTACCAGCTGATTGCCCAAAAAGAAAACTGGGAAATTCAAGCTGCTAAGATAGAGCAGGAATACTACAGATTACTCCAACTAAAATGAAAAGGAGGAGAGCGAGAAACTGATGGCGCTATACGAGAGGCTGCAAAAACCATGAACATCTGGATTTTCAATCACTACGCCATCACTCCCGATATGCCCGGAGGAACGCGACACTACGATCTGGGGCGGGAATTAGTGAAGCGAGGACATCAGGTAGTCATCTTTGCCAGCAGTTTCCATCATTACCTACACAGGGAGATGCGTCTGAAGGCAGGCGAACAGTGGAAAGTTGAATATGTAGATGGTGTCACATTCGTTTGGGTTCGGACACCCTCGTATTGGCAGAACGACCGGGGTCGGATGCGAAATATGGTTGTCTTTATGCTTCACGCTTGGTGGCTGGGGCAGAAGCTGCCCAAGCTCGCGCCCGAGATAGGCAAGCCCGATGTGATCATCGGCTCCTCACCGCACCTGCTCACGCCTCTTGCTGCTTATCGTGTGGCCCAACGCCATCGAGCCAAGTTCATTATGGAAGTTCGAGATCTATGGCCCCAGACGATTATTGACATGGGGGGGCTGAGCGCTCACCACCCTATCACAAAAGCGTTACAGATGCTCGAAAGGTTCCTCTATCATCGGGCGGAACGGATCACCACGTTGCTGCCCTTAGCCTATGAGTACATCACCGGCTGTGGGATCCCGCGCGAGAAAATCGTCTGGATCCCCAACGGGCTCGATCTCTCCCGGTTCGATAGCGCCGCGATGCCGGCAATGAGCCATGAGGGCTTTCGGGTCATGTATCTTGGCGCACATGGACAAGCCAATGCCCTCGATGTGTTGCTCCATGCAGCGAGGGTTATCCAAGACCACAGTTATCGGGAGATCAAATTCGTTCTCATCGGCGACGGCCCTGAGAAACCCAAGCTCAAGAAATTAGCTGAGAAGCTGAAGTTACACAATGTAGAGTTCCGCGATCCGGTTCCCAAAGGGGAAATACCAAGAGTTCTTCAGGAAGGTGACGCTTTTGTCTTCAACTTAGAGAGAGCTGAAGTCTTCAGATACGGTGTAAGCTCCAACAAGCTGTTCGACTACCTGGCCGCGGCAAGACCAGTAATCTTCTCTGTACACTCTTCTAATAATCCCGTCGAAGAGGCTCAGTGTGGTCTCACCGTTCCGCCGCGAGACCCCCAGGCCCTCGCCGACGCCATAATTAAGCTCTATCAAATGCCCAAGGAGGAGCGGGAAGCGATGGGCCGTCGCGGGCGGG
>CAZVXY010000014.1:0-6065 GCA_964631245.1 uncultured Fimbriimonadales bacterium
CGCAGGTATTTGCCGCCCCATTTGTTTGCCACATAGCGGGCGGTTTTGATGAGGGGGCCGCGCGCTTGGGCACGTTGCAACGTGCCTGTAGCAGCATCTTCCCCATCCTCGTCATCACTTACCATGCTTTCCTCCAGCAGCTCTTGCTGGCGGCGAGCGGTGACGCGGAAGGCATCGGTCACCAGGCGGTCAGTAACGGTCTCGATGGTTTTGAACGTTCCGGCGCTCATCACCTCTTCAAAGGGGGCTTTGAACATCACAAAGCGGGCAGTTTTTGTCAATCCGTCTTGCTGCCGGTCGTTGGCCGGGCCCAAGAGC
Source organism: uncultured Fimbriimonadales bacterium (assembly GCA_964631245.1). Classification (GTDB taxonomy): domain Bacteria; phylum Armatimonadota; class Fimbriimonadia; order Fimbriimonadales; family ATM1; genus CAZVXY01. The sequence continues at coordinate 319 of CAZVXY010000014.1, forward strand.
GCGATCACCGTATTCACATCCGCTTGGGCGAAGGAGCGCTTCTTTTCGTTGTCGAGGATAAGCTTGACATGGCTGTGTCTGAGGAGAAACTCCTGCAGGTCGGCGCCGTAGCCCACATCCAGCCAGGAATTGGAGGTAATGAAGCAAAGGCTGCCTTTGGGGTTCAGCAGCGATAGCCCATGGAAGTAGAAGTAGATGTAGAGGTCGCTTTTGCCGTCGGGCTTTCTGTTTTTGAAGAAGCGAGGACAGATCTCACAGACAGAGCTCTGCAGCTTCTCTTTGTATTCCCTCTTGAGTTCACGCCATCTGTCGGCCGGGTACTCTTCTTCCTGCAAGAGCGGCGGGGCGATCTTCTCTTGGCGCACATACGGCGGGTTGCCGATGGCTATATCAAAGCCCCCTTTGTCCCCCTCGAAGATCTCGACGAACGCTAAATCCCAGATGAAGGGCACCTCTTGGGCGCTCTTTAAAGCCGCCAGCGCCTGTCGCAGACGATCTAATTGCCCTTGGAGCTCTTCGCGCTGCTGCTTCCACTCTTGCACGCGCAACTCTAATAGGCGGTCTTCGACTTCTATGCCCTCCAGAGTGCGCAGTTGAGCGGGATGCTCGATGCGCCGGTTCAGTGTGACGATCTCGTTCTGCAACGCATGAGCTTTCGTTTCCAGAATTTCACGGAAAAGCTGATACTCCGCCTGCTTCAGCTCACTTTCGGAGCGATAGGCGGATTCATCGCCGTGGTAGAACTTGAGCTTTTCACCCTTGAGTTGGGTCAGTCTGCCCTTGAGCGCCTTCGGGATGTCTAAATGCCTTCGGTGGAGTGCAAAGCTGAGCCCGCCCATCTCCTGCACTAAGCTGTCGCCGGGGCGGACTTTGAACGAGAGATTGGGCAGCACGGGGCGGAATTTCAGTTCGGCGGGTTTGAGATCTGTCTCGACCACCAGTTGCAGCCACAGTCGCAGTTCGGCAACATGTACGGCCCAATCCATGACGTCGACACCGTAGAGCTGTTCGCCGATGATGCGGCGTCGGCGTTCATAGGGCGTCTCTTCGATCCCCAACTGGGCATTCGCTCTGGCTTGCAGATCATCGAGCACCAGCAGCATTCCCACGAGAAACGAGCCGGACCCGCAGGCGGGATCGAGCACCGTGACCTCGCGCAAGAGCTTGTTGAGATCGGGCCAGAGGTTTTCGCAGGTCAGAGCTTCATCGGCTTGGCGCTTCTCTTGAGGATCGTACGCGAAGACCGCTTCATAGAGCAGGGATTTGCGCTGCTCGCCCAGATGGTTGGTCAGCCAATCGACCAGGCTGAGACGGCACATGAGATCGATCTCGACTCGTGGGGTGTAGAAGATGCCCGCGGTGCCCCGGCGATCTTCTTCTTCTAGTCCTTCAAAGGTGATGTTGACCAAGCTCTCGTAGACCTTCCCGATCATTTCGGGGTCGACGGCCACCTCTTGATCTACGGGGGTGTTTTCCGAGATGGTGAAGTTATAGCGCTCGAAGAAGCCCGGCGTCGTGCCAGCGAAGCGATCAAAGAGCATCTCGAAGAAGCTGTCTGGAAGCTCAATGGATCTCTCGTCGAGCTCGTTGCGGGTGAACAATCCGCCGTTGAGGTAGGGGGCCAACTGCAAAGCGTCGTTTAACTCTTTAGGAAGATACGGCTTGCGCGAGAATTTTTCGTTAAACGCCTCGAAGAAGAGCACGCCCAGCCAGCGTTTCAAGAAGGCGTCTTTCTCGCCGGAGGCGCGATAGGTGTCCCAGAAATGCTTGATAAACTGACGGTTGTTCCCCAGCCAATAGTGTCCGTCCTTGGTGCTCTTGCGCTGGATGAAGTAGAGAAACATCAGGCGGTTGAGCAACTGCAGCGCGTAGTCATGTGAAAAGACTTTGTCGTGTGTTTGTGCGTGGAGAAGGCGTTGCAATTGGGCGAAGACGTGCTCGTAATCGCGGAAGAATGCGTCGGTGACGGCTTGGACGTCGAAGGCTTTTCGCCATTGCTCCAGCCAGCGTGGCGCATCGTCGGGGTCGTCAGGGTAACGCAGATTCTCCAGATTGTATTTACAGAGCGTGTGTATGGCCGTCTCGCCCCGCTCCCACCCGAACGTTGTTAATACTGCACGCTGGGCCTTCTCACCGCGAAAGTGGGCAAACGTGAAACGATCGTAGTCGCGGGTGGTGCAGATGAAGAGCAAGTTCTCAAAGTCCCAGCTGGGCAGATGCGGCCCTTTGCGACGATTGTGCATAAGCCCACGCAAGATCTGGCGCAAAGTCGCAATAGAGATGCGCGGCTCGTTGAAGGTCACCAGGAAGATGCCCCACGGCTGCTTAGGATGGAAGCTGCGCAATTGATAGACGGTGCCGCCCTGAAGGCGCTGGGCCGCCGACTCACTGACGCGAAGCTCCTGAGCCGACCACTCAAAAGTGAGATCTCCCAAGCTCCAGCCGTCGGCCTGGAGCGGCCAAGCCAGCTCATCGCGCAGGAGGCTGAAGAGAGACTCCAGGCTATCAACCTCACGAACTGCTTGTTCTAGAGGCATCTCAACACACCTCCATCCAGCAGACCAACGTTGGCTTGAGGCCCATAGGGGCTTGCAGGTTCCTCAGATAGCGGGCCACCGGGCCGCGCTCGATCTCCTCCCGCCAGCGCTTTAGGTCCTGAGCCGACGCTTGAGTGACACGCAGCGTCTCAGGGTTTGAGCGGATCGCCTCGGCGATCTGTTCGAGACGATCGGATTCCCAGATCTCCCCCGTCTCGGCGACCCGGAAGTACCAGCGCACCTCCCCCCGCTGCTGTGAGGCCTTATCTGTTTCTTCAATATCGCGCGGTACGACAGGGAAACGGTAGCAGCAGAACAGCCCAGGGACTCCGGCAGCGGCGACGCGCTTGCCGCTGAAGATCCGCTTGGGATAGTCGAGCAGTCTCTCAAAGAGTCCGGGGTATTCCTTGCGCAGGCGTTCGAGTTCCAGATGCAGCTCTTCTTCCGTGCTGCGGCGGCCTTCGTACTTCTCGTTGAAGAGCCGGATGGCTTCAAACTCGTCCTCCGGGGTGAGCACCGGAGCCTCGATGCCCAAGGTTTTGCTTATGCGAAGGAGCTTGCCAGTGACGCGGCGATAGAGCCCAAGCAACTCTTCCAGTTCATTCGGCGGCAGGAAGTTGAAGACGTGCACCTTCACGGGTTGAGTGCGCCCTAAGCGTCTTTCGATTTCAGGGGTCAGGCGACGATCTACTCGCCCGATGCGCTGCATCAGGCGCACCGGGTTCCAGTGGAGATCATAGTTGACGATCAAGCAGGCATCTTGAAGGTTGAGCCCCTCAGAAAGCACGTCCGTGCTCACCAGAATGCGAATTTGATTCTTTTCAAATTGCGGCAGTTCGGAGTCTTCACAGTTGTAGTGAGGCGCAAAACGCTTGATGACATGCTCGCGGTTGACCTTGCGTGTGCTGTCAAGTTCTTCAACATCGGCGAAGCCGTTCGATTGCAACTGCTTCCACAAATAGCGCGCCGTATCGCGAAACTCCGTGAAGATCACGACCTTCTCGCGCGTCAGCAATGGGTCTTCTTGCAATACCCGCATAAGCTGCGCTAGCTTATCATCGGTGCGTGGCGATAGATGTTGATAGACTTTGGCGAGCAGCTCAGCCAAAAGCGTCATGTCTGACTCGATGGCTGCCATCAGTCGCTCTAGATCATACTCATCGCTCGTCCCGTCCAGCTCTGCGGTCTTGATGTCGTCGAGTTCATTTCCCTCTTCCTCTTCGGCTTCGGGCTCTTCCTCGTGCTGGCGCTCCCGTTGATGCTGCTCGATAATCTCCCATTGGCGCTCATGTCGCGCACGCCAGGACTTCCACCGCTCGGGGTCAAAGCGTTCGATAAAAGCCGCCATCTTGCGCAGGAGATCCTCCAAGCTGGCCTCAAACGCTTTGTAGGAGCTCTCCAGGCGCTTGAGCAGCAGGGTGCGGATCAGCCCTACCACTTGCTTATCGCGGTTGAGCAGCTTTTCGTCGGCCTTGCCCTTACGAAACCGCTGCGGGTTGTAGATCGCCAAACTGAGCAGCGGGTCATCCCGATCGAAGGCCGCGCGCAACTCGTCGTATAAGCCTGCATACACCTTCTTCAAAGAATAGGGGATAACGTGCGGCTTCTCTCGCTGTGGGAAGAGAGGTTGTGAGGTGTCGCTCTGCTCCGTCTCTTTGACGTATGCCCGACTACGCTGGATGGCCAAGGCCTTAAGAAGCTGATCCGTGCGCAAGAGATCGGCATCTTGAACGGCAGTGGCTAGATCGGCGCTGCCGTCGCCTCGCTGAACGAGGGCCTCGAGTTGCCTTTCGGCCTCGCTGAAGTGCCGACGCAGATTCTGAATCCCCAGGGGCGCGAAGTACTTGACCCGATCTCGGGCAATGTAGTTAATCAAGTGATAGAGATCGTCGAGCGAGTTGTTGATTGGAGTGGCCGTTAAAAAATAGAGAAGCTTCTCCGTGCCTCCCTCACAAAGTGCCCTGAGCGCCTTGCTGCGATTCGCGGAGGGGGTGCGGAAGTGATGGGCCTCATCCACCAACAGGACCCGATAATAGTCCCGGTAATACTCCAACTTTTGTTTCGGAATTCGCCCCTCCCGCTCCAATTCCGTGTGGGTGTGGATCTTCAAGTTCTCCTCAAGGGCTACGGGATAATGCGGACGCAGATATCGGTTGAGGTTGCTCATCCAGACGCTCTCTTTGGCAGAGTGGGGTACGATGAGCAGCACTCGATCGCCGCGATGCAAATGATATTCTAGAAGCATCAGGCCGATGAACGTCTTGCCCAAGCCGACGCCATCACAGATAAGCGCTCCTCCCCAGCGCTCCGCAATGTTCAGAGCGGCGCGATACCCGTCCTGTTGATACTTGCTCAGCAAAGGGTAGAGCTTTGAGTCTTGCTCTTCCCATTGGGTGACGGGCTTCTCCCGCCCCAGGAAGTACTTGTGCAGGGCCTTGGCCCAAATCTCAAACGGTGTGAAGGTTTGCAGATGTCGTTCGATTGTCTTGAGAACGTCTTCGTTAACATCCTTCCCGTCTTTCCAAACTTGCTCGAACCATTCCCACAAGGCTTGCAACTGGTGCTGCTCGCTCGTCAGCAAATTCAGCTCAATATTCGAGGTGAGCCCCGAAGCCGTCAGGTTACTTGATCCTACAAGGCCAAAATTGACCAGCTGAGGCGATCGTGTGCGCATGAGGTAGCACTTAGCATGAAACCGAGAACGGTCATACACCCTTACTTGGATCTGTTTATTTTTCAACGCGTGTTGCACAGCTTCCAGACCCGTAAGGGTGTCGTCACGTTCTTTATATGATTCGATGCTATCGTCGGTTTTCTGTATGAGTGCCTGAAGAAGCACTTTGCGTGTTTGCCGAGAAGTCTCATCGCCCATGAGAATGCGAATCTGTTCGATACGTCGCCATGCGCTATCCAACGCTAACAAGGAACTGACTTCAAAGAACCCAGTGGCGACATCGAGCCGTTCAGTCTCTGGCAGTATGCGAACCAGCACTTCCAGCACTGTTCGGTTGTCAGTATTATCTACAACTGTGGGTATCTTTCCCGACATAGACCTCCTTGCTCACGATCCCAGTGAGCTGAGACATTATAACCCGGCTAAAACCCACCCCCAAAGCCCACATAAAACTCAGGCTGAGGCTGTCCTTCAGGAGATGTAATAATTGCCCTGGTCGTGCCCGAGGCGTTCGAGCGCATTGGGGATTTTGACAG
>CAZVXY010000015.1:0-1340 GCA_964631245.1 uncultured Fimbriimonadales bacterium
AGAATGAGTAGTTTAGATAACTATAAACCTACTAAAAAAGATTATTTGTTATTTGAGATTGCAGTAGAATTGAATTGAATATAATAATAAATGTCTATTATCAAAACACTTATATATCAACACTTGCTTATACAACACATGAGTTACCCTGTTGATGCAGATATAGTATGTAAGTATGAACTGCTGTTTAATAAGTATTGTATAGAGATATACAAGGAGGTAGTTGAAGACTTGAATAATAACAGATTTGCAATTAACTATTATGTGTTAACACCAAATAGGATTTTTAAATGCAATGATGAGGTAGCATTAATGAGGGTAGTAGTGGCAATATTATTAGCAGATGAAGTAAAGAAATTAATGCCATTTAATTAATATTTATTTTGTTTTTATTTTTTGTTTATTCCACAATCTCTTTTATTAATTTCCATGTTGATTTATAAAGCCATATTTCATATATTCTTATATCTCTTTTTATTATCTTTTTAGTTATTTCACTCTTGCCTTCATAAGCCTTACACTGTATGAAAATTATTGTTGTATGTTTACACCATTTTATAGCAACTATATCATACTTACCATGACTACCACTACTCCTTATAACTGTAAATCTTTTAGACTCCAAATACCATTTAATCTTATACTCAAATCTTCTACCTTTAGCATAGTTATTCATATTAATAATAAACATTGGGTTGATTTATAAATTATTATGATATTAGAAGGAATTAACATAGTAGGATGGATTGCTGTATTCTTGTTTTTTGGCTTCCTTATAGTTCCACTGCTATATGGAGTTTTGGATAACATAAGTGGATTAAGCCTTCCTTCCCAAATTAGCATAATAAAGGATTTATCTAATTTTGTTAAAAATAATATGTGGTTAATACTATTAGGAATATTTGGAATAATTATACTTATCTATATAACACATGCTAATCCCATAATAAAAGAATAGTTATAATCTATAAGTATGAGAGTGGGTATTTCTATACTAAAAGGGGTAGGGGTATTTGGCTAAAAATATCCACTCTTAAACCAATAAAAATATATGGAGTTGTTATATACACTGATGGGGGTTATATTTGGAATCTTTGTTTTTGTTTATCTCATTAATTCATTTAATCCTATTATAACAGATTCTACTACTAATTTTTGTAGTAAACCCATAGGGATTTTCCAAATGCATAGAATATTTTGCTTTGTTTTTGAAAACTTTTATATTACAATATTATTAGCCTTTGTAGTATTGATAACAACACATGTGTTAAGGGGTTATCTGAAGCAGACAGGGTATTTGGGTTTGGATAAGGATAGACTAAGGATAAACTAAACTAAAA
>CAZVXY010000015.1:1440-6025 GCA_964631245.1 uncultured Fimbriimonadales bacterium
CAGACAGGGTATTTGGGTTTGGATAAGGATAGACTAAGGATAAACTAAACTAAAATTAGGGTTATCATATAAGTATAATAGGCATACTTTAGAGATTACACCAATAGACTATCTGTTCTTAAATTCAATTAATGTTAATGAACTTATAAATGACTTAATTCAATAACCCTTATCAAATAAAAAATATTTTTATTATTTTTATTATTTTGTTTACTTTATTTTTATGAATATTCTTTCTTCCTTATCCTTATATATCTCTTCAATCTCATAGTTATTTAACTGCAACCATGTAGCTATGAATGCTAAAGCAGATTGTATTAGTATATCACTACCCTTATCAGTTACAGCATTATCCCATACAATTTTAGTTAGCATTTTTGATATATTAAAAAGTCTATCAATATCTTTATAATGTAACTTAGTTGAATCTATGTTTATCTCTATTCCATTAAAGTTGCCTATTATTATGTCTGCAATTTCATAGCCTTTATCTCCATTAATCTCTTTGAACTCAGTTATCTTTATTTCTATCATAAACTTTAATTTAATGAAGTATAATTTAAGTGTTTAAGTGTTTAAGTGTTATACCACTTAAGGCAATTGATGCAGTTAGGGTAGGTATTTTAACCCAAAAACATATAGTCTTAGCATATATAAAGTGGGCAAATTCCCTAAAAAAGTTTTTCAGTAATTGATTACTTACTAGAATCTTCAATCTTAATAGTAACTATATGCCTATTAATCATTTACTATAATGATTGAAATAGAATTCCATTATAATAGAAGTAGTTTTTAATTTAATCTTTATAGTAAACAGCAGAAGCTAAGCATAACTTACTATAAAAAATTACTATTATATTTGGTTTAATATATATGGGAATAATAAGGCAATCTTTATAGTAAATAAATAGGTATGATAGATTTAAATGAGGCTATTAATATATTACAGAGTAAGTTAACTTCAAAAGAGATTAGTAAAGCAACATATAACAAATATGTAGAAGTGTTAAAGTATTACAATATGCAAGACCCTAACAATATTCCACCTGAGAAAAGGAATACATATTTTAATATGTATGTTCTTGCCTTAAAAAAGCTTAATCTAGACTATATGCACCTATTAAACAAAAATTTGATAAGGCAAATTAATGCTAAAAGGAAGGAAGATGTAGTTATAATTCCAGAGTATACCAAATTACTTCAAGAGATAACTAATATTAATGCTGGCTATTCTACTAATAAAGTTAAAGCCAAGCATTTATTAATATTAGTGGCATTAAATGGCTTAAGGGTAAACACATTAACATCCTTACCTTTACATACAGAGGAGTTTACAGTAAAAGACTTAAGTGGTTATCTATGCATCAATTATATAAAGAGGAATAAAGTCTTCTATTTTGTTCCTATAACCTTTAAGGATGATTTGCCTTACACTAATACACATGTTGTGTATTACTTGAAGATATGCAGGCAAATATTGGATAAATATAATATCCCTAAGAATTATTATCATGGTATATTTAGACATGCTTTAATCCAATATAATTATACTAGATTTGCAGAAGATGAGTTTTACAAATATGATATGCTATTAGGGCACAAGGTAAATGGTGTAGTAAGGCATTATATGCAATCTGATTCATTTAAGTTACAATTGGCTAAGGAGTTCTTTACTAAACATTTAACTGATAATGCTGTATATAATTTCATAAAGCCACATTGTAGATTATAAAAAAAGAGGTGATAATACTATATGCATATATCAACTCTTATTTATGAGTATATGAAGTTGCTTAACAAAAACTATGAACAATTTGTTAGAGATGTTACTAAAGAAAAAGAAAATGACTATATTACATTAAGAGAGTTAGATATTACTAATGAAATTCTTAAACACTTAAATGAAAATAGATTCTACTCAATCATGATAATAGGATTACAAGGTAGTGGTAAAACTAATACTGCTAAGTATATTATATCCAAAGTCTACAATGAAGAAAATACTCTTATCAAATACTATAAAGGTAGGGAGATAATAGAAAGAGATATAGAACAAGATGTTAAGACATCTGATAACTATGATAATGTTGATAATGTTATATTAGTATTGGATGATTTAAGTTATCTGTTATCTACATTAAGCAACAAGGAAGCTTCAGAGTTTAAAAACTTTATTGGGTTGATAAGGCATAGATTTAATAAAAGAGTGTTGCTTATCATGATTTCCCACATAACATCTGGATTGCCACCATTACTAAGAAATAGTAATTATATAGTCTATCAATCTTTATCTCTTGAAGACTTACACTATCTAAGTAAGACAATACAAAAGAAAGACATACAAGATTATATACAGTTATTGAACAATCTCAATAAGCATAAATCAATCTACTACAACAACATGAAAGTTGTTATTGGTAAGGATGAAAGAGCTGTATTAACTTATGATTTCAATGCATACAAGATATATAAAGTTCCAAAAACTAATTTTGAATTATAAATTAAATTTTGAATTATAAATTAATATGGCAATAGACTTTATAGTAAGTAATCCATATTTGGTGTTAAGACCAGAGCCTGTAATTACCTTTATTTTCTTTTTGGCTTCATGGGTATTAATTAAGTTTAATAAAAATGTAGTAACTAGAAGCTTGATAATGATAGGTAATATATTCTTTGTTATCTTTATATTTAATTTCATAAATATAAATAGTGGTAATTTGCTTATATATCAAATTCAAGTTACAGAGTATGAGTATGACACACTTAATGGGTTTTTAGTGCATTCAACAATTAATAACTATACAGAGTTTAGTATTAATGGAGAGTTAGCATATATCATTATCTTACTGCATATAACTCTACTATCCTATGCAGTGATAAACAGAACATTGGAATTGGGTAAAAAGATAATTGGCTAAAGTTAAAGTTTATAGTAAATAAATATACATGTTAGACATATCAGTAAAGTTAATAGGGATAATCTGGTTATTCTTCTTTACTCCACCAGAGGTAAGGGAATTAATTTTTCATGTTAATGATTCATGCCAATCTTTAAATGAAAAATTTGCTATTCCATATGAAGACTGCAATGAAGTTAAGAATGGTATTTATTTCATGTTATGGATTTATGTAGGAACTACAATAGAGATAGCAACCTTAATTAGTGTATACATATCCTTGTATAATCTACTGCATATACAACTGAAGAATGCTGTTAATAAAGACTTTTTTATATTATTAAAAGGTAATAGCATAAAGATTCATGAGATTAAACAAAAAAGGGATATAATACAGTATAATAAAGGTGTTTACTTTATAACTAAGCCAATTTCTACACCAAATGGTAATAGAATATATTTGTATAATGAAAACATTAATCAACCCTTAAATGACTTAAAGAGGGATATTTACAAGTTAAACAAGATTCTATACTTTGAAAAAAGTAATTTATCCAAATTGAAGAGTAAGAAGATAGGCTTATTAAAACTTCAAGATTTAAAGGTAAGGAAATATCAGCTTAATATAGACTTAAATAATAATACACTACAGTTTATACCCTTAAATAGAAAGGATATTGGCATTGGATATGAATACAAATACTCAAAATTAGTTAAAGTCTTTGTTAATATAATTGAACCTAAAGCAGAAGATGAACAAGAGGATTATACTACAAAAATACTAAAGTATACAACAGGTTCAATATCTCAAGCAGAGTTAAAAACAATGCAAGGATTGGAATTAGTAGTAAAGTTTAACTATAATCCATTCTATACTTATGAGTTGTTAAAGAATGTCTATAATCTGAATAAGAACTTTACTAACATGTTATTTGGTGGTAAATTCCCTATATGGATATTGTTAGTAATTGGTGGAGCTATAATGGCAATATTCTTGATGCAAGGAATATTTGCACCACCAGCACATACACCAGCACCTACACATACACCATAACTTAACTCAACTTAACTTAATTTTTTATTTTCTTTATTTTCTTTTTTATTTTCAATACATATAATAAAAGTATATGGCTATAGAACTAAGTCTAGAAATAATAGGCATAATAGTAGGGCTAGTAGTATTAAGTGTAGTTCTATCCAATCTTTATGGTGTTGCTGGCAGCTATGCCTGTCCTACAGGCACAACTGGATTGCCAAAGGCATTAGCAGATGCATGCAATTTTGTAACATCATTTGGCAGTGTAATAGTTACAATTGCTGTAATATTGCTATTAGTTGCTGTTATATATGTAAAGACCAGGGGAGGTAGCCTGGGAGGTGGGGCATAATGCTAGATAAAACATTAACTATTATAATGCTGGTTGTAGGTATAATAATCTTTACTGTAGTAACAAGTTCATTATCTGGTGTTAGTGGAGTTACATGTCCTACCCAAGGCCAATCTGAAAATGCACTACAAGCAATGCTAAGAAATAGTTGCAATTTTGTAGGGAGTTTTGGTGGAGTTATAATTATAATAGCTAGCATATTAGGTATTGTAATGTATTTATACTATTTCAGAGGTAACATGTAATAAAGAATAGTAAGGAACAATAAGGAACAACCTCTTTTATTTTCTTTTTCTT
>CAZVXY010000016.1:0-5943 GCA_964631245.1 uncultured Fimbriimonadales bacterium
TGGTGTGGCAGTCGCTGATCATCTTCTTTGCGGTCTTGTTCTGGCTGGTGTGGGTGGAGGTCTTTGTCCACCGTGGGCAGATGCAACAACATGCGTGAGCTTGTTCGCTGGGGTGTCCAAGCAGTCGTGGCCATCGTGCTGCTGGGGGCGATCTGGCCGTGGGTTGCGCCGGCCTATAGCCGCGCGGTCGCCGCGCTGACCGACACGATCTTTTTTATCTTGCATCAGCCCTTCGGCGCGCAGCACGTCTCTGCTCATGAGATCGAGCTGAGCTGGCAACCCCTGCGCTATACGAGCTTCGATCGGCTTCAAGAGCAGATGGGCTATGTCGATCGCTTCGCGCGTCGGGGATTGGAGGGGCATCGGCTCATGACCGTCAACGCGCTCTACATGCAAGCGGGGATTCTCGTGGTGTTGGCGCTGGTGTGGACTTTGCGGGGGCTCGCACCTTCTCAGAGGGGCCGCCGGACCATTGCGGCACTAGGAGCATTGATGGTCTTGCAAGCGCTCAATCTTGTCATCTCCGCCCATATTGAGTTTCAGCTGCGGCTGCGGTATCTCAGCACATCAGGGGCGCTGGTCATCCTGGAGGACCCCGAATGGTATCTCTACTATGGGGTGCGGCCGGTGCCGGTCGTGCTCAATTATGTACTGCCGTGGCTTGTGGGCTTGACGTATCGCGTGAGGGCTCGGAGGGGGGACACAGTATGAGGCCCACGGTGCGGAAGTTGCTCATCTTCATCAGCGCATTTGTAGGGGTGCTGCTTGTATTAGCATCGCTATGGCCGTGGATTGCTCCTATTTACACATACCTTCTTGCTGGGTTTGTGGCCACATGGATGCCTGATGCCACGGTCAAGGTGCGGGATAGCGCCAGTCTCTTCATTCACGTGCCTCCACTTGGCATGACTGTCACGCTGGGGGCAATGGTTTTTAACCTGCTCCTCTTAGTAGCACTTCTGGCAGCTACTCCCGGTCTGGGAATACGACGACGGTTGATCTGCCTCGCTCTCGGGGTACTACTCCAAGCAAGTTTCCACGTCCTGGATATCGTGGTCAGCTTTCGCGCCAACTATGCAGTAGCCCTCACAGGAAGTTACAGCTTGCGATTCCTGGCTGAGGTGCTTGGTGGTGTGGGAGAGCAAGTCTCTGCCGTTGTCATCTGGGTACTCCTGAGCTGGCGTTCCTGGCTGCCTCATCAGCTCTTCGCTTCTGCGTCTCCCAAACCCCAGAAGAAGAAACACGCAAAGGAGATAGTGCTATGAGGCCCAAGGCGCGGCAGTTGCTGGTGTTCAGTGTTAAGTTTTGAGTACGAGGAAAGGAAGGGCTTAAGAAGGTGTCAAGCCTCCTATCCCAGTTATCAAGTCGCCCAAATCGCCTTGCTATAAGCACTGTCTTGAGGCTACCCTCGTTAGGAGTCAGAGAGACGCTCAGCGGGTGTATAATTATGACTTGAAGGAGTGAGAGTGCTTTCCAAGCTGGCGGGTAGATAGAGTCAGCTTATCAGCAGAAGAGGGAGGGATTCCAATGCGCAGCAGCGTTCAAATAGTAGGTCGGCTAATCCTACTCGTAGTGTTATTAGGGTTCACTAGTAGTGTATCCACAAGCGCTCAGCAGCAACAGCCTCAACAACCTCCTGACATGTGCACTCCAGATAGGCCAACTACAATAGTTGACTCAGCGCAAAAGCTAAAGGATGCGGTAAACGATCCTGATTGTACAGAGATTATGGTGCATGGTGGGGTTTATGAGCTGAACCTAGATATTTTCAGAAGTAACCTCACCATAAAAAGCCTAGCAGGGGATAGAAAACGTCCCACTCTTATGGGGCCTTTGCCAGATCGTCAAACTATCGTTATTGCTAAAGCCGAGAAGGTGACGATACAAGGACTAATAATCGCTCAAAAACAGGGTAATGTCGGCATACTAGTGTCAGAACAAAGCAAGGATATTAAGCTGATAGACAATACTATTCACGGCTACCCTGAGGCGGCTATCTCTATTGCAAACTCACAACAGGTAGAGCTGAAGGAAAACCGAATTGGCGGTAACTTCGAGATTGATGGAGAGAGAACGCGAGAAAACAAAGTGGGGGTGCGCATCCAGAATTCTTCTGTGATGATGACCAAAAACGAGATAAGCAGCAATGAGAAAGATGGGATCGAGATTACCAATTCAACGGTCACTTTAGAAGAAAACACTATCTCTCGAAACACAGGCTGTGGAGTCACAGCTGACGCAAAGTCAACCGTGAGAACGCCAAGCGATGATAAACGCAACTGGATCTTTGGCAATAAGGGAGGCAACACCTGCCCGTGGGAGCTGTCGCGAACGATCCGCAGGCCGGAAATCCGCGTTCCCAGCGACCTTGAAAAAATTCAGGAAGCGATTCAGGATGCTGAACCTGTACGAGAAGAAGCTGACAGACCTTACACGATTCATGTCCAGCCAGGTGAATATATGGAGGACCTCTGTATAGATCGTTCCGTAACAATCCAGGGTGAGGCTCGTATCCGCTCCGCTAAAATTGGGACCCAGGATTGCCCCCTCTATAAGGAGGAGAAAGGGAATATAGATGAAGAATCCGGAGATAATATGTCTTCCGTCCGGATTTATATCAGCAATATGAGCATTGTTCCCAGTGGCTCAGCCGGCTTTCAGATTGGAACAAGGCACAGCGACAGTGCCCAGAAGACCTTCCTCAAAGTAAGACTGCAAGATGTCTCTATTGAGGAGTCTCCTGGGCCAGGTCTCATAATCGAGCCATCAGCTCAAGGCCATAAGCTCACTGTGGACATCCTGGGGACTAAGCCATTACAGGATGCAGATTGTATGAGCAACGAGTATCCAGCTTTTCTGAAAGGAGAGATTCAGCCTATCCCTACCCCAGCAAGTATCAAAAAGAACAAGGCAGGTATCGAGATCAAGAATCCCAACCAAGCTCACCTCACAGTGGTCGTGAGAGATGTTGAAATCATGGGGAACAACAGTTATGGCATCCTCTATGAAGGGAGAGGCAATTCTCAGCTCAGCCTTGAGCGTTTAAGGGTTATCGAGAATGAGCAGGGGATAATAATAGCAACAAGTCAAGGAACAGATCCACAAGCGACTGATGAAGTCACCGTTCAGCTTGCCCGCATCTGGGAGAACAAGGCGGGAGGTGTAAAGCTTGAGTCTACGGCTCGCTCACAGTTGAAATCTGCTCTCATTAATATCGATATTCGTAAGAACACGGCTTTTGGGGTTCATGTCCAAGGGAGTGCTGAGACCTTGTTGAAAGCGAGCAGCGAGGTTCCCATTTCTCAAGAGCCAGCACCACACAGCTGTGGGATCAACGATAACTTCGGGCCTGGGGTGCGTGCTCATCGTTCTGCTGTACTTATAGTCGAGAACATGTTCGTTAATGGCAACGGCTATGAAGATGATAAGAAGACAAAACCTATCCCAAGATCAGAAGCAATCAAGGCCGGGCCAGATGGCATCTTTGCGAGCGACTCGGTACAGCTCACAGTGCGCAACACTTATGTTGGCCCTAACAACGCTGGAGTAGGCATTGCTTTGCAAGCCTCGAACAGGAACGACCAATTGAAAGCCACCCTTAACGACAATCACATCGAGAGCAATCGCAAATGGGGCATCTCTTATATTGTACGAAGCTGTCTGGCTGAGAGCACTATGCCAGATAATTTCTATGGCAGGGGGGAGGGGCAAAACAATGTGCTCGTCGGTAATGGATTTAGGCTGAACAGAGTGGAGGAAGCGGCTGGCCCCGATCAAGGGCTAGGGCGTGGGCAGGTGTGCCCCAAAGAGCTAGACTCTCTCATAATGAGAGTGCAGTAAGTAAGAGGAGAGCATCGTGATTATGTTCAAAAGGCAATGGAACCTTGCTGTGCTGATAATGATGCTAGGGAGCACTAATATAGCTATAGGGGCAGATCGCTTTGTAAGCAGCGCCACAGGGAACGACTTGAATGGGCTTAACGACTGCCGGGATAAGGCTCGGCCCTGCGCAACTATTAAGCAAGCTGTCGAAAAAGCAGATCCCGGTGACTCCATTAGGATACTCCCTGGGCCTCCTTATACCCAAGACTGTGGCATTGAAATAAAGAAACGGCTAGCGATCCTCGCCGAAGGGGTTCAACCGGTTATCGCACCAGCTGTTGCTGTTGACGAATTGGAAAAGCCTTGTGAAGGTAAAGGCTTTGTCTTTAGGGTTTCAGGAAATGATGCCCAGGGTAGTAGCATCAGGGGGCTAGCTATCCAGGCCCGGGTCAAGGAGAAGGATACTGCTGCTATACTCATTATAGAGAACATAGCTGGGGCTATTATCCAAGACAATCAACTTCGAGTCTTAAAAATTCAAGGGGACACAGCTGATGTTGGGATAGCAATTAGAGTGTCGAACAGCTCTCTCGTTGAAATCATAGGCAACCAGATCCAAGGAACGCTTGAGCCCGTGAAAAACGCACAGGGGATCGCGTTGGAGCAAAAGTCGGGAGGGACTCTCGAGAGCATCAAAATAGAGGAAAACAAGATCTTTAATCATGGGGGGACTGGGGTTGAGATAACGGTGGAGGATCGTCAACCTTCCTCTCCTGTACGTCTTCTAAAAAATCGAATAGAGAGAAACAAAGGGTTCGGCATAAGCATAGTTGGAGCGTCCAACGTAGTCATAGAAGATAACAAGCTTGTAGCTAATGGGCTAACAGGGGTGGATTTTTTAAGCCCCTGTCCCCAGGCCAGTGAACCCGATGCGGCTTGCGAATCAGTCACCCTGAATAAAAATGAGATCCTCAACAATGGGGATGAAGGGATACATCTGCGAGGTTTTCCAGCTAAGTACGATAAACTAAAAATCTTCAACAATATGATCCAGAGGAACGGTCTTGAGAGTGAACACCCTGGTCTGAGCTTAGCTAAAGGGCTATTCATCCAGTCACAGATCATAGATAATCGTCTCGATGGCAATTATACAGGGATTCAGATCGAAGAGCTTGAAGGCGGCTCCTCACTAGAGCTGGTCCACAATACTGCCAGCTCACATAAGAAAGATGGGATGGCTATCAAATTAGCTGATGGTGTAGCCCCGCTCTCTTTCGTAGCGCGTAATAACATCGTGGAGCAAAATAATGGGATCGGCTTCTCTCTTGAGGGGTTTAACAGAACAGCTGGTTCCAAGATGCTGATTGAAGGCACCATAAGCCGTGGCAACAACGAGGGGATCGTGCTCAAAGGGGGCCAACAAATTAAGCTACAAGGTAGCCAGATCAAAGAGAATCGCTGCGCAGGACTGGTTCTAGAAGATAGCTCGGCGAACTTCATTGGTGAGGACAGAGCTGGTACTGGTAATGGTAACGTTATTGCCCTCAATGGCCGAAACTGCCCCAATGACAGATTTCAATTGGAAGGCGCCGGCATCGTCTTGAGAGGCACTAGCGACAGGAACCTCGTGGGGCGAAATATTTTTGACCGCAATCTCAACGGGCTCAGCCTGAGATTGAGCGCACCTGAGCAGCCCAGGGAAGGTAATCGCTTCCTCTGCAATACGATATCTACAAGCGATCATAGCGGGATCTTGATATTGCCTGAAGCCAACGTTACTGCGCTTCCTGATAGCTTTAACAATAATAACGTTGTCGGTAATCTCGGCTTCGGCCTACGTAACTTCACGAATATTGAGATTAATGCCCAGCAGAACTGGTGGGGAGATAAATCTGGACCTAGACATGAAGCGAACCCTAACGGCAAGGGTGATCGTATTTTAGGGCCTGCGGATTTCAGCAATTGGCTCTCCGAAGCCAGTGGTTGCGCTCCTTGAGATCTTTCAAACTTGGTCAGGAGGAAATCTGCCAGATACGCCATAATCAGACAAGAGATCTTACGCTATGAAGGAGGCCCGCCCATGAGCCCGCGCTCGCTGCTGGAGTTCTTCGGAAGATTTTT
>CAZVXY010000017.1:0-5870 GCA_964631245.1 uncultured Fimbriimonadales bacterium
GATGGAGATGATGGAGATGATGGAGATGTAGAACTTGAACCTCCACTAATAGATGTTGAACTTCTTTTAGGTGGAGGTGGTGGAGGAGTATAAGTATAAGATATATTTCTTGCTTCTACAAGTTTACCAGTTGATGCAATTTCTTTATATCTTGATTCACTAACTTGTTCAGTTTTTACATTACCACTAGCATCTTTATATTTAACTTGATAAACATCTCCCATATACTTTTATTATTGAAAACTAAATAAAGAACAAATAAAGAACAAATAAAGAACAAATAAAGAACAAATAAAAAAGAAAAAAGAAAAAAGAAAAATAAAGGATGCTGAGACTATACCTTTTTAGCCAATTACACCTAGGTGTTTTGATGCAAAAATACCCACTCTCAGCATCTTATCTATTCATCTTCATTATTACCTAATATACCCCCCAATAATCCCTTATTCTTTTTTGCCATTGCTTGTTGCATCTGTATGCTCCTCTCAGTTGTTAGTATGTTGAATCTATAACCCTTTATACCATTTAATGATGCTAATGTTGCTTCAAATGGAATCTTCCATGACTCCAAAGAATCCAAATCATGCAGATTAACTCTTATTGAATACTTACTATATGTGTTTAACATAGCCTTGATTGAGTTGTAATAGTTTAAAGCTATCTGGTAATCTTCATCTGAACTAAAGTTTTCCCTTTTGGGTGGTTCATGAACTAGTTCATCCAGCTCTTTACCTTCCACATCCATTGAATAATGATAAAGCATTATTTGAACTTTATAGTAGAGATATATAGCCTTTAATGTTCTTGCATTTGGGAAATAATTAAGTGATAGATTAATGTATTCATTAGACTGTAAAATATCCATTAACTTAGAATCTTTTTGTTCTCCCATGAATATTTATAAAGAAAAATTGGTTATATCATGTTATGTTATAAATCCCAATTGAATCTTCCACTTACCTTCAACAAGAACAGTATCATGCTTAAAAAGTAAATTACATAATAGAAATACTGCAATAGAACATAGTTACCTAATAATCCTATTAATTGCCCCATATACCACCCTCCAGCAACCTTCCCACAAAATGCTATAGTTGCAGTAAGTAAACCAAATATGTATGTAGGGTCTTGCAGTGGCTGGTCTGGTTTACCTAACTCATTGAAATAACCTCTAATATCTCCTAATACAGCTTCTAATGAATTTTGGGTATACCACTCAGATGGATAAGGCTTGTATACATCTGCAATTCCAATTAAAATGAATACTCCTATAATGTTACTTAAAAAAAGGAATAGGAATATTTTTTCAATCATGATTATTTATTAATCTCCATGTTAGATAGTTCCTTGCTGGTGTGCATAAATCAATACCAAAATGAAGATTAAAATTATGATAATCCACAGCATGTTATCAATAATAAAGTCTAAGAATAACCTCAACTGAGGATATGGGTAAACTATTTTGGTTAATAATTGATTCTTCATTGCTATAAAAGTAGGTAGAAATATGGCAACTGCTAAAGTTGATGCAAATAACAAGGTAAATATGTAAACCCATGTTCTAATCATTTTTTATCACCTATGTCTCTCTTCTAAACCTTATTATTGCATAAGTTACTAATAATATTATTATTACTACTATTCCTACCATTAAACCACTTATTGATAATATTGAATCTTTGATGTTCATTGATGTTACTATTGCAATTGTTGATATTAGAAATCCTACAACTGCTAAAGTAAATACACTTCTTGTTTTAATAAATACCCATCCTCCTACAAATGCTACAATAACAATTAAGAATAAAGGCTTATCTGGTGTATTTAATGAAATAGTTATAAAATCCCAAAAATTACTTGCAGTGCATGTATAGTTAAGAAAGCATGTAGGGTATGTCATAACAATTTATTAGTAAAAAATAAAAGGGGAAATTGATTTGGTTATCCCCATCCAATGCTCTTAGTATATATCAAGTATGCAACAGCTATTAGAACTATTACTGCTATGAACATTGGAGTTAAAGTAATTAATCCAATTGAACTGAAGAATAATATCAAGGCTATTATTATTACTGTTATTATACCTTGATTGCTTCTATTGTATAAGCCAGCTAATAATACTACTATAAAGAATACTATGTTTAATCCATAATAGTTTTGCAATCCCAGTAATATGTCTTTAATTATATTGCTTTGATTGGTTAAGAACCATTCATATCTTAAAAAGGTTCTATTATTACTACTTGGGTCTCCTATCAACAAGAAAACTAGTTTATTAGTATTTTCATTAGCAGTTCCTACATCTACTACTTGATTTAGTGGAGTAGTATTATCTGTTATTGTATTTGTATATAGTATTACTCCATTTAAGTCTTGAACCCTGATTTCAAATGGTCTATATCTACTTAATTCATCTGTATAACCATTATTGTTTAAGTCTTGAATCTGTTCTATTATGCTTATTATTCTATTTGGGTATACATTATCCTTGATTATGTTTACTACATATGATTCAGCTTTTAAAGTTACACTCTCTGAACAGTAGATATTAATATTTGTAGTATTATTATCTACAAATAATCCACTACATCCTAATGGGAATTGTGGAGTTGGATTTCCAGCTGTGTCATCTGAATATAAGTTAATTTTATAGGTGTATAATGAATTTTCTAATAGAGTTGTTGAAGAATTCCCTCTAGTGGTAGGAGTTGCTGGATAATACAGTGGCAAGTCTTTATGCTTTATTTCTAAATAATATATCACATTTCCTGCTATACCAGACTGAGGTGTTATTGCTGTTACTTTAGGTGGTGTTGTAGAAATAAAGTCTTCAGTAGGTTTAAGATATGTCTGATATGAATCTCTGGTAATCTTATATAATGTTCCTTTATCTAATTCTACAATATTATCTGTTACATTTACTGTAGTATTATTAAGCATGTTAACAATTGATGCAGTGTTATGTATAACTACAAATTGCTTAGTATTACTGCTTCTATTAGTATTATTAACTTCAATTGGAATATTATTATTAAATGAATATTGTAGATTATCATCTAGATAATAAGCTGTAATTGTTGCATACTTGTAGTATTTATTTCCTTTAAGTATGTAATTAAAGTTACCAGCTTCAACTGTATAAATCTCTTCAGTTGTTAAATTGAATACTTTATCAATATCTGTAAATATGATAAGATTATTAAATATTGAGTGATTTTGAGGATTGCCTGAGACATAGGTTGATATTATATTGTTGTTGTAATCTCTTTTTTCTAGATTTGTATTTGTTCCAGCTGGATGATAAGTAAAGTAATAACTCATAGTTGAGTCATATGGAAATGCATATTTAATATTTGATGTTAAAGCATCTAATGCTAAAAGCTGGTCTTGAGTTTTATCTAAAAATAATGGCATATAATTTTCTTTATATAACATGTATTTACTACCCAAATCTTTTATATAAACAGGAATGGGTGATATATATAAAGAGTAATATTTTCCATTTAATGATAATAATGCATTAACCTTTAATGCATTATTATCTGCATTGCTATTCACAGTTATAAAATTCTTATATCTATCTGCTGAATCTAATAATAACTGTGCTGAATTAGATGTTATACTACCATTCATTGAACCAAATATATTAGTTGTAGGAATTATATAATCATTTGTTCCATTTATACCTACATTAATTGCATTGTAATAAATAATGTTATGATTATTGTTTAAACTTACTCCTACACTTGCTTGTTGCCATATGGGAAATAAAGTAGTTGAAGGGTTAGTAGTATTTGTAAAGTTAGAATTTCTATAAATAAATATGTAGTTTTGTTCATTGAATTTGGGTAGTAGATTAACATTGTAGAAATCAAATGCATTAATTGTAGTCTCAATATTAACATATAATGGATTAATTAAATTTAAGGTCTGATTGGTAAATGATTGAGTTACTGTAGTTGCTTGTCTTGTTGATGATATTTCTATTAATCTTTGGGTTGCTGGCATTGCATTATAGTTTAAAAACATATTCTTGCTCATATAGACATACTTACCACTAAATAAACTTTCAGTCATATTGGTATTAGTAAAGTATGAATCTAGTGCATATTGCTTAACAAATGTTAAAGATGAACCATTAAATTTGTAAATACAAACACTAGTAAATATGTAGGCTTCAGTAGATGATTTTTCAATTATGTTGTTAATTGTAAAGTTAGTAGGTATGTATGTGTCTAATTTTGTAGTTAATGATGGAGTTGTAGTAGGTTGCAAAATCATAAGTCTGTTAGATGTAACTAGATAGATATAAGATGATGTATACCACACCTCAAATGCAAATGAAGTATAAGATGTAGACATTGTATTATTGTTCATGTTGATGAGTATATAATTTTGATTTGTATGATAGAAAACTAAATTATTTGGTAAAGTAGCTAAAGACATTAAAGTAGGTGC
The DNA here is from genome assembly GCA_964631245.1 of uncultured Fimbriimonadales bacterium. Lineage (GTDB taxonomy): Bacteria > Armatimonadota > Fimbriimonadia > Fimbriimonadales > ATM1 > CAZVXY01. The sequence goes on from CAZVXY010000017.1 coordinate 4,459, forward strand.
TGTGCTATAAGTTGCAACTTGAACATAATTACTCCCACTGCTATTAGCATATGAATAATTAAAACTATTCAAATTGGGATTATAATAGAATAACACAGCATCATTTCCTGATGCATCCCATACAGTAGCATTAATCATAAAGTATACATTTGTAGGAGATAATGTGCCTAAATTACTAGTAACAAAATCTATAGTAGTAGGGAATCCAAATACACTATTAGATAATGTTACTCTGATAGTAGTTGAGTTAACCTTACTCCAGCTCAATGTATAGTTATAATAGGTTGAACTAAAAGAAGAGGAGTCAATAACACCAAATGAATAACTTATTCTATTGCTTGATGTAAAAGTGGGAAATGCATAATTAACTTTATTTTGGCTAATACTTAAATTAGTAAATGAATAAGGTGTATTTTCAGCTGTATATAGTAAGGCATAAGGTAATTTAGAAGAATTAAATATTACACTATTTTTAGTCATACTTCTATAATTAATAGTATCTTTAGCAAATATATAACCAGTTGTAAATGAACTAGTTAGTTCATTTATTAAATAGTTATAAGTTCCAAATGAAAGATTATTATATGAATTATCTATTTTTATATTATTGGTTAAATCAACTATGAAATCACCAAAATTATCAGTTGATATGTAAGCCTTATCTGGTGCAATTTGAATTAAGTTATAAATATTAAGGCCTTCTGTTCCATTCCCTACAATTGTAAATAAATTATTAAAATTACTATCTGTTATATAAGCATAATAATTCTGAATTCCTATGTATTTATTTACAGCTGGAAAATAAATAAAACTTTTTGTTAGTGTTGTTATTGTATTATTTTCAATAACATAAGTCTCTTTATATAAATTGCTAAATAAATATAACTTATTATAATTTGGTTCAACAATATAAACACCAGCAATATAATTTAAACTAAAATGACTAGATGTTACTAAATCATTTGCTATAGTTGTATAATTCCATGTATTATTAGATGAATTATAATAATAGTGTCTAATACTTACCTTATTACCACCATAATAATAATCAACTATAGCATAAAAATGCTCTGAATTATACATGTATAAATATCCTTCACAACTACTAAGATTACTTAAACCAAAATTAATATTAGTGGGCATTGTTGATAAAATTGGATTTGTAATAGTCATATCACATGTAGTAGAAGTTGTAGATGCAGACATATTATTTATGGGTAATATATTCCACTTAGGACTGAACTTAATTGTGCTACTACCATTAGGAGTTACATATGTTGTAAATGAATCTAAAGCAGTCTGTGCAGATGCTTTAGGGATATTACTAAATGAATTAGCAAGTATAACTACACTTAATAATATGCCTAATAGTATTGATAGTCTCATACTCATTTATTGAATTAAACCTATAA
>CAZVXY010000018.1:0-5428 GCA_964631245.1 uncultured Fimbriimonadales bacterium
CATCAATACCTAAAGTGACAAAAGCTTAGGGCAGGGCACCGCCTTGTAGCTTAGGCGATGCCCAGCCCTAAGCGACTGCAAAAGGAGGCTACCTAATGATGCGATTGAGTATTCTCAGTATGGCATTGTTGGCTGCTATCGGCATCATTGGATGGGGACAATACGACCCCACGCTCAAATGGTGGGTTTTAGAAACTGACCACTTTTATGTTGTCTTCCATAGCGGCACAGAAGGCTTAGCTCAGGAGTCAGCTCTGGCAGCTGAGGAAGCCTATGCCTTTCTCACTAAAGAGCTAAAGTATATCCCATCATCGAAGACAGTAATTACAATTGCCGACATAGCTGATCGCACTGTGGGCTCCGCCAATCCGGGGTCTAATCAAATTCGGATTGGGACAGCCTTTGCCAGAACCTGGCTAAACCCTAGATCACCCTCCTGGCCGCAGACCGTAGTCTTCCACGAATATGCCCATATCGTCGACACCAGTAAGATCAGCGGCTCTGGCGCGACGTTTCTTCGCGGGCTTTGGGGCTCAATAGTTATGCCGAATTTGTCAAAACCCGTGGTCTTTGTCGAGGGAATCCCTGCCTATGAAAAGTTTCTCATGTATGGGGAATCCCGTGCCAATAATCCCCGGGATGCCATGTACTTGCGCATGATGGCCCTGGAGGATCAATTCCCCAGGTTGGACGAAGCCAGCTTCTACTATAGCCGCCGACAGTGGCTTCACCCCGGCATGATCTCCCACAACTATGGCCCTTGGCTCATGCGCTACATTGAGGAGCGCTATGGACGTGGAGCCATTGCCAAGATCGACGAAGCCAACTCTCAAAACTGGGTGAATCTTTTATCTTTTGGCCTGGTGCATGACTTCAACAGCAGTGTAAAGATGGCTCTAGGTATCTCCTGGCAGGAACTGTATGCAGACTTTCAGGCATGGGCAAAAGAACAGGCTTCTGCCCAGCTGAGGGCTATCGCAGCAGCAGGCATTACCACTTCCCGAAGGCTCAGCCATTTAGGGTATTTGAGTCTACGGCCCTCCTGGTCTCCTGAAGGGAAATGGATTGCCTATTATCATTATGATCCTGACCGGAGCCCCGGAGTGCGACTTATTAGCCCCTCAGAAGCAAAAGATCGCTGGCTCATAGCTGGTGCGATCAGCGGAGGACCGGTGTGGGCTCCCGACGGTCAAGCTCTCCTTTATGTGAAGCGCGACCTCTACAAGGGTTTCTATCTATACGGGGATCTCTATCTGTACGATCTTCAAACGCATCAGGAGAAGCGCCTCAGCCATGGAGCACGAGCTTACCATGCAGCCTTTTTCCCAGACGGACAGAAAGTCCTATTTGCCAGATACCGCTGGGGGGATAAGGACCCTGAGCTTGCTATCCTAGATCTGAGGACGAAAGAGATCCAGTCTTGGAAAGAATTTCCTAAAGACTACACAATTCAGTCTTTCGCCATCTCTCCCGATGGTCAAAAGATCGCGCTCTCGCTTTGGAGGCGCGGCGGCTTTCAAGACATCTATCTTCTCGACGCAAGCAGCGGTGATCTGACGCCGATCACGCAAGATAAAGATGCCGATCTGGATCCTACCTGGTCACCAGATCAGCAGTACATTGTGTTTAGCTCAGATCGGGGTGGAATCTATAACTTATATGCTTACCGTCTGGTTGATAAAGCCTTCTTCCGCGTGACGAATGTTGTCTCTGGAGCCTTCGAGCCTGCTGTCTCTCCGGACGGAAGACAGATCGCTTTCACCAGCTACAGTAACGCGGGCTACGATGTGCACCTGATAGATTTTACACCGCAGAATTGGATGGCCATTGAGCTGACCCAAGGCTCCATCCCTCCTGAGGAAGGTTCTGTGAAGACGGTCTATCCAGTCCGGCCATACAACCCCGCTTCCTTTCTCAGCCCTAAGCAGCTATTGCTCTTCCCTATAGGGGTGGTGGCTTGGGGGCAAGACATCCTTGGGCACCACACTTATGCTTTGCTGGTGGGCTGGCTTGGAGAGCCCTTCTATGCTGTTAGTTATGGCTCTGTACTTCCTTTGCGGACTCCTACTGTCTTATCAGTCCTGCTAAGCAAGATCAACTCTCAAGAGGTCTTCGGCTTGAATCTGGACTTTTCTCTGTTCACCACCCTGCTATTTGAGCAGAAGCTTCACATCTTTTATGAGCGCATAAAGGTTACTGCACCATCTGAGAAACTTGGCGCATCGTGGAGCCTGTCTTGGGGCTCCGAAAAGGAATTCTCCCAAGAAGAAACAGGTCTTACAATCTCTGGCCAACTCCTCAAGAGAGAGGATCAAGGTTGGGAAAGGCAGTTCACGCTAAATACGTACAAAGTGATCCGATTGCTGCCTCAAGCCAAGCTGACGCTTAAGCTTTCTCTAGGATGGGGGGAAACCAAGGACAGCTTCTTGATTGGAGGAAGCGACGGCGACTTTGCGTTGCGGGGCTTCGCGGCTGGGGTGCTGCAAGGGGAGCAAGCCTTTGTGGGAAGCCTAGAATATCAACAGATACTCTTCTCTATCGAACGCGGTTTGAGCGGATGGTCCGTTTTCCTTGATGACATAGAGGGCAGTATCTTCCTAGATACAGGTATGGCCGGTAAGCCCTTGGATTTCTCGCAACTCAAGCTAGCGTTGGGCGGAGAGATAAGGCTTTCCCTAACATTGGGATATCTCATTCCCTGGAGGTTAAGATTAGGGTTAGCGCAGAGATTAGACATAAACGGCCTTCAGCTGTATTTGAATTTAGAATCGAGCTTATAAAGAGGTGATAGACAATGGCAAAAAAGAGGTCTAGTTTCATTCTGCTTCTCGTGGTGATGGTATCGGTCGGCTTAGGGTTGAAGGGGGCGCAGCCTCCGCAACCGTCACCGTTTGTTGAGCGTGGCACCATAATCTATCAAACAGATAAAGGGCAAAAGCTGGGAGAAGAGCCTTTCTCTCTTGTCCAGTTAAGCACGTCCGAGATCCAGTTGATCTCAAACACTACGCTTACCAGCGGAGGTAAAACATTTCGGTGGAGTTCTCACCTGAGACTCAGCAACGACTGGCGCCCTTTGAGCTACGTACTAGATGCGTTAACTCCCCAGGGTCGAATCGTCGCTCTCACGGAGGTTAAAAGTAATCAGATTATCTCTCACCTTCAGAGAGAGGGACAACTGCAAAGCAAGACGATCACGGTAGAAAAGGAGCCATTCATTAAGGACAATAACGTAAACAGTCACTTTGCAGTGCTCTATAGACTATGGTTAGCACAAGGCAAACCAGTCTCCTTAGAACGAACAGCTATTGTACCACAATCCATCGCTGGTACGCTTATGAAGGTTGAGCATAAGGGCGTGGCAACTTTGAATGCTGAAGGGAAGGAGTTCAAAGCTGAGATGCTAGTAGTAACTATTGAAAGAGCGCGATTCGAGGTCTTCACGGATACAAGAGGGCTTCTGGGATTCGCGATTGCGGGTCAGGCTATCCCATTCGGCTATCTGCAGGAGTATTTCCCCAATGGATTCACCATCGTGCGGAGGTGAGATTTTCAGTTTGATCATTGTTAGGGAAGTCACGAAGATCTATCCCAAATCTCGGCGACCCGCTCTACAGGGTGTTAGCTTTGAAGTCGCAGAAGGTGAGGTCTTCGGGCTCTTAGGTCCCAATGGTGCTGGCAAGACCACTTTGATCAAAATTAGGTACGCTAGTGTTGCCCACCTTCGGCACTGCCATTGTCAACGGCTACGACATTCACAGAGATGAGAGCAAAGTGCGCCGCAGCATCGGCCTAGCCACAGGCTCGGAATGGTCCTTCTACTTTCGCCTGACGGGGCAACAGAATCTGGAATTCTTCGGAACCCTCCAGGGGCTGCGAGGGAGAAAGCTAAAGCAGCGCGTTGAAGAAATTCTAAAACAAGTCAGGCTCTATGAGTCCAAGGATAAGCCATACATGGAGTATTCAGCTGGCATGAAGAAGAAGCTAAGCTTAGCTCGGGCGCTCTTAAACGACCCGCCCGTCTACCTATTGGATGAACCGACTGCTTCGCTGGATCCTCAAGGGACTCGTGAGGTCCATCAGTTGATCCACGAGCTTAAGAGCCAGGGTAAGACTGTTCTTCTAACCACCCATAATATGCCGGAAGCTGAAAAGCTAAGTGATCACATCGGCATTCTGAACCGAGGCCAGCTGATCGCTGTGGACACCTTGGAAAACCTGCGTGGCCTCTTTCCAGAAGCTGTTATTATGATGAAACTAGCACAGCATGTAGATCTAGCTCAGCTTGCGCCTCTGCAATCATTAGCGTGCGTCACTGAGATAGTAGCTCGGAATGGTGTTGTGCGAATCTATAATCGAGAGCCGCGCAGAGTCTTGGATGCACTCTTTAAGTCCATACCAGTCCACATCATAGAAGATATCCGAGTCGATCGGCCTTCGCTTGAGGAAATCTTCATGCGCTTGACAGGGGCTGGAGACTGCAATGTATAAAGCTTGGCAGTTTGTTAAGCGTGGTCTGCTGATCCAACTCAGTTATCGCACTGCCTTCGCCTTAGGCATCGCTAGTCTTTTTATTGGGGCATTGCAATTCGCCTATATGGCACTCTTCCTAAAAGAAGGGAACGCTTTCCCAGCCATTGCGCGCTACGGCGGAGACATCCTAGCCTTTCTGATTACAGGCACCCTCTTTATGAGTTTTGTCAGTGTGTCACTTAATTCGTTTCAAAACGCCATTCGTAGCGAGCAGCAGATGGGTACCTTAGAGTTTCTGTTACTTTCGGACACCTCGCTCAGCCTTATCCTGCTCTACTCAGGCTTGTGGAACTTTGTCTGGACACTGCTACATGCCTCGATTATCTTTGCGATTGTCGTCTTGGGATTCGGGGTCCCGCTGCAAGCGAATATGGGGGCAGTGTTGCTCACCTTAGGGCTCGCGATCACTTGCCTTTCTGGGATTGGCTTGATTTCTGCAGGCATCATCATGGTGACCAAAGTCGGTGACCCGATCACCTGGGCCTTTAGCACACTTTCCAGCTTTCTAAGCGGTGTGATCTTCCCTGTGGAAATCTTACCTGACTGGCTTCAAAAAATCTCGGCGATTCTTCCCCCAACCTACGCGCTCTCGGCTCTGCGAAGGTCATTGTTGGTTGGAGCCAATTTGTCAGACATGCAACAAGAGCTTCTTGTCTTGGCACTGGTGGCGTTGGTCACGACCCCACTAGGATTGTTGACATTTCGATGGGGATTCAACAGAGCACGGCGGGACGGGACGCTTGTCAGTTATTAATAATGAAGGCATTCACAGCCAACGCCTCCGGGGGGCAAGAGTTTATGGCGGTCATCTTCCGCAGGTGAGCACCCTGGAGGAGTCTGGGACAGCTCCCCCTAAAGATCGAAGAAACGGCTGATCGTCTGCGCCGAGGGCGGGCGC
>CAZVXY010000019.1:0-4464 GCA_964631245.1 uncultured Fimbriimonadales bacterium
TAATATACCCGAAGGGAGGGAATCTCCATGCGCGGTTTGAAGTGTTTGCTGGTGGGCGCGGTTGTGTGGGTCTTGGCCGCGAGGGATTTCGGGCACGTTGGGCAAGCTCAAGCAGACTGTACAGTCACCGTCGAGCCGGGGCAGTCCATTCAAGAAGCGATAGATGGGGCAAGCGAGGGCGTGGTCATCTGTCTAAGTGCGGGCACGTGGGAAGAGAATCTTGTGATCGAGAAGAGTTTGACGCTCCAAGGACGAGAAGCTGGTGCCACTCTACTCAAAGGAACCGTCACTATCAAGAATGCAGCAAGGGTCATGATATCTGACATGCACATTGTCCGAGGCTCGCCGGGGGTAGATATCAACCAGCAAGCCCAAGTTCAGCTCAATCGTGTACGACTCACTGATAACACCAGCGGTGTGGAGGTAGGAGAGTCTTCTCGCGTGTCTGTGACTGAATCTGAACTTTCCAACAATGAATATGGGCTTTTTCTCGGGGGACAGGCGCGAGCTTCGATCCGGGATAGTCGGATCATCCGCAATCTTTTTGGCGGAATCTATGGTAACTCCGTGGAGCTTACGATCACACAGAGCATGATCTCTGAGAGTGGGCCTCAGGCCGAAGGCCTCAAAGTGTGGGGATCAAGCCGCGTGATCATAGAAGATTCCGAGTTCTCCACCAATGGCCTGCAAGCGCTGGTTGCCGGAGATACCTCTGAAGTTATGATAAGGAACACGCGCTTCATCGACAACGGCTCTCGCTACGAGCCTCCTTCGTGGTTTACCGAGGATGGCTTGAGCATCGATGGCGCGGCGCACGTAGTGTTAGAACAGGTTCAGGTCACTGGCAGTGGTCAAAGCGGTCTTGAGATCAGCGGGCAAGCCCGTGTAGAGATCAGAAACTCCCAGATTACCCATAACCAATGGGATGGCCTTGTGCTGGAGGACGAGGCTGAATTACAGCTGGAAGCGGTAACAGTAGCTAATAATCAGAGTGATGGGATCAGCGTGGAAGATTCTGCGCGCATCACGCTCATCCGCAGTTGGGTGGCCGACAATGGGTACAATGGCCTCGGCGTGGGGAGTGACGCACCGGCCTTGCTCATCGAAAGTGTCTTTGAGAACCATCCCCGCTGTGGCGTGGAAGTGGGGCCTTATCAGCACTTTGTCTTCGGCTGGGGTAATCGCTTTGCGAATAATCAGCAAGAATACCTCTGCGACATTGATTACGCCCGTCTGAGCCGCCAGCTTCCGTCGCAGCCGCATAGTCTCTCTCTTGTGCGCGTCCCCGAAGATGTGCCCAGCATACAGACGGCCATTGACTTGGTTGGAGATGGAGGTGTTATCGAAGTAGGCCCTGGGGTTTATGAAGAGACACTAGAGATTCTAGACCTAGCGATCACTCTGAGGGCTGCGGAAGCTCAATTGAAGCCATCAGAAGATATCGCTAGTCCGGCCATCACGATCTTCTCCTCCTCGCCCAGAGAAGTCACACTGTCAGGTTGGACCGTCTCCCAAGGTGGCCTCCTTATCGGCGGACAAGCTGCCGTTGATCTACTTGGATCTCACATCTCGCACAGCGAGTTTTCCATCACTCATATGGCACGTGCAGAGATTCGCGATAGTGTGATTGAGGGCAGCAGCCACCCCTACCGAGGTGGTCTCACTGTGGGCGGTTCCGCCCGGATCATAGTGACTGATTCGCAGATCCTAAGGAACAGCAATGGCGTATGGCTGTGTTCAGCGGTGGTTTCATGTTCTGCTGCTGTCACTCTCCTCAACGTCACCATCAAGGGCAACTGGCAAGAGGGTCTGCGCGCTCAAGGCCAAGGAGTCGTCCTCGATGTGCGTCAAAGCACCATCACAGGGAATGGGGGTAACGGCTTGCAGTTGGAAGGTGGAGTGCAGTTGACTCTGATCGAGAGCATGGTGGCTGACAACGGCGGCGATGGCATCTACGTGTTTGGGAGGGGACCGCAACTGAATTTGATAGCCAATCGCATCTACAATAACGTTGGTTGTGGCATTCGGGTCTTTGTCGGCGTCGAAGGTCAATTTATCGGGGGCCAAAACGAGGTTCGTAATAACGGACGGCGCGATCTCTGCACCGAAGAGCTCGATTTCAAACCTTCCTCCACGCCATCATTAGATTTTCTTGTTGTTCCCGTTTTAAGACCAAGCGTGGTAGAAGTATGCCCTCAAGGCTGCGCCTTTGCTTCGATTGCAGAAGCGGTGGCCGCGGTGGACCGAGGAGGGGAAGTGCGGGTGCGTGCTGGCTCCTACACCGGCCGGGTCGTCATCGGCAAGAGTCTGACGCTCGTGGGTGAGGGACCGGATGACGTCATCCTAAATGGCCCCATCTTCGTGGTGCGCGAGGAGCCCATCCAAGTCACCATCGATGGAATTACCGTGCGCGCCGTGCAGGGCAATGGCTTACTTCTTGGAGGCCAAGGTCAAATCCAGCTGCGACAGCTCAAGATTCTAGACAATACAGGTGCAGGCATAAGCGTAGAGGGCTCTGCTCAAGTGCACCTGGATGAAGTAGTGATCTCTGGGAGCTGGGCTGATGGCCTTGTTGCCAGTGGTCAAGCTACTGTGGAGGTGCGCCACAGCACGATTGAGGGCAATGGCTTCCCCAAAGCTTTCATCGATTGGAGCTGTTATGACGTGATTGTGACCTGTAACGGTATTTCAGTGGCTGAGGGCGCTCAGTTAGTCATAGCAGATTCCATCATCAGAGGCAACATGGATTGGGGCTTAGCTGCCGTGCTGCAGCAGTGCGGCTACGGTAGCGATGACTTTACCGGCCAAGTATTCTTCGAGGGCACGAACATCATCGAGGGCAACAATACGTCGGGTAACCTGAACGGCCTAGGCAACCCCGGCAATCATCCGTTCACAGATTTGCCCGATGGTAACGTCTGCTTGCCGGAATCCTCTCAAACCTCTACACAAGCTGCCATCTATCGCGCTCAGACGCCTGAGCCCATCACTAGAGCTACTGCTGAAAGCTTGGCACGTCAGCTCCTAGGGCTGGAAGCTCCGGCTCTCGAGCTTCAAGGCTTAGGCAAAGCAGGCCCTTGGTATCTGCTAGCTCTGGCGCGGCCGGTTGTGCTGCCGCCTGTACGGCGCGCTTTTTTTGTCCAGAGTGCCTCAGCCCGCTTGCTGCTCACGTCACAAGGGTTGCTTGTCTTCTATGACGTAGCGCGCCTGGCGCGTGCCGGGGAGGCGGAAGCTAAGATCGCCTCAACTCAAGACGACGCCTACGCGCAAGCTGAAGCCTTTTTGACAGAGCACGGATTGCAGTTGCCCTCGCCCGGACGCCTGCGCCTGTACGAGGCATCAGCCCAGACGGCAGAGCTCACCCCGCAACTTCAAGAGTTGGGTGCTTCGCATCCCCCACGCTATTGGCGTCTGCGCTACGTCTATGAGTTGCCGACCTCGGAGCAAGAAGCCCGTTGGCTGCCGGTGGAGTTGGTAGGGCCTCAGCCGCAGGCTATCTATCCTGAAGAGGCTGTCGGGTCCTTGGAGCTATGGCTGGGGGCCGACGGAGAGATCATCTTACTGAGCTGGCTCTGGTGGGAAAAAGTAGAGGCCACGCACACGTTGCTGGTGCGCAGTCACGAGGAAGCGCTCGCTTTGGCGTACAAGCAGTTGGGCGCGCTCGTCCCTGAGCTCGTTGGAAATCTCTCCCTATCGGTTCCCGATGAGCCCAAGCTGGAGCTACGGTATCTGGCGGGGGAGGTGCCCTTCCAGTTTGATCTGCTGGCGGAGCTTGGGCCACGGCTGGGCCGGGCAGAAGACGGCCTTTGGATTCACCCGGTCTACGTCCATCCGTTTACGCCCATTCCGGCCCTATGGCTGCCCGCGACGGAGTTTGCACCCCTCGTTGAGATCGCCATGCCAGAGGGCAGGCGACAAGAACGGGATCTCTACTTCGTGTACTGGGAGGTGCCTGCGGAGAAGCCTGTCCTGACCCGTGCGGTAGTGCGCGGGGGCACTTCGCCCTATCTCTACAGTTGGTGGCTATGGCTTGCCCAAGAAGAGCCCGGCTTCTCCGTTCCCAGGCGCGAACCTCGCTGGCAAGGGGGAACGGAGCCGGAAGTGATCTGGGACTTGGAACCTGGGTGGTATCATCTGCTTGTGACCGTGCGCGATGCCCACGGTCTCAGCCATACGCAAGCCATCAATCTGCATGTGGAGCAACGGGAGCAAGGAGAAGACGGACCTTAGCTTGGAAGTTTTCCGAGGCTGGAGCGTAATAGAGTAGATATGTGAGGCAAGTCTCTTTTCTGGGTGCTTGTTGGTATGGTGTTGGAGGAGAAGTCACAGAAGGAGGGAGGTACCCATGATGGCAAGAGCGAAGTCAACAGTTATGTGGACGATGTTGGGACTTTTAGCATCAGTCGGGATCACAGCGAGCCAAGAGCCTGTGGCACGGCAAGACTGCACAGTCACAGTTGAGCC
>CAZVXY010000020.1:0-3984 GCA_964631245.1 uncultured Fimbriimonadales bacterium
GAGTGGGTCTGCCGCTGCAGGGCAAGCTGGTGGTGAAGAACGAGGGGAGTGTAGCGGTCTCGTTGAATCTCGGCACCAGTGCACCGTTCTATCTGCCGGGTGGGAGATCGCTCACGTTGAGTGCGGGGCAGAGTGCCGAGGTGGCAGTCCGGTTCGACCCGACAGATTCAGGTACCTTTACGGGGGCCGTGCAAGTGACATTGCAGAACGGCCAAGGCAGTCTCACTTCAGGCTCGCTGACCGGCGTGGCCCATAAGATCGAGCTCAGCCCAGCGAAACTGGATTTTGGCATAGTTATTGTAGAAAACACAAAAGAGCAAAAATTGATGGTGCAGAACAGAGGAGCTACGACATTAGTGTTGATGTTAGATACAGCGGAGCCGTTCGTCGCTTCTGAGAACCGAGTGACTTTAGCACCTAGTGAGAACCACGAAATAACAGTGAGGGTAATTCCTCTATCGTCTGGAGAGCTCAACTCTTCTGTAAACCTCAAGAACGGGCAAGGAGTGTTGTTGTATACAGTACCTGTAAGTGGTTACGTTTTCACATTCGAGGAGTTCCTTCAATTACTGAGTCAGCTTTCACAACAAGTTGGTGTATTGAATGTCCGAATCCCGGGGCCGTTAGTAGATGTTGGGTTGTTGGGCTTCCAAGATGTTACAGAATCGCAGATTCAAGCCCTTATAGATCTCGCTCAGAACGAAGACTGGAGCGGGTTTGCAGCTCCGGATCGACAGGATGTGCTAGGGTTCCTCATCAGGTGGGTGATTGGCAGGATACTAGGCATGTTATTAGAGGGCAGCGAAGAAAGTGTTGACATGGTGGTCATAACAGACCGCCTCTTTCATCTGGCAGAAGCGCTAGCCAGCAGTAACCCTGACGATAATTTTAACAGCTTGTATGATCTATACATGAATAACCCGGATTTCTCACGTTTTGTGTTGGCATTGGCAGATATCATGGACAAACTTGCCACTGAGGGACAACTTCCCACTTTTAGCATCTTTGGGTCAGCGGATGCATTAGGTGCTGTCCGCAATATCATCCGGATCGTTGCACAACTCTTCTTCAAGTATGAGAAGGTCACTGTGGAAATCGTCTTGGGCCATTTTGGAGGCATGGCCGTGCTGGCCTTGGCAGCACTAGATATTATTGATAACGCTGTGGGCACTAACCTTAGCCACTACGCATTTGAGAGCCTCTATACCATCGCTACAACTCAGTCGCGCACTACTTTATCCCCAGGAAGTTTCCTCTGGGACAACTTGGCGAGAGCTCTTGCCTATGTCTTCATGTACGCCTTGGTTCCAACGAATCAAGACATAGAGAGGCAGTTCAGCGAGACAATGCTAGCGCTAGTACTAACCGGGAATATAGCTGGGAAAGGTTGGACAATTGTGGCTTTCCGAGTCACTGGGCAGACTGGCAATTATCAAGGCCTCAAGATTGATATGATTGGGGTTGGCAACACTGCAATTAACAACCAAGATGCAAGAGTGGCTCTTTTCGCTCAGTTCTTCCATATAGTGCGTACCAGTTCAGGAGCACTTGGCTACAGTCGGGAGGCCATAGAGGGGCTAGCACAACTCCTTGCTAGCTTAGGGTCATCAACCACTGAGCTAGGTATAATGAGCGCGTTGCGAGAATTTTTTGGACCAGGCACGACCGCTGGCACCGGTTTCATCACAGAGGCTAACAAATTCGGTGGCATTGTGGTTGTAGATCCCAATCACTTCAACGAAGCCGTGGCTATATTTGAGAATATTCTAGGAAGGGTTAACTACTGCGGTGGTAGATGCTTTGGAATTGTAGTAAAGGCTGATCCTGATACAGGTATAGTGGAAGATATCGTAGGAGTGGGAATCTCCCGCGACGACGCTATAAGAATCGCAGCACAATTTGGCATCGAGATCAACAAAAAAGTACCTGTGCTAACCGAAGAGGAGCTCGAGATGCTAAAGCTTTGGCTTATGGCTATGTTCATGCGATAAGATGAGAACAGTCAGTTTGGTGAAATTGGCAGCGTGGCTGTACAAGGAGGAAAATATGAGCATTACAACACAGCACACTGTCCCAACGATAGTAAAGGGCACACTGACCTTGTTGTTAATCTCGTTAGAAATAGTTCTTGGTCACAGTTGGGATATAGCACCAGTCTTAAGGGTACCACAAGAGTTTCCGACCATCCAAGCAGCCGTGGATGCTGCCCCTCAAGGCGCTACCATTCTGATTGCACCTGGTAATTACAGGGAGAACGTGACTATCACCAAGAGTCTGACTTTGCAAGGAGCAGAGCGAGGCAGGACATCAATCAGTGGCCGAGAAGAGCTGAAGCCAGCTCTCTTTATAGAGAACAGTGCAGGGATCGACGTTAGGGTGAGAGATCTTACTATCACTGAGGGCTATGTGCATGGTATCCATGTTAAGGGAAATGCCACTGTTAAGTTGAATAACTCAGCTGCCTTCAGTAATCGAGGGAGTGGGATCTGGGCGGAAGGTTCAGGCCAGCTAATATTGCAGGATTCTGTCGTCTCTGGCAATGGGCATGCTGGCCTTAATATAATAGGGTTTAATGCTCAAATTATGGAGTCCGAGATTTCGATGAATGGGAGAGATGGTGTCAGCACTATTACAGGCTCGCACAGTCAAATACGTATTATGAAATCGACCATTAGTGGAAACGTGCGAAGCGGACTATGGTTGGGCTCGGATAGCATTGTCGTGATTCAAGAAAGTTGGATCTCAGATAACGGTGAGTGTGGTATTGGATATGAGCAACTTTTCACACCCAAGAACGGTAGCCCCCTAGGGTATAGCAATTGGATCCAATATAATGCTAAGGATCTATGCAATGTCAATCTACCTCAAGGGTTCCTGCTCTCGCAGCCTCCGAAGCCCCTCCTGGATGCAGCAGCTGTTTGTCCAGTTGGCTGTACCTTTAGTGAGCTAGGTCCAGCAGTCCGGGCTGTACGCTCGGGTGGGGCAATACATATCAGCCCCGGCGTCTTCCTTGGAACCATTGTGCTGGCTAAAAGCCTTACTCTTCAAGGTGCTGGTAGAGAGGAGACTATTATCCACGGCTATACACATACGAATACCGGTATCCTAGTAGTTGGACAGGCGCAGGTCGTTCTGCTAGATATCCAAGTGCTTCATAGCGGCATAAGGGGGGTGGAAGCACGTGATACTACTCGGGTGTATATTCAGAATTTCGCTGTTTCTGGCAATGTCTATGGCATCTCCGTGGCCGGTTCAACTCAGACATATCTCCGGGATGTCGCAATATTCGACAATAGAACCGGTTTGCACCTAGCCCCAGGCTCATCAGCGAAAGCAACCATCAACGATTCTGTAATTCATCACAACTTGGGCGAGGGTATCTATGTTGGCGGACGAGCTCAGTTGAATCTAATAAACTCGCGCGTATTTGCTAACGGAATCAGTGGCCTTTCGGTGGATGAATCAGCTTCAGCCAAAATCCGACAAAGCCGCGTTGAGGACAATGGTATAGATCTTGTTTGTAAACAAGCTGACTTTAGATGCAGCGCTGTTCTTTTAAGTGGGGAGATACACTTACAGCTTGCAGAAGTGACAATCCGCAATAACGCTGACTGGGGAGTAGCTGCTTTACTGAGACAATGTGGCTACGAAGAGGATATTTTCACTGGTGAGGTGATTTTTGAAGGTAATAACGTGATTGAAGGAAACAACAAGCTAGGCAAGCTGAACGGCATGGGCAATCCTGGGTACCACCCGTTCAAGAATTTGCCTGATGGGCAGGTCTGTTTGCCGTGAAAGCGTTTTGAAAGCATGGAGAAAGAGGCCACCCCACCTTCATTACGCAGCAGACGCAGGCTTCTTTCACCATCTGGAACTCTGGGGGAGGGACGCTGAGTGGGACGGTCAGTGTCCAAGCGCCCTTCAGCATTGTCTCAGGGGCAAGCTTCAGTTTGGCTCCAGGGCAGCCCCAGGAGGTCGTAGTCA
>CAZVXY010000021.1:0-3965 GCA_964631245.1 uncultured Fimbriimonadales bacterium
GTGGTCCCGATGGGGGAGATGGAGGGGATGGGGGGGATGTGGTGCTGGTTGCCGAAAACTGCCACAGCCATCCCCCCCCTTGCCAGACGCCACCAAAATCTCAACCTCATCAATAAACATCTATCCTATAAGATTACCGAGTAACTCCCAAAAAGAGCGAGCCCCCAACAAAACACCCTCAAGAAATTGTGGGAGCAGAGAGAGTAATCTATAAGCACCGCTTATGCCCCTGGATTGGCTCCTCTTTGGCTTCACAGCAAGCCTCGCGCTCATCTGGTCCATCGTCAATGGCTTCCATCGGCGAAACCCCCTTTACAAGCAAAAGGTCAAAGAGCGTGCCCGACAGTTCACCCCAAGGGTGCGACGAAAACTCCTGCGCCTCGTGGCACCCGTCCGAATAGAGGACCGCCTGAACCACTCCGCCGTGATCGCAGGGTGTTGTTGCATCATTGCTTCTCCCATCGTCCTCGTGGCTATGTTCAGCCCCCCCTTCAACTGGTGGCACCCCCCCCTCATAGCCGTGGGGGGAGCCCTTCTGGGAAGCGTCACAGGAGAACTCCTCTTCAACTCCTGGGGAACCGCCATTGACCTATCAGACGAAGCCAGTCCTCCTCCCTCAACTGATGCGGGCGAAGGCGACCATCAATCCCTGCCCCCGAAAGCATAACCTGAACCTGCTCCCGAACCTTTTTCAAATCTCCCCCCACCTCCTTCCAATACTCACACAAATTGTTTTCCAGCGTCTTGCGGGGAGCGCGAAAGCCCGCAAACACCAGTTCCTCCCCGCCAAAAGGCAAGGCAGGGATTGGCTCCCTGCGATGCCAGCGCAGAACCGCCCCAGAAACCTCAGGAGGGGGGAAAAAAGACCTCGGCGCCACCAACATCACCCACTCCATCCGAAACTTCATACTCAGGAGAACGCTCAAAGGACCCCGCCGACGATCCCCCGCTGGCGCAATCAGGCGCTGGGCAACCTCCCGTTGAAACATCAGTACGCACCTTTCAAATAGGTCCGCATATTCGTAAAGGCGTTCCGCCACCGCCGTCGCAATGTTGAAAGGCAAATTGGAAACCACCACTCTTGGCAAGGGAAGGCTCTCTGCCACTCTCTTTATGTCCAACTGCAAAATGTCCCCCAATAAGAACCTCGCCTCGGGAGCCACCTCCTTCAAACACTCACCACTTCGGGGGTCTATATCCACCGCAATAACGGGAGCATTCTTGACCAGGTAGCGCGTCAGAATCCCCGCCCCGGGTCCTATCTCCAAAATGCCCCCCGCAGGGAGAGACTCCGCCACTATCCTTTGAGCAACACGATCGTCCACTAACCAGTGTTGACCCAGGGCTTTCCGGGGGGTCATCCGATGCCGACGCAAAAAGCCCAGCACCTCCCCCCGCTTCGTCAAATCATTCTTCCTCAAGGATATGAACCCTAACCGCCTTGCGCCCGAAACGCAAGGCTTCCCGATGAGTGAAAAAACCAAGGTCAATCCGATTCCCCCGAACCCCTTTCCCCACATCGGCCGCTAAGGCAAACCCATACCCCTCCACATAAAGCACCGAGCCCAGAGGAATCACCTGAGGGTCTACTGCAACCACCCCAAAACCCGCTCGCACTCCCGAAGCAGTGCGACCCGTGCCTGTCCCACAGCACCCACCGGGACAATAAGCCGTTGCCTCAAGGGTCAGATGGCGGGTTCGGCGATAGGAGCCACGAGAAATAAACCGGGTCGGCTCCCCCACCAGGATGACCGCAGGAACCGGGGGATATATCGTCTCCCAGAGCAAAGACGTCCCAACCACCTGCCCCCCTTTCATTTTCTTCTGAATGGCACGATAAGCCACCCCAGGAACCCCATGCTGAATCTTTCGCAGGTGTCCGGGGCGTAATTGAGACGTGGTCCTGAAAACTACGGGATAAGGCACAGGCTCCGTGGTCAGTTCCACCTCGTAAGAGATGTCTCTCCTCGCCACCTGCGCGGAAGAACGCTCATCTCCTTGCCAAACTCCGCTGTTGCCCCAAGCCCGCTCCCCCACGAAAGCAGGGGAGAGCAAAGGGGCAAGCGAAAACAGCAAAGCCAGCAAACACATACCCATCTCCTCCTATGCCCATAACCATACCCTAAGGGGGTGCCCCAAGGGGGGAATTATCGGCGTTTTGGTACTAAAATGCTACCCTTTTCGGTCACGAAAGCCAGGTAATCGTCGCCCCTTATAGAAGCCATCGGGGGTGGCGGTATGGGGTAGGGAAGCGATGAGTTTAGACCCCCGCCGGGTGAGGACGAGGTTGGGCATCTCCGTTTTCCAGGTTCCCCGGCGCTTGGCACTGCGGGAATGGGAATGTTTCCTTTTGGGATTAGCCATTACTTTTTCTCCCTGTGAAGCGTGTGTTTGCGCAAAAACGGGTTGTACTTTTTGAGTTCCAGCCTCTGCTTCGTGTTCATCTTGTTCTTCGTCGTCGTGTAGACGCTCCTGGGGTCCTCCGTGCAGGCCAGCCGGATTATTTCCCTGTTTTCGCCCTTTTTAGCCATATTACTTCTTCCTCCCTGACTTGTCGGTCTTGCCGTAGCGCTTCAGGAATTTCTCCACCCGCCCCGCCGAGTCCACCAATTTCTGCTTCCCGGTAAAGAAGGGGTGACAGTTGGAGCAAATGTCAACGTGGAGTTCCGACTTGGTAGATAGTATTTCCGTAACCGGTTTACCGGGAGTGCAGGCACAGTAAACCTTGCAGGGCACATATTTCGGGTGAATTCCAGCCTTCATATATTTTTATTATACCACACGGCTTACCCCCCATCCACCCCCCGCACCCCCAGGGAGCCACAAGCAGGGAAAACCTCTTGACGCCTTTCACTTCACTTTCCCTGGAGCGCTTCTCGGAGCACCTTGGCTAAATCGTCAAAACTATTCCCCCAGTAATGTTTATACTCCTCTCCAGTACCCCCTTTCCCCCACATCAACAGTTTCACTATCACTTCTGTTTCCTTTTTGTCTATCTTCTCCATGAACTCCTTCGGTTTGCCATTACTCTCAAAAATTCTTTTATATCCATCAATTTTATAATTTGCATCTGTATAAGTTGGTGCTTTCGGATCAATAAATAAAATTAAATAACGCTTTCCCTGTTGTGCCCAAAATATAAAATCTGGTTTAAACTTTGCATGTTTTTGTTCTTTAAAATTAAAATAAGGAATATAAACTTCATCCAAAGTCTGGTCAAGTTTGGAAAACATCCACCAGTCAAATATGCTGTTTAGCTTCTCAATATTTTGTTCCAAATCTTCAACGAATTTTATCTCGCTATCTACATTTATAATGTGGTTTAAATAATCAACCTTTTCTTGTTCTGAAAGGACCATCGGCAAATAGTAATGATTGACTAAATATTTAACTTTTATTCGCTGATTTTGAATCGAAAAATCAGATTCTCTCGGATATTTCTTTTCTATTTCTTCTTTTTGTCTATCATACTTTTCCAAATCACCATGGTGCTCAAAATCTAATCTTAATTGCTCAATTTCTTCTTGTTTTTTAGGATAATTTTTTATTTTATTAATAATTGAGGCAATTTCATCATACCTTTCGCCATCTATATAATAGATGTTTTCAAAATGCACGAGAAATTTACCTTTTTCTACCCTTTCGAAATTTTCAAACTCTTGATATTTGCTTCCAAAATAATTTAAAACTCTTTTTAATACTAAATCTGGTTCTAAAACAGAAGTTTGTATGCTAAAATCGTAAAAATTATTTTTCTCTTGGTCCGAAAAGCTTGCACCTACTTTTCTTAAAGCTTTTATGTCGCAATCATATCTAACTAAAGCGACTTTATCTCCTAGATATTGATGAAATTGAGCAGTTAATTCAAAATCTTCTAAACTTATCGGATATCGCGGAGGTTTTATTTCCTCAGCAATAATTTTTTCAGAATCCTTATATACCGGAACTAATAATTCGCGCTTTTC
>CAZVXY010000022.1:0-3350 GCA_964631245.1 uncultured Fimbriimonadales bacterium
GCGCCGTGAGGACTACGATGAGCTGCGGCAGCGGGTCCACGAGCTGGAGAAGAAGGTCGCAGGGCTCGTGCGCTAGCGGCTGCCCTCCCCGGCACCCTGAGTGCTCTGACGCAGACAAGCGGGGCGTGCCCAATACCCCTGCGTCCTTGGTCCCATGCCCGCTCCTGCCCTATAATGACTCCACCTTGATTGTCAGAGGAGGCATACGCGATGCGCGCAGTACGCATGCTCGCCCTGGTGATGGCCATTGCCGGCGTGGTGGCCCTGGGCGCGACCATCCGAGGGACCTCAGGAGATGACACGATCATCGGCACCCCGGACGCCGATACGATCTCCGGCCGCGCCGGCAACGATATCATCTACGGCGCGGGCGGGAACGATCGGCTCTTCGGCGAGGCCGACAACGACACGATCTTTGGTGAAGCCGGCGACGATCTTGTGGATGGCGGAGCAGGTGTGGACATGCTCGATGGCGGCCTGGGCAACGACGTGCTGATGGGTGGTGCCGGAGGGGACGTGCTCAAGGGCTTTTCTGGCAATGACCAGCTCTTTGGCGGCGAGGGCGACGACACGCTCGAGGGCGGCAGTGGAGCCGATACGCTCTTCGGCGAGGCCGGCAATGACACGCTCAGGGGGGGCGACGGCACCGATACGCTCGGCGGGGGCGACGGCACCGATACGCTCTTTGGCGGTGCCGGGGACGACGGCCTCAGCGGCGATGCCGGCGATGACACCCTCGACGGGGATGAGGGCGATGACCGGCTCAGCGGCGGCCCTGGCAGAGACAGGCTGATCGGAGGCTTAGGAGCCGACCGGCTCCTGGGCGGCGAGGGCAGTGATAGTCTCGAGGGCGGCGTGGGCAACGACAACCTCGCCGGGGGGATGGACAGCGATACGCTCGCCGGCGGCGAAGGCAGCGATATACTCTCCGGCGACGCCGGCAACGATATGATCGCCGATGGCCTTGGGAAGGACTTCATCTACGGGGGCGAGGGCGCTGATCAGATCACGCTCGGTGAAGACGAGACGACCGACGTCGTCTTCGGCGAGGGCGGCGACGATCTCATCATTCTCTCTGAGCTTTCCGGACCGGAGATCATCTCCTGTGGGCCAGGGAACGACACGCTGGTTCTCAATCGGAATACCGAGGCGCAAGCGCCCAATAGGGTGCGCTTAGCACCGGGCAACCCCGGCGATAGCGGCTGCGAGACGATTAAGCCGTAAATCTTCGAATCACGGAAGGCACGGGATCGCCACGGAGAGCACGGAAGTTTTTTCTGTGCCCTCCGTGGCTCTTTTCTGTGCTTTCCGTGATTCAAACGCTTGCTTGCACAGCGCGGGCAGGTAGAGTACAATAGCTCACTGAATCTCGGCCGTGAAGGAGGGAGGCAGGATGCGTCTTCTCATAGTTGTCGTGGGGTTGGTGCTTGTCGTCGGCGGGTCAATAGCAGCAAAGGAGCTGAAGGTCACGAACTCACCAGATTTTGCTAATTGTGCTTCGGGTGTCGCGCTGACTGCTGGACCTGATATGGGCCAAGTCGCTCTTGCCGGGGATACGTGCGTCGTCATGCCTGGGGCGTATGCAGCCATCGTCACGGTGACCCTGCAAAATCTCAAAATTTTAGCCAACGTTGGGGCGACGCTCAACGGCCAGATCATCATTCAAGCGAGAGGGGTGCAGATCGGAGCTCCCGGACAGGGGTTTACCATCAATGACGCTGGCGGCCCAGCGGGCATCCAGATCGACGTCGGCATGGGAGCGACGCAAGATATCACGATTGAGGAGAACGTCGTCACGTCTACTATGGGCCCGGCGATCCAAACTATTGGCGTGGGCGACCTGCGCAATTTGCGCATTCTCAACAATCAAGTGCGGAGCACTGTTGCCAACGGGCTGCACTTTCAGCACACCGGGGCGCTCGAAGATACTGTCATTGCCGATAGCGCTTTTGATACCAATGGCGGCGCAGGGATCGTCTTCGGAGGAGTTGTCACTCGTGTCCGCCGGCTCTCTCTCGCGAACAATAGCGTCACCGGCAACACTGCCGATGGGATAATTTTTATAAATAACGGGAGCATCGAGGAATCGGAGATCACGCGCAACACGATTCGTGGCAACACGCTGGGGGTGCAGATCAGCAACGGCGGTGGCGTCGAACGCCTCGCTTTCTCCGGGAACACGATCTCGGCCAATCAGAATTTTAATATTCTCTTTGCCAACGCAGGGTTTGTCGAGGACGTCTCGTTCGAGGGCGACGAGCTCAGCACGACGACGATGATGGGGGGTGCAGGAGTGCTCATCGTCAACGGGGGAGTGGCAGAGCGCCTCAGCTTCAGCAATGTGCTGATCGAGCGCAACAATGGGCATGGCATTTGGGTGCAGAACGCCGGGCGCCTGCGCGAGTTTTCCGTCATCGGCGGGCGGATTCGCAATAATGCCGGGCATAACGTCTTCATCGAGCACAGTTTGGCGGGCACCGATTTTGGTGTCTCTGAAGTGCTCTTTGATGGGGTCGTCATCGAGCAGGCCGACGACAACGGCGTGCGCATTCTCACAAACACGGCCGAGATCGGCCCTCTGAACTTCAAGAACCTGCTCTTAGCCAAGAACGGCGCGCTGGGCATCTGCGTGCGCACGACCACGGGGACAATGGGCGATATCTCCATAGAAAGCTCGACGGTGAAAGAGAGCCAGGGCGGCCCAGGCACGACGTCGTGTGATGGGATCGCCCCTCAAGCCGAAGGCTCCGGTGTAGAGATCCTCACGCTGGGCAATACCCCCGTCGGCAATATTACTGTTCGTGAGAGCGTCTTTACGAACAACGGGGGCTTTGGACTGCGCCTGCACGCCCTGGGCAACGACCGAGTGACGAGCATTGCGATTCTGGGGAGTCGCTTCGAGCAGAACGGCACGCGCGCCGCCATGGGCCAGGGCTCCGGCGTCAGCGTCCGCGGCCAGATCGTTGAGGAAATCACTATTAACCCCACGGTCGCCAACGACAACAACGATCACGGGATCGAGATATCAGCGTCGCGGGATATTCTGAACGTCTCGATCTCCGGCGGGGAGTTCTCCAATAACGACCGCAACCGCGACGGCGTGGGCGCAGGGATCTCAGTAAGCGCCAACGAGGACTTATTGGGCTTGCACATCAGCGACTGCAAGATATCTGGCAATACGAAAGGGGTGCGCGTCCAAGCCGATACCGCTCGCGACCATCATGTCAACAACTGCGAGATCTCAGAAAACACGCAAGCCGGCGTCGAAGCGTCTATCCCCAACGGGGAGAACTTAGACGCGACCAATAACTATTGGGGCAGCCCGTCGGGTCCGAGCGCCCCGAATGGGG
>CAZVXY010000023.1:0-3182 GCA_964631245.1 uncultured Fimbriimonadales bacterium
TATTAAGAGATAATGATTCTACTTTATTGAATACAATATTCATTATTATAGATGCTGAGTATACTGTTGAGGGAGTAGAGTCCAGAATACTTGGTAGAAAAGAATATAATACATCCAGACTAACTGGATTCTTAGGGGCATTATACATATTTAAGGATAATGCCTATTACAAGATTTATGGTTATAAATCCAATAAGGAAATTGATAATGAATTTCTAAGAAAACCTTCAATGATAAAATACATAGATTTATTTATTGAAGATGTTAATAAAATCCTTAATGAAAACCCTAACTCAAATGTTGTTATTATAAGTTATTATCTACCAGCAGAGTTGAATTTTCTTAAGTATTCAATACTTTATTTAGCAACCAAAGATAAATCTGAGGATAAATATGTTCCAGAGCAATTCATAAACAATGATTCAAATAAAGTTATGTCTGCATCTGGTTCATTTTATTTTAAGTTGAAGGATAGGATTCATATAATTGATTTAATGGTGTTAAGTAATTATAGGGAAGGATTAGAAGATTTTGCTGAAGACATGTTCAAGACTTCATCTAAAAAATTGGGCAGGGGTTCATTAGTTTATGATATGGATATAGAAGATGTTATTAACTATAATTTTGCAGATTGTTATATGACTGCTTTATTATTTGCTAATTTTATGTTGAATATTATTGCTTTATATAATAAGTTTAATTTGAAGTTTAATTTCTTTAATGAATTTGGAATGCCAAAATTTACAATGGGTAGTATTGTTCAAGATATATTGATACAATTATATGAACAAGATAGTAAGAGTAGATTCTTTAATGTATTGCAAGAGATTCAAAAACATGAGATAAATGAGCAGTCTTCATTAATAGAATTATATCAGTCTTCTAAGAAAGAAAAAGAATTATTAAAACAGCTAAATGAGTATTATCACTATGGTGGGCAAATTTCTTCATTAAAAAAGAAATTATTAGAAATTAAGAAAATCCTAAAAACCTTTGAAAGCAGGTATAGTGGAGGTGGATTTATAGATAATATTAATGATAAACCCATTTTATTCAAGGGTTCATTAATTGATTTTACTTCATTATATCCTTATTCAATGCTTGAGTTATTACATAACATAGGGATAAAAATGCAAGTTATCTCTGGAAATTTTACTAAGAAGGATATACCTTTGATTTATAACAAAAATAAGAAGGCATTTATTGCTATAGACTATGTTAAATTTAAAGATTGTGTTACCTATCCCTTCCCTTCAAGATTAAAATATAAGTTTAATGAAGCTGAAGAAGATTTAACTACTATGTCTGTTATTGCACTAGAAAATGAGCATTCAATTCAATCAGTTAAGTTGTTATATTCATATCTAGATTATATTGAGGATATAAAGTTTAATGAGTATTATGTATTTGAAGATGATTTTACTGATAGCAGATTATATAACTTCATTATTACAGTTTTACAAGATAGGCTTAATACTAAAGATAATGCAATGAAGTTAATTTATAAAGCAGTACTTAATATTATATATGGCAAATATGCACAGCATAAGCCTAAACCTTCTAAGATATACTTACCAGTTGTTAGCAGTGGAGTAACTGCTAAAAGTAGGGAAATAATGATTAAAGCCATCAGATGGTTAGAGCAAAATAATATCAAAGTGGTTGCAACTGCAACTGATTCTATAATTTTTGAGAGTAAAGATAATGAGGATAGTAAACAAATTATCAATAGATTAAATGAGTATATGCTTGAGGAGTATAAGCATATTAAACTAACTAACTTTACACCTTTTAAGATTGAGTATGTTGATAATCCTATCCTATATATCAGACTGAAATTCTACATTGTATTCAATAAAAACTTTAACTTGCCTAAAAACTCTGAAGAATGCATTCAACTGTTAAAAGATATAATTGAATGTAAAATTAATTTGAATTATAGAGATGTAGTAGAAAAATTCAAGACATTGGGTTTATCAGTGTATAAGGATGATTCATATAGGCTTAAGATTGCATTATTATATTTGTTATACTATTATCTACTGCAAGAAGGCAAATTTAATAATATTAATGAACAGCTAGATAATTTTAAATATCTTGAATCCTTGATAGGTATTAAGGTTTATACAAAAGAGCATCAACTAAAACTGCAAGAATACATAGACTTGATGTTAAAAAGATATACATTCATAAATTCAATTGATGAGAGAGTTAAGAATGTAGTAATTCAAAAACTAACTGATCTGGGTTATTCTAGTTCAAATCTTGCAGATAAATCTCTTGAAGAGATAAAGAACATAGCAGTAAGATATAACATAGACATAGATAAAATTAAGAAAACTCTATTAGAAAGAGCAGATTTAGATTCAGAGTTTACCAAAAAAGTTAAGAATTTGATTAACTCAATGTCATTTTTAAAACTTATTGGTAATATTATTGATGAGGATGCAGATTCAGAGGTAGAGCTAGATAATCTGTTATTTTACTATTACATGATTGATTATAATATAGTTATGTCTGAACTACATATAAAATTCCATTTAAAGCAACATGGTTTAGAATATCCAAAAACAATTTATGATAGATTGGAAGTGTTGATAAAAGGTTCTAGACTTGCTGGAACACTAAAGAAAAAAATCCTTAATGTTGATTATAATTATACAGATATAATAAAGACTGTAACTATTACATATAAAGGATTCCCAATTTATGTTATATTATTAGATGCACCATTTATAGAAAGAAAGTTTAAAGCATTGAATATAAACAGAGTTATAGATGGAGATGTAGATGGAGTAGTAGACTATGATAAAGTCTTTAATAAAATATGGGGTAGTAAAGAATGAGTAGTTTAGATAACTATAAACCTACTAAAAAAGATTATTTGTTATTTGCTATTTGTATGGCATTTGTATTTTATTTGAATGCATTATTTGCAGAGTGGTTAATATGGTATTTGGATGTGTGGTGGGTAATTTTATTGATTGGTGGATTAGGAATAGTAGCTAGTATTATGCATAACATTAACTTTAGATTTGGGTATTTTATTACATTTTCTTTGGTGTTGTGGTTGATATTCATATTTATGAAGGAGATATTTCCTTACATATGGCAAATTATTATCTTTAGATTGCAGTAGAATTGAATTGAATATAATAATAAATGTCTATTATCAAAACACT
>CAZVXY010000024.1:0-3133 GCA_964631245.1 uncultured Fimbriimonadales bacterium
TTCACCGGGAATGTGCAGGTGGGGTTGCAGAATGGGCAGGGAGCTTTAACCTCTAGTTCCTTGATCGGGATAGCCCATAAGATCGAGATTATCCCCGAATGGTTGGATTTCGGCACCGCTTTTGTGGGCAAAACAAGAGAGCTAGAGCTGACTGTAAAGAACCAAGGTGGGACCACCGTGCCGTTAACCGTGAGCACAGAGGCACCATTCAGTATTGGGAGTGAGAACTCCTTCACCTTGGCACCCAGTGAGAGTCGAGCCGTAACAGTGCTATTTAGCCCGACAACGTCGGGAAGTTATGACAAAAAACTCACGCTATCTATAGGCACTTCGACAGAAGAGATACGTGTTACAGGTGTATCGGCCACTGAGGAAGAGTATCTCCAGATGCTCATTAATGCGTTTAATGCAATGGCACAGCAAGGATCTTATTCGACATTGCTTAGAAGGTACGACGACTATATAGTAACAATTGCTGGCCTATCTCAGCTAGACCCTTCTACTTTTTCTGATATTAGCAATGCCCTACTTGAAGCTAGGAACGATACTCTTCCCAATGAAGATCCACGCTTTCAGCGATTTTTCGCTAAGCTGATTGCCATTGACCCCATCGAGATGACTCAATGGCTGAGTTTGTTAAAGGAGGCGTACGCTCAGGGACGTTTTGATGAAGAGTATAACATCTTGTTATCTCAAGGTCTGGATAGCTGGGAGATAGCTCTTAGAGAAATAGCGGATCCCTCTCTAGACTCCTCAACCGTTGCTCAAGTGGCAAAGGATATTTTGTACGCTCTAGCATCAAACGGATGGCAACCGCCGTTGTTTGATTTACAACAGCAAGACCCTAATGCAGTTCTAGCTGAGTTAGCAAATTTCTTGAGGAGGATGTGGTGGTGGTCAGGCTTGTTTGAGGGCACCCTCCAGCTTGCACCTACACTTTTAGTAATAATCTGTAGAACAAACCCCCTATGCCTTGGTGGTGTGGCTTTAGGAGAGACCTTTTGGCTTTATGTTGTGCAAAAGCTGGAAGAGTGGGGCTTCAGGTGCGGGTCATGGGGAGAGTGTGTAAATACGTTCATCAATGATACACGAAGTGTGCTCCAGCAGGTAGCAGATAAACTAGGGACAGATACAGCTAGCTCGCTGGTATTAGCTATTAAGGCTTTAAGCGAGTATTACTTTCGCGATGGCCCGATGAAATTAGCCGGGTACGACTATTGGGGGAGCCTGTGGGCCCTAGTGAAATGGATGGGGGAAGGTATCATAGATGCCCAAAACCGGCTGGAACGCGGTACAGGCACCATTCTCGTTGCTCATGGGCTTATCTCTAATGGCTGGGAAAATCGCGGATTTATTTCAAAACCATATCCAGATGGCACTACATGGTGGGGTACTTTGTCCTATAATTGGGTAGAGGTCATGGACTATATAGGGGGGCAAGTAGTGCCAAGGATGGAAATTGATATGGCATTAGTAAGTGGCGGTGATCATTGTGCAAACTGCGCTGCTAAAGCAAACGATATCGTCCGATGGGTGGGCCAGGCTATTGAGGTAGCGATTCAAGAGGCATCAAAAGTTCACGCCTTAGACGGGGGAGTTGTCTCATTTGGATTTACACGTCAGGGTGCCACTGGCGTTGATGAAGTAGTGGCAGCTTTGGAAGCTGTCTATGGCGACTCTCCTATACCGATAGTCGTTTCTTGGATGGATTCCTCTGGGCAAGTCTGGTATGTATGTATCGGGGCAACCTGTGACTCACTGGTAAGATCTGGCCGAGCTGCACAGATAGCTTGCAGTCAGGAAGGACAGAGAGAGTATTGTGGAGCCAGGGAGGACAAACCAAGAAATTCGGCACCGCCGCCACCACCAGATGACTCCGGGAATGGTGCGATATCATACAACCCGTAGAGTACGCAGCAAGACCATCAAGTCTTGCGGAGATCAGCGAAGTGATGAGCGTTTGGTATAATAGCAGCACGTAACTTGGAGGTGTTCGATAATGCAATGGAAAGCAGCGGTAATATGGTTCATCTTGCTTGGTACGACACTCTTCATTCCCATAAACAAGCTTGGAGCTCAGCCATCTCAGGAGACTTCGTGTCCTCCTCAGCAACCTCAGACCTATTGTGTTCTCTGGAGGTACGTTGGCTTTATTCAGGCACTTACGATAAGCCCAGACGGGAAACTCCTTGCCGTGGTGATGCAAGAGAATCTCAGCCGGGAAGGCATAGTAATCATCATGCATCTCCCACAAGGAGCTATTCTCCATAGATTCACCTACCACTGGCCTTTTCTATCCCTCTCTTTCAGCCCGGATAATAAACTACTTGCCGCTGGGACTTTCGATGGCAAGATCAAACTATGGGACGTGCCCACAAGAAAGGAAGTGCGCACTCTAGACACCAATGTCTTCATGCCTGTGGGAGCCTTGGCATTCAGCCCTGATGGAGAGCTGCTTGCTTCTAGCACGTGTAGGAGACAAGAGCCAATAGCAAGCTGTGAAGGAGGCGAAGGGCAAATCAATTTATGGGATGTGGCTACGGGAGCACTTGTGCGTACGATCTCAGCGCACGTGGGCACAGTCCAGGCGCTTGCCTTCAGCCCCAATGGCAAAGTTCTTGCTTCAGCCGGGGCCGATGCTTTGGTCAATCTATGGGAAGTTGACACTGGCCGAAGAATGTTATCTATCAAGAACGGGATTCTTAAACCGTTTTTTGCTGTCTCTTTCAGCCCTGATGGCCGATTACTCGCCACAGACTATTGCTTGAGGACCGCAGGATATTTAAGCTGCGCTCAGGCAGAGGTGAAGCTATGGGACACAACAACAGGAGCTCTGGTGCGCACGTTGTCAGGCCTTACAGGTTATAATGGTGAAGTCAATTCAATATCTTTCAGTCCTGATGGCAAGCTCTTGGCTGCTGGTCTTTTCCATGACATCAAGTTGTGGGAGATAGTTACAGGGCGCGAGGTGCGATCATTCCCCGCAAGTGTTGTCTCTTCAGTGGTTTTCACTCCTGATGGGCGCTTGCTTGCTCACACAGATTTTGAGATATCCGCAAACACAATCAAGCTCCGCTATGTGGGAGACCTAACAAGTAGGGCACCTGAATGAGATCCCCTGGCCGCCGGGGTT
>CAZVXY010000025.1:0-2987 GCA_964631245.1 uncultured Fimbriimonadales bacterium
AACCCCGGCGGCCAGGGGTAGTCGGGGGGACACAGATCGGCTTTCTTATTATCTATGATCACGTTATCTTTCCCCTTCACTTGCCCGCGAAATGCTAAGATGTCGTAAGGGTTGATGGATACGCACGGGGGGAGTAATAACGTCACTCCATTATCGTTATTCGATATCGTGTTCTCTCTGAACTCTGCCTCTGTGTCTCCTGCCAGGTGCACCCCTACCGTGTTGTAGGCTATCGTGTTGTTCACTAATAAGACTTCAGCTCTGCTCCACCCTTTATACCCTACGCTTATTGCCTTAAGGCCGAAGTGCCACAAATGTATTCTATTGTTCTTGAGAGAGATGTAAGCTCTGCCGGGTGAATCGTCTGGCATAAATGAAATGGCTGAGCTGATCACGAGCCGGGATAAGCCTATGGGGTCACCATACAAGAACGGCCCATCAAGCGAGGTATCCTCAACAGCTACAGCTATCTCTCCTCGCGTTCGTATGTCCATCCCTGAATTGATGCTCCATAAGCGGCTGCCCTGGATGGTGAGACTGCCCTTGTTCGCGTTGATAAGCACCCCTGTGAAGCTTGTGATCTCAGAATCTTTAATGACTATCGTCTGTGTTTTATCTACGTTAGATTCCTGTATCCACACGACCCCAGTGCTAATCCGCTTATCCCATACAAAGGGAGCAACAATGGTAAGGCTTGAGATTAAGACATCAATCGGTTCTATGCTGCGAATAGTAATAGCTGATCCGGGCTCTACCGGGCGAATCTTGGTCAGATCTGTACCTGCTCCTTGGAGCGTAAGGCTTCTCTCAATCACGAGCGGCTGTTCATAGAAGACCCCAGGCCCTATGTGGATGGTACTTCCCGCAGGAGCAGACGCGAGGGCCTTTCCGATCAGCCCAAAGCACCCTGTGGCCTCTGGGCAATTGACTTGTAAGGACACTTGCCCGCTGTTCGAACTCATTTCGGAAGAGCTTGCTATCCATAAGGCGCCGAAGATAACTACTACACCGAGTCGCATGGCTGACCTTCTATAATACCAAATACCAACAGGACTAGCCACAAAGCGAGTCCCACAGCCCTTCGAGTCCTTGCCCTGCAGCTTGCGCTCGCGTCATGCTGCACAGCCACTCCCTAGTAAAATACCAAGGATCGACTCCAAACCAATCCACGGGCTCTAATACTATACTAGCCGGTTCCTGAATAAGGCTCGATTTAGAGCCGTCGATAATATCCCACTGCTTCGCTCCACAGCCTGCAGGAAGGCCGTGCATGTTGCAAGCAATCTGCTCAGCTTCTCCAGGCTTCAAGTTGTTACATGCCCCGATACAGGACCACCAGATTTGCCCATTACTCTCCATCCAGGAGACTATGATAATCTTGTCACTCCCACCAAAGCGATCCTGCAACTCCGGTAATACAGTATTAACTATATCTTGCGAATCGGGGTTAGTGAAGACAACGGTAACAACTCCCAGATCAGCTCCATACTTATTTACCTCCCCTGGTAAGAGTTGCAAGGCTCTTTCAACCCAATCTCCGATTTCTTTGGCTTTGTCGCCACACTGTGTACAATGGTCTCCTCTGGCAAGGGTTACGATGCTTCGACCGCTGACGCTATTCTCTCGAGATAGCAATATGGAAGCACCCCACCAGTCGCCATAGTTTTGGGTGTAGCTACCTTGTAGATCGAGCACAAGGCCATTATATTTCCAACCAGTTCTCACAGCGTTAGCGGCTATATGGATTGTGCCGAAACCTTGTTCACTTCTATCTCGTTGCGATCTTTGCTGATCGTAGGGGTCGGTCATCCAGTCGAAAAACTTTGTGAACTCGCCAATCCTCCAGAGTAGCGTAATTGGGTCCGTTCTTCCGACTAAGTCAATAACCAAAGCTCTGATATCCCACGAGAACATCACCATTTCTCCGGGAGAAAAACCCAACGCGATCATTACCCTAATGGCGGTGTCCCATCGCTGGATCATCAGCTTTATAAGGTCACGAGGGGTAGAAATGGTAAAGCCAAGGAGGTCAAGGCCCAATTTCTTTATGATTTCATTCAAGGTGCCTATTATTAGTTGCCACGCGGGAAGTAGCTCCAATGGCTTGTACAGAGCCTTAAGTAAAATCTCCACGAATTCCATCGCTTTTTTAATTTCTTTTGCGTAAGGCTCTGGAATTTCCTGATCTAGGACAAACGTTGGATCGGTTAGGGAGCCGACCAGCTCACGAATAGCGCTCTTGGCATCTTGAGAGGTTAAGCCTAGCACGTCTACGAAGATGGCTTGATACCTATCTAGCCCTTGAGGTAACAGCCGTTCGTATTCTTCATCAAACCGGCCTTGCTCTAAAGCTGTTGATAACAATTCCATCCAGTTGATTAGGTCATCTGGGTTAATAGTGTTGAGCAGCTCTAGCACGCGGCGCAATTTGTCTGCTGTCGTGGGATCTATCTGTGCGTCGGTGTTAGTAGAGTGTAACATCTGCTCCGCAAAATCCCATAGACTCTCAAAATCTATGCCACTCATGTTAGGAAAGCCTGCTGCTATGAAATCAAATTGCTTGTATCTATTCCAGCTGTAGACCATCCCATAGGCCCCAAGATCCTGCACTATTGTGTTATGCGCTTCTAGCAGTGCTTGCAGATATTCTTCATAGGTCATGGTTTTGGCTATAGCGGGGATTCCTAAGATTACCGACCCACTCATCAAGCGCACGCTCTCTTGGAACACTCCTGAAGTTGTTGGGCTACATCTCACTGATATTTTTTGGCTCTCTCCTGGACTTAGGGTTAGAGGCTGCTCCAGCATTATCTTGAAGGGCGAAGACGTGTTCTGAATCACGTTAGGAATCTCCAGGGTCACTGTCGTCACACCTTGGTTCTTGACAGTCAGTGTTTGCTCTTTTGTGCCGCCTACAAAGACAATGCCAAAATTCAACACTGTAGGGTTGATCTCGATCTTGTGTGCCACGCCGGTCATGGGAGGAG
>CAZVXY010000026.1:0-2943 GCA_964631245.1 uncultured Fimbriimonadales bacterium
GGGCAGAGGGCTTGGCCGTTTTGCTCAATCACGTTGTCTTGGCCACCTAATTGAAGTTCCTCAGCAGCAACCCCTTTACAGTCGTTTATCGCCACCCCTATCTGATAGCGCGCGATAAGGTTCCTGTTAGCCTGCACCACGGCTTGAGGTCGTCCTTGACCACAGCCACCGCCAATCATCAATCCAAAGTCGGGTTGTTCTCCTCTTAAGCTCCTCCCTATCAGGACGTTATCCTCTAGAAACACCTCATTATTGCCACAGCCGATGTACACAGAGCCTTCAATGATATTCTGCTCGAAGATCACCCGGTTGCGCTTATCTATCTCCTCCTCTGGCAAGAGGGGCCCGCTAATATAGATAACACCGAACTCAGGGGGCAGATCTGGGCGGGGCCTTATGCGATTGGATTTGAGGAGAACCTGTGCGCCATTCTCTATCGCTAGGCCATCAATATCATTCATCTCATTCTCTATAAGCTGAGCCCGACCTGGGCCACTCAAGCCAATAGAGATAATACTCCAAGGAGTTGTCCTGCGAAAGCGGTTGCGCTCTAAAACGAGCTCAGCCCCACCGTCCCAAACAAGGTCCTCGTCTTGAAACACAAACCCACGAATGACTACACGGCCGCTCTTTGCTTTAATCCTAAAGATGGGAGCCACAGATAAGCCCGTACCAGGCTGATCCGGGAACTTTTGTGGTATGAGAACGACTTCCCAAGGAGGGATAGCCTTGGCCTCAAGGGTCAGAGGCTTAGAGATGGTTACCGCTGTTGGATAATAGACTACCATTGTATGATAGAAAACAACGGGATAGACTTCGATGACATCACCTGGGGAGGCAGCATCTACTGCTTCTTGAATGGAGTGATAAGGACAATCCTGACAGACCCTCAAGACTTGAGGGTCACGGGAGAGCATAGAGAGCTCTGATCTCTCAAGCTCTAGGAGGGTTACCAGAACAAGCAGGGTGAGTATCCAAATCCAAGTCCGCATATCCTTCCACCTCCGGCTTAAGTATAGCTATTTAGGATCTGCGCTGCCTAGGGCATAGGAGGAGGATCAGCAGGCGGTGGATCGGAGCAATCCGATCCGATCAAGGCCATGGGGCACAGCTCTTCCTCTCTGTTATCCCATGGCGGGCCTATCTCCTCTACCGCATATCTTTCACAGAAGCTGCTAAAGCCCAAGGCGCAAGCGAGCGCCTTTGCTTGCTGCTCGGTCATACCACGATATCTTAGGGGTGATACACAGGATTTCCAGAATCGCAATTGGCTACACAATAGACAAAGAGCACCGGAGCACCAGCCTGAAGCTGGCTCATAATCGAGTCAGCCGTTGAGTCGTCTATCTGGCTCCGGACAAATCCAACTGCTATATTATTCTGACTATATCTAGCTCCTTGCTCTCTTATATAGTTGATAGCAGCATTGAGCTCGTTAACAGCTTCTTGGATAATGTTGTTTCTGCTCTCGCCAAAGAAATCGAAGGTGTTGGCGAAGATAGTCACTGGTTTTTTATCAAACTCACTAAGTTTTATTGTTGCTATTATCTCTATCCTTCCTCCCTCGACATTGAGGCCGAATGCATAGAATTGCCACTGAGCGCGTTGCCCACCGACTTGCCCGTACGCGACCATGTATCCTAGCAGTTGTGCCAGGCTAACAAAGTCTCGAATGACATCAACAGGAGGAGCTTTTGGTTGAAAGAATTCAAAATTAAGGAAAGGGATGCTATTGAGAAGTTGCTCCATCAAGGTCTTCATGTTTACGCCGGGAGCCACCCCTCTTCCTGACAGAATATAGTCCATTGCTACAAGGAAACTTTCCAGAATCATATACGCTGTCCCTCGGCTGAGGCCTATTTGCTCGTACCCAAACGCAAGCTGGGAAACGAATGCGCTCAATGCTGCCATCCTCGTTTGTGGCGAGCATGGGTACGTTTGTCCTATTACGCCACAATTCTCTATAGGCTGACCTGGTGGTACTAGGGCTATTACTCCTAAACTAATCAGCTTTTCTAAGATCTTCACATACAAATCCCATAAGGAGGTCTGATACTGTGATAGGGCGACCAGCTCTCTTGCTACGGGGATTTCCTCCTGGCCCAGCAAGATAGCTACAGCCACCAAGAGCGATGCGAAGCTGGGATATCGAGCTTTAATGCGTTCCAGATGCTGAGAAAATTCAGGGTCATTTACGTAAAGGCTTAGCTCTTGGAGCGCTAGCTCGATCTCATTCACGGTGCTATCAGAAGAAGCTGGCACCGGTTGATCTGGTTGAGGAGATTGTCTTTGCAGCTCCTCTGCTATTTGGATCATTTGTTCTGTTACATCCATGGAGAGCCTCTCAAAGCCGAACACAAAACTCCTTGCAGCTGGGACATAAAGGATAGGAGGAAGCCGACGATTGGGAAGTAAAGGAGTCCTCGAAAGGTTTGTTAACTGATTATAAAGCTCACTTAGTATCTGTAGGTATTCTTCGAAGGTATACGCCTTGCCCTCAAGGGATACTTTGATAGTGCTATTAGTAAAACGCACTTCTCCAAGAAATGTCCCGACCTGAGGGGGGTTGAAACCTACCACAACCTCCTGGGGTTGTCCCGGAGCCAAACTGAAGCTTCCCCCTGACAGGATTGTGAATGGTCCCGTAGTAGTTGCCGTACCGGTCAGTGTCCTACCCCCAGCATTCCAGATGGTAAAGGAAGCTTGTGCCTGTCCTCCAATAAACGTCGCTAGCAAGAGAGGGCCTGTTTTTTCAACCTGCAGAAACGGAGTAAAGCTGCTACATATGTAGCTATACCCCCACTGGGAGGTGCAGAGCTGTGGCCCCTCATAGCTCGAGCCCTCGTCAGAATAGCCCCCCACAGGGTCAGTCGTCGCCCCCTCCCCAGGATCGTACAGCTGGGCCGCCATCCTCGCCCCCGCTGACACCGCTTCTCCCGTCGC
>CAZVXY010000027.1:0-2927 GCA_964631245.1 uncultured Fimbriimonadales bacterium
AAACCCCGGCGGCCAGGGGTAGTCGGGGGGAGGAGTATCGTTACCCTCACTGCTTCACCCCTGTCTGGTGCACCCCTCGCTTCTGTTTCCACCAGCCCACTGCGATCATCCCTAGGGAGGTAAGGAAGATAAACCCCAACGTCCATGTTGCCAGCAGGTTGCCAACTGCCCAGGCTACACCTGCCAGCAGCGCCAGGAGCAGTTCACCAAGTACGATCACCCCTGGCTTCCATTTTACAATGCTGCCCAGACCGCTCAGTAAGAACGGCCCCGCACTCACGACGAACAACAGGAACGTGCCCTCAGGCGAGCGCAAGAACTCTTCCATCAGGCCCTCTACGTCTCCTTTCTCCTTCGAATTCCCATGACGACCACAAAAGCAACACCTAGTAGGACAATGAACGCTAAAAGACCCCCAAAGAGGAAGCGACCTTCTAGGAAGAACATGATGGTCCAAGCTAGAGCAGCCAGAAGCCCTATAACAGCAAGCCATAATCTCCCATGTCGGATATCATAAACAGAGAGGAACACAAAAAGCGCCCCACCGACCAAGTAGAACAACCCACCCCAGATTGACTGGCTGAACCCTCTAGCTTGCTTGAGAAATTCTTCATACATCTTATCTTGGCTACACCTTCCCGTGAAGTAGCTCACCACAGGCAGAGCAGCAAGTCTCTGCTACTCTGCCGCTACTGCCAAAGCGAGACCAACCTCCTCCTTATCTTAATCTTATGGCAAGCAGATATCCCCTTCCATGAGCCAATTCCGGTTGTTGTTGAGGATCTCTACATCATCGAGTGCAACCTGCACCTCGAACTCGTCATCTTTTAAATTTCCGCACTTGGCCAGTTCTGCCCCAATGCCCCACCCCACATTCCCTTGGATCATGCCCCCACGGATTGATAGCACAATTTTTGGTTTCTCCCCCTCTTCATCAGGAGGTTTCCCGACAATAATAACCCCAGAGCCATCTAATACGTCGGAGGGATCGAGAGTTTGATCTACACTGTAGACGGGCAACCCTAGCATGTCCATCCCATTGCGCACAATCTGGGAATCCTCAACACGGACATGGCTATTACCAGCTATGGAGATCCCTACTCCCCCCTGCTCCGCAATGATCGTCTTTCGAATAAGAGCTTGAGTGCTTCTTGAAAGCATACCGATGAGCACACCAATGCCGTTATGCTCGACCCTCGATTCCACAAGCTCCAAGGAGCCCCTATTAACAAAGATAGCCGTACAATTCTCAAAGAAAGCGCTCTTGGAGACCTTGATCCTAGCCCCCTCTTCGTCAAGATAACTATTATAAATAGCTACATAAAAGCCGTAAAAAGCGCTCCCTCTCACATCTAACTCCATGCCATTCCCCAGAATGACACCGTCTGTATTGCAACGGTTAAGAGATTCTCTATCGCTGAGCAATTCAACACCTTCAAGGATGATACGCCCGGGTTTATATCCAAAGCTGCGCAGGTATGTTGTGTTAATAACTGCAGCAGTGCCGAAGGGAGGGAGCACGGTCAGGTCTTGCAATCGAACTTCCCTCGTGGAAGGCTCTGGCCGACCGCGCAGCTTCTGCTCACTCGACCAACTGACAGAAAAAGACCCAACGATGAGAGTCTTGCCCGTCCCAGCTCCACGCAAAGTAAGCCAGGCATTATCAACTTGTATATCACCTTGGTTGTAGAGCCCAGGTTTCAAGCAGATCGTAGTGCCAGGGGGAGCCATATCAATGGCTCTCTGTAATGAATCAAGGGGCTGCAGTGTCACGTAGCACGAGAGTCCCTCTGGGACTGATGCTGATCCAACCGCCAAAAAGATGAACGAGAGCAATAGTAAGGCTGCTGTAGTCTTTACCTGTAACATAAGTTATTACTTTCATCTCCCTGTTGGCATGTAGTTGGCGAGGGAATAACAAAGACCCCCTTCCCTATGCTTTGTATTGTATTTAAGACGTCGATACAAATGGCACTAGCATTTAGTGGACATACCATGAAGGAAGAGGAAGAACAAAGGCCAAGAACGCTGCAGACAGCCTGTTGTTGCGTCTGTGTAATAGAGCCTCCTGTGCAAGCAACTCGTCCCCCGCTAATAACCATCACGGGGGTGGCCCAAGAGCGTCCCCTTATAGCACCGCAAAGCCCATCTAAAGCACCTGGCTCCGCACTATCAATGATCAATACAAGTACCTTGAGGCCGCCAGGATTATTCTCAGCCGGTGCATTTGCAAGAACCTCGGAAGCTTTAAGCAACTTTTGTAAAATGGAGTCCACCTCAGAATTACCGAGGAAGGGCTCCATATAGCCGAAGATCCGAGTATCTATCGGTTTGCCATCTCTATCTCTTATCCAAGTTTTAACGCGGAAATCTACAACAACCACATTCCCAAACTGGTCTTGAGCAGTCCAGAATATATTCAATATTGTACCAGAAGGTACACCCCCAGCACCAGATAGGAATCTAACTGCCATACCGAGGAGAAAAGTAGCACGTGCCACTCCTTCTAGCCCTTCCATACCAGCTGAGGTAGCTAAGCCATTGTTATCGATGGCTTGCTTCGCCATTATGTAGTAATACCGTAAGAGATCATTGAGCTGTTCCCAATTTCTCAGATGATCTCCTAGACTAGGATCTCCACCAGTGATAATATTGACTAATGTTTGCAAATCTGTATTATTGCTGGACACAAATCTTAACCATTGGTATTGAGAGCCGGGAGAAGGATTGGGTAAGGAAAGCCCCCTCAGTTTGCCAAGTTGAGCAATCGCAATGAGACCGAATCCATTTGTCCTTGAGTTGAGTTCCAGGAGCGCCCTCATCCGAGCCCCGTTGTCATTATAGATTTCGTATATCAACCTGATCGCATCCGCAACTGCCCCAAACGCGCTGTTTCTCGCTTGTCCTTGGCTCTCTCCTCGACTGAC
>CAZVXY010000028.1:0-2477 GCA_964631245.1 uncultured Fimbriimonadales bacterium
CTTCCCCTCAAACTGCTGGAACTTCGCCTTCTCCCGTAGCTTGCTCACCAGCTTCTCCACCTTCTGGGCAGGCAAGAACCTCACGACCCGCTCCTCCCCACTGGCGGAGATGTTGACCGTCACCTTCCCCTGGCTCTCATAAAGCTATTGTAAACGAACGATGTGGGTTAACGGCAAGGCGGATATTCATTGATTTGTAGCTCTCGGAGAGCAAGTTGATATTGACCTGACCCGTTATTACCGCGAGTTACTACCACTTGAAACAGCATATAAGCTAAAGGATCTGGGATGAAGCACTCCCTGACCAATGGGAAGCTTTCGTAAGCTCCAGCAGATGTTTTGGCCACGACGAAAACCCGAAAGTCCGTTTCGGGATCACCCGCAAACTGTAGAGTTAAGGGCTCTGCAGATTTCGGTATGATACGAAGAAAGTGAATGCCGTAAGGGTGGCGCACCATCAAGGAGAACGGTTTCGCGTTGGATGGTGATAGGCAAGCTCCTCTGTGTACTCCAGCACAGATTTGGGGGTAAGGGTTTTCCCAGTTCCCGTGCTCGATTGTGATGGATTGGCCTGTCCATTCTCCGACAAAGACCGGCACAGGCACATAGGGGATCCCTTGCTCAGCGTGGTAGTAGAGCCATTTCGCATCTGGAACTTGCCGGGCAGCTAACGCGACGGCGAACTCAGCCCATAAGTCTAGAAAAGATTTTCCTGTTAATTGTTCTAGAGCCTTAGGCCAGCCAACTCCTAGACGGATGTCGGCGTGCTCAAACAGGCTTCGGATTAGCTGGGCGCCGCCGTAGTGATCGGATATGAAGTTCCAAAAAAGTCCGGCTTGGTGTCCTGGATAGAGTAATTTCAGGCTGCTCACATCTGTCCCACCGATGAGCCAAGGCAGTAGAAGCCTAATATAGCACTCTATATGCTGTGGGAAGACCTCTCTCATAGCCCACATAGCTGTGCCCTCACTCAAGAAGCGATCGGCGAGCTTCAAGGTATACCCAAGGAGCTGAATACTATGAAAATATTCATGAACCGCCATGCTTCTATAACAGTAGATTTGGAAAGTCTTTGCAAGAGGCTCACTTTCTTTCCAATTCCAGGTGTGTTGCCCATCTCTGAATCTATGCTGTATCACTAATCTTTGGTAAGCTTCCTCCATGCCTTCCACTAGATATCGGACTGCTAACCTTGGGATATTCTCGTAGGTGATCGTAAAATGGCGGGAGTGAAACACACCAGCTCCAATCTGGTTTTCGAGCCTTCTACTGAAACCGAGGGGTATAAGCAACAGAAGGACTGTGCAAAGCAAAACAAGCCATGTTTTACCTTCCATAGCTCACTCCTAACTCCAGCCTTAATATCTAGCACTGCTTGGCTGAGGAGCTATCTATATGCAACCATAGATCAAGCGTATGAACTTATCTCTAGTACAAGATCGTGGTCCACATAAGAGTCGAGATCCTGAAATTTCGCAAATTGAGGTACATACTTCGCCGCCACCAAAACACTCGACTCTTATAAAGTATTCCGTCGGGGAGGAATAGCCGCCACATGCACTACCATCACCATCACAGGGTGTAAATTTAACTTGATCTCCAGAGGGCTGAAGCCGAGCATTGAGTTTGTTTGATGCTCTATCTGCAGTTCCGCAGCTCACTTGTATAGGCCTATGTTTGACTATTCCAATTGTGACAGGGCTTGATTCTGACCATGTCAATGCTTCTAAAGTAGTTATGTAAAGAGCTTGCCCGTCTTTGATAATGAGCAAAACTTCTTGATTTGCCTTATCAATACTCGCCCATACATACCCCTTAGTAACCCCGTGCTGCCGTAAAACATCGCTGACTTGCGCTAAGATGCTACGGACTTGGTCTCTTGTCAGAAGCAATACTTCTCTTCTAATTGTTCCATCTGGCTGCAATTCAATACTTCGTCGTCCTTGAGAAGTCACTGCTGTCACGCTTGCTCCTAAGGGTGTCCGCATGTAGTAGAGATTTGCTTGAGGTCCTATGGGTACTAAGGCCAGGGCACATTGCGGCCCAGAGTACACCTTCACTGCATTAAAGTTGGGATTAAAGCCTTGCGCTTCTAGCCGTCTCCGTAGTTGTTGAAATCGGGGATCCGTAATGGCCTGAGAGAGAATAACATCCGCCTGTCTCCCGGTTACAAAAGAGAGACAGTAGTAGTCAGAATTCTGAGCAGCCTGTGGGGGAACTTTAAAGTCTACTTCAGCGGGGGAGGGGGGTAACATTCCGAGAATTCAGGAGCGAAGTGCAGCCGACGAGGACCGAGACGAGAGAAATGACCAGGGCGAGCTTGGCGAGAGAGAGTGTGCGCATGGCTCCTCCTTCTGCGCTCCTGCCCCTGCTCCTGAGAGACTCTGAGTAGGGGTGGGCGTCTTTGTGTGTTATCAGTTTATATATACCACAAACGAGGGGAAAAGTCAAGAGGGCGAGAGAAAATCTCGTATAGA
>CAZVXY010000029.1:0-2399 GCA_964631245.1 uncultured Fimbriimonadales bacterium
AGCACTCCAGGCAGAAGGATATCCCTTGCTCTTCACAGAAAACTCTAAGTTGGGTCTATTATTTGCTGGTATCAGCGATTTGAGCCTAGCAAGGATCCGCTTGTTCGAGCAAATATATGATGGGTTTGAGCCGGAGACAAACATAGATCCTCAGCGGTGGAATCAAATTGTTCAAGCACTACAATTGTTGCAAAGCATCAATCCAGATCAGATTAGCAGTTGGCTCTCCAGCTTGCAACGCGCTCTAGCCGAGCAAGGTGAAGATGGCTTCCGCCAAGAATACGATCGCTTGTTTTCCTTAGATGTGGACTTCCCCAAGTATGTCGGGGTGGTCTTGGCATTACGAGGAGAGCTCCCTCTCAATATTGAGCCTAACCAAGTAATCGATTGGAAGGATCTGATTACAGGTATTTTAACTGGGATAGCTTTAGAGATTATCAAAGCACTCGTGTCGCCTGCCGAACCACCATCAAGGCCCATAGACGGCTATACTTGGACCTTGATGTGGCACTTGAGGGAGGAGCTTAAGCAACAATTGGGAGGGGATTCAGGCGTACAACAGCTCTGGAGAGAGATTGAAGACGCATGGGCTGAGCTCGTGCTTTCACTCCCCAGACACAGTTATGCACTCTCTTGGTCAATATACATGATTGGCAAGAGCATTCTAAAAAATGTTCAGAAACCGGGACTCCACTTCTGTGGCTACAGTAACTGTAACAGTTATGAAGCCATGAAGACATTGAAAAACTTCTTACAATGGGCTTTAGCCTCAGCTCCAGGAGGTGGCATTGACCGCCTGGAGCAAGCTGTAGGGACATTCTATGCCCTTGGTATGTTTGCACTTGCAGGATTGATCTATTTTGAGAAACAGTCGAATGGCACCTTTACTGTAAACCTCAAATGTATAGGGCAAGAATGCACAGAGCTAGAACAAGCGGGAGTGCTTGATAGGATGAAACATGATTACTCGAAAGCCTTAGAGCTTGCTATGAGGGCATACCCCGGTTATAGCCCTGAGCTCGCGGGGCACTTGGCCTATGGTATCTGCGGTGGCGATCCAGATTGTATTATGTTCTTAATGGAAGCCCTAGAGAAAGAGCTAGGGCCCCCATGTGATGTTTGCTCAGGTCCCCAACCGAGTAGTTTGCCTTATCAGGACAAAATCTTGGTAAAATTAGGCTGGAATAGAACAGGAGGAAAAGAAATATGCAAGATGCCAAGACTTGGGTGAGAATCACCGCGGTCGGATTCGCTCTGGTGGGTATGTTGGGGGGGCCTTAGCCGAGGAAGCCCGCCTCCCTGCGGCAAGTTTAGGAGTCTCTCAGCAGCAACAGCTTCCCATCATTACAGTCTGTCCTGAAGGTCCCCCAACCTGTCAGTTCAGCAAGATTCAAGAGGCGATCAACGCTGCACCGGAGGACGTAGGACCCTACTATACCCCGAAAGCGGAGATCCACGTAGCTCCGGGGATCTATCAGGAAAACCT
Organism: uncultured Fimbriimonadales bacterium; assembly: GCA_964631245.1. Taxonomy (GTDB): domain Bacteria; phylum Armatimonadota; class Fimbriimonadia; order Fimbriimonadales; family ATM1; genus CAZVXY01. Next base: position 1,487 of record CAZVXY010000029.1, read on the forward strand.
TATCATCCTCAAGAACGTCATCCTGAAAGGTGCTGGAAAGGACTGGGTCTTCTTGCGCGCTCCCGCCGACAGGGACCGCAGCTCATATACGGCAATCTTGGTCGTGTCTAATATTGGTGTCAGCGGCATAGTGGCACACATCGAGGGGTTTACCATCCAAGGGCTTATCTGTGTGCGTATTGTAGGCCTTGCTGCCTCGGCTTACCTTCGCAATAATCGTTTCGATTGTGAAGAAGACGCCGTCTTGGCAGAGGGGTCGATAGCTCCAGGCATAATCGAGGGAAACACCTTTGCTAGAGGAAGTATAGCGGCTTTCAGTATAGGGATACTGAAAGTACTCAACAATACTTTTGGGAATTTTAGACCTTCGATTAGCATCGAGGGAGCCAGGCTCAATAACCCTGTAGGAGACCCATTCCGAGCCCCTGGAGAGAGGATCCTGATCGAGGGCAACCAATTGTCCGAAATCTTGATCAGGGATTCTGCAGCCATAGCGATCCGTAAGAATACGGTTCGCGAGATCAGCTTGTCCAAGAGTGAAGCCACGCTGATCGAGGAGAATGTGGTCCGTAGTGGAAGTGTCACCGCTGCTCTCGGCGGCATTAAGGTCGAGGCCTCCAGCGATGTCATGATTCAGAAGAATATTGTGGAAGAGAATGAATACGGGATTAGGATTGAGGGGGGATATGTTAGCATCCGAGGGACTGCTGTAGCCATCTTGGACAACCGCGTGGTGCGCAATGGCTGGGGCATTGTGACGGATAGATTGGGGTACATTACCGTTTGCAGGGGCAACGAGGTCAAAGAGAACCAGCGAGGGGATTATGGTGTGGGCTCTTTCTCTCCTCAGCCCAGCCTAGAGCTGAAGCAGAAGTGTGAGGGAAGTTAACGACTACCCCTGGCCGCCGGGGTT
>CAZVXY010000030.1:0-2356 GCA_964631245.1 uncultured Fimbriimonadales bacterium
GCGGGACACAAGTTGACACCGCGACCGGGGTCACTTCGGTGAGGAACTGGCCCCTTACGGTCCCATGCGAGGCGCAAGGCCGTCCCCGCCACGAGCGGGCGACGGCCGAATCGACACGGAGCGCGGAAAGGGCTTCAGCCTTGGCCGGCGGCCTGGGTCACCGTCGGAACCAACCGGTCGTCCGCCACGCCCCAGGTGAAGGATTGCTTCTCCACGCGCAGCAAGAGGGACGTGGCGATGTCGCGGATACCCTCGATCTTGCTCAACTCGTTAAACAGGAAATCGGACAGCTCCCGGTTGGACACGAAACAACCCTCGGCCACGACGTCGTAGCGGCCGGTGGCCACCGCCACGTAGCGAATCCGGGACAGGGCGGAAACCCGCGCCAGCACGTCCTCCAGGTGGGCGGGATCGACGGCGATGTTGAACTGGGCCAGGGTCTCGAATCCGACCTTGAAGGGGTCGGCAACGGCCGCGATGTGGATGATGCCCTCGCCGATCAGTCGGTTGAACTTGCGGCGGATGGTCCCCTCGGTGACACCGATCTCCTTGGCCATGTCCACGAAAGACATGCGCCCGTCCCTCTGCAACAGCCGGACGATCTCCTTTTCGGTCTTGTCCAGATCAACCATGCCCATCTCCTCCTTGAACACGGCAGGTATTCGCCTTGGACAAGGTTTTTCCTGCAAGGAAACACTACTTTTTTATATTCAAACCTGAATCCGTAGGCCAAGGGCAGGCCGAGGGGCCAGAAGTGGCGAATTACCAAGGGTGAGGGGTCTCAGACCACCTTCACCCACGAGGTGATTCCATGCGGCTGGTTCTGGAGGAATCGCGCGAGATCCTGACCACCCATGCCGGCCTGTACGTGGTCGGCGACCTGTTGCGCCAGACCCAGTTGCGCAGGCGTCTGAACGCCACGCGTTTGGCGGGTCGGCCGCAGCCGGAGATCAGTCATGGCGACGTGGGCTTTTCGTACATTGGACTTCTATGCCAAGGCAAGAACGACTTCGACCATATCGAGGCTCATCGCGAAGACGACTTCTTCCGCAGGGCGATGGGGGTGCGGGTCGTGCCGTCCTCGCCGACGTTACGCCAACGACTGGACGAGGCGGCCGGACAGGCCGGCTGGGAAGCGATCCTGCGGGAGGAGAGCGCACAGATGTTAGCCCGCAAGGCACGCCCGACGGCGGTGACGGTCGGGGATCGCGCCCTGATCCCGCTGGACATCGACGTTTCGCCCTGGGACAACTCCGGAACGAAGAAGGAGGGCGTGTCCCGCACCTACCACGGCTATGACGGCTTCGCGCCGATCTTCGCCTTCCTGGGGGTGGAGGGGTTCGCCGTCCATGCTGAACTCCGCCCTGGCAAGGATCATAGCCAGAAGGGCGCCCCGAAGTTCCTGCGGGAGAGCATTGGGTATGCCCGAATCGTCACCGGTCGGCCCCTGCTGCTGCGTCTGGATGCCGGGTTCGACAGCCGCGACAACATCCGGATCTGCCGGGAAGCGCAGGTGGAGTTCATCATCAAGCGCAACCTGCGGGGGGAATCGGAGCAGTTTTGGCTGGAGTGGGCCAAGGAGCACGGGGAGATGAAGGAGCCGCGGCCGGGCAAACGGGTCTGGCGCGGGGCGTTGGAGTGCAACGGCGTGGATGTACCGGCTCGGATGGTCATCGAGGTGGTGGAACGCGCCACGCGAGCCGACGGCCAAGTGCTGCTCCTGCCGGAGGTGGAGGTGCAGGCCTGGTGGACGTCGCTGCCGGACGAGCCGGACACGGTGATCCGGCTCTACCAGGAGCACGGGACGATGGAGCAATTCCACAGCGAGATCAAGACCGACCTGGACTTGGAGCGTCTGCCGTCGGGCAAGCTGGCGACCAACAACCTGGTGCTCCAGTTCGCCCTTTTCGCTTACAACATCCTGCGGCTGATGGGTCAGGCCATGCTCGGGGATCCTGCGGTGCCATTGCGCCGAGCGCGGCAGCGGCGGCGCATCCGGACGGTGATCCAGGATCTGATCTACCTGGCGGCACGGTTGGTCGTCCATGCGCGGCAGGTGCGGCTGCGATACGGACGGGGCAACCGGTGGGGGCCGCCCCTGCGGCGGATCTGCGAAGCCTTGGTCTAACAGCGGGTATGCTGCAAACCGGACAGTTCACCGAACCTGCTGGAGGGAACGGCAGGACGGCTAGGTCATTCACCTGGTTGGACCGGTCGTGACAGTCGGTGCCTGAACCGGGGTCGCAGCGGGGTAGTGTCACCATCCCGAAACCCGGATGGCGTCGTAAAATAACAGCATTAGGCAGTCCGTGGCCTGCTGGATGGGGTTGCCACCAAGGTGGTCACGGATTCAGGA
>CAZVXY010000031.1:0-2241 GCA_964631245.1 uncultured Fimbriimonadales bacterium
TCGAAGCAAAGCTCGGTCCACAAGAAGTCGATTCCGTCGCGCAGATCTTACGCACCATTGCTAGGGTAGCTAGCAGTTCTATCGCGCGGGCGAATTTCCAATCTCAATATGGCATCCCAGCATCAGCTGATGGAGTCGCCATTCTGATCGCGTACAACTCAGACCAAACCACGGTCAACACACTCGTGCAAAGACTTGGGACCCCCGAGGCTACAATAGTTATCATCTGGGTCGACTCTGAGAACATAGTTCACGCTACTGGTGTTTGTGGTCGCAGAGGATGCCCAGACGGCAAAACCGCTCAAGAATATGCTAATTCGATTGCCAGAGCGTTAGGACTACAGCCCGGCCAGCCGTTTGAGAATTCACCTGTTGCAGAGAGCGGATACTCAGCAGAGTTCCTGATGACGTTCTTCGCGGAGCTTCTGCAAATGTGCGCGGGCAATGCTGACTGTGCTATGTATCATTATCAATGGTGGTTAAGGCACTATAGCTGTCTGAACCCAGGAAGCTCTCGATTCCAAGTCCTAGACTATTATCCGTGCCGTCCCTAGAGAGCAAGGTGAGGAGCTTCAGCCATGCGGAGATGATGGTAACGAGGCAGCCAGGCGACGAGTATCGGCTTGGCTGCCTTGGCCATGTCCCATGAAAGGAGCCACTAGAATGCTGACTGTCCTAAACCGTGGTACGAGTCTGGCTCTTGTCGGGGTTATCATGGCGTTTGCGTTGGAACCTGTCAATCTTTACCCTGCTCTTTCAGGACTCAACACCCTCTGGGTTGACGACGACGACCCCACGTGTGGCGGTTCTTCGCCCTGCTACAGCACGATCCAAGAAGCTGTTGCTGCAGCCCAGGCAGGTGACACAATCAGAGTACGTCCCGGCACGTATGAACCACCAATTGTTATCAAAAAGAGCTTAACTTTGTTGGGAGAGTCCAGAGAGAGTGTAGTCATCCAATGCACAGAGCCGGACCAGATGGCTATAACTATATCGGGTCCTGCCATTGTCAAAATAGAAAACATCTCAATAGCAGGTAAGTCGTTTGGCTCCGGGGTTTTTCTCACTGCTGGCGTTGTCATCAGCGGACAGAGTCCCCAAGTTGTGATTAACCGCACCAGTATATCTAAGCATGTCATCGCAATTAGCTTAACGGCAGATGAACCCTACTCACAAGCTTCCTCGAATGGTCACCTGGTGGCAAGCAACAACGAGATTTCTAACAATTGGACTGGCATCTTTATTGCGACTGATGGCTCTTACATACAGAACCTGGAGAACAATGAATTGCGGAACAATGGCATAGCGTTCGATATTATTGGCAAGGGATCGGTGTCTATCAATAGAAATCAAATTGTCACTAACGGGACAGGGGTAGAGGTAAAAGGAGCTGTAGAAGCTATTATACAAACCAATGTTGTACAGGACAATGGAAACGGGGTTAAAGTAAATGACACAGCTGGGATCCAACTGGAGAGAAATCAAATCACGAATAACTCGCTCAACGGTGTCATTGTGCGCGACACGAGCCGCGCTATATTGAGGAACAATCAAATTTTCCAAAACGGCTTTGGGTCAAGTTCGCTTAGCATCCCGCCAAGCTTTCTCTATGATCCCTTCTTTGGTTTTCTCACCAGTGGGGGGATATTCCAGCCACAAGGATTTGGCGTGGTCGTCGGTCTTGCCGCATCCGTCGAGCTCACGGGGAACCGTATTGAAGACAACTTATTTGGTGTAGGTGCTACCAAGGCCCGTGATCCAACTTCAAATCAGTTTCTCATCCCTCAGCTTACGGCACAAGAGAACCAGATCAAAGAGAACGGCTGGGGGATCTGGCTCAGGGGAGCGGAGGCTACTCTGAAGGACAATGAGATTGCCCAGAACGATGTGATTGCTCTTCCTATTGACCTTCGGCTTGTGGCTTGGTTAGAATGGCTCTTCCCAGCGTCGGGTGTGCTGGTGCAAAGTGGACAGCCCCTGCTGCAGTCCAACCGCATTACACAGAATAGTTTGGGCATCGTCCTTCAGGAGCAATCCTCGCCGACGATGCTCGGTAATCAAATCCTCAACAATGCACAATATGGGATTGCCCTGTATCTAAAACCCTGCTTTGATCAGCTAGCAGCAGAGATAGCGTTCCAGGGCAAGGTGCTAGGAGAAGCGAACGAGCTATCCGGGAATGGCCAAGGTGATCTCTGCCCCGCCGACTACCCTTGGCCGCCGGGGTTTCGGAAGTGAGAA
>CAZVXY010000032.1:0-2141 GCA_964631245.1 uncultured Fimbriimonadales bacterium
GATAGTGATTTGTCCGCCGCGCTTGCCGATCTCCTCGAGCACCGGCTCGCTGACGACTTTCGGCTGACTGAAGGCTGTTGAGGCCACGAGGCAGAGAACGATAAGGGCTAACAAAACCGAAGCGCCAATTGCTGAACTTCTTTGCTGGGTCACGGTAACCTCCTTCTTTTTTCAAAAGCCTTTAGGCCTTCGATTCGATGAGTTGCTTTTCGAAGATGGCACGGTAGACAGAACAGCTATCCAACAGCTTCGCATGGGTTCCTTCCCCGACGATCTGGCCCCCTTCTAACACGATGATCCAGTCCGCCATGTAGATCGTCGAAAGCCGGTGGGCGACCACAATGAGGTTGATATTAAGCCCACGCAGGTTCTCGTAGATCTGAGCCTCGGTCTTGGAGTCCACACCCGACGTTGCTTCATCTAGGATGAGGATTTTGGGGTGGCGGATGAGCGCCCGGGCGAGAGCAATCCGCTGGCGCTCCCCTGTGGAGAGCTTGATCCCTCTCTCACCCACTACGGTCTGATAGCCTTGCGGCAGTCCAGCGATGAAATTGTGGATCTCGGCCATCTTTGCTGCCCATAGGATCTCTTCCTCTTGGAGATCTCCACCAAGAGAGATGTTATCACGGATGGAAAGGTTAAAGAGAAACGCTTCGGAAGTGGCAAAAGCGATTCCCTTGCGAAGTTCCTGGGTCGCGTACTCCGCAAGGGGCAGGCCGTTGATGAGAATGTCACCTTGGGTAGGACGGCTGAATCCAAGAAGTAGGGCGGCCAAGGAGGACTTGCCCGAACCGCTCTCCCCCACGATAGCAGTCATCTGCCCGTACCTGAGCTCAAGATTGATGGAGTGCAGCACGTCCTTTCCATCGTAGCCAGCAGAGACATTTGAGAGGACTATAGTGGGAGAAGGGGGTAAGGGAAGGCCTTGGCGTTCCTCCTCCGGCTTCACTGCTAAAAGGGCAAGGACCCGTTTTCCCATCGGGATAACTTGTTGTTTGGCATTGTTCCAGTCTACTAGGCCCGCAATGGGATCGTAAAGGTTGTTTAGGTACCAGAAGAAAGCGATCACTGCCCCTAGGGAGGTCCAGCCAGAAAAGGCTCCGAAGGCTCCTAGAATGAGAAGACCAATCCCCAGCACTCCAGGTAGGTAGGTCAATACTCCTGCAGAGAGTCGTTCATACAACAAAGCCCGTCGCAAGGAGCCGAACCAACGATTGAGATCATAGAAGAAGAACCGCTTGAAAAGCCCCTCTTTATGGTACCCTTTAATGATCGCTATCCCTTCAATCTTCTCCCGCAGGCTTTCCACGGTTTTGGCATATTCTTCACGCTCCTTCTCCCAGGCTTGCCGCTGCCGCCAGTTGAACTGCCGCACGAGAAGATAGCACACAGGGAAGAAGGCCAAAGCGATCAACGCCAGCCGCCACTCGAGCAGAAACAACACGGTCCCGCTTACAAGCAAAGCCAGGAGGTTGATGAACAGCATGGGATAGTAGAGTACGCACTGTTGGCCAAGGATAGAAGTATCGCTCAAGGTCTTAGACATAAGCTCTCCGGTAGAGTTCGCTCTGAAGAAGGAGAAGGGTAAGGATTGGAGGTGGGTATAGACCTCACCTGCTAGGTCTCTAGCCCCCTCTCGCTGCTTCACTTGTACGACATAGCTGTTATAGGTGTTAAGCACCAAGTTTGTTATAGCCAATCCGATGACCCCTATAGCAAGTGGTAGAGAGAAAGCCCCTTGGGTGAGATTGTCGATGAATTGCTTGATCAGAAAAGGGTTCAAAGCCAAGGGAAACATAGTGCTGAGGCTGGTTAGACTGACGAAAAAGATCGTCTTGAGATACTTGCGACTGCGCGCTCTTACCCAGCGAATAACTTCCGCATCAGATATTACCATCGTCATCAGCTCTACTATGGTACGATATCCACCCACTCAAACTCGAGTATTCCGCCTTGCTTTCTCCACACTCGCGCCATATAAGAATAATACCCAACAACAACTGCTCCGAAAGGATCCTTCCCTGACAAAGCCATTACCTTGGGAGCTATCTTAATTTCAGCTTGTTTATCCGCCTCGGAAAATGACACTGGTTCTTTCACACCGGGGTGAGTATGTAGTAAAAAGGCTCTGTAGAAATCCT
>CAZVXY010000033.1:0-1997 GCA_964631245.1 uncultured Fimbriimonadales bacterium
AGAGAAGAGCAGAGCGGGCGGGGTGCCAAGTCGAGGGGTAGCCCACGGGAGCCCCGCACCCCGCCCAAGACTCACACCGAAGGGAGGCGAGAGCGAAAGAGACAGAAGTCAGAGATCAGAAGGCAGAGGACATCTCACTACACCATCAAAGGAGGAGATGCAGATGTTCACCAAGAAATTCAAGCTGATCTGTTCGGCGGTCGGGTTGGTGGCAGTATTGGTGATGGGGCTGGCCATGCCGGGAGCGACACAGCAACCACAACTCTCAAGGTCAAGTATCCTTAATGCTATCCGAACAGCTATGGGAGCCCAGTTGACAGCTGCTGTTGGGGAACAGCTTGCTTTAGATGCAGCTGTCTTCTTTTCAAACTATGAGGGGAGTACATGGGCTTTCATACCTCCCAGATTTCTAAAGTCGCCAGAGGTACATGCCTACTATCTAAAGGCCATCGAAGATTTAAGGGCGGGCAAAGAAGTCGAACTCTTACTAGGTGGCTTCTACGTTGCCGAAAAGACGCCTAAGGGGCTGCCCTCTGGTTTTTATCTCGTCAAAACAGTCAACCAACATAAAGCTTCTCTGCTGTATAACGAAGATATCGTAGTTGAGCTTCCTATAAGCTTCAGGCGCATTACCCTGGAGGAACTCAGAATAATTATGAACCCTGGTGGTTTTCAAGAGCCTTTCCCAGCCAGGGGCCAAATTCCTATTGTAGTGTTAGCAGGCATACCAGACCCAGTGCTCAATTCAGGGGGAGGGGGAGGAGGGGGAGGAACTCCGCCACCTCCACCCCCACCTCCGCCGCCACCGCCCCAGCCTCCCTGGAAAAACGTGATTCCAGGGCAAATCTGTTTTGGCATCCCAATCATACCAGGATTTGTCGAGTGGGAGTTGGGCTGTATAGACCCGTAAGCACATTAAACTCATAAAGGATAGAGGGGGTTGCAAAATCGCGGCACCCTCTCTATCCTTAATTTAGAAGCTAAAGCTTAGGAAGAAACTTATGAGAATGCTCTTATGGGCGTTAGGAAAATGCTTGATTTTTGTGGCTCTCTTCTTCGTTGGCGAGCTACCTTTTATACCCTTGCATTTTCTCATCTTTTACCTTTTCACCGATCTGTTCGGGTTCTCTCAAGAACTACTTCTAACAGAGTGGCATTTAAAATTCAACAAGGGTGCTCCGTGGACGGCTGCAGGAGCTGCCTTGCTGGCTGCTTGGATCATGACTCGCTTCATCGATAAGAGACCATTTGGATCGTTAGGCCTTAAATTCCACCCCCACTGGTGGCGGGAATTTCTTTTGGGTCTATTGATCGGTTCAAGCTTGGTCATGTTGCTGATGGTTTTTCTATTAGCGTCAGGAACATTAGTGAGGACACCTGTAGGAACTCTAGAGCTGCTGAAGGGGAAGGTCCTAGTAGCCTTAACTTTAGCACTCCCATTTAATCTTGGTGTGGCAATTTACCAAGAGATTCTAGCTCGAGGATATGGATTCCAGACATTGATTGGAGGAGTAGGCATAGTCCCTGCACTTTTGATCACATCTTTTTTGTTTGCTCTGGGGCATCCTCCCTATCCAGGAGCTGCTATCTCTGCAGGATTAGGAGGGTTGCTTATGGGAATTGCCTACCTGAGAAGCCGATCCCTGTGGGTGCCTATAGGCATCCATTTTGCTTTCAATTATGGACATTATTTACTTCGGCTATCTTACGAAGCCAATTGGGCCTCTAATGGAATTCTAGCTTTGAGTATAGGGATTTTTGCTTTTCTTGTCAGCAAGCTTCTTAAACCCCACCCGCAGATGGAAGCCCTCTGGCAGAAATACGTCCCCATAGCGCAGCCCTGGGCCCAACTGAAGCGCTGGTGGGCGAAGCGCAGGAGCCAAAAGCCCTGACAAGATCAGCTGAAAAGTGCCCCAGACGCTCACTGGGGGCGCGCCCCACTCCTAGAGCTTGCCCCGTTGAGCCAACTCTTGAGCTAGTAACTCCAGAAACTCTCG
>CAZVXY010000034.1:0-1896 GCA_964631245.1 uncultured Fimbriimonadales bacterium
GGGGTTTTTGGCATTGGTGGAGTTTTAGGAGTTAATGGTGTTGAAGGAACATTAGGAATATTAGCTTTTTTCATCTCTTCAACTTTAGCTAAATACTCTGCTCTCTCTGCTTTAATCCCTCTAATAAAATTAGGTAAAGACTTTATACCTCTACCCAAAAACCAAAAATCAATACCATAACCTACTGCTTCTCCTATAGCAAAGGGTTCTTTAATACTTATTCTAGGAATATTAGGTAAGAATCCAAATGCTGTGGAAGACATTGTTCTTTCATATGCTGATGTTCCTTCAATAAACTGTTTTACTATTGGGATATTAGTATGAACATAACCTTTACCACCACCTAACTCAACTGCTTGTTTACCCATAACACCAAAACCAAAAACTTGTTGTGATAAGAATCCACTTACACCCTCTCCTATACCACCTTTTAATCCAAATATATCAGATATTATACCTTTGCCTTTTTCCCTTTCTTGTTGTTGCAGATATTCATTAATAAGTCTAGCTTTTTCTTGCTCCCCTATATTGTAATTTAGTATTTTCTTTATCTCTTTTTCATCCTTATCTGTTATACCATGTTGCAGTCTTAAATCATGAATGTATTTATCCATATATACTTTTTGAACATCCTCATCCTTTAATGTTCCTTGCTCTGCTTTGTTAATCAGTTTTTGCTTATCTTCATATGGAATATTATCTTTTTCTAATTGGGATTTAAATTCATTAATTGCTTTTTGTTTTTCTAGTAGATTTTGGTATTGAATCTTATAATCTATGTATTTTGCTCCAGCATTCATGTTCCCTCTTCTAACTAATTCTTGTGCCTCTAGAATATCTTCAACCTTTAAATTTGCTTTACCACCAGCATATGCAATCTGAGATAAGTTATATGCAGTTACTCTATCATTCAATTGTTCTATTGCTCCTTGTTTATCTTTACCATACTGTAATAATAACTGCTGTGCATCTGTTTTAGAAATTATTCCTTCTACTTTTAATTCCCTAACTTTATCTTTGAAGGCTTCATATGCTTGTAATTTTTGCTGTTCATTATATCTAGCAATATCCAGATTAATATTAGATATAACTTTATCTGGTTCTTTCCTAAATCCTACTAAGTATTCAACTCCTTTACCTTTTTCTACTACACCTTCTTGAATTAAACCTTTTAAACCACCTCTAAATTGTTGATATTGTTCTCTGTTATAATCTTTAATTAACATGTTAGCTTGTTGAACAGCAACATCTGGATTGGCATTATATTTCTGCATTATCTCAACTTTTTGAGATGGTGTTATAACTTTATTTTGTTCTAAAGTATTAACAAATTGAATGAACTCCCTCTTATTGAATTTACTTGTTGCTTCATTGAGTATGTTTGCAGATTTGTTAGGATTAGTTAAAGCTCTACTAGCAGTTCCAGCATCAATTATTCCTTTTTGATATAAGTCTGTAACAGCTTGTTGTAATTGTTGATATTGCCTATTGTTATAGTTTTCATATGCTCCTTGTAAAAACTTAACACCTAAATCTGGATTTGATTCATATAAATCTAAAAATGATTTATATTTAGATTCATCAATAACACCTAATTGCTTTGCTTTTTCTAATTCATTAACAAATGCTTGTTTTTGCTGAACCTCTAGATTTTTGTTATAGTCTTTAATGTATTGATTTGCTTTGTTAATTGCATTATTAGGATTATCTTTGAATGATGCTATAATCTCCCCTAGCTGGGTGTCTGAATAAACACCTTTTTGATGTAAGTCTAATAATTGATTCCATGTTGCATCTGGAATTTTATCCCTAATATCTGTAGGAACTCTAACTGTATTATCATTTACATATATGCCACCTTTATCATAGTAGTCATTATCTCTAGATGAACCACCA
>CAZVXY010000035.1:0-1877 GCA_964631245.1 uncultured Fimbriimonadales bacterium
GAAACAGCCCGCACTATGCTACACTGGAAGAGATCACGAAGGAGCGCGCTGAACGCACGCGCGCCCTCGAAGTCCGCAAGGAAGAGCCTGAGAACCCCACAGAGTTTTAATATGACCCAGACGAGAAAACCCTATCGCTCAGCTTGGCAGAGAGACCCCAAAGGACTACCGGAGATCCGCTTGCAGGAGCGGGACAAGCGCCTGCTAGACCTCATCTTTCAGTATCGCAACCTGTCCTCTGACCAAGCCACCGAACTCTACCAATTACGCTGGCCTCAAGAGAACGGATCTGTCCGGGGCATGAAGCGCCGGTTGTCCTATTTATATCATCATGGCTACCTGGAACGCCGAAAGGGCACGCTGGTACTGCGAGTGTTGCAGGGTAAAGCTCTCTCTTATATCTACGGCCCTGGCCCCAGGGCCGTGAGGATCCTGACCGAAAAGGGCCATGACTTTGATGAAGTCAAGGCCGCACTCAAGGAACCCGGATGGCGCTACTTAGAACATGCCTTGGGCATCACGGACTTCCGAATGAAGCTGGAAAAAGCCCTTAAAGAACGAACTGACTGGCAGCTCTCGTTCTGGAAACCCGAAGGCCAGAGCACAAGAAGCTCATGGCTAGATCGTCAGACGAGATGGTCGGTCAACCCGGACAGCTATTTCGCCCTGCAAGGCCCCGGAGGACCCATGTTTTGCTTTCTCGAATACGACCGGGCCACGATGAGTAAGCGCCGCCTCCTCTGGAAGATCGCCAGCTATACCGCCTTATGGCAACAGAAGCGCCATCACAAGTCGCCTTACCACATCCCCCAGCAAAAGCCCTTCAAAGTCCTGTGGGTGACGATTTCACCAGAACGCTTGGCGTTTCTCAGACAGATCGCCCGAGAAGCTGACCCCAAACAGAAGGGCGGACTCAATCTCTTCTGGTTCACCGAGGCCAAGCACTACGAGCAGGACTACAGAGCCATCTTGAATCCCATCTTTCAATTGCCCAGCCAAGAGCAGCTCTACTCTCTCTTAGACCGCCATGTCTGAAGTAAAAATGAGAGTGCCCGCTCCCAAGTGTTGGAGAAAGAGCGGGCACTCCCTTAAAACGATGCACATCGCGTCTCTGTTCCAGGTCTGGTCTGGAATGGCGGTCTAAGGCACGGAGCCAGACTCATGCTCCTACGTGATCACATACCCTTTTGACTGGGAGCATCCGGCGCCTGTAGCGCAACCGCCAAAGAACACACTCAACCGATCGGTGCTTTCTGTATACCACAAAAAAGGTTCGTCAACAATAATTAATCCCCTATCATGCGAACCTGTAAAGAGTGCGGCTTTGAATTAACGCCCGAAGAAGAGAGATCAGGCCGGGTACTCTGTGCCCAATGCCTATTTGATGACGAGGAGTTGTGGCGCAGATGGCGCAAGAAGCCCCCAAGCTGCCGGCAGTGCGGCCAGGTCATTGAGGCCGGGCGCTACTGCTACTGGTGCGGCAAGCGCAAGGGGCTCTGGTGAGGCCGAAGGTGATCTGCAATACATGACCCGGAGTTTTCCACAGCTTGTTTTTGCTTATTTTTCAAGGCTTTTCACGCGGTATTGTCTATGGACCGGACGCCCTATTGTCGGTGGAGTGGACACTATTGTCTATGGACCGGACGCCCTATTGTCGGTGGAGTGGACGCCCCTATTGTCTGTGGACCGGACACTATTGTCTATGGACCGGACGCAAATTCCCCCTTTACCCGCATCCTATCAACAAAATCGCCCTCCTCAAACAGTAATGATTTTAAACATATAATGAAGACATTAATGTTTGAGCGTTTTAATGTTTGAGCGTTTTCCACAGGCGCTTACGCGCAAACTGAAATGAATTTTCAACTTCTTTTAAG
>CAZVXY010000036.1:0-1877 GCA_964631245.1 uncultured Fimbriimonadales bacterium
AGGACATCTCACTACACCATCACAAGAAGGAGGAGATGCAGATGTTCACTAAGAAGTTCAAGCTGATCTGTTCGGCGCTCGGGCTAGTGGCAGTGCTGGTGATGGGGCTGGCCATGCCCGGGGCGACGCAGCAGAATCCCTTATCACGACAAAGCGTGGTAGACTCACTGGTCAAGGCCTCCGCTACTCTTACTGCTTCTGAAGGTGATATATTTGATACAAATGCAGCCATGTTCTATTCAGACACGGTGATGACACTGGGATTCATACCCCAGCATCCTGCATCTCGGTCACTGGCTTTGATTGACGACCTTTTAGCTGGCAAAGCAGAGAATGTGACCCTCGAAAGACTCTATGTGTCCGAGGATATCCTTGATAGATCGGGGAAACCTCTTATTCGGAAGGGCCTGTACACACTTAAAGCCGTCAATGCCACTACGATAGTGTTCGTCGATGCAGAAGGTACAGAGGTGCTGAGAGCACCGCTGCATCTTCGAAAGTTAGATAGGCCGCTCCCTACCCCTACAACTAATATTTCGATTGAACTGATTCATCAGGAGAAGGAGAGCGATAACCTGCTGGACAAGGTCATAGTCTGCTTCTGGGTAACAGTCAGACGCTGTTGGTGGTTCATTTGCTGGGACACGACAGTGCAAGTTTGTGGGTCAGTTGAGGTAGTAGACAAATATGACCAGCAACCGTGGGTAAGCACTGGAACTTCAATCCCGATGGTGGTAGCAACGACAGAGAGATTGAGAGGTATACGGAGATCAAAGAGCGGCTAACCACTGTGGGCAAAGATGCGAGCGTAAGTTGGGAGGGCTTAACGACGCTGCCGAGCCCTCCCAACTGCCTGCCTGTGCAGCCTGGTTGTTTGTCTAGGCTCCGCGAAAAAGCTATAATAACATTATGGAGAGGTTTTGGTTCATCATCGGTCTCCTGCTTCTAACGCTCTTGGTCGTTTTGGGGACACTGGGCCCGTCGCTTTACCATAAGCAGTACGAAATCCAAAAAACCACAGTGATAGTAAGAGAAGGAAGTACCCAAGAAATCAACCTGTCAGACCTTAGAAGCCAGCAAGAAGATCTTTTCACGGTCTACTTCGTGCCAGGCTACGAAGGGTTAGCAGCTGAGATCGTACACTCTTTGAGAGACATCTGGACAGCCATCCTTCAACGTTTAGGTCTTTACTTAGGCCCCTTCGCCATAGCTATCATTCCGCCATTGGCAGAAGGACAAGGAGGAGTCCAAATAGACGGCGCAGTTTTCCCTCTGCTGCTGACTCAGTCAGGGTCAAGCCTTCAAGAAACTGGTGCCTTGAGAGATTTTTATCACTTCGTACCTCATGAAGCCACAGAACAGGTGGTGGCTTTCAAACTTTATCATGATCGAGCAGCACGCTGGGTGGGTGATGGGCTGGCAGAATACGCAGCTTATATCAGCTCACCAACAGATGTGCTCAGAAGCAGGCTGCTTGAGATACGCTATAAGGACGTGCTACGGTTTATGCAGAAGAGGGATTGGAAGAGCTATGATTTAACTAAGTATTTTCTGGTGAGAGGCGCGCATAAAGGGCCAATGGAACTGGAAGAAATCACAAGTTATACAGGCTATGCTATCTCCCTAGCCTTTTGGTTGCAGATTGTGCAGAAACACGGGGAAGGGACGATCAAGAAGTTCTGGGAGCGAGTGAGCCAGATATCCCATCCCACTGCTAAGGACGCCGCACGCATTTTAAGCGAGCTGACGGGGGAAGATATCTGGAGCAAGCTCCAGAATATGGACCTGCAGGAAGTGCTCCAGACCCTGGAAGCCGCCGCAGGAGCGTAAGCTACTTGACCTTCTTCAAGAAATCCTCCGGCGTGAAGGCTATCTCC
>CAZVXY010000037.1:0-1729 GCA_964631245.1 uncultured Fimbriimonadales bacterium
CGATGAAGCACGGTCGGCCCATCAGCTTCCCCAAGATCGTGAAGTGAGCGCTCAGCTCTTAGTTTTTGCTGTTGCTGACGGCTTCTTAGGGCAAGCACACTTGCCCATCGGGCACGCTTGGATTATTCCAAGGGTGATTCCCTGGATTGCCCAAGCCTTTCTGGTTGCCCCAGCGGTTGTTGCCCTCGATGATATTGGTGCCCTCAAAGATCACGCTCCCGTTGAAAGCGTCGTAGGGAAAACCGCATTGCTTGAGGACAACAGCAATCCCCCAATCCCAGTTGTCTCTGATGACCGAGTTGGTCAGCTTCACTTGCGCTTGATCAGAGAGTGTAATACCATTGCAAATCACCCAGTCCATCGAGCACTCCGGCCAGGTGCCATTGCCGGAGATCGTGCTGTTTTCTATCTCCACGATAGCAGGACCGCCTATACCAAGCCCATCAAATCCGTTGTCGAAGACCTTGACGCTGCTGAGACGTGCCTGACCAAAGATAGATAGAGCTGTTCCTTGCCCTTCAGTCGTGATCGCTAGGTTCTCTATCTGTATTCCAGCGACCCCAGCAAGGATGGAGCCTACCAGCCCGCGATTTGCCAGGGCTTTCAAAATCGTCTCCTCCGGCCCGGCCCCGCGCAGCGTTACAGGCTTCCACAGCGTCAACCCCACCTCATACGTGCCTGGAGCTATCGTAATCGTGCCTCCAGGGGCAATCGCATCTATGGCCTCTTGAAGGTTCGCATAGTCACTGGGCACGGTGAGTTCAGATTTCTCAGTCTGTGGGGCCAAAGGCTTTCGCAGGGAGACGGGAGCGAAGCCGCAGAGATCAGCTCCGTTGCTCTCAAACTCCTGAGGTGGCCCTATAACCTTCGCCTCCGTTGTCCAAACTGCCAAGCCGCACCCTGTGTTGTTCAGAAAACGGCTCTCTTGAATCTCCACATGTGCGGAGCCGATCACACTAAGACCCTTGCTGTTATTACTTAACGTGGTGTTAACAATTTTCATCTGGGCAGAACGTGCTACAATGATTCCTTCTTCATACCACGTGTTGGTGATCAAGGAGTTGCTGACAGTCACTTTAGCAGAGTGCGTGGCTAACAACCCTCTCCACGTGTTCCAGTGAATGTACACGTTGTCAAGCTGAAGCTGGGCCGTATCTCTGACGACGATGCCATGACTGTTGCGACGGATCTCCATGTTGCGGATCGTGACCTTGGCTTGCCCTTGAATATAGATTCCAGAAAGCTCAAGCAGAAATTCACTACCGGGCTTCCACGACTCCGTGAAATCTTCGAGAACGACTTCTATTTCTCTGTCCCCCTTGATACGGATAATTGGCTGATCGCTTTCCTCCTTGCCCGTCAGGAACGTCTTCTCTCTGCCAGCGCCGCGCAGCGTCAGGCTCTTCGTGATCGTCAAATGCTCCATATACGGGAAGTTGTCCGCACTGATACAGATGACCGTGCCTTCAGATGCACTGTCAATCGCTTCTTGGATTGACTGCCCCGGCTGCACTGTCACAGTACACGAGGGCTGCCCTTGCATGCTGCTACTCATGAGCACCGCCACAACCGTCAATATGGCGACCGAAAGCCACCTGACCATAAGCGCCTCCTCCCTTCACTTGTGTTTGAGAGCGATCTTATTATAATATGCCCCGGCAGAGTTTATACACGGTGTTTGACTTCCCCGCCCTTGATCTGTCATAATGCACACCATGACGCTGACAGA
>CAZVXY010000038.1:0-1710 GCA_964631245.1 uncultured Fimbriimonadales bacterium
GCCCTTCAGAAGCGGAAAGAGAGCGATGATTGAACCAGTTCATTGAAGTAGTTCACAGAGAAAGATTGAACTGGTTCATAGACAGGGGGTGAGAGCGAGAGTTATACTGAGCCTAAGGAGATGACTCACTTATGCAATACAAAGCATCTCGTTTCAACTACAACTCACCCTTAGGTGAAGATTCATATGTATGGATGAATGGGGTTAGCATGGGGGCCTTCAAAGTCAATCATGTAGTCCATACACAAGTCCAAGCAATTTTAGCTAATCCCAATGATTGTGAGACAGAGCAAGATAGGTCTTTGCGGGATCAGCTAATTCCCTTGGGTTTCCTTATCGAGGACAGCCTTGATGAAATTGGACTTCTGAAGCTTAGAAGCCGGATTGCTCGTTACGGTAACGAGGGTCTTGGCTTAGGAATTATGGTGACGCTAAATTGTAACTTTGCTTGCCCTTACTGTTACCAGTGGCGCGTGAACAAATGGCTCAGTCATGAAACTCAGCAAGGTATATTAAATTACGTCAGTAAAACGATGGAGTACAAGCGTAAATTAGTCATAGAATGGTTCGGGGGAGAACCGCTGTTAGGTATTTCAGCAATAAAAGAGCTTAGTGAGCAGTTCCTAAAGATCTGCGAGGAACGCAAAGCTCACTACGAAGCCGGTATCACAACCAACGGTTATCTTTTGACAGAGAAGCTTTCACGTGAGCTCATCCAGCTTAGGGTAACCAAGGTGCAAGTGACGATTGATGGCCCCCCTGACGTTCATAACAGACGACGTGTCTTGAAAAATGGTAACCCAACGTTTGATGTCATCCTAAAGAATTTAGAGGGAGCGGTGAAACATTTCCCCTCAGTGGTTGTCAGGGTCAATCTGGACAAAACAAACAGCGATCGCTTCCCAGAGCTACTAACCTATCTGGCCCCTTTGAAAGGGCGTCTACTTTTCGGCCTGGCTCCTGTCGTTCCAACGCGAGCTGCTCAAAGGTATCAGGAGTTTTGTTTTCGACGATGCGATTACTTACAAATCCAATGCCACATGGAACAGCTTCTTAAAGATGAGGGGTTCATCCCTTTGCTTGATCCTACTTCTGCCGGTTGGTGGAAACCACACTCGATCTTCTGTGGTGCTTATCAGATGGATAGCTACATGATCGATCCTGAAGGCCATCTCTATAAGTGTGTTGCCCTTGCGGGTGAGACATCAACCAAGATCGGCACTCTCCTACCTACAGGTGAGATTGTTTACGATTGGGATCGTTTGATTCCGTGGTTATCTTGGGAGCCTTTCGAAGATCGCATGTGCTCGACATGCCCCGTATTACCGTTGTGTTTTGGTGGATGCCATGCAGATCGCCTTTACCCGGGCATTCAAGGTCAAACGGTAGTTTTGCCTTGCCCATCGGTAAAAGAGGATTTAATTCATCGACTGAAGATGAGATTTGGACCCCCAGCTACTAGCAAAAGAGAGGAGGTGACAGTATGATCATACTTGAAAGGGGTGAGGATTACCTCGCTCAGTTGATGAGAGCCCGGTCTGAGACGGCTGCTGCTAACTGTAAGGACGGCACGATGATCTCCGTCATGACGAAGTAGCTGGGGGGATAGAAGAGGGAGCTGTTTTCGGCCGACAGTTCCCTCTTCATCCACATAAGACGGGCTTACGCTAGCAATATGTCTATGCTTGTTGTTAGGCATCTGAAGAAGAG
>CAZVXY010000039.1:0-1707 GCA_964631245.1 uncultured Fimbriimonadales bacterium
CCTCAATTTCGCAAGGGTGCTATCGAAGCTGGGATGCTCGACCATGCCGTGACGTGTTTCCGACTGACATGAGCGCATGCCCAGGGAGCGTTTAGGAGGTCTGGGTGCGGTGACAGGTTTGCAGACCGGCGTCGAGGCGCCCGGGCAGCGCTCCGCGGGGTCGCGAGGAAGACGACCCCCTCGCAAGGGCAGGGAGCAGGCCTCCAGGAGCGAGGGTTGGCGACTACGGCCCGAGGGCGGCGAGCCGCTGCCGCGCCCGCAGGAGGTCCGCCTGCCAGCGCCACCCTGCGGCCAGCTTGAGGATCCATTGGCCCGCGGTGCGGATGAGCTGCCCCGCGAGCGCGATGACGCGCCGCCGGAGAGTCTTGGCACGCTGGAGGACGCTCCACCCCAGGGCCTGGCGCTGGTAGAGCACCAGGAGGTTGAAGGCCAGGATTTTCAGCTCCAGGTCGGCGGCGTTGGGGAGAAAGCGGCTCGTCGGGACCCGGTCGATCCCGAAGTCCTCTTTCAGCTCGTGGATCGCTTTCTCCACGTCGGCCCGCTTGTCGTAGAAGCGGGCGATGTCCTCCGGCGCCCAGTCGAGATCGGTCACGTAGGCGGCGTAGTTGTACCCGAGCGCGTCCCAGAGGTGGCCCTGCGGGTTCTCGGGATCCCGACGCCGGGTAAGAATCACGCGCCGCGGCCGGCTCCAGCACCTGCGCTGGAACCGAAGCTCCGCCACCTCCAGGACGGTCTCGTCGTCGGTCTCGATCCGGCGCCAGCGGCCCTCGGTGGCGTGCGCCCAGATCCGGCTGGCCAGATCCGGCGTCACCCGGAGCTTGACGACGTAGTGCCAGCCGCGCCGCTCCGAGCGCGCGTAGAGCGCTTCGTGGTCGAAGCCGCGATCCGCACGGAAGAGGATCGGGCGCCGGCGGCTCCAGGGCAGCCGAGCCACGCTCTGGCTCAGGAAGGCGGCGGCGCCGGTCGCGGTCCCCGTGTCGCCGGGCCGCAGGCGGCTGTTCACGATGAGCCCGCTCTGGCGCTCGCGGCAGAGGAGCGGATGATACGAGGGGCGCCCCCGCTTGTGGGGGTTCGGCCCCCGGCGGGCGCCCTCTTGCTCGCCGTAGAGGGGCTCGACCGTGGAGTCCAGGTCCAGGACGTACCAGCGCTGGCGGGCCAGGGCCCGACGCACCAGCTGCTCGCCGACCCAGCGGAGCCGCCCCAGCTGGTCCGGGGTGTCGAAGCGCGCCAGCTCCCGGTAGAGGAGCGTGAAATCCGGCAGCCGCTCCCGCCCCCGCTTCACCAAGAGCAGAGGCTCCTGCTCCAGCTCCTCGAAGTGCCAGATCCGCTCCAGCCCCAGCAGGTAGCCGTCCAGCAGGTGCCGGAGGCTCTCCGGCAAGGAGTACGTTGCCCAGGGGGCCTTGTCCCGGCCGAAGGCCGCCGCGAGGGCGTGGTCGACCCCCTGGGCCCGGACGAAGTCGCTCAGCAGGTTGAACCCCCCGTAGCGGGTCGCCCACCGGAGGGCGAAGCGCTCGCGAATGTTTCGGTTGACGATCGGGGGTCGAGCGTGCGAAGATGGACTCACTTCCCGAGTGGCTCCTTTCGTCGGTGGAAGTGGACGGCGCACACCTCCCTTCTACCACGGAAGGAGCCCTTTTTATGCGGAAAATCACGCGCTCACTCGCTCCACGCGGTCCTGAAGACTCTCCGACCCCTGCGAAATTGAGG
>CAZVXY010000040.1:0-1674 GCA_964631245.1 uncultured Fimbriimonadales bacterium
GATGTTCAGACTGGGGTATGCGACGAAATGGATCGGTGCAGTCACAATGTCGGCCTTGCTGCTGTGGGCAACCTCTGGGGTGCAAGTAGCCAGCCAGCAGGCTGGTTCTATGCGCAGCCAGATGCTCCAACAGTTGGCGAATAATCTCGCGCAGCTGACGGCCTCAGCGGTGAACATGCTTGATATTGATGAGGCCGTATTTGGCAGCTTGCCCGATGGCACCATAGCCTATATTCCCTTAGCCAAAGATGCTCTAGCTTGGCAACTGTTGGTTGATCTTGTCTTACATCGCAAGCCTGTTGATCCAGTACCTATCGGGATGTTGTACGTGGACCATGAATGGGATAGCGGATTATTCAAGCTGAAACCAGGGTACTACCAGCTTAAGGTCACCCATTATCTCTGGTGGCTGCCCGAGGTTGTAGGTGGCCTTTGGCTGACTGCTGAGGATGAAGAGACCGTCACAGTTATAGGCGAGGTAAGCTTTGGCGGGTTTACTCGCGATGCGCCACAGAGAGTTGTGCAATCCTTCACTGTGGGCAAGCAGAACCCTGTCTGGTTCGCCATTCTGCTCGGCGTTGTTCTGCTTACAGCAGGCGGTTGCACAATAAACGTACAACAATGTAATGGCTCAGTATGTGGCCAACAGAATAACAATAATCCTCCACCTCCGCCGCCTCCTCCTGGTAAGCCGTAAGATACATAGGGTCAATGTGCGGCCTTCGATCTTAGACGAGCAAGCAGAGGCTCTTGTGGCACAAGAGCCTCCTTGTTTTGAGAAAGTTACTTAGATATATTGATGTTATGTTCATTCGCTGGAATAGGTGGAGTCCTGCTGAACGCCTATACCGGCGTAACCTCGGGGTCTTCTCCATGCCTAGACTCCCTCTGGGCTGGCCTAGCTTTTTAGCGATAACCTTTATACTAGCTATCGTCACTGAATTTATGCCGCCGCTCCCCATAGAGCCTACATTCCCTCGCCCCATCACTGCAACCATCTTGCTTGCTTTCCGTCTCCTCTTTCTCCAAGTAGCCTTGCGGTTATTGGGGCTAAGACTCTCTGCTGTTGGCCTCTTCAAGCAAAGGTTCTTCAAAGAGGTTTTAGCTGGAATTGGGGTCTATCTTGTAGTTGCTTCATATGCCGTGATCTGGTCGGCAATACAAGAAGTGCCCCCGCGGCCCGCTTGGCCAGGGATTCTCGTCTATGGTTCACTGGATCAGCAACTAGAAACTGCTCTATGGCTTTCAAAGTTGATAATTACTGCTTTAGCAGTAGGGGTGATGGAAGAGGTGGTATATCGCGGTTTGATTGTGACCTTCCTATTAACACGCTGGAAGACTTGCGAAGGTGCGCTGTGGTTGTCCTCACTGATATTTGCGCTTGTGCATGGTGATTTCGAGTTGCCCATCCTTTTGGGGAGGGTAACATTTGGTTATATAACTGGGCTTCTCTATGTATGGAGGAAGAATTTAACAGCGGCAATCACAATGCACGCTCTCCATGATTTTTGCGTTTGGACTGGCTTGCTAGGAAGTGCGTGAGAGCAAACTCCAGATGCCGGAGAGAACTGCAGAGAATTAGGGCGCCTTGGTCTCCACACTCAATGCATCGTTCACCGTGATCCAGCCCCGCCGCAGCGCCTCCAGCACCCGCACCAGATGCAGCTCTACTAA
>CAZVXY010000041.1:0-1627 GCA_964631245.1 uncultured Fimbriimonadales bacterium
CGCTGGCTAAGACGCTGCCAGAAGCTCTTGATCACCCCTTCGCCGTGCTTCTGGGCGATCTGCAACCAGAACGCGAGCGAGACCCCATACCCTGCAACCTCCTCTGGAGAAGCGCTCTTAGAAGAAGGGAGCTCTTGACTTCTCTCTCCTTGAGGTGTGATTGTGATATCCCCTGGAAACTCCCTAGTTAGATCGTAAGTAGGACGCTCACGACGCCTCTCTAAGACTTCTTGTACTTGTTTGCGGCGCCCTTCCAAAACTTGTTTATGGAGCTTTGAATCGAACTTCTGGGTGACTATATGCCCGAGGTATTCTGCGAGGCCGTCCTCGAGACCGCGTGTCTGAGGATCTAGTTTCCATCCCTTATCAAGCCCTCTCTCCAGAGCTCTTCCCACAGCACGATGCAACGCCTCATGGGGCATGGTATTATAAATGGCCTCTTGAGTCTTTAAATCTGCTCCCTTAAAGCTATTTAACCCTAAGGGAACTTGTACTGGAAAGGGAGGCTTAGGGGGTTCTGGAAATTGCTGAAACAGGTTCTTTTCTAGGGGCACTTGCATCTCCTGCTTGAGCTGGATATAGATACCCCCGATCCCTGCTCCTTCTGCTTCTGATAAGGCAATGAGGGCAACTCCAAAGATTCCTAGCGCAATTCCTAGCCTCTTAGCGACAAGGTGCCACGCCTCACGAAGAGTATGGGCAACTTCCTGAGCCAGCCTGCGTTGCCCCGGCTCGAAGTAGACTGTGATATCCCCTTGTCGAAGGTGCGGCCTATTGGACAAATCAATCTTCTTAAGGGGTTTGCTTTGGTCCCACACCAAGGATGTGGTTGTTGTAACTGTGATTGTGGCTGTTTTGGCAGCTGGTCTCTCGGGGCCCCTTAGCCCTCCTACGGTTATCAAGATGGCCAACAACAGGATGCTAAGAAGAATAAGAATCTCATTTCTCATCCAGGTCACCTCATTTATTGTAACCATGAGGGGCAGCCTGGTCAAAGCTGCCCCCTTATACCAAGCGGTTTATTCCTTGTTAACAACTTACGCAGACTTCGATCACTTCACACTGTGTTGCTTTTCCAGTCTCCCTATCGTATTGGCATATCGTTCGCTTAAAGCATATGCTAACATCGCCACCTGCACACAGCGTTAAGACAACGGCGAGCCAGCCGGTAATCGGTGTTGCAAACTTTGTGTTATAATAAAAGAACGGCCGTTGCTGGCGTTTCTCTGCGTATCCGATGACGAGTTCATTTCCTTCTGAATCTAAAGCGACCACCTTCAAATCCTGCCTGAGCTTGAGGGTATAGATTCCTCCTGATAGAGGATCAAACCCTGGACACCCAGGAAAGTCACTCTCCACGTAAAGAGCTCCAAGACCGAGATAGTCACCGAACGGCTCATCTTTGAACAACCAGTCATGAAGGAGCTGGCTAGAGCGAGATGAGGGATGTAAGGGAATATAGGCGAAAGTTATATCTGGAGGATTAGGCTTCTTAAGTGATGGAGCTGAAGAAAACGTGGCATTCTCGACATCGAGGATATCTCCCTCGCTTGCGGTCAGCGTCGCTACGAGCTGGCTTAGCCCTTTCACAATTTGCGCTCTGGTGGGCAGTTCAATCTGCTGCGTC
>CAZVXY010000042.1:0-1627 GCA_964631245.1 uncultured Fimbriimonadales bacterium
CCCGCACTCCGCCCCAAAACTCACACGAAGGGAGGCGAGAGCGAAAGAGAGACAGAAGCCAGAGATCAGAAGTCAGAGGACATCTCACTACACCATCACAAGAAGGAGGAGATGCTGATGTTCACTAAGAAGTTCAAGCTGATCTGTTCGGCGGTCGGGTTGGTGGCAGTATTGGTGATGGGGCTGGCAGTGCCGGGAGTGACACAGCAGAACCCGCTCTCACGGGCGAACGTCGTCAGTTCCTTGCAAAATTTCTTTGGCACATTCACTGCTTCTGAAGGAGATGTGCTTGACACTCAAGGAGCTATATTCTATTCCCATCCAGAAATAACCATTGGATTTGCCATCCTGGATCGGGCATCAAGATCATGGGCTTTGATGGAAGAGCTGCTTGCAGGCCAGCAAGTGACCCCTACCATTGGAGGGATCTACGTGGTTGAGGATACGACTGGCTTTCTCAAAGCAGGCCGATACATAGTAAAGGCAGTCAACCAAAATCAAGTAGTCTTGTTGGATGTGGACGAGAATATAGCTGCTTATGGAAGACTAAGTATAAAACGACTCGCACAAACGGCGGAAATTCCTTCTATTAAGGAGGTCGAACTTCGTCATGCTTCTCCTTGGTGCGCTAGAGGAAGGTTCGCCGGCTTTGGCGTGGAGATATCTATTGAGGTTGGCACAACCTGTTAGTGATTGCAATTAAGCTTCTCCACCAAAGGGGCCGAAGAGTTGACACCTTCGGCCCTTTTGGGGTATAACATAATTATGTTGTGGCTATTGAAATGCGTGATCTTTGTTGCAGTGACATTGTTACTTTCTGTTCTATTTTCGCCTCTAGCGATATTGTGGGGGAGGACTACTATACAAAGAAGCCCAGCAGGTACTCTACAGGTTACATTGGATCCGTGGATTCTTACGTTGACAACTCTCGGTGTTTCATTAATTATGACTGTCTATTGGGATAATCGGCCACTGGCTAGTCTAGGAGTAAGTTTTCACTCTTCGTGGTGGCAAGAGTTAGTGTGGGGATTCACTATTGGAGGGGTGATGTTGCTGTTCACAGCACTCATATTACGCGTGTGGAAGAAGTTCTTCTTGCAATTCCATCGAGAGCAGTTCACTTCATTGCCGGCAATCTTTCGTGGAGCTTTCGGCGAGGAACTCCTTGTGCGCGGCTACCTTCTGCAAACACTCGTTAGCGGTCTTGGAATCTATCCCTCTGTAGGGCTCACATCAATAATTTTCGGTGTGCTTCACTATCAAGTTTCTGGATGGCTTGGAGCAATCACCACCACTTGTGCTGGTCTGCTACTGGCTATGGCTGTGATGAAAACAAAGGCCTTGTGGGTAGCTGTTGGCATCCATTACGGATGGAACGCCTTGGAGGCTCTCTTGAGCCTTAAGCGGTTACATTCTAGAGAGCGATATCTAGTTGAGATTTTCATAATCATATTTTTCTGGCTCTTGTTATTAGCTTTGCCCGTTCAACCGCATCCAGAGATGGAGAGGCTCTGGAATGAATATATTCTGAGGCCCTAGGCGAAGCATCAGCAAGTAACCTAGTAAGCAGTGCTCCGCACCCTGGAAGCCGCCGCGGGGGCGTAAGCTACATTAAATAATGCCATGC
>CAZVXY010000043.1:0-1520 GCA_964631245.1 uncultured Fimbriimonadales bacterium
CTGGAATAGTGCTGCTGTTTTGGGTTTGAGAAAGGGGAGTGCAAGTCTATAAGAGAGGGCATGGAAGAGTTGCCCGATCTTGACAGGTTGAGCCACGGCGAGAAGGATGCGCTGATACGTGGGCTGCATGCGCAGGTTCGGGCGCTGACACGGCAAGTTGAACGGCTGACGGCCGAGGTGGCCGAACTCAAAGGGCGGTTGGCGAAGAACAGCCGCAACTCCAGCAAGCCGCCGTCTTCCGATGGTTTTCGTCCGGTTCCCAAGTCGCAGCGCCAGTCTGGGCACAGACCCAGTGGTGGTCAAAAGGGGCATGCGGGGCATACGCTGCAGCAGACGGACAGACCCGATTACATCGAGGTGCATGCCCCACCGGCGCGTTGCGACGTCTGCGGCGCTCCCCTTGGGGAGGCCCTCGTTGTCGAGAAGCGACAAGTCTTCGACATTCCGCCGCTGCGTCACGAGGTTACCGAGCATCAGGTGCTCGCAGCGGTTTGCGTATGCGGCAAGACTCATCGCGGCCAGTTTCCCGACCACGTGTCGGCCCCGGTGCAGTATGGCCCGCGCCTGAAGGCCGCCGTCGCGCACCTGACCCATCATCACATGATGCCTGTCTTTCGCACCGGCAACCTGATGGGCGATCTGTTCGGTCTGCCCCTGGCGGATGCGACGGTGTTGGCGATCAACGAGGAAGCCCGGCAACGGCTCGCGCCGACGGTTGCGGCGATAGGCGAGGCGCTCAAAACGGCGCCCGTTGCCCATGCCGACGAAACGGGCATCAAGGTGGCAGGCAAGCTTTACTGGTTGCATGTGCTGGCCACCACCAACGTGACCTGGCTCGGCTGCCACGCCAACCGCGGCAAGCAGGCGTTCGACGCCTTGGGCATCCTGGGCAAGTTCGTCGGAACCCTGGTGCATGATGGCTGGCGGCCTTATCGGGAGCTGGCTTGCACCCATGCGCTGTGCAATGCCCATCACCTGCGCGAACTGACCTACGTCTTCGAGGAGATGGGGCAACTGTGGGCCAACCGCCTCATCGAGTTGCTGGTCGCCGCCTGTCACGAAGTAGAACGCACCGGCGGCAGGCTCGCCCCCGAGCGCTTGGCGTTTTACCGGCATACTTACGAGGCCATCCTCGCCGAGGGCGAGGCCGTCAATCCGCGTGCCCCGCCTTCCGGCAAGCGCGGGCGCACCGGTCAGAGCAAGCCCCTCAATCTGATCGACCGCTTGCGAACCCATGCCGACGATGTCTGGCGCTTTGCCACCGATCACAATGTCCCGTTCTCCAACAACGTCGCCGAGCAGGCCGTGCGCATGCCCAAGGTCAAACAGAAAATCTCCGGCGGCTTCCGCACCCTGGCCGGCCTGGAAACCTTCTGCGTCATCCGCTCTTATCTGGCCACCCTCCACAAGCAGGGCTACAATCTCTTCCAGGCTCTCACCAAAACCTTCCAAGGCAACGTCCCTCAGCCTCGCTTCGCGTAAGCCTACTCCCATCTTCTCGTCACGGTACCTGAGTAGTT